>NZ_JBEPKJ010000001.1:0-775110 GCF_040544635.1 Variovorax paradoxus
CGCCGTCAGCGTGGTCTTGCCGTGGTCAACGTGACCGATCGTGCCCACGTTCACGTGCGGCTTGGTGCGGGTGAATTTACCTTTTGCCATTTTTCAATCCTTGAAAGAGCATTCCCGTGTATTGGTTTTATGTCTGCACCCGATTGCTGGTTCGCCTCGCACGGGAACGTGGCGGCACCGGATCGCAGACAAAGAGAGCCACGCACTGCGTGACCCTGCATTCTTGAAAACTTACTTTGCGCGGGCAGCCACGATGGCTTCGGCAACGTTGCGCGGAGCTTCAGCGTAGTGCTTGAACTCCATCGTGTACGTGGCGCGGCCTTGCGACATCGAACGCAGCGTGGTCGAGTAGCCGAACATTTCCGACAGCGGCACTTCGGCCTTGATGGACTTGCCGCCACCGATCATGTCGTCCATGCCCTGCACCATGCCGCGGCGTGAGGACAGGTCGCCCATCACGTTGCCGGCGTAGTCTTCAGGCGTTTCGACTTCCACGGCCATCATCGGCTCGAGAATCACGGGGCTGGCCTTGCGGGCGCCTTCCTTGAAACCGAAGATGGCGGCCATCTTGAACGCCATTTCGTTCGAGTCCACGTCGTGGTACGAACCGAAGTGCAGCGTGACCTTGACGTCGACGACGGGGTAGCCCGCCAGCACGCCTTGCGTCAGCGCTTCGACAACGCCCTTTTCCACTGCGGGGATGTATTCGCGAGGAACCACACCGCCCTTGATGGCGTCGACGAACTCGAAGCCCTTGCCGGCTTCCTGCGGCTCGAGCTTGAGCACGACGTGGCCGTACTGGCCCTTGCCGCCCGACTGGCGAACGAACTTGCCTTCGGCATCTTCGACGGTCTTGCGGATCGTTTCGCGGTAGGCCACTTGCGGCTTGCCCACGTTGGCCTCCACGCCGAATTCGCGCTTCATGCGGTCCACGATGATTTCGAGGTGCAGTTCGCCCATGCCGGCAATGATGGTCTGGCCCGATTCTTCGTCGGTCTTGACGCGGAACGACGGGTCTTCCTGTGCAAGGCGCTGGAGCGCGATGCCCATCTTTTCCTGGTCGGCCTTGGTCTTGGGCTCGACAGCCTGCGAGATCACCGACTCAGGGAACACCATGCGCTCGAGCGTCACGATGGCCGCGGGATCGCACAGGGTTTCGCCCGTGGTCACTTCCTTCAGGCCCACGCACGCGGCGATGTCGCCGGCGCGGATTTCGTTGACTTCTTCGCGGTTGTTGGCGTGCATCTGCACGATACGGCCGATGCGCTCCTTCTTGCCGCGCACCGGGTTGTAGACGCTGTCGCCCTTGGTCAGCACGCCCGAGTAGACGCGCACGAAGGTCAACTGGCCAACGAACGGGTCGGTCATCAGCTTGAACGCGAGGGCCGAGAACTTCTCGCCGTCGTCAGCCTTGCGGGTGACAGGCGCTTCGTCTTCGTCGAGGCCGTTGACCGGCGGAATGTCGGTCGGTGCCGGCATGTATTCGATGACGGCGTCGAGCATGGCCTGCACGCCCTTGTTCTTGAAGGCCGAGCCGCACAGCATCGGCTGGATTTCGCCGGCGATGGTGCGCTGGCGGATGGCCTTCTTGATTTCTTCCTCGGTCAGCTCATTGCCTTCGAGGTACTTGTTCATCAGCTCTTCGCTCGCTTCGGCAGCGGCTTCGACGAGCTTTTCACGGTATTCGTTGCAGACGTCGGTCAGGTTCGCGGGGATTTCACCGTAGGTGAAGGTCACGCCCTTGTCTTCGTCCCAGATGATTGCCTTCATCTTCACGAGGTCGACGATGCCCTGGAAGTGCTCTTCGGCACCGATCGGGATCTGGATCACGACGGGGTTGGCCTTCAGGCGGTCGACCATCATCTGGCGCACGCGCAGGAAGTCGGCGCCGGTGCGGTCCATCTTGTTGACGAACGCAAGGCGCGGAACCTTGTACTTGTTGGCCTGGCGCCAGACGGTTTCGGACTGGGGCTGCACGCCGCCGACCGCGTCGTACACCATGACAGCGCCGTCCAGCACGCGCATCGAGCGCTCGACTTCAATGGTGAAGTCCACGTGGCCGGGGGTGTCGATGATGTTGATGCGGTGTTCTTCGAACTTGCCGGCCATACCCTTCCAGAAGCAGGTGGTGGCAGCCGAGGTGATCGTGATGCCGCGCTCTTGCTCTTGCTCCATCCAGTCCATCGTGGCGGCGCCATCGTGCACTTCACCGATCTTGTGGTTCACACCGGTGTAGAACAGGATGCGCTCGGTCGTCGTGGTCTTGCCGGCGTCGATGTGCGCGGAGATGCCGATGTTGCGGTAGCGCTCGATGGGGGTCTTGCGGGACATGATTTACTTTCGGGTTAAATGCGTTGAGCGCTGGGTCTTGAGCACGGGCGACGTCGCCCGACACTCAACACCCAACGCCCAAGCGAAGTTTGATTTTTAGAAGCGGAAGTGGCTGAAGGCGCGGTTGGCTTCTGCCATGCGGTGCACTTCGTCGCGCTTCTTCATGGCGCCGCCACGGCCTTCCGTGGCTTCCATCAGCTCGTTGGCCAAACGCAGGGCCATCGACTTTTCGCCGCGCTTGCGAGCAGCTTCCTTGATCCAGCGCATCGAGAGCGCCAGACGACGCACCGGGCGCACTTCGACTGGCACCTGGTAGTTGGCACCGCCGACGCGGCGCGACTTGACTTCGACCATCGGCTTCACGTTGTTGATGGCAACGGTGAAAGCTTCGAGCGGGTCCTTGTCAGGGTTCTTCTTTTCGATGAAGTCGAGTGCACCGTAAATGATGCGCTCGGCGATCGCCTTCTTGCCGCCTTCCATGATCACGTTCATGAATTTCGACAGTTCGACATTGCCGTACTTGGGATCCGGCAGGATTTCACGTTTGGGGACTTCGCGACGACGTGGCATGTTACTAACCTCTTTGCTTCAGTTGGCACCGCTTCCGGCACCGCGAGAGCCATTCCGGACTCTCACTTACTCGACCCGACAGTGGGTCACTTCGTTCGATGTGCCCGCCAAGGCAACCGAACACCGTTTGTTTTTTGACGACAGGAAGGCTTAAGCCTTCTTGGGACGCTTCGCGCCGTACTTGGAGCGCGACTGCTTGCGGTCTTTCACGCCTTGCAAGTCGAGCGAACCGCGCACGATGTGGTAGCGAACACCGGGCAAGTCCTTGACACGACCGCCGCGAACCAGCACGACGCTGTGTTCCTGCAGGTTGTGGCCTTCGCCGCCGATGTAGGAAATGACTTCGAAGCCATTGGTCAGACGGACCTTGGCAACTTTACGAAGCGCCGAGTTGGGCTTCTTTGGCGTCGTGGTGTAGACGCGGGTGCAGACACCGCGGCGTTGCGGCGAGTTCTGCATGGCAGGGCTCTTCGAATTGATCTTTTCGACCGTTCGACCCTGACGCACCAGTTGATTGATGGTTGGCATGAATGAATAAGTCCCAAAACAACCCGGCTTTTGGCTGTGAACCGCCCTTGTCCTTGACGTGACGCAAGGCAAGGAAGCCGGGAATAACGAAAACGTGAAACCCTTCGGAAAATTCCGAAAAGCCCACGAGTATAGCAGTCGCTCCCGCCGTCAGCAATTCCAATGTGCTGGCATCACTTGATCCAGAGCCGCACGGCGTCCCAGGCGCGGCCAAAAATACCTGCCTGCTCGACAGCTTCCAGCGCCACCAGAGGCACATCGGCCAAAGGCTGGTCGTCCAGGGTTACCTTGAGCGAGCCTACGGGCTGGTATTTGGTGAACGGCGCCACCAGCGGCTCGGGGCGAGCCACCTGGGTCTTGATCTTGCTGGCGGTCCCGGCCGGCACCGCGACCACGATGGCTTCCGGGCGGCCCAGCTTGAGCGTATTGGCCTTGCCTTTCCAGACCGCCGGCGTGGCGGCTGGCTGGCCGGCCTCGAACAGGCGAACGGCGTCGTAAGCCGTGTAACCCCAGTTCAGCAGCTTCTGCGACTCGTTGGCGCGCACGGTTTCGCCCGAGGTGCCCAGCACGATCGACAGCAGGCGGCGGCCGCCGGCGAGGTTCGGAAAATCGCGCTTGGCGGTGGCGATCATGCAGTAGCCGGCCGCTTCGGTATGGCCGGTCTTCAGGCCGTCGACGGTCGGGTCGCGAAACAGCAACAGGTTGCGGTTGGTGTCGTTGGTCGACGGCGTACCGGGGTAGCGGTACTTCTTGATGGCGTAGTACTTGGCCTCTTCCGGGAAGTCGCGCACCAGGCGCGTCGCAAGAATGCTCAGGTCGCGCGCCGTAGTGGTGTGGCCGGGCGCGGTCAGCCCCTCGGGGTTCTTGTAGCTCGTGTTCTTCATGCCCAGCGCCTTGGCCTGGGCATTCATGAGTTCGACGAAATGCTCCACCGTGCCGCCCACGCCTTCGGCCAGCGCCACCGTGGCGTCGTTGCCCGACTGCACGATGAGCCCCTTGATCAGGTCTTCCACCGGCACCTGCATCTTGGGGTCGATGAACATGCGCGATCCGGGCATCTTCCAGGCGCGCTGGCTGACCGGAAAGGTCTGGCTCAGGGTGATCTTCTTGGCGCGCAGGGCGTCGAACACGATGTAGGCCGACATCAGCTTGGTGAGCGAGGCGGGCTCGACCGGGCTGTCGATGTCCTTCTGCGCGAGGATCTGGTTGGCGGTGACGTCGAGCAGCAGGTAGCTGCGCGCGGCAATTTCCGGCGGCGCCGGCACCTGGGCCGCGGCAATCATGCACACCGATGCGGCGGCGGTCAGCACCAGCGCGCGAAACGCGTCAAAAAAACGATTCATGGGAGAAATTGGGAGAGAACGAAAACAAGCCCGAAGGGCTTTCATGCGGTGCCCGCGCGAAGGTGGCGGACGACCAGACTCTTGAGCAGCGGCAATTGTCCGTGAAAGAAATGGCCGCCCCCGGGGACAACCGTGACAGGAAGTGACTGCGGCCGCGCCCAGTCCATGACAGCCGCCAGCGGCACCGTGTCGTCGGCTTCGCCATGGATCACCAGTGTGCGCTCGTGCGCCTCGGTCGGCAGCGTAGCCACGGAAAACCGCGAAGCCGCCGCTCCAACGAGCACAAGCTGGCGAATGTCGCGCGAAGCCCAGAGCTTTTCAGCTGCGCAACTCGCCACGAAGGCGCCGAACGAAAACCCGGCAATGGCCACCGGCCCTTCGGGAGCGAGCTGGCTTACGACATTCAGCATGTCCTCGCACTCGCCGCGCCCTTCGTCATGCACGCCTTCGCTCGCACCCACGCCGCGGAAGTTGAAGCGCACCGTGGTCCAGCCGCAGGAGACGAAGGCACGTGCCAAGGTCTGCACCACCTTGTTGTCCATGGTGCCGCCGAACAGCGGATGCGGATGAGCGATGACCGCAATGCCGCGCGAGGCATCGGCCGGCAGATCGCGCTGGACCTCGATGACGCCGGCGGCGCCTTGAAGACGGATCTTTTCGGTCTGGGAATTCATGGTGCAAGAAATAGGACTGCGCGACCGCGACGCGCCGAGCGCACGGTACGAGCTTGGAATCTCCGAAAAAGTTCAGCGGCCGACATCCGGAGGCAGCAGGAGCCGCTCGACGACTTCGCCGTTCTTCAGATGCGACTCGACAATCTCATCGATGTCGTCGGCATCGACGAAGGTGTACCAGACCGCTTCGGGGTAAACCACCGCCACGGGGCCACCGGCGCAACGGTCGAGGCAGCCCGCCTTGTTGACACGCACCTTGCCCGGCCCGGCCAGCCCTGCCTCCTTGACCTTTGCCTTGCAACGGTCGAAGCCTTGCTGGGCGTTGTGCAGGGCGCAGCTGTCTTCCCCGTTCTTGCGCTCATTCAGGCAAAAGAAGATATGGCGACCGTAGTAGCCGCGCGGAGCGGCAGGGGTGGAACTGGGCATCAGGGGATTTTAGTGACGCCCGCCGCTTGCTTCAGGCTACCGCCTGGCTCCGCCGCGAGAGCGCGGCCACCACATAGGCAAGAACCGCAAAAGGCCAGAGCCAGCCCAGCCACTGCGCCAGGCCATGAAAGCGGATGAAGCGCCCCTGCTCCCAGGTGGCCAGGGTCTGCGCGAAATAAGCGCTCTCGGGCGCCTGGTTCAACAGGCTCAGCTGGATCACGAGCCCCACCAGCAGCAAGGCCGCGCACAGCCGGCGCGGCGCGCCCAGCAGCAGCATGCCGGCAAAAAGAGCCGTCGCAATGCCGACCTGCGCCGGCAAGCCCAGCCAGGCCCATGCATGCTCGGGCCCATAGCTCAGCGCCGCCGACAGCGCCGAGGCGCCGATGCCCGCCAGCAGCGTGAGCGGCAACAGCACGGCACGCCGGGCGACCGTGCGCGTCACCAGGAAAGCCAACAGGCACGGCACCAGTGCACCGAGCATCACGCACAGCAATTCGGCGGCGGGCACCAGCGGTTCGAGTTCGAATTGGCGCAGCGGCATCCAGTCGATGAAGGGTGTGTCGAGCAACCACTCCGAGACTGCGACTTCCAGCCGCTCGAACACCTGACCGAGCCCGAAGGTCACCGCCGCCGGAAACAGGAGAGCAAAGGGCCACAGGGCCAGCAGCACCAGTGCGCCGCGCGAATCGTCGACAAACCACTGCGAACGCGTACGGCTCCAGTGCGCCACCGCTCCGAGGCGCTCCAGCCCCGCCGCCAGCATCGCCCCCAGAAGCGCGCCGGACGTGTTCAGGCCCAGATCCACATTGGAAGGAATGCGTGCCGGAAGATAGCTTTGCAGCGTCTCCATGGCAAAGGCCAACGCGGCGCCGGCCAGGGTGGCACGCAACATGGCGCGCCAGCCGCTGGGGTCCGGCCGCGTGCGCAGCACCGCCAGCGCGCACAGGAAGCCAAAGGGAACGTAGCCCCCCACATTGACCGCGAAGTCGAAGCCGGTCCAGTACTTGGGCCACGACGCCGAAAGGTAGGCCCAGGGCGCAATGCCCTGGTCGCGCCAGTCGGCGAACGGATACAGGCTGGCGTAGACGATCAACGCCGCATAGGCGAGCGCAAGGGGCAGTGCGGCGGACTTGTGCTTCGTCTCCACCGTGGATACCGGGCTCAGAACGGCTTGACGACCACCAGCACCACGATGCCGAGCAGCAGCAGGACTGGCAGTTCATTGAACCAGCGGTACCAGCGGTCGTTGCGCCGGTTGCCGCCCGCCACGAAGCGGCGCAGCAGCACACCGCAGCCATGGTGATAACCGATGGCCACGAGAACCAGGGCCAGCTTGGCGTGCATCCAGCCATTGCCGGGGCCGCGCCCGATGCCATAGCCCAGCCAGAGCCAAAGGCCGAAGCCCAGCGCCGGAACGGCCAGAAAGGTCGTGAAGCGCAACAGCTTGCGCGCCATCAGCAGCAGACGCTCGCGCTCCGCAACGGATTCGGGCGGCACCATGGCCAGGTTGACGAAGATGCGCGGCAGATAGAACAGCCCCGCGAACCAGCTCGCAATGAAGACGATGTGAAGAGATTTGACCCAGAGCATGGGAGGCAGTTTAGTGGTCGACTGCGCCATCTCCTGGCCTTTGCCCGCCAAGCTGACCACGCAGCAGGCAAAAAAAAGCCCGACGTCTTCACGCCGGGCTGGGAAGCCCTTTTGCTGTCACACATCAAGGCACCCGCTCAGGGAGGAAAAGCGGGGAGCGGCAAGCCGCCCGCTTCAGAATTTAACAAAGACGAAACAAGGTTTCAAGCGAATCGCCCACTTTCTTTGACATTTTTCTAGAAAAAAAGAGAACCTTCGGGCTACTAATTTGTATTCTTGTCGGACAACCTTATGCACCGGGCCGTACTGCAATCCAACGCTTCAGGCACAATTTTCCGCTTATGACGCCCCCTTCCTCTTCCTTTGCCATGTACCCGGCCGGCCGGCCCCGCCGCTTGCGCCGCGATACTTTCACCCGCGACCTGGTCAGGGAGCACGCATTGACGGCGCACGATCTCATCTACCCGGTGTTCGTGCAGGAAGGGGAAAAAAAGCGCGATGCCGTGCCTTCGATGCCCGGCGTGGACCGCCTGAGCCTCGACCTGCTGCTGCCGGTGGCAGAGCAGTGCGTGGAAGCCGGCATTCCGGTGATGGCGCTTTTTCCGGTGATCGACGCCAGCCTCAAGACGCCCGCGGGGGACGAGGCGTTCAATCCCGACGGGCTGATTCCCCGCGTGGTCGCCGCCCTCAAGGCGCGCTTTCCGGAGCTCGGCGTCATGACCGACGTGGCGCTCGACCCCTACACCAGCCACGGGCAGGACGGCCTGCTCGACGACACCGGCTACATCATCAACGACGCCACCATTGAAGTCCTGGTGAAGCAGGCGCTCACACAGTCGCGGGCGGGCGTCGACATCGTGGCGCCGAGCGACATGATGGACGGGCGCATCGGCGCCATTCGTACGGCCCTGGAGGCGCGCGGCGACATTCACACCCGGATCATGGCCTACAGCGCCAAGTACGCCAGCGCCTTCTACGGCCCGTTCCGCGATGCCGTCGGCTCGGCCGCGACGCTCGGCAAGAGCAACAAGAAGGTCTATCAGATGGACCCGGGCAACAGCGACGAGGCGCTGCGTGAGGTGGCGCTCGACATTGCCGAGGGCGCCGACATGGTGATGGTCAAGCCCGGCATGCCGTACCTCGACATCGTGCGCCGCGTGAAGGACGAGTTTCACGTGCCCACTTTCGCCTACCAGGTGAGCGGCGAATACGCGATGCTCAAGGCCGCCGCCCAGAACGGCTGGCTCGACCACGACGCGGTGGTGCTCGAGAGCCTGCTCGCGTTCAAGCGCGCCGGTGCCGATGGCGTGCTCACCTACTTCGCACTTGACGCCGCACGCTTGCTACAAAAACAATAGCACTTCGCCTTCGGACCTGCGGGGCGGGCCGATCGGGATTTCCTAAAAATAGAGCAACAAGGCCGGCCATGCGCATCTTCGAAATCAGCCGCTCGCAGGTCAGCGAGCATCCGGCGTTGGCGCCGCTCACGGTGCCGGGGGCCTGCGCCGCGCAAGGCTATCTCTGGATTTCGCTCACCAGGGACGAGTTTCGCTCGTCGCTGGCGGAGGTTCAGCAGATCCTGCAGTCCCTTTGCCTCACCCAGCTGGTCGACCTGCATGTGGCGGACCTGCTCAACGACCAGTTGCCTTCGCACTACGACTACACCTCGAAGTACGACGTGCTGGTGTTCCGCCGCCTCTCGACCGGCCCCGGCCAAGCCGCCTTGGGTAACGGCAAAGGCACCACGGGCGGCGAGCCGCCCCTGCCCACGCCGTTGCGCCGCGGCCCTCCGGTGCTGCGCCGGGTCGACACCCGTCCGGTGGGTTTTGCGTTGTTCGACCGCGTGCTGCTGTCGGTGCACCCCGAAGACGGCGCGGTGCGCGACGCCTTTGCCGCCCGCCTGCTCGCCGCCGGATCGCCGGACGACAAGGGCGCCCCGGCGCTCGACGTGCGCGCCACCTCGGCCCGCGTGCCCACCGGCACCGCCGACCTGATGCTGCGCGTCATCAACCAGATCGTCGACGGCTATCTGGACATGCGCCGCGAACTCACGCGCCAGCTCGACCATTGGCAGACCGAACTGATCGATCCGCGCAGCCGCTTCACCAATTGGGGCGCGCTGATGGAAGCCCGGCAGTCGCTGCACCACCTGGACGAAATCTGCGAAGACCAGCGCGCCGCCATCCAGGACTGGATCGATTCGCTGGAGACGCTGCCCACGCCCAAAAACGAAACAGAACAACGCGAGCGGGAACTGATCATGGTGCGCAGCCGCGACGTGCTCGAACACATCGAACGCGTGGTGCACCACGTGCACCGGCTCGAGCAGAACGCGGAAACCGCGGTGCAGATGCATTTCAGCGTGCAGGGGCACCGCGCCAACGACATCATGCGGGTGCTCACCGCGCTGACGGCCATCTTCCTGCCGCTCAATCTCATCGCCGGCATCTTCGGCATGAACTTCGAGTTCATTCCGCTGGTGCACAAGGCGGACGGGTTCTGGATCGCGATGAGCGCGATGCTGATCATCGCGCTGATGCTGGTCGTGGTGTTCTGGCGCAAGCGCTACCTGGCACGCACGCGCTGAACTCCGCCGCCCCCCAAAACAAAAAAGGCCACGCTGTTGCGTGGCCTTTTTGTTGCCCGCGAGGGCAGCGTTTTCGCCGGACTTACTTGGCGACTGCGCCCGAGCCTTGCTGGGCTTGGACGCGTGCGTCCATCGGGTGGGCCATCGTCGAGATGACCTTGCTGTTGACGCGCGAGCCGCCGGTCACGTTCTGGTCGGGAGCGTAGGCGGTGCGAATCGCTTCGGCTTCGACGAGGGCGCGGTCCTTCGACACGGCGACCGTTTCCGGGCCGCGCGAACCGCGGGTCACGTTCTGGTTCGGAGCCGATGCGGTGCGCACGGCTTCGGCGTTCACTTCGTCGCGGCTCTTGGTCGAGACGGCGGTGTTCACGCCTTCGTAGGTTTCAGCTTGAGCGCCGGTAACGGCCATCAGGGTCAGGGCAGCGGCGGCGAGGATGTGCGAGGTCTTCATTTTTCAGTTCCTTGTGTTCGTTGGATGGTTCGTCCAGCAGGCTCGCTCGTTCGCTCACCTGTGCGGCGAGTTTCCAGCTGAATGACCTCTGCAAAACACGTGGAACAGAGACACCGTGTTTCCTCTATTGAAACAATGACAGCCCGAAGGCATGCACTCGATTCAGCAGGTTCGCTGGAAAATCGGCGCATGCCGTTCCCGGAACGGAAACAATAGGCGCTTTGACATGGACAGTCTCGATCTGATCAGAACCTTCCGGGAGGTTGCTTCGCACGGCAGCTTCTCGCATGCGGCCAAAAAGCTCGACATGTCGAAAGCCACCGTCAGCAAGTATGTGGCCGAACTCGAAACGCGCTTCGGCGTGCGTCTTCTCAACCGCTCCACACGCTCCGTGAGCCTGACCGACGCCGGACAGCTGCTGCTCGAGCGCAGCACCCCGGTGCTCGAGATGGTGGAACTCACCCAGGCCGAATTGCAGGAACGCGCGAGCCAGCCCGGCGGCCGCCTGCGCATTTCGGCCCCGCACGGCATGGGCAACGGCGAGTTTCCGAATCTGCTGGCCGACTTCATGCGCTATTACCCGGACGTGAGCATCAGCCTGCAGCTGACCAATCGCGCGGTCGACCTCGCGGAAGAAGGCATCGACGTCGACATCCGCAGCGGCCCGGTTGCGGACGCCAACCTGATCGTGCGCAAGCTGATGCTCATGGACATGGTGGTCTGCGCCTCGCCGGTCTATTGGAAGAAGCACGGCAAGCCCGAGCATCCGCGCGACCTTGCGGGACACGACGCGCTCACGCATTCCCTGCTGGGCGCCCAGCCGGTCTGGCGCTTCGACGACGGCGGCCAGCCGCTGGACGTATCGGTAAAAAGCCGCATGGACTGCACCGAGGGCGCGCCGCTGATCCGGGTCGCGATGCGCGGCTTCGGCGTGATCTACCTGCCCTCGATCCTCGTGCAGTCGCACATCGACCACGGCGAACTGGTGCCGGTGCTGCAAGGCTATGCGCGCAAGGACATGTGGCTCTCGGCCGCCTATCTGCAGCGGCGCCACAACAGCGCCGCCCTGCGCGCCTTGCTCGACTTTCTCCAGACCCGCGTCGGCAAGGGGCCCGGCTCGCAAAAGAAAAAATAAGAAAGCCCGGCATGGGCCGGGCTTCGCTTGGCACAGGCTCGCTCAGCCGACGTGCTTGGCAAAGAACTCCAGCGTGCGCGCACGCGCCAGCTTGGCGGCCTCGGCGTTGTACGAGCCGCGCTGGTCGCAGTTGAAGCCGTGGCCCGATTCATAGACATGCACTTCCACCTCGGGGTGCGCCTTCTTGAAGGCCTCGATGGTGTCCAGCGGAATCCAGTGGTCCTGGTTGCCGAAATGCGCCAGCACCGGCACCTTCGGCTGGCGCGCGGTTTCTTCCGGCGTGGTCATGCCGCCGCCGTAGTACGGCGCCGCGGCAGCGAGCCCCGGAAGCAGGCTGGCGGCGCGCCAGACCAGCAGGCCGCCCCAGCAAAAACCGACGATGCCCACCTTGCCGGCCTTGGACGCATAGGCAATGGCGGCTTCGATGTCCTGCAGCACGCCGGGCGCGGGCAGCGCCTCGACGGCGGTCTTCAGGGCAAAACCGGCCTTCATGTCCTCGTCGCTGTAGCCGAGCTCGACGCCGGGCTTTACGCGATGGAAGGTCGAAGGCGACACCGCCAGATAGCCGTCCGCCGCATAACCGTCGGCCACCGAGCGGATGTGCGAGTTGACCCCGAAGATTTCCGGCACCACGACCACCGCGCCCCGCGGCTTGCCTGCGGGCTCGGCCACGTAGGCCGGAAAAACGAAACCGTCCTTGGCGGTGAGATCGATGAATTGACCCATGGTTGTGATGCTCCTTGAATTGCGAATAAATGAGTGGATGGATGAATGAATGAGTAGCGAGCTGCGCTAGCGCCGTTGCTGCAGTGCGCGTTCGACAAAGTCGAGCCGGTCCTGGCCCCAGAAGATCTCGCCGTCAACTACATAACTGGGCGCGCCGAACACCTGGATGTCGATCGCTTCCTGCGTGTAAGCCTCGTAACGCTCCTGCACAGTCTGGCTCAGCGACTGCTCCATGCGCTTGGGCGGCAGGCTGCATTCTGCGACCAGCGCTTCGAGCACCTTGGGATCGCCAATATTCCGCTCCTGCACCCAGACCGCCTTAAATACCGCGCCGCACACCCGCATGGCGGCCTCGGTGCCATCGTGCAGGTCTACCGCGATGATGAGACGCGCCGCGTCGTCGCCCGCCACCGGAAAGAACTTCGGCTTCGGGTTCAGCGGCAGATCGAGATGGCGCGAAAAGCGCGCCAGTTCCACCAGCCTGTAGGCCTGGCGCTGTGGCGCGCGCTTGCCGAGGGGGAGCCCGCCCGAGATCGGAAAGACGCTGCCCAGGTCCACCGGCCGCACACGCACCGTGGCGCCGGCCGCGGCCGCAATGGCTGCGAACCGGGCATGTCCCAGATATGTCCAGGGGCTTTGCGGCGCAAAGTAATAGTCGATCGTATGGCTCATTCGTTAACCTCCGCCCTGACGGGCTGCGGCGCAAGCCCCTTCGGGCGGCCGGGCGGGGCTCAGGCGCTCGCCCTCGATGATGTAATCCAAGCCAACGGTTTTAACTGACACGCAGTTTTTGTGCAGGAGGTCGGATTTGGACCAGGTTCTCTTGATCACGGGCGGCGGCCGCGGCATCGGCGCCGCAACCGCCTTGCTGGCGGCACGGCGTGGCTACGCGGTGGCCGTCAACTACGCCAGCAACTCGCTCGCCGCCGACGATGTGGTGCGCACCATCCGCGCGGACGGCGGCACCGCCATGGCCGTGCAGGCCGACGTGGGCGACGAAGCCCAGGTGCTTGCCATGTTCGAGAAAGTCGATGCCAAGCTCGGCCGCCTCACGGCGCTGGTCAACAATGCGGGCGTCGTCGACGTGCAGGCCCGTGTCGACGAAATGAGCGTGGCGCGCCTGGAACGCATGTTCCGCGTCAACGTGATCGGCAGTTTCATCTGCGCGCGCGAAGCGGTGCGGCGCATGAGCACCCGGCACGGCGGATCGGGCGGCGCCATCGTCAATGTCTCCAGCGCCGCCGCGCGGCTGGGCTCGCCCGGCCAGTACATCGACTACGCGGCGAGCAAGGGCGCCATCGACACCTTCACCATCGGCCTGGCCAAGGAAGTGGCCGCCGAGGGCATCCGCGTCAACGCGGTGCGCCCGGGCCTGATCGACACCGAGATCCACGCCTCCGGCGGCATGCCCGACCGCGCCTTCGAGCTTGCGCCCACCGTGCCGATGCAGCGCACCGGCACTGCCGAGGAAATTGCCGGCGCCATCCTGTGGCTGCTGTCCGCCGAGGCCAGCTACACCACCATGGCCCTGCTCGACGTGGCGGGGGGGAGGTAGCATGAGCCGCAGGGCCGCTCCCAAGGCGAATACCGCAGCGCGCAGCGCGGAGGCTGTCCGATGAGCACTTCGATGGACCTGATCAAGCCGCTGGTCACGCTGGTGGCCATCGTCAACCCGCTGGCCATCGTGCCCTTCTTCATCCACTACACGCAGGGGTATTCCGATGCGCAGCGCCGGCACACCGTGCGCATGTCGGCCTTCAGCGCGTTCGTGGTGATTGCGGTCAGCGCGCTCATCGGGTTGCAGCTGCTGGCGTTCTTCGGAATTTCGATTGCCAGTTTCCAGGTGGGCGGCGGCCTGCTACTGCTCATGAGCTCGCTGTCGATGCTCAATGCAAAGCCGGCCGAGAGCAAGACCAACGTCGAGGAACTGCGCGCCACCGAAGTGAAAGCATCGATGGGCGCGTCCATCGCGGTGGTGCCCCTCACCATTCCGCTGCTCACCGGGCCGGCCACCATTTCCACCGTGGTGATCTACGCCGACAAGACGAAGCACCTGTGGGAGCTCGGGTTGCTGGTGGGCTACGGCGTGGTGGTGGCACTGGCCACCGCGCTGGCGTTTTCGCTCGCGCAGCCGATTGCCCGCGTGCTCGGCAAGACGGGCATCAACATCATGACCCGGCTCATGGGCCTGATCCTCGCGGCGCTCGCGGTCGAAGTCATGGCCGACGGCCTCGGCAAGCTGTTCCCGATCCTCCAGCGCGTGAGCTGACCGATTCAGGCCAGCATCTTCTCGATGATTCGCCAGTGCGCGGGCTCGACCGGCGTGATCGACAGCCGGTTGCCCTTGCGCAGCACGATCAGCTCGGCCAGTTCGGGCTTGGCGCGCAGCTCGGGCAACGCCAGCAGCCGCGTCTTGCGAACGGCCTGCACGTCGACCAGCAGCCAGCGCGGATCGTCCTTCTTCGAGGCCGCGTCGTAGTACGGCGACTTCGGGTCGAACTGCGTCGGGTCGGCCTTGATGCCCGAGGCCACGCGCGCAATGCCCGCGATGCCCGGCTCCGGGCAGCTCGAGTGATAGAACAGCACGCCGTCGCCGACCTTCATGCCGTCGCGCATGAAGTTGCGTGCCTGATAGTTGCGCACGCCCGTCCACGCCACGGTGGCGTTGGGCGCAGCGAGCGCATCGTCGATCGAGACCTCGTCGGGCTCGGATTTCATCAACCAGTACTGGGGCATGGCAATCTCGCGAGGGAGTTTCGCGAGCGAATATAGCCGCCCTCCCCGGTACTGGCGAGCGCTGCTTACGGCGTCACGTAATCAGACACCACGACCCACTTGCCGTCCTTGATTTGCGACAGGCGCGACTGGTCGTTGCCCAGGCGCTTGGTGGCGGTATAGGTGCTCTTCGCGCTGCCGAACATGTCGGGCTCGAAGGTCATGCTGTCCATGGCCTTGATGAAGCTGTCGGTCGAGAGATTCGGGCCGGCCTTCTGCGCCGCCTTGATGAACGAATCGATGATGATGTAGCCGTACACCGAGAACACCGTCGGATCTTCGTTGAACTTGGTCTTGTACTTGTTGGCCCAGAAGCGCAGCGGCTGCGACTGCTCGTCGGTGTAGGGGTTCTGCACCGTCATGGTGGCGTAGACGCCGTCCATCGCCTTGCCGCCCAGCTTGTGGATCAGGTCGGTATAGGCCGCGCTCGAGCCCAGGAAGGTCGGGTTGAAGCCGGTCTTGCGCGACTCGCCCACGGTGCCGATGGTCTCGCGGATGATGGTGCCGAGCACCACGAGGTCGCAGTTGGCGGCCTTCATTTTGGCGACCTGCGAGCTGAAGTCGGTGGCGCCGCGCTTGAACGAGGTTTTCTCGGCCAGTTCCAAGCCGGCAGTCTTCAGCCCCGCCTCGGCGCCGCGCTGCACTTCGAGGCCGAACTCGTCGTCCTGGTAGATGGTGCAGACCTTTTTCGCGCCCTTGTCCTTGATCATCTTGGGCAGGGCGAGGCGGATCTGGTCGTAGTAGGTGGCCGCGAACGAGTACTTGAGCCGGTGCAGCGGGTCGTACATTTCGCGCGCCGCGGTAATGGGCATGAAGTTGACGATGTTCTTCTCGAACTGAACCGGCATGGCCGCCATGTTCTGCGCCGTGCCGATGTGGCCGGCCATGATGAAGATCTTTTCCTGGTTGACCAGCTTCTGCGCCGCGAGCACGGCCTTCTTCGGGTCGTAGCCCGAGTCCTCGACGAAGAGCTTGAGCTTGCGGCCGTTGATGTTGCCCTGCTCGTTGAGTTCGTCCACGCGCAGCTGCATGCCGTTGCGCGCCTGCTTGCCGAAGCCCGCGAGCGGCCCCGACAAGTCCTGGATCGTGCCGATCCGGATCTCGTCCTTGCTCACGCCCTGTTGCTGCGCGGACGCGAACGTCGCGATCAGGCCCAGCACGGCCAGAGTCGTCACTGTCTTGAGCTTCATGGGGTTGTCTCCTCGGGTTGACAAAAAACGGTTCGGCAATGTCCGTCAGCGATACATCGCCTCGATGCGCTCGGCGTACTTGGTCTGCACCAATTTCCGCTTGAGCTTCATCGTCGGCGTGAGCTCTTCGTCCTCGGCACTCAACTGCGTCTCGAGCAGGAAGAACTTCTTGATCTGCTCGACCCGCGCAAACTTCGCGTTGACGCGATCGATCTCGCCCTGGATCAGGTCCAGCACCTCTTGCGCACGCGTCAGGCTTTCGTAGTTGCTGAACGGCACATCATGGTCCTGCGCAAACTTCTCGACGTTCTCCTGATCGATCATCACGATCACCGTCAGGTAGGGTTTCTTGTCGCCGATCACCACCGCATCGGTGATGTAGGGGCTGAACTTGAGTTCGTTCTCCAGCTCGCTCGGCGTGATGTTCTTTCCACCTGCCGTGATGATGATGTCCTTCATGCGGTCGGTGATGCGGAAATACCCTCCCGCGTCGACCGTGCCGACGTCGCCGGTATGCAGCCAGCCGTCGGCGTCGATGGTTTCGGCGGTTTTCTCCGGCAGGTTGAGGTACCCCATGAAGACATTGGGGCCGCGCACCAGGATTTCGCCGGTCTGCGGATCGAGGCGAACCTCGTTGTAGCTGGTGGCCGGGCCTATGGAGCCCGGCATGATCCGCGACGGCGGCACGCCCGTGGAGGCGCCGCACGATTCCGTCATGCCCCATACCTCCAGCATCGGCACGCCCAGCGCCAGGTACCAGCGCACGAGATCGGGCGAAATCGGCGCCGCGCCGGTCACGAGGAACCGGGCACGGTGAATCCCGATGAGCTTGCGCACGTTGTTGAGCGCCAGCCACCGCGCCACGCGGAACTTGAGGCGCAGCCCCGCGCCCACCGGCTGGCCCTGCAGCACGCGCTCGGCAATCTGCTGGCCCACGCCGATGCTCCAGCCGTAGGCGGCCTGCTGCAGCCGGCTCGCTTCCTTCAGCGCGATCATCACGCCCGAATAGAACTTCTCCCACACGCGCGGCACGGCGGTGAACACGGTGGGCGAAATCTCGCGCACGTTCTCGGGCACCGTCTCCGGGTTCTCGACGAAGTTGAGAATCGAGCCGGTGTACATCGCGAAATACTCACCGCCCATGCGCTCGGCGATGTGGCACAGCGGCAAAAAACACATGCGCTCGTCGCCCTCGCCTTGCGCCAGCAGGGAGTTGTAGCCGCGCATGGTGTACACCAGCCCGCGGTGGCTGTGCATCGCGCCCTTGGGCTTGCCGGTGGTGCCCGAGGTATAGACGAGGATGGCCAGGTCTTCGGGACGGCAGGCGGCAATGCGCTGCTCCAGCGCCTGCGGATGCGCCTGCAGGTACTCCCGGCCCAGCGCGCGCAGTGCGCCCAGGCTGATGACGCCGGGGTCGTCGAGGTCGCGCAGGCCCTCCATGTCGAACACGACGACCTTGCGCAGCATGGGCAGTTGGGCGCGCACTTCGAGCGCCTTGTCGAGCTGCTCGTCGTCTTCCACGAAGAGCACGGTGGTGCGGGAGTCTTCGCAAAGATAGTGCACCTGCGAAGCCGCGTCGGTGGGGTAGATGCCGTTCGACACGCCGCCGCAGCTGAGCACGGCAACATCGCACAGCACCCATTCGATGACGGTGTTGGCGAGGATCGATGCGCACTCCCCTTGGCCAAAGCCGAGCGCCAGCAGGCCGCCCGCAATCTCGCGCACCGCATCAGCGGTTTGCCGCCAGGTCCAGGCGCGCCAAATGCCGAACTCTTTCTGCCGCATCCACACTTTGTCGGCGCGCAGTTCCACGGCCTTCCAGAACACCGCGGGGATGGTGTCGCCGGGCACGACGATGCCGGGCTTCGGCTGCAGGTGCGCCAAGTCCCAGAGGCCGGCTGGAGCGCGCAAGGCAAGGGTGCTCATCTCGCTCATCTCCAGGTCTTCTTTTTCTTCCAGCGCCGCTCGCCGCGCACGCCGTCGTCCTTCACGCCGAGGTAGAACTCCTTGATGTCTTCCTTCTCGCGCAGGCGTTCGCAGGTATCTTCCATGACGATGCGGCCGTTCTCGAGCACGTAGCCATGGTCGGAGGCGTTGAGCGCCATGTTGGCGTTCTGTTCGACCAGCAAAATGGTGGTGCCGCGCTCGCGGTTGATGCGCACGACGATCTCGAAAATCTCCTTCGTCAGCTTGGGGCTGAGGCCAAGGCTGGGTTCATCGAGCAGGATGAGGTGCGGCGCCGCCATGATGGCGCGCGAAATGGCGAGCATCTGCTGCTGGCCGCCCGAGAGCAGGCCGGCATCCTGCGTGGCACGCTCTCGCAGGATGGGAAAGTAGGTGTAGACGCTCTCCATGTCCCGCGCCACACCGTCACGGTCCTTGCGGGTGTAGGCGCCCATCAGGAGGTTGTCTTTCACCGAGAGCAGCGGGAACACCTCGCGGCCTTCGGGCACGTGGCTCAGGCCCTGCTGCACGATGTGGGCCGGGTCCTTGGCGGTGATGTCCTTGCCCTGGAATTCGATGCTGCCTTTTCTCGGGTCGATGATTCCTGAGATCGTTTTCAGGATGGTTGTTTTTCCTGCGCCGTTCGAACCCAGGACGGTCACTATCTCGCCTTGCCTGACTTTCAGGCTGACGCCTCTTATGGCCTTGATGGGGCCATAGGCGCTTTCCACGTTGAGCAGCTGGAGTACGACGTCGGTCATGGTGTTGCCCTGTTTGCTACGGGCGGGGAACGGCGTTGGGGCCCCTGCCCCATGCGGGCCGACGTCACCGGCCCTTCGGGCTGCCCTGCGCTGCTCACGACAGGCGGGGTCTCGCAGAACTCGCTTCGCTCAAACAGCTGCGAGCCCTGATCCGCCTGTCGCTCCGCTGCTCGGCGGCGCCTCAACGGCCCGCCCGGAGCAGGGGCCCCAACGCCGTGGGCACGCTCAGGGTGGTTCCACCTCCGCTCGAGCCCGGTGTGCGGTGCGGGGTGGGCGACCCCTCTGCGCCGCTGAGGAGCGCAGCTTTCCGCGGATAAGGGCTCGCCCTTGTGTGAGCGAAGCGAGTTTGGGCGAGACCCCGCGGAAAGCGAGCACCGGAAGGGAGCCCGAAGGGCCGGCGTAGTGGGGGCGACCGCGCCGTGCCGCATACCGGGCGTCTCCAACGAAGCAGCGAACAAGGCGTTCATGCCGCCACCCTCCTCAAACTGCTCACGTCATCCACAGTCCCAAGATAGGCCTCGATGACCCGCGCGTCCGCCTGCACCTCACGCGGCGTACCGGTCGCAAGCACCTCGCCCATGTTCATCGCCAGCACGCGGTCCGACACCTTCGACACCAGCGACATGTCGTGCTCGACCATCAACACGGACACACCCAGCTCATGCTGAATGTCCTGAATCCAGAACGCCATGTCGGCTGTCTCTTCCACGTTGAGCCCTGAAGAAGGCTCGTCGAGCAACAGCAGCTTCGGCTCGGTGCACAGCGCACGCGCCAGCTCCACCACCTTGCGAACGCCATAAGGCAGGCCAGCCACCATCGAATCGCGGTGATGCTGCAGGTCGAGCAACTCGATCACCTGCTCCGCCTTCTCGCGCGCCTGAATCTCGGCACGCCGCGTGGCCGGCGTAAAGAATATCTCGCTCCAGAAACCTGTTTGCCGGTGCGTGTGGCGGCCGATCAGCAGGTTGTGCAGGACCGTCGCGTGCTCGAAGAGCTCGATGTTCTGGAACGTACGCGCAATGCCGAGCGCGGCAATCGCGTGCGGTGCCTGCTGCGTCAGCGCCAGCGGCCCCGAGGCCTCGCCATGCCATGTGATCTCGCCCATGGTCGGCGTGTAGATGCGGCTGATCAGGTTGAACACCGTCGTCTTGCCCGCGCCATTCGGGCCGATCAGTGTGAACACCTCGCCGCGCCGCACGTCGAAGCTCACCTTGTTGACCGCAAGCACACCGCCGAAGCGCACGCTCAGGTCCTTGGCGGAGAGAAGGATGTCGCCGCTCATCTCAACCGGTCCGATTTGGTGAACGACTTCTGCCGCTTGAACAAGCCCCGGCGGTAGAACGGAAAGAGCTGCAGCCAGGTGCGGATCTTGAGCCAGCGACCGTAAAGGCCCAGCGGTTCGAACAACACGAAGGCGATCAGCACCACGCCGTACACCAGCCCCTGCAGCCCCGGCGCCTGGCCGACAACGGCCGGCAGCCAGTCCTTGCCCATCGAGATCAGCTGCGGCATCGCAATCAGGAAGATCGCGCCCAGGAACGCGCCATGCACCGAGCCCAGCCCGCCGATCACCACCATCAGCAACAGGTCGATCGATTGCAGGATGTTGAACTGGTCCGGCGAGATGAAGCTGAGCTTGTGCGCATACAGCGCGCCGCCCAGACCCGCGAGCGCGGCCGAGATCGCGAACGACATCGTCTTGTAGCGCGCCAGGTGAATGCCCATGCTCTGCGCCGAGATTTCCGAATCGCGAATGGCAACGAAGGCGCGCCCGGTCGGCGAGCGCAGCAGGTTCAGGATGCCCAGCGTGCTGAGCACCGCCACCACCAGGCACAGAAAGTAGAAGCCGTTGCCAGACCCGAGCGACCAGCCGAAGAGCTGGGGCGACTTGACATGCAGCCCCGCGTTGCCGCCCGTCACGCTCTCCCAGCGCGCGAACACCTCCTCGACGATGAAGCCGAACGACAGCGTCGCGATGCCGAGGTAGATGCCCTTCACCCGCAGTGCCGGCAAGGCCACCACCACGCCCACCGCCGCCGAAAGCGCCGCGGCCGCGAGCAGCGCAATCGGAAAGGGCACACCCATGTTGGTCAGCACGCCTTGCGTGTACGCGCCCGCCCCGAGGAACGCCGCATGGCCGATGGAGAACTGCCCCGTGAAGCCGGCGAGCAGCATCAACCCCAGCCCGACGATGCCGTAGATCAGCACGAAGGTCAGCTGCGCGAGCCAGTACTCGTCGATCGCCCACGGCGCAACGACGAGGAAAGCAACGAGCAGGCCGTACCAGAACACGTGGCCGCCGTGCCGCGCAAGGCGGATGTCCTGGTCGTAGCTGGTCTTGAAGATGAAGCGCATACCGGGTTAGACCTTCTTGCGCAGCTTTTCGCCGAACAGACCGTTGGGCTTGATCATGAGCATCAGGAGCACCACGATGTACGGTGCCGTGTCCTTGAAGCCGTCGGGCAGGTAGAACCCGGCAAACGATTCGACGATGCCGATCACCAGCCCGCCGACGATCGCGCCCGGCAGGCTGCCGAACCCGCCCACCACCGCAGCCGGAAAAGCCTTGAGCCCGATGAAGCCCATGTTCGCGTGCACGAAGGTGATGGGCGCGAGCAGCATGCCGGCAATCGCGGCGACGGCAGCGGCCAGCCCCCACACCAGCCCGTTGAGCCGCTTCACCGGAATGCCCATGTAGTAGGCCGCGAGCTGGTTCTGCGAAGAGGCCTGCATGGCGATGCCGAGCTTGCTGTAGCGGAACATCGCGAACAGCAGGCCGCAGAGGATGGCCGTCGCAATGATGATGGCCAATTGCTCGAGGTTGACCACCAGCCCGCCCAGCTTCCAGATCTGGTCCTTGTAGGGCACGGCCAGCGTGTGGGTGTCGGTGCCGATGCCCGGCACCATGGTGATGAGGCCGCGCGCCACATACGCAATGCCGATGGTCAGCATCACGATGGAGAACTGCGGCTGCCCGAGGATCGGGCGGATCACCACCAGCTCGAGCAGCACGCCGAAGGCCGCCATCGCCACCACCGCGAGGATGGCCGCAAGCCAGAACGGCAGGCCGAACAGCGACATGCCGGCAAATGCACCAAAGGCGCCGAGCATCATCAGGTCGCCCTGCGCGAAGCTCACGGTTTCGGTCGCCTTGTAGATCAGCACGAACCCCAGCGCGATCAAGCCATAGATGCAGCCCTGTGCAATGCCTGACAGAAGGAGCTGGAGAATCTGCATGCGGCCCCTGTCTTTCTATGGTGGCTAGTGCCTGAAGCCGCCGGCCGCGTCGTGCAGCGCCAGGCGGCGCGAGCCGGCCAGGATGTCGCTCGGTTTGAGGCCGTAGACCTGGCGGATCGAATGGCTGAAGTGCGTCGAATCGGGGTAGCCGGTGTCCAGCGCGATGTCGGTCAGCGTGCTGGCCTGGCGCACGTAGCGCAGCAGGCTGCGCGCGCGCTTCCAGGCCCGGAAGGCGCGAAACGCCATGCCGGTTTCCTGCTTGAACAGATGCAGGAAGCGCGAGAAAGACAGGTGCACCGAGGCCGCGCAATCTTCGGCGGAGGTGGGTGCGGCCGGGTCGGTGTTGATGGCGTCGATAACCTTGCGGATGCGCGCGTCGATTGCCCGAGGGGCCAGCGCCTCGCCGAAGAACAGGCGGTCGAAGTCGAAACCGTCGAAACTCTGGCGGCCCGAGGCTGCGAGCAGGTGCGCGTGCGCATCGCGCATGCGCTGCACGAACGCCGGCGCATCGACCGGCCCGCAATGCTGCAGAAAGCCCGGCAGGCGCGCGGGATCGACCGATTCCGATTCGATCAGCAGGTTGAAGATGAGCGGGTGCGCGCTTTCCACCCGGTGCGGCACCTGCGGCGGCACCACCAGCAGTTCGCCCGTCTGCCAGGCGCCACCGCCGATGCGCAGGCGGATGGGCGGTGCACCCGCTGGCGACACGTACACGCCGTGCCCGCCCATCGTGCGTTCGGCCGCCGCGCCGAGCAGCCCCGCGTAGAACACCCGCTGGTGCGTGAGCCACATCAGGCGCTCCCCGCTCTGCGCGCCGCCGCTTGCGGGCGGCGCCGTCTTCGTTCGCTGCATGGTGTCTGTCTCCTGCATCGGGCCGCCGTTGGCCAAGGACCGGCATTGTGTTGGCTGGATCGTAGCGGCGAGGGCCGGCGGCGCGGCGTTCATTTGCGCGGGGACTTTCCCTAGGCCAACGCAAGCGCGCGGCGAAGTTCGGCGGTGCACAGCGCGATGGCCGTGCCGGCCTCGTCAAGCACCTTGCCCATGGTGATGAAGCCATGGATCTGGCGCTCGAAGCAGACGTATGCGGCGCGGTTGCCGGCGGCCGTCAGCGCCTCGGCGTAGGCCATGCCTTCGTCGCGCAGCGGGTCGTAGCCGGCGGTGAGCACCAGCGCGGGCGGCAGGCCCGACAGATCCGTGTGCAGCAACGGCGACGCGCGCCAGTCGAGGTCGTGGCGGGCGTCGTCGATGTAGTGATCGTGGAAGTACGTCATCGTGTCGCTGGTCAGCAGGTAGCCCTGGCCGTTGGCCTGGTGCGAGGGATGGCCGCGGCGCATGTCGGTGGCGGGATAGATCAGCAGCTGGAAGGCGATGGGCAGGTCGCCGGCATCGCGCGCGGCAATGGCCGCCACCGCCGCAAGGTTGCCGCCCGCGCTGTCGCCGCCCACCGCAAGCCGGCCTGCATCAAGGCCGAGCGAGACGGCCTCGCGGCGCACCCAGCGGGTGGCCGCCAGCACGTCGTCCACGGCGGCCGGAAAGCGGTGCTCCGGTCCCATGCGGTAGTCGATCGACGCGACCGCGCAGCCCGCACCGTTGGCGAGCGAGCGGCACAGCACGTCATGCGTGTCGAGGTCGCCGATGACCCAGCCGCCGCCGTGGAAGTACACGAGCACCGGCAACGCCGCATCGGCCGCGGCACCCAGCGGGCGATAGAGGCGCACCGGGATGGCGCCGTGCGGCCCGTCGGCCTTCAGCTCGCGAACCTCGGCGACCTGCGGGGCTTCGGGTTGGGTGGCGGCGCGCCGGTCGCGATAGAACGCGCGCGCCTCGGCCGGCGAAAGCGTGTGGGTCGGCGGGATACCGCGCGCCTCGATGAAGTCGAGCAAGGCGCGGGCCTGGGGGTGCAGCATGGTGTCTCCGGTGGGTCGGGCCGGTGTTCGCCCGATCTCCTCCGCACGATGCCCGCACGCTCCCGGCGCGGCTTGCGAAAACTGGCTGTAAAGCCGGCTGTGCCGGGGTTGGCGCCGTTCCTCAGGCCTTGCGCGGCTTCACGCGCGAGGCGGCTTCCTTGGCCAGCTCGCGGGCTGTGTCGGTGTCGGCCGCATGCACCAGCGCCACGCCCATGCGGCGCTTGGCGAAGCTCTCGGGCTTGCCGAACAGGCGAATGTCGCTGCCGGGCACCTGCAGCGCCTCGGCCACGCCGTCGAACGCAATCCCGGTGGCGTCGACGCCGCCGTAGATCACGGCGCTGGCACCGGGGCTCTTGAGCGAGGTGTCGACCGGCAGGCCCAGGATGGCGCGCGCATGCAGCTCGAACTCGTTCTGCCATTGCGTGGCCATGGTGACCATGCCGGTGTCGTGCGGACGCGGGCTCACTTCGCTGAACCAGACCTCGTCGCCCTTCACGAACAGCTCCACGCCGAAGAGGCCCTGGCCACCGAGGTCCGACGTGACAGCCTGCGCGATCTGCTGCGCCTTCTGCAGCGCGGCCGGCGCCATGGGGTGCGGCTGCCAGCTCTCCACATAGTCGCCGCTGACCTGCACGTGGCCGATGGGCTCGCAGAACTGCGTCTGCACCGCGCCCGCCGCGTCCCTGGCGCGCACGGTGAGCAGCGTGATCTCGTAGTCGAAATCGATGAAGCCCTCGACGATCACCCGGCCATGGCTCACGCGGCCACCGGCCATGGCGTAGTCCCAGGCCTTCTGCACGTCGGCGGGGCCGTCGATCTTGCTCTGGCCCTTGCCCGAGCTGCTCATCACGGGCTTGACGATGCAGGGGTACCCAATGCCGGCGTCGATGGCCGCCTGCAGCTCGGCCAGCGAGTCGCAGAACTTGTAGGGGCTGGTCGGCACGCCCAGCGTCTCGGCGGCCAGGCGGCGGATGCCTTCGCGATCCATCGTGAGGCGGGCGGCGCGGGCCGTGGGTATCACGCGCACCACGCCGGCGTCTTCGAGCTGCTGGAGCATCGGCGTGGCGATGGCCTCGATTTCCGGCACCACGAGCTGCGGTTTCTCGGCCTCGATCAGCGCCTTGAGCTGCTCGGGGTCGCTCATGGTGATGGTGCGCGCATGGTGCGCCACCTGCTGGCCGGGCGCGTTCTCGTAGCGGTCGACCGCGATGGTTTCAACACCGAGGCGCTGCAGGGCGATCAGCACCTCCTTGCCGAGCTCGCCGGAGCCGAGCAGCATCACGCGGGTGGCGGAAGGGGAAAGAGGGGTGCCGAGGGTGGTCATGGTCGGAGTCGAAAAAGAGAAAGGGAAAAAAGCGATCGCCGCACTGTAAGCCACCCGGCGGCGGCCGTGTCACTCGCGGCAACAGCGGCTCGGCGGGGCTGCTTCACAATCGATCTCCTGCAGCGGTGGCGGCTTTCGCGCCACCCGCCCCTTATCCAGTTTTGCTTTTATTCAAGGAGTTTTCTCATGACGATTCAGACCGTCGGCATCATCGGCGCCGGAACGATGGGCAATGGCATCGCGCAAGCCTGCGCGGTGTCGGGCGTCAATGTGGTGATGATCGATGTCGCCCAGGCGGCGGTCGACAAGGGCCTGGCCACTGTCTCGGGCAGCCTCGACCGCCTGATCAAGAAAGAAAAGCTCACGGCCGAGCAGAAGACCGCGGCGCTCGCGCTGATCAAGGGCTCGACCAACTATGACGACCTGAAGAGCGCGCAACTGGTGATCGAGGCGGCCACCGAGAACCACGCGCTCAAGCTCAAGATCCTGAAGCAGGTCGACGAACTGCTGGCGCCCGAGGTGATCATTGCCTCGAACACCTCGTCGATCTCCATCACCCAGCTCGCGGCCGCCACCTCGCGCCCCGACCGCTTCATCGGCATGCATTTTTTCAACCCGGTGCCGATGATGGCGCTGGTGGAGCTGATCCGCGGCTACCTCACCAGCGACGCCACGCACGACGCCGTGAAGGCGCTGGCCGAGAAGCTGGGCAAGTCGCCCATCACGGTGAAGAACGCGCCGGGCTTCGTGGTCAACCGCGTCCTGGTGCCGATGATCAACGAGGCCTTCTTCGTGCTGTCCGAAGGCATTGCCACGGCGGAAGACATAGATGCCGGCATGAAGCTCGGGTGCAACCAGCCCATCGGCCCGCTGGCGCTGGCCGACATGATCGGCCTGGACGTGTGCCTGGCCGTGATGGAGGTCTATCTCGAGCAGTTCGGCGATTCCAAGTACCGCCCCTGCCCGCTGCTGAAGGAAATGGTCGCGGCCGGCCAGCTGGGCCGCAAGACGGGACGCGGCGTGTACACGTACTGAGCGCCCGGCAAGAACAATAAAGGAGACAAACGCCATGACCGCCACGCCCATCACCCCAACCACCCCGCCCGCAGAAGGCTGCATCGACACCCAGGTGATCGACCACGTGCTGCTGATCGGCATCAACCGCCCCGCCAAGCGCAACGGCTGGACGCCGCCGATGTTCAGGCAGTTGGCCGAGGCCTACACCCGGCTGGACGACGACCCGGACCTGCGCGTGGGCGTGCTGCATGCCTTCGGCGACCACTTCACGGCCGGGCTCGACCTGCCTGCGGTCACCGAATACATGAAGCGCGGCGAGAAGGCGGTTCCGCCGGGCCTGGTGGAGCCGCACGACTTCGGCCTGCCCGGCTACCGCCGCCGCACCAAGCCGATGATGGTGGCGGTAAAGGGCATCTGCTTCACGGTCGGCATCGAGCTGATGCTGGGCGCCGACATCGTGGTGGCGGCCGACAACTGCCGCTTCTCGCAGATGGAAGTGCAGCGCGGCATCATGGCCACGGGCGGCGCCACGCTCCGCATGGCCGAGCGGGCGGGCGTGGGCAATGCCATGCTGCACCTGCTCACGGCCGACGAGTTCGACAGCGCCGAGGCTTATCGCCTCAACTTCGTGCAGAAGGTGGTGCCCGCCGGCCAGGAGCTCGACGCGGCGCTGGCCATTGCGCAGCGCATCGCGGCGCAGGCGCCGCTGGCGGTGGTGGCCACCCGGCTCAATGTGATCAAGGCTGTCGAGCAGGGGCCGCTCGCCGCCGTGTCGGAATTCATCGAAACGCAGCAGCGCCTGTCGAACAGCGAAGACGCGGCCGAAGGCGTGCGCTCGTTCGTCGAGCGCCGTCCCGCGCGTTTCAGCGGTCGTTGATGATGAATGCCACCGGAGCCTTGTAAACCCATGTCCTTTTTCAAACGCACGGCGCTTGCCGCCACCTTCACACTGATCGCCGTGAACACCTCGAACGCCCAGACGTCCCCGCCCGCAGCGCCTCCCGACCCCGCGGCCACCTCGGTCGAGGCCCTGGGCTGGATGAAGGGCTTTCCGCCCCCGCCCGACAAGCTGATTACGTTCGACAACCCGGTGGGCGGCGTGTTTCCGCGCACGCGCTGGAGCTTTTCGCATGTGCGCGAAACGGTGCCCACTGCCAACGTGTGGCGCGGCAGCGGCGCGGCCAGCCCGTTGCCGGCGGCGCCGCGCAGCGACATCGAGTCCGTCGCGTTCAAGCCTCTGGGTAGCGAAGAAACGGTGACCTTCGCGCAGATGATCCCGCGCACCTACACCGACGGCATCCTGGTGCTGCACCGCGGCCGCGTGGTCTACGAAAAATACTTCGGCGCGCTCACGCCCGAGCGGCCCCACATCGCGATGTCGGTCACCAAGTCCTTCGTCGGCACGCTGGCGGCCATCCTCGCGGATGAAGGCAAGCTCGACCCGTCGGCACCGGTGACCAAGTACCTGCCCGAGCTCAAGGACACGGCGTACGGCGACGCCACGGTGCGCCAGGTGATGGACATGACCATCGGCGTGCGCTATTCCGAGAACTACGCCGACCCGAAGGCCGAGGTCTGGGACTATGCGCGCGCCGGCGGCATGCTGACCCAGGGCCCGAACTACACGGGCCCGAAGTCGTTCTACGAATTCCTCGCCACGCTGCAGAAGGAAGGCGCGCACGATGCCGCCTTTGCCTACAAGACGGTGAACGCCGAAGTGCTCGCCTGGATCCTGCGCCGCGTCAGCAACCAGCCGCTCGCCGACCTGCTGAGCGAGAAGATCTGGCGCCGCATCGGTGCCGAGCAGGACGCCTACTTCATGGTCGACCGCATCGGCACCGAATCGGGCGGCGGCGGGCTCAACACCGTGCTGCGCGACCTGGCGCGCTTCGGCGAGACCATGCGCAACGGCGGCCGCGCGACCAACGGGCAGCAGGCCATTCCGAAAGCCGTGGTCGAAGACATCCAGCGCGGCGGCGATGCGGCCAGGTTCGCGAAGGCCGGCTACGCGCTGCTGCCGGGCTGGTCATACCGCAACATGTGGTGGGTCACGAATAATCCGCACGGCGCCTACATGGCGCGCGGCATCCACGGGCAGAGCATCTACGTCGACCCGAAGGCCGAGATGGTGATCGTGCGCTACGCCGCGCACCCGGTGGCGGCCAATGCGGGGAACGACCCGCTCACGCTGCCTGCATTCCAGGCGGTAGCCGAAGCGCTGATGCGGCCCTGAGGTCTTTAAAAAAGCTCAGCCGCCGTCCCGCTCGCGGGCAATGACGAGCAGGCCGTCCATGATGAGGCTTTCGACCAGTTCGAAATCCCCGTTCATGACGGGCGCCATCTTCCAGCCCGCGCCGCCGGTCATGTAGCAGGCCGGCTCGGCGCCGCAGTGCGAGCGCACGTGCTGCACCATGCGCTCGACCGCACCCGCAATGGCATAGGTGCCGCCGCTGGTGAGCGCGTCGCTGGTGTTGGTGGGAAATTCGCGCACCTCGCCGGTGGGCACGTGCAGCCCGGCCGTGCCCGACTCCAGCGCGCGCAGCATGATGCCGTGGCCCGGCAGGATCAACCCGCCAAGGAACTTGCCGCCGGCGTCGATGGCCTCCACCGTGACGGCCGTGCCGATCATCACCACCACCATCGGCCGTGCGGGCCCCGTGGCCAGCATGCGGTGGCGCGCGCCGATCATCGCCACCCAGCGGTCGGCGCCCAGCCGCGTCGGATGGTCGTAGCCGTTGACGATGCCGGCCTCGGCCGCGCTCGCCACGACCCAGCGCGGCGCGCATTCGAAGCGCTCTTCGATCTGCTCCTCGGCCCGGCGGCGCACCGCGTCGCCGGCCACCACGCAGCCGAGCATGGCGCCGGGCGCGGGCAGGTCGGCCCACGGGCCTTCGGCGAGCCGTTCGATGTGGTCCAGAAACTCGGCACCGTGCGCCTGTAGCGCGGCCCCCGGATGCGCGGCATCGTAGAGAGCCCATTTGAGGCGGGTGTTGCCGATGTCGATCGCGAGGAAGGGGGATGCCATGGGCGGGATTATTGCGACTTTATGCCGCTTACCGTCGCTTGCACTTGCGGCGCGGGACTACGCGCTGCGGTCACGTGCCGCCGTTACAGTCGCGATTCCCAATCACCACGGCAGAAGGAGTACCCCATGGGTTTGCTGAGTTTCATCAAGGAAGCAGGAGAAAAGCTGTTCGGCGGTTCGTCGGCCCAGGCTGCCGAGCCGGACGCGAACACCAAGGCTGCGGCTGCCATCAAGACCTACATCGAGACGCAAAATCTCGGACTCACGGGCTTGGAAGTGACTTACGCGGCCGCAACGGGCGTCGTCACGCTGGCCGGCCAGGCACCTTCGCAGGAAGCGAGCGAAAAAGCCGGGCTTGCCGCGGGTAACGTCGCCAATGTGACGAGCGTCGACAACAACCTGGTTGCACCGGCGGCAGCGCCCGCGCAGTACCACGACGTGGTGAAGGGCGACACGCTCTCGGCCATCTCGAAGAAGTACTACGGCGACGCCAACAAGTACAACGCGATCTTCGAAGCGAACAAGCCGATGCTGAGCCATCCGGACAAGATCTATCCGGGTCAGAAGCTGCGCATTCCGGCTCTGTGAGCTGATCCTCTCGCCAACCGCAACGAAAGGCCTACTGGAAACGGTGGGCCTTTTGTTTTTTAGGGCGCTTTTGTTCAGGGCATGTGCAAAGGCCACCGGGTACTCCCCCTCCGCGAATGTCCCTCGTCGGCGGGGGCGCCGCCCTGAACTGAATCCTCGAACCCACCCCCCGAATCCTAGTTCTGCTTCCAGGGCAACCCGCGCTTGCGCCAGCCGCCAAGCACACCGCGGTGCCCGTTGTCGTCCGGATTGCCTTCGAAGCCCTCGAGGATGTTGTAGGCCTCCAGGCCCAGCTCGGTGGCGCGCCTGGCGGCAGCGATGGAGCGCACGCCGCTGCGGCACAGCAGCACCAGTTTCTTCTTGCCGTCCTCGCCCGCGGCTTGAATGCCGCCGTCGAAGGCCGGGTTGAGCGTCATGCCCGGCCACTGCTTCCAGGCCAGCGGCACGGCGCCGGGTACGTAGCCGACCCATTCGCGCTCGGCATCGCTGCGCACGTCGACCAATACGGCCTCGCCGCTCGCCATCCACTGTGCGGCCTGCTCGGGCGTCACGTCCCCCGCATAGCCTTTTTCCCTAATGAGTTCGGTCATGTCTTTTCGTCCTTTCGACGGACAGGGTTACTTCCCCAGGGAAAGAGCCTCTTTACGCTGCCCCTGAGCCCCGCCGGATGGTGGAATTTTTCACCAGTTCGTGAAAACCCTGTTTGTCGCATATTCCCGCGCGCCAAAGATGCGTGTTGGGCCTGCCGAACATAGCGCCAAGAAGGCGGGCAGGGTTTTTCGGTCAACTTGTATGGAGAGAGACAACATGACAGAGAGCAAATCACCCCGCCGCCGCAGCCTTCTCAAGGGTGCGGCAGTGGCCGCGGGCGCCATGTCGGCGCCCATGGTCAGCATGGCCCAGACCACTTCGCTGCGCTTCCAGAGCACCTGGCCGGCCAAGGACATCTTCCATGAATACGCACAAGACTTCGCAAAGAAGGTCAATGACATGGCGGGCAACCGCCTGAAGATCGAAGTGCTGCCGGCGGGCTCCGTGGTGCCCGCCTTCCAGCTGCTCGATGCGGTCGCCAAGGGCACGCTCGACGGCGGCCACGGCGTGGTGGCCTACTGGTACGGCAAGAACTCGGCGCTCGCGCTCTGGGGCTCGGGCCCCGGCTACGGCATGGACGCCAACATGGTGCTGGCCTGGCACAACTACGGCGGCGGCAAGGCGCTGATCGAGGAAATCTACAAGAGCCTGAACCTGGACGTGGTGTCTTACCTCTACGGCCCCATGCCCACGCAGCCGCTGGGCTGGTTCAAGAAGCCGGTGGCGCGCGTGGAAGACATGAAAGGCCTGAAGTTCCGCACCGTGGGCCTGGCGGTCGACGTGTTCACCGACATGGGCACGGCCGTGAACCCGCTGCCGGGCGGAGAGATCGTGCCGGCGCTGGACCGCGGCCTCATCGACGCGGCGGAGTTCAACAATGCCTCGAGCGACCGCGTGCTGGGCTTTCCCGACGTGGCCAAGAACTGCATGCTGCAGAGCTTTCACCAGTCGGGCGAGCAGTTCGAGATCCTGTTCAACAAGGGCAAGCTCGCGGCGCTGCCGGCGGAACTCAAGTCGATCATCGACTACGCGGTGCAGGCGTCCAGCGCCGACATGAGCTGGAAGGCCATCCAGCGCAATTCGCAGGACTACATCGAGCTCAAGAAAGCCGGCATCAAGTTCTACAAGACGCCTGACGCCATCCTGCGCGCGCAGCTTGCCTCGTGGGACAAGACCATTGCCAAGAAGGCCACCGAGAACCCGATGTTCAAGAAGGTGCTCGACTCGCAGAAAGCGTTTGCGGAACGTGCCGGCCAGTGGCACAACGACTACACGGTCGATTTCAAGATGGCCTACAACCACTATTTCGGTTCGCAGGCCAAGAAGTCCTGAGACCGATCCGGTGACGCGAGGGCACCCGGCGGGTGCCCTCTTTTCATGCTTTGTCCGTCCGTCTGTCCGTCCGTGCTGCGCCGGCCGCAGCGAGGAGTTCTTTTCGATGCAATCTTTCCTGTTGGCCGTCGATCGTTTCTCGACATGGATCGGCAAGACCTTCGCATGGTGCGCACTGCTGCTCACGCTGCTCATCAGCTGGGAGGTGTTTTCGCGCTATGTGCTGAACCACCCGCACGCATGGGTGCTCGACGCGCAGATCATGCTGTACGGCGCCATGTTCATGACCGCCGGCGCGTACACGCTCTCGAAGAACGGCCACGTGCGCGGCGACGTGCTCTACGGTTTCTTCCGTCCCCGCACGCAGGCGCTGGTCGACCTGGTGCTCTACATCGTCTTCTTCCTGCCGGGCATCGTCGCGCTGACCTGGGCGGGCTGGATCTATGCGGGCGAATCGCTCGCCATCCGCGAGCAGACCTTCTCGGCCGAGCCGCTGCCGCTGTATCCGTTCAAGTTCATCATTCCGCTCGCCGGCTTCACGCTATTGCTGCAAGGGCTGGTCGAGATCATCCGCTGCGTGCAGTGCATCCGCGACGGCGCGTGGCCTTCGCGCGAGCAGGACGTGGAAGAGGTCGACGTCGAGAAGCTCAAGGAGATGGTCAACGTCAAGGACGAAGACATTGCCGCGCTCGACCGCGTGGTGGTTGCCAAGGAGACCGCACGATGATCCGCCGCGAACTCTGGTTCGGCCTCTCGTTCATGGCGCTGATCGTGATCGGCGCGGCCGCGGTGCTCGTGAGCGCCGACACCATCACCAACGGCCACCTGGGCCTCCTGATGCTCTCGCTCGTGGTGGTGGCCATCATGCTGGGCTTTCCCACGGCTTTCACGCTGATGGGCATGGGCATGCTCTTCACCTGGCTGGCCTACGACCGCGACTGGCACCGCACGCTCGACCTGATGGTGCAGGCCGCCTACAAGACCATGGCCAACGACGTGCTCATTGCGGTGCCGCTGTTCGTCTTCATGGGCTACCTGGTGGAGCGCGCGAACCTCATCGAGTCGCTGTTCAAGAGCTTGCACCTGGCGCTGGCGCGGCTGCCGGGCGCACTGGCCGTGGCCACGCTGGTCACCTGCACCATCTTTGCCACCGCCACGGGCATCGTGGGTGCGGTGGTCACGCTGATGGGCCTGCTGGCACTGCCGGCGATGCTGCGCGCAGGCTACAGCGTGCCGCTGGCCGCGGGCGCGATCACGGCGGGGGGCTGCCTGGGCATCCTGATTCCGCCCTCGGTGCTGCTGATCGTCTATGGCGCGACCGCGGGCGTGTCGGTGGTGCAGCTGTATGCGGGCGCGTTCTTCCCGGGGTTGATGCTCGCGTCGCTCTATGTGGTGTACGTGATCATCGTCGCGCGGCTCAAGCCGCAATGGGCGCCGCCGCTGTCGCAGGCGGAGCGGGTGGTGCCTTTGCCGCCGATGTCGCAGCGGCTGGCCGACAGCCCCGCCGCGCACGCGGTGGTCGGGCTGCTCAAGGGCCGGCGCAATGCGGACGTGCCGTTTTCGCATGTGCTACGGCAGCTCGGCATTGTCGCGATGCCGGGATTGATCTTTCTGCTTTTCGCCTGCTTCAGCTACAAGGCCGTGACCACCGTCGAAGCGCAGGCGCGCTACGACATCGAAGAGATCGGCGCCACGCGCAGCGGCACGCCGGAAGGCGCGGGCGCAGGTGCGGGCGGATTGCAGGAGCCGCCATCCACCGGCGGACTGCAGGAACCGCCACGGGAAGGCGGGCTGCAGGAGCCTCCTTCCGCAGACGCGCCCGCACCGTCTTCGCCCCCCGCTCCTTCTTCTTCAGGCCCGCTCGCGGAACCGCCGGGCGCATCCCCCGCGCCGGCCCCGCCCGCCGCGGCGCAACCATCCGCGGCAAGCCCGGCCGCCGCCGCGCCCGCGGCAGAAGGCGCATCGGTGCGCCCCGCGCCCACCTGGTGGTGGGTCACCTTCGCCATCTTCGGCGCGATGGTCACGCTGTTCTATCTGTTCCTGAGCTTCGCGCGGCTCGAGATCTTCAAGATGCTGCTGGCCTCGTTCTTCCCGCTGGTGCTGCTGATTCTCTCGGTGCTCGGCTCGATCGTGATGGGCCTCGCAACGCCCACGGAGGCGGCCGCGATGGGCGCGCTCGGCGGCATGCTGCTGGCCGCGGCCTACCGCCGGCTCAACCTGACGGTGCTGAAGGAGTCGGTGTTTCTCACCGCCAAGACCTCGGCCATGGTGTGCTGGCTCTTCGTGGGCTCGGCCATCTTCTCGGCGGCGTTCGCGCTGCTCGGCGGACAGGCGCTGGTGGAAGAGTGGGTGCTGGGCATGAACCTCACGAAGGTGCAGTTCCTGGTGTTGAGCCAGGTCATCATCTTCCTCTTGGGCTGGCCGCTGGAGTGGACCGAGATCATCGTGATCTTCATGCCGATCTTCATTCCGCTGCTCGACAACTTCGGCGTCGATCCGCTGTTCTTCGGCCTGCTGGTTGCCATGAACCTGCAAACGGCATTTCTCTCGCCGCCGGTGGCCATGGCGGCGTTCTACCTGAAGGGCGTGAGCCCGCCGCACGTGACGCTGAACCAGATCTTCCTGGGCATGCTGCCTTTCATGGGCATCCAGGTGCTGGCCATCGTGCTGCTGTACATCTGGCCGCAGATCGGGCTCTGGCTGCCGCAGCTGCTCTACAAGTAGCAGCCGATAGCGACAAGACTCAGCGGCGCCGCTCCACGTAGGGGCGCGCCTGCAGCAGCACGATGCGGTCGCCCACGGTGGCCCATTCGATGTCCTGGTCGACGCCGCCGAACGCCCGCTTCACGGCCGCGCCGACGCCTGCGAGGCGCAGCACCAGCTCGTCCGTCAGCACGGTGCGGCCGGCCTCCACCGGCACCTCCTTCACGCCGCCGTCCTTGTCGAGCTGCAGGGCTGTTTCTTCGGCCGAGCGGCTCAGCACCTGGATGGCCTTCGACCAGCTGGAGTACATCACCTGCTCCGCCACGCGCTGCCCCTCCACCACGCGAATGCCGATGCCGCGCTTGGCCGAGATGTAGGTCACGTGCGGATGGCCGGCGTCGAACGGGTCGCGCGTGATCATCACGCCGGCGTTGGTCGAGTCGATGGCGGTCTGCACGAACACGCCCATCAGCACCGACTCGGCACCGAAGCCCGCGGCGCTGCGCGCCTCCCAGGCTTCGGGGTTGAAGACCGAGGCCCACACTCTTTTCACCGCGAGTTCGAGCGCATCGCCAGTCTTCACGTTGGGCACCGTGGTGTAGAGTCCCGCGCCGCTGAAGCCAGGCAGGTCTTCCGAATTGGACGAACTGCGCACGAACACGCCCCCGCCGCCCAGCTGCGACTGCCACGCGGCACGCCACCCCGCCGCGGTGGCCGCATCGACCGGCCACTGCACGATCTCGTCGCGCAATTGCGCCAGCGCCTTCTGGCGGGCTTGCGGATCGCTCGCGAAGCCGGGCTGCTGCTGCATGCGTGCGATGCGATCGGCAAGGCCGTTCGCGCGCATGAAGCGGTCGTAATGCGCAAAGGGAATGCAGAAGCCGTCGGGCACCGTGGTCTGCGGAATGCGCGCGGCCAGCACGGCGCCGAGATTCGCCGCCTTGGAGCCGCACTGCGCGCTGTTGCGCGCGCGCAGCGACGCGAGCGGCAGCAGGCGGGTTTCGCGCAGGTCGGGCCTGGCGGCTTTCGCACCGCCGGGCACCGCGCCGATGGCCGCGGTGCGCACGTTGCGCGGCGGCAGCGCCGCAATCTCCTCGGGCGTGAGGCGGCGCAGCTGGTAACCCGAGGCCGCGACCTTGAGCGCCACCCATTGGCCCGCATGCTCGCGCAGCACGGACGCGGCGTCGCGCACATAGGCGTTGGGAATGCCCCAGCCCTTGGCCAGCAGGTTGACGTGCGAAAGCGCGGTCGAAGGCCGCTCGGTCAGCACGCCGGCCACGGGCGGCAGGCTGATCGGCACCTGGCGCAGCACGGCGATGTCGTCGGGCAACAGCGCATTCAACACATTCGCCCCGGAGGCTTCGTCCACGATGCGCACCCGGCCGGTGGCCGTGCCGAGGTTCATCGGCATGTAGGGCTGCTCGCGGATCAGCGCTTCCTGGCTCACGAAGTCGACGCCCGCTTCCTTCGCCACCCGCTCGTGCAGGGTGGAGTTGGTCTTGAACTTCACGGGTGCGAAGAAGCTGGCCTTCACCTGCGCATCGGCCTGCCGCAGCAGCGCCGGGGTGAGCTGGTCGCCCTCCCAGAATTCGTAGGTGAAGGTGCCGATGTTCTGCTGCCAGCTCAGCGTGCCGAACAGGAAGCGGCGGTCCGCCGCGAGGTAGTTGCGGTCGATTTCGCGCTTGCCGGCACGCGGCGAAAGCCCCGTATCGCGCACGAAGCGCACGTGCAGCTGAAAGCGCGGCGTGTCGATGTAGTAGGTGCGCACCGGCCTGGCCTGGCGGTCGACGGCGAAGAGCACGTGGGCCAGCTGCATCGGCGTGCCGGCGTCGTACACGCGCGCCAGGGCGTCGAAGTCGCCCCGGCTGCGCAGCACGGGAAGCGACGCGGGCGCCGCCGGCCGCGCGGCGGGCTGCGCGTGCGCGGTACCGCCCTCGGGCGCGGCCTGGTTGTTTTGCTGCTGGTAGTAGGAGGGCTTGCGCGCAAGCTGGGCCTCGGCCGGGGTCGCAATGAAGCCCGTCGCGCCGAACGCGAGCGCTGCGACCCAGCACGATTTGCTATTGTTTCGGTAGCGCACTTCGTTCAATGCACCGGGGTTGTTGTCGTTTTTCATGCAGAGTCCCTCATTACAAGCGGTTGCCGAATGTGCGTGCACTTCACCAAGCAGAGGGCATGCGCTGACAGCGGCAGCGGATTCTCGCGCGTTACATATCCATCGCTTTCGTCCGGCCCCGCGAACCAGAGACAAATCATGAACCGCCCCGCCTTTTCCATTCTTCACCGGCCGCTGCACCAATGGCTGCTCGGCCTCGCGCTGCTGTGCCTCGGCGCGGCGGCCAGCGCACAGCAAGACCCGCCGGGCCGCGTGGCGCGCCTCAACCTGCAGCAAGGCACGGTGAGCTTCGCGCCGGCCGGCGAAGACAGCTGGTACGACGCGCAGCCCAACCGCCCCATCACCACCGGCGACCGGCTCTGGACCGACCGCAACGCGCGCGCCGAAGTCCACATCGGCTCGGCCGCATTGCGGATGGACGGGCAGACGCACGTCGAATTCTCCGAGCTCGACGACGACACCGTGCGCATCACGGCGAACCAGGGCAACCTGCAATTGCGTGTGCGCGACGACCTTGCAGGCCAGCGCGTCGAGGTCGACACCGGCAACCTCGCCGTGGTGATCGACGCACCCGGCGAATACCGCATTGCGGCCGACCCGGCCGCCGGCACCACCTGGATCGCCGTGGCTTCGGGCCGCGCCACGCTCCACGGCGAGAACGGCGAATCGCAATCGCTCGGCGCCCGCCAGCAACTCACCGTGTCCGGCCGCGACCTTGCCGCGGTGAACGGTGCCCCGGCGCAGAACGGCAGCTTCGACGCATGGGTGGCCGAGCGCAACCGCATCGAGGACCAATCGGTTTCCGCGCGCTACGTGTCGCGCGAAGTGGTCGGCTACCAGCAACTCGACAACTACGGCGACTGGCAAAACGACCCCTCTTACGGCGCCGTCTGGTTTCCGCGCAACGTGGACGCCGAGTGGGCGCCGTACCGGGACGGCCAGTGGGTGAACATCGCGCCCTGGGGCCTGACCTGGGTCGATGCCGCGCCTTGGGGCTTCGCGCCTTTCCACTATGGCCGCTGGGCCCGCGTGGGCCCGCGCTGGGCCTGGGTGCCGGGGCAGCCCACCGCGCGCCCCGTCTATTCGCCCGCGCTGGTCGGCTTCGTAGGCGGCAGCGGCGGCGTGAATGCCACCTTGCAGATCGGCAACGGCCGCAGCGGCGTGGGCTGGTTCCCCCTGGCGCCCGGCGAACAATGGCGGCCCGGCTACAGCGCGAGCCCGCGCTACCTCGATCGGGTCAACCGCATGGCGGCTTACCGGAACCGGCAGGCCGAGCTGCGCAACGACTTCTATGCCAACCAGCGGATGCCGGGCGCCGTGACCGTGGTGCCGGCCGATCGCTTCGGCCGCGGCTCCTTCGGCCGGCGCGACCTCGTGCGTTTGCCGGACGACCGTTTTGCACACGTGCCGGTTGCGCCTGCGCCGGGCATTCCGATGCACGGCTTCGGCGGCGGCTTCGGCCGGCCGGCCGCGATGCAGCCGCCGCCGCAGCTGCGGGCACGCCAGCAGCAGGAGTTTCAATTCGAGCAGGCGCGGCAAGTCCAGCAGATGCAGCAAGCCCAGCAAGTCCAGGCGATGCAGCAGCGCGCGGCGCAAGGGCAGGCGGCCCAGCAACAACAGCAGCAGCAAATGGAATGGCAGCGGCAGCAGGGCTTGCGCCAGCAGCAGGAGTGGCAGCAGCGCGCCACCCAGAACCAGTGGCAACAGCAACAGCAGCAACAACAGGTTCAGCTCCAGCAGCAGCAACAAGCCCTGCGGCAACAGCAGGAAATGCAGCAGCGCGCCGCCCAGGCGCAAGCCCAGCAGCAGCAAGTGCAGCAACAGCAACAACGCGCGGCACAGCAGGCACTCGCCCAGCAACAGATGATTCGCCAGCAGCAGGAGACGCAACAGCGCGCCGCGCAAATGCAGCAACAGGCCCTGGCCCAGCAGCAGGCGCAACAGAACGCGATGCGCCAGGCCCAGGAGGCACAGGTGCGGGCGATGCAGCAGCAACGCGGCTTCGCTCCGCCACCCCAGCAAGCCCAACCTCAGCCTCAGCCCCAACCTCCGCCCGGGCAGCGCGGCGGAAGCGACGAACGGCGCCGGTTGATGGGCTCCCCGGACTCGCAGCGTTGAACGCCAAGCGCGCGGCTGCGCATCGCAGCGCGCAAGACCCGCGGGAAGCCATGCGCCTTGCCGGCGGCTAAAGTCGCCGGCAAGGAGCATCTTTCTCATGCGCACATTCGACTTCGACCTTTTCGTCATCGGCGGCGGCAGCGGCGGCGTTCGCGCCGCGCGCATGGCGGCGCAGCAAGGCGCGCGCGTAGGCCTGGCCGAAGCGGCAGAGCTCGGAGGCACCTGCGTGAACGTGGGCTGCATTCCGAAGAAGCTCTACAGCTACGCGGCCGGCTATGCCGAATCCTTCGAGGAAGCCGCGGGCTACGGCTGGAAGCTGCCGGAGGCACCGCAGTTCGACTGGGCCTACCTCAAGACGCAGCGCGCGAAGGAAATCGCACGGCTCAACGGCGTGTACGCCTCGCTGTTGAAAAATTCAGGCGTGCAGCTGATCGCGGGCTGGGCGCAGTTGGTGGATGCCCACACCGTGGAAGTCGACGGCAAGCGCCACACCGCGCGCCATCTGCTCGTTGCCACCGGGGGCACGCCTTTCGTGCCGGAGATTCCGGGACGCGAGCACATCGCAACCTCGGACGCGATGTTCGACCTCGAGCCCTTTCCGAAACGCCTGCTGGTGGTGGGCGGCGGCTACATCGCCTGCGAGTTCGCGTCGATCTTCAACGGCCTGGGTTCCAAGGTAACGCAGCTGCATCGCCGCGCGCACCTGCTCACCGGTTTCGACGACGACGTGCGGCAGTTCGTCGCGAACGAAATGGGCAAGGCGGGCGTCGAAGTGCGGCTCAACATCGAAGCCACTTCCGTCGCGCGCGGGCCGCACGGACTCGTCGTCACGCTGGCACGCGGCCAGCAGATCGAGGCCGACACGGTGCTCTTTGCCACCGGCCGCGTGCCCAACACGCAGGGGCTGGGCCTCGAGGCCGCGGGTGTGGCGCTCGACGAACGCGGCGCGATTGCCGTCGATGCGAACTACCGCAGTTCGGTGCCTTCGATCTACGCGGTGGGCGACGTCTCCACCCGCGTGCAGCTCACGCCAGTGGCGCTGGCCGAGGCCATGGTGGTGGTCGATGCGCTGTTCGGCAAGGGCCAGCGCTCGCTCGACTATGAATACATTCCGACGGCGGTTTTCACGCACCCGAACATCGGCACCTGCGGCTACACCGAGATCGATGCGCGCGCCAGGTTCGGCGAGGTCGCGGTGTTTTCGAGCGAGTTCAAGTCGCTGCGCCATACGCTCTCCGGCCGCACTGAGCGCACCTTCATGAAGCTGGTGGTGCAGAAGGCGACCGACCGCGTGGTCGGCCTGCACATGGTGGGCGCCGATGCGGGCGAGATCGTGCAGGGCTTTGCGGTGGCCATGCGCGCGGGCGCCACCAAGGCGCTGTTCGACAGCACCGTGGGCATCCACCCGACGGCGGCGGAAGAGTTCGTGACGATGCGCGAACCGATGCCAGGCTAGACGCCGGCGTTCTTCTTCTGCTGCTGCTTGCCTTCGAGCAGCTTCACCAGAACGAACAGCACGCAGTTGGCGGGCGTGGCCACGCCGAGCGCCTCGCCGCGCCGCACGACGAGGCCGTTCAGGTGATCGATTTCGCTCGGCTTGCCGCGTGCAAGGTCCTGCGCGGTCGATGAGTACTGCGAAGGCATCGACTGCGCGATGCCGCGCACGGCGGCGTCGGTGTCGCCGGGTATGACGACGCCTTCGGCCTTCGCGACGGCGAGGCATTCGGCGACCACGTCGCGAATGACATCGGCCACGCCCTGGCCCTTCACCAGCTCGCCGTAGGGCAGCTGCGTGATGGCCGACAGCGCGTTGTAGGCGCAGTTCAGAACCAGCTTGGCCCAGAGCGAGCCGCGCACGTTGTCGGAAATTTGCGTGGGCACGCCGGCGGCGGCGAGATGCTGCGCCACCTGCTCGCTGGTGCGCGAAGGCGCAATCACCAGTTCGCCGCGGCCGTGGTGCTTCACATGGCCCGGTCCGGCCATCTCGGTGGCCACGTAGACCACGGCGGCGGCCACGTCGTTGGACGGCAGCACCGAGCGCACGCGCTCGTCGTTGTCGACGCCGTTCTGCAGCGTGAGCACCAGCGCGTCGGGCGAAAGGTGCGGCTTGATCTGCGCCGCAGCCGATTCGGTGTCGGTGGACTTCACGCAGAACAGCACCAGGCCGGCGCCCTGCACCGCGCTCGCCTCGGCGCTTGCATCGAGCCTCACATGCGCATCGAAAGCCTTCGTCTCCAGCCGCAACCCGTTCGCGCGGACGGCCTCCACATGCGACGGCCGGCCGATCAGCACCACCTCGTGGCCTGCGCGCGCCAGCATGGCGCCGTAGTAGCAACCGACTGCGCCGGCGCCCATGACTGCGACCTTCATTGCTTCACCTTTCGAGCTTGTCCACGGAGATCGCCCGAGGTTAATCGGTACGAAGCCGGGCACAATGCGCGGCCTGCAATTCCCCTATCCCTTCCGTTCAAGGTTCCTGTCATGAGCGTTTCCGCCCTTCGTCTGCGCGAAAACCTTTCGGTCGCATTCCAGCGCGGCAAGGCGAGCGGGCCGCGCACCGAGCAACTCGGCGCGCCGGCCATCGACGGCGACAACCCGCCGGCTGTCTACGACTACCTGGGCGACATGCAGCTGCGCTTCATGTTCACCGCGTCCGACGGCACCAATGCCGTCGCCAAGCAGGCCGACCTGGAACGCCTGAACCTGACGCCCCAGCTCGCGATGACGCAGGTCACCGTGAACACGCGCCGCGCGCGCGGCGCGCCCAAGCAGGGGCTGTTCGGCCTGGGCGTTTATCAGTTCACCGGCCGCGGCGATGCGGACACCGATGCCAGCTACCTGCTGGACCGCGGTTTCTGGCGCACCCAACTGCAGACTTTTCCCAAGGGCGTGGTCGCGGCCATCCCCCGGCGCGGCAGCCTGTTCTTCGCGGATGCCGGCGACAGCGCCGCGACGGAAGAACTCGCGCGCATGGCCTCCCGCCTGCACGACGCGGCGGGCGAGCACCGGGTGTCGAGCTTTCTGTACATCTTCAACACGGGCGGCTGGGAAGTGTTGGGCGCCCTGCCCGCAGCGGCGCCCGCGGCCACGTCCACGGCAGGAAGCCCGCACAGGCCATCCGACAGATCGTCCAGCCGCCAGGCCTCCCACGAAGCCGACGACACCCTCTACGACGAGCAGGAAGAGTCTCTCGCGCTCGTTGCCGGCGGCCAGAAGATGCTCATCTACTGCCTGATCGCGAACTTCATGCTCTCGGCCGCGGCGCGGGAGGGATCGATTCCGCCGCTGATCGCCTCGGCGCTGTACATCGCGGTGGCGGTGGTGAGCCTGTTCGGCATCGTGCGCATCTGCTCGGGGCTGGGCCAGGGCACCTCGGGGAAGATCCTTTTCATGGTGCTGGCCTTCGTGCCGCTGGTGAACCTGATCGCCCTGCTCTACCTGAGCGCCAGGACCAACCGGTTGCTGCGTGACGCCGGCTGGCGTGTGGGCCTGCTCGGCGCCAAGGCCTCGTGAAGAAAACCGGAGACCCTCGATGAACGGCAACAGCATGTTCGCAATTCCTCCCGGCCAGCAGGCCGGCCTGTGGCTGAGCTACGCCGTCGTGATGCTGCTGTTGCCCGTGTGCGCGGTGATTGCCGGCGTTGTCGTGGGCGTCTCCAACCGCAATCAGGCGCCCGAGGACGGTAGCCTGGTGCGGCAATTCCTGTTGTTCCTTGCCATCTTCGCGGCCGCGACCTGGGGCATCAGCCGGTTGCCGTCGATCCAGTCGCGCATCAACCCCGAGGTCAAGCTCCAGGAACAGCTGCACGCAAACGTCGCCTATGAAGCGATCGAAAAATACTCACCGAGCGATACGGTCAAGGTGCAGGCGGCGCTGGCAAAGGAAGTTGCAAGCGGAGCGCGCGTCGCGGACGCCTTCGTGCGCATTCGCCCCTTGTTCGCGGCGCTGGCTCGCGAGCGGCTGGGTTTTGCCGACCAGGCCACAGCCGTGATGTGGGCCCATGTCATGGGCGACGTGCTGCAGCAGATGAAGGCGGCCGATCCGCAGAAGTGCGTTCGCACGCTGCACCCGCTTGCGGGCACGCCGCAGCCGCTTTCGGAACCGGTGCTGAGCGAGGAGAGCAACGCCGCCTTCATGAAGGCGGTGGCGGATATCTATGCCTCCGCCTCGACAGGCATGCGCAACGACGGTACCCGCAAAGACCCGCGCATCGAACTGCAGGCGCTCCAGACCGAATACCGGCTGGTGATGGAGCAGATGAAGGGAGAGTTCGGCGACGACGCCGCCCGCACCAAGGACATCCAGTGGCGCGAGGCGCATCCGGCCATGTATTGCGACATGGTGCTGCGCAAGATGCAGCTGATATTGCAGCGTGAGCCGGCCATGGCAGGCTCGCTGCTGCGCGAATACCTGCGCGGCGACATCCACTGATGGGGTCGCGGCGGCATTGCACAATGCCGTCATGCCCCACATGCCCACTTTCGTTGCTCCCGCCCGCTTCCACGACGCCGCCGCGGCGCTGGACCAGGTCAAGTCCATCTACCAGGGCGGCCTTGCACACCTGAGGGAATCGATGCTGCGCTTCGTCGCCGGCGAGGCATTGCCCGGACGGGTGCGCGCCTGCTATCCCTTCGTGCGGGTGCACACCCACACCGTGTCGCGCCACACGCCGCCAGCCAATGCCGGCCTGAGCTACGGCTTCGTCGCGGGACCGGGCCGCTACGAAACCACGCTGACGCGGCCCGATCTTTTCTCGCGCTACTACCTCGACCAGTTCCGGCTGCTGCTTGAAAACCACCAGGTCGAGATCGAAGTCGGCACCAGCACGCAGCCGATTCCGATCCATTTCTCTTTCGCCGAAAACGACCACATCGAAGGCACGATGAGCGACGAGCGGCGCGCCCTGATGCGCGACGTGTTCGACCTGCCCGACCTGGGCGTGATGGACGACGGCATTGCCAACGGCACTTACGAAGCGCAGGCCGGCGAGGCGCAGCCGCTGTCGCTCTTCACGGCGGCGCGGGTGGACTATTCGCTGCACCGCCTGCGGCACTACACCGGCACTGCGCCCGAGTGGTTCCAGAATTTCGTGCTGTTCACGAACTACCAGTTCTACATCGACGAGTTCGTGCGCCTGGGCCACGAGGCCATGGCCGACGAGAAGAGCGAGTACATCGCCTTCATCGAGCCCGGCAATGTGATCACGCGTCGGCGCGGCCTGCCCGCGGGTGCGAGCACCAACTTTGGCGCCCTGCTCGACGGTACCCAGGGCACCGCGCCGCCGCGGCTGCCGCAGATGCCCGGCTACCACCTGGTGCGCGAAGACTGCAGCGGCATCAGCATGGTGAACATCGGCGTCGGCCCGGCCAATGCCAAGACCATTACCGACCACATCGCCGTGCTGCGCCCCCATGCCTGGATGATGCTGGGCCACTGCGCGGGCCTGCGCAATGCGCAGCAGCTCGGCGACTACGTGCTGGCCCACGCCTATGTGCGCGAGGACCACGTGCTCGACGAGGAACTGCCGCTGTGGGTGCCGATTCCGGCGCTGTCGGAAATCCAGCTCGCGCTGGAGAAAGCGGTGGCCGACGTCACGCGCTACACAGGCCCCGACCTGAAGAAGATCATGCGCACCGGCACGGTGGCGAGCACCGACAACCGCAACTGGGAGCTGCTGCCGGGCAACCAGCCGCAGCGCCGCTTCAGCCAGAGCCGCGCGGTGGCGCTGGACATGGAAAGCGCCACCATCGCGGCCAACGGCTTCCGTTTCCGGGTGCCCTACGGCACGCTGTTGTGCGTGAGCGACAAGCCGCTGCACGGCGAGATCAAGCTGCCGGGCATGGCCAACCACTTCTACCGTGAGCGGGTGGAACAGCACCTTCGCATCGGCATGCGGGCCATCGACATCCTTCGCGAACAGGGGTCGACCCGGCTGCACAGCCGCAAGCTCCGAAGCTTCGCGGAGGTCGCTTTTCAGTAATATTTAACACTCATTAGGGTTTTTACCTACCTCGACAGGTAGTTGACAGACTCATTTCGCGGACATGATTGGTTACTTATGCCAACAAATGGAAACGAAATGCCTAGTTCGTCGCCCGCGAGCCTTTCTCGCCGCAACTTCAGCGCATGGATGGCCGGCGCAGCCGCCGTCGCGGGCGCCGGCCACGCCGCGCTGTGGCCCCGCTCGGCGGGCGCCGCCGAGCCGCAGCTCATCGCGAAGCTGCGCATCGTCATTCCGGCCAACGAAGGCGGCGGCTGGGACCAGACCGGCCGCGCGCTCGGCGCTGCACTGCTCGCCTCGGGCGCGGCGGGCGAGGTGGTTTACGAAAACATCGGCGGCAAGGGCGGCACCATCGGCCTGGCCAAGTACGTCGAGAAATACGATGCCGATTCCGACACCCTGCTGATGAGCGGCATGGTCATGGTCGGTGCGGTGGCGCTGCAGAAGCCGGCCGTCACCATGGCGCAGGTCGCGCCCGTGGCGCGCCTCACCAGCGACTACGAAGTGGTGGCGGTCAAGGCCGACTCCCCCATCAAGACGCCGAAGGACCTGATCGCCCAACTGCGCGCAGACGCGGCCAAGACCATCATCGCCGGCGGTTCGGCGGGCGGTGTGGACCACATGTACGCCGGCATGCTGGCTCGCGTGGCCGGCAACACCGCGGGCCTGGTCTACCAGCCGTATCCGGGCGGCGCACAGGTGGTCGAGGCGCTCGTCACAGGCAAGGCGGTGGCGGGCATCTCGGGCTACAGCGAATTCAGCGAGGGCCTGGCAAGCGGCAAGCTGCGCGCCATCGGCGTGTCGTCGAGGCGGCCGTTTCTCGGCATTCCGTCGGTGCGCGAGCAGGGCGTGGACGCCGACCTGGCCAACTGGCGCGGCGTGCTCACCGGCAAGAAGGTGCCGCCCGACCGCAAGGCCGTGCTGCTCGAAGCCGTGCACCGCGCCACCACCGCCGACGTCTGGAACAAGACCATCAAGCGCAACAACTGGGATTCGTTCTGGATGGCCGGCAAGGACTTCGAGAGCTTCCTCGAGCTGGACCTGGCCATGGCCGGGCCGATGATCTATTTGCTCAAGCTGAAGGCCTGATACCGCGCTTCAGGCAAAGAGCTCCGGCAGCTCGCGCAGCGCCTTGGGCGTGAGCGCCAGTTCCCGGCTGTCGAGCGCCTGGCGCACCCAGCCGCGGCGCAACGACAACTGAAGCCACGCCGCACCGAGCGCGCCGCCCAGGTGCGGGCGGCGCTCGCTCCAGTCGAGGCAGGCGCAGGCAAAGCGCCGGCGCGACCGGCGCACCGCATCGATCTCGACACCCAGGCTCTCCAGCGCCACCGCGCCTTCGCGCGTGAGCTCGTACGAGCCGCTTTGCAGGCCGCTGAGCCAGCCCTGCGCATGCAACCGGTCGTGCAGCGCGACGCCTGCCGTGCCGGCCATGTGGTCGTAGCAGGTGCGCGCGGTGCGCAGCCGGTTCGGCGTGCTCGGCTCGAACGCCGCGGCGCGCGGTGCGCCCGCCACGACCATGAGGCTTTCGAGCGCCGCGGCCACGTTGTCGTCGGCCAGGCGGAAATAGCGGTGCTTGCCTTGCACCAGAAGTTCGACCAGCCGCTCGTTCTTCAGGCGCGCGAGATGCGCACTCGCAGTGGATGCGGCGACTTCGGCCACGGCGGCCAGTTCGGTTGCGGTGCGCGCGTGGCCGTCCATCAGGCAACTCAGCATGCGTGCGCGCGCGGGCTCTGCAATGGCGCCGGCCAGGCGGGCCAGCTGGAAATCCGCGCTCGGGGATGTGGTTCGGGATGCGGCTTCGGACGTGGCTGGAAAAGTCGTGCTCATGGCCTCATCGTAAAGCGCCGCTGCATCCGACACTTCGTTCGCGGGCGAAGTGTGCCGTCGGCTGCAATTGCACACTGCGCGGCATGAATTCAAGCCTCTCTTCTTCAGACACACCCGCCGATCCGGTCGCGGCCGTGACGCATGCCGACCCGTATCCCTTCTATGAAACCCTGCGCGCGGGCCCGCCGCTCGCCTGGAACGAAAAGCTTCGCCTCTGGGTCGCAAGCCGTGCCGAGGTCATCGAGCCGCTGCTGCTCGCGCATGGCGCGTTGAGGGTGCGGCCTGCTGCCGAACCGGTGCCGCGCGCCATCGCCGGCAGTCCGGCCGGCGAGGTGTTCGGCCACCTGGTGCGAATGAATGACGGCCCGGCGCACGCCGCGCACAAGCCGGCACTGCAGCGTGCGCTGGCCGGGCTGGATCTGGGTGCAGCGCATTCGGCCGCGCTGCAGGTCGCACAGCAAGTGCCCGAGGAGCAATCGCTGTCGGACACCTTGTTTGCGATGCCCATCCAGGCGGTGGCTCACATGCTCGGCTTTGGGCCCGAGGCGTTGCCGCAGGTCGACCTGTGGATGCGTGACTTCGTCGCGTGCCTGTCGCCGCTGTCGACCGAGGCGCAATTGCAGCGCGCCAGCAGCGCAGCCGACGCGCTGATGACGCGCTTCGAATTGCTGCTGGCCGCAGGCACACCTCCGCGGAACGGAACACTGCTCGCGGCCGTGCTTGCAGAAAGCGCGGCGGATGCATCGCGTTCGCGTGCCTTGCTCGCCAACCTGGTCGGGCTGCTGTCGCAGACCTGCGATGCGACAGCCGGCCTGTTGGGCAACAGTGTTGCCGCCCTGGTGCGCGGGCCCCGGTTGCGCGAGGCCGCACGTACGCGGGACGGGCTTCATGCCATCGTGCAGGAAACGGCGCGGCACGATCCTTCGGTGCAGAACACGCGGCGCTTCGCGGCAGAGGCCGTCACCATCGCGGGCGTGCCGCTGGCCGCGGGCGATGCGGTGCTGCTGGTGCTGGCTTCGGCCAACCGCGACCCCGCATTCAACGCCGACCCCGACCGCTTCACGCTGGTTCGCGCGCAGCGGCGCATGCTCGGCTTCGGGCATGGGGTGCACGCCTGCCCGGGCCAGGCGCTGGCCTGCACGCTTGCGGCTGCAGGGCTCGAGGCGCTGCTCGCGCGCGGGCTCGACTTCGATGCGCTGCGGAAGCGCGGCTGGTACTACCGGCCTTCGGCCAACGCGCGCATTCCCGTCTTCGATTGAAGACCCGTTGCCTTCACGGCAGCACGCCGGCGGCTGGCTCCGCGCTCGTCCAGCGTCCCGTGCGCGCCAGGTGCGGCGACAGTTCCGCGCCACCCCAGCGCAACGGCAGGGCGCCCGGACGGCGCAGCACCTGCTCGACACGAAGGCGCAGCAGGCGTTCGGCACCTTCGAAAGCAGCCACCTCGGGGCCGTCCCAGATGATTTCCGCGCTGACCGTCAGGTGCAGCAGTTCGCCGCTTTCGAAATCGATGAACAACAACCCCGCGCGCGGATGAACCGAGAGGTTGCCCAGCGTATTGAAGAAGCGGTTGCCGACAAAGTCAGGCACGGTGAGCACGCCGTCTTCATCGACCCGGATGAAGCCCGGTAATCCTCCGCGGTGCGAAACGTCGACACCCTGCGCCGCCGGATCGGCTTCGTCGCCGGCCGCCGCATGCTGCGGATACGCCGAGGCGATGAAGAAGGTGTCGGCGCGACCGATGAGCGCGCGTGCCGCGGCGTCGAGACTGTCGAGCCGCTGCGCGGGCGCTGCGTCATGGCGCTGCGCAAACAACGGTTCACGCGCCTGGATGTACTTGGGGCAATTGCCGAAGCTTTGCTGTACCCCGACCGTGAAGCCGCCGGCGTCGAGCGCCTCGACCCTGCCGTTCATGCGGTTGCGCCGCCGCGTGTGCGGCTCGATGCCGAGCAGGCCGAGCGATGCGCCCTGCAGCAGTTGGCCGGCCAGCGGATCGTCCAGCATCGGCAGTGCGTCGATGCGCAAGTGCGTCGCATCCGGCGCGTACGCAAAACCGGGCGGCGCCGCCAGCACGCTGGCCCAGGGTTGCAGTTCCGCATCCAGGCTGCCGACGATGAGGAACGGCAGTTGCGCGAAGAAGTCGCGATGCTGGTCGGGCATGAAGTCGCGAATCACGCGCGAGCCGGCCGCGGCCATGACTTCGCGCGAACCCGCCAGCGTCTGCAGCGCGCGTTCGCCAGCGTGGAACGGCGCGGCGATCATGCGGCCGCCGCAAGCCCGATGGGCGTACGAACCATGGGCACGAAGCCGGGCAGCGCCTCGATGCGTTCGAGCCAGCCGCGCAGCTGCGGATACGGCTCGAGCGACACGCTGCCTTCGGGGGCATGCGCCACATAGGCATAGTTCGAAAGGTCCGCCAGCGTGGCCGACGGGCCTGCCAGAAAAGCCTCGCGCTGCAGGTGCGTTTCCATGACCGACAGCAACAGGTGAGAGCGCGACACCGTTTCGGTCGGGTCCACGGGCAGGCCGAACAGCGCCATGACGCGGGCCGCCGCCGGGCCGTAGGCCAACGGACCCGCGGCCACGGAAAACCAGCGCTGCACGCGCGCAGCGCCGACCGGATCGCGCGGCATCCATCGCGCCGGATCGGCCGCATAGCGCTCGTTCAGATACACCAGGATCGCATTCGAATCGGCCAGCGTGATTTCGCCGTCCTCGATCACTGGAACTTGGCCGAAGGGATTGCGCGCGAGGAATTCCGGCGTGCGCGTGGCCTTCTGGCGAAGGTCGAGATCGATGACTTCGACAGGGAGATCGAGCATCGAGAGAAAGAGCCGCACGCGGTGCACGTGGCCCGAAATCGGCGTGCCATAGAGCTTGATGGGCTGGGCGGGACGGCGGTTGTCGGCGGCGCTTTCGTTCATTGGAATTCCTCTCGAATGGCGGTGGGATGCATGCATTCTTTTCTATTCCGAGAAATGAAGGAATAGCCATTGAAGGATTTCACTGCTGCGTTTTTCGGTTTAATAATCGCGCCATGGACCGTTTCAAAGCCATGCAGACCTTCGTGCAGATTGCCGAGCAGGGCAGCCTGACCCGCGCCGCCGAATCGCTGGGCAGTTCGTTGCCCGCGGTGGTGCGCTCGCTGGCCGCGCTGGAGGCGCACCTGGGCGTGCGCCTTTTTCATCGCACCACGCGCCGCCTCTCGCTCACCGAGGAAGGCCGCCACTACCTGCCCAGCGCGCGCGAAGTGCTGCTCGCGGCCGATGCCGCGGACCTCGCGCTCCGGGCCGAAGCGCACGAGCCTGCAGGCCTGCTCACCATCACCGCTCCCGTGCTCTTCGGCCACATGTACGTGGCGCCCGCCATCACGCGCTTCATGCAGCGCTACGACAAGGTGCGCTGCAGCGTGCTGCTGTACGACCGCACGGTGAACCTGCTGGAGGAGAACATCGATGTCGGCATACGCATCAGCCCGCTGGAAGATTCGTCGCTCGTGGCGCAGGCGCTCGGCACCATCCGGCGCGTGGTGGCGGCGAGCCCCGGCTACCTCGCACGCCACGGCACGCCGCGGCATCCGCGCGACCTCGCCGGCGCCCCCTGCGTGCGCGGCCGTATCGACGCGCCGGCGCAGTGGAAGTTCTACAAGGGCGGCAAGACCCTGAGCGTGACGCCGAGCAACCGCCTCGAATTCAACCACCTCGCACCCGCCATCGAAGCTTGCGCCGCCGGCATGGGCTTTGGCACCTTCTTCTCTTACCAGGTGCTGCCCTACGTGGCGCAAGGGCGATTGAAACTGGTGCTCGAAGACTACGAACCGCCGCCGCGGCCGGTGAGCGTGATCTACCCGAGCGCGCGCCTGCTGCCGGCCCGCACGCGGGCTTTCATCGACTGGATGAAGACCGAGTTCAGCGGCTTGCGGATGTAGCGCGCCGGGCTGCTCCCAATGCGCAGGGCTTGTCCATCGGTTGAAGCGATGCCGGCAGATTTCATGCGCCTGGGCCAGAATGGCCGCGTGCAATCCTCCTCCACTCCCACTCCCCTTTTTCACGCCAGCCACCTTCTCAAGCGCTATGGCGGCACCACGGTTGTCGACGACCTGTCGTTCGAGATCGCACCCGGCGAGTGCCTCGGCGTGATCGGCCCGAACGGCGCGGGCAAGACCACCACCATCCGCATGTGCCTGGGCCTGACCGCGCCCGACGGCGGCGAGATCTCGGCGCTGGGTTTGCAGATGCCGCGCGATGCGCTGGCCATCAAGGCGCAGCTCGGCGTGGTCTCGCAGTTCGACACGCTCGACCCCGATTTCAGCTGCGCCGAGAACCTCGTGGTGTACGGCCGCTACTTCGGTTTCAGCAAGGCGCAGGTGCGCGAGCGCGTACCGCAGCTGCTGGAGTTCGCCGCGCTTTCTCACAAGGCCGATGCGAAGCCGGGCGAACTGTCGGGCGGCATGCGGCGGCGTCTTTCGCTGGCGCGATCGCTGGTGAACGACCCCAAGCTGCTGCTGCTCGACGAGCCGACCACCGGGCTCGATCCGCAAGCTCGGCACCTGATGTGGGAGCGGCTGCAGGTGCTGCTGCAGCAGGGCAAGTCGATCCTGCTGACCACGCACTTCATGGACGAGGCCGAGCGCCTGTGCTCCCGCCTGCTGGTGCTCGACCATGGCCGAAAGATCGCCGAGGGACGGCCGCGCGACCTGATTGCCGAGCACTTGGAGCCCAACGTGGTCGAGGTGTATGGCAACGGTGCGCTCTCGCTGGCCGAGTCGCCCGAGCTCAAGGCCATGGCGGCACGCGTGGAGGTGAGCGGAGAGACCGTGTTCTTCTACACGCAGGACGCGCGGCGGCTGCTCGATGCGCTGGCGCATCATGGGCGCCTGCGCACCTTTCACCGGCCCGCCAATCTCGAAGATCTTTTTCTCAAGCTCACGGGCCGGAAGATTCGCGAAGAGGGCTGATCGATGAACACCACGACGACAACATCAACTGCACCCGGTACCCCGGCGCCATCGCGTTCGGCATGGCGCGCGCCCGAGCTTTCGCTGCGCTGGTGGCCGGTTTTCCTGCGCAACCTGCTCGTGTGGCGAAAGCTCGCGATACCGAGCCTCATCGGCAACATCGCCGAGCCGCTGATCTGGCTCGTGGCTTTCGGCTACGGCATGGGAGCGCTGGTGGGGCAGGTATCGGTGGATGGCGTGAAGGTGCCCTACATCCTGTTCCTGGCGAGCGGCTCGATCTGCATGAGCGCGATGAACGCCGCGAGCTTCGAGGCGCTGTACTCGGCGTTCTCGCGCATGCAGGTGCAGAAGACCTGGGACGGCATCATGAATGCGCCCGTCGGGCTCGACGACATCGTGCTGGCGGAAATGCTGTGGGCAGCCTTCAAGTCGATCTTCACGGTGACCGCCATCCTGTTCGTGATGCTCGGGCTGGGCATCAGCCACAGCCCCAAGCTGGTCGTCGCGTGGATGGTGTTGATCGGCGCGGGCATCACCTTCTCGTCCATCGCACTGATCTTCAACGCACTGGCGAAGAGCTACGACTTCTTCACCTACTACTTCACGCTGTTCATGACGCCGATGATGTTCCTGAGCGGCGTGTTCTTTCCGCTCGAACAACTGCCCTCGGCGGTGAAGGCGGTGGCCGCGTGGCTGCCGCTGACCAATGCGGTGGCGCTGGTGCGGCCGCTCTTCATGGACCAGTGGCCGGCGAACTGGTGGCTGCATGGGGCGGTGCTGGCGGTGTATGCGGTTGTGGCGTTCTGGATTGCGCTGGCGCTGACGCGTAAGCGGTTCGGGGGGTGATTGTTTTGGTTCCGGGGCCGGGCCTCAATCCCAACGGGGTTGCGCAGCGCCGCGGTGGCTTGGTGGCCGAGCGAAGCAAAGGCCCGTTCGGTTTCCAAGCCCCTCTGTATGCGCCGAGGAGCGGAGGGTTTCGCGGATCAGGGCCGCAGCTGTTTGAGCGAAGCGAGTTCTGCGGACCCCGCGAAACGCGAGCACCGCAGGTTGCCCCGTAGCGCAGCGCAGGGGTCGCAGACAGTGGGGTCGCCTTTCTTTTGCCTACGTTTCTTTGGCGAAGCAAAGAAAAGTAGGTCGCCCGCCGGGGCGAGACCCGGCCTCGGGAAGCAAACCCCAAACGAACCCAAAACAATTACATTGCACACAATTCAATTGCTCGCTACAATTCAACCCATGCGCTCCACCACCGCCCCCGTCGACGAAATGCTCAAGCTGGACAACCAGCTCTGCTTCGCCGTCTATTCCGCCTCGTTGGCCATGACCCGGCTCTACAAGCCGGTGCTGGAAAAGCTGCAGCTCACCTATCCCCAATACCTCGTGATGCTCGCCCTCTGGGAGCAAGACGGCCCCACGGTCTCCGAGCTCGGCGAACGCCTGTCGCTCGATTCCGGCACGCTCACGCCGCTGCTCAAGCGGCTCGAAGCCAACGGCCATGTGGCCCGGGTGCGTGATGTGGCCGACGAACGCCGCGTGCACATCACCCTGACCGCCGCCGGCCGCAAGCTCAAGACCCGCGCAGCCCATGTGCCCGAATGCCTGATGGCTGCCGCCCAATGTTCGGTGTCCGAACTGATTTCGCTCACCCAGCAGATCCAAACGCTGCGCGACCGCATCAAGAAGGCGGCCTGACAGGCACAGACATACCGGTTTCTCCCCCGCTTCGATCGATAAAAGAGAGAGAAGCTCTTTCACCTCCCCTCCTCCATCATCATCAAAGGAATCACCATGACCACCAAGCTCGACAAGGTTCTCTACACCGCTGAAGCCCACACCGTCGGCGGCCGCGACGGCGCAGGCAAGTCCAGCGACGGCGCCATCGACGTCAAGCTGAGCTCGCCCGGTTCGGGCAAGCCCGGCACCAACCCCGAGCAGCTGTTCGCGGTCGGTTACGCCGCCTGCTTCATCGGCGCGATGAAGGCCGTCGGCCCGAAGATCGGCGTGAAGGTGCCTGAAGACGTGGCCATCGACTCGAAGGTTTCCCTCGGCCCGACGAACGGCGGCGCTGCTTACGGCATCTCGGTGCAACTCGCCATCACGCTGCCCGGCCTGGACGCCGAACAGAAGCAGAAGCTGGTCGACACGGCTCACCAGGTCTGCCCGTACTCGAACGCCACCCGCGGCAACATCGACGTCGAGCTGACGATCGCCTGATCTCGCGCTTGGTGCTGTAAAAAAGAGCGCTCCGGCCACAAGCCGGGGCGCTTTTTTCATGCCCGTGCATGTCTCACGGGTGACGCCGGAACGCGCTGCGAGATAGCGCCTTTCATCAAGCTTGGCTAATGTGGCTGCACGCCTCACCGCAAATCACACCCACGTGGAGATCGACACCATGAGCACCACCAGCCTCCTGATCCGCAAAGACGAGCTCGCCGCCGCGCGACTGCACACCGCCACCGACCAGCCGCTGGCTGACGGCCAGGTGCGCGTTCGCATCGACAGCTTTGCGCTCACTTCCAACAACATCACCTACGCCGCTTTCGGCGATGCGATGAGCTACTGGCAGTTCTTTCCCTCGGGAGAAGAAGGCTGGGGCAGCATTCCGGTATGGGGCTTCGCGAGCGTGGTGCAGTCGCTGCACCCGGGCGTGGCGGTAGGCGAACGGCTCTACGGCTATTGGCCCATGGCGTCGAGCGCGGTGCTGAGCCCCGACCGTCTTTCGCCCGCCCGCTTCACCGACGGCGCCGCGCACCGTGCGGCATTGCCCGCGGTCTACAACCAGTACTTCCGCTGCAATGCAGACCCGCTCTACACACCGGACACGGAAGACGTCCAGGCGCTGTTGCGCCCGCTGTTCATCACCTCGTGGCTGATCGACGACTTCATGGCGGACAACGACTTCTTCGGCGCCAATACCATGCTGCTGTCGAGCGCATCGAGCAAGACGGCCTACGGCACCGCTTTTCAGCTGCATCAGCGCGAAGGCATCGAGGTAATCGGCCTGACCTCGCCCGCCAACGTAGCCTTCTGCGAAAGCCTGGGCTGCTACGACCGTGTGGTGACCTACGACGCGCTCGACAGCATCGCGGCCGAAACGCCCTGCGTGTACGTGGATTTCGCGGGCAATGGCGACCTGCGCAACGCCATTCACGCGCGCTTCGCGAACCTCAAGTACAACTGCTCGATCGGCGGCACGCACGTCGAGCAGCTCGCGTCCAAGGGAGCGGGCAAAGACCTGCCGGGCCCGCGCGCCACGCTGTTCTTCGCGCCGGCGCAGATCAAGAAGCGCACCGGCGAATGGGGCGCCGACGAATTCGGCCGGCGCATGGTGGCCGCCTGGCGCAGCTTTCTCGCCACGGCGACCGATGCGAACAAGCCCTGGCTGCGCGCCGAGCATCACCACGGCGGCGAGGCCGTGCAGGCCGCCTACGCGCAGGTGCTGGCCGGCAAGGGCGACCCGCGCATCGGCCATATCCTTTCGCTTTACAAACAACCGGGCGGCTTGTGACGCCGCGAGGGCCGGTGTAGCGACAATCGCTGCATGACCCTTTCCCCCGCTGCGCCCGCGAATACCCATCCCTACGAGAGCCTCACGCCCGACGTGGTGCTCGACGCGCTCGCAACGCTCGGCCTGCACGGCGACGGTCGGCTCACCGGCCTGAACTCGTACGAGAACCGCGTCTACCAGGTGTTTTTGGAGGACCGCAGTGCGGTCGTCGTCAAGTTCTACCGTCCCGAACGATGGAGCGAGGCCGAGATTCTGGAAGAGCACGGCTTCTCGCTCGAACTGGCGGCGGCCGAGGTGCCCGCCGTGGCACCGCTGGCCTTCGACGGCACCACGCTGCACCACCACGGCGGCTTTGCCTTCAGCGTGAGCCCGTACCGCGGCGGCCGCGCGCCCGAGCTCGACGATTTCGAAGTGCTCGAATGGGTCGGCCGGTTTCTCGCGCGCATCCACACCGTGGGCAGCGCGAAGCCTTTCGAAGCCCGGCCCGCACTCGATCTGCAGACCTTCGGCATTGCCTCGCGCGACTGGCTGCTCGGCAACGACAAGGTGCCGCTCGATGTGCAGCGCGACTGGGAAAAGGCCTGCAACGAGGCGCTGGACATGATTGCCGCCACGGCGCTGGCGGTGAACGCTCCGGCCTCCGATTTCAAGCCGCGCAAGCTGCGCCTCCACGGCGACGTGCACCCCGGCAACATCTTGTGGACCCCCACCGACCGCCCCGGCGGCGGCCCGCATTTCGTCGACCTGGACGATGCGCGCACCGGCTTCGCGGTGCAGGATTTGTGGATGCTGCTGTCGGGCGAGCGCGCGCAGCGCACCGCGCAGCTTTCGGGCCTGCTCGACGGCTACGAGCAGTTCCGCGAATTCGACCGCCGCGAACTCGCGCTGATCGAGCCGCTGCGCACGCTGCGGCTCATCCACTACAGCGCCTGGCTCGCGCGGCGCTGGGAAGACCCGATCTTCCCGATCAACTTTCCGTGGTTCGGCTCCAGCGACTACTGGAAGGGCCAGATCCTCGTGCTGCAGGAGCAGTGCGAGCAGATGGCCGAGGAGCCGCTCTACGCCTGAGCCTCGCCGGCGGCGGGAGTCGCGCGCTCACACGCTCACACGCTCACAAGAGGCCCGGCCACGCGCCGGCAGCCGCCGACTTCGGCGCATTGAAGGCGTGAATGAAGGCGCCCTGCAACTCACCCGGCAGGTCGGGCCGATGGCACATCGCATAGCCGAGGCTCGGCGGGTCGTCGGACAGCGGCACGAAGCGGATGTCCGACCGCGCAATGCAGGCCAGCGACTCCACCACCAGCCCGATGCCCGCACCGGCCGCCACCAACCCCACGAGCGAGATCGACGAGCTTGCGCACTGGTTGACCTGCGTGGTGACGCCGGCGCGCGCAAGGTAGGCGGCGATGCGGTCGAACACCACCGGCCCGATGTCTCGCCGGACGCCGACCAGCGTCTGCTGGCGCAGGTCCGCCGCCGCAATGCGCTCGGCGCCCGCGAGCGGATGGGCGGCCGGCACCACGGCCACGAAGCGGTCGCGGGCCACCTCGCGCACAACGAGGTCGTCGCGTGAAGACGGCGGATGCACCACCGCCAAGTCGAGCCTGCGATGCGCCACGGCTTCTTCGAGTTCGTCCGACAGGCCTTCGGTGAGCGCCAGCACCACGCCCGGATGGGCGGCCGAAAAGGCGCGCATCGCATCGGGAAAGAACGACAGCGCCGCGATGGGCGTGACGCCGATCTCGAGCCGGTCGAAGGCGCCGCGCCCGATGGCGCGCGCGGCTTCGTCGGTTTCCGCGGCGCGCGACAGCAGGCGCCTGGCGTGCGGCAGCAGGCGAGCGCCCTGTTCCGTGAGACGAACGCCGCGCGCCTGGCGATCGAAAAGTGCGAAGCCAAGATCTTCTTCGAGCCGCTGGATGCGCACGCTGAGCGCAGGCTGAGAGACCGCGAGCAGAGACGCGGCGCGACGGATGTTGCCGATCTCCGCGAGCGTGACGAAGCACCGCCATTGCTTGAGTTCCAAGAACCGATCTCCGTTCAGTTATTCAGCCAACCGATGGCGACTTCGCGCCACACGACCCCGAGCGGCAGTCAGGGCGCGACGGGATTGCCGGGCGTGCCGATGCCGCCGGCCGGAACAGCGGCTGCGGCAGGCTGGCGGTAGGAGACGCGCACCGCAGAAGGCTGCTGCGGTGGCGCCAGTGGTGCGGAGGCGGCGGTGACCGGCTTGGTCATGCCGCCCTTGGTGATCGTGACCGGTGCAGCGGATGCCGCCACCGGTGTGGCGGGCGCGGCGGCCGCAATTGGCGCCACAGGTACGACAGGCACCTCTTTCCCGGCATTGGGATCGTGCAGCACCACGCTCTTGCTGACGCCTACACCGGTGCCGACCGGCCCGACCCCGACGCCCACACCCAGGCCGACGGAGCCGGCCACCAAGCCGCCGTTGTTGACCGCCACGCCCGCGCCGAGCGGACCCCAGCCGGTGTTCAGGCCGACCGAAAAATTGCCGTCCTTCGAGGCACCCAGGCCGAGCGAGAGCCCGGGCACCAGCGGAATGCCGATGCGGTAGTGCGAACAGCCGCTCATCAGAACCAGCAGCAGCACCGCCGGAACGGCGGCTGCTGCACGAAGCACGATGCGCGGCCGGGCGTTCACACCAGCAGCGCGTTCACGCGCCTCACGTAGGCCGCGGGGTCGGCCGGCAGGCCGCCTTCGGCCAGGAGCGCCTGGTCGAACAGGATGTTGGCAAGGTCGTCGAAATGCGCCGAGCCTTCGAGCTTCTTCACCAGCGCATGCTCGGCGTTCACTTCGAGCACGGGCTTGAGGTCGGGCGCGGGCTGGCCGGCCTGCTTGAGCATGCGCGCGAGCTGCGTGCTCATGCCGCCGTCCTGCACCACCAGGCAGGCGGGCGAGTCGACCAGGCGCGTGGTCACGCGCACGTCCTCGGCCTTGTCCTTGAGCGCCGCCTTGAGCTTCTCGAGCAGCGGCTTGAACGATTCGGCGGCTTCCTCGGCGGCCTTCTTCTCGGCCTCGTCCTGCAGCTTGCCGAGATCGACCGCGCCCTTGGCCACGCTCTGCAGCGGCGTGCCGTCGAACTCGGTGAGGTAGTTGAGCGCCCACTCGTCGACGCGGTCGGTCATGAGCAGCACCTCGATGCCCTTCTTCTTGAAGACCTCGAGCTGCGGGCTGTTCTTGGCGGCGGCGAGCGTGTCGGCCGTGATGTAGTAAATCGCGTCCTGGCCTTCCTTCATGCGCGCCTTGTAGTCGGCGAAGCTCACGCTCAGCGCATCGCTCGTGGTGGAGGCAAAGCGCAGCAGCTTGGCGATGCGGTCGCGGTTGCCCATGTCCTCGCCCAGGCCTTCTTTCAGCACGGCGCCGAACTCGGCGTAGAACTTGGCGTACTTGCCCGATTCGTCGGCGTATTCGGCGGCTGCCTCGGCGGCCGGCGTGGCTTTCTTGTCGACCACGTCGGTCACATCGGCCGTGCCCTCGGTCGGGTCGGGTGCGGGCACCGATTCGCCGGAGCCCACGTCGATCTTGCCTTCGGCGCTTTCGGGCGCGGTCTTCTGCTTTTTCGCCAGGTCTTCGAGCATGGAGAGCACGCGCTTGGTGCTGCCCTCGCGAATGGCCTTCACATCGCGGCTTTCCTGCAGCAGTTCGCGGCTCACATTGAGCGGCAGGTCGGAAGAGTCGATCACGCCCTTCACGAAGCGCAGGTAGCTGGGCAGCAGCGCCTCGGCGTCGTCCATGATGAAGACGCGCTTCACATAGAGCTTGACGCCCGCGCTCTTGTCGCGGTTCCACAAGTCGAACGGCGCCTTGGACGGGATGTAGAGCAGCTGCGTGTACTCGGTGCTGCCCTCCACGCGGTTGTGGCTCCAGGCGAGCGGCGCCTCGTAGTCGTGGCTCACGGCCTTGTAGAACTCTTCGTACTGTTCGGGCGTGATGTCCTTCTTGGGACGGCTCCAGAGCGCGTTGGCCTTGTTGACCGTTTCCCATTCGCCGGTCTTCACCATGTCGCCGGGCTGGTCGTTCTCGCCGTCCTTCCATTCCTCTTTTTCCATGAGGATGGGCAGCGAGATGTGGTCGGAATACTTGCCGACGATCTGCTTGAGCTTCCAGGCGTTGAGGTATTCGTCGGCGTCGTCGCGCAAGTGCAGCGTGATGCTGGTGCCGCGTTCGGCGCGCGTGATGTCGGCCACTTCGAAGTCGCCCGCGCCGCCGCTCGTCCAGCGCACGCCCTGCTCGGCCGGCAGGCCGGCGCGGCGCGACTCGACCGTGATCTTGTCGGCCACGATGAAGCCCGAGTAGAAGCCCACGCCGAACTGGCCGATGAGTTGCGCGTCGGCCTTCTGGTCGCCGCTGAGCTTGCTCATGAAGTCCTTGGTACCACTTTTCGCGATGGTGCCGAGGTTGTCGATGGCTTCCTGGCGCGACAGGCCGATGCCCTTGTCGGTGATGGTGAGGGTGCGCGCGGCCTTGTCGAAGGAAAGGCGCACGTCCAGGTTGGGCTGGTCTTCATACAGCTCGGGGTGGTCGATGGCCTCGAAGCGCAGCTTGTCGCAGGCGTCCGATGCGTTCGAGATCAGCTCGCGCAGGAAGATTTCCTTGTTGGAGTACAGCGCATGCGTGACGAGATGCAGCAGTTGCGCGACTTCAGCCTGGAACGGTAGTTTCGTATTGGAAGAATCAGCCATGGAGAAAGAAGAAATATCGAAACCAAAAAATTCTAAGCCGGGCGGCATTGACCGCACGCCCGACTCGCCAACTCTGCGAGTTGGGGCTTGCGCCCCGAAAAACAATAGGCCTCGTTTCTTGCGGCGGCATGAAGCCCCGGACGGGCTTTATCTGGCTTGGGATTCCACTTCTCGGGTCCAGCGGTCGATCAGCCGCTTTCGCTCGGCGGCCTTGCCGTATTTCTCGAAGTCGTACTTGATGAGCTTCACGTCGCTCATCGATGGAATGCGCGGGTCTGGCTTGAAGGTCTTGTTGGCTGGCGACTGCAGGCTGCCGGCCTGCCCGCCGATCGCCTGGCCCACCGGGCTCATGAGCCAGTCGTAGTAGCGCTTTGCATTCTCCTTGTTGCGCGCGCCCTTGACCAGCGCGATGCCGCCTACCTCGTAGCCCGTACCTTCGCAGGGCGCGGCGGTTTTCACCGGAAATTTGTCATACCGCCAGCGCTCGAAACCGAAGATGAAACTCACGCCGATGGCCACTTCGCCCTTGGCCACGTTGGGCGCCTGCGCCTGGCCGCTGCGGGTGTAGCTGGTCACGTTGCGGTGCAGCTTCTTGAGGTAGTCGAAGGCCGCGTCCTCACCCATTTGCTGCACCAGGCCCGCGATGATCGTGTAGGCCGTGCCGCTCGAGGCCGGGTGCGAAATTTCGATCTCGCCCCTGTACTCGGGCTTGACCAGGTCGGCCCAGCACTTGGGCTCGCCCAGCTTCTTTTTCTTGAGCAGGTCGGTGTTGAAGCCGAAGCCGATGGCGCTGGTGTAGAAGCCGCCCACCATGTTCTGCGACATGGCGTACTGGCGCACCGCCCAGTCGTGCAGGTCGTTGATGTAGGCCGGCCGGTAGGGCTCGAGCAAGCCCTGTTCAGCCGCCTGCAGGAACGGGTCGCCCGTGCCGCCCCACCAGATGTCGGTCTTGGGGTTGGCCGCTTCGGCGCGCAGCTGCGCGCCGATTTCTCCGGTGCCCTTGTGCGCCTGCTGCACTTTGATGCCCGTCTCGCGCGTGAAGGCCGCGGCGGCCGCCTCGCACCAGCCCGCGTCGGTGCTGCAGAGCGCGTTCACCGTGCCCTGCGCCGCAGCGCCCGTCGTAAACAAAGCCAGGAAACCCGCGCATGCGGCAAGGGTCGCGACGTTCCTGATGGCAAAAGGGCGCATGCGTTCTCCGGCAAATGAATGGAATGGCAACAAAGCCGCAGGATAGCGGGCAAAGCCGCTCAACGGGCTGCCAGGAGCGGCGGCAGATGCTCCGCGAGCCAGTCGATCACCACCCGGGTCTTGTGCGGCAGGTAGCGGCTTTTGTGACGGATGACGTTGAGCTCGAAGCCGAAAGGCCGCGGCTCCTCGAACACCCGCACCAGCGTGCCGGACGCCAATGCTTCGGCGGCAAGCCAGGCCGGCAGCCGCGACAGGCCCATGCCGCCAATGGCGGCTTCGAGCAGCACCTCGGCACTGTCGCAGCGCAGCCGCGAAGGCAGCACCACCTCGACAAGCCGGCCTTCGGCATCGTGAAAGCGCCAGGGCGAGATCTGCCCGTCGCGGGCATAGAACACCGCCTCGTGCGACGACGAAGCGGCCAGCTCGGCCACGCTTGCCGGCCGCTCGTGCGCCGCCAGATAGGCGGGCGCGGCGCACAGCACCATCCACTGCACGCCGACCGGCCGGGCGACCAGGTCGGCGGTGTCGGGCAGCCCGCCGCTGCGGATGGCGAGGTCGAGGCCCTCTTCGACCAGATCCACGCGCCGGTCGTTGAAGGAAAGCTCCAGCGAAAGCCCCGGATGCCGGCGCGCGAGCGCGAGCAGCAGTGGTCCGACCTTCAGGCGCCCGAGCATCGCGGGCATGCTGAGGCGCACCACCCCTGTCGCGGTGCAGCGCGCGGCATCAGTCATGGCTTCGGCGGCGTCGAGTTCGCCCAGCGCGCGGCGGCAGCGCTCGTAATAGCCGTGGCCTTCTTCGGTGAGGCTCTGGCTGCGCGTGGTGCGCAGAAAGAGCCGCGTGCCCAGCCGCGCCTCGAGCCGCGCAATGCTCTTGGCCACCGCCGAGCGCGTGACGTGCAGCCGCTGCGCCGCGAGCGCGAAGCTGCCGGCCTCCACCGCCGCGACAAATTCTTCTATGCCTTGGAGACGTTGACTCATTGGAGATTTTCAGGCGCCATGGAGTGGAAAATTATCCACCACTGGATAGATCAACTCGCCAATAGCATGAACAGCTCTGTGTTTTATGTGGAGTCTTTTCATGCAGGAACCTCAAGCGCTTCGCCGCTGGCAACTCTCTTCTTTTGGCAACGAGCACCTCGAACAGGTCGAGCGGCCGCTCCCCACGCCCGGGCCGGGCCAGATCCTCGTGCGGGTGGGTGCGGTGTCGCTCAACTACCGCGACCTCCTGATGGTGCGCGACGGCATGGGGATGAAGTTCGACATGCCTTTCACGCCCGCCTCCGACATGGCCGGCACCGTGGTGGCCGCGGGCACGGACGTGCGGCGGTTTGCCATTGGCGACCGCGTGGTCAACACCTTCTGGGGCGGCTGGATCGACGGCCAGTGGACGGCCGACGCCGCGCTGGCCGGCGGGCCCGGACCGGGCATGCTGGCTTCGCACGTTGTTCTCGATGCGGCCTGGGCTGTGGCAGGGCCGGCCACGCTGGACTTCGCCGAAGCCAGCACGCTCCCCTGCGCCGGCCTCACCGCATGGTTCGCACTGGCCGAGACCGGCGCGCTGCGGCCCGGCCAGACCGTGCTGATCCACGGCACGGGCGGCGTGGCGCTGTTCGGTTTGCAGATCGCGCGGCTGCATGGCGCGCGCGCCATCGTGATCTCGGGCAGCGAAGACAAGCGGGCGCAGACGCTTGCACTCGGCGCCTCCCACGTGCTGATGCGCGACAGCGACTGGCCCGCCGAAGTGCGACGCCTCACGCAGGGCCGCGGCGCCGACCACGTGCTCGAACTCTCGAGCGGGCCGAACCTCGATCGTTCGCTGCAAGCGGTGTCACAAGGCGGACGCGTATCGATCATCGGCATGCTCGGCGGCGAGACGCTGAGCGCTTCGTTCTATGCCATGGTGCTCGGCCGCGTCACGGTGCAGGGCATTGGCGTGGGCCATCGCCGCGCGCTCGAAGACCTGGTGCGTGCCGTCGATGTGAACGCGCTCAAGCCCGTGATTGCGGCGCGCTACGCGTTCGATGCATTGCCCGATGCGCTCGACCACCTCGCGCGCGGCGCCTTCGGCAAGATCGTCGTCACGCTCTGAAAGAGCCTCATTGGCTTGTTGCACAGCGCGTGTCAGAAACAAAAGATCGCTGATTTGTGAACAGGTTCCGATAGATGCAACAACATGCGTGACGCTTGTTGTTTCCATTCCTAGAATCCGCCCGCGCCATGGCCCAGGCCACGCATTTTTTTCTCTCAACTTCAGGATGGAACAACATGGAACATAGCACCTACAAAAAGTGGTCGGCCGAGTTCATAGGTACTTTTTGGCTCACGCTCGGCGGCTGCGGTAGCGCTGTTCTGGCCGCGGCCTTTCCGGGTCTTGGCATCGGCTTTCTGGGCGTCTCGCTGGCGTTCGGCCTCACGGTGGTGACCGGCGCTTATGCACTCGGTCCCATCTCGGGCGGTCACTTCAACCCTGCCGTATCGATCGGCCTTGCGGCCGCGGGCCGCTTCAAGGCTTCGCAACTCGCGGGCTACATCGTTGCGCAAGTGCTGGGTGCCATTGCGGCGGCCGGCGTGCTCTACCTGATTGCCACCGGCAAGCCCGGCGCCGACATCGGCGGCTTTGCCACCAACGGCTTCGGCGAACACTCGCCCGGCAAGTACGGCATGACGGCCGCGCTGGTGTGCGAAGTGGTGATGACCGCCGTGTTCCTGATCGTGATCCTCGGCTCCACCGCCAAGCGCGCAGCCGGCGGTTTCGCGGGCCTGGCCATCGGCCTGTGCCTCACGCTGATTCACCTGATCTCCATTCCGGTGACCAACACCTCGGTCAACCCGGCGCGCAGCACGGGCCCGGCGCTGTTCGGCCCGTCTTACGCGGTGTCGGAACTGTGGCTGTTCTGGGTCGCCCCTATTGCGGGCGCCATCATCGGCGCGGTCATTTACCGCGCGCTGCTCAGCAACAACGACGACTGACCCCCGGTCAGCTGCCGCTGGCCGACTGCACCAGCGGCAGCGAGGTCGATTGCCCGATCGACTCGGTTCCGGTCGCATGCGACGCCGCATAGGCGCCGGCCTGCACATCGGACACCGAGATGGTCGAGTTCATCGCCGGCGCGCTGGTCGACTGGCCGATGGACTCGGTGCCGCTGGGCCGTGCGGCAGCCATCGCGCCCACCTGCACGTCGGGGTTCTCTGGCGAATTCATCTGCAACGGATGGTAGTCCGAGCCGTCGGTCGTCTCGGCCGACGCATGGACGGCACCCAGCGCCGCGAACGCGGCAAAAGAACCAAGGGCAAGAAGCTTGAAGGAAGTGCGCATGGTGTGTGCTCCTGAATGGCGGGTTGTTGTCTCCGGCCGTGTGCCGCCGCGCGAACTGCGCGTGGCAGGGCCTGGATGCACTCTAGGCAGCCGCGCTGAGTTGGCCATGAGCAAGAAATTAGCCTGGAATGAGCGGCGTCGACACCGTCGGAAGGTGCACCCGCGCCATCAGTCCCGAACCACCTCCTCCTTCTTCTTCATCGCGGTTGCGCAACTCGATGCGCAGGCCGTGCCGCTCGGCCGCAGTGCGCGCAATGGCCAGCCCGAGCCCGCTGCCGCCGGCCGGGGCGCCCGGCACGCGAAAGAAGCGGTCGAACACGCGGCCGATCGACGCCGCCGGAATACCCGGCCCGTTGTCGAGCACGTCGACCACCGCATGGCCGCCAACCTCATGCAGCCGCACGTCGACCACGCCGCCTTCGGGCGCATAGCGCAGCGCGTTGTCGATCAGGTTGTCGAACACGCTGCGCAGCTCTGCGGCCGGTGCCCGCACCACGGGCGCAATCGATCCTTCGAAGCCGATGTCCACGCGCCGTGCGTCGGCCAGCACCATCAGCTGGCTCACGCTTTCGCGCAACAGGGTCTCGATGTCGACCGGTTCGCCCGGCATGGGACGCCCCGGCGCGTCTTGCCGCGAGAGGCTCAGCAACTGCTCGATCAGGTGCTGCGCGCGCGTGACGCCGGCTTCGAGCTGGTTGAAGCGCTCGGTGGCCTCGCCCGCGGGCACGTGGGCGCGCAGGTTCTCGATCTGCAGGCCGATGGCGGCCATGGGCGTGCGCAGTTCGTGGGCTGCGTCCTGCACGAAGCGGCGCTGCGTAGCGAAGGCATTGCGCACGCGCGACAGCAGCTGGTTGAAGGCCTGGACCAGCGGCGCGATCTCGTCGGGCACATGCGCCAGCGACAGATCGGTAGGGCTGCGCTCGTCCTGCGAGGCCACGTCGCGCGCCACCGCGCGCAGCGAGCGGGAGGCCGCCGACACGATGAGCCACAGGATCAGCAAGGCCAGCGGCAGCAGCAGCGCGATGGGCAGGCCTTCGAGCAGTGCGCGCCGCAGCGCGCGGCGCCGCCGGTAGTCTTCGTTCTGCAAGACCTGCACGCGCGGCTGGTCGGCGCGCGGTCCGGGTTCGGCGGTGAACACGCGCCAGCGTGAATGCGTGTGCGCGCCGGTGCTCGCATCGCTGAAACCTGGCCGCGGTTGCAAGGGCACCACGGCCAGCGGCGGCCACGAACTCGCAAGCAGCGTGCGGCCATCGGCGCTCCATATCTGCACCACGAAGGCGCCGCGTGCAAAGGCGGCTTCGCCGTCGAGCGGGCGCGGAGCGCGGGGCGGATCGGTGCCCGCATGGGAATCGGCCACGAGCCGCATCTGCTCGTCGAGCGCGTTGTGCACCAGGTCGCCATACGCCACGAAGGTGAACCACGCCGTGAGCGCCGCCGCCACCAGGTGCAGCGTGACGAGCCAGAACAGCAGCTGCGTGCGCAGCGAGCGCGGGCGCCACCAGCGGCTCGGCATTGCGGTCATCGGAGTACCTCCGTGCTTTGCACTCCGGCGCGAGCTTGCTTGGGGCGGCCCGGCGCAGCGCTCATGCGACGACGCGCCATCCCAACCCGCGCACGTTGCGGATCGATTCGGCGCCGAGCTTGCGGCGCATGCCATGGATCAGCACGTCGACGGCGTTGCTCGTCACTTCCTCTCCCCAGCCGTAGATGCGGTTCTCGAGCTGCTCGCGCGAGAGGATGGCGCCGGGCCGCTCCAGCAGTGCGTGCAGCAGCGCAAATTCTCGCGCCGTGAGCGCCTCGCGCGCGCCGCCGACCACCACCTCGCGCGTGGTGAGGTCAAGCTGCATCGTGCTGCCGCCGATCAGCGAATGCGCGGCGCCGTCGCGCCGGCGCACCACGGCCCGCATGCGCGCGAGCAGCTCGCGGAATTCGAAAGGCTTGAGCAGATAGTCGTCGGCGCCGAGGTCGAGGCTGTGGATGCGGTCGTCGAGCCCGTCGCGTGCGGTGAGCACCAGCACCGGTGTGGCATCGCCGCGTTCGCGCGCGCGCCGCAACACCTCGGTGCCGTCCTGGCGGGGCAGGCCCAGGTCGAGCAGCACGCAGGTGTAGCCGCCATCGCCGAGCGCGCTTTGCGCCAGTTCGCCGTCGCGCACCCAGTCAGCGGACCAACCCGCGCCCTCGAGCGCCTGCTTCAGGCTGCGCCCGATCATTTCGTCGTCTTCCACCAAAAGCACGCGCATTGCGGCGACTCCTTGGGCCGCAAGGTAGCACGCGATCGGGATGATCGATAGTGCCCTGCGCCGCGGCGCAGCGTATAGGCAAAGTCTTAGGCGGGGCTTAGCCGCCGTGCGGGCGCAAGGGTCACAGCACGCGGACGTCGTGCCGCTCGCCCTCGCCGTCCGATGCAAAGGCCAGCAGGCGCATGGCCTCTTCCTGCACGCTGAGCCGGTCGGCCTTCGACCAGCGGGCAAAGGGCTCCAGCACCACGGCGGCCGTGTTCTTCGCGCGCTCGATCTTCCAGACGCCCGCGACGAAACCGTCGAGCAGCACCGTGCCGCGCACGATGCCGTTGACGGTGAACACCCGGGCGCGGTGCGCCTCGCTCATCACGCGGCTGCGGTCGGCATGCGAGAGCAGCAGGTTGTCCCATTCGGCGACGAGGCGCGGCGGCGCGGGCGTGTCGGGGTCGGGGCGTGGCGCGCGGGGCAGGTCGAACAGCTCCTGGCCCCGCTCGCCGGTGAACACGCGCAGCTGCGGCCGCAGGCACTCGGCCACGGCCTTCCAGCCCGTGAGGCCCGACCACGCACCCGCATCGGCGAGCGTGGCGGGGCCGAAGGCCGCCAGGTAGCGCAGCAGCAAGTCGTCCTGCGTGGCGGCCGCGGCATCGGATTCGCCGAGCCAGTGCTCGATGGGCTGCAGCCGTGCGCTCGCGTGCGAGTTCCAGCTGCCCGCGGGCGGCAGGTGCACCAGCGGCACGTTGTTGCGGATGAGCGCGGCGAGCGAGGCGGGCGCGCGGTCTTTCCAGCCCACCGCGAGCGCCTGGCCGAGTTCGGAACTGGTGAGCGGGCCTTCGCGCAGCAACGCCCGTCCCGCCTGCACCACCGCCGCGCGGTCGATGCCTTCGAGCGCCCGTGCGTGGCTGCTGCCCTGCAATCCCCGCTGATGCACGGGCTCGAGCAGCGGCCGCCAGGCCAGCGCATCCGTTGCGGCCATCAGGTGCAGGGTCGCGCGCATCGTCGACATGCGCACGACGCGGCGCTTCTTCAGGGCTTCGGTCAACTGCTCGCGGCGAAAGCCCTCGAGCCGGCTCCACAGGCCGATGTAGGGCGGGTTCGGTGCCTGCGCCTGCAACCCCGCCAGCTTTTCGATGGCCTGCGTGACTGTCGCCTTGCGCCGCTCCAGCAGCATCTGCCGCGCCAGCGTGGCCCGGTTCAACGCGCGTTGGCTCAGCACCACGGCCATCGGCGAAGACTCCTCAGAACTTCTCGTGCGGACCGAGGTAGCGCCACTGCCCGACGGGCAGGTTGCCGAGCATCACCTTGCCGATGCGCACGCGCTTCAGGCCCACCACCTTCAGGCCGACCAGCTCGCACATGCGGCGGATCTGGCGCTTCTTGCCTTCGGTGAGCACGAAACGCAGCTGCTCGGGGTTCTGCCATTCGACCCGCGCCGGCTTGAGCGGCTGGCCGTCCAGGCTCAGGCCGTGGCGCAGCTTGGCGAGCATCGCCGGCGGAAAGACCGCCTGCACATTCGTGGTGACGGGATCGTCGTCGTCCATGCGCACCAGCTGCCCGGTAGGCGCGGGCTGGCCCAGGCCGTGATACGCCACGCGCACCAGGTACTCCTTCTCCATCACCGAGTCTTCGCCGATCAGCTGGCGCGCGATGCGGCCGTCCTGCGTCATCACCAGGAGGCCGATGGAGTCGATGTCGAGCCGGCCGCACGGCGCAAGGCCGCGCAGTTGCTGGGGGTTGAAGAAGAAGCGCGCGTTGTCTTCGGCCCAGCGGTTCTGCGGCGTGAAGAGCGTCACCGCCGGCTCGTGCCCGTCTTCGGCTTGCGCGCTCACGTAGCCGATGGGCTTGTTGATCAGGATGGTGACCTGGTTCGCCTGCTGGCCCTTGGCGGCCTTGTCGACCTCGATGCGGTCGGACGGCGTGACCTTCACGCCCATTTCGGCCGGCTTGCCGTTCACCTTCACCCAGCCGTTGGCGATCCACTCATCGGCCTCGCGGCGCGAGCAGAGGCCGAGCTCGGCCATGCGTTTGTTGAGGCGAATCGGTGCGAGAGGAGCGTCAGTCATGCGGTGGGCGCGGTCGGTTGGGGGCGGGTCACGCCCGGTGGGTCGGTGCGCAGGGGCATTTTCCCCCATGCCCCGGGGTCTGCGGAATGTGTCGTACTGCATGGCGATAATGCGCGCCAATGGCCCGCCGACGGCCCCGGACCCGAATGAAAAAAATCCTGATCCTCAGTGTGAGCGCCGGCAACGGCCATGTGCGCGCAGCGCAAGCCCTGCAAACCGCCGTCCAGTCGACCCCGCCGCACACGGCAGTCCATATCGATGCCATGGTCCATGTGGCCGGCGGTTTCCGCAAGGTGTACACCGACTGGTACATCCAGCTCGTGAACCGCGCGCCCGAACTCTGGTCTTACCTGCACCAGCGCGCCGACGCCACGCCGCACCATGCGCCTTCGCAGCGGCTGCGCCGCGGCATCGAGCGACTGAGCACCGGTGCCCTGGTGCGCGAAATACGCCGCGAAAAGCCCGACGCCGTCATCTGCACCCACTTTCTGCCGGCCGAGCTGCTGATGCGCGAACGCAACCGCGGCCGCATCGACTATCCGGTGTGGCTGCAGATCACCGACTACGACCTGCACAACATGTGGCTGGTGCCGGGCATGGCAGGCTACCTGGCCGCGACGGAAGAAGTGGCCTTCAGGCTGCGGGCGCGCGGCATCCCGGCGGAGCGCATCCACGTGACGGGCATTCCGGTGATGCCGGCTTTCTCCGAACCCGATGCACCGGCCCTCGCGCGCAATGCCTGCGCAGCGGAACTGGGCCTCGACCCGGCGCGGCCCGTGCTGCTGATGGCCTCGGGCGGCGCGGGCGTCGGCGACTTGCCGAGCATGGTCGAGCGCGTGCTTTCGCTCGGCGGCGACAGCGGCTTTCAGGTCATAGCCGTGGCGGGCCGCAATGCCGAGGCGCACGTCAGGCTCCAGGCGGTGGCCGCCCGCCACCCCGGCCGCGTGGTGGCCATCGGCTTCACGAACGAGATGCACAAGCTCATGGCCGCGGCCGACCTGGTGGTAACCAAGCCCGGCGGGCTCACGGTGTCGGAATGCCTGGCGCTCGGCAAGCCGATGCTGCTGATCTCGCCGATTCCGGGGCAGGAAGAGCACAACGCCGGCTTCCTCATGGAGGAAGGCGCGGCTTGGCTCGCCTACGACGCGATCGGCCTCGACTACAAGGTGGCGCGCCTGATGGCCGACCCCGCCAAGCTGGCGGACATGGCCCGGCGCAGCCGTGCACTCGGCAAGCCGCGTGCGGCGGCCGCGGTGCTGCAGCGCGTGTTGGGCGAAGCGGCATGACCGGCGCCACCGAGAAAAGGGACATGGCGGGCGTGGCCCGCACCATCGGCTACCTGGCCTGGGTGGTGGTGATGGCTTTCTTTTTCGCGAATGCCGAAATCCAGATCGAAGGCGGCGCCGGCTGGGCCACGTCGCTGCCCACGTGGCGCATCGAGAACAACGTCTGGCTCGACATCTTCTGGGGCGGGCGCGCGATGACGGGCTATCACGCCTGGGTCTTCACCTTCATGGCGCTGGTGTTCTTTGCGCCGCTGGCCTTCAACGGCCGCTGGACGTGGCGCGACGCGGGCCTGGCCGTTGCGGGGTTGATCGTGTTCTGGGTCTGCGAAGACTTCCTGTGGTTCATCATCAACCCGGCCTTCGGCTGGGACCGCTTCAATCCGGCCGACGCGTTCTGGCACAAGCACTGGATCTGGGGCGCGCCGGTCGACTATTGGGGCGGCCTGGCGGTGGCCCTGCTGATCCTGGTGACCCGGCACTGGCGGCGCGCGAAATGAGCATGAGCAAACGCAGAAACAGCAATGCCGCGGCGCACGCCGTGCCGCGCCCCGGGCACTGGGCCGATGCGCTCGACACGCTCGGGGTCGAGAACCTGCATCGCATCACGCCCACGCTGTATCGCAGCGCGCAGCCGCGCACCGCGAACGTGGCGGCGCTGAAGGCGCTCGGCATCCGCACCATCGTGAGCCTGCGTTCCTTCAACGACGACAGGAAGGTGTTTGCGGGCAGCGGCATCCGCCTGGTGCGCGTGCCGATCAACACCTGGTCGATCGACGACGCCAAGGTGCTGCGCGCGCTGGTGGCCATTCGCGACGCCGAAAAGCAGGGCCCGGTGCTGATCCACTGCATGCACGGTGCCGACCGCACGGGCGTGGTCGCGGCGGTCTACCGCATGGCGGTGCAGGGCTGGGACAAGGAAAGCGCGCGGCTCGAGATGCTGCGCGGGGGCTATGGCTACCACACGCTGTGGCGCAACATTCCGCGCTACATCGACCGGCTCGATCCAGAGAAGATGCGCCACACGCTGGACCATGCGCCGGTGATTCCCGTGGTGTCCTGAAGGCGCCAGCAGCTTTCGTACCTCGCTCCTATACTGGCCGCCCCGTGGCCGATGGCCATCTCCGAACCACCTTTCACAGGGGCCTCTCCCATGGCACTCCAACTCCGCTCCCTCGTCCGCTCGAACGGCGAACTCGAACTCTCGCTGCACGACGAGCCGATGCCCGAGCCCAAGGCCGATGAAGTGATCGTGCGCATCGAGGCGTCGCCAATGAATCCGTCGGACCTTGGCCTGCTGTTCGGCGCCGCCGACATGAGCACCGCCAAGCTCTCCGGCACGCCGGAGCGCCCCATCGTGACGGCCACGGTGCCCGAGCGCGGCATGCCCGCCATGGCGGGGCGTCTCGACCAATCGATGCCGGTCGGCAACGAAGGCGCGGGCGTGGTGGTCAAGGCCGGTTCGTCGCCGGCCGCGCAGGCGCTGCTCGGCAAGACCGTGGCGGCCATCGGCGGGGCGATGTACTCGCAGTACCGCTGCCTCGCCGCTGCACAGTGCCTGGAACTGCCTGCGGACGCCACCCCGGCCGATGGCGCCTCTTGCTTTGTCAACCCGCTGACCTCGCTGAGCATGGTCGAGACCATGCGAATGGAAGGCCACAAGGCGCTGGTGCACACGGCCGCCGCATCCAACCTGGGCCAGATGCTCAACAAGATCTGCCAGAAGGACGGCATCGACCTGGTCAACATCGTGCGCAAGCCCGAGCAGGAAGCGCTCTTGCGCGGCATCGGTGCAAAGTATGTGTGCAACGCGACGTCGCCCACCTTTCTTGAAGACCTGACGCAGGCCCTGGTCGAGACCGGTGCCACGCTGGCCTTCGACGCCACCGGCGGCGGCAAGCTCGCGGGGCAGATCCTCGGCTGCATGGAGGCGGCGCTGAACCGCACCGCCAAGGAATACAGCCGCTACGGTTCGACCACACACAAGCAGGTCTACATCTACGGCGGCCTCGACCGCTCGCCGACGGAGTTCGTGCGCAACTTCGGCATGGCGTGGGGCATGGGCGGGTGGCTGCTGTTCCCGTTTTTGCAGAAGCTCGGGAATGAAGGCACGCAGCGGTTGCGGGCGCGGGTCGTCGCTGAATTGAAGACGACGTTTGCGAGCCACTACACGCGGGAAGTCTCTCTTCTCGAGGCGCTGCAGCTGGATGCCATTGGGGTGTACGGGAAGCAGGCGACGGGGGAGAAGTTCTTGCTGAATCCGAACAAGGGCATCGCTGCCTGATCTCTTCTTGCGGTCGGCGGTGGCGTGAATGCCGCGGCCCTCACCCTAACCCTCTCCCGGAGGGAGAGGGAACAAGACGGGGCGACGAGGCATCTGGGTTGAGTATTGCTCCCTCTCCCTCTGGGAGAGGGCTGGGGTGAGGGCACTGTGCCTTCGACAAAGCGCGGCCCCCACCAGCTAAACCACCAACCGATACCCCACCGCAGTCTCCGTCAACAGATGCCGCGGCTGCGCCGGATCGGCCTCGAGCTTCTGCCGCAGATGCCCCATGTAGATGCGCAGGTAATGGCTCTGGTCCGTGTGCGACGGGCCCCACACTTCGCGCAGCAACTGGCGTTGCGTGAGCACGCGGCCGGCGTTGGCGACCAGCACGCAGAGCAGCCGGTATTCGGTCGGCGTCAGGTGCACCTCGGCGCCAGCGCGGCGCACGATGCGCGCGGCGCGGTCCAGCTCGACCTCTCCGAAACGGAACAGCGCTTCCGCCGTATCGTCGCCGTTGGCTGCGCGCGGGCGGCGCAGATTGGCGCGCACGCGCGCCAGCAGCTCGCCGGTGCCGAAGGGCTTGGTCAGGTAGTCATCGGCGCCGGCATCGAGCGCGGCGATCTTGTCGGCCTCGTCGCTGCGCGCGGACAGCACGATGATCGGCACGGCCGACCAGCCCCGCACATCGCGAATCAACGACACGCCGTCGCCATCAGGCAGGCCGAGGTCGAGCACCAGCAGATCGGGCTGGCGCGTGCCGGCTGCCGCAAGGCCATCCCGCAGCGTGCCGGCCTCGTGCACCACCCAGCCTTCGGCCTCCAATGCGCCGCGCACGAAGCGGCGAATCTGAGGCTCGTCCTCGATCACGATGGCGGTGGGAGATGGCATGGCTTCAGAGTTGGGCTTCGGCCGGTTCGGGCGGCTCGCGGCGTGGCAGGGTGACGGCGAATTCTGCACCGCCGCCCTGCGCATTGGCCGCCGTGATCTCGCCGCCATGCGCACTCACCACCGCGCGGCAGATCGCAAGGCCCAACCCGACGCCCGGCGTGGCCGATTCAGCCTCTCCGCGCGTGAACTTGTCGAACAGCTTCTGCTCCCGGCCCAGCAACGCGGCAGGCAGGCCGGGGCCGTGGTCGCGCACCGTAAGCACCAGCGTGCCAGGCTCGGCACGCGCGCCCACGACGATGGGCGGCGCGCCGTATTTGGTCGCGTTCTCCAGCAGGTTGACGAGCACGCGCTCGATCAGCACCGCATCGAATTCGACCAGCGGCAGGTCCGCAGCGAGCGCGGTCTGCACGACGGTGTCGCCCAACGACGTGCGCGCCGCGCGGATCGACGAACCCACGACCTCCTCGACCGATTGCCAGTCGCGCCGCAGGTTCACCGCGCCGCCCGCGATGCCGCTTTCGAGCCGCGCCATGTCCAGCAGGTTGTTGACCAGCGCATGCAGCTCATGCGCCTGCGCGACGATGGCGCGCGCCGCGTTGCCGTGTTCTTCAGGCGGCAGGGTCTGTAGCGATTCGGCCAGAGCGATCAATGCGGTGAGCGGCGTGCGTACGTCGTGCGATATTGCGCCGAGCAGGGCATTTCGCAAACGCTCCGACTCCATTTCGACCACGGCCTGCTGCGCCACTTCGACGTAGTGCACGCGCTCCAGCGCGATCGCGATTTGCCGCGCCAGCGTGTCGAGCTGCTGAGCCTGTTCCGGAATCAGCAGCCAGCGCGGCTGCGCCGGTGAGAGCGCGAGCACGCCGCGCACGCGCATCGGTGCCTGCAGCGGCACGTAGTGCCAAGTCTGCGCCGCGAGCGTGGCAGTGGCCAGGCCGGCTGGCTGGCCATGTCGGAAGGCCCAGTCGGCCACTTGCGCATCGAAGCCCTCGGGCGGAGTCTTGGGGAACACGAGCTGGTCGTTCGTATCGGTCACCAGCACCAGCGCATGGCCGCCGAAGTGGCCCTGCACCGCGGCAGCGCCCAGCGCGACGACCTGCGTACTCTCCAGTGCCGCCGAGAGTTCGCGCGTGAGCTCGAACAGCGAGCGCGCGCGCCGCTCCCGGCTGGTCGACACGCCGGCCGCGAAGCGCAGGCCGGCCGTGAGTTGCCCCACCAGCAGGCCGACGCCGAGCATGATTGCGAAGGTCAGCACGTACTGCACGTCGCTCACCGCGAACGAAAGCTGCGGCGGCACGAAGAAATAGTCGAAGGCCGCGACGTTGAGCAGCGCCGCGAGCGCCGAGGGCCCGCGGCCGAAGCGCATTGCGACGCCGACCACGCCCAGCAGGAACAGCATCACGATGTTCGCGAGTTCGAGCACGCCGGCCAGGGGTGTGCAAAGCAGGGTGAGCGCCACGCTGGTGGCCGTTGCCCAGGCGTAGCCGGGCCAATGGACAGGTGCTTTTTCGTGGTCGCCCTCGTCGGCGCGCAGGCCGTTGATGGGTGCGCGCGACAGGCGCCGCGAACTGTCGGCATGGCCGACTTCCAGGATGTCGAGCGCGGGCGCGCGTTGCGCCAGCGCGCGCGGCAGCGGCACCGGGCGCGCGGGCCACCAGCGGCGCCAGCCGATGACAAGCTGCGACCGTCCCAGCACCAGCGTGGCGCAGTTGAGCCGGCGCGCCTGTTCGGCCAGTTGCTCCGCCACGTCGGAGCCCGTGAGCACCGCAGTGGCGGCGCCGAGTTCCTCGGCCAGCTTGAGCACCGCAAGGATGCGGTCGCGCTCCTGGGCGGCGAGCCGTTGCAGCCGCGGCGTCTCGACATAGGCCGCATGCCAGCGCACATTGAGCTGGCTCGCAAGACGCGCCGCGGTGCGCACGGTCTGCGCCGCGCCCTCGTGCGGCCCCACGCAAGCGAGGATGGCGCCCGAGGTGTTCCAGGCCTGCAGCGCGCTGCCTTGTCCGTTGCCGGCGGCGCCAGATTGCTCGACCCGCCAGCCGCGCACATCGTCTTCCACATGCTCGGCCGTGCGCCGCAGCGCAATTTCGCGCAGCGCAATCAGGTTGCCCTTGCGAAAGAAATTCTGCGCGGCGCGCTCGGCCTGCTGGGGCAGGTACACCTTGCCGGCCGCGAGCCGCGCGGTGAGCTCATCGGGCGTGACGTCGACCAGCACCACCTCGTCAGCCTCGTCGAGCACGGTGTCGGGAACCGTCTCATGCACGCGCACGCCGGTGATGGCGCCCACCGTGCCGTTGAGGCTCTCGAGATGCTGCACGTTGAGGGCCGACCACACCTCGATGCCCGCAGCCAGCAGTTCCTGCACATCCTGCCAGCGCTTGGCATGGCGGGAGCCGGGCGCATTGGTGTGGGCCAGTTCGTCGACCAGCAGCACGGCGGGCTTGCGCGCCAGCGCCGCGTCAAGGTCGAACTCGGCCAGCGTACGGCCGCGGTAGTCCAGCTCGCGCAGGGGCAGCGTATCGAGCCCCGCGAGCAGCGCGGCGGTTTCGCTGCGGCCATGCGTTTCGACCACGCCGATGAGCACGTCGCGCCCCGCCGCGCGCTCGCGTTGCGCGGCACTGAGCATGGCCCAGGTCTTGCCCACGCCCGCGCTGGCGCCGAAATAGATGCGCAGCTTGCCGCGCTGCGCGCGCGCCTCGTCGTTGCGCAGTTGCGCAAGCAGGGCGTCGGGGTCGGGGCGGGCGTCGAGCATGGCGGTGACCGCGCAGATTAGCGCATGGGGCCTCCCTTGCGGCGCTTGGCGTGCCGCCGCGCGGTGCGCGAGAGCACCCACCAGGCAAAGATCAGCGGCACGAAGAGTGCCGCGAGCGCCAGCAGCACGTGGAAAAGATCAGTGACCATCGAGCGCAAGATTCAGCGCCAGCACGTTGACGCGCGGCTCGCCCAGAAAGCCCCAGAGCGGCGCCTGCGTGTTGCCGGCAATCAACGCATTCACTTGTTCGACGGGCACGCCACGCACCCGCGCGACGCGTGCGGCTTGGTACCGGGCGGCGGCAGGGCTGATGTCGGGGTCGAGCCCGCTGGCCGAGGCCGTGACCAGGTCGACCGGCACCGGCGCGCTGTTTCCCGGGTCCGCGGCGCGAAGGGCTTCGATACGGATCTTGACCGCGTCGGCCAGCGCCGGATTGAGCGGACCGAGGTTCGAGCCGCCCGAAGCACTCGCGTTGTAGGGCTGCGGCGCGGTGGCGGACGGACGGCCCCAGAAATGCTTCGGGTCGCTGAAGTTCTGGCCGATGAGCCTGGAGCCCACGGTGGCGCCGTTGCGCACGATCAGGCTGCCGGCCGCCTGCGACGGAAAGATCGCCTTCGCGGCGCCGGTGACGGCCATCGGATAGATCAGGCCGGTGAGCACGCTCAGCAGCGCGAAGAGCACGAGCGCAGGGCGAAAGATGTTGTTGTTCATGGTGAATTTCTCCTCAAACAAGATGGACGGCCACGAGCAGCCAGTCGATCAGCTTGATGCCGATGAAGGGAACGAGCAGACCACCCAGGCCATAGATGGCCAGGTTGCGGCGCAGCAGCGCGGCCGCGCCCACCGGCCGGTAGCGCACGCCCTTGAGCGCCAGCGGAATCAGGAACACGATGACCAGCGCATTGAAGATCACCGCCGACAAAATGGCCGACGACGGGCTCGCGAGCTGCATCACGTTGAGCGCGCCGAGCTGTGGATAGGTCGAGACAAAAATCGCCGGAATGATCGCGAAGTACTTCGCCACGTCGTTCGCAATCGAGAAGGTGGTGAGCGAGCCGCGCGTCATGAGCAGCGCCTTGCCGGTTTCCACCACTTCGAGCAGCTTGGTCGGGTTCGAATCCAGGTCGACCATGTTGCCGGCCTCCTTCGCGGCCTGCGTGCCGCTGCCCATGGCCACGGCCACGTCGGCCTGGGCGAGTGCGGGCGCATCGTTGGTGCCGTCGCCGGTCATCGCGACGAGCCGGCCTTCGGACTGGTACTTGCGGATCAGCGCCAGCTTGTCCTCGGGCGTAGCTTCGGCCAGGAAGTCGTCGACGCCGGCCTCGGCCGCGATGGCCGCGGCGGTGAGCTTGTTGTCGCCGGTGATCATCACGGTCTTGATGCCCATGCGGCGCAACTCGGCAAAACGCTCCTTGATGCCGGTCTTGACGATGTCCTTGAGCTCGACCACGCCGAGCACGCGGTTGCCCTCGGCCACGGCCAGCGGCGTGCTGCCGCGGCGCGCCGTTTCCTCGGACGCGCGCAGCACCTCGGCCGGCACGCTGCCGCCCAGCGATTCGACATGCCGGCGAATCGCATCGACCGCGCCCTTGCGCAGCAGCACCGCGTCGGTGTCGAGGCTGTTCGGCGCGGCCGGCATGTCGACGCCGCTCATGCGGGTCTGCGCAGTGAAGGGAACGAAGCGCGCACCGTCGACAGATGCGGCCTCCAGGCCATCGCGGCGTGCCAGTTCGACGATGCTGCGGCCTTCAGGCGTCTCGTCGGCCAGCGATGCGAGCATGGCGGCGCGTGCGAGGCGGCCCTTCGGCACGCCGGGCGCAGGCAGGAAGGCACTCGCCTGGCGATTGCCGTGCGTGATGGTGCCGGTCTTGTCGAGCAGCAGCACATCGACGTCGCCGGCCGCTTCCACGGCGCGGCCCGAGGTGGCGATGACGTTGGCCTGCATCATGCGGCTCATGCCGGCCACGCCCACGGCCGAAAGCAGGCCGCCGATGGTGGTGGGAATCAGGCACACGAGCAGCGCCACCAGCGCGGTGAGCGACACCACAGTGCCCGCACCCGCGGCCTCCACGCTGAACACCGAGAACGGCAGCAGCGTGACGGTGACCATCAGGAACACGAGGGTCAACGCAACCAGCAGGATGGTGAGCGCGATTTCGTTGGGCGTCTTGTGCCGCTTGGCCGCCTCGACCATGCCGATCATGCGGTCGAGGAACGACTCGCCGGGGTTGACCGAGATGCGCACCACCAACCAGTCGGACAGCACGCGGGTGCCGCCGGTCACGGCGGAGAAGTCGCCGCCCGATTCGCGCACCACGGGGGCCGATTCGCCGGTGATGGCACTCTCGTCGACCGAGGCCACGCCTTCGATCACTTCGCCGTCGAGCGGAATGACGTCGCCGGTCTCGACCAGCACCACGTCGCCCTTGCGCAGGTTGGGCGCCTGCTCCGGCAGGAATGCCGCGCCGTGGTGGGGCTCCTTGAGCTTCTTGGCCCAGGTGTCCTTGCGCAGGCCGCGCAGCGAGGCGGCCTGCGCCTTGCTGCGGCCCTCGGCCAGGGCTTCGGCAAAGTTCGCGAACAGCACGGTGAACCACAGCCACACCGTGATGGCCAGCACAAAGGCGGGCTTCATGCCGGTGTCGCCCGGAAAGCTCAGCGAATGCACCCAGAGCAGCGTCGTGAGGATGCTCCCGATGTACACGATGAACATCACCGGGTTGCGCCACTGCGTGCGCGGGTCCAGCTTGGCGAAGGCGCCCCACAGCGCGGGCTTGACCAGCGCCGCGTCGAGCAGCGAGAGAGAGGTTTTTGTATGGGCAGTCATGGTGCGCGCCCTCACTTCCAGAGCACGAGGTGTTCGACGACGGGCCCGAGAGCCAATGCCGGCACATAGTTGAGCAGGCCGACCAGCAGCACGGTGCCGATCAGCAGCGAGACGAACAGCGGCCCGTGCGTGGGCAGCGTGCCGCCGGTGACCGGCAGGCGCTTCTTCGCGGCCAGCGAGCCGGCAATGGCCAGCACCGGAACGATCATCGCGAAGCGGCCCAGCCACATGGCAAGACCCAGCAGGCCGTTGTAGAACGGCGTGTTGGCCGACAGGCCCGCGAAGGCGCTGCCGTTGTTGTTGGCGGCCGAGCTCAGCGCATAGAGAATTTCAGAAAACCCATGCGCACCCGGGTTCGCGATGCCGGCCTTGCCGGCGCCCGCGATCACCGCCACCGCGGTGCCGGCCAGCACCAGGATGGGCGTGACCAAAATGGCGATGGAAATCAGCTTCATCTCGCGCACCTCGATCTTCTTGCCGAGGTACTCGGGCGTGCGGCCGATCATCAGGCCCGCGATGAACACCGCGAGCATCGCGAAAATCAGCATGCCGTAGAGGCCGCTGCCGACGCCGCCGAACACCACCTCGCCCAACTGCATCAGCACCATGGGCACCATGCCGCCGATGGGGGTGAACGAGTCGTGCATGGCATTCACCGCGCCGCACGAGGCGGCGGTGGTAATGGCGGCGAAGAGCGCCGACGCGTCGATGCCGAAGCGCACTTCCTTGCCTTCCATGTTGCCGCCGCTTTGCAGCGCGCTCGCCGCCTGGTCGATGCCCAGCGAACCGAGCAGCGGATTGCCGGCGTGCTCGGCGGGGATGATGGCCACCACGGCAATGACGAACATCACCGTCATTGCCGCAAGCACGGCCCACCCTTGCCGCATGTCGCCGACCACGCGGCCGAAGGCGAAGCACAGGCCCGCCGGAATCAGGAAAATCGCGATCATCTGCAGCAGGTTGCTGAGGGCGGTCGGGTTTTCGTACGGATGCGCCGAGTTGGCGTTGAAGAAGCCGCCGCCGTTGGTGCCGATCATCTTGATGGCCTCCTGCGAAGCGACAGGGCCCATGGCAAGCGTCTGTGTCTGCGGGCTCGCGGCGGCCTCGACCGTTTGCACGGTCTTGTAGGCGTCGAAGTTCTGGATCACGCCCTGCCCCGCAAAGACCACCGCAAGCACGAACGACAACGGCACCAGCAGCCACAACGTGATGCGCGTGATGTCGGCCCAGAAGTTGCCGACCAGCCCGCGGCTCTTGCCGTCGCCCCGGCGCGCAAAGCCGCGCACGAGCGCGAAGGCCACGGCAATGCCCGTGGCGGCGGAGAAGAAGTTCTGCACCGTGAGCCCGAGCATCTGCGTGAGATAGCTCATCGTCGACTCACCGGCATAGCCTTGCCAGTTGGTGTTGGAGACGAAGCTCACCGAGGTGTTGAAGGCCGAGTCGGGCGACACCGCCCCCATGCCGGCGGGGTTGAGCGGCAGCCAGCCCTGCAGGCGCTGCAGCGCATAGAGAAAGAGCGCGCCAACGGCATTGAAGGCGAGCAGCGCGAGCGCATAGCCCAGCCAGTGCATCGACTGCTCGGGCTTCGTGCCCGCGAGCTTGTAGAGCGGCGCTTCGATGCGCTGCATCCAGCGCGGCACGCGCTCGTTGCACAACGCGGCAAGAAACTTGCCGACCGGCCATGCCAGCAGCACAAGCGCAATGAGGAAGAAGGCCAGCAAGGACCAGGCGGAGGCGGTCATTTCAGAACTCCTCGGCGCAGATCAGCGCGAACACCAGGTACGCGAACAGGACGACGGCAATCAATGCGCCGAAGCCGTAGAGAGCTTCAAGGCTGATCACGATGCGTCTCCCCCGGGTGCTCTTGACGGGTTCGGTGCGTCGAGCCGGTTCAGCCCGACCACCATGGCCGCCACCGCGGCCCACAGCGCCAGCAAGGCGCCCATCCAGACGAAATCCATTCATTGCTCCTGCAGCGAAACACAAGGCCTTGAGTCTCGGCAGGCGTGCGTAAAAACAGGGAACAGAGTCGGCGGGACCGCATAAAGAAACCGTAAAGACGCCCCCCTCTTTATCAAAGCCCTCGACAGCACCTTCGCTGTCATTTAATAATCAAAGTTATTTCTTTGAAATAAAGAAAAGGATGACCACCCGCCCCCTCGACCTGAAGCCCGCCTGGATGCCGCACCAGCCGGCAGACCGCATCCTGTCCACGCTGAAGACGCGCGGCGCGCTCGGCATTCCCGACATTGCCAAGGTGCTCGACGTCACGGTGGAGGCGGTGCGCCAGCAGATGGTCAAGCTGCAGTCCGAGGGACTGGTCGACGCCGAGAGCCGGCCGGCGGGCCGCGGCAGGCCGACGCAGATATGGCGGCTGACCGGCACCGGGCACGCGCGCTTTCCCGACACGCATGCCGAGATGACGGTGCAGATGATCAGCGCCGTGATCACCGTGTTCGGCGAGAAGGGCATGGACCAGCTCATCGGCGTGCGCGAGGAAAACATGCGCGCCAACTATCGCGAGGCGATGCAGGGTGCGCGCAGCCTGAAGACGAAGCTCGAACGGCTGGCCGACATCCGCAGCCGCGAGGGCTACATGGCCGAGTTCCGGCCCGAGGGCGACGGTTTTCTCTTCATCGAGAACCACTGCCCGATCTGCACCGCGGCGCAGGCCTGCACCGGCTTTTGCCGCAGCGAACTACAGCTCTTCGAAGAAGTGCTCGGACCCGACGCGAGCGTGAGCCGCGTCGAGCATGTGCTTGCGGGCGCGCGGCGCTGCGCCTACCAGGTGAGCCCCAAGAACGCGCCTTGATTTCATTGTTTTCAAAACCCGAAAGGAAAAACCCACCATGGAACACACCCTCCCACCCCTGCCGTACGCCCTCGACGCGCTGGCACCCGAGTACTCGAAGGAAACCCTCGAGTACCACTACGGCAAGCACCACAATGCCTACGTGGTGAACCTCAACAACCTGCAAAAGGGCACCGAGTTCGAATCGATGCCCCTCGAAGACATCGTCAAGAAGTCCAGCGGCGGCATCTACAACAACGCCGCCCAGATCTGGAACCACACCTTCTTCTGGAACTGCATGAAGCCCCAGGGCGGCGGTGCACCCAGTGGCGCGCTGGCCAAGGCCATCGATGCCAAGTGGGGCAGCTACGACGCCTTCAAGGAAGCGTTCGTGAAGTCGGCCGTGGGCAACTTCGGCTCGGGCTGGACCTGGCTGGTGAAGAAGGCCGACGGCTCGGTGGACATCGTGAACATGGGCGCCGCGGGCACGCCGCTGACCACCGGGGACACCCCGGTGCTGACGGTGGACGTCTGGGAGCACGCCTACTACATCGACTACCGCAACCTGCGCCCGAAGTTCGTCGAGACCTTCCTGGCCAAGCTGGTGAACTGGGACTTCGCGGCCAAGAACTTCGGCTGACGCCAGCCGAAGTTCCCGCCGGCGGCATCCTCACTCATTGACCAGGTTGAGGATGTTGCCGTCCGGGTCCTTGAACCAGGCGACCTTCATCTTGTCCATGATGTGGACGTCGCCCGCGAGCGTTGTGTTGGGCATGTCGTAGTGCTCGAAGCGCACGCCCTTGGCCTTGAGCGCCGCCACGAGCCGCTCGATGTCGTTCCCGACCGCCCAGGTCACGGCCGTGGCCTGATTGGTGCCGGCGAATGAGGACTCGTAGACATTGATACGGGTGTTACCGCTGCGGTAGGCGATCATGCCCTCGCAATCCGTGTCGGCCGGCGTCAGGCCCAGCGTGTCTTCGTAGAAGCGGCGGCCTGCGGCAAGGTCTTTGACCGCGAGGTTGGCCACAGCATTGATATTTCCGAGCATGGCTGTCTCCTGTGTGGATAGACACCCATCTTCTGCGCCGCAGTGGGCATGTCAAGCCGCCGCTACCCGATACGGGGCCCATCTCGAACGAAGAAAACCGCACAGCCCGGGTTCCGGCACACTGCACCCTTGGTGCAGTGCTCCGACGAGGCCTGAAAATCTGCCCCTCGATTCGTCCCCCGATACAGAGACAAAACCCATGATCCGCAAACTCCCCCGCTCGCTGGCCCTTGCGCTGGCACTTCCCCTGGCCCTTTCCCTCACGTTCGCCACCGCTGCCGCGCAGGCGCAGACCTACCCCGCCAAGCCCATTCGCATGGTCGTGCCCTTCCCGCCCGGCGGCGGCACCGACATCCTGGCGCGCCTGGTCGCCCAGAAACTCACCGAAACCAACCACTGGACCGTGGTGCCCGACAACCGCGGCGGCGCCGGCGGCACCATCGGCATCGCCGAGGCCGCGCGCGCCGCACCCACGGGCTACGACATCGTGATGGGCCAGAAGGACAACATGGTCGTTGCGCCCTGGCTCTACAAGAACCTGAGCTACAACCCGGTGAAAGACCTCACCGCCGTCGCCCACGTGGCCTACACGCCGGTGGTGATCGTCACGCAGGCCAACTCGAAGTTCAAGACGCTGAACGACGTGGTCACCGCCGCGCGCGCAGCGCCCGACACCGTCACCTACGGCTCGCCCGGCAACGGCACCACCATTCACCTGGCCGGCGAAATCTTCAACGGCGCCGCCCAGATCAAGATGCGCCACGTGCCCTACAAGGGTTCCAACGCGGCCATGATGGACGTGCTCGCGGGCAACGTCGACCTGATGGTGTCGTCGGTGCCTTCGGCGCTGGCGCAGATCAAGGCGGGCAAGCTGCGCCCGCTGGCCGTGACCTCGGCCAAGCGCAGCACCTCGCTGCCCGACACGCCCACCGTGGCCGAGCTCGGCTACAAGGGCTTCGACGTGTCCACCTGGTACGGCCTCTTCGTGCCCGCCAAGACGCCGAAGGACGTGATCGCCACGCTGAATACCGAAGTCAACAAGCTGCTGGCCACGCCGGAGATGAAGGCCGCCATCATTGCCCAGGGCGCCGAGCCGCAGGCCATGACGCCCGAGCAGTTCGAGACGCTGCTGAAGACCGACTACGAGAAGTGGAAGGGCATCGTGCAAGCCTCGGGCGCGACCATCGAATAAGCACGCGCCGTCGCAGAATGGCGTCTCCACCACAGGCCGCATCGACGGCACGGAGACAGCGATGGCAACACAGCGCAAGAATTCCGGACAAGCCTTTCCGCTGAAGACAGCAGCCCTGGCAGCGGTTGCCATCGTCCTGGCGCAGGGCTGCGCGCGGACACCGCAGCAACAGGCGCCATCGGAAGCCACCGTGGCCGCACATGTGGCGGGCGCCACCCGCGCCGCTCGTTCCGACCTGACGGCGTTGCTGACCCTCTGCAAACCAGCTCCCGCGGCGCGGCCGCCCCAGGCCGAGCTGGACAAGGGCCTTGCGGCATTCATCGCCAGGCCCGCACCGCCGCCCGGCCAGGCGTTCGACAACCTGTACTTCGTGGGCGCCGACTGGGTCAGCGCCTGGGCGATCAAGACCTCTGACGGCATCATCCTCATCGATGCGCTCAACACCCAGGCCGAGGCCGCGGCGCTCATCGAAGGCGGCATGCGCAAGCTCGGCCTCGACCCGGCGCAGATCAAGTACGTGATCGTCACGCACGGCCATGGCGACCACTACGGCGGTGCGCCCTACCTTGCAGAGAAGTACCGTGCGCGCGTGGTGATGAGCGAGGCCGACTGGACCATGACCGAGACCAAGCTCGAGTTTGCGACGCCGATCTGGGGCGCGCCCCCCAAACGCGGCGCGGGCGATATTTCCGCGAAGGACGGCGACCGCGTCACGCTCGGCGACACCAGCGTGACGCTGTACCTCACGCCGGGCCACACCATGGGCACGATCTCTCCGGTGTTCGACGTCACTTCGAACGGCCAGAAACACCGCGCCATGCTCTGGGGCGGCACGGGTTTCAATTTCGGCAAGGACGTGCCGCGGCTCGACAGCTACATCGGCGCCACGCAGCGTATGGGCGCCATCGTCCAGACCCAGCGCATCGACGTACTGCTGTCGAACCACTCGAACATCGACGGCTCGCAGGCCAAGCTCGCCGCGCTGCGGCAGCAGCCTGCTCCGGCAACGAACCCCTTTGTGCTCGGCACGCCGACGGTGGAGCGGGCGCTGGCGGTGATGGGCGGGTGCGCAGAGGCGCAGCGCGACCGGTTCTTGCTGCAGTAGGCCGAACTCAGTCCGGCGTGAACTTCTTGTTGAAGATGTCCACGTCCGATGCCAGCTCGAAGGTCGCCACCTGCCCCATCTTCCCGTCGCTGAGGCGGCAGGCGGCGAACAGGCTGTAGCGGCCCTTGAAGTAGAACTCTTCCATCACGATCAGCGCGTACGGGTACGGCACGAAGACCTGATGCTCGAAGATGACGCGGTGCACGTTCCTCGGTGAAGGAAAGAGCTTGTAGTCGCTGGTGTCGATCGACTTTGCGGTGGCCATGTTCGTTGTGCTCGTGTTCAGGCGGGGTCGCGCACGTCGGCCACGGGGTTGCTGCCGAAATCCGCGCGCGCCAGGTACTTGAGCACCTTGGCCGCGGCAATTTCGGGGCTGTCGAGCATGCCGTCGTTCTTCAGCTTTTCGAAGCGCGTGCGGTCCGGAAAATTCTCGGCCGATGCGCCGCGCAGCTGCACCTGCATGTCGGTGTCGATCACGCCGGGGGCGAGCGAGACGATGCGCGCGCCGTTCGGTGCCGCGGCCTCCTCGAGCGCCACGGCGCGCGAGAAGTGGTCCATGCCGGCCTTGGCCGCGCAATAAGGCGCCTGGCTGCCCATGGCGTTGCGGCCCAGGCCCGACGAAATGTTCAGCACCTTGCGCGCGCCGCGCCATTCGCGGGTGGCGCCGAGGAAGGCGGCGGTCAGCAGCATCGGCGCCTCCAGGCCGATGCGCAGGGCCTGCGACAGTTGGGCCCCGACGGCACTCGCCAGCGGCGCGGGGTTGCCCACGGTGCCTGCGTTGTTGATCAGGGTCACGCTGTCGAAGCGCTGGCCGTCGAGCGACGCGAGCCATGCCGACACGCGGGCCGATGCGGAGCCGGGGTCGGACAGGTCCTGCTCCCACTGGATGAGTTCGGCGCCGGCTTTCTTTGCCAGCTCGGCCAGCTGCGGATCTTGCCTGCGCGAAATGCCGAGCACCGTGTGGCCGGCCTGCAGCAGCTGCTGGGCCATGGCACGGCCCAGTCCGCGCGACGCGCCGGTGATCAGAGTGAGGTGGGAAGCGGTCATCGAAAAAGTCTTTCTGAAGCGAAGGCAGGGAGAGTAAGGGGTGGTGGGGAATACATCATGCGCAGCGCGCTCAGCCCGCGCGGAACTGCTTGCGCAGGAAGGCCCGGTGGCGCGCGATGTGCTGCAACTGCGCCGGCGCGATGGTGCCGCCGAGGTCGACCTCGTCCGCGCCGTTGAGCACCGCGTTCGCATGGGTCATTGCGCGTGCCACGACTTCTTCCTCGCTCACGCCGAGTTGCGCCGCAAGGTCGAGCGCCACGCGCCGCATGGCGCGCTGCGAGAGCATCCACATGGCGCCGAAGCGGTCCCACGCCAGGGCGGCCTCGTCGGCCTTCTCGCGGTCGGCAAGAATCTCGCTGAGCGGCTTGGCCAACACGGCGTTGAGGGCGTCGATCTTCTCGGTGAGCGCCTCGTTGCGCTCGATGGCTTCTTCGAGTGTCGGCCCGGCCGCTTCGGTCTTTGCCTTGGGCGCCTCGGGCGGCGGAACGAAAGCCGCTTCCGCGTTCGCGGGAACGATCTGGATCTGGTCTTTGAGGGTCATGAGGTTTCCGTTTCCCGTGAGGCGTTCTTCTTGTTCGACATCGCGGTCGCGCGCAGTCCCGGCAGGTCGAGCACGCGCAGCCCACCGTACTCCACGCGGATCAACCCTTGCGCCGACAGGCCGTTGAGCGCCTCGTTCACGCGCTGGCGCGAAAGGCCGACCAGGTAGGCCAGCTCCTGCTGCGTGATGCGCAGGACTTCGCCCACGCCGGGGTACAGCACCGGGTTGAACAGCGACACCAGGTTGCGCGCCACGCGCGCGTCGGGGTTGTTGAGCCGGTCGATTTCCAGTGCCGCAATGAACTGGCCGAGCCGCTCGTTGAGCTGGTTCATCACGAAGCGGTTGAAGCCGATGGAATGGTCCAGCAGCCAGTGAAAGCTCTCGATCGGCAGCCCCGCCACCACGCTGCGCCGCAGCGCCTGGATGTTGTAGCGGTAGGGCTCGCGCTTCATCACCGTGCCTTCGCCGAACCAGCCGCCGGGCGGTATGCCGGCGTAAGTGACCGAGCCGCCGTCGGCGTTGTCGTTGCTCATCTTGAGCAGGCCCTCGACCACGCCGAACCAGTAGGTGGGCGAGCGGCCGACGCGGCAGACCAGGTCGCCGACCTCGGCTTCGCCGACCACCACCGCGGCTTCGGCGCGGCGGCGCTCGGCCGGCGTGAGCGTGAGCAGCCAGGGAATGCCGTCGAGCTCGGCGGCGGTGGCGGAGCGCGCGCGGTCCTTGATCGAACCGCCGAGCACGCTGTGGTGTGAATCGCCGTGAGGCATCGGGAAACTCCGGGGAGTAGTGTCCCTAGGATTGTCGTTGGAACGACAACCCAGCGTCAAAGTGGGGCCTACGATCCGCCCACTGTGCAAACCACCGCCCCTACCTTCCCCCGTCTGCTGCTCGCGCACGCCCAGGCCCAGCCCGAGTCGCCCGCCGTGCGCGAGAAAGATCTCGGCATCTGGCAAACCTGGACCTGGAGCGCCGTGGCGCAAGAGGTGCGCGAGGCGGCTTGCGGCCTCGCGAGCCTCGGCTTCAAGGCCTTCGACAACCTGGCCATCGTGGGCGCCAACCGGCCGCACCTGTACATGGCGGTGGTCGCGGCGCAGAGCCTGCGCGGCGTGCCGGTGCCGCTCTACCAGGATGCGGTGGCCGGCGAGATGGTCTTCATGCTGCAGGACGCGAGCATCGAGTTCGTGATCGTCGAAGACCAGGAGCAGGTCGACAAGCTGCTCGAGTGCCGCGAACTGCAGAAGGACCAGCAGCACGGCATCCGCCACATCATCTACGACGACCCCAAGGGCCTGCGCCACTACGACCAGCCCGGGCTCATGAGCTACGAGCAGCTGCGCGAACTGGGCCGCGAATTCGACAAGACGAACGTCGGCTACTACGACCGCGCGGTGGCGAGCGGCGAAGCAACCGATGTCGGCGTGATCCTCTACACCTCGGGCACCACCGGCCGCCCCAAGGGCGTGTGCCAGACGCACGCGAGCTTCATCGCGGCGGGCCGCGGCGGCGTGGAGACCGACAAGCTCGGCCCCGGCGACAACATCATGAGCTACCTGCCGATGGCGTGGGTGGGCGACCACCTGTTCTCGGTGGCGCAATGGCTGGTGGGCGGCTTCACGCTCAACTGCCCCGAGTCGAGCGAGACGGTGATGAACGACATGCGCGAGATCGGTCCGAGCTATTACTTCGGCCCGCCGCGCACCTTCGAAGGCTTGCTCACCGCCGTGTCGATCCGCATGGAAGACGCAGCCGCGCCCAAGCGCTGGCTCTATGCAAAGTTCATGGCGCTCGCGCAGCGCGTGGGGGCCGACATCCTCAACGGCGCCCCGGTGAGCGCGGGCGACCGGCTGATGTACGGCCTGGGCAACCTGCTGATCTACGGACCGCTGCGCAACGTGCTGGGCATGAGCCGCATCCGCGTGGCCTACACGGCCGGTGCGGCCATCGGGCCCGACCTGTTCCGCTTCTACCGCTCCATCGGCGTGAACCTGAAGCAGTTCTACGGCCAGACCGAAACCTGCGCCTACGTGTGCCTGCAGCAGGACGGCAAGGTCAAGCTGCAGACCGTGGGCACCGCGGCGCCGGGCATCGAACTGAAGATCGCGGAGGACGGCGAGGTGCTGGTGCGCGGCGTGTCGGTGCTCAAGGAGTACTACAAGCGGCCCGATGCCACGGCCGAGGTGCTCGATGCCGACGGCTACTTCCACACCGGCGACGCGGGCGTGCTCGACAGCGAAGGCCACCTGCGCATCATCGACCGCGCGAAGGACGTGGGCCGGCTCGTGAGCGGTGCGATCTTTGCGCCCAACTACATCGAGAACAAGCTCAAGTTCTTCCCGCAGATCAAGGAAGCCGTGTGCTTCGGCAACGGGCGGGGCGAGGTCTGCGCGGCCATCAACATCGACTTCGAGGCGGTGGGCAACTGGGCCGAACGGCGCGGCCTGGCCTACGGCGGCTATGTCGACCTGGCCGGAAAGCCCGAGGTGCTGGAACTCATTGCCGAATGCATCGGCAAGGTCAATGCCGACCTCGCGAGCGAAGACGGCATGGGCGAGACGCAGATTGCGCGCTTCCTGGTGCTGCATAAAGAGCTCGACCCCGACGACGACGAGCTGACGCGCACACGCAAGGTGCGGCGCGGCTTCATCGCCGAGAAGTACGCAGTGCTGGTCGATGCGCTCTACGGCGGCAAGACCGAGCAGTACATCGAGACCCAGGTCAAGTTCGAGGACGGGCGCACCGGCGTGGTGAATGCCACGCTGAAGATCGTCGAGGCCAGGACCTTCCCCATCGTGAAGGCGGCGGCATGAGCAACAGAAAAATCGGCGACGTCATCCTCGACGTGCAGAACATCTCCTTGAGCTTCGGCGGCGTGAAGGCGCTCACCGACATCAGCTTCGACGTGCGCGAGCACGAGGTGCGGGCCATCATCGGCCCCAACGGTGCGGGCAAGAGCTCGATGCTGAACTGCATCAACGGCGTGTACTGGCCGCAGCAGGGCTCCATCACCTTCCGCGGCCAGACCTTCAAGCACATGAACTCGCGCCAGGTGGCCGAAATGGGCGTGGCGCGCACCTTCCAGAACCTCGCGCTCTTCAAGGGCATGAGCGTGCTCGACAACATCATGACGGGGCGCAACCTGCGCATGAAGTCGAACCTCTTCCAGCAGGCGATCCGCTGGGGCGCGGCGGAACGCGAGGAAACGAAGCACCGCGAGTTCGTCGAACAGATCATCGATTTCCTGGAGATCCAGGCGCATCGCAAGACGCCGGTGGGCCAGCTTCCCTACGGCCTGCAGAAACGCGTCGACCTGGGCCGCGCGCTCGCGATGGAGCCGCAGGTGCTGCTGCTCGACGAGCCGATGGCCGGCATGAACGTGGAAGAGAAGCAGGACATGAGCCGCTTCATCCTCGACGTGAACGACGAATTCGGCAGCACCATCGTGCTGATCGAGCACGACATGGGCGTGGTCATGGACATCTCGGACCGCGTGGTGGTGCTCGACTACGGCAAGAAGATCGGCGACGGCACGCCGGGCGAAGTGCGCAGCAACGAGAACGTGATCCGCGCCTACCTTGGGGTCGAACACTGATGGCCTTCTTTCTCGAAACCCTCTTCGGCGGCCTCATGGTGGGCATGCTGTATTCGCTGGTGGCGCTCGGCTTCGTGCTGATCTTCAAAGCCTCGGGCGTGTTCAATTTCGCGCAGGGCGCGATGGTGCTGTTCGCGGCGCTCGCCATGGCGCGCTTCGCCGAATGGATCCCCATGTGGACCGGCATCGACAACCGCTGGTTCGCCAACGGCGCGGCCTTTGTCGTGGCGGGCCTGGTGATGTTCGCGGTGGCATGGCTGATCGAGCGGCTGGTGCTGCGCCACCTGGTCAACCAGGAAGGCGCGACGCTGCTGATGGCCACGCTAGGCATTGCCTACTTCCTCGACGGCGCGGGCCAGACCCTGTTCGGCAGCAACATCTACAAGATCGACATCGGCATGCCGAAGGACCCGATCTTCCTGCTCGGCTCGGTGTTCGAGGGCGGCATCCTGATCAACAAGGAAGACCTGTACGCCGCCGCGATTGCGGCCGCGCTGGTGGCGCTGCTCTCGCTGTTCTTCCAGAAGACCGGCACCGGGCGCGCGCTGCGCGCGGTGGCCGACGACCACCAGGCCGCGCAGTCGATCGGCATTCCGCTCACGCGCATCTGGGTCATCGTGTGGTGCGTGGCCGGCGTGGTGGCGCTGGTGGCCGGAATGATCTGGGGCAGCAAGCTGGGCGTGCAGTTCTCGCTCACCACGGTGGCGCTGCGTGCGCTGCCGGTGGTGATTCTCGGGGGCCTTACTTCGGTGCCGGGCGCCATCATCGGCGGGCTGATCATCGGCGTGGGCGAGAAGCTGTCGGAGGTGTACCTGGGCCCGTACGTGGGCGGCGGCATCGAGATCTGGTTCGCCTATGTGCTGGCACTGGTGTTCCTGCTGTTCCGGCCGCAGGGGCTGTTTGGCGAAAAAATAATTGATCGGGTCTGAACATGTTCTACAGAGAAAACGGGCAGTTCAAGACCAGCTACCGCGCCGACCAGCAGGTCTTCCCCATCTTGCAGGACCGCGTGGCGATCGGCCTGGTGCTGATCTTCGCGTTCGCCGTCGTGCCCTTGCTGGCCAGCGACTACCTGATGCGGGCGATCTTGATTCCCTTCGTGATCATCTCGCTGGCGGCGCTCGGCGTGAACGTGCTGGTGGGCTATTGCGGGCAGATCTCGCTGGGCTCGGGCGCCTTCATGGCGGTGGGCGCCTACGGGGCCTACAACTTCTTCGTGCGCTTCCCGGGGCTGCCGCTGATTCCCGCGCTGATTCTGGGCGGCCTGTGCGCGACGCTGTTCGGCATTCTGTTCGGACTGCCCAGCCTGCGCGTCAAGGGCCTCTACCTCGCAGTGGCCACGCTGGCCGCGCAGTTCTTCAGCGACTGGATGTTCCTGCGCATCAAGTGGTTCACGCTCGACACGCCCTCGGGCTCGGTGTCGGTGTCGAACCTGCAGGTCTTCGGCTGGCCCATCGAAAGCGCCGCGAGCAAGTACCTGTTCTGCCTCGCGATGCTGGTGGTGATCGCTGTGCTGACCAAGAACCTGGTGCGCGGCGCCATCGGCCGCGAATGGATGGCCATCCGCGACATGGACGTGGCGGCCGCGGTGATCGGCATCCGTCCGATGTACGCCAAGCTCAGCGCCTTCGCGGTCAGCTCGTTCATCATCGGCGTGGCCGGCGCGCTGTGGGCCTTTGTCTACCTCGGCGCCTGGGAACCGGCGGCGTTCTCGGTCGACCAGTCGTTCCGGCTGCTCTTCATGGTGATCATCGGCGGGCTCGGCTCGATCACGGGGGCCTTCTTCGGTGCGGCCTTCATCACCGTGCTGCCGATCGTTCTGAACCAGACGCTGCCGGTCATTGCCGGCTGGTTCGGCGCGCAGATCTCGACCGTCGGCATCGCGCATGCGGAGCTGATGATCTTCGGCGGCCTTATCGTGTGGTTCCTGATCGTCGAGCCGCACGGGCTGGCCAAGCTGTGGTCGACGGGCAAGCAGAAGCTGCGCCTGTGGCCCTTCCCTCATTGAAGACAGCAATGCTTTTTTCGAGCGTGACTTTCCCATACAAAACCAGGAGACAACCATGAAGCTGAAATCACTCGCACTTGCCGTGGCCACCGTATCTGCGCTGGCGGGCGCGGCCCCTGCGTTCGCGCAGGCCAAGGAGCAGTTCATTCCCGTGCTGTCGTACCGCACCGGCGCCTACGCGCCGAACGGAACGCCCTGGGCCAACGGCTATGTCGACTATCTCAAGCTGGTGAACGCGCGCGGCGGCATCAACGGCGTGAAGCTCTCCTTCGAGGAATGCGAAACCGGCTACGACACGGCCCGCAGCGTGGAATGCTACGAGCGCCTGAAGGGCAAGAACGGCGGCGCCTCCCTGGTGCAGCCGCTGTCCACCGGCGCCACCTTCGCCATCACCGAGAAGGCCCCGGTCGACAAGATTCCCGTGGTGACCGTGGGCTACGGCCGCAGCGAAAGCGCCGACGGCACGGTGTTCAAGTGGAACTTCCCGATCGCCGGCACCTACTGGGTGGCGGCCGACGCGATCATCCAGGCCATTGCCCTGAAGGAAGGCGGGCTCGACAAGCTCAAGGGCAAGAAAATTGCCCTGATCTATCACGACAGCCCATATGGCAAGGAGCCGATCCCGCTGCTGCAGGAGCGCGCGAAGATGCACGGCTTCGACCTGCAGCTGCTGCCGGTGACGGCGCCCGGCGTCGAGCAGAAGGCCACCTGGCTGCAGGTGCGCCAGGCACGGCCCGACTTCGTGCTGCTGTGGGGCTGGGGCGTGATGAATTCGACCGCACTCAAGGAAGCACAGGCCACCGGCTTCGCCCGCGAAAAGATGTACGGCGTGTGGTGGGCCGGCGCAGAACCCGACGTGAAGGACGTGGGCGACGGTGCCAAGGGCTACAACGCCGTGACCATGCAGCACGGCGCCGAGCCGCAATCGAAGCTCGCGAAGGACGTGGTCTCGATGCTGCACGACAAGAACCAGGGCACGGGCCCGAAGGAAGAAGTGGGGCAGGTGCTCTACATGCGCGGCGCCATGAGCGCGATGCTCGGCGTGGAGGGCATCCGCTCTGCGCAGGAACGCTTCGGCAAAGGCAAGGTCATGACGGGCGAACAGGTGCGCTGGGGGCTGGAGAACCTCAGCCTCACACAAGCCAAGCTCGACGGCCTGGGTTTTGCCGGCGTGATGCGCCCGATCAGCACCTCGTGCACCGACCACATGGGTGCGGCCTGGGCGCGCATCCACACCTGGGACGGCAAGGCATGGAAGTTCACGTCCGACTGGCTGCAGGCCGACGAGCAGATCATCAAGCCGCTCGTGAAGTCGACCGCCGCCAAGTACGCGGCCGAGAAGAAGCTCACGGCGCGCACGCCCGCCGATTGCCAGAGCTAGGCCCACCTACCGTCTTCGCCAGTTCCTGGAAGCACCATGAGTTCACCCAGCATCGTTCTCAACGTCAACGGCATCGAGGTCATCTACAACCACGTGATCCTCGTGCTCAAGGGCGTCTCGCTCGTGGTGCCCGAGGGCGGCATCGTGGCGCTGCTGGGTGGCAACGGTGCCGGCAAGACAACCACGCTGCGCGCCGTGAGCAACCTGCTCGCGGGCGAGCGCGGCGCGGTGACCAAGGGCAGCATCGAGCTGCGCGGCGAACGCATCGAGGCGCTGTCGCCTTCCGAATTGGTCAAGCGCGGGCTGATCCAGGTGATGGAAGGCCGGCATTGCTTCGCGCACCTGACCATCGAAGAGAACCTGATGACCGGCGCCTACACGCGCAAGGACGGCAAGGCGGCAATCGCCGAGACGCTGGAGAAGGTGTATGCGTACTTCCCGCGGCTGAAGACGCGGCGCACATCGCAGGCGGCCTACACCTCGGGCGGCGAGCAGCAGATGTGCGCCATCGGCCGCGCGCTGATGGCCAACCCGAACATGGTGCTGCTCGACGAGCCCTCGATGGGCCTCGCGCCGCAGATCGTCGAGGAGGTGTTCGAGATCGTGAAAGACCTCAACACCAAGGAACGCGTGACCTTTCTGCTGGCAGAGCAGAACACCAACATGGCGCTGCGCTATGCCGACTACGGCTACATCCTGGAGAACGGCCGCATCGTGATGGACGGCGAGGCCAAGAGCCTGCGCGAGAACGAGGACGTGAAGGAGTTCTACCTCGGCGTCGGCGGCGCGGACCGAAAGAGTTTTCGCGATGTGAAGAGCTACAAGCGGCGCAAGAGGTGGCTGGCTTGAAACGTTGGTGTGCCGTTGCCGTTGTTCGAGGCCCGCTCACGCCGACGGGGGACATTCGCGGAGGGGAGTACCCGGTGGCCTTTGCACCCGCCCTGAAGGCTCCCGCATTGCACTGTGCCCACGTGCCAGCGCAATGGAAAAACAGAATTGAAAGATGAAGGGTACGGACATGACCGACCACTACGACAAGCTCGAAATCCGTGACCCCGCCGAACGCGAACGCGACCTGCTGGCCGCACTGCCGAAGCAGATTGCGCAAGCGCAGACCGCCGCGCCCGCATTTGCAAAGATCCTCGACGGTGTGAAACCCGCCGACATCACGACCCGCGAAGCACTCGCCAAGCTGCCCGTCACGCGCAAGACCGAGCTGCTCGAGCTGCAGAAACAACGCCGCACCGACGACCCCTTCGGCGGCTTCTCCACCATCGGCCGCGGCACCCGCATGCCGCGCGTGTTCGCAAGCCCCGGCACCATCTACGAACCCGAAGGCGAAGCCCGCGACTACTGGCGCACGGCACGCGCGCTGCATGCGGCCGGCTTTCGTCCCGGCGAACTCATTCACAACAGCTTCAGCTACCACATGACGCCGGCCGGCTCCATCATGGAGAGCGGCGCGCGCGCCATGGGTTGCACCGTGTTCGCGGGCGGCACCGGCCAGACCGAGCAGCAACTCGAAGCCATGGTCGACCTCAAGCCCGAAGGCTATGCGGGAACACCGAGCTTCCTGAAAATCTTGCTGGAGAAAGCCGAAGAAAAAGACCTGAAACTCCCCTCGCTCACCAAGGCCCTCGTTTCCGGCGAAGCCTTTCCACCCAGCCTGCACGACTGGATTGCCGCGCATGGCGTGAAGGGCACGCAGTGCTATGCCACTGCCGACCTGGGCCTCATCGCCTACGAAACCAGCGCGCGCGAAGGCTTGGTGATCGATGAAGGCGTGCTGGTGGAAATCGTGCGCCCCGGCACCGGAGACCCCGTGCCCGACGGCGAGGTGGGCGAGATCGTGGTGACCACCTTCAACTCCGACTATCCGCTGGTGCGCTTCGGCACCGGCGATCTCTCGGCCGTGCTGGCGGGCACCTGCCCCAGCGGCCGCACCAACAAGCGCATCAAGGGCTGGCTCGGCCGCGCCGACCAGACCACCAAGGTGCGCGGCATGTTTGTGCACCCCTCGCAGGTGGCGGAAATCGCGCGGCGTTTTCCGGAGATCGTGCGCGCGCGCCTCGTGGTGTCGGGCGAGATGGGCGACGACCAGATGACCTTCAGGCTCGAGTGCGCCGGCGCACCCGCCGGGCTCGATGCGCGCGTTGCCGATGCGGTGCGCGAAGTAACCAAGCTGCGCGGCACCATCGAACTGGTGGCGCCGGGCACATTGCCGAACGACGGCAAGGTGATCGAGGACGCGCGCAGCTACAAGTAGCGGCGGTAGAACCGGCGCGTGATCGCGCGCACCAGCACCACCAGCAGCACGAGGTAGATCGCCGCCATCACGACGGCGAGCGCCACGACGCGGTCGTAGCTGCTGCTGCCCGAAACGCTCGCGCTCGCAATCCACAGCAGCCCGCCGATCGCAACGACGACGCAGACCGCCTGCAGCAGCACGAAGGCCGACACCGAGGCCGCCACGGCCCGGAAGGGACGCGCTTGCGTGAGCCCCGGCGCAGCGCCGAGCCACCCGCCCCAGAACGCCAGCGCATAGACCCCCAGCGGCACCACGAACCAGCCCAGAAGAAGCGGCACCACGCCCGTATCCCTCGCGGTGTCGACCCAGCCGCTCGCGACATTGCCGATCCACATCTGCAGCGAGACGAACATCGCGGCGACCACGAGTGCCACCGCACCGCGAGGCCGCGCCATGCCCGCGCCGGCGTCGGTCGCGCCGGGCACTGCATCCGCGGATGCGGTACCGCGCTCGCGCAGCGCGAACCGGGCTGCAAGCCACACGCTCGCGACGAGGACGAGCACCTGGATGAGCGACTGAACCAGCATCGACGTGGCCATGAGCGCGCGCAGGCCGTACGTGTCGACGCGCTCGTGCAGCGGGCCGCCCGGCATGAAGAGCACCTGCGCCTGGTAGAACAGCGGCGTCAATGCAAGAATGTTGACGACCATCGCCGCAAGGTACACGGCGGCAAAGCGGCTGCCAGGGCTGCGAAGCTGCGCGATGCGGGGCGCGCCGCGCTCGTCGAGCGCCTTGCGCGCATGGCACCACGCCAGCGTGGCAGCCAGCAGCCACACCGTGAGGACACGGGACAGCAGCGGAACCCATACGCCCGGCTGCGCGTACACGCCGCGCATCTGCTCGCTGTGCGCCGTGGAAGGCAGCAGCTGCACCGTCATGCTCGCAACGAACAGCACCACATCGACCGCCACCGCGATCCATGCGAAATGTCTGGGCAGGCGCTGCGCGCGCTCGAACGAAGGGGATGCCGTCATGAGATGGGAATACTTTCGCCTTGCTGGCTCCACCGCCCGGCACGCGTGGTGCGGGGCGATGCCAAAGCGGCGAGCGTACCGGAATGCGGCGGCGATCCGAAGACCGGGCGATGCGGCTGCGTTCAGTGCGTGAGCGCAGCTTCGGCCATTTCGGGCGCAGGCCCCACATACACCGATTGCGGCCGGATCAGCCGCCCCCTCTTCACCTGCTCGCGCGCATGCGCGACCCATCCGCTCACGCGGCCGGCGGCAAACACGCAGGTGAAGCTCTCGCGGCCGAAGCCCAGGGCTTCGAGCAGCAGCGCGGTATAGAACTCCACATTGGTTTCCAGCGCGCGGCCGGGCTTCTTCTCGCGCAGGATGGCGAGCGCGGCCCGCTCCGCGGCTTCGGCCAATTCGAAGCGCGCGGTATTGACGCTGCCCTCGGCGCTCAACCGGCCGAGCGCCCCCTTGAGCGCATCGGCGCGCGGATCGCGCACGCGGTAGATGCGGTGGCCGAAACCCATCAGCCGCTGGCCGCTGGCGACGGCCCCTTCGAGCCACACACGCGCATTGGCCGCGGTTCCGATGGCATCGAGCGCATCGAGCACCGGGCCGGGCGCGCCGCCATGCAGCGGGCCCTTGAGCGCGCTGATGCCGGCCAGCACGGCCGACGCCAGGCCCGCGCCCGTCGAGGCCACGACGCGCGCGGCAAAGGTCGATGCATTCAGGCCGTGGTCGCACACGGTGACCAGGTAGGTGTCCAGCGCGGCAACCTGCGCTTCGGTGGGCGTGCGGCCGTGCAGCATGCGAAGCATGTCGGCGGCCTGCGGCAGCGTCTCGTCGGGTGCGAGAGCCTGCACGCCCAGCCGCCAACGCATCACTGCCGCCGTATAGACCGCGGGCGCCGCCACCAGGCGCAGCGCGGTGGCCAGGTCGTCGCCATCGGCCAGGCGCGCCAGCAAGGCGCGAACCGCTTCGATGGGCGGCAGCTTGCGCAGCAGGGCATCGCCGCCAGGCGGCAGGCGCTCGAAGGCCTCGCGGCGTGCACGGCCCAGTGCAGCGCGCAGGCCGGCCGCATTCGGCAGCGTGTCGAAGAAGCCCTGGAACAGCAGCGCCACCGCATCTTCGTAGCGCCAGTGCTGCGCAATTTCATCGAGCTCGTGGCCGCGAATCACCAACCGGCCGGCGGCGCCGTCCACCTCGGACAACACCGTGTGCGCAGCCACCACGCCTTCGAGGCCGTCATCGTCGTTCATTCCTTGTACTCCTGGGTGCTTGATGAGATGACATTCATTCTGTCGGCACTAACATTGACGTCAATCTTGATTTATTGCATCAACATGACGAAGCCATCTCTCTGGTTGCCCGCTGCCGAAGCGCTCGAACTGATGCGAGTGCGGCCGCAAACGCTCTACGCGAGCGTGAGCCGCGGCCGCATCCGCGCCAAGCCCGATGCGGCGGACCCGCGCCGCAGCCTCTACCACCGCGACGACGTGCAGCGCATCGCCGCGCGCACGCGCGGGCGGCGCAGCAGCGAGGCGGTGGCAAGCGAAGCCATTCAATGGGGCGAGCCGGTGCTGGCGTCCGCCGTGTCCACGGTGGCCGAGGGACGGCTCTGGTACCGCGGGCAGGACGCCCGCCTGCTCGCGGAGCATGCGACGCTGGAAGACGTGGCGGGACTGCTGTGGGAGAGCGCACCGCCGCGCTTTGCGTGCACCGCCGCCGCGCCGATGCACGCGGCCGGGCAAGCAACGCCGCTGCAGGCAGGCTTGCTCGCACTCGCGGCGCGGGCCGCGGTCGATCCGCCTTCGCGCGGCCGTTCACGCGCGGTGCTGCAGGCTGAGGCAGCGGAAGCCATCGGCACGCTGGCCGATGCATTGCTCAGCCCGTCTTCTTCTTCCACCGTCTTGCCCTTGCACGCGCGGCTTGCCGCGGCGTGGCGACGGCCGCGCGCGGCCGACGCATTGCGCCGCGCACTGGTGCTGATGGCCGACCACGAGCTCAACGCATCGACCTTCGCGGCGCGCGTGACGGCATCGACCGGCGCTTCGGTGGCGGCGTGCCTGCTCACGGGCCTCTCGACGCTCACAGGCCCATTGCACGGCGGTGCCGCGGCGGCGGTTGGGGCCTTGGTGCGCCGCGCCGCCGCATCGGGCAGCGAAGCCGCGGTGCGCGAGTGGCTCGCGCACGACCGCCCGCTCGCGGCTTTCGGCCATCCGCTCTATCCGCACGGCGATGCACGCTGTGCAGCGCTGCTTGCGGGTATCGAACTTCCGCCCGCATTCGCGGCCTTGCGCGCCGCCGGCGAACGGCTGCTGGGCGAAGCGGTGAACATCGACTTCGCATTGGTGGCGCTGGCTGCCGTTCACAAGCTGCCAGCCGATGCGCCGCTGATGCTTTTCGCGCTGGCGCGCACGGTCGGCTGGACGGCCCACGTGCTCGAGCAGCAGGCCACGGGGCAGCTGATACGGCCGCGTGCGCGCTACTCGGGCCCGGAGCTCACGCGCTGAACCCTGGCCGGGGTCGGATCCGCCTCAATGAATGGCGTCTTCGTACGCAAGCTCGAACAGCTTCGTCATCTCGCGGTTGAACGCGGGCAGGTCATCGGGTTTGCGGCTGGTCACCAGGTTGCGATCGACCACCACTTCCTGGTCGAGCCACTTCGCGCCGGCGTTCTGCAGGTCGGCGCGCAGCGAAGGCCACGACGTCATCTTCCGGCCCTTGGCGCCATCGGCGTTGATAAGCGTCCACGGGCCATGGCAGATCGCGGCAATGGGCTTGCCCGATTCGACGAAAGCGCGCACAAAGGCCACGGCCTTCTGGTTGATGCGCAGCGCATCGGGGTTGACGACACCGCCGGGCAACAGCAATGCATCGAAGTCATCGGCGTTGGCGTTTTTCAGCGGCACGTCGACTTCGAAGGTGTCGGCCGGGTCCAGGTGCTTCCAGCCGCGCACGCTGCCGTCGAGCGGCGAAACGATGTGCGTCTGCGCGCCGGCGCTTTCGAGCGCCTTGCGCGGCTCGGTCATCTCGGCTTGCTCGAAGCCGTCCGACACGAGGATGGCGACGTTCATTCCGTCCAGCGAAGATGAGGTGATGGGCATGGTTGAAGTACTCCTTGGGGTGATTTGCAATGGCAATGAAACTTCACCCTAGGGCCCATGCAGGCGGCACGCATCGGCGTGCGCCGGGTCCGGCTGTCGGACAGGTCGACGGCCGGCAACCTTCTTTTACGACGCTTTACCTGCCGAGCACCCAGGCCCGCACGGGCGGGCTGTGGGCTCGGGTGCCGCCGCTATTTCCGGCAGGAGACCGGCAGGGCTTTTTCCGTCAGGTCTTCGCCGGCCACGCAGTTCCAGGCAACTCCGTCTTCGGTGGCCGAAGGCTCCATGAGCAGCGTGCCCTTGCCCGTCTCCACCTCCACCACCATGGTGGAGGCGTCGAGCTTCACCACCGCGCCGTTGGGCAGGATCTGGGGCGCGCCCGCGGCCTCCAGGGAATCGGGAATCTCTTCCTTCTCCTTGTAGTAGTTGCCGACCGCTTCGCGCACCGGCGCGGCTTCCGACCAGGCCTGCGACACGGCCGCGCGCGACTGGTAGTCCTTGTAGGCCGGAAGAGCCACCGCGGCCAGTACGCCGATAACGGCCACCACCACCAGCAACGCCAGGGCGCCGCCGCCGGCACGGCCGGTGTAGGGCACGAAGATCGCGAGCACGTAGGCCAGCGGATTGCGGCTCGGCAGTTTCGCGGCCGGGTCGATGGCGCGTGCCACGCGCTTGGTGAGCCACGGGTAGCCGGCGATCAGTTCATGGAACGAGGCCCAGAAGCCGCTGTTGCCGGCCGACTGGTTGGCGTAGCGCTGCAGATCGACGTTGCGCCATTGCTGCGCGCCGGCGGCCAGTGCCACGAGCGCGCGGGGCGGGGAGTCGGCCTGCTCGCAGCAGGCGGCGCCGTGCAGGTCGCAGGTGTATTCCTGGGCCCGCGAATAGGCGGCGCCGAGCAGCGGGATCCAGAGCACCGGAGCGCGCCAGATGTGGCCCGTGAGGTGGCCGCGGCGGATGTGGCCGAGCTCGTGGCCGATGTAGAAGTTGATGCCGTCGGGCTGCGCTTCCATGGCGTCGACCACGTCGGACAGCAGCACGACGAAATTGCGGCCGAAGAAGCGCGTGGCAAAGGCATTGAAGATGCCGTCGCCGTGCAGCAGGTAGGCCTCGGGCGGCTCCTCGATGCCGAGATAGCCGCAGCAGGCCTGGAAGCGTGCATGCAGTTCGGGCAACTGGGTGGGCGAAAGCTTCACGGCCGTGCCCTTGATCCAGGCAATGACGGCCGACTGCGCGAACACATAGCCGATGAAGCCGAGCAGCACGTAGATGAGCGCGATGCCGAAAGTGCCGAGCACCAGAAGCGCCCAGACCAGAAGGCCGAGCCCGAGCGTGATGTTGCCGAGCCAGCGCTCGCGCGGATAAACCCAGGGATCCATTGAAATTCCTCCTCGATGCGGCCTTGGGGCCTGCAGTGTTGTGGTTATTTTTCGCGCCCCCTCAGGCGCGGTATGCGAGCGCGCATCATGCCCCAGGAAAGGGCGTATTTCGGGACCGCCCTAAGGGCTATTCGCTAGATGTCAGGTGGCGGTCAGCCCTTATGATCGCGGCCATTTTCAATTTCACCGTCTCCGGAGACACCATGAAGAAACTGCTTGCACTCACGGCGCTTGCCGCTGCCGCCGTCGGCGTCCACGCCCAGGATTTCCCCGCAGGCAAGACCGTCACCATCGTGGTGCCGTTCACCGCCGGCGGCCCGACCGACCGGGTGGCCCGCGACCTGGCCGAATCCCTGCAGAAGACCCTCGGCGCGACCATCGTGGTGGACAACACCGCCGGCGCCGGCAGCTCCATCGGCACCGCCAAGGTGGCCCGCGCCGCACCGGACGGCCATACGCTGCTGCTGAACCACATTGCCATGTCGACCATGCCAGCGCTGTACCGCAAGCTGCCGTTCAACGTCGAGAACGACTTCGAATACCTCGGCATGGTCAATGAAGTGCCGATGACGCTCATCGGCAAGCCGGGCCTGCCGGCCAACAACTACAAGGAACTGACGAGCTGGATCGAGGCCAACAAGGGCAAGATCAACCTCGGCAACGCCGGCCTGGGTGCTGCCTCGCACCTGTGCGGCCTGCTGTTCCAGAGCGCGCTCAAGACCGAGATGACGCCGGTTCCCTACAAGGGCACCGCGCCGGCCATCGCCGACCTACTGGGCGGCCAGATCGACCTTCTGTGCGACCAGACCACCAACACCACGTCGCAGATCGAAGCCAAGAAGGTCAAGGCCTATGCCGTGACCACGTCCAAGCGCCTGAGCACGCCGGCGGTCCTGAAAGACCTGCCCACGCTCGCCGAATCGGGCCTGAAGGACTTCGAAGTCACCATCTGGCACGGCGTGTACGCGCCCAAGGGCACGCCGGCGCCGGTGGTGAAGAAGCTCAACGAAGCCATCAAGGCCGCCATGAAGGACCCGGGCTTCATCAAGCGCCAGGAAGGCCTTGGCGCGGTGATCACCACCGACAAGCGTATCGAGCCGGCCGAGCACAAGAAGTTCGTCTCGGCTGAAATCGCCAAGTGGGGCCCGATCATCAAGGCCGCCGGCGTGTACGCCGACTGATCCGAACCCGAGAAAAAGCAGCCGCAAGGCCGCCTGAGCCCGTCCGGGCCAGGCGGCTTTTTCGTTATGCTGGCCGGACTTTTCTTCCGGCCTTGCGCCCATTTCCCATGCGTTTTCACGGCACGCTGCCGGTGCTGGTTCTTCTTGCACTGTCGACGCATGGCGGCGCGGCCCTCCCGCAGCCGATGCAGTCCGTGCAGCCGCAGACGCTGCTCTGGATGTGGGACCGGCCCCAGCGCTTCAGTGCGCTGCCGGAGGGTGTCGGCGTGGCCTACCTGCATGCCACCGTGCGGCTGAGCGGCGAACAGAGCCGCACGACCTGGCGCCAGTGGCCCCTGCGCATCGCGCCGCGCGTGACCGTCATTCCCGTGGTCCACGTCGCGTTCGACAATCTCGCGCCTTCGCCGGTCAACGAGGCGCAGCAGGCCGCCATTGCCGCTGCCATCGAACATGCCGTGAAGCACAACCGCTCGGGCTGGGTGCAGCTCGACTTCGAGGCCCGCCGCAGCCAGCGCGGCGCCTACGTCGCGCTGCTGCAGCGCCTGCAGCCGCTGCGCGGCAACGTGCGGCTCTCGGCCACGGCGCTCGCCTCGTGGTGCATGGGCGACCCCTGGCTGCCCGCCGGCCTGATCGACGAGGTGGTGCCGATGTACTTTCGAATGGGCGCGGAATCCGCGCGCATCCGCCAGCGGCTCGCTGCAACCGGCTCGGCCGCCGTGCCGGCCTGCCGCGGCACGGCGGGCCTGCTGCTCGGCGAAGACTGGCCCACGCTCGAAGGATTGCGCCGGCGCTACGTGTTCCACGCCGGCACATGGAAGAGCGAAGACTTCGAACGGATCGACGGCACCGGAACCAGGGCAACGAGGAACACGCCAGGATGATTTTTTCTACCCACGCAATGCGCGGCGGCTTGAAGCTGCTCGCGCTGGCCGGCCTGCTCGGTGCCGCGGCGGCGCACGCCAGCGGCGGCTATGAGCCCGAGGACCTGTTCTTCGCGACGACCCGGCCCGATCAACCGGTGCGCGAGTTCGTCGAGCGTCCCGCGGGCTACTACACCGACTACCTCGTGCCCTACCAGGTGCTCTGGTACTGGCGGCTGCACGGCCAACCCTTTCCGCCCGAGGCGGTGAGCGCGTTTTCCGACCTGCTCGAGAAGCTGCCGCGCGAAGACGCCGGCATGGACGAGACCGACAAGGCCTGGACCGAATGGCGGCAGGCGCGCAGCGGCGCCTACGCCAAGCTGGGGCATCCGATTGCAGCCCCGGATGCCGCCGCATCGTCGCAACAGGCGCCGCAGTGGAATGCCGAGAGCCTGCAGGCCGGCCCGAACTGCTTCTACGGCGATGCCTTCCGCCATGCCGCGAAGACACTGGCCCAGCGCATGGCACGCGCGGCCGCCGACAAGGCCACCACGCCCCACCATGTGCTGCACTGGCTGCGGACGCAGGACGCCGTCTTCGGCACCTGCGACGGCAACGCCGCGACCACCGCCTCCGCACTGCCGTCCGACGCGCCCCCATGGCTCAAGGCCGACAACGCTTACCAGATGGCCGCGCAGCGCTTCTACGCGGGCGACCTCGACGGCGCCGACACGGCATTCGCGGAAATCGCGGCCGGCAAGACCAGCGGCTGGCGCGACCTCTCGGCCTATATGCGACTGCGCGTGCTGGCGCGCCGCCATCCGGGCGGCGAGCCCTCCTATTCGGACCGCGACGACCCGGGCAAGGAAACCGCCGAGGCACTGAAACAGCAGGCCGCGCTCACCCGGGAAGTCGACGCCATCGCGCAGCCGCTGCTGAAGAATCCGCGCTTGCAGGCACTGCATCCGTCGGTGCACCGCCTCGCCGAAGCGCTGCGCATCCGCTATCTCACGCCCGGCACACGCGTGCAGCGCCTGGCGGACAGCCTTGCGACCATGGGCCCGCCCGACGTGGCCGCTGCCAAGCTGCTGCTGTTGAACCACGAGTTCCGCAACTGCGCAATCACAGGCTGCTCATATGTCGGGCCCGCGCACGGCTCCGATCTCGTGCAATGGCTCAGCGCGGTGCGTAACTTCGAAGGCCCCGGCGGCAGCGGCACGCCGCCCGGCAAGTGGCGCGAAACCCTGAGCTGGGACAAGTACCAGCGCACCCGCGATCTGGCTTGGCTGATGGCCGCCGCGAGCCTGGTGCCGGCCAAGGCCGGCGACAGCCGCGAGTCCGAACTGCAAGCCGCGCTGTCGGCGGTGCCCGAAAACCATCCCGCGCGCTTCGCCGCCACCCAGCTTCGCGCCCAGCGCTTGTTCGCACAGGGCCGCTACCAGGAGGCCCGCGCAGTCATCGCCGGCGCGGCCGATTCGCCGCTCATCGCGCACAGCCTCTCGGGGCAGAACCTCGTGAAGGCGTTGCTGCTGCCCACGGCCGCGTCGGAAGAGGAATGGCGGCGCCTGGCCATTCGCCCGGTGGTCGCGCGCCGCGACCCCGAAGCACTGGAGGCCAAGTCCACCGCCGCGCCGCAGGCAGGGCGACCGGCGCTGGCCACGGCTTTCGACGACGACGTGATTCGCTTTCTCAACACGCGCGCGCCGCTGCCGATGTGGCTGCGCCTGGCCGCCGACCCCGGTCTTTCGCCGGCCCTGCGCGACGCGCTCCTGGAAACCGCGTGGACGCGGGCCGTGCTGGCGGGGGACTACGCGCTGGCGCGCCGCGCGGCCGGCCAGCGCATTGCATCGGCGCCGCCGGCCCCCGCGAAGGGCGCCGACCCGATCGCCGGCCTGCGCCGCTCGGCCGCGCTGCCGGGCACCGATGCCGCCGCATGGCGAAGGCTGCTGCTGGAGCGCATGGCCAGCACCACCGAAGTACTGGCCTCTCCGCACTGGCCCGGCTCCGGCTGGAGCGTGCGGCCTACGCCCCTGTTGCCCGGGCGCGCGCCGGACGATGTCGGAAGTCCTGCGGTCAACAGCTACGGCAAGTGGTGCCGCCCGCTCGACGCGGAGGCCCCCAGCGCAGCGAACTTCGAATCGCCGTCGTTCCTGCCGCAGGACGAACGCGCGCGGCAGGCCAGGCTGGTCGAGAAGCTGCGCGCCATGCCGCCCGACTCGGTCTACTTCACGCAGGAAAGCCTGGCGCTCATGCAGCGCAGCCGCAACGATCCGCTGGTACCGCAGGCGCTCTCGGTCGCGGTGAAGATGGCCCGCTACACCTGCCAGGACAAGACCGTGGGCGACTGGTCGCGCAAAGGCTTGCAAGCCCTGCACGCCAGCTATCCCCAGTCAGGTTGGGCGGCCAGCACGTCCTACTGGTACGGCGGCCGCTGAGGCACCCGCTCCTACTTCGGCCGGATCGCGTCCGCCGTGCCCTGGATGAAGGCCTTGATGCTCTCGATGTCGTCGGTTGAAAGCTTGCCCGTGAAGTCGGGCATGCCGCGCGCCATGGCCGGGCCCTTGAGGATGAACTTGTCGAGGTTCTCGATGTACGCCGCATCCATGTAGCCGAGGTTCGGAATGTTGCCGCCGCGGTCCACGCCCGGCACGCCGTGGCAGAACACGCAGTTGCTCACGTACAGCATGGTGCCGGCCTGGACCTTGGCGGGGTCGTACTTCACGCCTTGCACCAGCTTGTCCATGCGGTACTGCACGAACTCCGGCATCTTGGCCGTGCCGCCGACCGCGAAGGTGTACACGGTGCCCGGCCCCTGCCGTTCGGTGGCGCGCTGTGCGAGACCGTAGACGCCGCCCCAGCCCACCGCGACCGACACGTACTGCTTGCCGTCGACCATGTAGGTGGCAGGCGCCGCGACCACGCCGGTGCCGGTGGGCGTTTCCCAGAGCTTCTCGCCGGTCTTCGCGTTGTAGGCCACCAGGCGGCCGTCCGCCGTGCCCTGGAACACGAGGTTGCCCGCAGTGGTGAGCGTGCCGCCGTTCCACGGCGAGGCGTAGTCCACGCGCCAGGCCTCCTTCTGCGCCACCGGGTCCCAGGCGACGAGGCGGCCGAAGGGTTTGCTCTTGGGCGGCTCGGCGTTGGCGAACATGCCGGTGTTCCAGCCCAGGGCCGCATGCGGACGGCCCGGCGCGTTCTGGTCGAACTTCCAGTCCTTGTCGTCCATGAGGTTGAGCGGCACGTTCTGCGCGGGCAGGTAGGCCAGGCCCGTCTGCGGGTTGAACGACATCGGGTGCCAGTTGTGCGCGCCGAAGGGGCCGGGAATGCTGTCGCCGGGCTTCTCGTTCTGGCGCGCGGCGGCAATCTCGATGGGCCGGCCGTTCTTGTCGTAGCCGGTGGCCCAGTTCACGTCGACGAAATTCTTCGCGGAGATGAACTTGCCGCTGGTGCGGTCGATGACAAAGAAGAAGCCGTTCTTCGGTGCGTGCAACAGCACCTTGCGCGCCTTGCCGCCCAGCTTGACGTCGGCGAGGATCATCGACTGCGTGGAGGTGTAGTCCCAGTTGTCGCCGGGCGTCTCCTGGTAGTGCCACACGTACTTGCCGGTGTCGGGGTCGAGCGCCACCACCGAGCCGAGGTAGAGGTTGTCGCCGCCCTTGGGGCTGCGCTTGCTGTGCGCCCAGGGCGAGCCGTTGCCGGTGCCCACGTACATCAGGTTGAGCTCGGGGTCGAACGCGAAGCTGTCCCATGCGGTGCCGCCGCCGCCCGCCTCCCAGTATTTGCCGCTCGGGTCCCAGGTCTTGGCGGCGCGCGCCATCGATTCGTCCTCGAAGGGCTTGCTGGGATCGCCCGGCACCACGAACCAGCGCCACTTCTGTTCGCCGGTGCTGGCGTCATAGGCCGTGACGTAGCCGCGCACGCCGTACTCGGCCCCACCGTTGCCGATGATGACCTTGCCCTTGAAGACGCGCGGGGCGCCGGTGATGGTGTAGCTGCCCTTCTGCCCCTCGATGGTGTTCTTCTCCCAGACCATCTTGCCCGTGGCCGCGTCGAGCGCGATCAGGCGGCCGTCGTAGGCCGCCACGTAGACCTTGCCCTCGTGCAGCGCCACGCCGCGGTTCACCACGTCGCAGCAGCCCCTGAAGCCTTTCGATTTGTCGACCTGCGGATCGAAGCTCCAGAGCTTCTGCCCGGTGCGCGTGTCGATGGCATGCACCACGCTCCATGAAGCCGTGACGTACATGACGCCGTCGACCACCAGCGGCGTGGCTTCCACGCCGCGCGTGGACTCCAGGTTGTAGGACCACACCAGGCCCAGCTGCTTCACGTTGCCGGCGTTCACGTGGTCGAGCTTGCTGAAGCGCGTCTCGGCGTAGTCGAGGCCGTAGCTCGGCCAGTCGGGCGTCTTCTGGGCCGTGTTGGCGCGAATGAAGCTGCCGTTCACCCGCTTGACGGCTGCACCGGCGCGTTCCTGCGCGCTGGCGGAGCCCTGCGCCGCGGCCGTCGACGCGCCCAGGCACAGCCATGCGCCGGCGAGCATCAGCAGCCCGGAGTGGATCTTTGTCATCGTGAGTCTCCTTTGTGTCGCAAGGATCGTTTGCGCCGCCCTCGCGTTCACCTTCGGGATTTCCCCAGTCCGGTGCTGTTCCATTGCGGAACACATTCGAAGGGGTCAGCAATCCCCTCCGATTTCCCGATTTCGAGGAGCAGCGAACAGCATGGCTTTCGAAAGGCCGGGCACGGCCAGCGCGCCGCGCCAACTCTTTTCCAGTACGCCGGCGCAGCGGGTGGCGCTCGCGCGGCAGCAGTTCTTCGAGGAGGGCGTGCGGCCTTCGGGCCTGGTCGGCGAAGCGGTGATCCAGTCGTGGCTGCGCTGCACCCGAAACCACAGCGACCGGCAGCGCATCGTGCCTTTCGATGCGGTCACGCCGAGCCGGCTGCACGCCACGCTGGCACGCAACCGCGAGCTGCTCGAGGTGGCGCGGCAGGAACTCGCGAGCATGGAAAGCGCGCTCGCGGGCACCGATTGCCGCGTGATCCTGACGGACGGCGAAGGCGTGGTGGTGCATGTCACGCAGCAGCCGGCCGGGGCGCACCAGCCCGTGCTGCGCAAGACCGCGCGCGTGGGCGTGAACATTTCAGAGCGCATCGTCGGCACCACGGCGCCGGGCATCGTGGCGACCACCGGGCAGGCCTGCACTGTCGACGGGGCGGAGCACTACTTCGACGTGCTCTCGCAGATGCAATGCGCCGCGGCCCCCATCCGCGACGTGGCGGGCCGGCTCGCCGGCGTGCTCGACATCACGATGGAAGCGCGGCGCTTCGGTTTCGATGCAGCCTCGATGGTGGCGCTCTACGCCACGACGATCGAGAACCGGCTGCTGCAGGCGCAGTCGCGCGACCACCTGATCCTGCGCTTCCAGGCCAGCCCCACCTTGCTGGGCACGCCCATGGAAGCGCTGGCCGGCGTGGCGCCCGACGGCACCGTCGCCTGGCTCAACGGCGCCGGTGCGCGGCTGATCGGCCGCTTGCCCGAAGACGCTTGCGAGCGCGATGTCGAATCGATGCTGGGCCACGATCTGGCGAGCCTGCTGCGGCTGGGACGGCGCGAAGCCGCGCAGCCGCTGCGCCTGGCGAGCGGCCTCGGGGTTTGGGTGCAGGCGCGGCTCAAAGCAGCGGACGGCGCGGACTTCAGGCATGCGGTGGCGATACCGATACCGGGCGAGCCCGGGACGGTGCTGCCCATCGAGCCTGCAACGGCGCTGGAGCCGGCCGCGGCAGTCGCCCGCATGGAACCGGCCGCCTCCGGCTCCATGCAAGCGGAAACGCCGCACGGCGAAACCCTGCGCGAGCACAGCCGCAAGCTGATCGAGGAAACGCTCGCGGCGCAAGGCGGCAACGTGTCGCAGGCCGCCCGGCAGCTGGGCGTGTCGCGCGGCACGCTGTACCGGCGGCTGCGCGGCTGGCGCGAAGAAGACAACAGCAACGGCTCACCGCCCGCGCCGGACTGACCGCTCAGCGGCTCAGCGCTTTGGCAGCGCGTAGGCGATGACATGGTCGCCCGTGCGCGTGCCGAGCGAGCCATGGCCGCCCGCGGCCACCACCACGTACTGGCGCCCGTCGCTGCCGCTGTAAGTCATCGGCGTGGCCTGCCCGCCTGCCGGCAGCCGGCTGCGCCAGAGCTCCTTGCCGTTGGCAACGTCGTAGGCGCGCATGTAGTAGTCGAGCGTGCCTGAAAGAAAGGCCACGCCGCCGGCAGTCATGACTGGGCCGCCGAGGCTGGGCACGCCCATGGCAAAAGGCAGCGGCAACGGGGAGCTGTCGCGCACCGTGCCGTTCTTGTGCTTCCACACCACCCTGCCGGTACGCAGGTCGGCCCCCGCCACGTGGCCCCAGGGCGGCGCCTGGCACGGCAGGCCCAACACCGAAGTGAAGGCGCTGAGCTGCACCGCGAACGGCGCGCCGAAGTTCTCGTTGAGCGCGGGCAGGCTGTCGTTGGGGCGGCTCTTGCCCTGCACGTAAAGCGAGGTGTCGTCCTTGCGCGGAATGAGCTTGGACACGAAGGCCAGCGAGGCCGGCGTGGTGAAGGCCAGCTGCCGCTCGGGATCGACCGCGATACCGCCCCAGTTGAAGACCCCGAAGTTGCCCGGGTAGATCAGCGAGCCTTCGGTCGACGGCGGTGTGTAGCGGCCTTCATAGCGCAGCCGGTGAAACGCGATGCGGCAGGCCAGCTGGTCGAACACGGTGCCGCCCCACATGTCGGCCGGCGTGAGCGGGGGCGGATCGAAAGACAGCTCCGACACGGGCTGCGTCAGCGAGGTGTGGTCGCCTTCGGCTGCGCCCTGCGGCGCGGGCCGCTCGTGAACCTTGGTGACGGGCTTGCCGTCGCGGCGGTCGAGCACGAACAGCTCGCCCTGCTTGGTGGGCTGCACCAGCGCGGGCACCGTTTCGTTGCCAATGCGCAGGTCGACAAGGCTGGGTTGCGAGGGCACGTCGTAGTCCCACAGGTCGTGGTGCACGGTCTGGAAACTCCAGCGCACGCGGCCGGTGGCAAGGTCGAGCGCCACCACCGAGGACGAGTAGCGCTCGGCCCCTTCGGTGCGCTTTCCGCCCCACTGGTCGGGCGGCTGGTTGCCGGTGGGCACGTAGACCATGCCCAGCGCTTCGTCGACGCTGGAGATCGACCAGCTGTTCGGCGAGTTCGCCGTGTACGTGCGGTCGGCCGCGATGGGCGCTGTTTCCTCCGGGTTGCCCGAGTCCCAGTTCCACACCAGCGCGCCGGTGTCGATGTCGAAGGCGCGGATCACGCCCGAGGTCTCCTTGGTCGAGACGTTGTCCAGCACCGTGCCGCCGACGATGATGAGCGAGCGCGTCACCACCACGGGCGAGGTCGAGTAGTAGGCGCCGGGCCTCACGTTGGGCATGTTCTTCCAGAGGTCGATCTGGCCGGTGCCGCCGCCGAAGCGCATACAGGGCTTGCCGCTTTCGGGGTTGAGCGCGATGACGCGGCCGTCGGCGGTGGGCATGAAGAGCTTGGCATCGCAATCGCCGCCCGCGGCGGGTGCCGGCGAAGCGGGAGTTGCGGGCGCCGCGGGCGCAGCAGGTGAAGCAGCGGAAGCAACCGCGGGGCGGACCGCGCTGCCCGGGTCATACGAAAGGCCGCGGCAGGTCAGGTGCTGCAATGCCAGCGGGCGCCGTATCTCGGGCGTGTAGCGCCAGAGCTGCTCGCCGGTGGTCGCGTTCAGCGCCACCACCGACTGGTGCGGCGTGCAAAGAAAAAGCCTGTCGCCGATCTTCAAGGGCGTGACCTCGAAGGTCGTCTCCTCGGGGTCTCCGCTTTGTCCGCGTACGTCGCCGGTGCGAAAGTGCCACGCTTCCTGAAGCTGGCCGACGTTGCCCGGGGTGATCTGGTCGAGTGCCGAATAGCGCTGGCCCATGCCGTTGCCGCCATAGGCGGTCCAGTCTTCCTTCGGAGGCGCCGGGCTCGCCGGTGCTGCGCCTGCGGCAGCGGCGACAGGTGCCGTGGGTGTCGTGGGTGCTGGCACGGTGCCTTCCACGCGGGTCGGATCGCGGGTCCACGAGACCACCGCGGCGAGCAGGAAGGCCAGCAGCACCACACCGAGAAAACCGCGAGCAGGCGCCACGCCCGCGGCGTTGCGGCGCACGAGCGCGCGAGCCACCCAGGGTGTGAGCAGGAACACGCCGATCACGAAGAACACATCGCCGCGCGCCGCCAGCGGCCACCAATCGAGCCCCACCTCCCACAAGGCCCACGCCAATGTGAAAGCCACCACGAGCGCATAGGCCCACAGGCCTGCACCGCCGCCGCGCGGCAACAGCACCGCGGCAAGGATGAGCCCGAGCCCCGCGGCAAGGTAATACCAGGAGCCGCCGAGCACCACCAGCCACGCGCCCGCCGCACCCAGGGCCAGACCCGCAAGGCCGATGACCACGGCGGTGACGGTCAGCAGCGTGGAAGAAGGCGCACGAAGGCGCGCGGTGGCATCGGGCATGGCACGAAGCTCCTGGTTGTTTCTGGGTTCTTGGAGACTGCGAAGTCAAGAACCTAGGCCAAGGCCGCGGCGACGCGCGTAGGCGGTTTGCGCATGTGGCCGTGCAATGGCGGTGGCGATGCCGCTTTGAAGAGAGTCTTTTAGTTCGAAGGTACTCGGTCTGCGCGCGCGGCACGGGCACGGCGCGTGCGCGCATCGGGCTGGAGCGGCCGCAGGTATTCATGCAGCGCCAGCGCCGCAGCACCGACAGCAGCCGCAAGCTCGCCGTAGCGCGCAAGGCGCAGATCGGGCGCGGGCATGCCGGCCGCGTCGGCTTGGTGCTTGACCACCTCGAAGGCTGCTTGCAACAGGCCGGGATGGTTGGTGCACGATTTGCCGCCGAGCACGATGGCACGCGGATCGAAGGTCACCCACAGGTTCTGCAGCAGCACACCGAGGAAAGCGGCCGCGTGCGCCATGCCGGGCTCCTCGCGCTCCAGCGCGTGCGAACCGAAGAAGGCTTCGGCGCAGCCGCGGCGGCCGCACGAGCACAGCGGTCCGTCGATCTGCAGGATGGTGTGGCCGATCTCGCCCGCCATGCCCTGCGCGCCGGTGAAGAGGCGGTCGTTCAGCACCACGCCGGCACCCACGCCCACGTCGCAACTGACGAAGATCAAAGGGTCTCCGCCTTCGCTGCCGAAGAATTCGTATTCGCCGAGCGCACCCGCATCGGCATCGTTCTGCAGTTGCACGGTAACGCCCGGCAGGCCCGCAGCAGCAAAGGCTTTTTCGAGCGCAGGCAACAGGCTCACATTGCGCCAGCCGAGGTTGGGTGCAAAGCGGACCACCCCGGTGCAATCGTCCACCGCGCCTGGCACGCCAACGCCGATGCTGGACAGGCGCAGTCCCAGGCTTTTCAACTGCACATGCGCCGCCGCGGCCATGCGCGCGACCTGCGCGCAAACGCCCGCGGGCGTGCCGTCGGCCAGCGCATGCGTGTCGGCATGGAGCACCTCGCCCTGCAGGGAAACGCAAACGAGGCGCACCGTTTCGACAGCAATCTCGACGCCCATCAATGCGCGCACGCCGACGTTGATCTGCAGCGGCGTCGAAGGCCGTCCCAATCCGTCGGCAACTGTGGCGCCTGCCTCGCTGAGCCAGCCCTCGTCGAGCAGCTCGCGCACCAGCAGGCTCACGGTCGATTTGGTAAGGCCGCTTTCGCTCGCCAACCGCGCCCGCGACAAGCCGGGCCGCGCGCGCAGCAAGCGCAGCAGTGCGCTGCGGTTCATTCGCTTGAGCAGTTGCTGGTCGCCGATGGTCATGAACCAACCCCAGGCGCATGAACCGAGACCACGTTCACCTGTGCGCCTGCTCTTTTCCTTCGGGGCGCTTGCCGGCGATGATCATGCCGAGCACTTCGTCTTCGGTGACGTCCGCGGTGCGGTAGGTGCCGACGAGCTTGCCGTTCTTCATGACGGCAACCCGGTCGCTCAGCGAGAACACATCGGGCATGTCGTGCGTAATCAGGAAGATGCCGACGCCGTCGGACTTGAGCTGCTTCACGAGCCCGCCGACCATCGCGGTTTCTTCGGGGCCGAGGGCGGCGCAGGGCTCGTCCATGATGAGAATGCGCGCGTTGAAGTACAACGCGCGCGAAATCGCCACCACCTGCCGCTGGCCGCCCGAAAGCCTGCGCACCGGAATGCGGATGTTGGTGAAGTTCTTGTTGAGGCGCTGGAACACCTTGCGCGCCTGCACTTCCATGAAATGATCGTCGAGCGTGTTCCAGCGCGTCATCTTCTCGCGGCCGAGAAAGAGGTTGGACACGGAGTCGAGGTTGTCGGCCAGCGCGAGCGTCTGGTAGATGGTCTCGATGCCCTGCGCCTGCGCCTCGGCGGGCGTGCGGATGTGGACCTTTTCGCCCGCAATCAGCGTATCGCCCGAATCGATCGGGTAGGCGCCCGCGAGCATCTTCATGAGCGTGGACTTGCCGGCGCCGTTGTGGCCGAGCACCGCGACCACTTCGCCGGGATAGAGGTTCACGCTCACGCCGTCTACGGCCTTCACGCCGCCGAAGGCTTTGCGGATGTCGCGCAGTTCGACCAATGGCTTTGATGTCTCCGCTGTGGTCATTTGAATTTCTTTCGCAGTGCGCCGTGTTGCTGAGACTTTGCTTTCGCGGGTTGGGCGCTGTTGTTCAGGGCGCGTGCACAGGCCACCGGGTACTCCCCTCCGCGAATGTCCCCCGGGCTTCGCCCTCCTCCTTTATTTCGCTGCGGGGAGCACCCGATGCCCTGTGCACCGGGACACCCTGCTGGTGTTCCGCTGATCAACCACTGCTCTGTGCAACGCACCCGCTGGCGGGGTGCCTTGCGCAGCGAAATAAAGGGGGAGGCCGCAGGCCGGAGGACATTCGCGGAGAAAGGTACCCCGTCGGCGGGTGCGCGCCGCGAACCAGGCCGTGAACAACGCGCGTTCATCTAGTTCTCCCCAAACTTGCGCCGATACAGCACGTCGAACACTACCGCCACGATCAGCACCTGCCCGATGATCACCATGCGCTTGCCGATGGGCACGTCGAGCAGCAGCATGCCGCTGTCGAGCGACTGCATGATGAGCGCGCCCAGCACCGAGCCGAAGATGGAGCCGGTGCCGCCCGCGAGTGCGGTGCCGCCGATGACGGCCGCCGCAATCACGTACAGCTCCATGCCGGTGCCCAGCGAGTTGGTGCCGGCATTGAGGCGTGCAATCGACACGATGGCCGCCACCGTGACCAGCACCGCGAGCAACGCGAACAGCATCAGCGTGACCCGCTTTACCGGAATGCCCACCAGCGCCGCCGCATCGGGGTTGCCGCCCATCGCGAAAACGTAGCGGCCGAACCGCGTGCGGTGCACGATGAACGACAGCACGATGGCCACCACGGCCCAGATCAGCACCGGGATCGGAAGCCCCTGCGGCTCGTCCTTCGAGGCGATCTGGTAGTTGTTCATCACCGCCGCGAAGACGAACACCACAGCTGCGGGCACCGCCGTCAGCAGCACCTCCATCCACAGCGGCTCGTTGGGCATTTCATGATGGGCGCGGGCGCGGCGCTTCTGCAGCATGCGGGCGAACAGCACCAGTGCCACGAAAGCAGCGATGGCCCAGGTTGCCGTGGTGCCAATGCCGCCGTCGTAGCCTCCGCCGAGCCTCTGAAAGAACTCGTCGTTCACCGGCTGTGTCTTGCCGTCGGCCACCAGGAAGGCCGCGCCGCGAAACGACATCAGGCCGCCCAGCGTGACCACGAACGAGGGTACGCCCAGCATGGCCGTGAGCCAGCCCTGGTAGATGGACACCAGCAGCGCCACCGCAAGGCCCGCCAGGCAGGCCGTGGGCCACGACCAGCCCGAGGTGTATTGCAGGTAGGCGATCAGCACGCCGACGAAGCCCATGACCGAACCGACTGAGAGATCAATGTGGCGCGCGACGATGACCAGCACCATCACCGTCGACACGATGCCCACCACGGCCGTCTGCTGCGCCACGTTGTAGAGGTTCTCGGGCGAAAGAAACACGCCGCCGGACATCACGTTGAAGACCACGCCCATCGCGATCAGCAGCACGCTCATCAACAGCAGCCGCAGGTCGACGCCGGTGCGCCGCCACCAGCCTGGTGTTTGGTTGCTCATTTTTTTGCCCTCTCGAAGGTACGGGTGCGCGGCGGCTCTCCGGCCGGGCCCGCGGGCCGGCCGGCGCAGTGCTGCGCGGATCAACAGCGAGCGGTTGTGCTCGCAGCCGTCGTTGTTGCTGCTGTTGTTACTTGCAGGCCGCGGGCGCGCTGGCCGCCGGAACGCCCTTGCAGAGCTCGTCCTTCTTGATCCAGCCGGCCTTCACCACCACGTCGAGGTTGTCCCGCGTGACCGGCACCGGCGTGAGCAGGCGCGACGACAGCGAGATCTTCTTCGGCCCGGAGTTCCAGGGCGCGGCCTTCTCGACCGGCTTGCCTTGCGACAGCGCAATGGCGGCGCTGGCGGCTTCGCGGCCGAGCTCGCGCGAGTCCTTGAAGATGGTGGCGGTCTGCGTGCCCAGCGCAATGCGGTTGAGCGCCGCAAAGTCCGCGTCCTGGCCGGACACCGGGATGCCGCGCAGGCCCTTGGCCGTGAGTGCGGCCACCGCGCCGCCGGCCGTGCCGTCGTTGGCCGCCACCACCGCGTCGACCTTGTTGCCGACCTTGGTGAGGATCTGCTCCATGTTCTTTTGGGCCACCTCGGGCTTCCAGCCTTCGGTGTATTCGTCGCCGACGATCTTGATGTCGCCCTTCTTCACGGCGGCGTCCAGCACCTCTTGCTGGCCCGCGCGCAGGAAGTCGGCGTTCGGGTCGCTCGGCGAGCCCTTGATGATCACGTAGTTGCCCTTGGGCTTGACCTTGAAGACCTCGCGCGCCTCCATGCGGCCGACCTCGACGTTGTCGAAGGTGATGTAGAAAACACCGGGCGCCTCGATCAACCGGTCATACGCCACCACGGGCACCTTCTGGCGCGTGGCCTTGGTGATGGCGGGAAGAATCGCGTCCTTGTCCATCGCAAGCACGATGAGCGCCTTGGCGCCCTTCGACATCAGCCCCTCGATGTCGCCCAGCTGCTTTTCAGGCGAGCCGCCCGCGTCGGCGCTGATGTACTTGGCGCCGAGCTTCTCGAGTTGCGCCTTGATGGCAGCCTCGTCGGTCTTCCAGCGCTCTTCCTGGAAGTTGGACCAGCTCACGCCGACCACGGTCTGGGCCAGTGCGCTCACTGCCGTGAGGCCAAAGGCCATGGCGGCCAGGGTGTGCTTGAGTTGCATCGATGTCTCCTGTGATGGTGGTGCCCGGCAAAAAGGCCGTGTAAGAAATTAGTTAGTTTGAAGGGCGAACTAACTATCCCATTGCGGTGGAGCGATGGGCATCCGGGAATTCCCGAGCGCTGGTTTCAAAGTGCAAGCCGCTGCCATGCGCGGCAAAGCATTTCGACTCATCGAAATAATTGATGCTCAGCAAGAAAATATATCGTTTTCGGTTATGAGATTCACTGCTTAAAGTTTGCGCATCCTCAACCCATCGATACAACTGCCGCCATGAATGCTCCCTTCACAAGAATTCCTTTTCACCTGGCTTTTCCCGTGCGTGACATCGCCGAAGCCCGCGCCTTCTACGGCGAGCTGCTGGGTTGCCCGGAGGGCCGCAGCGCGCCCGAGTGGGTCGACTTCGATTTCTACGGCCACCAGATCGTGGCGCACCTCGCACCCGATGAATGCGGCCACAAGGCCAGCAGCGCGGTAGACGGCCACGACGTGCCGGTGCGCCATTTCGGCGCCATTCTTCCAATGGACAAATGGCAGGCGATGGCCGACAAGCTCGTCGCGCGGCAAACCAAATTCGTGATCGAGCCCTACATCCGCTTCAAGGGCGAGCCGGGCGAACAGGCGACGATGTTCTTTCTCGACCCATCGGGCAATGCCATCGAGATGAAGTCGTTCACGAATCTCGACTCGCTGTTCGCCGTCTGAAAGCGCTCGCGTGAAAACACAATTTCTTGTCGCCGGCGCCACTGCGGCGGCGCTCCTGCTGTCGTTCGGGAATGCTTCCGCGCAAACCGATACCTTGAAGAAGATCAAGGAGTCCGGCGCCATCACCATGGGCGTGCGCGACGCTTCGGGCGCCATGTCCTTCACGCTCGGGCCGGGCAGCTATACGGGCTTTCATGTCGAGGTCTGCGAGCGTGTCATTGCAGACATCAGGAAGGCGCTGCAGCTCGAAAAAATCAACGTGAAGTACCAGCTGGTCACGCCGCAGAACCGCATTCCCCTGGTGCAGAACGGAACGGTCGACATCGAGTGCGGCACCACGACCAACAACGCGGCGCGCCAGAAAGATGTGGCGTTCGCGCCTACGCTCTACGTCGAAGGCGTTCGCATCGCCGTCAAGGCGGCCTCCGGCATCGTGTCTCCGGCGCAGTTCGCCGGCAAGGCCGTGGCCGCGACAACGGGCACCACGTCCGTCCAGCTGCTGAGAAAGCTCAAGCGCGATGGTGCAGGCGAAATTTCGGAAATGCTGGCCAAGGACAACAGCGAGGGCTTCCTGCTGCTCGAGTCGGGTCGGGTGGACGGCTTCGCGGCCGACGGGCAGATCCTTGCCACGCTGATTTCCAAGAGCAGGGAGCCGGCGCAGTACAAGCTGCTCGACCAGGTGCTCAGCGTCGAGCCGATTGCGATCATGCTTCCGAAGGGCGACGACGCGTTCAAGAAGCTCGTCGACCAAAGCGTGATGTCGTTGGCCAGGAGCGGAGAGGCTGCGCGAATCTATGACAAGTGGTTCATGCAGCCTATTCCGCCTCACAACTCGAAGGTCGGCCTGCCGGCGAGCGCCTTGACGAAAGCCGCCTGGACCAACCCCACCGACAAGCCGATGGAAGCGTACGAAGCGCGATAGTGCGGCCCCGCATGCATGACCAGGCGTGATGAGTCATTGATCCAGGCATCGATTCTTGAGATGCTCGGGTCATGATCAACGAGCTCAGAACTTTCATCACCGTCTGCCGCCATGGCACCTTCGCCGCGGCGGGAGAGCGGATCGGCCTGACGCAATCGGCCGTCAGCAGCCAGATCAAGCGGCTCGAGGAAGCCCTGGGTTTCGAGCTCTTCGACAGAACGGGGCGGTCGGCCAACTTGAATGCAGCCGGCGAAACGACGCTGGCGCGCGCGGAGGAGATCTGCGCCCTCTATGCAAAGCTCGGCGAGCTTCCGGACGACGCGGCCCGTGGCGGGCTGCTGCGGATCGGCGCAATCGCCTCGACCCAATCGACACTGGTGGCGCGTGCGCTTGCCAAGCTGCGCAACGAGCTTCCGCTGCTGCGCGTCCACGTTTCGCCCGGCGTCTCGATGCGGCTGATGGACGACCTGGACGCCGGCAAGATCGATGCGGCGGTGATCATCCGGCCCCCTTTCGGAATCCTTCCGGATCTGACGTGGCAGTCGCTGGTGCACGAACCGTACGTGCTCATCGCGCCCAAGAAGATGCCGGGAAAAGATTGGCGCGCGCTCATCCAGGAGCAGCCGTTCCTGCGCTACGACCGCGCGTCATTCGGCGGACGCATGGTGGAAAGATTTCTCCGGCGTGAAGGTATTTCGGTCAAGGATTCCATCGAAGTCGACGAGATACCCGGCCTCATCCACATGACGTCCAAGGGGCTGGGCGTTGCACTCGTGCCGCTGGTGGAGGCCCACCTTCCCCTTCCTGCCGGCGTTCGCATGCTCTCGCTCGGCGAGCTCACGTTCTATCGGGAAGTGGGTCTTCTTCAACGCAAGCCGCGGGCCAGTCCACCCATCGTCGGGCGGTTTGCGCAGTGCCTGCAAGACGCGGCGGCGGCGGCTCAATAGACATCGCGCCGGTAGCGGCCCTGTGCAACCAGGTTGTCGAACACCGGCAAACCCAGCACGTCGCGCAACGCCTCGTCGACACCCGGCGCCATGCCTTCGAGGCTGCCGCAGACATAGATCACGGCATGGGCGGCGACCCATTGGCGCAGCACGTCGGCCGCCTCGCGCAGCCGGACTTGCACATACAGGCGCCGCACCTGGTCGCGAGAGAACACCAGGTCGGCGCGCTCCAGCGCCTCGGCCGCTTGCCATTGCGCAACTTCAGCGGCGCAGAAGGCGTCGTGCGCGGCCTGCCGCTCGCCGAATATCAGCCAGTTGCGCCTGTGCCCTCGCCGCACGCGCTCGCGAAGGTGCGCGCGCAGGCCGGCAAAACCGGAGCCGTTGCCGATGAAGATGCAGGGCGCCTCGTCATCGACGAGCGCAAAGCCCGGATTGGGCAGCAGACGAAGCTCGACCGATGCATCCGCGGGCGCCCAGGCGGTCAGCCAGCCCGACGCGACACCCATTCGCTTCCGTGGCGGGCCTGGCGCACCAGCAATTGCACGCAGCCTTCGGCCGTGGTCGATGCGACCGAGTAGCGTCGCGGCGCCAGCGGCTGCAGCGTGTCCGCCAACGCCTGCGCGGTTGCAGCCGGAACCGGCGCGGCGGGAAGCATGCTGCGAGCCACGGCATCTTCGAGCGCGCGCTCATGCCCGCCCCACTGTACGAGCGTATGCCCGTCGAGCCCGGTGCGGCGCAGGAACAGTTCGACGGCATGGCCGGGCTGACGCGGCAGCAGCTCGACGAGCGCGCCGGGTACCCAGGCGGCAGCGCCGGGTACCCAGGCGGCAGCGCCGGGGCGGGTGAGCTCGAGCTCGAAGAGCGGATCGCCTTGGCTACCCGCGTTGAGCAAAGTCCGGCGCGCAAGACGCCAGGGCTCGAAGGGCGCCACCTTCGGTTCGTGCGCTTGCCATGCGCCGGACTGCACTTCGAACGCGTGGGCCAACGACTGTTGCCACTGTGCGATGGCGCCGGCATCGCCGTTGTTCACCTCGATCATCGGAAACAGCGCTTGGGCGCCATGGCCGCGCAGATTGTGGTCCAGTGCCCGGCCGAAGCCGCAGAAGTTGGCGTAGTGCCTGTCGCCCAGTGCGAGCAGGCCGTAATGCACATGCTGCAGGCCGGACCCGGTTTGCCGCGCGAACTGGCGCGCAAAGGCGCGCAGGCTGTCCGGCGGATCGCCGTCGCCGAAGGTGCTGGCCACCAGCAGCACCTTGCGGTAGTGCCGCAGTGCGTCCACGCTCAGTCGGACCAGCGGCTGCAGCACCACTGCAATGCCGGCCGATTGCAGAACCGCCGCCGTCTGCAGCGCGATGCGTTCCGCCTGGCCCGTCTGGCTCGCAAAGGTGAGCAGCACTTGTTCGGCGCCCGGCCCGGCCGGTTGCAGCGCGGGGTTCAGCCGCGCGCGCTCGTCGCGCATGGCCCGCTTGGTGCGCCGGCGCCCAAGGTAGAGCATCCACCCCGTGATCGCGAACAGCGCCAGCCCCAGGCTGCTGAGCAGCATCACGATGCGGCCCGGCAAGCCCCAGTAGGTGCCCATGTGCATCGGATAGATGCTGTTGACCAGCCGGCCGGCCAGCGGCTTTTCCGCATAGCGCTCATGCCGCGTGGCTTCGCCGGTGACCGCATCGAGATAGAGGCGATTGCGTGCGCGCTCGTGCTCGGGCTGGGTGCGCAGGTAGGTCGCTTCGACCTGCGATGCATTGCGCGCCGGCAAGCGCAGCGTGGCCTGGCTCCAATCGCCGCCGGTTTCTTCGAGGAACGATTGCCACACCCGCTGCAGGTCGGGCCTGGGCGCTGCCGCGGCCTGGGCGGGTGGCGCGCTGCCGTTCTGCATGCGTTGCGTGCGAACCATGCGGCCTTCGCCGGCGGCGTTGTCGACCGTCGAGCGCACGGCATCGAAGGCCCAGTAAATGCCCGTCAGGCTCGAGGCCAGGTACGCGAGCAACGCGACGGTGCCGAACACGGCATGCAGGTTCCAGAGGAACGCGCGGCCGGTGAGCGCGAAGTCCAGCTTCAACCAGGCCCGCCAGGCGAGCGGCCGGCGCGGCCAGCGCAGGTAGAGGCCCGACAGCGCAAGAATCAGCAGCCCCACGGCCAAGGTCCCCGTGACAGGCTTGCCCGCATCGCGAGGCAGCAGCAGCCAGCGATGCAGGTGCTCGACGAACTCGAAGAAGGCATCGCCCTTCGGTTCGGGCAACAGCTCGGCGGTCCAGGGATCGACCAGCCGCACCTCTGCCTGGCGCTGGCCTTCCGGTGGCGCGAAATTGACGCGCGCGGGCCGCCCGGGCTCGGCGAACACCGTGAGCGCGGCGATCCGGCGGGTCGGGTGCGCCGCTTGCAGATGTTCCATCAGCGCCGCGGGCTGCAGCGCCGCCGCGCCGGCCGGGTTGGAGACGTGGCGCAGCTCGGGGTTGATCGCGTCGACGATCTCGGCGCGAAAGGAAAGTACTGCGCCGGTCAACCCGATGAGCACGAGCACCGATCCGGCGGTAATGCCGATGAACCAGTGGATCTGGAACCAGACGCGCCTCAGGAGAGCCATGGAGATAAAAGCAAAAAGTAAAAAAGAGCCGCCAGGGAGGTGCGGCTGCGTCGTCGTTCGTTTCAGAGGTCGATCTTGAGCGTCGCCTTGACGCTGCGCGGTGCGCCGACCGCAAGCCGCGTGCCGGCCGCCGCCCAGTAGCGTTTGTCGGCCACGTTGTCGACATTCACCTGCCACAGGGTGCGCTTGCCGAACAGCTGCGTGACGTAGCGTGCGCCCAGGCCGAAGATGGTGTTGCCGCCGATGAAGGCCTGGTTCAGGTCGTCCACCGGGCGGCGCCCGGTGTAGTACGCCCCGCCGTTGATCGAGAGGCCCGGCACGGCGGCAATGTCGTATGAGAGAAAAGCGCCGGCCGTTTGCCTGGCCGTGTTCTCGGGCATCTTCCCGTTGTATTGCGCGTTGATGCCGCGGAACTCGGCGTCGAGCGACTGGGCCGACAGTTGCCAGGCGAGCTCGCGCGTCAGGCGGCCCTGCGCCGAAACTTCGAGCCCGCGATAGCGCTGGCGCCCGTCGGCCACGAAGGTGTTGGCGCTGTTGGTATAGGCGCCGGGGCGTTCGATGTCGAACAAGGCGCCCGACAGCAGCATGCCGCCATCGGTGAGCCAGCGCAGGCCGATTTCCTTCTGCTTGCTCACGCCGGGCGGCATGTGGGCGTTCTGGTTGGCGGTGCCGGCGGGTGCGATCTCACCTTCTTCGACGCCTTGCGCATAGGAGACATAGCCCACCAGCGCGGGGGTGAACTTGTAGCTCAGCGCAGCAAGCGGCGTGGTCTTGCGCACGTCGTATGCAATCGACGGGATCGTGGCGCTGGCGCCCTGCGTGCTCTCGTAGTGGGTGCGGCGCACGCCGACCACCAGCTGCCACTGCGGCGAGAAAGTGATGCGGTCGAGCGCGTAAAGGCCCAGCTCCTCGCTCTCCTGGGCGCCGGTGGTGGGCCGGGTCGGGCGCGCCGTCAGCGGCAAGTAACCGATGGGAACCGGGTTGTACAGGTTCTGCGCGGTGCTTGCGCCGCCGTAGTTGCGCTGGAAGATCGGGTTCTGTGTTTTCTTGGTGCGCGCGGCGCCGAGCGTGAGTTCATGCTGCACGCTGCCGGTCGAGAAGGTACCGAACAGTTCGGTGCGCAACAGGTCTGAGGTCTGCTTCAGGCTCTGGTCGTTGCCGGTGATGCGGCCGGCACCGGTCCGCACGTTGTAGTTGCTGAAGCTTGCAAGCCTGCGGTCACGTTCGGCGTCGGAGTGGCCGGCTTCCACGGTGAGCGCCCAGTTGTCGCTGAGCGAATAGTCGGCGCGCAGTTGCGTGTTGGTGACCTCGGCATCGAACACCGCCCACGGCGGCCCGAGCAGTTTGTCCGGGTTGGGCAGGGCGGGCAGCGCGATCACGCCATTGACGGCCGCGAGCCGGGTGATGCCGGCCTGTTCCGTGATGCGCTTGCGGTAGTTCTCGATGTCGGCCTTGAGCGTGAGCCGGCTGTTGACGCGCCAGTCGAACGCGGCCGACACGAACCTGCGGTTGCCGTCCAGGTCGTCGATGTTGGAGCCGATGCGCCCGCCGGCCGCGTTGATTCGCACGCCGTACTGCTTCTGGTCGCCGAACTGGCGCCCGAGATCGACCAGCGCCTGCGCCGAGCCGCGGTCGTCGAGCGTGAGACCCACGGTGCTCACGGGCGTGCTGCCGGCGCGCTTGGTGACGAGGTTGACGATGCCCGCCGGCGTGGTGAAACCGTAGTAGAGCGCAGATGCGCCCTTCAGCACCTCCACACGCTCCCTGTTCTCCATGGGAATCTCGGAGATGTTGGGAATTGCGAGCGAGCCGTTGAGCCGGTAGTTCGTGCGGTTCTCGACCGCGATGCCGCGGATCACGAGCTGGTCGAAGGTGTCGCCGCCGTTCTGCTGGCGTGTTACGCCGGCCGTGTTGCGCAGCGCCTCATAGATGCTGGCCGCACCCTGCAGCTCCAGCACGTCGCGCGTGACGGTGTTGACCGTCGCGGGCACGTCCATGATGTTGGCGCCGCGGAATGTGCCGGCCTCCACGGTATTGGCGACGAACCCGGCGGCTGCGCTCGATTCCACCGTGATGGTGTTGAGTTGCCCGCGCGCATCGGGGGCGGAATCAGGGGTTTGTGCGTGAGAGAAGGTTCCCGCGAGCGCGAGAGGCGTTGCCAGAAAAAGCTTGTGCATGGGAAAGCAGGGGGCGGGCACTGCATCGACCAAAGCGTGCAGTACCCGGAAAAGAATCGTGCGGAGGGGGCACCATTCTACCGATGCACTTGAGAATCATTCTCAAGCCAACCCGGCGAAAGGGCAGCAGGGGTAAGCACTGTGAGGCCATGTCGTCACGCTTGATACGATTTTTGCCAAAGCGCCCGCTTCACGAGCGTTGGAGACAAGATGGATTCGAGCAATTCAAACCGCGCCGGCGAGGCGCTGTACCGCACCATGGTGCGCATCCGCGCCTTCGAAAACGCCGCCGAAACGGCCAGCCAGGGCGGCGTGAGCGCCTATGGCCAGCAGGCCGCCGGTTCCGCCAAGGTGCGCGGGCCGCTGCACCTTTCGACCGGCCAGGAGGCGGTGCCGGCGGGCGTGTGTGCTCATTTGCGGGCGACCGACTACCTCACCTCCACGCACCGCGGCCACGGCCACACGCTGGCCAAGGGCGCGGACCTGGCCCGCATGATGTGCGAGCTGTTCGGCAAGGCAACCGGCTTCAACGGCGGCAAGGGCGGCTCGATGCACATCGCGGACTTTTCGGTCGGCATGCTGGGCGCCAACGGCGTGGTGGCGGCGGGGCTGCCGATTGCCGTGGGCGCGGCGCATGCGCAAAAGGTGCTCCAGAAAACCGGTGACATCACGGTCTGCTTTTTCGGCGACGGGGCAATCAACCGCGGGCCGTTTCTCGAGGCGCTGAACTGGGCACGCGTGTACGACCTGCCGGTGCTCTTCGTCTGCGAGGACAACCGCTGGAGCGCCACCACCGCGAGCGGGCCGATGACGGCCGGTGAAGGCGCGTCGGCACGCGCCGCATCGATGGACATCGCGGCCACGCAGGTCGACGGCAACGATGTGTTCGCGGTGTACGAAACCGCCGCACGGCTGGTGCGCGAAGTGCGCAGCGGCGGCGGGCCGCGCCTGCTGCATGCACTGACCTACCGCGTGAAGGGGCATGTGTCGGTCGACCTCGCGGCGTACCGCGACGCCGCCGAACTGGCCGCCGCGCTCGAAACGGATCCGATCGCGCGGGCACGCGGACATCTGCTCTCGCAGGGCGTGAGCGCGGCCACGCTCGACGCGATAGAGAATGCGGCGCGCGACGAGGTGGACACCGCCCTGGCCGTGGCCGATGCCGCGCCTTGGCCCGACGCCAGTGCCGCTTTCACCGACGTGCAGACCGTCGGAGCGGGGCAATGGCATTGATGACGAAAGAACTCAGCTACGCCGAAGCCGCCGTGCTCGCGATCCAGCGCGAGATGGAAGCCGATGCACGCGTGGTGGTGCTCGGCGAAGACGTGGGCCGCGGCGGCATCTTCGGCCAGTACAAGGGCCTGCAGCAGACCTTCGGCGCCGAACGCGTGATCGACACGCCGATCAGCGAGGCGGCGATCATGGGCGCCGGCGTGGGCATGGCGCTCGCGGGCCTGCGCCCGGTGGTCGAGATGCGCGTGGTCGACTTCGCGCTTTGCGGCATGGACGAGTTGGTGAACCAGGCCGCCAAGAACCGCTTCATGTTCGGTGGGCAGGGCCGCGTGCCGCTGGTGGCGCGCATGCCGGGCGGCATCTGGGATGCATCGGCGGCGCAGCATTCGCAGTCGCTCGAAGCCTGGTTCGCGCACCTGCCGGGCGTGGTGGTGGCGAGCCCCTCGACGCCGCAGGACAACTACAGCCTGCTGCGTGCCGCGCTGCAGTGCGGCGACCCGGTGGTCTACATCGAGCACAAGACGCTGTGGGGCCTGCGCGGCGAAGTGAACGACGACCTGGCCGTGCCGCTCGGCAAGGCGCGGCGCGTGCGCGAAGGCAACGCGCTCACGCTCGTGAGCTGGAGCAAGCAGATGCAGGCGTGCGCTGCGGCTTGCGATGTGCTGGCGGCGGAAGGCATTGCGGTCGACCTGATCGACCTGCGCACGCTCTGGCCCTGGGACCGCGAGACGGTGCTTGCCTCGTGTGCGCGCACCCAGCGGCTGCTGGTGGTGCACGAGGCGGTGCAGGTGGCGGGCTTCGGCGCCGAGATCGCAGCCAGCGCCGCCGAGGCCACGGGATGCCGGGTAGCGCGGCTCGGTGCGCCGCGCATTCCGGTCGGCTATGCGCCGGTGCTGGAGGCGCAGTCGCGCATCGGCGCCGAAGCCGTTGCGGCCGCTGCGAGAAAACTGCTGGACTGAGCCGGCGCGCCATGGACCCGCTGTTCTTCAAGCTGGTGCGGGTGGTCAACCTCACGGCGCGGCCCTTTCACGAAAAGGTCGGCCGCGAGCACCACCTCACGCTCAACGAATGGCGGGCGATGGCGGTGCTCGGTGCGCAACCGGGACTCACGGCCACGCAGATCGCCGAGCTCACCGGCCTGGACAAGATGGCGGTAAGCCGCGCGCTGGCCGGATTGAAACGCCACAAGCGCATGCAGCGCCATGACGACCCCACGGACAGGCGCCGCAGCCGGCTCTATCTCACGGCGTCAGGCAAGGCGCTGCACGAAACCGTCGGCACGCTGGGCCGGCAACGCGAGGCCGCGCTGTTCGAGGGCATCGATGCCGACGAGCTCGCCCGCCTCGATGCCACGCTGGACAAGCTCATTGCCGCCGTCCAGCGCGCCGGGTAGCCATCAGGCCGCAAAGCCGCCGTCGATGTTGAGGCTGGCGCCCGTGACAAAAGCTGCTTCGGGGCTGGCCAGGTACGCCACCATGCCGGCGATTTCTTCGGGACGCGCATGGCGGGCCAGGGCCATCAAGCCGTGCATCGCGGCGGCGTTCGGGCCGTCGACCGGGTTCATGTCGGTGTTGACCGGGCCCGGCTGCACGTTGTTGACCGTGATGCCGCGCGGGCCGAGATCTCGCGCGAGGCCCTGCACCAGCCCCTTCAGCGCCGACTTGCTCATGGCATAGGCGCTGCCGCCGGGCCAGGGCATGCGCTCGGCGTTGGTGCTGCCGATGTTGATGATGCGGCCGCCTTCGCCCATGTGTCGCGAGGCCGCCTTGGCCGCGACGAACACGGCGCGCACGTTGACGTCGAGCGTCTTGTCGAAGTCCTCGAGCGAGAAGTCGTCGAGGCTGCCGCCGAGGAATACGCCGGCGTTGTTCACCAGGATGTCGATCTTGCCGAGCGTGCGGGCCGCTTCGTCGATGCCGGCGGTGAGCGCGGCGGCGTCGGCGCTGTCGATCTTCAGCGCGAGCGCGCGGCCGCCTTCGGCTTCGATGGTGCGTGCGAGTTCGTCGGCCGGGGCGCCGGAGCTCGCGTAGCTGAAGGCGACGGCGGCGCCGTCCTGCACCAGGCGGCGCACGATGGCGGCGCCGATGCCGCGCGAACCGCCGGTCACGAAAGCGACTTTGCCGGTCAGCGCGGGAGAGTTTTGTCGGGTGGAGGCCATGTGGTTTCCTATCGGTTGTGAGGTGGAAAGCCTTCAGTGTGAAGATTTCATTACCTCTCCGGTAGTCATCAATTGGTGCAATCAAATTCAACCAATGGTTGAAAATGAACGCATGGAACCGCTCAATCACCTCGAGTCTTTTGTCCAGAGTGCGGAAAGCGGCAGCTTCTCGGCCGCCGCCCGGCGGCTCGGGCTCACGCCCGCGGCGGTCAGCAAGAACGTCGCCCGGCTCGAGGCCCGGCTGGGCGTTCGGCTGTTCCAGCGCAGCACGCGCCGCTTGACGTTGACGGAGGGCGGCGAGCGCTTTCTGGGGCAGATCGGCGGGGCACTTGCGACACTGAAAGACGCGGTGGCCGATATTTCGAAGGACGACGGCCAGCCCGCCGGAACGCTCAAGGTGAGCATGGGCCAGGCGTTCGGCCGCGAGCATGTATTGCCCATGATGGGCGACTTTCTTGCGCGTTACCCGTCGATCCTGCCCGACTGGCACTTCGACAACCACCAGGTGGACCTGGTGGGCGAGGGCTTCGACGCGGCCATTGGCGGCGGCATCGAGTTGTCGCCCGGCATGGTGGCGCGAGAGCTGGCGCGCATTCATGTGGTGGCGGTGGCGGCGCCGGGCTACCTGGCGGGCCGCGCGCCGCCCCTGCATCCGGTGGAGCTGGCGCAGTTCGATGCGCTGCTGCGCCGCTCGTCGCCCACGGGCCGGCTGCGCAGCTGGACACTGCAGCATGCCAAGGGCGACCAGACCACCGTGGAGCTGCCCCGGCCGCGCGCGATCTTCAACGACCCGGAAGCCATCGCCCATGCCGCGCTGATGGGCCTCGGCGTGGCCATGCTGCCGATGCCTTTCGTCGAACGCGGGCTCCGCAGCGGCGAGCTGGTGCGCCTGCTGCCCGACTGGCATTTTGATGCAGGCGCGGTCTGGCTCTACTACCCGAGCAAGAAGCTGCTGCCCGCGAAGACGCGGGTGTTCATCGACTTCGTGCTGGAGCGGTTTCGCAGCGAGCGCTTCGCAGAGCGGATGCAGGTGGCATAACCGGCGTTCCCACGGGGTTTTTACCCGCCACGCGCGCGGCGGTTCCCCTGTACAAACGCCCGCATGACTTCTTCAACTTTCAAGACGAACCGCCGCGCCGCGCTGGCCGCTTCCGCCGCAGCCATCGCCCTCGCGGCCACCCCTTCCTGGGCCCAGAACACCTGGCCGAACAAGCCGGTTCGCATCGTCGTGCCTTTCGCGGCGGGCGGCACCACCGACATCCTGGCGCGCGCCGTCGCGCCCGAGCTGTCGAAGGCCTTCGGGCAGCAGTTCATCGTCGACAACCGTGCGGGCGCGGGCGGCAACGTGGGCGCCGAGATCGTGGCGCGCGCACCGAACGACGGCTACACGCTGCTGATGGGCACCGTGGGCACGCACGGCATCAACCGCGCGCTCTACCCCAAGCTCCCGTTCGACCCCATCAAGGATTTCGTGCCGATCACGCTCGTGGCGGCCGTGCCCAACGTGATGGAAATGAACGCCGACAAGGCCAAGGCGCTGAACATCCACAACGTGCAGGACTTCATCAAGTACGCCAAGGCCAACCCGGGCAAGCTCAACATGGCGTCGAGCGGCAGCGGCACCTCCATCCACCTGGCGGGCGAGCTCTTCAAGAGCATGACCGGCACCTTCATGGCGCACATCCCGTACAAGGGCTCGGGGCCGGCGCTGCTGGACATGGTGGGCGGCAATGCCGACGTGATGTTCGACAACCTGCCCTCGTCGATGGCGCAGATCAAGGGCGGCAAGCTCACGGCGCTGGCCGTGACCAGCGCGAAGCGCTCGCCGGCGCTGCCCGACATTCCGACGGTGGAGGAAGCGGGTGGCCCGGCGCTCAAGGGCTTCGAGGCGAGCTCGTGGTTCGGCTTGCTGGCACCGGCCGGCACCTCGCCCGACATCGTGAACCGCATTCAGCAGGAAGTGGCCAAGTCGCTCAGCACGCCCGCCATCAAGGAAAAGATGCTCGCCCAGGGCGCGATTCCAAGCGGCAATTCACCCGCCGACTTCACCAAGCTGATTGCCAGCGAGCACGTGAAGTGGGCCAAGGTGGTGAAGGACTCCGGCGCAAAGGTCGACTGACCTCGGGCTAGGCGCTTCACCGCATCGGCGGACCGGCCGAGCCGGATCCGCGGTGCCTCAGGAAAAGCGTGTGACTGGCCTGGTCATGTCGTCCAGGTGACGTCTTTTTCTTCGGCCAGGGAATCCCTGAGCATGTGAAGCAGGGGCGCTGCGCGCTGGTGCAGGCCCACGTGCTGCTTTTCGGCGTCGTGGTCGTGGCCTTCGACAACGTGGTCGTCGTGGTTGTGGGGATTGCTGGCTTCGCGTGCCAGCGCGGATTCGATCGCCGCAATGGCGGCGGGGATCTGCTCGACGGTGATGATGCCTTGGGGCGCGGCCGGCTTGCCGACGATGTCGAGCAGCTGGCGTGCATGCACCTCCAGCATCACGAAGTCAGGAGAAGCCCGGGACTGGAATCGATACAGCATGGTTTTTTTTACTCACTTGTAGATGTAGTCACGGGCAAAAGGGTACACCGATTGCGAACCGCGCAAAACACCATGCTCCACCTTGCCGTCGGGCTTGGTGGAAAGCATCTGGTGCAGTGAGATCCAGCCCTGCTCGAAGCTCATGGCGGAGCCCGCCAGATAGAGGCGATAGGCCCGCAGAATGCGCTCGGCGTTGCGGCTTTGCGGCCCGCCGGTGCGCTCGAGCACCTCGCGTGCCGTGCCGAGCTGCGCCTCGAGCGCGTCGGACCAGGCCCAGAGCGTGCGCGCGTAGTGCGGGCGCAGGCTTTCGGTGTCGACCATCTCCAGGCCCGCGGCGGCCGTTTCGCGCAGCACGTGGGTCACATGCAGCAATTCGCCGCCGGGGAAGATGTACTTCTCGATGAAATCGCCCATGCCCGCGCCGAGTTGGCGGTAGTCGAGCTGGCCCGAGGTGATGCCGTGGTTCAGCACCAGGCCGCCGGGCTTCAGCAGCGAATGGATCTTGCGGAAGTAGGTCGGCATGTTGGCCGCGCCCACATGCTCGAACATGCCGACGGATGCGATCTTGTCGAAGGGTGCGTCGGCGGAGAGCTCGCGGTAGTCGCGCAGCTCTACGCGCACCCGGCCCTGCAGGCCTTTTTCCTCGATAAGGCTCTGAACATGCGCATGCTGGTTCTTCGACAGCGTGATGCCGGTGGCGTCCACGCCGTAGTGCTCGGCGGCCCACATCAGCAACCCGCCCCATCCCGAGCCGATGTCCAGGAAACGCTCGCCGGGCTTCAGCAGCAGCTTGCGGCAGATGTGGTCGAGCTTGGCTTCCTGCGCCTGGGCAAGCGTCAGTTCCGGGGTACGGAAGTAGGCGCACGAATAAACCCGGCGCGGATCGAGCCACAGCGCGTAGAAGTCGTCGGAAACGTCGTAGTGAAACTGGATCTGCTCCGCATCCTTGTTCAAGGAATGCGAACCGCGGGACTTGGCCAGCCGCGCCAGGCGGGTCCACCAAGTGGTGTCTGTTTCGGCGGGGTTGCCAGGCAGCATGCCGACCGTTGCGTCGATCAGGTCGCGCATCGCGCCCTCGATCTGGACCCTGCCCTCCACGTAAGCCTCGCCAATGGCGCCCACCTGGTGCGCCGCCAGCTTGGCCAGCCCCGACCACTCGCTGAACGCCAAGGTCACGCGGAAACCCGGCTTGGCAACTCTTCGACCATCAGGCAACTCCAGCGCGATGGGCACGGGCAGCGACGCAAGCTGCGACTCGATCTTTGGTATCAAGCTTTGCATGGTGGCGCCATGGTATTGATTTTTTGGACTTTCTGCTTGACACCTCGCAACACATGAGGTCCCAGTGGTGGTGGTGAACCCGTTGACATCGGATTGTTTATGTCTAAACTATTCAACCATGAACAGCCTCACCGCCGGCCTTTCCGCCGCCCCCGCCATGGACCTCCAACGCATCCTGTGCATCGGCGGTGGGCCCGCGGGCCTGTATTTCGCGCTGCTGATGAAGGCGCGCAACCCGGCGCTCGACATCACGGTGGTGGAGCGCAACCGCCCCTTCGACACTTTCGGCTGGGGCGTGGTGCTGAGCGACCAGACGCTCGCCAACCTGGCCGCGGCCGATGCGGAAACCGCGGCGCTCATCGGCCACGAGTTTCATCACTGGGACGACATCCAGGTCTTTTTCAAGGGCCGGCAGGTGCGCTCGGGCGGCCATGGCTTTTGCGGCATCGGCCGCAAGCGTCTCTTGAACATCCTTCAGGAGCGCTGCCTCGCGCTCGGCGTGAATCTGGTCTTCGAAACCGACGCCACCGACGACCAGGCGATGGCCGCGCAGTACAACGCCGACCTGGTGATTGCCAGCGACGGCCTCAACAGCCGCATTCGCCAGCGCTATGCCGATGTGTTCAAGCCCGACATCGACCTGCGCAACTGCCGCTTCGTGTGGCTCGGCACGCACCAGACTTTCGACGCCTTCACCTTCGCCTTCGAACAGACCGAGCATGGCTGGTTCCAGGCGCACGCCTACCAGTTCGACGACAAGACCTCGACCTTCATCGTCGAAACGCCCGAAGCAGTGTGGAAGGCCCATGGCCTCGACCAGATGGAGCAGCCCGAGGCCATCGCCTTCTGCGAAAAGCTGTTTGCCAGGTACCTGGGCGGCCATCCGCTCATCAGCAACGCCACGCACCTGCGCGGTTCGGCCAACTGGATCCGCTTTCCGCGCGTGGTGTGCGAGCGCTGGACGCACCGCATCGATGTGCAGGGCCGCTCGGTGCCCGTGGTGCTGATGGGCGATGCGGCGCACACAGCGCACTTCTCGATCGGCTCGGGTACCAAGCTCGCGTTGGAAGACGCCATCGACCTGGCCAATGAATTCGCGCAGGGCGGCACGGTCGACCATGTGCTCGAAGGCTACGAAGCACGCCGCAGCGTCGAGGTGCTGAAGATCCAGAACGCGGCGCGCAATTCGACCGAATGGTTCGAAAACGTGCCGCGCTACACCGGCATGCAGATCGAGCAGTTCGCCTACTCGCTGCTCACGCGCTCCCAGCGCATCAGCCACGAGAACCTGCGCGTGCGCGACACCGAATGGCTCGGCGGCTACGAGCGGTGGCTCGCGGGGGGCAAGCCCGTGGCGCCGATGCTGATGCCGCTCCAGGTGCGCGGCCTGGCGCTGAAGAACCGCATCCTGGTGTCGCCGATGGCCACCTACAGCGCGGTCGACGGCGTGCCGCAGGATTTTCTGCTGGTGCACCTGGGTGCGCGCGCACTCGGCGGCGCCGCGATGGTGTGCGTCGAAATGACGAGCCCAACCCCCGAAGGCCGCATCACGCCGGCCTGCACCGGCCTCTACAACGACACGCAGCAAGCGGCGTTCAAGCGCATCGTCGATTTCGTGCACACGCAATCGAGCGCGAAGATCGCCATGCAGCTCGGCCACAGCGGGCCCAAGGGCTCCACTCGCGTGGGTTGGGAAGGCACGGACGAGCCGCTCGAGAGTGGCAACTGGCGGCTGCTGGCCGCCAGCGCGGTGGCCTATGGCGAGCAGAACCAGCTGCCGGCCGCGATGACGCGCGAGCAGATGGACGACATGCGGGAGCGGTTCGTGGAGTCCACCCGCCGCGCCGCCGAATGCGGCTTCGACTGGCTCGAGCTGCACTGCGCGCACGGCTACCTGCTGTCGGCCTTCATCAGCCCGTTGACGAATCTGCGCACCGACGAATACGGCGGCGACATCGAGGCGCGGTGCCGCTATCCGCTCGAGGTGTTCCGCGCAATGCGTGCGGCCTGGCCCGAAGACAAGCCGATGAGCGTGCGCGTCTCGGCCCACGACTGGGCACCCGGCGGCAATACCGACGCGGAAGCGGTCGTGGTGGCGCGCCTCTTCAAGGAGGCCGGCGCCGATTTCATCGACGTGTCTTCCGGTCAGACCACGCGCGCCGCCAAGCCGGTGTACGGCCGCATGTACCAGACGCCGTTCTCGGACCGCATCCGCAACGAGGTCGGCATCTCGACCATTGCTGTGGGTGCGATCACCGATGCGGACCAGGCGAACAGCATCATTGCGGCGGGGCGCGCAGACCTCTGCGCCATCGCGCGCCCTCATCTCGCCGACCCTGCCTGGACGCTGCACGAAGCCGCCAAGCTGCAAAGCCGCGATGTCGACTGGCCCAAGCAGTACCTGAGCGGGCGCGACCAGATGTACCGCGAAATCGCCAAGCAGCAGCAGATTGCCGCGGCCAACGCCGCGCTCGCTGCTGCACCCAGCTCCGAGGAAACACACTGACATGGACCTCGAAGCGCGCGCGCACAGCGAACATCCCGAAGCCCTGCGCCTCTGGCTGCGGCTCCTTACCTGCACCCAGCTGATCGAAAAGCAGGTACGCAACGAACTGCGCTCGCAGTTCTCGACCACGCTACCGCGCTTCGACCTGATGTCGCAGCTCGAGCGCTCACCCGACGGCCTCAAGATGAACGAGCTCTCGCGCCGCATGATGGTGACGGGCGGCAACGTGACCGGCATCACCGACCAGCTCGTGACCGAAGGGCTGGTGGAACGCGTCGATGTCGAGGGCGACCGCCGCGCCTGGCGCGTACGGCTCACGGCCCGTGGCCGCAAGCTCTTCAACGAAATGGCGCAGCAGCACGAAGACTGGATCGTCGACGCTTTCGCGGGCCTCAGCGCCAAGGAGATCGCGCAGCTGCACAAGCTGCTCGGCAAGGTCAAGCAACACTCACACAGCCAGATGGCGGAGGCCGAATGAAGCACTACATCGGCGCGGGCAATCCCATGCGCGCGCAATTCGAGGCCAAGGCGCCTTACGAGGCCAGGCACTTTGCATGGAACTACGAGGCCGGTGTCGGCACCGTCACGCTGAACCGGCCCGAGCGCAAGAACCCGCTCACCTTCGATTCGTACGCCGAGCTGCGCGACCTGTTCCGCGCGCTGACCTATGCCACCGACGTGAAGGCCATCGTGGTGACCGGCGCCGGCGGCAACTTCTGCTCGGGCGGCGACGTGCACGAAATCATCGGTCCGCTCACCACGATGCGCATGCCCGAGCTGCTCGAGTTCACGCGCATGACGGGCGACCTGGTCAAGGCCATCCGGCATTGCCCGCAGCCGATCGTCGGCGCCATTGACGGCGTGTGCGCCGGTGCGGGTGCCATGATCGCGCTGGCTTGCGATCTCCGCTACGGGTCTCCGTCGACGCGCACGGCATTCCTGTTCACGCGCGTGGGTCTTGCCGGCGCCGACATGGGCGCCTGTGCGCTGCTGCCGCGCGTGATCGGCCAGGGCCGCGCTTCGGAGCTGCTGTTTACTGGTCGCGCGATGACGGCGCAGGAAGGCCACGCCTGGGGCTTCTTCAACGCACTGCACGAAAGCGATGCGTTGCTCGAGGCCGCCACCAAGGTGGCGCGCGAACTGGCCGAAGGCCCGAGCTTCGCGCATGGCATGACCAAGACCATGCTCTCGCAGGAATGGTCGATGACCATCGACCAGGCCATCGAGGCCGAAGCGCAGGCGCAGGCCATCTGCATGCAAACCGAAGACTTCAAGCGCGCCTACGAGGCTTTCGCGGCCAAGCGCAAGCCGGTGTTCGGTGGGGACTGACGCCATGATGACGAAGATTCCCGCACCGCCTTCGACGGCGCACCTCGCGCTGCCCTTCTTCGACGAAGCCCATCGCTCGCTCGCGCGCGACCTGTTGCCCTGGTGCGCAGCGCAAGAGATCGATGAGCGCGACGACCGCGCGGCCTGCCGCGAATGGGTGCGCCGCCTGGGCGATGGCGGCTGGCTGCGCTATGCGGTGCCCGGCAGCGCGGGTGGCGCGCTGGAGCGCCTCGATTCGCGCGCGCTCGTGCTGCTGCGCGAAACGCTCGGCTTCCACTCGCCGCTCGCCGACTTCGCTTTTGCGATGCAAGGGCTGGGCAGCGGTGCGATCACGCTCGCGGGCACGCCCGAGCAGCAGTCGCAGTACCTCACCGCCGTGGGCAAGGGCGGCAAGATCGCGGCTTTCGCGCTCAGCGAACCCGAGGCAGGTTCGGACGTGGCCGCCATGGCCATGCGCGCCGAGGCCACGGCCGACGGATGGCGTCTCCACGGCGAAAAGACCTGGATCAGCAACGGCGGCATTGCCGACTTCTATTGCGTGTTCGCAAAGACCGAACCGACAGCCGGCACGCGCGGCATCACCGCTTTCATCATCGATGCGAACACGGCCGGCCTGGACACCTCCGAGCACATCGATGTGATGGCACCGCATCCGCTGGCCACCTTGCGCTTCGAGAACTGCGTCGTGCCGCGCACGGCGCAGCTCGGCGAGCTCAACGGCGGCTTCAAGCTCGCGATGCGCACGCTCGACATCTTTCGTGCATCGGTTGCGGCGGCGGCACTCGGCATGGGCCGCCGCGCACTCGCCGAGGCGATCGCGCATGCAAAGGGCCGCCGCATGTTCGGCCAGACGCTCGCCGACTTCCAGCTCACGCAGGCCAAGCTCGGCGAAATGGCCGCGTTGATCGACAGCGCCGCGTTGCTCACCTATCGCGCCGCATGGATGCGCGACGACGCCGAACAGCGCGGTGCACCCGCTGTGGGCGATGTATCGGCCGCCGCGGCCATGGCCAAGATGTGTGCCACCGAGAACGCGAGCCGAGTGATCGACATGGCGCTGCAGATGCACGGCGGCCTCGGCGTGAAGGTTGGCACGAAGATTGAGAGCCTCTACCGCGACATCCGCTCGCTGCGCATTTACGAAGGCGCGACGGAGGTTCAACAACTGATCATTGGCAAATCCGTTCTGCGGGGATAAATACCGTGTCTGCCCAAGTCGACCGCTTCGTTCATGACCGCCTGCCGCCCGTCGAGCAGTTGCCGGTCTTCCGCTACGACCTTCCGGAGCTGCAGCTGCCCGAGCAGCTGAACCTGGTCGAAGAGCTTCTGGACAAGGCGACTGCCAAGGGCTTCGGCGACAAGCCGATGCTGCGCTCGCCGACCGGTACGCTGACGTATTCGCAAGCAGCCGTCGAGGTCAACCGCATCGCGCAGGTGCTGACCGAAGACCTGGGCCTGGTGCCCGGCAACCGCGTGCTGCTGCGCGGTGGCAATTCGGTGGCCATGGCGTTGTCCTGGCTCGCGGTGGTCAAGGCCGGATTGATCGCGGTGGCGACGATGCCGCTGCTGCGCGCCAAGGAGCTGGGCGACATCATCGAGAAGGCGCGTCCCGTGGCGGCGCTGTGCGACGGCCGGCTGCTCGACGAACTCTCGGTTGCGCAGCGGGAGCATCCGGTGCTCGCCACGGTGGTTGCCTTCAACAAGCCCGATGCGCCGGATTCGCTGTCGGCACGTGCCGCAGCCAAAAGCGGCGTGTTCACCGCATGCCCCACGGCATCGGACGACATTGCATTGCTCGCATTCACCTCGGGCACCACGGGCAAGCCGAAGGCCCCGGTCACCACGCACCGCGACGTGCTCGCGATGTGCGAGACCTGGCCGCGCCACGTGCTGCAGGCGCGAAGCGACGACATCGTGATTGGCTCGCCGCCGCTCGCCTTTACCTTCGGGCTCGGCGGGCTGCTGGTGTTTCCGATGTGGGCCGGCGCTTCGGTGTACTTTGCCGATGCGCCGTTCACGCCCGAAGGCCTCGTGAAGCTCATCAATGAAGTCGGCGCGACCATCTGCTACACCGCGCCCACCTTCTATCGCCAGATGGCGCCTTTCGTTCGGCAGCATGGCGCACCCAGCTTGCGCATCTGCGTGAGCGCCGGCGAGGCGCTGCCCGATGCGACGCGTCAGTTGTGGAAGGAAGCCACCGGCATCGAGATGCTCGACGGCATCGGCGGCACCGAGGTGTTCCACATCTACATTTCCGCCGCGGGCGACCAGGTGCGCCGCGGCGCGGTCGGCAAGGCGGTGCCCGGCTTCACGGCAAAGGTGGTGGACGACCAGGGCAACGAGGTGCCGCGCGGCACGGTCGGCAAGCTGGCGCTGCAGGGGCCGGTGGGCTGCCGCTATCTGGATGATCCGCGCCAGGCCGACTACGTGAAAAACGGCTGGAACTACCCCGGCGATTCGTTCGTGCAGGATGACGACGGCTACTTCTTCTACCAGGCGCGCGCCGACGACATGATCATTACCGCCGGCTACAACGTCGGCGGTCCCGAAGTGGAAGATGCGCTGCTCAAGCATCCGGCCGTGGCCGAGTGCGGCGTCATCGGCAAGCCCGACGCGAATCGGGGCATGATCGTCAAAGCCTTCTGCGTACTGAAGCCCGGCCATGAAGGCGATGCTGCGCTCGTCAAGGCGCTGCAGGACCACGTGAAGGCCAGCATCGCGCCGTTCAAATATCCGCGGGAGATCGAGTTCGTGACGGTGCTGCCGCGCACCGAGACCGGCAAGCTCCAGCGATTCAAACTGAGACAACTCGACAACGACACCACATCATGATGAACAAACTCTTGCAGCCACCGGGCTGGCTACCTCCCAAGGGCTATGCGAATGGCGTGGCCGCGCGCGGCACCATGGTGTTCGTCGGCGGCCAGATCGGCTGGAATGCGCAGCAGCAGTTCGAATCGGACGACTTCATCGACCAGTGCGGCCTGGCGCTGCGCAACATCGCCGAGGTGCTGCGCGAAGCCGGCGCCGGCCCCGAGCACATGGTGCGCATGACCTGGTACGTGACCGACCGCGACGAATACAGCCGGCGGCTGGCCGAACTCGGTCCCGTGTACCGCGAAGCCATGGGACGCAACTTTCCGGCCATGACCTGCGTGCAGGTAGCTGCGCTGGTCGAGCACCGCGCGAAGGTCGAGATCGAGGTGACGGCGGTCATTCCGGACTGAGCGAAGCCAAGGGAAGTGCGCCCGAGGGCCCGCCAAATAAAAAAGCCCTCTTCACGAGGGCTTTTATTTGAATTCACCGGCCAAAGAAAAAAGGCCCTTTGAAATTCAAAGGGCCTTTTAAATTGGTTGCGCGAGCAAGATTTGAACTTGCGACCTTTGGGTTATGAGCCCAACGAGCTACCAGGCTGCTCCATCGCGCGGCAAGATGGAATTATACCTTATTCAGCAGCGCCTTGCTCGGCATCTGCTTCTTTAATTTCAGGACGGTCGACCAGTTCGACCAGAGCCATCGGCGCGTTGTCGCCCACGCGGAAACCCATTTTCAGGATGCGCGTGTAGCCGCCCGGACGTGCCGCGAAACGCGGGCCCAGATCGGCGAAGAGCTTGACGACGCTGTCGCGGCTGCGCAGGCGGTCGAAGGCCAGGCGCTTGTTGGCGAGCGTCGGCTTCTTGGCGAGCGTGATCATCGGTTCGATGACGCGGCGCAGTTCCTTGGCCTTGGGGACCGTGGTCTTGATGACTTCGTGCTCGATGAGCGAATTCATCATGTTCTGCAGCATCGCAAGGCGGTGCGAGCTGGTGCGGTTGAGTTTGCGGAGTCCGTGTCCGTGACGCATGGTGCTTTTCCTTTACTTTATTAAACAGGCAGCCGTATCAGGTACTGCCCGGGCACGAGCCCTCATGGGCTCAATTCTTCAAAAAATCAACGCTTGTCGAGGCCGGCCGGCGGCCAGCTTTCAAGCTTCATACCCAAGGTCAGGCCGCGCGAAGCGAGGACTTCCTTGATTTCGTTGAGCGACTTGCGACCCAGGTTCGGGGTCTTGAGCAGCTCGTTCTCGGTGCGCTGGATCAGGTCACCGATGTAGTAGATGTTTTCGGCCTTCAGGCAGTTGGCCGAGCGCACGGTGAGTTCGAGCTCGTCGACAGGGCGCAGCAGGATCGGGTCGAATTGCTGTGCGCTGCGCGGTGCCGGGGCATCGAATGCAGCCAGTTCGCCGCCTTCGAGCTGTGCGAACACTGCAAGCTGCTCAACCAGGATTTTAGCCGAGGCGCGCACGGCGTCTTCGGCGGTGATCGCACCGTTGGTTTCGATTTCAACCAGCAGCTTGTCCAGGTCGGTACGCTGTTCGACACGGGCACTTTCGACCGTGTAGCTCACGCGCTTCACGGGCGAGAACGATGCGTCCAGAACGATGCGGCCAATCGACTTGGTCGGCTCGTCGGCGTAGCGGCGCATCGTGCCAGGCACGTAGCCGCGACCCTTTTCAACCTTGATCTGCATGTCGAGCTTGCCGCCTTGCGACAGGTGCGCGATCACGTGGTCGGGGTTGATGATCTCGACGTCGTGCGGGGTCTGGATGTCCGACGCCAGGACCGGGCCTTCGCCGTCCTTGCGCAGGCTCAGCGTGACTTCGTCGCGGTTGTGGAGCTTGAACACCACGCCCTTGAGATTCAGCAGGATGTTGACGACATCTTCCTGCACGCCGTCGATCGACGAGTACTCGTGCAAAACGCCGGCGATCGTGACTTCAGTGGCCGAATAACCGACCATCGACGACAGCAGAACGCGGCGCAGCGCGTTGCCGAGCGTGTGGCCGTAGCCGCGCTCGAAAGGTTCGAGCGTGACCTTGGCCTTGTTGGCGGCAAGTTGCTCGACCTGAATGGTCTTGGGTTTCAGCAGGGTGGTTTGCATGCAGACTTCCTCTCAATACCCCCGGCTCGTTACACCGGTAAGGCTGGTGAAGCACCCGTCAAGAATGTCTCTTGACGGGAACAAAAAATACAAGTTCGAGCCGCGAAGCGGCTCGTTATCGTCTCTGTTTAACGCGAGTACAGTTCGACGATCAGCGATTCGTTGATGTCGGCTGCGAATTCGTCGCGATCGGGGACCTTCTTGAAGGTGCCTTCGGCCTTGTCGGCGTTCACTTCGACCCAAGCCGGGATACCGACTTGCTGGGCCAGCTGGAGCGCTTCGGCAATGCGGGTCTGCTTCTTCGACTTGTCGCGCACGGCGATCACGTCGCCGGTCTTCACCAGGTACGACGGAATGTTGACCGACTGGCCGTTCACCGTGATCGCCTTGTGCGACACGAGCTGGCGTGCTTCGGCGCGCGTCGAGCCGAAGCCCATGCGGTAGACGACGTTGTCCAGGCGCGATTCGAGGATGAACAGCAGGTTGGCGCCGGTGTTGCCACGGCGACGGTCGGCTTCTTCGAAGTAGCGGCGGAATTGCTTCTCGAGCACGCCGTACATGCGCTTGACCTTCTGCTTTTCACGCAGCTGCAGACCGTAGTCGGATGTGCGCTGACCCGAAGTGCGGCCGTGCTGGCCAGGCTTGGAGTCGAACTTGGCCTTGTCTTGAATGGAGCGGCGGGCGCTCTTCAGGAACAGGTCGGTGCCTTCACGGCGGGAGAGTTTGGCCTTGGGGCCGAGGTAGCGTGCCACGAGTTTTCCTTTGTGTCATCTGCCGCAGTTGCCTGCGGGAGCCATCGGCGAGGACGCGGATGGCGGTGGGCTTAGTAAAAAAACAAATGCGCAGCCGCTCAAAAGCCGGCTGCGCCTTGCGGACTGACGATCAGATGCGGCGACGCTTCTGGGGACGGCAGCCGTTGTGCGGAACGGGCGTCACGTCGGCAATGGAATTGATCCGGATGCCGAGCGCAGCCAGTGCGCGCACCGACGATTCGCGACCGGGGCCGGGGCCCTTGATCTCGACGTCGAGGTTCTTGATACCTTGTTCGACAGCAGCACGGCCGGCCACTTCGGAAGCAACCTGCGCAGCGAACGGCGTCGACTTGCGCGAGCCCTTGAAGCCCTGGCCACCCGACGAAGCCCACGACAGGGCGTTGCCCTGGCGATCGGTGATCGTGATGATGGTGTTGTTGAACGAGGCATGCACGTGGGCGATACCGTCCGCAACGTTCTTGCGAACCTTCTTGCGAACGCGCTGTGCGGCGTTGTTTGCAGGTGCTTTAGCCATGCTGGTCTATCCTTATTTCTTCAGGGACTGCGCAGCCTTGCGCGGACCCTTGCGGGTGCGGGCATTGGTGCGCGTGCGCTGGCCGCGCATCGGCAGGCCGCGACGGTGACGGAAGCCGCGATAGCAGCCGATGTCCATCAAACGCTTGATGTTCATCGTCGTCTCGCGACGCAGATCGCCTTCGATGGTGAACAAGGCGATCTGGTCGCGGATCTTTTCGAGATCGGCGTCAGTCAGGTCCTTGATCTTCTTCGAATATTCGATGCCGCTCGCTTCGCAGATTTGACGGGCGCGGGTGCGACCGATGCCGAAGATGGCGGTCAGGCCGATTTCAGCGTGCTTGTGCGGCGGAATGTTGATGCCAGCAATACGTGCCATGTGCGTCCTCTAATACTCTTCAATCAACCCTGGCGCTGCTTGTGGCGCGGGTCGGTGCAAATCACACGCACCACACCTTTACGGCGGATGACCTTGCAATTACGGCAGATGGTTTTGACCGAAGCCGAAACTCTCATTTCATTCTCCTAAAACTGTTTAACGTGGCGGTACACCGCCCACACCCAATATTCTCAATACTGAAACTCACAGCCCTACGATGTCTTGAAGTTAGCCTTCTTCAGCAGCGATTCGTACTGCTGGGACATCATGTAGTTTTGCACCTGGGCCATGAAGTCCATCGTGACGACCACGATGATCAGCAGGGAGGTACCACCGAAGTAGAACGGCACGTTGTACTTCAGGATCAGGAACTCGGGCAGCAGGCAGACGAAGGTGATGTACACCGCGCCGGCCAACGTCAGGCGAACCAGAATCTTGTCGATATAGCGAGCGGTCTGGTCACCCGGACGAATGCCCGGAATGAATGCACCGCTCTTCTTCAGGTTGTCGGCCGTTTCCTTGCTGTTGAACACGAGTGCCGTGTAGAAGAAGCAGAAGAAAACGATCGCGGCAGCGTACAGCAGCACGTAGATCGGCTCGCCCGGACGCAGCGCGCCGGCAATGTCCTTGATCCAGCGGAAGCCACCTTCACCGGTGCTGAACCAGCCGACCACCGTTGCGGGCAGCAGGATGATCGACGAGGCGAAGATCGGCGGAATCACACCGGCCATGTTCAGCTTCAAGGGCAGGTGCGACGACTGGCCGCCATAGACCTTGTTGCCGACCTGGCGCCGCGCATAGTTCACGAGGATCTTGCGCTGGCCGCGTTCGACGAACACCACGAAGTAGGTGACCAGCACCACGATCGCGATGATGAAGAGCGCAATGATCGGGTTCATCGCACCGGTGGTCACCAGCGAAGCGAGGCCGCCAATGGCGCTCGGCAGACCGGCCGCGATACCCGCAAAGATCAGGATCGAAATGCCGTTGCCCAGGCCGCGTTCGGTGATCTGCTCGCCGAGCCACATCAGGAACATCGAACCTGCCGTCAGGCTCACCATCGCGGTCAGGCGGAAGCCGAAACCGGGGGAGTTCACCAGACCGGCCGACGATTCGAGGGCCACTGCGATGCTGAACGACTGGAACAATGCCAGGCCCAGCGCGCCGTAGCGCGTGTACTGAGTGATCTTGCGGCGGCCAGCCTCGCCTTCCTTCTTCAATTGCTCGAAGGTAGGAACCACGTAGGTCATCAACTGCATGATGATCGACGCCGAGATGTACGGCATGATCCCCAACGCGAACACGGTGAAGCGCGACAGCGCCCCGCCCGAGAACATGTTGAACAGGCTCAGAATGCCGCCCTGCTGGCCCTGGAACAACGCAGCCAGCTGGTCCGGGTTGATGCCCGGCACAGGAATGTGCGCGCCGATCCGATAGACCACGAGCGCGAGCAGCAAAAAGACGAGCCGACGGCGGAGGTCGCCGAACTTGCCTGTTTTTGCGATCGTTGCCGCGTTAGTTGCCACGAAGAACTTCTTTCAGTCCAGTGTGATCAGGCGATGCTGCCGCCGGCTGCTTCGATAGCAGCCTTGGCACCAGCGGTTGCGCCCACGCCCGTCAGCTTGACGGCCTTGGTGAGTTCACCGGTCTTGATGATCTTGACGACCTTGGCGAGCTGGCCCACGAGGCCGGCTTGCTTGAGCGCCAGGACATCGACTTCGGCCAGGCCGAGCTGCTCGAGAGCAGTCAGCGTGACTTCGGCGTTGAACTTCAGCAGGTGCGACTTGAAGCCACGCTTCGGCAGGCGACGCTGCAGCGGCATTTGACCGCCTTCGAAGCCGACCTTGTGGAAACCGCCTGCGCGCGACTTCTGACCCTTGTGACCGCGACCTGCGGTCTTGCCGATACCGGAGCCGATACCGCGGCCAACACGACGCTTGGCGTGCTTGGCGCCGGCTGCCGGCTTGATGCCATTGAGTTCCATATCAGTCTCTCTTACAGAACTTTGACCAGATAACTGATCTTGTTGATCATGCCGCGCACCGCCGGGGTGTCTTGCAGCTCGCTCACGCTGTTGAGCTTGCGCAGGCCGAGGCCACGCACGGTCGCGCGATGCGATTCCTTGGTGCCAATCGGGCTCTTGACCAATTGCACCTTGAGGGTTTGTTGTTGCGTCGTCATTTGAATGCTTCCTTCAGCCTTGCGAGAGCTTGCGCTCAGGCGAAGATTTCTTCGACGGTCAGGCCGCGCTTGGCAGCCACTTCGGACGCGGTCGTCGAGTTCTTCAACCCGTCGAGCGTGGCGCGAACCATGTTGTAGGGGTTCGACGAACCATGGCTCTTGGCCACGATGTCGGTGATGCCCATGACTTCGAACACGGCGCGCATCGGGCCGCCAGCGATGATGCCGGTACCCTTCGGGGCCGGGATCATGACCACCGAGGCAGCGCCCCAATGGCCCGTCACGCGGTGATGCAGTGTGCCGTTCTTGATCGAGATCTTGGCCAGGTTGCGACGGGCTTCTTCCATCGCCTTTTGCACTGCAGCGGGCACTTCCTTCGACTTGCCCTTGCCCATGCCGACGCGGCCTTCGCCGTCGCCCACGACCGTGAGTGCTGCGAAACCGAGGATACGACCACCCTTCACCACCTTGGTGACGCGGTTGATCGCGATCATCTTCTCGCGCAAACCGTCTTCAGGGCCTTCGTTCTGCGTTCTTGCTTGAATCTTTGCCATTTTGAATCTCGTGTCCGGTTAGAACTGCAGACCGGCTTCGCGAGCCGCATCGGCCAGCGCCTTGACGCGGCCGTGGTACGCAAAACCTGCGCGGTCGAAGGCGACCTTCTCGACGCCGGCAGCCTTCGCCTTTTCAGCGATGCGCTTGCCGATGGCCGTTGCAGCGGCGGCATTGCCACCCTTGCCCGAGCCGCCGAGTGCCGTGCGCACTTCGGCTTCGGCCGTCGATGCGGTGGCGATCACCTTGGTGCCGTCGTCGGAGATGACGGTGGCATAGATGTGCAGGTTGGTGCGGTTCACCGTCAGACGGGCCACGCCCTGCGTCGCGATGCGAATGCGGGTCTGGCGCGAGCGGCGAAGACGCTGTGCTTTTTTGGTCAACATCATTTTGCTGCCCCTTACTTCTTCTTGGTCTCTTTGATCACGATCTTCTCGTCCGAATAACGGATGCCCTTGCCCTTGTAAGGCTCAGGCGGACGAACAGCGCGGATCTCAGCGGCGATTTGACCAACGCGCTGACGGTCAGCACCCTTGATCACGATTTCGGTCGGGGTCGCAGTGGCCACCGTGATGCCTTGCGGCATGTCGATGTTGACCGGGTGCGAGTAACCGACTTGCAGGTTCAACTTGTTGTTGGACGCTGCAGCCTTGTAGCCGACGCCGACCAGGTTGAGCTTCTTCTCGAAGCCCTTGGTCACGCCAACCACCATGTTGTTCACCAGCTGACGGATCGTGCCGCTCATCGCATTCGCTTCACGCGACTCGTTGGCGGGTTCGAAATTCAGCTTGCCGTCATTGCTGACGATCTTGACCAGTGCGTTGCGTGCCAGGTTGAGCGTGCCGCCCGTACCCTTGACGCTGATCTGGTCTTCCTTGATCGACACATCCACGCCTGCGGGGATGGTGATCGGCATTTTTCCTACTCGGGACATTTCAGTTACTCCTCGATGTCTCGGTTAGGCGACGTAGCACAGCACTTCGCCACCGACACCGGTAGCGCGCGCCTTGCGGTCCGTCATCACGCCCTTGGGGGTCGTGACGATCGCAACGCCGAGGCCGTTCTGGACTTGCGGAATGGAAGCACTGGCCTTGTAGACGCGCAAGCCAGGGCGGCTCACGCGCTCAATGCGCTCGATGACCGGACGGCCAGCGTAGTACTTCAGGGTAATGACGAGTTCGGTCTTGCCGTCTTCGGTCTTGACCTGGAAGCCGTCGATATAGCCCTCGTCCTTCAGGACTTGCGAGATCGCGATCTTCACCTTGGAAGACGGGACCGACACAGTGGGCTTCGCCACCATCTGCGCGTTACGGATACGCGTCAGCAGGTCGGCAATGGGATCACTCATGCTCATGTTGTTTGCTCCTGCCTGGCTTACCAGCTGGCCTTGGTGACACCGGGGATGTCGCCATTGAAAGCCAGTTCGCGGATCTTGGCGCGGGCCAGACCGAATTGACGGAAGGTGCCACGTGGGCGGCCGGTGATTTCGCAACGGTTGCGCTGACGCGTGGGGTTCGCGTTGCGCGGGAGCTTTTGCAGGCCCAGGCGGGCAGCAGCGCGCTCTTCGTCGCTCTTCTTCAGGTCGTTGGAAATTGCCTTCAGTTCCGCGTGCTTCGCAGCGTACTTGGCGACCAGCTTGTCGCGCTTGAGTTCGCGTTGGATCAGGGATTGTTTAGCCACGGTTCGCCTCAGTTCTTGAACGGGAAACGGAAACCAGCGAGAAGCGCCTTGGCTTCTTCGTCGGTCTTGGCCGTCGTCGTGATGCTGATGTTGAGACCGCGCAGGGCATCGACCTTGTCGTATTCGATCTCGGGGAAAATGATCTGTTCCTTGACGCCGATGTTGTAGTTGCCACGGCCGTCGAACGCACGGCCGGAGATGCCGCGGAAGTCGCGAACACGCGGCAGCGCGATGGTCACGAAACGATCCAGGAACTCGTACATCTGCACGCCACGCAGCGTGACCATGCAGCCGATCGGCTGGTTTTCGCGGATCTTGAAACCGGCGATGGCCTTCTTCGACTTGGTAACCACGGGCTTCTGGCCGGCGATCTTGGTCAGGTCGGCGACAGCGTTGTCGAGAACCTTCTTGTCGGCGACAGCTTCACCCACGCCCATGTTGAGCGTGATCTTGGTGAGGCGGGGGACCTGCATCGGCGACTTGTAGCCGAACTTTTCCGTCAGGTCTTTCGCGATCTTTTCGCGATAGTGTTGTTGGAGACGTGCCATGTGAGTACCTCTTAGGCGAACTTGATTTCGTCGCCGCTGGACTTGAAGACGCGAACAGCCACGCGCTTGCCGTCAGCACCCTGGGTGATCTTGATGCCCACGCGATCGGCCTTGCCGGTCGCGGCATTGAAGATCGCCACGTTGGATTGGTGAATGGGCATGGTCTTCTCGACGATGCCGCCGGTCGTACCCTTGAGGGGGTTCGGCTTAGCGTGCTTCTTGACGATGTTCACGCCGTCGACGACGAGGTGCGAATCATCCTTGCGTAGCGAGACGACGCCGCGCTTGCCTTTGTCGCGCCCGGCCAACACGATGACCTGGTCGCCTTTGCGAATCTTGTTCATGGCGTTGTTGTCCTTAGAGAACTTCGGGGGCCAGCGACACGATCTTCATGAACTTTTCGGTGCGCAGCTCGCGCGTCACCGGTCCGAAGATGCGGGTGCCGATCGGCTCCAGCTTGGCGTTGAGCAACACGGCTGCGTTGCCATCGAATTTGACGAGCGAACCGTCGGCGCGACGGATGCCCTTTGCGGTGCGGACCACCACTGCGCTGTAGATCTCGCCCTTCTTGACGCGACCACGCGGAGCGGCTTCCTTGATGCTCACCTTGATGACGTCGCCCACGCTGGCATAACGCCGCTTGGAGCCACCGAGCACCTTGATACACAGGACGGACTTCGCGCCTGTGTTGTCGGCCACTTCGAGCCGGGATTCAGTTTGGATCATTGCTAGTAGTTCCCAACTTGTACCGATGCGCCTCCGGGAGGGAAACGCTGCGGTCAGTCTTGGGCCCGTCGTCTGCACCTCGAACCACTCGAGGCACTTCCGCTTTGGGCTGAAAGCTTCGCCTTTTTTGAAGCGAAGCCTGCGATTGTGGCACGAAGCCAAAGGCACGTCAACTGCCTTCTGACCGAGAAATGTACCGGAACTAGACTTGGCGGGGTGCACACCCTTGTTTCAGCCCCGCGGAAGTCCCCGCCAACGCCACGCCGCAGGCTGCTGCTGGCCGGCGTGGCCGCCGCCTTTACGGGATGGGGAGGCCCGGGATCGGGGGGTTGCGGAAGTCCGGCACTGCCGTTGCCGGGGGCGGGACGGCTGCGCCGCCTTGCGGAGGCATACTGGCCGCACCGGCTCAATATACAAGGCACGACGGCGGGCGGCGTCTCGGGCATCGACTACGACGCAGAGAGAAGTGAATACTTGCTACTGAGCGATGACCGGTCAGACCTGGATCCCGTCCGCTTCTACACCGCCTCTTGGCCTGCGCCGTGGGCCGAGCCACCAGAACCCAAATCTGTGGTTCAGCTGCAACGCCCAGGCGACCTTTCCTGGCCAGCACGCCGCGCCGCTGAGCCTGGCCTTCCTGTTCCGGACCCCGAATCGCTGCGCCTTCGGCCGGGCGTCGGCACCCTGCTTTGGACGAGCGAGGGCGACGTGGTGCGCGGGTTCGGGCCCGCGTTCCATGAATCGGCGCGCGACGGGCGCCTGCTGCGTGAATTCGCTCTCCCGGCCATGTTCGCCCCCGATCCGGCTCGGCGCCGCGGCCCGCGCGACAACCTGGGCTTCGAGGGCCTGGCGCCGACGCCCGATGGCCGCCACGCCTGGTTGGCCATGGAAAACGCGTTGATCCAGGACGGCCCGGCTCCCACCACCAGCGCGGCGGGTGGCCCCTGCCGGCTGACGCTGATCGACCTGGAGAATGGCCATGCCACGCGCCAGATCGCCTATGTTCCCGATGCGATTCCGCTGCGCCCAATCGTGCCCGGCAGTTATGCCGACAACGGCATCAGCGAGATCCTGATGCTCGACGCCGACCGCATGCTGGTGCTCGAGCGTGCCTACGCCACCGGCATCGGAAATTCGCTGCGCCTTTACGAAATCAATACCCGCGACGCCACCGATGTGCTGAATGTCGACATGCTCGCCGCGGGCAACCATCCTCCAGCCCGGAAGACGCTGGTCGCCGACTTCGCCTCGCTCGGCCTTTCTCGCCTCGACAACACCGAGGGCATGTGCTGGGGACCGGCGCTGCCGGACGGCAAGCGCATGCTGGTGGTCGTGAGCGACGACAATTTCAACCCACTGCAGACAACCCAGTTCGCGGCATTCGAATACACCGACCAACCATGACCATCGCAGTCACTTTTCTGCCCCGCACCGCGCCGGCACCTCTCCCTCCGATCGCCTTCATCGGCGGCGGCAACATGGCCAGCGCCATCATCGGCGGCCTGATCAAGCAGGGCACGCCTGCCGACGCGTTCGAGGTGGTGGAGCCCTTCGAAGAAGCCCGCAAGAAGCTGGTGCAGTCCTTCGGCATCACCGCGCATGCGGAGGCCGGCGAGGCCCTGTCGCGCTGCGCGGTGGTGGTGTGGGCGGTCAAGCCGCAAACTTTTGCGGAAGCCGCCCGCCCGGTGCGCGCATTCGCCGAAAACGCCCTGCACCTGAGCGTCGCGGCAGGCATTCCGTCGACCAGCATTGCGCGCTGGCTCGGCAGCGAGCGCGTGGTGCGCGCGATGCCCAACACGCCCGCGCTGGTCGGCCAGGGTATGACTGGCCTCTATGCGCGAGCCGGCGTGGACGCCGCCGACCGCGTACTGGTCGGGCAACTGCTCGCGCCGACCGGCGAACTGCTCTGGGTCGACGACGAAGCGGCGCTCGACGCGGTCACGGCCATGTCCGGCTCGGGCCCCGCCTACGTGTTCTATTTCATCGAGGCGATGACCGAGGCCGGCGTCGAAATGGGCCTGTCGCCCGACCAGGCACAGCGGCTGGCCATCGGCACCTTCACCGGCGCCTCGGCGCTCGCGCACAGCGCCACAGAGCCGCCATCGGTGCTGCGCGAACGCGTGACTTCGAAGGGCGGAACGACCTATGCGGCCCTCACGTCGCTAGAGGGCGCCGACGTCAAGGCGAAGTTCAAGACCGCCATTCGCGCGGCGCAGAAGCGCGCCGCCGAGCTGGGCGACGAATTCGGCAAGGCCTGAGCGGCTCGCCGATCGCTCGATCTATTTCAGCGCGTAGCCGGCCGCGATGCCGGCAAAGACGGTGAAGCCCAGCCAGTGGTTCAGCCGGAAGGCCTTGAAGCAGCCGTCGCGGCCGCGGTCGCGAATCAGCCGCCAATGCCAGCCCGCCTGCGCCACGGCAACGGCAATGGCCGCGAAAAACACGGCGCCCAGCCCCCGGCTCGCGCCGGCCCACGCCCAGACGGCCAGAAACAGGGCGTAGCTCGCCATCACGGCCGCCACATCGAAGCGGCCGAAGGTGATGGCCGAGGTCTTCATGCCGATCTTGAGGTCGTCGTCGCGGTCGACCATGGCGTACTCGGTGTCGTAGGCCAAGACCCAGAACAGATTGCCGGCGAGCAACCAGGCGGCAAACACCGGGACCGTGGATTGCACCGCCGCAAAAGCCATCGGAATGCCGAAGCTGAAGGCAATGCCGAGCACCGCCTGAGGAACCGACACGAAGCGTTTGGCGAACGGATAAATCAGCGTGATGGCCAGTGCCGCGAACGACCACAGGATGGTGAGCCGATTGGTCGTGAGCACCAGCCCGAAGGCCAGCAGCGCCAGCACCCCGCCCAGCACCAGCGCCTCCCTGACCGAAACCGCGCCGCTGGTCACCGGCCGCTGCGCGGTTCGTTTCACGTGGCGGTCGAAGTCGCGGTCGGCCACGTCGTTGACGCAGCAGCCCGCGCTGCGCATCAGGATGGTGCCCAGCACGAACACGATCAGCAAATGCCAGCCGGGCCAGCCCTCGGCCGCAAACCAGAGCGCCCCCAGCGTGGGCCAGAGCAGCAGCAGCCAGCCCGCGGGGCGGTTCCAGCGAATCAGGTCGAGATAAAGCGCAAAACGGCGGGCGAGCATGCGGCAGGCAAAAAAAGAGCGGCCATTGTGCCGCTCTCGGGTTCCGGATTCGCGCGCTCGCTCAGTCTTCGAGCAGCGAACGCAGCATCCAGGCGGTCTGGTCGTGCACCGTGCAGCGCGCGGTCAGCATGTCGGCCGTCGGGTCGTCGCCGGCTTCTTCGGCCACCGGGATGAACTCGCGCGCGATGCGCGACACGGTTTCGTGGCCCTTGACCAAAATGCGCACCATCTCCATCGCCTTTGGCGGGGTCTGCGGAACGTCGGGCACGGTCGCGATCTTGCTGAACTCGGCGTACGAACCGGGCGCGTAGTGGCCCAGTGCGCGAATGCGTTCCGCCAGCACGTCGGTGGCGCCCCAGAGCTCGGTGTACTGGCCCATGAACATCGCATGCAGCGAGTTGAAGTGCGGCCCCGTCACGTTCCAGTGGAAGTTGTGCGTCGTAAGGTAGAGCGTGTAGGTGTCGGCCAGCACGCGGCTCAAGCCCTCGGCAATCGCGGCGCGGTCCTGCCGCTCGATGCCGATGTTGATGATGGGCGCATTGCGGCTGCCGGACTCTTGCGCCACCAGGGCGCCGCCCTTCTTGGGCACCTTGCCCGACGAAGAGGACGACGATGTTTTCTTCGATGGTTTGGCCATGGCGTGAAACTCTTTCTTCAGGTTTTGCGAGACGTAGTTATTCTGAAAGCCGACCCGCGGCTTCGCAACAGCGTCACTCTATCCCGGCGATGAATGAATTCGAACGCCCGCCGCGTAGGCCAAACTCGCGAATTTCTTTATGACAGCCGCTTGACGCCCGGCAGCTCGCACGCATAGATGGCGTTGCGCAACGCGGCAATCGCCTCGTAGCGCGTGAAGGTGCGGCGCCAGGCCAGCACCACGCGCCGCGTGGGCGGGTCGCGGTCGTGCGCGTCGCGCACCGGCAGGTAGCGCACCATCTGCTCGGGCTCCTTGCGGCCCTTCACCTTGGGCTTGAGCGCCTCGGCGGGCACCGACAGGCGCGGCACCAGCGTCACGCCCATGCCGGAAGCCACCATGTGCTTGATGGTCTCGAGCGACGAGCCTTCGAAGCTCTTGCGAATGCCCTCGGCATTGCTCGAGAAGCGCGCGAACTCGGGGCACACCTCGAGCACGTGGTCGCGAAAGCAATGGCCCGTGCCGAGCAGCAGCATGGTTTCGTTCTGCAGCTCGTCGGAAGTGATTGATTCGCGGTCGGCGAACTTATGCTTCGTGGGCAGCGCCGCCATGAAGGGCTCGTCGTAGAGCGGCGCCATCGCCAGGCCGGTGTCGGGAAAAGGCTCGGCCATGATCGCGCAGTCGATCTCGCCGGCTCGCAGCATCTCGAGCAGCTTGGCGGTGAAGTTCTCCTGCAGCACCAGCGGCATCTGCGGCGTGCGCGCAATCACCTGGCGCACCAGGTCGGGCAGCAGGTACGGACCGATGGTGTAGATCACCCCGAGGTTCAGCGGGCCGGCCAGCGGGTCTTTTCCGCGCTTGGCAATTTCCTTGATGCTGGCAGCCTGGTCGAGCACGCTCTGCGCCTGCTGCACGATCTGCTCGCCCAGCGGCGTGACGGTGACTTCGCCCGCGCTGCGCTCGAAGAGCTTGACCTCGAGCTCGTCCTCGAGCTTCTTGATGGCCACCGAGAGAGTCGGTTGGGAGACGTAGCAGGCCTCGGCCGCCTTGCCGAAGTGCCGTTCGCGGGCTACTGCGACGATGTATTTGAGTTCTGTGAGAGTCATAGCTTGCGTCAATTATGCGCAAGGGTCTGTGACCGGGCACTGTCTGGGGTCGCCTTTCGGGCAATGGGGCCGCATCGGGACCCGCCGGCGCCGCAAACAGGCCTACGCCTTCAGGTACTCGGCCTTGGTGCCAAGCCAGCGGTCGATATGCCGCTGGGCCAGGTCCGGGTGCTTTTCGAGCATGACCGGCGCCAGCTCGCGGGCCCAGTCGAGCAGCATCACATCGGTGGTCAGGTCGGCAAAGCGCAGCAGCGGCGCGCCCGACTGGCGCGCGCCCAGGAATTCGCCGGGGCCGCGAATCTCGAGGTCGCGCCGCGCTATCTCGAAGCCGTCGCCGGTTTCGGCCATGGCCTTGAGGCGGGCTCGCGCCGCCTCGCCGACCCTGCCGCTGTCGCCCGGCGCATAGAGCAGCACGCAGGCCGAGGCCGCTGCGCCGCGGCCCACGCGGCCGCGCAGCTGGTGCAGCTGCGAAAGGCCGAAGCGCTCGGCATGCTCGATCACCATCAGCGAGGCGTTCGGCACGTCCACGCCCACCTCGATCACCGTGGTGCTCACCAGCACCTGGATTTCGTTGGCGGTGAAAGCCGCCATCACGGCCTGTTTCTCGGCCGTGGGCATGCGCGAATGCAGCAGCCCGACGTTGACCGCCGGGCCCAATGAATCCGCGAGTTCGTCGCGCGTCTCGGTGGCGTTGCGCAGGTCGACGGCCTCGCTCTCCTCGATCAGCGGGCAGACCCAGTACACCTGTCGGCCCTGCCCGATCTGCGCCTGGATGCGATCGATGACCTCGTCGCGCCGATGGTCGGCCACCAGCTTGGTGACGATGGGCGTGCGGCCCGGCGGCAACTCGTCGAGCGTAGACACATCCAGGTCGGCGTAGTAGCTCATCGCCAGCGTGCGCGGGATGGGCGTAGCGCTCATCATCAGCAGATGCGGCTCGAGATGGCCAACGGCTTTGCCGCGCAGCGCGAGCCGCTGGGCCACGCCGAAGCGATGCTGCTCGTCGATGATCGCCAATGCCAGGTTCTTGAAGCGCACTTTTTCCGAAATGACGGCATGGGTGCCGATCACCAGCGCCGCCTCGCCGCTCTCGACCGCGGCCGACATGGCGTCACGCTCCTTCTTCTTCTGGCTGCCCGTGAGCCAGGCCACGCGCAAACCCCGCTCGGCCAGCAGCGGATCGAGCCAGCCGACCAGCTTGCCGAAATGCTGGGCGGCAAGAATTTCGGTCGGAGCCATCAGCGCGCACTGAAAGCCCGCGTCAATCGCCCGCGCAGCAGCGAGCGCCGCCACGACTGTCTTGCCCGAGCCCACGTCGCCCTGCAGCAAGCGGTGCATCGGAATCTCGCGGCCCAGGTCGCGCGTGATTTCTTCGCCCACGCGCTGCTGCGCCCCGGTGAGGCCGAAGGGCAGCACCGCGAGCAATTGCGCATGCAGCGAAGTCGGCTCCGGCTCGATCGAAGAAGGCAGCACCGGTGCGCGCTGCGCCGCGCGCTCCAGCCGTGCCTGCAATTGCGAGAGCTGCTGCGCCAGCAGTTCCTCGGCCTTGATGCGCTGCCAGGCCGGATGGCTGTGGTCTTCGAGCGTCGCCATCGCCACATCGGGCGTGGGGTAGTGCAGAAAAGTCAGCGAACTTCGCAGGTCCCAGGCGCCGCGCAATCCGATCTGAACCGGAATCGTCTCGTCGAGCACCGCGCGCGCCAGGCCCGAACGCACCTCGCGCCGAAGCACCGGCTGAGCGAGGCCGGCCACGGTCGAGTACACGGGTGTGAGCGCCTCGGGCAGAGCGGTACCCGCCGCCTTGACGGTCGGATGCATGATCTGCCGCCCGACGAATCCGCCACGCACCTCGCCCCGCACGCGCACCCGCGCGCCGACCGCGAGCTGCTTCTGCTGCGACGGATAGAAATTGAAGAAGCGAAGCTGGCAGGTGTCGCTGCCGTCGTCGATGGTCGCGAGCAGCTGGCGGCGCGGACGGTACACGACCTCGCACTCGGTCACCACGCCTTCGACCTGCGCCAGGTCGCCGTCGCGCGTGTCGGCCAGCCGCACGATGCGGGTCTCGTCCTCGTAGCGCATCGGGAGGTAGAGCGCGAAGTCGATATCGCGCACGAGCCCGAGCTTGCGCAGCGCGCGCTGCACGAGGCTCAGGCCGACGCCCGGCGGCTGCGGCGGTGCGGCGCCGGTGGAAGGAGGAGACGGGGCTTTCTTGGCGGGCACGGGCAAGGCTTCTAGCGCGGTCTGCAAAGATCCGTCAAGGCACTCCCGGGGGCCGCCGCGCGCTGCAGCAACGCCAACGGATGCGCATCGGTCACGCGGCAACCGCTTTCGGTTCGGCCGCTTCCTCGAACACGCCGACCTGCGTGAAGGTCGTGCCCATCAGCCAGTGGCGTATCTCGATGCGGATGTTGAAGCGCTCGGGCGTCTCGTTGTGGTGCCAGAGAAAGGTCTTTCCCGGCGTGAACAAGCCCGGCAGAGGAATGCGCCAGCCCAGTACCTCCCAGAAATAACCGTCGCTCTGGAAATGCAGGCTGCCGTTCTCCACGCTCAACACCAGCTTCATGCCGAGGCCCATGCCCACGTACTCCAGCACTTCGCCGCGCTTGCTCTCGCGCATGAAGCTTGTGAACTGAATCGGCTTGCGGCCATGCAGGCGGTAGATGCGCTGCTTGTAGATGGACGGGTCCTGCGGCTTCGCATAGACCCGGATCTCGACCGGAAAATTGGTGTCGCTGTAGGGAATCAGCGCACCCTGAATCAGCGGCTGCGTCAGGTGTCCGAGCAGTTTTCCGAAGCGCGAGCAGCGCAGTTCGCTCAACGCACCAAGGTAATGCAATGCCTTCCCAGGCGACGGATTCTTGCCGAAGCGCCGGCGTATGTCGGGATGAAGCCCCTGCCAGGCGCTGCCCAGTATCTTTTTGAAGAGCTCGCCTTCGGAGGGACCGGGCCCGACCGAAACGCGCGCGGCAAGTGAATCAACCATTCGCCGATTCTGCCTCGGCAACCCGGCCGGACGCGCCGGTTTTCGGGGCATGGGACAATTCCGTCCGCTTCCCGTTTAATTTCTCCCACGCCTCCTTGGCACGGGCCCGTCCGGCCCTCAAGCACCATGCGCGCCTTCACGCTTTCCGATTTCGATTTCGCCTTGCCGCCCGAACTGGTGGCGCAACACCCGGCCACCGAACGCACGTCCTCCCGCCTCCTCGACGGCACAGGCGACGCTCCGGTCGACCGCATCTTCAAAAACCTCCCCTCGCTGCTGCGCGCGGGCGACCTGCTGGTCTTCAACGACACGCGCGTGGTCAAGGCGCGCCTGTTCGGCGAGAAGCCGACCGGCGGCAAGCTCGAGCTGCTGGTCGAGCGTGTGCTGCAGGGCCACGAGGTGGTCGCGCACATGAAGGTCAGCAAGAAGCCCCCGGTCGGCACCACGCTGGAGATGGTGGGCGGCTTCCGTGCGACGCTGCTGGGCCGCTGGCCCGATGAGCAGGGCGCGCTGTTCCGTTTCGGCTTTGAAAGCGACGCGGGCGAAGACCCGTATGCGCTGATGGCCCGCTGCGGCCACGTGCCGCTGCCACCCTACATCACCCACACCGATTCGGCCGACGACGAGAGCCGCTACCAGACCGTGTTCGCGCGCGTGCCCGGCGCGGTGGCCGCGCCTACGGCGGCGCTGCATTTCGACCAGGGCCTGCTGGACGAACTCGAAGCCCGCGGCGTGCAGCGCGCCAACGTCACGCTGCACGTGGGCGCCGGCACCTTCCAGCCGGTAAAAACCGAGAACATCGCCGAGCACACGATGCACGCCGAGCGCTACGAAGTGCCCGAAGCCACGCAGCGCGCCATTGCCGAGTGCAAGGCGTGCGGCGGCCGCGTGGTCGCGGTGGGCACGACCACGGTGCGCACGCTCGAATCCTGGGCCAAAAGCGGTGAAGCCTCGGGCGACACGCGCATCTTCATCACGCCGGGCTTCACCTTCGAGCACGTCGACGTGCTGGTGACCAACTTCCATTTGCCGAAGAGCACGCTGATGATGCTGGTCTCGGCCTTTGCGGGCTACGAGCGCGTGATGGCACTGTATGCCCACGCCATTGCCCATCGATACCGCTTCTTCAGCTACGGCGACTCCATGCTGCTGGCGCGCTCTGCCACATGAAGATCAAAGCCTCTCGCCTTTGGCTCGCCGCACTCGGATGCGCGATGCTGCTGCCGACGGCCGGCCATGCGCGCGGCTACACGCCGCAGGGGCTCTGCGGCGACTATGCGCGGCTCGACATCGGCAGCCCCGTAGGCACCTGCGTCGCGCTGCTGGCCGACGAAGCACAGGGCCTGCGAGCGCCCCGGCGCATCCTCGAGGTCGCGCCCGGCCGCTACTGGGTGGTCGACATGGGGTCGTGGGAACCGCGCCGCGGCCGCCTGCTCGAAATGGTGCTGCCTGCCGATGGTCCCGCGCCGCGGCGCGCGCGCTTCAGCGTGCTGGCCGAGCAGCTCGACCGGCCGCTGGGACTCGTTGCCGGACCTGACGGCAAGATCTACATCGGCGAATCGGGCACGGTCTGGCGCACGGCTATTCCCGCGCCCGGCGGCGCACTGCAGCGCGAAACGGTAATCGACGGAGTGCCGGGCGACGGTACGCATCCGCTCAAGGAACTGGCGTTCGGACCCGGCGGGCGTCTTTACGTGAACGTCGGCTCCGACTCCGATGCCTGCCGCGATACGTCGTCGAAGCAATACCCGCTGCCCTGCCCCGACCTGGCCGGACCGAAGCCGCGCGCCACGGTGTACGAAGCCGTGCTCGCGGGGCCGGACTACAAGCTGCAGAGCTTCAAGCCCTTTGCCACGGGCCTGCGCAACTCGGTCGCATTGACCGTGCTGCCGGACGGCCCGGCCAAGGGCACGGTGCTGCAGGGCGAGAACTCCATCGACTACGAAGACGTGGGCCAGCCCCCCGAGGAGTTGAACTGGCTGCAAGCCGGGCGCGACTATGGCTGGCCCTATTGCGTCGGCAACCGCCGGCCCGCGCGCGGCTACGAGAACCGGCATGACTGCAAGGCCACCGAGGCTCCGCTGATGCTCTGGCCCGCGCACGTCGCACCGCTGCAGATGATCGTCGGCCCTGCGGGCAGCCGCTTCGCCGGCCAGCTGCTGGTGGCGTGGCGCGGCCACCAGGCGCCCGGCCACCGCGTGGTGGGCTACAAGCTCGATGCGCGGGGCCTGCCCTCCGGCAAACCGATCGAATGGCTCGCCGGCTGGAACCCCAAGCCCGGCGTGCGCCCGATGGGCCGCCCCACCGGCATCACCGTCGACCGGCAGGGCCGCCTGCTCGCCGTCGAAGACTTCAACCGTACCATCCTGATGCTGCTGCCGGACGCCGGCGCCGTCACCCAGAAATGACCGACACCACGCCCCTGCCACGCCTGAAGTTCGAACTTCTCAAGACCGATCCCGACAGCCACGCGCGCCGGGCCACGCTCACGCTCAACCATGGCGTGGTGCAAACGCCGATCTTCATGCCCGTGGGCACCTACGGCACCGTCAAGGGCGTGATGCCGCGCAGCCTGGAAGAAATGGGTGCGCAGATCATCCTGGGCAACACCTTCCACCTCTGGATGCGTCCCGGCCTCGACGTCATGGCCAGCTTCGGCGGGCTGCACCAGTTCGAAAAATGGAACAAGCCCATCCTCACCGATTCGGGCGGTTTCCAGGTGTGGTCGCTGGGAGCCATGCGCAAGATCAGCGAAGAGGGCGTGAAGTTCGCGTCGCCCGTCAACGGCGACAAGCTGTTCCTCACGCCCGAGGTCTCGATGCAGATCCAGACCATTCTCAACAGCGACATCGTGATGCAGTTCGACGAGTGCACGCCCTACGACACCAAGGGCCACATCACGACCGAGGCCGAGGCGCGCACTTCGATGGAGCTGAGCCTGCGCTGGGCCAAGCGCTGCCAGCACGAATTCGCGCGGCTCGAAAACCCGAACGCGCTGTTCGGCATCGTGCAGGGCGGCATGTTCGAAAACCTGCGCGAGGAATCTCTCGCCGCGCTGGTGGACATGGACTTTCCCGGCTACGCCATCGGCGGCGTGAGCGTGGGCGAGCCCAAGGAAGAAATGCTGCACATCATGGGCCACACGCCGCACCGGCTGCCCGCGAACAAGCCGCGCTATTTGATGGGCGTGGGCACCCCCGAAGACCTGGTGCAGGGTGTGGCCGACGGCGTCGACATGTTCGACTGCGTGATGCCCACGCGCAATGCGCGCAACGGCACGCTGTTCACGCGCTTCGGCGACCTGAAGATGCGCAACGCGCGCCACAAGAACGACCCGCAGCCCATCGACCCGAGCTGCACCTGCCATGCCTGCGCGGGCACGTCGGGCGTCTCGTGGAACGACGGCGGGCGCGAAGGCTTCAGCCGTGCCTACCTGCATCACCTCGACCGCTGCGCCGAAATGCTCGGGCCGATGCTCACCACCATCCACAACCTGCACTACTATCTGAACCTGATGCGCGAAATCCGCGAATCGCTCGAGGCGGACAGCTTCACAGCATTCAGGGCCCGCTTCAAGGCAGACCGCGCACGCGGCGTATAGCCGCCTCCGTTGCCCACACGCCGGGTACACCGGAGGTATGCAGGAGTAAACCGGGTGGGCTTCAACGCCTTCATCCGCTACGCTCAACGCCATGACCACCGCTTCTTCTTCACCACCTACTGCATACACCGCCCGCTATCCCTCGCTGGTCGGCCGCACCGTGTTCATCTCGGGCGGCGCCACCGGCATCGGCGAAGGGCTGGTGCGGGCATTCCACGCCCAAGGCGCGAAAGTCGGCTTCTGCGATCTCGACGCCGCCGCTGGCCGTGCACTCGCGGCTCAGCTTCAGGGCGGCAACCCGGCGCTGTTCTGCGAATGCGACGTGACCGACACCGCGGCATTCACCGCGACGATTGCCGCGGTGCGCGCGCAGTGCGGTCCGATCGGCGTGCTCCTGAACAACGCGGCCAACGACCGCCGCCATGAAATGGCCGATGTGACCAGCGAAGATTTCGATCGCATGGTGGCCGTCAACTTCAAGCACCAGTTCTTCGCCGCGCAGGCCGTGGCCGACGACATGCGCGCGCTGGGCGGCGGCTCCATCATCAACTTCGGCTCGATCAGCTGGATGATCAAGGGCCGGGGCTATCCGGTCTATCAGGCCTGCAAGGCAGCGGCGCGCGGCCTCACGCGTTCGCTCGCGCGCGACCTGGGCAAAGAGAACATCCGCGTCAATTCGATCGTGCCGGGCTGGGTCATGACCGAGCGGCAGATCAAGCTGTGGGTCAAGCCCGAGTCCGGCGCGGAGATCGATGCGGCGCAGTGCCTGCCAGGGCGGGTGATGGCCGAGGACATTGCCGCGATGGCGCTGTTCCTCGCCGCCGACGATTCGAAGATGTGCACCGCACAAGACTTCGTGGTCGACGCCGGCTGGACCTGAAGCCCTGCCGTTCGCTGCCCGTTCAAAGAAAAAAAGCCCGGCATGCCGGGCTTTTTTGTGAGCCGAGGGCGAACCGATCAGTCGCGCAGCTCGGCCGGCACCTTGCCGCCGTTGGCCGCCAGCTTGGTCATCACCTGGCGATGCAGCCAGATGTTCATCTTGGCGCTGTCGCTGGTGTCCGCGCCGTAGCTGAGTTCGCCGGCGAGTTGCTTGCGCGCGTCGAGGCTGCTGTCCAGGCCGAGCAGCTTCATCAGGTCGACGATGGAAGTGCGCCAGTTCAAGCTGCTCGCGCCGGGCATGCCGTCGAGCAGGGCTTCGACGTCCACCACGGTGATGGCGGGCGGCGGTGCCGCTGCGGCGGGCGCACCCGCGGGCGCCGGTGCTGCCGGAGCAGCAGGTGCGGTGGCGGCGTTCGCGGACGGGAAGATCTTGGAAAGAATGCTGCCGAAAATGCTCATGCGTGTGCTCCGTCAATGTTGAAAACTGAAAACCTGCGGCAACAGTTGTGTCGCAGCCGGACGTTGTAGCACGGCCCTCGGCGCTTCCGCTACACCGCAGGCTGAACCGCCCCGCCGGATGTGAACGAATTCGCAGACTCCGCGGCAGATGCGAGCGGCACGTGCGGCGCAGCGGAAGTCCCGCAGGCGTGGCAGAACTTCGAGAACGCGCTTTTGCGGGTGTCGCACTGGCCGCAATGGTCGAACAGGCCGATGCCGCAATGCGGACAGAAGTCGATCTCGTTGTTCTTCAGGTCCACCGGCCGCTCGCAGCCGGGGCACACGTTCTTGCCGAGCCGCGTGAGCGCGGTGTCGTAGCTGAGCTCTTCGCGCCGCACCTGGTCGGGCTGCTGCTCGGCCAGCTTCTGGCGGGCAAGGTAGCGGTTCAGCGCGACGATGGCATAGCGCCCCACGAGCACCGTGACCAGAATACCCACCACATAGCGCACGTAGCCGCCATAGCTCGGCATGTAGGGCACCAGCTCGACGAAGAAAGCGAACAGCGCAAAGAAGATGAAGCCCCAGACAAAAGGCCAGTAGGTGCCCTTGCGCTTCTTCACGAACAACCAGCCCGCCACCGCCAGCAGGGGCAGCGTGAGCGCAAGCCTGTAGCCGAACACGCGCAGCTCGACGCGGCGGTACTCGGCGTCCAGCTTGTCCTGGGCGGCGCGCTCCAGCACCGCGAGCGATTCCCGGGCACGTTGCTCGCCCTGCCGCGCATCGAGCACGATCTGGTGCTGCGCATCCACCTTGCGCTGCACCACGTCTTCCTTGTTCTTGAGCGCGTCGAGCGCCTTGGTGCGCGCGATGAGCTCGGTGTCCTGGTCGGGCTGCGCGGTGGCGCGCCGCGTGGCGATCCAGTTGCCGAAGGTCTCGCGGGCGTTGGCGCTGGCTTGCTGCGCGGCACTGAGCTGCAGGCCGATCTGGTCGAGCTCCCGTGACGCAGCCCGTTCGGTCTTTTCCGCCGCCTTGATCGCGTCGCGCAGCGGCGCGGCCGCGGCACGATCGATGAAATCGTCGAGTTCGAGCGCCCGCTCGACCCGCGGCAGGTCGCCCACGACGGTGCCGCCGAGCCCGATCAGGAAACTCGCGAACACCAGCGCCACCAGCCACAGGCCGCGGCGGAACCATTTTTCAGACAGACGCAAAGACTTGCTCATTTCTATTTTTCCTTTGTTTTTCCAACCAGATTCAGAGGTACCGCTGCCAGAGCGAATTGCTCAGCCGCCCTTGCGGATCCACCGTGCGCTTCACCGCGCGAAAGGCCTCGGCCTGCGGATAAGCCGCGGCGAATTGCGCAGCGCTCGCATGCAATTGATAGGGCAGGTAGTAGGTGCCGCCGTGCTTGAGCGCGGCATCGATCATCTCCCGCGTCCACTGGCCCACGGCTTCCTTCGCCGCGGCATCCGTGCCTTGCTTGTAGTAGACGACAAAAGAGAACACCTCCTCGCGGGCCCACGGCAACATCGAGACCTCGTCGCGTGGCGAATGCCGGATCGACACGTTGAGCACCTTCGCGCCATGCGTGCGAATGACCTGAGCCATGTCGGCCGCAAAGGCGAGGCACTGCGCGGCAGGAATGAAGTACTCCTGCAGCACATAGGTCGACGCGTCGCGGCTCGCCGGCTCCAGCATGCGCGCATCCAGGCTCGCCTCGTGGTTGCGCCACACCACATCGGATTTGCCGAAGAGCGCGGGCCGGACGTACTTGCGCTGCAGCGCGTCGCCGTTCGACAGCTCGGACACGGCCCACAGCAGGCTCTGTTCCGTGCGGTAGGTGCGGTCGCGCGGAATCAACCGTTCGGGCACCGTCACCGGCTTGTCCGAGAAGCACCAGTTCGTGGCCCAGGCTTCGTCGAAGGCCGGCGGCAGCAGGTCGGCGTTGTGCAGCAGGCAGGCTTTCTCCGGCGGCCGGACCTCGCGCTCGAACCAGGCGGGGTAATCGCGCAGCGGCATCTTCGTCATGCGCTGCTCGATGCGCGCGTTGTCGTCGAGGTCGAGCTCGACTTCGGTGATCACCCCGATGGCGCCGTAGCCACCGATGGCGGCACGGAACAGCTCGGGGCGCGTCTGCCGGTCGGTTTCCACGACCTGCCCATCGGCCAGCACCATCTGCAGCGCGCGCACCGAATGCCCCACCGGTCCGTGGCCGACATAGCGGCCGTGCGCATTGACCGACACCGCGCCGCCGACGGTGAAATTGGCGAAGCTCTGCATGGTCCGCACCGAGAGCTGGTGGCCGTCGATGTGGTCCTGCAGGTCGCGCCAGCGCATGCCCGCCTCGACACGCACCGTCCTCGTCTCGGGACGCAGCCACACCAGGCGGTTCATCTGGCGCATGTCGATGTGCAGGCCCAGCGCGATCGCCACCTGTCCGCCCATCGAATAGCGGGCGCCACCGACGGCGATGTCGCCCGGCCAGTCGCGCACCGCGCGGCGCACCTCTTCGCACGAACGGGGCGCGACGATGCGGGCCACCTTCACGGTGTAGAGGCGCGTCGCGTTTTCGACGGAGAGCGGCGTTGCCTCACTAACAACTCTCGCGGGTGCGACGAGCAGCAGGCCTGCACCGGCCATCGCCGCCGCGAGCAGCGTGCGCCGCGACAGCGGGATGTCGCGGCCGCCGTGCGTCGCCGAATCGGGCGCCTGCTTTTTCACGGCCTTACAGCTTGAAAGCCACCGGCGCCGCACCCAGCCCCGCGCGCGGCAGCCATGCGAACAGCGAATCGACCGTGACCGTTTCGATGCGGTCCGAAAACCGCTTGTCGTTCGGGTGATCGTCGAAAGCCACGTTGGCCGACCCCACGCGGCCGCCCAGGCGGGTGAGCGGGCCGAGCCGCAGCGTCGTCGGCTCGTAGCCCTTGAACTGCATCCACGCCTGCGCCTGTCCCCGGTTGCCGATGGTGGCGGGCTCCATGGCCGCGGCCAGCGTCTCCACGGCCCACTGGTTCGACTGCTGGTACTTCTGCCCCCAGACGTAGCTCACGATGCTGTAGGGCGCCACGTTCAGCCGCGTGATGCGCGACGGCGGTTCGTGCAGCGCGGCCAGCAGCTGCGTCTGCACCTGCGGCGTCGGCACCACCCAGGCCGCCTCGTAGCGCCACAGGTCGTCCAGGAAGAACTCGCCGAGCCCCTGCCGATAGACCGCAGCCACTGCCGTGCCGCACTGGTTGAGCTTGTGCACCACGCGCCACGGGCCTTGCTCGGTCTTGTAGGCGATGCCGAGGTGCGAATAACGCAGGCCGTACTTGCTCAGGTCTTGCCCGGCCCGCGCCAGCAGCACGACGCGGGCGCCGCTCGCATCCAGTTGCTGCGAGGTGCGCTCGGCCAGCTGCATGCCCTTGACGATCAACTCGGCGGTCGGCTTGGCCTGCTCGCAGGAGCGGCCGGCCTGCGCCTGCAGCGGCAAAGCCGTTGCAAGCACCAGAAGTGCCGGGAGGAGCGCCGGAAAGAGCGCGTGGTTCACGACAGCCTCTCGTTGTGCAACAGCGCGCGGCCGATGGCATTGGGCACGAAGGCCAGCACCTCGCCCGCGGCCGACAGCACGATGCCGGTGCCGATCACGCTGACCAGCACGCTGGTGCCGACGGAGGCGGACAAGCCGTTGGCGGCGCGCCCCATGACCTTGACGCTGGCGCGTGCGCCGTCCGAAGCGCGCTCCAGCACGTAGACAGTGCCGTCGGCCGAAGCTTCGACCGCCACCACGGTGAGCACCGAGCCACCCACCGAAAGCGCAGCGGGCACCGCGACCACCGCCGTGACGGAAGCTCCCACGGCGGATGCGGCCCCCACCACCGAGGCCACTGGCAGCAGCGAGAGTGCGGCCGAAGCCTCGGAAGCGTGGTTCTGGGCCTGGGCATGAAGGGGAAGCGCGGCACCTGCGAACGCGGTGCAGGCAGCGACCAGAAGAGCGGCAATCGACTTTTTCATGACGGTCTTTCGTTGGTTGAGATGTGGGTCAAAACAAGGCGAAGAAGCGGCGCTCACTCGGCCGAGCCGGATGCAGCGGCTTCCTGGCGGGCGGCACGGCGGCCTTGCAGGCGCGCTTCGACCAGGTCGGCTTCGTGGCGGTCGCGCAGCGTCTTGGCCAGCGTGAAGGCCGAGCTGATCAGGAACAGCCAGCTCACGCCCAGGAAGGCCTTGTAGGCGTCGTTGATCTCCATGCGCACCAGGCCCCAGCCGGTCAGGCCCATGGCGGTGAAGAAGCTGCCCCAGACCACCAGGCGCCACATCGGCACGTCGCGGCCCGTGGCGGCGCCGGCGTCCGCATGCTGGTTGTCGCGGATGAACTTGGCGAGCATGAAGGCGGTGCTGAGGCAGAACACGTAGCCCATCACCATGAACGCACGGTCCAGCGCCTCGCCCGGCAGCCAGCTCAAGCCGGTGGCGCACAGGAACACGGCGACTGCGAAAGAAGCCCAGACCTGGAGTTGCCAGGCCCGCGTATCGCGCTGGATCGAAACAGTGGTGGAAGGGAAGGGTTGCATGAATGCCTCGCGGCGTAGTGAAGGTGAGCGAATGATGGTTCGCTCCCGCTCCGCGAGGCTCAAATGCTTCAACCAGTTCCGGTTTGAGCCGCTTCCAGTATCCCTGGAAGATACCTTCCGGCGCCTTGCGCACCGGCAAGGCTGTGCGCCATCAGGCTGCCAGCAATCCGCTCACGCGCTGCTGCAACGCCTCGGGTTGCACGTCGACCGGCGGCACCGCATGGCCGACGTTGAGCCCCACGCGGCTGAAGAAACCGCGGCGGAACGGCTTGGCCATGGCCACGTTCTGGCCGCCGCGCAGCTCGATGCGACTGAAGTAGGAGCCCCAGAGATTGGTCAGCGCCATCGGGATCACCGGCGGCTCGATGCCTTCGGCGCGCGCGCTTTCGATGATCTTCATCACGCCGCCCTTGAAGGGCTGCAGGGTGCCGTCGCGGGTAATGGCGCCTTCGGGGAAGATCGCCAGCAGGTCGCCTTCGCGCAGTACCTGCAGTGCCCGGGCAAAGGCGGCTTCATAGGCGGCCGGGTCTTCCTTTTGCGGCGCAATCGGAATCGCCTTGGCCAGCTTGAACAGCCAGCCGAGCACCGGCACCTTGAAGATCCGGTGGTCCATGATGAAGCGGATCGGCCGCGGGCTCGCCGCCATCAGCAAGATCGCGTCGATGAAGCTCACGTGGTTGCACACCAGCACCGCCGCGCCTTCGGTGGGAATGTGCTCGTCGCCCTTGATCTCGAAACGGTAGACAAAGTGCGACAGCATCCAGGCGATGAAGCGCAGCAGGTACTCCGGCACCAGCATGAAGATGTAGAACGCCACCACCGCGTTGGCGATGCCGGTGAACAGGAAGATCTGCGGAATCGTGAAGCCGGCGCCGAGCAATGCGCCCGCGAGCACCGAGCTGCCGATCATGAACAGCGCGTTGAGGATGTTGTTTGCCGCGATGATGCGCGCGCGGTGCGTGGGCTGGCTGCGCAGCTGGATCAGCGCATACATCGGCACGCTGTACAGCCCCGCGAAGAGAGACAGCAGCGCCAGGTCGGCCATCACGCGCCAGTGCGCGGCCTGGCTCATGAAGGCGCCCAGCCCCATGCCGGCGGAAGGCGCCAGCGCGCGCGATGCAAAGTACAGGTCGATCGCGAACACGCTCATGCCGATGGCGCCCAGCGGCACCAGGCCGATTTCCACCTGCCGGCGGCTCAGCGTCTCGCACAGCAGCGAGCCGATGCCGATGCCCACCGAGAACACCACCAGCAGCAGCGAGGCCACCTGCTCGTCGCCATGCAGCACTTCCTTCGCAAAGCTGGGAAACTGGCTCAGAAAGACGGCGCCGAAGAACCACATCCACGAAATGCCCAGCAGCGAGCGGAACACCACGATGTTGCCGTGTGCGAGCTTGAGGTTGCGCCACGTCTCGCTGAACGGGTTCCAGTTGATCACCAGCCCCGGGTCGGTGGCCGGTGCCTGCGGAATGGCCTGCGCCACGCCGCGTCCGACCAGTGCCAGCAACACGCAGGCCACCGCCACCGTGGTGTGGCCGATCTGCGGCAGCGCCACCAGCAGCCCGCCCGCCACTTGCCCGAGCAGGATGGCGACGAAGGTGCCCATCTCGACCATGCCGTTGCCGCCCGTGAGCTCGCGCGAGTCGAGCACCTGCGGCAGGTAGGCGAACTTGACCGGGCCGAACAGCGTGGAATGCAGGCCCATGAGGAACACGCAGCCCAGCAGCACCACCGCATCGGCGCGCATGAAGCCCCATGTCGCAATCAGCATGATCGCGATCTCGAAGTTCTTCACGAACCGGATGATCTTCGTCTTGTCGAACTTGTCGGTGAGCTGCCCCGCCGTGGCGGAGAACAGCAGAAACGGCAGGATGAACAGCGCACCGATCACCAGGCCCGCCATGGCCGGCGGCATCCAGCTCAGCTGGAGCTGGTAGGTCACCATGACGGTGAAGGCGAACTTGAAGAGGTTGTCGTTCGCCGCGCCCGCGAACTGGGTCCAGAAGAAAGGCGCGAAGCGCCGCTGCTTGAGAAGAGCGAACTGGTTGGCGTGCGCGTTCGCCTCGTGGGGCGCGGTGGCGGCAGTCGCAGCAGCGGCGGGGGTTGTCATTCGAAGAATTCTCCTCAGGCCGTTACGACGGCTGCGTCGGGATTGTGCCGCAGCAACGTGGCCCGCCAGCCCATATCGAGCTTCCGGAGCGCCACCAGGACCGGCAAGCCCGCGAGCGCCGCCACCAGGTGCTTCAGGCTGTGGCCGGAGATCATGTGCCCGGAGGCCTCGTAGACTTGGTGGTCCGCCAGCTCGAAGGCCTTGGCCACCGCGTAGAAGAAGATCACCCAGCCGAGCTTGAGGCCGACCGCGCCGCGCATCGGCGTGGCCAGGGCGAGCGTGAGCACCAGCGCCATGCCGCCGAACTGCACGATGGCCCAGGGCAGGACATTGCCGGTTTCCTGGACCACCTCGGCCGCAAGGAGGCCTGCGGTCAACACGAACCAGGCGGCCGGCCAGCCGGCGCGCTGGCTCACGCGCTCGCAGACCGCGATGCCGATCAGGCCCGCAAAGGCCACGGCCATGCCGGCGCGGTCGGCCGCGAGCCGGGGGGCGTCGGGCATCAGGTGATAGAAGGCCGAGCCCGCGGCGGTGGCGATCAGGCCCGCGAAGAAGAGCCAGGCGCAATCGAGCGTGTTGTCCGGCGGATCGCTGGCCGGCGGTGCCAGCGGGAACTGGGCCAGCGCCTGTTGATGGGCCCGGTCGATCCGGTTGAGCCGGTACAGGCCCCAGGCGCCGATCAGCAGGAAGGGCAGGTTGCTCAGCACGTCCATCGCGTTGGGCAGGCCGTGCCAGCTGCGGTCGTCGGCGAACACCGAGGCAATCGCCACGTCGGCCGCGGGCAGCACGGGACCGAAGAGGGCCACCAGCGCAAGCAGCGCAAAGGTGAAGAGCAGTCCGCGTTCGCGGCGGCTGAGGGTGGGCAGGAGCATGGCGGTCCTCGTTGGGTGGGTGGTACGAGTCGCGGAATTTAGTTGCCAGCCTCTCTACAGGCATCGAGAATCGATACGAGGCATTAATTCACACCTTTCGGTATCCTTTTTCGATACCTCTTCCTGGCAAACCATCTTCCATGAGCACCACCGTCGACCTTGTTCAAGCCCTCAAGAACGAACTCAAGAGCGCCCGCATGACCTACGCCGACCTGGCGCGGTCGCTCGACATGGCCGAATCGAGCGTGAAGCGCATGCTGGCCAAGAGCGACATGCCGCTGTCGCGGGTCGACGCGATCTGCCGTGCGCTCAAGATCGACTTTGCCGAGTTGGCCCGCCGCGTGGCCGACGCCCAGCCGCTCCTGAAGGAGCTCACGCAGGAGCAGGAAAAGGCGGTGGTCAAGGACAAGAAGCTGCTGCTGGTGGCCATCAGCGTGCTGAGCCAGTGGACGCTGGAGCAGATCGTGGCTTCGTACCGGATCACCGAGGCGGAATGCATCGGCTTCCTGGCGCAGCTGGACCGCATCGGCATCATCGAGCTGCGCCCGCTCAACCGCTACCGGCTGAAGCTGGCCAAGACCTTCCGCTGGCGGCCGCATGGCCCGGTGATGGAGTTCTTTCGCGAAAACGTGGTGCTCGACTACTACCGCGGCGGTTTCGACGGCCCGGCCGAAGGGCTGCTGCTGGTGCACGGCTCCATCAGCCGCTCACTGGCGCCGGCGTTCCTGGAGCGCCTGCAGCGCGTGGCGCAAGACTTTGCGCAGCAGCACCAGACGGACCAGAAGCTCTCGGCCAAGGACCGCGAGGGCTACACGCTGCTGCTGGGGATGCGGAACTGGGAGTTCGAAGCGTTCACGCGCCTTCGCAGAGCCTGAATCTCAGGGCTTTGCAGCTTCGAGTGCGTCGCGCGTAATGCGCGCGGCCTTTTGGGCCGCCTCGGCGAAGTCGTCGCCCGAGGAGGCGTAGATGATGGCGCGGGACGAATTCACGACGATCGGCGCATCGGCGCGCCAGCCGGCACGCACCGTGGCCACCGCGTCGCCGCCCTGGGCGCCGACGCCCGGAATCAGCAGCGGCACCGTGGGCGCGAGTTCGCGCACGCGTTCGATCTCGGCCGGGTAGGTGGCGCCCACCACGAGGCCGAGCTGGCCGTTGAGGTTCCACGGGCCTTGTGCGAGCTTGGCAACGTGCTCGTAGAGAAAGGGCTGGCCCTCGATGTCCGCCAGGCGCTGGCCCTGCAGGTCGGAGCCGCCGGGGTTGCTGGTGCGGCACAGCAAAAAGGCGCCCTTGCCTTCGTGCTTGAGGTACGGCGCCACCGAATCGAAGCCCATGAAGGGGGACAGCGTGACCGCGTCGGCGCCATAGCGCTCGAAGGCCTCGATGGCATATTGCTCGGCGGTGGAGCCGATGTCGCCGCGCTTGGCGTCCAGGATGACGGGCACATGGGGCGCGTTGCGGCGCATGTGCTCCATCAGTTGTTCGAGCTGGGCTTCGGCGCGGTGGGCCGCGAAATAGGCAATCTGCGGCTTGAAGGCGATGACCAGATCGGCCGTCGCGTCGACGATGCGCGCGCAAAAGTCATAGATGCGGCCCGCGTCGCCCTTGAGCTGCCCCGGGAACTTGGCTGGCTCCGGATCGAGCCCCACGCAGAGCAACGAACCGTTTTTTTGCTGTGCGGTGGCCAGCTTGTCGAGGAAAGTCATGGGGCCCGATTTTAAGGACCCGCCAGCCGCCGCTTAATTCGACTGCGTTTGCTGGTCAGCCGCCAGACACAGGTCGGCCCAGGCGCGCGCCTTGTCGGCGGGGTTTCGCAGCAGGTAGGCCGGGTGGTAGGTGGCCACCACCGGCACGCCGTTGACCGATGGCAGCGGCACGGCCCGGCCGCGCAGCTTGCCGAGCGGGTCGGTGCTTTGCATCAGGCTTTGCGCCGCCAAGGGGCCCATGGCGAGCACCAGGCTCGGCGCCAGCGCGGCGGCATGTTCCTCGAAGGCCTCGGCCATGGGGCGCGGGCTGCCGGGCTGTCCGGCGGCCACGCCGCGGTGCGTGCGCATCAGGTGCACCGGCATCTTGCCGTCGTGCAGCTTAAGGGCGCGCAGCATGTTGTCGAGCAGCTTGCCGGCGTCGCCCGCAAAGGGCTCGCCGTGGCGGCCGTCGGCTTCGGGCGGCATGTCGGCCACGACCAGCCAGCCGCCTTGGGCCGATCCAGCACTGGCCTCGGCGTACAGGCGGCACGGCGTTTCGGCCAGCACGGCGGCGCCATGGGCCAGCGATGCCGCGGGTGCGGTTGCTGGGCGAGCGACCGGTGCCGGTGCCGCGGCGGGCCTTGCGGCCGGTGCATGCGCGGGCGCGGCCACGGGCGTTTCGGCAACGTACGGTTCGCGCTCGTCAACGGGCGGCGGCTCCGCAACAACCGCTTGTGCCTCTGCGGCAACGGGTGCCGCTTCGGCAACTTCGGGCATCGGCCACCAGACCTTCACGCCCATTTCGTCGAGCATTGCGCGCTGGCGCGCATCGAGCTTCAATGTCTGTACCGCGCTCATCGCAATGCTCCCCAGGCGGAGCCTGATTCGTTCAATCTCAAGCTCATGACCACGGCGTCTTCGCGCTTGCCTTCGTGCGCCGGGTAATAGCCCTTGCGCACGCCGACGCTTCGGAAACCCTGGCGCACATAGATCTCGAGCGCACGCTGGTTGCTTTCGCGCACTTCAAGCCAGAGCCACTGCGCGCCTTCGCCGCGCGACCACCCGGACAGCGCCTCGAGCATCAACGGCGCCCAGCCTTGGCGCTGGAAAGCCGGCGCCACGGTGATGTTCAGCAAATGCACCTCGTCGACGCCCTTCATGGCGACGTAGTAGCCGATCAGCGTTTCGCCGAGGCTGGTGACCGGCGTGGCCAGGTGCGGCAGCGAGACCGGCGCGAGCAGGCATTGGCACTGGTAGCCGACGGCCATCGAATCGATGAAGTTCGCCCGGGTCCAGGGATGGCTGTAAGCCGTCTGCTCGACCGCGCAGACAGCCTCGAGCCGCTCGACGGTGAGCGGTTCGAGGCGGGCTTCGACGGGCTGAAGAACGGCACTCATGGTTTGGTAACGGGTGAAATCGCAACCGCGGCCGCCTTGATTGCGGCACGCTCCTCGGTGGTTTGCGCCACTTTATCGCGAACATAGAGCGGCCAGGCATGTGCCGCATCGACCGTGCGCCCCGCGGCCAGCAGCGCCGGCGCCAGCCGAAGCATGGCGGAGGCGGTCGGCAGCACTTCGTGGCGCGCCGCGGCCGGTGCCAGGCGCGGCCCATACGCGGCAAAGGCGTTGCCGACGAGCGACCAGCCGGCGGGTACTTCGAGCGCCTCGGGCGCGAGCAGCAGCGGCTCGTCGTCCTTGCCTTGCAGCGCACCGAGTTCGCCCCCGCCGTCGAAGTCGTACCGGGCGGCATACAGCTGGTCCATGCGCGCGTCGAGCACCGCAACCACCTGGCGGGCGCCGAAGGCATGGCGCGCCTCCTCGGCCACGGCCAGCAGCGTGTCGACCGGCAGCAACCGCACGCCGGAACCGAAGGCCAGCCCCTGCGCCACCGAGCAGGCGGTGCGCAGGCCCGTGAAGGAACCCGGGCCGCGGCCGAAGACGATGGCGTCGAGTGCGGCCAGTTCGAGCCCGGCCTCGGCCAGCAGTTGCAGGATGAGCGGGATCAACGTGCTCGACGCCTGTGCGCCGCCTGCGCCGCTGTGCGTGAACAGGCGCTCGCCGTGGCGCACCGCGACCGACAGGTGTTCGGTGCTGGTGTCGAAGGCCAGGAGCTTATGCATCGCGGCGCCCCAGGGCGGCGGTGGCAGGCACCGCGGGCATTGCGGTATTGCGCGCCCCGGCCGCCTTCTGCCCGCCGAACAGGATGCCGGCAGTCACCAGCAGCAGGCCGGCAATCAGGTTCCAGTACAGCGGCTCGTCGAGCCAGATCACCGCGCCAAAGGCCGAGAGGCCGGGCACCAGCGCCGTGATCATGGTGCTGCGCACCGGTCCGAAGTACTGGATCATTTTCGTGAAGGTAATGCCCGAGATCACCACCGAGCCGATGCCCTGGAACAGCATCTGGAACGCCACCTCGCCCCACGGCGCGGAGCCGATGTGGCTCACGACCGCGCCGCCCGCCACCAGCAGGCTGTACACGGGCACATAGGTCAGCAGCGCAAACACGGTGATGGCGATGGTCGCACGCACCGCGTCGAGCCCATGGCGGCGCGCCACCACGCTGTAGCAGGCCCAGCAGAACGCCGCGCCCATGAAGAGCAGGTCGCCCTTCCAGACCTCGCCGCCCTCGAAGGCGTGCAGCAGGCTGCGCCCGCCGACCATGAGGTCTCCGGCGACGATCAGCGCAAGGCCGAAAGCGCGGCCCGGCGTGATGCGGTCGCGCAGCACCAGGGCGGCCAGCAGCGTGGTCCACAGCGGCAGGCTGCCCGGCATCAGCACCGCGGCGTGGCCCGCGGGCGCGAAGAAGAAGCCGCTGTAGGCCAGCATCGCATAGGCCAGGCCGCCGAAGACGCCGGCGGTGGCGGTCACGCGCAGAGAAAGAGGGGAGAGTCCGAACAGTGACGAGGCCGTGCCGCCTTGCTGCTCGCGCCGACTCTTCATGACCAGCCACGCCCCCCATGGAACCAGCACCATGCTTGCGCCGCAGATGCGCGCCAGGGCCAAGTCGAAAGGCGTGAGCGAGCGGCCGGCCGAGGCCCGGGCGATGACGATGAAGGCGGTCCAGACCAGCACGGTGACCACGGCCGCGCCGATGCCGAGCGTGCGGGGCGAAAAACGGGGCGTGGCAGGCATCCCCCGATTATCGAGGGCCCGCCGCCGCCCCGCCGGTCAGGGGCGAATCGGGCAAATCTGGTGTGACGGCGCCCGTCAGGCGCCGTCGCTGCGCAAGATGGCCAGCCCCGCCTTGCGCAGGGCCGCCAGCGCGGGGGCCGGCGCTTCCGGCGACACCAGGAGGCCGGCGGCCGCCGAAACCGGGTTGATCACCCAGGCCGAAGCGGCGCCGATTTTTTCCGACGAGGCCAGCACCACCGTCTCGGCCGCAGCCGCCATGAGCGCGCGCTTGATCGCGGCCTCCTCGACATCGCCGGTCGTCAGGCCGGCCTCGGCCTGCACGCCGGTCACGCCCAGGAAGCAGGTATCGGCATGGATACGCGAGATGGCGTCCATGGCCGCGGCGCCCACCGCCACCATCGAGTGCTTGAAAAGGCGCCCGCCGATCAGCACCACCTCGATGTCGGCGTGGCCGACCAACTCGACCGCCACCGACGGGCTGTGCGTGACCACGGTGGCGCGCAGGTTCCTTGGCAAGTGCCGCGCCATCTGCACGGCCGTGGTGCCGCCGTCGATGAACGTCACCTGCCCCGGCCGTACCAGCCGCGCGGCGGCGCGGCCGATGGCCACCTTCTCCGCGGTTGCCAGTTGCTGGCGGCCCGCGAAGTCGGCTTCGGCCCTGGCAAGCGGCAGCGCACCGCCGTGCACGCGCTGCAGCAGCCCTTCGGCGGCCAGCTCGCGCAGATCGCGGCGGATGGTGTCTTCCGACAGCGCAAGCTCCTCGCTGAGCGACTTCGCGACAACGTTGCCGTCACGCTGCAAGACCGAGAGGATGTGTTGCTTGCGCTGGCGGGTGAGCATCGGGCGATCGTATCCGGCCGAACCGGAGATTGCACGAATTTTCTTGTTTCTGCACGAATTTACGCATAAGCTTTTGCACCATGACCCTTCAAGACCGCGTCCGGGTGCACGAAGCCACCCTGCTTTCCGACAACTGGTACACGCTGAAGACCACCGCCTTCGACTGGCGGCGCAACGACGGCCAGTGGCAGCGCATGCACCGCGAAACCTACGACCGCGGCAACGGCGCCACGCTGCTTCCATACAACCTGGCGCAGCGCACGGTGCTGCTGACGCGGCAATTCCGCTACCCGGCTTTTGTCAACGGCCACGACGACCTGCTGATCGAAGCCGCCGCCGGCCTGCTGGACAACGCTGCGCCCGAGGAGCGCATTCGCGCCGAGGTGGAAGAAGAACTGGGCTATCGGCTCGGCGCGGTGCAGAAGATCTTCGAGACCTTCATGAGCCCGGGCTCGGTGACCGAGAAGCTGCACTTCTTCATCGCCGAGTACGAGCCTTCGATGCGCGTCGGCGATGGCGGCGGCCTGGCCGACGAGGGCGAGGACATCGAGGTGCTCGAACTCGGCATCGACGAGGCGCTGGCCATGGTGGCGGACGGGCGCATCGCCGACGCCAAGACAGTGATGCTGCTGTATCACGCGCAGCTGCATGTTTTCCGGCCGGGATAATCGGCTGATGGTTCTTCTTCGTCTCTCCTTCCTTCGGCCCGCTTGCGCGCTGTCCCTCGCCGCGCTGGTTGCCTCGACCGCCTTTGCGCAGCAAGCCTTTCCGACCGAAGTTGAGAATGCCCTCGCGCGCGCCAAGGTGCCCCGCGACTCAGTGACGATGCTGGTGGCCGACGCCGACGGCGTGCGCCCGCCGCGGCTGGCCTGGCGTTCGCAGGTGCCGGTGAACCCGGCGTCGATCATGAAGGTGGTCACCACCTACGCCGCACTCGACCTGCTCGGTGCGGCCTACAGCTGGAACACGCCGGTCTACGTCGACGGCACGGTGAGCAACGGCGTGCTCAACGGCAACCTCTACATCAAGGGCCAGGGCGATCCCAAGCTGGTGCTGGAACGCGTCTGGCTGCTGCTGCGGCGCGTGCAGGGCCTGGGCATTACCACCGTGAGCGGCGACATCGTGCTCGACCGCAGCGCCTTCGAGAACACGATCGAGAACGACCCGGCCGCCTTCGACGGCGAACCGCTGCGGCCCTACAACGCCTCACCCGATGCGCTGCTGGTCAACTTCAAGTCGGTCAACATGACCTTCACGCCCGAGCGCGGCGGGCAGCTGGCGCGCATCAACTACGAGCCCCCGCTTGCCAGCGTGTCCATGCAGCCCACGATTGCGCTGGCGCCCGGCGAATGCGGCGACTGGCGCGCAGCGCTCAAGCCCGATTTCAGCGACCCGAACCGCATCCGGTTCAACGGCAGTCTTCCGGCCGCCTGCGGCGAGAAAAGCTGGGCCGTGGCCTATGCCGACCCGCGCACCTACGGCTTGCGCGCCGTCGGCGGCATGTGGGCCGAAATGGGCGGCCGCGTCGGCGGACAGATGCGCGACGGCCGGGTGCCGCCGGGCCTCAAGCCGGCCTTCGAATTCGGTTCGCCGCCGCTGGCGGAGGTGGTTCGCGACATCAACAAGTACAGCAACAACGTGATGGCGCAGCAGGTGTTCCTCACCTTGGGCCTCACGCAGAAGAACCGCGGCACTTTCGAAGCTTCGCGCAACGCGCTGGGCCAGTGGTGGCGCGACCGCATCGGCACGGGCGAGGGGCAGCCGGTGTTCGACAACGGCTCGGGCCTGTCGCGCGACGAGCGCATCAGCGCCGCGGCGCTCGGCAAGATGCTGCAGGTCGCGTGGCGCTCGCCGGTCATGCCGGAACTGGTGTCGTCGCTGCCCGCCTCGGGGGTGGACGGCACGCTCAAGCGGCGCGCGCTGCGCTCGGGCGGCGCGGCGCACCTGAAGACAGGCACGCTGCGCGACTCGTCCGGCGTGGCCGGCTACGTGCATGGCGCAAGCGGGCGGCGCTACGTGCTGGTGGCCATTGCCAACGGCGAGAACGCGGGCGCGGCGCGCGCGGCGTTCGACGCGCTGGTCGACTGGGCTTACCAGGACAACTAGGCGCCTGGTCGCCTGGCCGGCCGCACCGTGTACTGAAAACGTCTGTAGGTGATAGCCGCTTGCGCGCGGCTGGGGCGCTGCACAGAATCGGACGCCCGTTCGATTCGACAACAACACGCAGGAGACACGCCTTGAAAAAGCCGCAAGAACAACAACAACCCGCCCCTCCGCTTCACAAGGTTGCGGCGCTCGCCGGCGTCACGCTGCTGCTTGCGGCCTGCGGTGGCGGAGGAGGAGGTGGGGGCGGCAGTATCGGCATCGGTCTTCCGCCGCCCGCGACCGACACCGGCCGCGGCTCGGTCGTCACGAGCCCGCCCGAGGAGACCGCGAAGCTGTCGGCCGACCAGTTCAGGGCCAGCCTCCAGGCCAGCGACCAGGGCAAGGCATTGCTGCAGGTGGCCGGCACGCCCAAGTGCGGGGTCGAGGTGCGCTACCTCGAATACCGCACCGTGGGCGCGAAGAGCGAGGCCACCAACGCGACGGCCGCAATCATGCTGCCGTCAGGCGCGGACGTCGCCTGCAACGGGCCGCGACCGGTGGTGCTGTATGCGCACGGCACCACCGCCGCTCGCAACTACAACCTTGCCAGGTGGACCGACTCCACCCAGCCCGCGGCCGGCGAAGGGCTCACGGTGGCCGCCATGTTCGCGGCGCAGGGCTACATCGTGGTCGCGCCCAACTACGCGGGCTACGACAAGTCGACGCTGCCCTATCACCCGTACCTCAATGGCGACCAGCAGGGCAAGGACATGGTCGATGCGCTCACGGCGGCGCGCAAGACGTTCTCGGGCATCAACGCGACCGACGCGGGCTCGCTGCTGATCACCGGCTATTCGCAGGGCGGCTACGTGGCGATGGCGGCGCACCGCGAAATGCAGGCCACGGGCAAGGCGGTGACGGCGTCGGCGCCGCTCTCGGCCCCTTCGGCCATCGGCCTGCTGGCGGACTACACCTTCCAGGGCTGGCCGGCCCTCGGCAGCACGCTCTTCGTGCCGCTGCTCTCGGCCAGCTGGCAGCAGCAGTTCGGCGACGTGTACGGCAGCACCAGCGACATCTACGAGTCGCAGTACGCCGCCGGCATCGACACCCTGCTGCCGAGCCTGACGCCCATCACCACGCTTTTCGCCAATGGCAAGCTGCCGCAACTCGCGCTGTTCCCGGCCGGCGCAACGCCGGGGCCGGTGAGCCCCGAACTGTCGCTGTTCTACGGCGCCAACAACCTGATCCGCCAGAGCTACCTGACGCAGGCCGCCGGCGACATCCAGGCGAATCCCTGCCCTGGCAATGCGCTGCCTCCCACGGCCGGTTCGCTGAGCACTACCTCGCCGCTCGATTGCAGGCCGGCTGTCGGCTTCCGCAGGGCCGCGCGCGCCAACGACCTGCGCAACTGGCTGCCGACCCGGCCCGTGCTCATGTGCGGCGGTGCCAACGACCCGACCGTGAACTTCCTGAGCACCCACGCCACGGCGGGCTACTTCCGCGCACGGGGCATGCCCACGGCCGCGCTGACGGTGGTCGACCTGGAAGACACCGCCACCACCGACGCCTATTCCGCCGCGCGCGCCGGCTTTGCGCAAGCCAAGAGCACCCTCGCGCAAAACACCCCCGGCAGCGACGCCGACAAGGCGCAGGCGGTCACGCTGGCCTATCACGGCACGCTGGCGCCGCCGTTCTGCCTGGCTTCCGCGCGTGGCTTCTTCCAGGGCGTTTTGGCCGCCGGCGGCTAACCGGCCGCCAACCTCTGGGGGCTAGCCCATTGCCGCTCTTTGGAGGCGATCGCGCACGCCTTCCCAGTCGGGCGTGTCCGGCGGCGTTTCCACCCAGATCAGCTTGACGCCCTGCGCGTCGAACTCGCGCAGCACCGCGAACAGCTGGTGCGCGCTGGCCACCGCATCGTCCGGCATGCGCCGCTGCAGCACGCGCTGCGAATGGCTGCGCACCTCGGTGCGCGACCACACCGCGATGTTCGCCGCGCCCGCGCCAAGTACGTCGAGGCCGGTCTGGATGGCCTTGGCGTCCATCAACCGCAGCTTGGCGTTGGGCGCATAGTGCGCCTCCAGCGTGCCAGGAGCCCGCGGGTCAGGCGTTTCGAGCACTTCGCGGTCGCTCAGGCGCTCGCCCAGGGCGGCCTCGATCTGAGCACGCGTGATCACGCCCGGACGCAGCAGCACGGGCGCGCCGCGGCTGCAATCGATGATGGTCGATTCAATGCCCACCTCGCAGGCGCCGCCGTCGAGCACCGGCACCGAATCGCCGAATTCGTCGAGCACATGCTGGGCGGTGGTCGGGCTCACGCGGCCGAACCGGTTGGCGCTGGGCCCCGCGAGGCCCGGCACGCCCTGCTCGGCGCAGGCTTCGAGCAGCGCCTGCGCAACGGGATGCGAAGGGCAGCGCAAACCGATGGTGTCCTGCCCGCCCGCCGCCGCGGCCGCAACGCCGGGCTGGCGCGTGACGATCAAGGTCAGCGGACCGGGCCAGAAGGCCTGCACCAGTTTCTGCGCAAAGGGCGGAAGCGGCTGCGCAAAGCGAGACAGCGCCTCGGTGCCCTTGATGCCGGCCGCCACATGAACGATGAGCGGATGGTCCGAAGGCCTGCCCTTGGCCTTGAATATGCCGGCCACCGCCATGTCGCTGGTGGCATCGGCGCCCAGCCCGTAGACGGTTTCAGTCGGAAACGCGACCAGCCCGCCCGCCCGCAGCACGCGCACGGCCTCGGCAATGGCCTGGGGAGACTGGCCGTCGAGAATCATGCGAAATCGGCCGCCGTAAGCGCCGGCAGGCCGAGCAGCGTGGCGGCCTGGGAGGCCGCGGCGCGCACGCCTTCGAGCGTGGCGCCGGTGAAAGTCAGGTGCCCCATCTTGCGGCCGCGGCGCGGTTCGACCTTGCCGTAGAGATGCAGGTGCGCGCCGGGCAGCGCGAGCACGTCGCTCCAGCGCGGCGCGGTCGGCTTGTCGCCGTCTTCGGCGGTGAACCACAGGTCGCCGAGCAGGTTCAGCATGATCGCCGGGCTGTGCTGGCGCGGTGCGACCAGCGGCAGGCCCGCAAGGGTGCGCACCTGCAGCTCGAACTGCGACACGTCGCAGGCCTCCATCGTGTAGTGGCCGCTGTTGTGCGGCCGGGGCGCCATTTCGTTCACCACCAGCGAGCCGTCGGTCAGCACGAAGAACTCGACGCACAGCACGCCCACGTAATCCAGCCCGGTCGCGATGCTCTTCGCCGAATTGACGGCCGCCTGCGCCACGGTCTTGGGCATGTTCTGCGCGTGCACCTCGGTCATGAACAGGATGCCGCCGCGGTGCAGGTTGCGTTGCGGCGGAAAGTGCACCAGCTGCCCGTCGCGGCCGCGCGCCACGATCACCGAGCATTCGAATTCGAGCGGCAATAACTTTTCGAGCACGCACGGCACGCAGCCCGAGGCTTGCCAGGCATCGATCAGTTCGGCCCGCGTGGACACGCGCTGCTGGCCCTTGCCGTCGTAGCCGAGGCGAGCGGTCTTGAGAATGCCGGGCAGCAGGCCGTCTTCACCGGCGGCAAGCTGTGCCGCGGTTTCGATGACCGCATAGGGTGCGCAGGCGACGCTGCAGCGCGTGAAATGCGCCTTTTCGGCGATGCGGTCCTGCGCGATGGCAATGGCAGCGGCATCGGGCGCCACGGGCCGGGCAACCGACAGCTTGTCGAGCGACGGCGCGGGCACGTTCTCGAACTCGGTCGTCACCGCGTCGGCCAGGCCTGCGAGCCGCGCCAGGCCGTCGACGTCGGCGTAGTCGGTATGGATGTGGTGGTGGCTCACGCGGCCCGCCGGGCTGTCGGCGTCGGGGTCGAGCACGGCCGTGAAGTAGCCCATGCGCTGGGCGGCGTGCGCGAACATGCGGCCGAGCTGGCCGCCGCCGAGCACGCCGAGCGTGGCGCCGGGAAGGATGGGAAGGTCGTTCTTGCTCACAGGGCACCCCCGCCTTGCGGCGAAAAAGGCGATACGGCGCCGGCATCCGCCACTGGAGGCGGCAGCGTCATGGCCTCGGCCGCGGCGGTTTGCGCGGTGCGGAAGGCGTCGAGTCGGGCGCGCAGCGCCGGATCGTTCACCGCCAGCATCGCCACGGCGAACAGCGCCGCGTTGGCCGCTCCCGCATTGCCGATGGCAAAGGTCGCCACCGGAACGCCCTTGGGCATTTGCACGATGCTGTAGAGCGAATCGACTCCCTGCAGGTGGCGGCTGGCCACCGGCACGCCCAGCACCGGCACGGTGGTCTTGGAGGCCAGCATGCCCGGCAGATGCGCCGCGCCGCCCGCGCCCGCGATGATGGCGGTGAGCCCGCGCCCGGCGGCGCTTTCGGCGTACGCGAAGAGCGCATCGGGCATGCGGTGGGCCGAGACCACCTTCGCTTCGTGCTTGATTCCGAATTGCTGGAGAATCTCGACCGCGTTGCGCATCGTCTCCCAATCGGAGCTCGAGCCCATCACTACACCGACCTGAATGGTTTCGTTCATGGTTTCAATTTTACGTTTCACCCCCAGCTGGTTCCGATGATCGACATCACTCTCGAAAATTTTCAGGCCGAACTGGTCGAAGGCTCGGTTGCCACGCCGGTGCTGCTGGACATCTGGGCCGAATGGTGCGGACCGTGCAAACAGCTCGGCCCGGTGCTCGAAAAGCTCGAAACCGAGTACGCCGGCCGCTTCACGCTGGCCAAGCTCGACGCCGACAAGGTGCCGCAGATTTCGTCGCAGCTGTCCGAAATGTTCGGCGTGCGCAGCATTCCGTTCTGCGTGATGTTCAAGGACGGCCAGCCGGTCGACGGCTTCGTCGGCGCCATTCCGGCCGACAAGATCCGCGAATTCCTGGACAAGCACGTGCCCGGCGCCGAAGAGGTCGAGGCGGCTTCGGAAGAGGCTGCGGCCCAGGAAGCGCTGGCCGAAGGGGATACCGAAGGCGCGCTCGAGCGGCTGCAGCATGCGGTGGCCACCGACCCGGCCAACGACGACGCGCGCTTCGACTACATCAAGCTGCTGCTGCAGGAGGGCCGCATCGACGATGCCAAGGTGGCTTTCGCCCCCGTCATCGCCAAGACCACGCTGGTGCGCCGCTTCGATTCGCTGCAGCGCTGGATGGACGCCATCGATTTTGCGGCGCCGGTCTCGGGACCCGCGCCCACGCTGGCCGATTTCGACGCCAAAATTGCCGCCGGCAAGCGCGACTTCGACGCCCGCTTCGGCCGCGCCCGCTTGCTGATGGCCGAGCAGCGCTGGACCGATGCCATGGACGAGCTGCTCGAAATCCTCATGCGCGACAAGAGCTGGAACGAAGAACTCGCGCGCAAGACCTACATCGCGATCCTCGATCTCATCGAGCCGCCGAAAGTGAAGGTCGCGGACGGACAGATTCCGCCGGATGACCCGGTGGTGGCCACGTACCGTCGCCGCCTCAGCAGTATTGTGTTGAGTTGAACGAGAAATTGCGCATTTCAATGAGCAATTGAATAATAAAGCGACTCGAGAGTCGCTTTTTTATTGCCCAACCCGACCCCACATAGATATCATTGCTACTCAATATCACATAAAAGCGTACGCTAATGATCCAACTTACCGAAGAACTCGAAAAAGCCCGCAAGGCAGCCAGCCTGAGCCAAGAGGCCTTGGCTACCCGGGCCGGTCTTTCGCGCATGACGGTGCAGCGCATCGAAAGCGGCCAGATCGATCCGCGGCTTTCAACGCTGCTCGAGATGGCGCGCGTGCTGGGGCTCGAACTCATGACGGTGCCCGCCGCGCTGCGACCGCAACTGGAAGACTTCGTGCGATCGGGCGGCCGGCTGCTCGGCCAGCCCGCGGGCGCGGGCGCACCGCCCTCCATTGCACAGAGCCTGGCTGACGAAGGCCGGTGAGCACCAGTGCCGCGTTCAACACCGGCATCCGCTATCTGCGGATGTACCTGCATGCGCCCGGCGGCAATGCGCAGGCCGCGGGCGGGCGGCGGGCCATCGGCTATCTCTCGCAGTACGGCGACATTCTTCGCGTGTCGTTCGACGAAGCCTACATCGCCGATCCGGCGCGCCCCACGCTCTCGCTGGCCTACCGGGGGGCCGACGAGGCCGCGACCCGGGCCATCCTGGCTTCGGCCCGCGACGCCCGCGTGTCGCGCAGCGACGGCCACTGGCCGAGCTATTTCCAGAACCTGCTGCCCGAAGGCCACAACCGCGAACGCCTGGCCTTGCAGCGCGGCTGCAGCGCGGACGACGAGTTCGAGCTGCTGGCCGCCGCCGGCCACGACCTCATGGGCGCGCTCGAGGTCGAGCCCGTGCCCACGGCCGAAGGCATTCCCGACACGGTCCGGCACTGGCACACCGCACTCGGCCTCGACGTGCTCGAACCCGGTTTCGTCGAACTGCCGGTGGAAGACGCGGCCGCCATCCCAGGCGTGGTGACCAAGTTCTCGGCCGTGCAGGACGGCCGGCGCTACGTGGTGCGGCGCCACGGTGCGGCCGGCTCCTTCATTCTCAAGCTGCCCACCACACGCCACCCCGACCTGGTGGCCAACGAGTACACCGGCTATCGCCTGTGCGGCGCACTCGGCCTCGATTGCGCCGAAGCCAGCGTGATCGAACGCGCCGATGCCGACCTGCCCGAGCAGGTGCCGTTCGGGCAGATTCTGGCCGTGCGCCGCTTCGACCGCACGGCCGATGGCGGCCGCATCCACATGGAAGAGTTCGCCCAGGTGCTGCAGTACGAACCGCGCCAAAAATACGGCCGCGGCCTCAACGTCGACTGGCCCGCCATGCTTCGCGTGCTGGACCGGCTCTCGCCCAATCCGGTGGCCGACGTGCGCGAGTGTGTGCGGCGCATCGTCGCCTTCATCCTGCTCGGCAACAGCGACGCCCATTTGAAGAATTGGGCATTGCGCTATCCCGACGGCGTGGCGCCGGTGCTGGCCCCGCTTTACGACCCGGTGTGCGTGGCGGCTTTCTTCGAAGACGTGCCGGCGGTCGACTACGCGGTCAACCGCGCCATCGATGGGCGCCTGCGCGCCTTCGACTGGCCAGCGCTCGAAGCGCTACTGCGCGCGGCCGGGCTGCTGCGCCCGTCCCGGCTCATGGCCATCGCGCGCGACACCGTGCGCCAGGCGCAGGCCGAATGGCCCGCGCTGCTCGACGACGAGGCCACGCCGGCCAGCGTACGGAACTGCGTTCGCGCCCGTTTGGCGGGCGGCACGGCATTGGCGAGCTAGGCCGGCGTCGAATACGATGGCGACGATTCAACTTGTTGCAATTGAGAAGAAGGAAAAACCGGCCATGCGTTTCCTCGCCCGCCACCGCGCCCGCCTCGCGCTTCCCGTTTTCGCGACCGTCATGCTGGGCGCCGCACTGTCCGGTTGCGGCAGCGGCATCAGCCTCGACGAGCCGATCGAGGGGCCGGTGTGGCGCCTCGTGCAACTGGGCGGCGAGCCCGTGGCACCCGGCGGCGAAGCGCAGGTCCAGTTCGACCGCAACAGCGGCCGCGTCAGCGGATCGGGCGGGTGCAACCGCGTGTCGGGTTCATTCACCCGCAGCGGCATCACGCTGCGCATAGGCCAGCTGGCGTCGACCCGCATGGCCTGCACGGACCCGGTGCGCGGTGCCAACGAAGCGCAGTTCATTTCGGCGCTGCAGACCACCGCGAGCTATCGGCTCGCCGGGCCGGGACAACTCGCGCTGCTCGACGCGACCGGGCGGACCGTGGCGACGCTGAACTCAGTCAGCCGCTGAGGCGGCGGGGGCCAATGCGGCCGCCGCCGGGCCGCCCCAAGGCGGGCCGCGCCTCCCCCTCGGGGGGTGGCGAATTACACGCAGCGAAGCGAAGTGAAAAGCCGGGGGGCCAGCGACCTCAGCCGGTGAGGCGTTCCAGCGCCTCGCGGTACTTGGCCGCGGTCTTTTCGATCACTTCGGCCGGCAGGCGCGGGGCCGGCGGCGTCTTGTCCCAGGGCTTGCCGTTGATCTTGGTGGCTTCGAGCCAGTCGCGCACGAACTGCTTGTCGTAGCTCGGCGGATTGGCGCCCGCGGCCAGCGCAGCCTGGTAGCCCTCGACCGGCCAGTAGCGCGAGCTGTCGGGCGTGAGCACCTCGTCCATCAGCACCAGCGTGCCGGCTTCGTCGAGGCCGAACTCGAACTTGGTGTCGGCAATGATCATTCCCTTGGTGAGAGCGATCTGCGCGGCGGTTTCGTAGATCTCGAGGCTGGTCTCGCGAATCTGCTGCGCCAGCTTGGGACCGACGATCTCGACCACGCGGTCGTAGCTGATGTTCTCGTCGTGCTCGCCGGCCGCAGCCTTGGCGGCAGGCGTGAAGATCGGGCGCGGCAGCTTGCTCGCGTTGGTGAGCCCTTCGGGCAGCGGCACGCCGCAGACCGAGCGGCCTTCCTGGTATTCCTTCCAGCCGCTGCCGGCCAAGTAGCCGCGCACCACCGCCTCGACCGGAATCGGTGTCAGCCGCTTGACCAGCATCGAGCGGCCGGTGACCTGCGGCACTTCTTCGGCGGTGACCACGCTCTCGGGCGCCTCGCCGGTCAGGTGGTTGGGGCAGAGCTGGCCGAGCCGGTCGAACCACCACAGCGCCATTTGCGTCAGGATTTCGCCCTTGCCCGGAATCGGCTCGCCCATGATCACGTCGAAGGCGCTGAGCCGGTCGCTCGCAACCATCAGGATGCGGTCTTCGCCGACGGCGTAGTTGTCGCGCACCTTGCCGCGCGCAAGCAGGGGCAGGCTCTGGATGGAGGAGGTGTGGACGGTGGTCATGAGGCGATGCTGTGCGGAAACGGGTGACGGGGAAAACGGATTGTGCGCGCAGAAAAAAGCCACCGCGAACGGTGGCCTGCGAAACGCGAAAAAAGTTTCTTCTTCAGACCACTTCTTGCGCGAGTTCGCCCTTGGCGTACTTGGCAGCGACAACCTGCAGCGTGTCGCCCTTGATCTTGGCGCCCTGGCCTTCGCAGCCGAACTCGATGTAGCGCTGCTTGCAGATCAGCTTGGCGGCTTCGCGCGCCGGCTTGAGCCATTCGCGGGCGTCGAACTTCTCGGGGTTCTCGGCCAGGAACTTGCGCACCGCGCCGGTCATGGCCAGGCGGATGTCGGTGTCGATGTTGATCTTGCGCACGCCGTGCTTGATGGCTTCCTGGATTTCCTTCACGGGCACGCCGTAGGTTTCCTTCATGTTGCCGCCGTACTGGCGAATGATGGCCAGCAGCTCCTGCGGCACGCTCGACGAGCCATGCATCACCAGGTGGGTGTTGGGAATGCGGCGGTGGATTTCCTTGATGCGATCGATCGCCAGGATGTCGCCGGTGGGCTCGCGCGTGAACTTGTAGGCGCCGTGGCTGGTGCCGATGGCGATGGCCAGCGCGTCGATCTGCGTGCGCTTGACGAAGTCGGCGGCCTGCTCGGGGTCGGTGAGGAGCTGTTCGCGCGTCATGGTGTCGTCGGTGCCGTGACCGTCTTCCTTGTCGCCCTTCATGGTCTCCAGCGAGCCCAGGCAGCCGAGTTCGCCTTCGACGGTCACGCCCAGGCGGTGGGCCATGTCCGACACCTTCTTGGTGACGTCCACGTTGTAGTCGTAGCTGGCAATGGTCTTGCCGTCGGCCTCGAGCGAGCCGTCCATCATGACCGAGCTGAAGCCCAGGTCGATGGCGCCCTTGCAGACGTCGGGGTTCTGGCCGTGGTCCTGGTGCATCACCAGCGGGATGTTCGGGTACTGCTCGATCGCGGCCTGGATCAGATGCTTGATGAAGGCTTCGCCGGCGTACTTGCGGGCACCCGCGCTGGCTTGCAGGATGACGGGCGCGCCGGTTTCCTTGGCGGCCTCCATCACGGCCTGGACCTGTTCGAGGTTGTTGACGTTGAAGGCCGGAATGCCGTAGCCGTTGGCGGCTGCGTGGTCCAGCAGTTCGCGCATCGAGACGAGTGCCATGAGAAATACCTCGCGAAAATAGGGGAAGAAGAAGGCGGAAAGACGAGAGAAAACTGCCGCAATTCTATCGAGCCCCCTTGTGGGACGGCACTGACAGGTACCTCAAGCGAATGAGCCCGGCAGTGGCGGGCGCCTCTAGATCGGGAATTGCGTGGTCGACAGCACCTGCTTGAGCACCACGAAAGTCCGGATCTGCCGCACACCCGGCAAATACAGCAGCTGCTCCGCGTGCAGGCGATTGAAGCTGTCGTTGTCGCGCGTGCGCACGAGCATGAAGTAGTCGAACTCGCCCGTGACCACGTGGCATTCGAGGCAGCCGGACACCTTTTGTGCGGCCTTTTCAAAGTCGGCGAACGAGTCGGGCGTCGACCGGTCGAGCACCACGCCGATCATCACCAGCATGCCGAGTTCGAGCGCATCGGCATCGAGCAGCGCCACGATGCCCTTGATGAGCCCCGCGGCCTTGAGCCGCTCCACGCGGCGCAAGCATGCAGGCGCGCTGAGATTGACCTTGGCGGCCAGCGCCACGTTCGACACCGACGCATCGCGCTGCAGGGCGCGAAGAATGGCGCGGTCGGTTCGGTCGAGTTCCTGCGCCGCATCGGCCGCTTGTGCGGACGCCGGCGTGGCACGCAATTTTATTGTGCTCATCTTTTCCTTTGCAAACTTTAAGTCGTCGATCCGGCGATCTTGTCTTTTTTTAGCTCGTATTTCCACCAAAGTTTGCAACCACGTTTCGGCGGCTTCTTTCTACGATCGATGTCATTCCTCCTTTCCATATTTCTATTTCCGCTGGAGCGCATCGATGAACCTGAAGAAATTTCCCCGCCACGCACTCACCTTCGGCCCCACGCCGATTCATCCGCTCAAGCGCCTCAGCGCCCACCTGGGCGGCGAGGTCGAGCTCTATGCCAAGCGCGAGGACTGCAACAGCGGCCTGGCCTTCGGCGGCAACAAGACGCGCAAGCTCGAGTACCTGATTCCCGAGGCGCTCGAGGGCGGCTACGACACGCTGGTGTCGATCGGCGGCATCCAGTCGAACCAGACCCGGCAGGTGGCGGCCGTGGCCGCGCACCTGGGTCTGAAGTGCGTGCTGGTGCAGGAGAACTGGGTCAACTACTCCGATGCGGTGTACGACCGGGTCGGCAACATCGAGATGTCACGCATCATGGGCGCCGACGTACGGCTCGACGCCGCGGGCTTCGACATCGGCATTCGCAAGAGCTGGGAAGAGGCGATGAACGACGTGCGCAAGGGCGGCGGCAAGCCTTTTCCCATTCCGGCCGGCTGCTCGGAGCATCCGCGCGGCGGCCTGGGTTTCGTGGGGTTCGCTGAGGAGGTGCGGCAGCAGGAGGCCGAACTGGGTTTCAAGTTCGACTACATCGTGACCTGCTCGGTCACAGGCAGCACGCAGGCCGGCATGGTGGTGGGCTTTGCGGCCGATGGGCGCGCCGACCGTGTGATCGGCATCGACGCTTCGGCCAAGCCGCAGCAGACCTTCGAGCAGATCGTGCGCATTGCCAAGGGCACGGCCGAACTGGTCGAACTAGGCCGCGACATCACCGACAAGGACGTGGTGCTCGACCGCCGCTTCGGCGGCCCCGAGTACGGGCTGCCCAACGAAGGCACGCTGGAAGCGATTCGCCTCTGCGCGCGCCTCGAAGGCATGCTGACCGACCCCGTCTACGAGGGCAAGTCGATGCACGGAATGATCGAGAAGGTGCGCCTGGGCGAGTTTCCGGCCGGCTCGAAGGTGCTGTATGCGCACCTGGGCGGCGTGCCCGCGCTGAACGCCTACAGCTTTCTTTTCAGGAACGGCTGAACAACCTCAGTTCGCGCGGCAGATCTCCGTCATGCAGGCACCCGCTCAGCCCACCTATCGTTTCGACGATTTGCCTCGATCCGTCATCGTGGTTTGACGCGCACATACTCCCCGGAGGGCTTGGCAGACTTGTCCGCCCTGACACACAAGTGTCCGTCGCACAGCGTGACGTCGGCCTCGTTGTAGGCCTTGAGCAATGCGGCGGAGATTTGGTTCTTTGCGATCTCGTCGTAGTAGTGACTCGATAACCAGACACTGCCCGCCAGCATCAACATCAGACTGCCCAGCGTGATGCCTGCAACCTTCCAGATCAGGTGGCGGTGCAACGCCTCGGCACGTCGGAGCTGCGCGCTCAAGGCAAGAGAAGACTGATGGATTTGTTCGCCTGCTTCGCGCAGGCGCCGTTCATAGTCGGAAACCGGCCGCTCGATGCCGCCGCGAACATCTGCAAGCACCACCTCTGGCAGCCGGCCCAGCTGTTCGTTGGCGGCTTGGCGCACCACGGCCGGCACCTGTTGGGAAAGCCTCTGCAGTTCCGAGCCGGATTGCTCGCATCGGCGCTCGAACTTTTCGACCAGTGCGCTCATCTTGCTGGCCAAGGCCAGCATGGTTTGATCGTTCACTTTTATTTGCCTCGCCTGTTCCGCGCATGGACGCGTTCAATGGCGCATGACCATCACAGGTGCATCCATTGCAGGCTGCTGCTGCGCTTGCGCCTGCTGTTGCGCAACCCATTGCTCCTGGCGATTCACTTCCGCAATTCCCTCTGCAATCACCTCTCGGCCCGGCGGCAGGTCCGCCAACGTCTGTTGCATTCTTCTGAAGGTGGCGTCATCGGCGCTCAGCATGCGGTCCAGAAATGCGGACAGGTCGTCAGTGGGTGAGGGCTCCTTGGATGGCGTCTGCGGCGTGCGTTGCGCTTCGCCTATTGCTCCTGCAGGCGCGGCGCCAGGCAGCATGCGGCTCGCCTCGACTTCACAGAATTGGCCGTAGGTTTGCTTGGTGTTCGATGTGATGTTGCCCCTGTTGTTCTGAGCCAGCGCAAAGGCGGCCGCCTCCATGACCTGAGTGGCCGTCATGTGGCCGGATTCTTCCCGTGCGGCATCGGCAATGCGTTGGGCGATCAGATGGTCCTGGCCTTCGCCGCGGCTGCCGTGCACCCCTTCACCGCGCCAGCGGGATTCCAGTTGAACTTCCTGTTCCGTAAGGGGCCGTTGCTCGAGCTCAGCGGCCAAGCGATTGGTTTCCAGGATTTCTTCGCGCACTTTGACTTCGTTGTAGTGGGCGTAGCCTTCGGTCAGGTGGCAGGCGCTCTCGTAAGCGGCCTTGTCTTTTCCCGTCAGGGCGTTGGCGCGCACGGTCGCGATGGCGGCATTGGGTTCTTCGACGCGGAAGTGCCCGAGTTCGTGGGCCAGGATGCTGACTGTGCCTTCGGGGGTGGTGAAGCGGTCGGAGGCGAGGTGGAGGTAGCCCTTGATTTTCCCAGTTGGGGTGCTGTACTCGCCCGCCCCGGCTTTGGGGTTGACCCTTCCATCGGCGGTGTAGTCGCTGGATGCATAAGCGCGCATGTCGGCCTTGAGCGTTTCCGACCTGTTGATCATCGCCAGCGCTTCGGGCGAAATGCTGTACGCCTTGAATTTGTTCTTTTCGTCAGCCAACCATTCCGCTGTGAGGGCTGTGGCAAACGTGCTCATTTCTTGCGCTCCACTCTCGGATCTTTCAATGATTCAAGGTCGCGTTGCACGGTAATGTGTCCCACGCATTCGTAGTAGCTGAAATCAAACTCGACCTGACCGTCGCTATGCCCCTTGAAAAAGCGCGGAGTGACATAGAAGATGCCCTGGAGCTTTCCTGTTTGAAAGGGAGGCGATGGCACCACCCCTGGCAGCGCCACAGCAGGCGCTACGGGACGGTGTGGCGAGACGGTGAAGCCATCGCCGAAGGTGGCGATCACATCCGCCAGTGTCACGCATGATTTCCTGATGTCGATGGCAAAGCTGAAGTACCTTTTCCCCCCAATTCTTGGTCTGTCGTCATCCGCACGCGTGTAGTAAAAGTTGCCGACCCCCGCTGGCAAATGTCGAAGCTCTTCTGCATTCCCCGCCCCCGCCGAGATTCGCCAAGGGACGTTTCTGGACTCGCTGTAGTCCCGGTCGTTCTTGATCTCCAGCGTCTCATGAAGCAGGCGGTTTGGATCGGAAAGATCATCCGTCCGCGCGATGCACCAGGCCAGTTCGACGATGGGGTGTTTCGGCGGCCGAGCTTCGGCGCTCTGAACCGCGCATGACGCTGCCGTGGAGGAGTTGAAATTCGATCCCCCCGGCAGAACGCCGCACCCTGCAACGGACACCGCCGTCGCCAAGGCCAGCAGCACCGCTTTGAATGCGTGCAATTGCTTCATTGATGTCCTGCCCCTTCCGGATGCCCCGATCACATCCGCCAGTGTTACGCAGGATTTCTTGGGGTCGGTTCAAAACCAACGCGCCTTTTCCCGTTGATCGTGAACTTATCGACGTCTATGCGTTGGAAGGATTGAAATTCGACACACCCGGCGGAACGCCGCACCCTGCAACGGACAGCGCCGTCAGCAAGGCCGGCAGCATCGCCTTGGATGTAGCAATTCCCCATTTGATGTCCCCCGCCCTTCCGGCGGTCGAGACATCGTCGATACCCGATCGATCAGCTTGCGCGGCAGATCTTGAGCATGTTGGTGCCGCCGGGGGCACCCATCGGCTCGCCGCAGGTAATGGCGTAGACGTCGCCGGTCTGCACGATGCCGCGCTTCTTCAGGTGGGCTTCGGCCTGCTCGAGCGCTGTGTCGCGGTCGCTCTCCGAATCCATCAGCAGCGGGCGCACGTTGCGGTAGAGCGCCATCTTGCGCTGCGTGGCAAGGCGCGAGGTCAGCGCATACATCGGAATGTGCGCGCGGTGGCGGCTCATCCACAGCGGCGTGGAACCCGACTCGGTCAGCGCCACGATGGCCTTGGCCCCCACGTGGTGGGCGGTGAACAGCGCACCCATGGCAATCGACTGGTCGATGCGGCTGTAGTTCTTGCCGCTGAAGTCGGCGTCGAGCGTCTTGTCTTCGGCCGCTTCGGCGGCTTCGCAGATGCGGCTCATCTCCTGCACGGTTTCGAGCGGGTAGCGGCCCGAGGCGGTTTCGGCCGAGAGCATCACGGCGTCGGTGCCGTCGAGCACGGCGTTGGCCACGTCGCTCACCTCGGCGCGGGTGGGCACGGGGTTGGTGATCATCGACTCCATCATCTGGGTCGCGGTGATCACCACCTTGTCCATGTCGCGCGCCATGCGGATCATCTTTTTCTGCAGCGCGGGCACGGCGGCGTTGCCGACTTCAACGGCCAGGTCGCCGCGCGCCACCATGATGCCGTCGCTTGCGCGCAGGATTTCTTCCAGCTTGGGAATGGCTTCGGCGCGCTCGATCTTGGCGATGAGCCCGGGCTTGTGGCCGTATTCGGCCGCGGCCACATTGCACAGCTGGCGCGCCATTTCCATGTCGGTGGCGTTCTTGGGAAAGCTCACCGCCACGTAGTCGGCCTGGAAGCTCATCGCGGTCTTGATGTCTTCCATATCCTTGGCCGTGAGCGCCGGCGCCGTGAGGCCGCCGCCCTGCTTGTTGATGCCCTTGTTGTTGGAGAGCTCGCCGCCCAGCTTCACGGTGGTGTGCACCGCTTCGCCGCGCACCCCGTCGACCGTGAGCACGATGAGGCCGTCGTTCAGCAGCAGCTTGTCTCCGGGGCGCACGTCGCGCGGCAGGTCCTTGTAGTCGAGGCCGACGGCATCGGCGTCGCCGGGCTCGGTGCGCGAGGCGTCGAGCACGAACTTGGCGCCCGGCTCGAGCCAGACCTTGCCCTGCGCGAACTTGCCGACGCGGATCTTGGGGCCCTGCAGGTCGGCCATGATCGCCACCTCGCGGCCGATCTTGCGGGCGGCCTCTCGCACCATGGCGGCGCGATCGATGTGGTCCTGCGCCGTGCCGTGGCTGAAATTGAGCCGCACCACGCTGACCTTGTTCAGGATCATCTGCTCCAGCAGCTCGGGCGTATTGGACGCCGGGCCGAGCGTGGCGACGATCTTGGTGGCGTGGCGGGGAAGGCGATCCGTGATCATTGAGCTTGTCTCCATTTTTGTATCCGCTACTGTATACACTTTGTGTGACTACAGGAAGCGGGCACCGCGGCGCGGGCGCGAAAAATCAGCCTGCGGCACGCTTGGCAAGAATTTCGAACGCAGGGAGCGTCTTGCCCTCGAGCACCTCGAGGAAGGCGCCGCCGCCGGTCGAGATGTAGCCGACCTGCTTTTCGATGCCGTACTTGGCAATGGCCGCGAGCGTGTCGCCGCCGCCGGCAATCGAGAAGGCGCTGCTTTCGGCAATGGCCTGCGCAATGGCCTTGGTGCCGCCCGCGAAGGCATCGAACTCGAACACGCCCACCGGGCCGTTCCAGACGATGGTGCCGGCTTCGCGCAGCTGCGCGGCGAGCTGGGCCGCCGTCTTGGGGCCGATGTCGAGAATCAGGTCGTCGTCGGCCACGTCGTTCGCATCTTTCACCGTGGCGGGCGCGTCGGCCGCAAAAGTCTTGGCGGTGACCACGTCCACCGGAATCGGCACGTCGGCACCGCGTGCGCGCATGGATTCGATCACCGCCTTGGCCTGGTCGATCAGGTCGGGTTCGGCCAGCGACTTGCCGATCTTGAGACCAGCCGCGAGCATGAAGGTGTTGGCAATGCCGCCGCCGACGATCAGCTGGTCGACGTTGGCCGACAGGCTCTTGAGGATGGTGAGCTTGGTGCTCACCTTGGAGCCCGCCACGATGGCCACCAGCGGCCGCTTGGGCAGGGCCAGCGCCTTGGAGATGGCGTCCAGCTCGGCTGCGAGCAGCGGGCCGGCCGCGGCGATCTTGGCGAACTGCGCGATGCCGTAGGTGGTGGCTTCGGCGCGGTGGGCAGTGCCGAAGGCGTCGTTCACGTAGATGTCGGTGAGCGCGGCCAGCTTGCGGGCCAGCGCTTCGTCGTTCTTCTTCTCGCCCTTATTGACGCGGCAGTTCTCGAGCAGCACGAGCTGGCCGGGCTTCACGTCGACGCCGTCGACCCAGTTGGCCACCACCGGAACGTCGCGGCCCAGCAACTCGCCCAGGCGCTTGGCCACGGGGGCCAGCGAGTCTTCGGGCTTGAACTCGCCCTCGGTGGGGCGGCCCAGGTGCGAGGTGACCATGACGGCGGCGCCGGAATCGAGCGCCAGCTGGATGCAGGGCACCGAGGCGCGGATGCGCGTGTCTTCGGTGATGTTGCCTGCGTCGTCCTGCGGCACGTTGAGGTCGGCACGGATGAAGACGCGCTGGCCGGCGGCCTTGCCCTGCGCGCAGAGGTCGGTGAATCGAATGACGTTCATGGGTCTGTGTGTAGTGGAAGACAAGTCGCCTTGCATTGTAGGTTTCGCCCCGCGGGCGCTCTACGCGCCTCTTGCGGCTTTCCGATGCTTTTCATCAGCCCTTTGGCTGCGCCGTGGCGAAGCGTTCGAGAATCTCGACAAAGCTCACGGCGGCGGGCGACAGAGTACGGCGCGCGGCGCTGTAGACGCACACCTCGCGGTGAAAATCGGGGGACTCGAGCCGCACCATCTGCAGGCCATAGGCGCGCACCAGCGGCGCGGAATAGGTCGGGCACACGGTGAGGCCCAGCCCCGAAGCCACCATGCCGAGCGCGGTGGTCATGTACGACACCTCCTGTGTACCCGGGCGCAGCATGTAGTCGCGGTCCGACGGGGCCAGTTCAGGCAGCACGCGCTGGCGGAAGTCGCGCGTGGGCGCGATGAAGGTGTATGGATCGAGCTCATGCCAGCGCACCTTGCGGCGCCTGGCAAAGGCATGGCCGGGCGGGCAGATCAGCCAGTGCCGGTCGCGCAGCAGCGCCCGCCGCTCGACGGCGCCGTCCACGGCCACGTCTTGCCCCACGGCGAGCTCCACGTCGCCCGCCATCACGCCGGCGAGCAGGTGTTCGGGCAGGGTGTCTGCAAGGCGCACGTCGACATCCGGGTACGCCTCGCGATAGAGCGCAATCACGCGCGGCATCAGCGTGCAGGCCATGAGTTGCGGCGCTGCAAGCCGCAACAGCCCTTTCTTCTTGTCACGTAAATCCGTCACGCCGGCCACCGCTCGCGTCAGGTCGCCGAGCAATCGGTGCACGGAGGGCAGGAACTCGCGGCCCGCTTCGGAAAGCTGCACGCGCCGCGTGTGGCGGTCAAGCAGCTGCACGCCCATTTCGCGCTCGAGTTCGCGCACCAGCACGCTGAGCGCCGACTGCGTGAGGTGCAGCTGTTGGGCCGCGGCGGTGAAGCTGCCGGTCCCGGACACGGCAGCAAAGGCGCGCAACTGGCGCAGGGTCAGATTCATATGACTATTTCATCAATCGATGAATTAATTTCGATTGCATCATAAGACGCGGCATCGCCCAATCACGGCTCACCGGAGACAAAGCCATGCCGACGATTGCCCACACGGCACCCTCGACCCCACCACCCGTGCGCGGGCTGCACCACTTCGCCTGGCGCTGCCGCGACAGCGAGGAGACCCGCCGCTTCTATGAAGACCTGCTGGGCCTGCCGCTCGCGCATGTGATCAAGAGCGACCATGTGCCGAGCACGGGCGAGTACTGCCCTTATGTGCACATCTTTTTCCAGATGCGCGACGGCTCGTACATCGCCTTCTTCGACCTGGGCGACGACATCGCCGCACTGCCTTCGCCGAATACGCCCTCGTGGGTGAACCACATCGCGCTGCGGGTCGATTCGGTGGACGACCTGCTCGCCGCCAAGGCGCGGCTCGAAGCCGCGGGCGTCGAAGTGCTGGGCGTGACCGACCACCACATCATCGAGTCGATCTACTTCTTCGACCCCAACGGCATTCGCGTGGAGCTGACCACGCCCACTGTGCCGCAGGCCGAGATGGAAGCGCATGCGCTGCGCGCCCGTGCGGATCTCGATGCCTGGACCGTGCGCAAGGCCGAGCTGCGCGCAGCGAAAGGCATGGCGAATGTCTGAGCTGCAACTCGCCGTCATCGACGTGAAGCCTGGTGCGGCAATGGAAAGCCAGTCGGGCCTGCAGATGCTGCGCCCGCGCATCTACGGCGCTTTTCGCGCGCCGCAGGGTCTGAAGAAGATCGCGGCCATCGTGATGCACCCGACCAGCAACTTCATGGGCCACTACCTCATCGGCCCGCTGGCCGAGCGCGGCATCTGCTGCATGGGCCTGAACTCGCGCTACGTGGGCAACGACACGGTGCTGCTGATGGAGCGCGCCATTCAAGACCTGGGCGCCGGCGTGCAGTACCTGCGCGCGGCCGGCTACGAGAAGGTGTTTCTCGTCGGCAACTCGGGCGGCGCTGCGCTCGCCAGCTTCTACCAGGCGCAAGCCGAGAAGCTCACGGCCACGCACCTGCCCGACGGCGACCCGACGCATCTGCACCCGAGCGATCTGCCGCCTGTGGACGGCATCGCGCTGTGCGCGGCGCACCTGGGCCGCACGCGCCTGATGCGCGACTGGATCGATCCGTCCGTGACCGACGAGCACGACCCGCTTTCGGTAGACCCCGAGCTCGACATGTACGACCCACGCCACCGCGTGCCCTACGAACCCGAATTTCTCGAGCGCTTCAGCGCGGCGCAGAAAGCGCGGCTGGACCGCATCGAGCAGTGGTGCGTCGACCGGCTCGCGCTGCTGCGCAGCACACCAGGTGCGCCGCGCGACCAGACCTTCGTCGCCTACCGTACCCATGCCGATCCGCGCTGCGTGGACCTTTCGCTCGATGCGAACGACCGGTTGCCAGGGAGCGTGTGGGGCGATGCGCGGCAGGTGAACTACTCGGCCAATGCGATGGGGCGCACCACCTCGCTCACGGCGTTCCTTTCGCAATGGTCGTCGCGCTCGCAGGCCGACGGACCGGCCAACCTGGCACGCACCGCGGTGCCCAAGCTGCTGCTGACCTACACGGGCGACCAGTCGACCTTCCCGAGCACGCGCGATGCGTGGATGGCCGCCGGTGGATCGCGCATCCGCAATGTCGACATCGTCGGGGGCAACCACTATCTCGCAGGGCAGCCCGGGCTGGTTCCGAAGGCAGCGGATGCAATTGCCGAATTTGCCCACGCGCTGTAGACCGTAGACCGGACATGGAAACCTTCGCATTTGCGCCGGCCTACGAGCTGCCGAGCTGGCCTTTCACACCGCCGCCTGAACTGGGCGGCACGAAGATCGTTCGCCACCCGATCGTGATCGTCGGCGCAGGCCCTTCCGGCCTCACGCTGGCCTGCGACCTTGCACAGCGCGGCGTGCATGCCGTGCTGCTCGACGAGGACGACACGGTCGGCGTACGCGGCGCTTCGTCGCGCGGCATTTGCTATGCGCAAAAGAGCCTGGAGATCTTCGAGCGCCTGGGCATCTACGAGCGCATGGCGGCCAAGGGCATCACCTGGTCTTTCGGGCGCACCTTCTCGGGCGAGCAGGAGGTCTACAACTTCAACCTGCAGGCGAACAGCGTCTCCAGGCAGCCGCCGTTCATCAACCTGCAGCAGTTCTATGTCGAGTGGTTCCTGGTCGAGCGCATCCTGGAACTGGGGCTGACCGATGTGCGCTGGAAGAATCGCGTGGCCGAGGTCGAGCAGCTGGGTGACGGCGTGCGCATCGAGGTCGAGACACCCGCGGGGCGATACACGATCGAGGCCGATCGGCTGATCGACGCGACCGGCGCCAACAGCCCGATCCGCGCGCAGCTCGGCATCGATGCGCATTCGTCGCGCAGCACCGACCGCTGGTGCATCAGCGACGTGCGCTTCAAGAAGCCGCTGCCCACCGAGCGCTGGACCTGGGTCGACGCCCCCTTCAACGAAGGCCGCGGCGTGTGGCAGCACCTGATGGCCGACGGCGTGTGGCGCATCGACTACCAGATGCCCGAGGACTGCGACACGGCTTACATCAGCAAGCCCGAAGTGGCAGGCGCGCGGCTGCGCGAACAGCTCGGGCCGGGCGTGGAGTTCGAGTTCGTGTGGATCGGCCCGTACGGCTACCGCGACCACCTGCTCGACAGCTTTCGCCACGGCAACGTGTTCTTCATCGGCGATGCAGCGCATGTGGTGAGCCCGTTCGGGGCGCGCGGCGGCAACAGCGGCATCCAGGATGCGGCGAATCTCGGCTGGAAGCTCGCGCTCGTTGCCCAAGGCCGGGCGGACGATTCGCTGCTCGACAGCTACGACGCTGAACGCCAGCCCGCCGCGCAAGAGAACCTGCGGGTGACGAGCCGCTCGGCGCGCTTCCTCGCACCGCGTTCACCGGCCGAGCACGCGCTGCGGCGCGCCGTGGTGTCGCTGGCGGCGCGCTACCCGTTTGCACGGGCGCTGGTGAACACGGGCCGCATGTCGGTTGCGAACGACTATCCACCCGCGCCGCAATTGCCCGAAGGTGGGCGCAGCGTACAGAACTTGCCGCTGCGCTGGGCCGACGGAAGCGACACGACGCTGATGCAGCTGCTGGCCGAGGGCACGCAGTGCATCGGGCTGTGGCTGGCGCCGACGCGCGCCGAAGCCGATGCAGCAACGGAGGCGACCGCATTGCTGCCGCTGCGCCTGCTGGCCATCGGCGGCAACAGCGGCCTGCCGACGCTGCAGGCCGACGACCGGCTCACGAACCACCTTGGCCTGCGTGACACAGGCAGCTTCGTGCTCGTGCGTCCCGATGCCTATCACGCCGCGACGCTGCCCCGCGCCACGCCCGCAGTCATCGTTGCCGCACTGCGCACAGCGCTTGCCCGGAACACCACCCCATGATCACCGAGCCCCGCATCCCCGACCCCGATGGCTTCTACGCCGCCTTGCTCGCAGCCCACGAAGGCTTGAGCGACGCGCAGAGCGCCGACCTCAATGCCCGCCTCGTGCTATTGCTGGCCAACCAGTGCGGCGACCAGGCCGTGCTGCTCGACTGCGTCCGCGCAGCCGCCGAAGACCTCACGACCCTTCAAGCCCCATGAACGCCAACGTCTCCTTCGCCTCTGCCTCCGACACCCGCGAACAAAAACCGCAGCTGCGCGAACTTGCGCCCGGCGTGTACGGCTACATCAGCGACTTCGATCCGAACTGCGGTTTCGTCGTCGGCGACGAGCAGGTGGTGCTGATCGACACGCGGCCCACGCCGCGCATGGCCCGCTACTTTCTCGCCGCCATTCGCACAGTGACCGACAAGCCCATCAAGACCATCGTGCTCACGCACTATCACGCGGTGCGCGTGATGGGCGCAAGCGCCTTCGACGAGGTCGAGGCCATCATCGCCAGCAACGGCACGCTCGACTGGATCCGCACGCGCGGACAGGCCGATTTCGATTCGGAGGTCGGCCGCTTTCCGCGCCTCTTCGCGGGCGTGGAAGAGATTCCGGGCCTGACCTTTCCGACGATGAGCTTCGAGCGCGAGATGAGCCTGTGGCTCGGTCCGCGTCCCGGCCTGGGCCGTGAACTTCGCCTGATGGCACTGGGCCGCGGCCATTCGAGTGGCGACACGGTTGCGTGGCTGCCCGACTGCGGCGTGCTGTTCTCCGGCGACGTGGTGGAGAACCACTGCGGCGTGTACGCGGGCGACGCCTACATCGGCGACTGGACCGGCACGCTCGACGCGGTGCGCGCACTGAAGCCCCGCGTGCTGGTGCCGGGCCGCGGCGCCGTGCTGCCGGACGAAGCCGCCTGCGCCGAGGCCATCGGACTCACCCAGGCCTTTCTCGGGACCTTGCTCGACAGCGTGAGCGCCGGCATTGCTGCAGGCGAAACACTCAGGGACTGCTTCGCGCGCGCAGAAGCGGCGATGACGCCGCGCTTCGGCGCATGGCCCGTGTTTCAGCACGTGCTGCCTTTCGACGTGTCGCGCGCCTATGACGAGCTGCGCGGCATCGAACACCCCGTGGTGTGGACGGCGGAGCGCGACCGCGAGCTCTGGCAGACGCTTCGCGGGGACTGACCCGCTACCGATTTTTCAAAACAAGCAACGGAGACACGAACGATGAAACGATTTCTTCCCCTGCTGGCCGCAACCCTCGCGCTGGCCGCCGCGCCTTTTGCATCCGCTCAACAGGCGGGTTACCCGAGCCAACCCGTCAAATGGATCGTGCCCTACGTGGCCGGCGGAGGCACCGACAACCTCGCGCGCTCGCTGGCCGAGGCCATGCAGCCTTCGCTCGGGCAACCGCTCATCATCGACAACCGGCCCGGTGCATCCACCAACATCGGCGTGTCGGTGCTGATGCAGGCCAAGCCCGACGGCTACACGATCATGCAGGCCGAGAACGCGGCGCTTCTCTTCAACGAGCACATGTTCGCCAAGCTGCCCTACAAGCCCGCGAGCGACTTCACCTACATCGGCACCATTGGCCGCTTTCCGGTGGCGCTGGTGGTGCACCCGGACTTTCCGGTGAAGAATGTGGCCGAGTTCGTGCGATACGTGAAGGCCAACCCCGAGAAGGTGAGCTACGCCTCGCCCGGCAACGGCTCGCCGCACCACATGGCGATGGAACTCTTCAAGCAGAAGGCCGGAATCAGCATCACGCACGTGCCGTACAAGGGCGCCGCGCCCGCGATGACCGACGTGATGGGCGGCCAGGTGCCGACGATGATGCTCGACCTGGCTTCGGGCCTGCCGATCATCAAGGCGGGCAAGGTGCGGGTGCTCGCGATTGCGCTGCCGCAGCGTGCGGGCGCATTGCCCGAAGTGCCGACCTTCGTCGAAGCCGGGTTCAGCGACGTGAACGCCTATGCCTTTCACGGCCTGATCGGCCCGGCCGGCATGCCGCCCGAGGCGGTCGCGCGCATCAACAGCGAGCTCCAGAAGGCGATGAAGGCACCCAAGGTGGTGAAGCTGTTCTCGGAGTTCGGCTTCGAGCCGCTGCCGGGCACGCCGCAGGAGTTCTACAAACTGTCGCGGGCCGAGAGCGAGCGCTGGGGCAAGATCATCCAGGCCGCCGGCGTGAAGCTGGACTGAAAAGAGGGGCCGCCCGCTACCAGCCCAGCCCGAGGTGCAAGGGCAGGTACACCGCCATGCCCGCCAGCATCGTGCCGAGCACGCCGCGCCGCCAGTAGTAATAAGCGGCACCGACCACCGCCGCATACAGGCGGGCGTCGTGCAGCGTGGTGATCAGGTGGCCTTGGGTCATCACGATTTCGGGCGCGATCACGCCTGCCAATGCCGCGGCCGGCGCGTAGTGCAGCGCGCGGTGCGCCCAGTCGGGCAAGCCCCAGGGGCGGTCGAGAATGAAGAAGAAGCACCGCGTGAGCACGGTGACCCCCGCCAGTCCGACGATGATCGCGAGCGTCCAGAAATCGGTGGTGCCGCTCATTTGTTGTCTTCCGCATCCGGGTCGAGCCCGAGCTGCTTCTCGAGCCAGAAGCACAGCAGCACCGCCGCACCGATGGCCACCACGATGTTGAGCTTGAGCGGCAAGGCATAAGCGGCCACGGCGGTAACGCTGGCGATCAGCGCGGCCAGCAGGCGCAGCGGCGTCGTCGCCATCGAGCAGACGATGGCCACCAGGCTCAGCACGCCGGCAAAACCGAGGCCCCAGTTCTGCGGAATGAAGTTGGCCAGCGCGATGCCCAACAGGCTCATGCCCATCCAGGAGCACCAGGTCACGAAGTAGTTGCCGGTGAGGTAGGCCTCCTGGGCCTTCTGCTCATCGAGGCCAACCGGCGGCGACGCGTAGCGCCGGGTGAAAAGCGCGTAGCTGAGGTCGGCCGTGAGATAACCATGGGTCATGCGGCGCCAGCGCGGCATGTGCATGAGGTACGGCCGCAGGTGCAGGCTGAAGACCACGAAGCGCAGGTTGACGCAAAAGCCCGTGGCCAGGATCACCCAGGCCGGCGCGCCCGCGAACAGCAGCGGAATGGCCGCGAGTTGCGAACTGCCGGCATAGACCAGCAGCGTCATGGCCACAGACTCCAGCACGCTCATGTTCGACTTGACCATGGCAACGCCGGTCATCAGCCCCCAGGCACCGATGCCCAGCGCGGCCGAGGACATGTCGCGGATGCCCGTACGGAATTCGGGGCGGCGGCGGATGGCTGCAGAGAGGAACATCAGCCGAACGCCTGCCCGGGCTTCAGCTCGAAGCCGCGCAGGAAATCGGCCACGGCCAGGCGCTTGCCGCCGGGGCGCTGGAGTTCGGTGATCACTACGGTCGAGCCGGCCGCGGCCACCGCAATGCCGGTGTCGGTCACGGCGAGGATGGTGCCGGGCGCGGCCGATTGCTCCGCGGGCACGGCGTACGCCGTCCAGAGCTTGATGGTCTCGCCGTTGAGCGGGCTGTTGGCGCCCGGAAAGGGGTCGAAGGCCCGAACGCGTCGCACGATGGCGTCGGCAGGCTGGTTCCAGTCGATCTGGGCTTCGTGCTTTTCGACCTTGTTGGCGTAGGTCACGCCTTCGGTCGGCTGCGGGGTGCGCGCCAAGTTGCCGATATGGGCCAGCGCCTCGACGATCATGCGGCCGCCGAGTTCAGCCAGCCGGTCGTGCAGGCGGGCGGTGTTGTCATCGCCGATATCGACTGCTTCGCGCAGCAGCATGTCGCCCGTGTCCAAGCCGGCGTCCATCTGCATGATGGTGATGCCGGTCTGTGCATCCCCGGCCTCGATGGCGCGGTGGATCGGTGCCGCGCCGCGCCAGCGCGGCAGCAGGCTGGCGTGGATGTTGAGGCAGCCATGCACGGGCAAATCGAGCACCCATTGCGGCAGGATGAGCCCGTAGGCCGCGACCACCATCACATCGGGCTTGGCCGCCAGAAGGGTCTCTCGCGCGGCTGAAGCGTCTTCCGGGTATTTGCCGTCGAGCCGCAGGCTGCGCGGCTGCGCCACCGGCCAGTTGTTGGCAACGGCGCATTGCTTGACGGGAGATGCCTGCAGCTTCATGCCGCGGCCGGCGGGCCGGTCGGGCTGGCTCAGCACCCTCACGATTTCATGGCCCGCGGCGGCAATGGCTTCGAGCGCGACGCGCGCGAACTCGGGCGTGCCCGCGAAAACGACCTTGAGCGGGGTCAATCCCGGACCCGATCGAGTTCGAGGTCATCCCCCGTGTGATAACGGCGAACCACGCCGGTGGGGTCGATGTAGATATAGAGCATGCGGCGCTCGTTCACGGCCTTGTAGCGCCAGGTCCAGACCACGCCGTCGAACGAACTGACGCGGCTGGTTTCATAAGGCCGGCCGTAAAAGGCGAGCACGTCGTTCTGGCGCCATTGGTCGACCTTGATGTCGTGGCCGAAGCGCGCCTCGCTGAGCACCTGCGTCACGGAGACGACCTTGCCCGAGGCATCGACGTCGATGTCGGTGACCTCGTAACCCGCAGGCATGCGCGAATACTGGAGGCGCTCGCCCCCGCCGGTGAGCGGATAGCGGCCCGTGGGTGCGCCCAGGCGCTGCAGGGTTTCAGCGGCCGTGGTGCCCGGCGCGATGCGCGTGGGTTCGCTGGCGCAGCCGGCCAGCAACAGCCCGGCGGCAACAACGAAAGTGCTCGGCCAATGGAGGCGCATTCTCAAGCCCGGCCTTCCTTGGCGTCTTCCCGCTGCTGCTTGAGCAGCTTGCTCTTGATGCGGTTGCGTTTGAGCGGCGACAGGTATTCGACGAACACCTTGCCCAGCAGATGGTCGAGCTCGTGCTGGATGCACACCGCCAGCAGGCCGTCGGCCTCGATGGTGCGCAGTTCGCCGTTCTCGTCCAGCGCCTGGACCTTGACCGACGTGGAGCGCATGACGCCGTCGTAGATACCCGGCACCGAGAGGCAACCCTCTTCGTTCAGCACCTTTTCGTCGCTGGCCCAGATAATTTCGGGGTTGATAAGCACCAGCGGCTCGTTGCGCTCCTCGGAAACGTCGATGACGACCAGGCGCTCGTGCACGTCGACCTGAGTGGCGGCCAGCCCGATGCCGCTGGCGTCGTACATGGTCTCCAGCATGTCGGCAACCAGGGCCTTGATGCGCGCATCGACGCCCTGGACCGGCTTGGCGACCGTGTGCAGACGCTTGTCCGGGTAACTCAGAATGATTCGTTTGGCCATGAAACAGGGGGAAAGTTGTGGCTATTTTCGCCAATTCCGCGACGCGATGAGCTCGGATCGCCTGAAAACGTTGCCCTTTAAAGGGCTTCGGGCGCAGAATTCGTAGCAAATTGTGAGATTCGTATGCGCACCGATACTTTGATGCGCTCACCCATCCAGACATGAAAAAGCAGCTCCGAATCACTGTCCGCCAGCGCCCGCATCTTTTCGCCACGTTGGCAACCCTTGCGGTGATCAGCAGCGGCACGACCGCGTGGGCGCAGAACTATCCCGTCACGCCGCAGCAACGCGCCACCGCGCAGCAAACCGCCCAGACCGGCGTTCCGCTGAGCGAACTGTCGCCCAGTGCGCCGGACGAATACACCGTCAAGCCCGGCGATACGCTGTGGGCCATTTCGCGCCTCTACCTGCTGCGTCCCTGGCGCTGGCCGGAGTTGTGGGGCATGAACATCAATGAGATCGCGAATCCGCACCGCATCTACCCGGGCCAGGTTCTTTATCTGGACAAGACGGGCGGTCGTGCACGGCTGACCACGCGCCGCGGCGCGGGCGGCAGCGGGGACGGCGGCACCATCAAGCTGTCGCCGCGCACGCGCTTCGATTCGCTGGCCGGCATGGCCCTGCCGACACTCAACCCGAGCATCATCGAGCCCTTCCTCAGCGAGCCGATCGTGGTGGATGCCGACACGCTGCAAGGCGCGCCGCGCATCGTCGCCGGCAACGACAGCCGGGTTCTGCTGTCGCGCGGCGACCGTGCCTATGCGCGCGGCAATGCCGATACGCCGTTGCTCGAAGCGCCGGGCCCGCTGAAGAACTTCCGCGTGTTCCGCAGCGCCACGCCGCTCAAGGACCCGGGAACGGGCGAAATCCTCGGCTACGAGGCGCAATATCTGGGCAAGGCCCAGCTCAAGCGTGGCGAATCGACAACAGTCGAGACCGAGAAGGACAAGGACGTCATCACCGTGGTGCCGGCCAGCATCGACATCATCGCGGCGCGCGAGGAAATCCGCGCCGGCGACCGCCTGCTGCCGGAACCGCCGCGCCAGCTGCTGAGCTACGTGCCGCGCGCGCCTTCCACGCAAGTCGAAGGCCGCATCATTTCCGTTTACGGCAATGCGGTGCAGTTCGCGGCCCAGAACCAGGTGGTGGCCATCAACAAGGGCACCCGCGACGGCATCGACAGCGGCCACGTGCTGGCCATTCTGAAGAACGGCGAAACCATTCTCGACCGGACCGGCGAGCGCAAGGAAACGATCAAGCTTCCGAACGAACGCATCGGCCTGCTGATGGTGTTCCGGCCCTTCGAAAAGGTCTCGTACGCGCTGGTGCTCGAAATCACCGACACCCCGCGCGCCGGCGACTTCCTCGTCAATCCCTGACGCTTTCCGCTTCCTTTCAGCTTTCGTTTGGAACGCGCAGAACTCGCAGGCTGGCTACGGCTTTCACTGACGCCGGGTATCGGCGACGGTGCCGCACGCCGGCTGCTGGCCGCCTTCGGCCTGCCCGAGGGCGTGTTTGCGCAAACCGGCGCCGCGCTGCGGCAGGTCGTGTCGCTGGCGCAGGCCGACGCCTTGCAGCAGCAACCCGGCGGTCTCCAGGCCCAGCTCGACCTGACCTGGCAGTGGCTGCAATCCGGCCAGGGTGACGGCACCAAGCGCCGCATCGTGACGCTGGGCGATGCGGGCTACCCCGCGTCGTTGCTCGAAATGGTCGACCCGCCGTTGATGCTCTACGTGCTCGGCGCGGCGGATTTCGACCTGACCCAGCTCGCAAACAGCATTGCGGTGGTGGGCAGCCGCAACCCCACGCCGCAGGGCGCCGCCAATGCCCGCGCCTTTGCACGGGCGCTGGGCGAAGCCGGCTTGCCGGTGGTGTCGGGACTGGCGCTCGGCGTCGACGGCGCCGCGCACCAGGGCGCGCTCGATGCGGCCGGCGATGCACCGCGGCTTGCCACGGTGGCCATCGTGGGAACCGGGCTCGACCGCGTCTATCCGGCCCGGCACCGCGACCTGGCGCACCGCATCACGCTGCAGGGATTGATCGTGAGCGAGCTGCCGCTCGGCACGCCCCCGCTCACGCAGAACTTTCCGAAGCGCAACCGCCTCATTGCCGGCCTGGCGCGCGGCACGCTCGTGGTTGAGGCCGCGCTGCAATCGGGCTCGCTGATCACCGCCCGTCTTACCTCGGAACAGGGCAAGGAAGTGTTCGCCATTCCGGGTTCGATCCATTCGCCGCAATCGCGAGGCTGCCACGCCCTGATCCGCCAGGGCGCAAAGCTGGTCGAGTCGGTGAACGACATCCTCGAAGAATTGCCCGACCTGCGCGCAGCCGGCGCGAACGGGGGGCTTTTCGGGGATGCGGGCGCCGCCGACAACCCGTCCTCTTCGCAGGCCGAGGATCCGCTGCTCGAGGCCCTCGGCTTCGATCCCGTGAATCTCGATGCGCTGAGTGCGCGCACCGGCTGGAGCGCGGCCGCTCTGCAGGCCAGGATGCTCGAACTCGAGCTCGACGGCCACGTGGCACGCCTGCCCGGCGGGCTCTTCCAGAGAACGGCAGCGGCCTAGTATTTTCCTCCCCCCAAAAAGGGGCGAAGAAGTGACATGAAGCCCGGGAGCTAGCAACAAGCTTCGGCTATATTGGGCTCATGTTCGAAGTGCTTGTTTTTGTCTACGAAAACTATTGGCGCGGCGATGCCTGCCCCGAACCCGAACAACTGGGCCGCAAGCTCAGCGCACACGGTTTCGAGGCAGAAGAAATCCGCGATGCGCTCAACTGGCTCGACGGCCTGAGCCTGGCGACGCAAGGCATGCAGTTCGAGCGAAGCGCCGACGACGATGCCGTCGCCACGGTCACGCTGCGGAGCGCCCCCGAAGCGGCCCTGCCCCAGTCGGACAACGCCATGCGGGTCTATTCCCAGGCCGAGCAGGAACATCTGGGCGCCGACTGCCTCGGCTTCATCCGTTTTCTCGAATCGTCGAATGTGCTGTCTTGCGGTTTGCGCGAGATCGTCATCGAGCGGGCCATGGCGGCGCCGGGTGACCCCGTGGCACTCGACGAGCTCAAGATCATCGTGCTGATGGTGCACTGGAGCACGGGCATCGAGCCCGATGCGCTGGTGCTCGACGAGCTCTGCGAGAGCCGCGAAGGGCGCGTCGCGCACTAGCGCCCGAGCCGGCTGCTAGTTCAGGAGGCGCTCGGGATTCGCGTCCAGCTTGGCAAGCGCCTCGCGCGTGGCGCGCACGGTGAGCGTTTCTTCCTCGGCCGGCACCAGGAGGCCGGCTTGCAGGTAGTTGGCCAGCCGGCCGACCTGGATGAGAAAGCTGCGGCCGTCGGCCGAGGCAAACAGGTGGAGTTGCTTGCGGTCGCTGCGCCAGACGAACTGCACCTGGCTCACGCGGTCGTTGTGGTCGAGCATGAACCAGTTGCCCACCTGCAGTTCATGGGCCCACTCCAGCATGTCTTCGGCCGCAACGCCGCCGGGGGCATCGGCCACGACCTCGATCGAGGCCGCATCCACGCCCAGCAGCAGTTCGATGCTGTTCGCGTCGAGGGGCAGGTTGGAGGCGCCGCCGTCGTCGCTCACGAAATCTTCCAGGTGTGCCAGGCGCTCGGCCATGGCTTCGATCTTGGCCGGGGGAATGGCCTCGGTCTTGGACAGGAAGGCATCGGACAAGGTCGCGCCGATGGTCTTGATGTGGGCTTCCTGCGGCTCGTCGATGATGCCCAGCAGGTTCATGCCCAGACGCAAGCGCTGGAGCAGCTGGGGCAGGTCCTGGATCACGCGCGCGCGGTCGGCGCGGTTGGGCTTGGCGCTTGCGGCCCACACCAGCTCGGAGGCCACGCGCTTGAGCATGACGGTCTGCTCGCCCTGGGCGCCGTAGCGCAGTGCGGCAATGGCCAGCACCTCGGCCCAGATCTTGAAGAGAAACTCGCGGATCTCGTCGCGCACCGGCATGTCGTTGAGCATCTTGCGCAACTCGATGGTGTACTGGATGGCCATCGTTTCTTTTTGCTCGACCTGCTGCGCCACGCTCATGACGCGCTGGGTGGCGTCGCTTTGCGTGAGATAGCGGCCGAGGAAGGCGACGAACTCATCGAACACCAGCTTGAAAACGCGTTGCCCGGTTTCCGGATACTGCTCGATCACCTGCACCACGCGGCGGATTTCGCCTTCGAGCGCGCTGCCCGAGATGGCCGCGGCGTCGAAGCCCATCACGCAGGAGCCCATGCGGTCGATCAGCATGCGCGCCGGATGCTGCAGCGTGCCGAAGAACTCGGGTTCTGCAATGGCCACGCGCAGCACGGGCATCTGCAGGCGCGCAAACCAGACGCGCGCCGAAAAAGGAATGCGCTCTTCCGCGAGGATGGCCTGGAACATGAGCGCCACGATCTCGACCGTGGCCTTGTCGGCGGTGGTGGGCGCCCGCTTCTTGATTTCCGCGCTGCGCCGCCGCAGGTCGACCGAGGCCTGCTGGATGATGGTGGCCTCCTCCCCGGAGGCCTGCATGTACTGCGTGGCGGCCATCCTGTAGGCGGCTTCGGCATCGGCGATCACGCCCGCAAAGGTGTTGGAAAAAGCCCGCGAGGTGCCGCCACCGCCACCGCCACCGCCACCGCCCCCGGCCCCGGCACTCGGCGCGCGGCCGTCCATCCCGGTCATCGATTGCGGTGAAGACATGGTGGACGACATGTCTGCTGCGCCGATGCGAGCGGCGACAAAGCGCTTGAGGCTCAGCAACGCCGTCTGCGCGCGTTGGCGAGCGAGCATCAACGGCGAGCCGCCCGTCGTTGCGAGCGGCGCCGACGGCGCAAAAGCCCGCGTTTGCTGCGACGTATCGGAGCCCTGCCGCTGTGCGGAGCCCGGGCCCTGGGCAGCAGTGCCGCCGGCATACGGCGACCCCGGCACCGTCGCCGGTCCGCTGCCGGAAGCGCCCGTGCGGCGCACAAAACTCTTGAGATCGATCTCCGGCATCACGCCCTTGGAGACCAGGAACGCGTTGGCGTCTTCATAAGCCTTGACGACCACGCCGACCAGTTGCTGCTGCACGGTGTCCTGCACGCGGGCCCAGAGCGATCGGCTCAAGCCGGCCGCCAGCCATTGGTCCACCAGCAGCTTGGCCAGCGTTTCGGGCCTGAGCACGTCGTGGGCGTCCAGTTCGCTGGTGCCCTCGAGGTGCTGGATGCGCAGCCGCAGGTCGCTGAGTTCGAAACTGGCCTTGTCCTGGATCGCCTGCGCGAGGCGCGAGGAAAGAATGTTGCTTTCCATCACATCGTCGCCGATCAGCTCGAGCCGCAGCCCGCCGGTGGACGATGTTCCGGCCGCCGCGCCAGAGGTATTCACCGCCTTGCGCCAACCGGTCTGGGCGAGCGACACCCATTGCGTGGCCTGCCCCTGGAATGCCACGAAGTCGTCGCGGCTTTCCTGCATGGCGCGCGCGTTGCCGATCTCCGAAGCCTGCCTCGTCAGGCGGTCCCGGATGGCCTGCGCCAAGGGAACGATGACGCCCTCTGTCGCCAGGACGAAACGCTCACGCGTCTCGCGTGCGAGCTGTGGGAAAGAGGCGGACCGCGCAATACTCATTGAAAGATCGGGAAGGCCAGTAGGGCTCTATTGTCGGCAACAACCGAGAGCTTGCATCGGGAAGATCAACCGCACAAGTGTGCATCAGGTTCTTCGGCGTTGCTGACTTCCCGCGGCGCTTCCCTTCGATTCGATGCCGTCAGACCACGGCGCCGGCGTTCGGGTCGTCCTCGGAATCGCCATCGCGCTTGACCGGCGGGCCCTTGATCAGGTCTTCGCGCTTGATGCCGAGCCACATGGCAATCGCCGCCGCCACGAAGCACGACGAGTAGATGCCGAAGCAGATGCCGATGGTCAGCGCGAGCGCGAAGTAATGCAGTGTCGGTCCGCCGAAGAAGAACATCGAGAGCACCACCAGCTGCGTCGAGCCGTGGGTGATGATGGTGCGGCTGATGGTCGAGGTGATCGCGTTGTCGATGATCCCGACCGTGCTCATCTTGCGGTAGCGCCTGAAATTCTCGCGCACCCGGTCGAAGATCACGACCGATTCGTTGACCGAATACCCCAGCACCGCGAGCACCGCCGCGAGCACCGCGAGCGAGAACTCCCACTGGAAGAAGGCAAAGAACCCCAGGATGATGATGACGTCGTGCAGGTTGGCCAGCACGGTTGCCACGGCGAACTTCCACTCGAAGCGAACCGCCAGGTAGATCATGATGCCGACCACCACCATGCCGAGCGCCTTGAGCCCGTTGGTGGTGAGCTCGTCGCCCACCTGCGGGCCCACGACCTCGATGCCGCGCTGCGTGGCCGACGGGTCGACCGACTTCAGCGCCTGCATGACCTGCGCGCTCTGCTGGTCGGAGTTCATGCCCTTCTGCGCCGGCAGGCGAATCTGCACGTCGCGCGAAGTGCCGTAGCTCTGCACCTGCACTTCGGGATACCCGAGCTTGCTGACGGCCTCGCGCACCTTGCCGATGTCGGCCGACTGCTGGTAGGCGACCTCCATCACGGTGCCGCCCGTGAACTCCACCGACAGGTGCAGCCCGCGGTGCAGCAGGAAGAACACCGCCAGTGCGAAGGTGGCAAAGGAAATGATGTTCAGCACCAATGCATGGCGCATGAACGGGATGGTCTTGTGGATGCGGAAGAATTCCATGGCGCTTGTCCTTGACCTTTACTTGCCGTCAGCCACGGCGGTGCCGTCGGTCTTGGGCCGCCACACCGTGCCGATCGACACGGTCTTGAGCTTCTTCTTCTGGCCGTACCAGAAGTTCACGAGGCCGCGCGAGAAGAACACGGCGGAGAACATCGAGGTGACGATGCCGATGCAGTGCACCACCGCGAAACCGCGGATCGGGCCCGAGCCGAAGGCCAGCAAGGCGATACCGGCGATCAGCGTGGTCACGTTGGAGTCGAGAATCGTGCCCCAGGCGCGGTCGTATCCGGCATGAATGGCAGCCTGCGCCGAGGCGCCGTTGCGCAGCTCTTCGCGCACGCGTTCGTTGATCAGCACGTTCGAGTCGATGGCCACGCCGATGGCCAGCGCCATGGCCGCGATACCGGGCAGCGTGAGCGTGGCCTGCAGCATCGAGAGAATGGCCACCAGCAGCATCAGGTTGACGGCCAGCGCAATCGACGAGAACAGGCCGAACAGTGCGTAGTACGCGCACATGAAGACCATGATCGCGATGAAGCCGTACATCACGCTCTTGAAGCCTTTTTCGATGTTGTCGGCACCCAGCGTCGGACCGATGGTGCGCTCCTGGATGATTTCCATCGGCGCGGCCAGCGAACCGGCGCGCAGCAGCAGCGCAAGGTCGGCGGCTTCGGATACGGTCATCGAGCCCGAGATCTGGAAGCGGTTGCCGAGCTCGCCGTTGATCGACGGGGCCGTGAGCACTTCGCCCTTGCCCTTTTCGAAGATCAGCATGGCCATGCGCTTCTTGTAGTTCTCGCGGCTCACGTCGCGCATGATGCGGCCGCCCTTGGCGTCCATGGTCAGGTCGACCTTGGGCTGGTTGGTCTGCTGGTCGAAGCCGGGTTGCGCGTCGGTGAGATTTTCGCCGGTGACGAGCACCTGCTTCTTCACGATGACCGGGCGGCCGTTGCGTTCGAGAAATTTCTCGGAGCCGAAGGGCACCGGTCCGCCGCCCAGTTCGGCCGCGCGGCCTTCGGCGCTTTCGTCGACCAGGCGCATTTCGAGCGTGGCGGTGCGGCCCAGGATGTCCTTGGCCTTGGCCGTGTCCTGCACGCCGGGCAACTGCACCACGATGCGATCGAGGCCCTGCTGCTGGATGACCGGCTCGGCCACGCCGAGTTCGTTGATCCGGTTGTGCAGGGTGGTGATGTTCTGCTTGAGCGCCGCGTCCTGGAGCCGGCGCGCGGCTTCGGGCTTGATGGTGGCCGTGAGGCGCCAGTTGCTGCCCTCTTGCGTCTCGGTGGTCGCGAGATCCGGGAACTGGTCCTGGATCAGTTGCTTGGCTGTTTGCTGCGCGGCCGCATCGCGGAACGAAACCTCCAGGGTCTGGCCGTTGCGGCTCACCGAGGTGCCGCGAATGCCCTTGTCGCGGAAGGTGGTGCGCAGGTCGCTCGCGAACGATTCGGCCTTCTTGTCGATGGCGCCCTTCATGTCGACCTGCAGCAGGAAGTCGACGCCGCCGCGCAGATCGAGGCCGAGGTACATCGGGAACGCATGCAGCGATGCGAGCCAGGCCGGCGAACGCGAAACCAGGTTCAATGCCACCACATAAGGCGGGTCTGCCGGATCGGGCACCAGCGCGCGTTGCACCGCATCGCGTGCCTTGAGCTGGTCGTCGGTCGTGGCGAAACGCGCGCGCAGCGAGGTGCCCTCGATCGCGAGCAGGTCGGGCGTGAGCCCGGCTGTTTTCAGCGCCTCCTCGACCCGGCTCTGGGTGGCTGCGTCGACCTTGACGGTCGACTTGGCCGCGGACACCTGCACGGCAGGCGCCTCGCCGAAGAAATTGGGCAGGGAATAGATCAACCCCACAAGCAGCACGATCACGATGATCGTGTACTTCCAGACCGGATAACGGTTCATGAGAAAGCGCTTTTCAGAAACGGGAACACGGCGTGACTTGAGGCCCGGCGCCGCAAAGCGCAAGACCCCGCCTCGCGTTTATTGCTACTTGACCGCACCCTTGGGCAAGACCTGGACCACAGCGCTGCGCTGGATCTTGATCTCCACTCCATTGGCGATTTCAAGGCCGAGGTACTGGTCGCCGAGCGAGGTGATCTTGCCGAGCACGCCGCCGGCCGTGGCCACTTCGTCGCCCTTGGCCAGCGCTTCGATCATGGCGCGGGCTTCTTTCTGGCGCTTCATTTGCGGACGGATCATCACGAAATACAGCACCACGAACATCAGCACCAGGGGCAGCATGCTGCCGAGCGAAGACAACATGTCGCCACCGCCGGAAGCAGCGGGCGCGGTTTGGGCGAAAGCAGAGGAAATGAACAAGAGAGTCTCCAGCAGAGAGAAGAGGAATGTCAGAAGCGCGGAACGGGCCCGCGGTTCCGCAGCCCCGTGGAAAAGGCCGCGAGTCAGAGCGTGAAGCGGCATCGGCCGCGCACAGCAGCGGGCATTGTATTCGTGGCAATGCCCTGCCCCGCGCGCTTATCCGGCGCGCCGGGCAGGGCTTTCCAGGGCTTGGGGCGCGCGTCTGGCGCTATCTTTTCGGGAGCAAGGAGCAGCCGGAGGCCGGCTGCTCCCAAAAAATCAGGCCGCCGCGCGCTGCACCGGCTGCGGGTTGCGCCACTTGGCGAGCAGCTCGCTCCAGCGGGTGCGGGCAGCGGCGAGGTTGCGCTCCTTCACGTGGCCGTAGCCGCGGATCTGCTCGGGCAGGCTGGCAATCTCCAGCGCCAGGGCGTGGTTCTCGGCGCGCAGGCCGGAAATCACCTCCTCGATGCTCGCGCGGTATTCGCCGATGAGCGCGCGTTCGGTCTTGCGCTCTTCGGTGCGCCCGAAGATGTCCAAGGCCGTACCGCGCAGGCCCTTGAGCCGGGCCAGCAGCCTGAAGCCGGAGAGCATCCAGGGGCCGAACTTCTGCTTCTGCAGCTCGCCCTTGGCGTTCTTCCTGGCGATGATGGGCGGCGCGAGGTGGTAGTTGAGCTTGAAATCCTTGCCCATTTCACCCTCGAACATGCCTTCGACCCGGGCGAGGAAAGCCTGGTCGGTATGCAGGCGGGCAACTTCGTACTCGTCCTTGTACGCCATGAGCTTGAACAGGTAGCGGGCGACCGTCTCGGTCAGCGCGGTCTTGCCCAGTGCCGATTCGGCCTGCTGCACCTTGCCCACGAACTGCCGGTATTCGTCGGCGTAAGCCGCGTTCTGGTAGCCCGTGAGAAATTCGACCCGGCGCGCCACCAGGCTTTCGACTGTCTCGCGCTTCTTGAACTCGACGACCTGGCCCGGGCGCACGCGCTTTTGCAGCGCGGCCGGGTTGGCGGCCGCTTGGCGGCCCCATGCGAAGGCGGCCTTGTTGTTCTCGACGGCCACGGCGTTGAGCTCGATGGCGCGCATCAGCGACTCGAGCGCCAGCGGAATCCAGCCCTTTTGCCAGGCAAAGCCCAAGAGCATCGGATTGGCGTAGAGGCTGTCGCCCATGAGCGTGGTGGCGGCGGCATCGGCGTCGAAGGTGCCGAGGCCGTCGACGCCCACGGCGCGCGCGATCTCGTTCGCGCAGTCGTCCTGCGGATTCACCCAGTTGGCATTGCGCACGAAGGCGGCCGTTGGCGTGCTGTGCGTGTTGAGCGCCACGTGCGTGCGCCCTTCGCGCATGCGCGCCAGGGTTTCGGCGTTGACGGCCACCAGCGGATCGGCCGCCAGAATGAGGTCGGCCGCGGCGGTGCCGACGCGCGTGGTGCGAATCGCGTCCTGCGATTCGCCGATGAGCGCATGGCTCCAGGTGGCGCCGCCCTTTTGCGCGAGGCCGGCCGCGTCTTGCGTGACGATGCCCTTGCCCTCGATGTGCGCCGCCATGCCCAGCAGCTGGCCGATGGTGATCACGCCCGTGCCGCCGACACCGGCCACCACGATGCCCCACACCTGGCCCTGCGCCAGCACCGGCACGGCCGGCTCGGGCAGCGGACCGAGTTCGAGCGGCGTATCGGCCTTGCTCTTCGTCTTCTTCTTGAGCTGCCCGCCTTCGACCGTGACGAAGCTGGGGCAGAAGCCCTTCAGGCAGCTCATGTCCTTGTTGCAGCTGCTCTGGTTGATGGTGCGCTTGCGGCCGAACTCGGTTTCGAGCGGCTCGACCGACAGGCAGTTGCTCTGCACGCTGCAGTCGCCGCAGCCTTCGCAGACCAGGTCGTTAATGACCACGCGCTTGGCCGGATCGACGGCCGTGCCCCGCTTGCGGCGGCGGCGCTTCTCGGTGGCGCAGGTCTGGTCGTAGATGATGGCGGTGGTGCCCGGGATGGCGCGGAACTCGCGCTGGATCTCGTCGAGCAGGTCGCGGTGCTTCACCGCCACATGGTCGCCGGGGATGGTCACGCCCTCGTACTTCTCGGGCTCGTCGGTCACGATGACGACCTTCTTCGCGCCTTCGGCATGCAGGCTTTCGGCAATCTGCAGCACCGAGTGGCCTTCGGGCCGCTCGCCGACCTGCTGGCCGCCGGTCATGGCCACCGCGTCGTTGTAGAGAATCTTGTAGGTGATGTTCACGCCCGCGGCAATGCTCTGGCGGATGGCGAGCAGGCCACTGTGGAAGTACGTGCCGTCACCCAGGTTCGCGAAGATGTGCTGGTCGGTGGTGAAGGGCTGCTGGCCCACCCACGGCACGCCCTCGCCGCCCATCTGCGTGAAGCCGATGGTGGAGCGGTCCATCCAGGTCGCCATGAAGTGGCAGCCGATGCCGCCCATGGCGCGCGAGCCCTCGGGCACCACGGTGCTGGTGTTGTGCGGGCAACCCGAGCAGAACCAGGGCTGGCGGTCGGCGCCTTGCACGCCGCCCACCTTGAGCACTTCCATCGAGCGCTCCTTGGCTTCGAGGATGGCCATTTGCGCATCGATGCGCGCGCGCATGTCGGCGCCGGCCTGCTCCAGGATGCCCAGCTTGCGCAGGCGCTGCGCAATGGCCTTGGCGATGAGCGCCGGGTTCAGGTCGGCGTTGGCGCGCAGCAGCGTGTTGGCCGTGGGGTTGGGCATGGCCCATTCGCCGCCGGAGAAATCGCCGTCGAGCTCGTTGAACTTGCCCAGCACGGTGGGGCGCACGTCGGCGCGCCAGTTGTAGAGCTCTTCCTTCAACTGGTATTCGATGACCTGGCGCTTTTCTTCCACCACCAGAATTTCCTGCAGGCCGGTGGCGAAGTCGCGCGTGAGCTGCGCCTCCAGCGGCCACACCACGCCCACCTTGTGCAGCCGGATGCCCAGCTGGCGGCAGGTGGCGTCGTCCAGGCCCAGGTCGATCAGGGCCTGGCGGGTGTCGTTGTAGGCCTTGCCGCTGGCCATGATGCCGAAGCGGTCGTTCGGGCCCTCGATCACGTTGTGGTTCAGCCGGTTGGCGCGGATGTAGGCCAGCGCGGCATACCACTTGTAGTGCATGAGGCGCGCTTCCTGCTCCAGCGCGTGGTCGGGCCAGCGGATGTGCAGGCCGCCGGGCGGCATCTGGAAATCGGTGGGAATGACGATCTCGACGCGGTCCGGGTCGATCATGGCCGTGGAACTCGACTCGACGATTTCCTGGATCGTCTTCATGCCCGACCAGATGCCCGAGAAGCGGCTCATCGCAAAGGCGTGAATGCCCAGGTCCAGGATTTCCTGCACGTTGGTCGGAAAGAACACCGGCGTGCCGCAGGCCTTGAAGATGTGATCGCTCTGGTGTGCGGCCGTGCTGCTCTTGGAAATGTGGTCGTCGCCCGCCACCGCGATCACGCCGCCCCACTCGGTGGTGCCCGCCATGTTGGCGTGCTTGAAGACGTCGGAGCAGCGGTCCACGCCCGGGCCCTTGCCGTACCAGATGCCGAAGACGCCGTCGAACTTGTTGGTGCCCGCGGGCGAGAAGCCCAGTTGCTGGGTGCCCCAGAGCGCCGTGGCGGCGAGTTCTTCGTTCACGCCCGGCTGGAAGACGATGTTCTGTTCCTTCAGGAACTTGCTGGCCTTCCATAGCGCTTGGTCGTAGCCGCCGAGCGGAGAGCCGCGGTAGCCGCTGATGAAGCCCGCGGTGTTCTTGCCGGCCTGCTTGTCGCGCAGGCGTTGCAGCATCGGCAGCTTGACCAGCGCCTGCACCCCGCTCATGAAGGCCCGGCCGTAGTCGAGGCTGTATTTGTCGTCGAGCGTGACCGTCTCGAGGGCCTTGCGAATGTGCTCGGGCAGCGGTGCGTTCATGTTTGTCTGTCTCCGTGTGGCAGGGCCTCGTGGGCCTGGCTGATGGCGTGTGGGTCTGTGCCCGGGTAGGGCGCGAGCCCATGATCACGCAAAGTGTATGCCGGGGTCCGCGACAGGTGTTTGCGTTCTGTGCCCCTGAAAACCGGCTTTCAGAAAGAATCTTGCTTAAGATTGCCACTTATGGAAAGCATAGACAAGTTCGACCTCTTAATCCTGCAAGAACTGCAGGCCGACGGCCGCCTTACGAATGCCGAGCTTGCGCAGCGCGTGGGGCTCTCGGCCGCGCCTTGCTGGCGCCGGGTGCGTGCGCTGGAAGAAGCCGGCTTCATCAAGGGCTATCACGCCGAAATCGACCGTCACAAGATAGGGCTCGGCGTGCTCGCTTTCGTGCGCGTGGACACCGAACGCGTCACCAACGACGCCACCCGGAAGCTGGAGGACGCGATCCGCAAGCTGCCCGAAGTGGTGGCCTGCCACTACATCAGCGGCACCGGCACCTTCGAACTGCAGGTGGTGGCGCAGGACCTGGACAGCTTTTCGGCCTTCGCGCGCCAGCACCTCATGAACCTGCCCAACGTGAAAGACCTGCACACCAGCTTTTCGCTGGGCGAGGTGAAGGCGAGCAGCGCATTGCCGCTGACCCATCTCGGTGGCCCCACCACGCGCCGCGCGAGCCGCGACGCGTAGCGCGGAGGCGACCCGATGAGTGCCTGCCATCAACGCCGATCGCCGCGGCTCGCGTCGCGGGTTGCGCGGAATTCCGACGCCTGCCCCCACTCGGGCCAGCGCCGGCTGTTGGCCAGCGTCTCGCCCACGCGGTAGAGCAGCGGCAGATCGTGCGCCATGCCGGTGAAGGACCAGTCGGCGCGCCATTCGTCGGCCGGCTGGTGGTAGCGCCCGGCGGTGTAGGCCTTGCTGGCCGCTTCGCCGGCCGCGAGGCCGCCTTCCACCCAGTCGTTGCCGGAGGCGAAGGACAGCGCCGGCACGCCGCGCTTGGCGAAGGAGAAATGGTCGGAGCGGAAGAAATAGCCGGCCTCGGGGTGCGGGTCTGGCGTGTAGGCCAGGCCGAACCCCTTGGCCTGTTCGACCAGAAGGTCCTGCAATTGCGAGGCCGCACTGCCCGAGGTGCTGAAATTGCGCGCCGGGCCTTCGGGGCTGAGCGCGTCCATGTTGATCACGGCCACGGTCTTCGCCAGCGGGTACAGCGGCTTGGCCCCGTAGTACTCGGAGCCCAGCAGGCCGCGCTCCTCGGCCGTCACGGCCAGGAAGACGACGGAGCGCTCGGGCTTTTTGGGCGCACTCGCGAAGGCGCGGCCCATCTCGATCAGCGCCGCCAGGCCGGTGCCGTTGTCGACCGCGCCGTTGTAGATCCTGTCGCCCCTGGCGTCGGGTGCGCCCACGCCCAGGTGGTCCCAGTGGGCGCTGTAGATCACGGTCTCCCCGGGGCGCTTGCTGCCTTCGATGCGGCCCACCACATTATTCGAGACGATCACCTGCCGGTCGATCGCGTACTCGGCCGACAGGCTCGCGTCCTTGAGCACTTGCGGCTGGAACTCGCGCGTCTGCGCGAGCTTCTTCTGCGCCTCGAAGTCCAGGCCCGCGCGGCGCAGCAGATCGACCGCCACGTCGCGCTGGATCCAGCCCTCCAGCTTCGGATGCACGGCTGCCGGCTGGTCGCGCTCGATGTCGAGCATGGTCGCGGTGTTGGAGTTCTTGACCGTGGCCCAGCCGTAGGCGGCCGGCGCGGTCTCGTGCACGATCAGCACGCCCAGCGCGCCGCGGCGCGCGGCCTCTTCGAACTTGTAGGTCCAGCGGCCGTAGTAGGTCATGGCCTTGCCGCCGAAATCGCCAGTGCCGTCCGCACCGGTTTCGAAATCGGGGTCGTTCACCAGCACGACGGCGATCTTGCCCTTCAGGTCGATGCCCTTGTAGTCGTCCCAGCGCCGCTCGGGCGCGCTGACGCCGTAGCCCACGAAGACCAGCGGCGCCTGCTGGATTGCGACCGTGGTCGAGCCGTCGAGCGCGGCGCGCACCGCGATCTGCTCGCCCTGCGCGAGCGCATCGCGCTGCGAACCCACCTGGAGCGTGAACTGCGGCGTGCCGCGGAACTCGGTCTTCACCAGCGGCACCGACTGCGTCCAGCCGCGCCGGCCGCCTTCGAGATCGCCGCCCGGCGCGAGGCCCGCGGCCTTGAACTGGGCCACGAGATAGTCGACCGTCTTCGCCTCCGCCGGCGTGGCCGGCGCGCGGCCTTCGAAGTCATCGGCGGAGATCGTCTTCACGATCTGCGACAGGCGCTGCGGATCGAAGCGCGGCGCCGGATCATCGGCCGCCAGCGCGCCGGCGGCGCTCCATGCGAGGCCGATGCCGCAAAGAAGACGAGGAAGGGCAAGCCGCTGGGTCATGCGAGGCTCCGGAATGGGAATGCCCGGATGCTAGTCAGCAAGCCACGGCTGCCGCTCTATGCCCCCGGTCTCTCCCGGAGAACCTTAGTTAGCTCGCCCACACGGCCAAGCTCGCCAGGAGACGGCCGATAGCGCCGGCCTAAAATCTTTGCCCACCACCTACCGCCTTCTGCGGAAAAAAAGAGGACCCTCGAATGAACCCCATCCGCCGCGCCCTGGCACTCGGCCTTGCCGCCGCCACGCTCGCCTTCGGTGCCCACGCCCAGAACCGTGAACTCACGGTGGCCTCGAGCGCCACCTACGCGCCCTTCGCCTTCGAGAACAAGGACAAGCAGATCGTCGGCTTCGACATCGACATCATCAACGCCATTGCCAAGCAGCAAGGCCTGAAGATCAAGGTCGTCAACACGCCATTCACCGGCATCTTCGGCGCGCTCAACAACGGCGACGTCGACCTGGTGATCTCGGGCGTCACCATCAACGAGAAGCGCAAGCAGAGCTACGACTTCACGCCGCCCTACTTCGCGGCGCGCCAGCTGATCGCGCTGCCCAAGGGCAGCACGGTCGCCTCGCTGAAGGACCTCGCCGGCAAGAAGATTGCCGTGGTGAGCGCCTCCACCGCCGACGACATCGCCTCGCGCGAGTTCGGCAAGACCAACCCCAACATCCGCCGCTTCGAGAGCACGCCGCTCATCATTTCCGAGCTGGCCGGTGGCGGCGTCGATGCCGCCATGGGCGACAACGGCGTGATCGCCTACCGCGTGGCGCAACACCCCGAACTGAAGACCCTCGACGACAAGTCCTTCCCCGAGGAAGGCTTCGGCATCGTCGTGAAGAAGGGCGACAAGGCGCTGCTCGACAAGCTCACGGCCGGCCTCGCCGCGGTTCGCGCTGACGGCAGCTACGCCACCATCTACAAGAAGTGGTTCAACAAGGACCCGAACGCCCGATGAGCGGCGCGTCCGGTTCGAGCGCGAGGGAGCCCTAATGGAACAGCCGATCCTGTTGTTCGGATGGTTCCGCTGGGACATCCTGGTCGAGTACAGCGACCTGTTCTGGCAAGGCGCCTGGATGACGCTGCGCATGACGGTGGTGTGCGTGCTGCTGGGTTCGAGCTGGGGCCTGTGCCTTGCGCTCGCGCGGCTCGCCCAGCCGCGCCATGCGCCGTGGACCTGGATTGCGCGGTTCTTCCTGCGCTGGCCGGCCACGGTGTACGTGAGCTTCTTCCGCGGCACGCCGCTTTTCGTGCAGATCCTGCTGATCCACTTCGCGGTGATGCCGGTGTTCATCCACCCCAGCACGGGCCTGCTGATCGATGGCGACCTGGCGCGCACGCTCAAGCAAGAGCATGGCGCGCTCATTTCGGGCGTGGTGGCGCTCACGCTCAATTCGGCGGCGTACATCTCGGAGGTGTTCCGCGCCGGCATCCAGTCGATCTCGCGCGGACAGTTCGACGCCGGCCGGTCGATCGGCTTCACGCCCATGCAGGTCATGCGCTATGTGGTCCTGCCGCAGGCCTTCCGCCGCATGCTGCCGCCGCTGGGCAACAACGCCATCGCGCTGCTGAAGGACACCTCGCTGGTCTCGGCCATCGGGCTGGCCGAGCTGGCCTACGCCGCGCGCACCGTGGCGGGCGCCTATGCGCGCTATTGGGAGCCGTACCTCGCGATTTCGGTGGTGTACTGGGTGATGACGCTCGTGCTCACCACGATGCTGCGGCGGCTCGAACACCGCCTGGCGCGCAGCGACAGGGGATAGGCACAATCGGGCCACATGCCACCGATTTCCCCCGAAGAGACACCCATTCCCCCGGCCCGGCCGCAGCCGCCGAAGTTCGCGGCGCTGGAGCCGCTCAAGCTGCCCGTGTTCCGCATGCTGTGGAGCACCTGGCTCATCGCCAACATCTGCATGTGGATGAGCGACGTGGCGGCGGCGTGGATGATGACCTCGCTGACCACCTCGCCCATCTGGGTGGCGCTGGTGCAGTCGGCCTCCACCTTGCCGGTGTTCCTGCTGGGCCTGCCCAGCGGGGCGCTGGCCGACATCCTGGACCGCCGGCGCTGGCTGGTGGCTACGCAGTTCTGGCTGGCGGGCACGGCCATCGTGCTGTGCGCGGCCATTGCGCTGGACATGATGACCGCGCCGCTGCTGCTGGCGCTCACTTTCGCCAACGGCATCGGACTGGCGCTGCGCTGGCCGGTGTTCTCGGCCATCGTGCCCGAACTGGTGCCCCGGGCCCAGCTGCCGGCGGCGCTGGGCCTCAACGGCATTGCGATGAACGCCTCGCGCATCATCGGCCCGCTCACGGCCGGCATGCTCATTGCCAGCGCGGGCAGCGTCTGGGTGTTTGCGCTCAACGCGGTGCTGTCGGTGGCCTCGGGTTTCGTGGTGCTGCGCTGGCGGCGCGAGCACACGCCCAATCCGCTGGGCCGCGAGAAGCTCATCAGCGCGATGCGCGTGGGCGTGCAGTTCGTCTGGCAGTCGCAGCGCATGCGCGCCGTGCTCTCTCGCATCACGATCTTCTTCTTTCACTCCACCGCGTTGCTCGCGCTGCTGCCGCTCCTGGCGCGCAACCTCGAGGGCGGCGGCGCCGGCACCTTCACGCTGCTGCTGGCCGCCATGGGCTCGGGCGCGATCATCGCGGTGCTGTTTCTGCCGCGGCTGCGCCAGGCGCTGGGGCGCGACCAGCTGGTGCTGCGCGGCACGGTGCTGCAGTCGCTCGCCACCGCGGTGATGGCCGTTGCGCCCAACGCATGGGTGGCGGTGCCCGCGATGTTCTTCGGCGGCATGGCCTGGATCACGGTGGCCAATTCGCTCTCGGTGTCGGCGCAGCTCGCGCTGCCCGACTGGGTGCGGGCGCGCGGCATGTCGACCTACCAGATGGCGATCATGGGCGCGAGCGCGATCGGCGCGGCGCTCTGGGGCCAGGTGGCCACGGTCACGGCGCTGCACCTGAGCCTTGCCATCGCCTCCGTCAGCGGCACGCTGCTGATGCTGGTGGCGCTGCGCTGGGTGACCGACGGCGCCGGGGAAGACGACACCCGCCCCGCCGAAGCCGGCTGGGCCGCCGGCCCGCCGGCCGAAGCACCGCAGGAAGACGGCCGCGTGGTGATCACGGTCGAATACCTCATCGAGCCGGCGCGCGCGGCGGCCTTCCACCTCGTGATGCAGCAGACGCGCCGCGCGCGCCTGAGCCAGGGCGCCATCGGCTGGGAGCTGCTGCACGACATCGCGCAGCCGAGCCGCTACGTGGAGCAGATCGTCGACGACTCGTGGACCGACCACCTGCGGCGCTTCAACCGCGCCACCGCCAGCGACATGGCGCTGCGGGAGCGCCGGCTCGCATTCCACATCGGCGAAGCACAGCCGGTTGTCACGCGCTACATCGTGCGGCGCTGAGCGGCCCGCCACGCCTTCAGTGGAAGAACTGCAGCCGCGTCAGGAAGGTATGGCCGGCCTCCGCCGCCATCAGCCAGACCAGGACCAGCAGGCACAAGGGCGGCAGCAGAACGGCATAGACCAGCGACAACCGCTCCCAGGCCATGTGCATGAAGACCGCGACGATCAGCCCCGCCTTCAGCAGCATGAAGGTGATGATCAGGGTCCAGCGCAGATAACCCTCGACATGGAAATAGTCGACCATGTACGACATCGCGCTGAGCACGAACAGCAGCCCCCAGATCTTCAGATAGAGGCTGATCGGATGTTGTTGGCCTGTGCCGGGGTTCATGATCGTCCTCACCAGAGATAGAACAGCGCAAAGATGAACACCCACACCAGGTCCACGAAGTGCCAGTACAAGCCGGCAATCTCGACGATCTGGTAGTTGCCGGCCTTGTCATAGTCGCCGCGCATCAGCTTGAAGGCCACGACGAACAGGAACACCACGCCGGCCGACACGTGCAGCCCATGAAAGCCCGTGATCATGAAGAAGGCCGAGCCGAACTGCGCCGCCCCCATCGGGTTGCCCCAGGGCCGCACGCCCTCTTCGAGAATCAGCTTGGACCACTCGAAGGCCTGCATGCCGACGAAGAATTCGCCGAAGGTCGCGGTCACCAGCATCAGCGTGGCGGCGTTCACGCGGTCGCCGCGGTAGGCGAAGTTGACGGCCATGGCCATCGTCCCGCTGCTGGTGATGAGCACGAAGGTCATGATCGCAATCAGCAGCAACGGGATGTCGGCGCCCCCCACATGGAGCGCGAACACCTCGCTCGGGTTGGGCCACGGCACGGTGGTCGAGACGCGCACCATCATGTAGCCGGTCAGGAAGCAGCTGAAGACGAAGGTGTCGCTGAGCAGGAAGATCCACATCATCGCCTTGCCCCACGAAACGTGGAACGCCTGGCGATCGGAAGACCAGTCGGCAATCAACCCGCGCCAGCCGCTTGCGGCGATGGTCGGATTCAACGGCGTTGCTGCGATCGTTGCGGTGTTGTTCATGAGACGTCTCCTCAGGATGTGCCGCAGATGAAGCGCGCCACCTCTGGCGTCACCCAGCCCAGCAGCGCGAACAGCACCAGCCACACCGCCAGCATGAAATGCCAGTAGCGCGCGCACAGCGCGATGCGCCATGCGGCCCTGGCCGGATCGGGCCACGCGGCGCGCGCCGTCCATGCCAAGCCGACCAGCCCACCCGCCAGGTGGAGGCCGTGCATGGCGGTCAACAGGTAGAAGAAGCTGCCCGCCGGATTACCGGCCGGCATCACCTGCGCGCTCAGCAGCGCCTGCCAGGCCCACAGCTGCACGCCCAGGAAGCCCACTGCGCAGAGACCGCCGGCCAGCAGCAGGCGACGGGCCCGCACCGGGTCGGCGCTGCGCGATGCGCCGCCGGCCCATTGCAGCGCCACGCTGCCCGCCACGAGCAGCGCCGAGCTGAGCCAGAGCTGCCAAGGCAGCGCGATGGTGATCGCATCGCCGCCGCTCATGCGCATCAGGTAGGCCACGATGAAGAGGGAAAACAACGCGGTGACCACGCCCATGAAGACCCACAGGCCGATGCCGGCCGCGCTCGCGTGCGCATCGCGAGGCTGGCCGCCGAGGCCCAATACAGTGGCCGCATTCATGCCGGCGCTCCCCGGACCTCGCTCTGGCCCTCCGGCTCGGACTCCCCGGGCCCCGCTTCCGGCGGCGCGTTCTGCGGAATGAAGTCTTCCGCCGCACCCGGCTCGCCATAGGCATAGGCCCACCTGTAGACCACCGGCAGCCGCGGCCCCCAGTTGCCGTGTCCCGGCGGCGTGGCGGGCGTCTGCCATTCGAGCGAGGCGGCACGCCACGGATTGGCGTCGGCCGGCCGGCCGCGCCAGGCGCTCCAGGCAAGATTGAAGATGAACAGCAGCTGCCCCACGCCGACGATCAGCGCAACCACGGTGATGAACTCGTTCATGGTGAACGCCGAGGGCGGAATGAACTTGTAGCCGTCGAAGTTGTAGTAGCGCCGCGGCATGCCCAGCACACCGAGGTAGTGCATCGGGAAATAGATCGCGTAGGTGCCAAGGAAGGTGATCCAGAAATGCAACTGGCCGAGCCGGTCGTCGAGCATGCGGCCGGTGACCTTGGGGAACCAGTTGTAGATGCCGCCGAACACCACCAGCAGCGGCGCCACGCCCATCACCATGTGGAAGTGCGCCACCACGAAATAGGTGCCCGAGAGCGGGATGTCGACGCTCACGTTGCCGAGGAAGAGACCGGTCAGCCCGCCGATGAGGAACGTGCACAGGAAGGCCAGCGCGAACAGCATCGGCACCGTCAGGTGGATATCGCCGCGCCACAGCGTCAGGAGCCAGTTGTAGACCTTGATCGCGGTGGGCACCGCGATGATCAGCGTGGTGGTCGCGAAGAAGAAGCCGAAGTAGGGGTTCATGCCGCTCACGAACATGTGGTGCGCCCAGACCACTACGCTGAGTCCGCCGATGGCCACGATGGCCCACACCATCATGCGGTAGCCGAAGATGCATTTGCGCGCGTGCACGCTGATCAGGTCGGACACGATGCCGAAGGCCGGCAGCGCCACGATGTAGACCTCGGGATGGCCGAAGAACCAGAACAGGTGCTGGAATAGCAGCGGGCTGCCGCCCTTGTAGCCCGTCACCTGGCCCATCGACACCAGCGCCGGCATGAAGAAGCTGGTGCCCAGCGTCCGGTCGAGCAGCAGCATCACGCCGCTGACGAACAGCGCAGGGAAGCCGAACAGCGCCAGGATGGTGGCAACGAAGATGCCCCACACCGTGAGCGGCATGCGCAGCAGCGTCATGCCTTCGCAGCGCGCCTGCAGCACGGTGGTCACGTAGTTGAGGCCGCCCATCGTGGTCGCCACGATGAAGATGAGCAGCGACACCAGCATCAGCACGATGCCGCCCGCATGGCCCGGCGTGCCGGGCAGGATCGACTGCGGTGGATACAGCGTCCAGCCCGCGCCTGTAGGCCCCCCCGCGACGAAGAAGCTCGCCATCAGGACCACCACCGACAGCAGGTAGACCCAGAAACTCAGCATGTTGAGGTAGGGAAAGACCATGTCCCGCGCGCCCACCATCAGCGGGATCAGGTAGTTGCCGAAGCCGCCGAGGAACAGCGCCGTGAGCAGGTAGATCACCATGATCATCCCGTGCATGGTCACGAACTGGTAGTAGCGCTCGGCGTTGATGAACTCGAACTGGCCGGGAAAGCCGAGCTGCAGCCGCATCAGGTTGGACAGCACCACGCCCACCACGCCCACCGCGATGGCGGTGCAGGCGTACTGGATGGCAATCACCTTGTGGTCCTGGCTCCAGACGTAGCGGGTCAGGAAACTCTGCGGCGCGGGGTGCCCGGCGTCGTCATCGGCATGAGGCACGGCGTGCCCTGTGGGCGAGGAAGGGTTCATCGCGGCGCCTTCTGTTCGGCGGTAGCCTGCGCCGGCGGGCTGCCCAGACTCTGGATATAGGCCACCAGCGCGGCCAGCTCTTCTTCGGTCAACTCGACTTTGGGCATGACCGGCGGGAAGCCCTTCACATGGCGGGCCTGCGGATCGCGGATGAAGCCGCGCAAAAAGGCTTCGTCGACCAGCGCGGTGGAGCCGTCCGCCATGTTTTCGGTCTTGCCGTACAGGCCCTTCCAGGTCGGTCCCACGCGCGGGCTGCCGTCGATCGTGTGGCAGGCCACGCAGCCCTTGCTGTCCGCCAGCGCGCGCCCCTGCTGCACGCGTGCGTCGCCGCCGGCCGCCACGGCACCGGCCGGGGCCTCGGATGCCTTCACCTGCGACTTGGCGAAGGTCGGCAGCGCCGCGTGCCAGGCCCGGTAGTCCACCGGGTCTTCCACCACCACGTAGCCGCGCATGTTCGGATGACCCACGCCGCACAGCTGCGCGCAAAGCGCTTCGTAGCGGCCCGCGACGGTCGGCGTGAACCAGAAACGGCTGACCTGCCCCGGCACCGTGTTCATCCGGGCGCGGAAGTTCGGCACGAAGAAGTCGTGCAGCACATCGTTCGAACGCATCAGCACCAGCACCGGCTTGCCGAGCGGCAGATGCACCTCGTCGCCGGCGATCAGCAGATCGTCCTGCCCGGCCGGGTCGACCGGGTCGATCGCGAACGGATTGGTGGCGCTGAAGAAGCGCGCATCGGTCGCGCCGAGCTTGCCGTCTGCGCCCGGAAAGCGGAAGCGCCATTGCCATTGCTGGGCCAGCACTTCCAGCACGAGGGCATCGTGCGGCTCCCTGACATAGTTGGCATACACCACGAGGCCGGGCGCCAGCAGCGCCATGATGCCGACGGTGGTGCCGCCGATCAGCCAGCGCTCGAGCTTCTTGTTTTCAGGCTCATGCGCCGCACGGTGGCCCTCGCGATGGCGAAAGCGCACCAGCATGTAGGCGACGAACACATTGATGACGATGAAGAAGATGCCCGTGATCACCAGCGTGATGGTCAGGGTGTCGTCCATCCACCGCCAGTTCGAAGCGAGGGGCGTCGTCCACCATGGATTGAAGAAGTGAAACAGCACCGAGCCGAGCACGATGAGCAGCAGGGCGACGGCCATGATCATGTGCGTTCCCTCGGCTCGCCATGGGTTCGGTGCTCATGCGCGCGTCAGAGAAACGCCGGGACCTGCGGCTCTTCGCCCTCGAACCGGGCTTCGGGATGCGCGGACTGCAGCATCGCCTCGATGTCCCGCACGCGCGAGCGCGGCAAGTCCACCATCAGCAGGATCTGCCCCTGCGCGATGGCGCCCTCGAAGCGTTGCAGCCTGGGACTCGGGATGGAAATGCCGATCATGCTGGCCGACCAGGCGCCGATCACGCCGCCCAGAATGGCCACCGGCACAGCCACTTCCCATTGGGGGGCGTCGCCGACGATCGGGAACAGCAGCGCGGCCGCAAGGCCGACGACGATGCCGCAGGCACTGCCGACCGCCCATCCGGTCTTGGCCGCGTGGACGAGGTCGGAGGTTTGCCACACATTGGCCGCATGGAGCCCGTTCATGTCCATGCCTTCCGGTCCGGCGAAATGAACGTGCGCAACGTCGACGCGCGCCCGCACCAGATCGTCCATCGCCCGCCTGGCGCTCGCCAGGTCCGGCATCAGCCAGTAGATGCGTCTCTTCATAGCATCCCCCTTTCCGTCTTGCGACGAGTCAAGGAACCATGAACGACTTATATGCCCAAGGAGAGCCGTCATCAAGTAGGTGCCGCATTGCACGCGGCAGCGACATGGGGTAACTGCCCATCTGCTTTTTTTGACCGATTGGATAATTTAGATCATCATCCCGCCCTGATTGCCCGCCACCACGAGGTACGCCACGATGAACCCGGTCCCCCTGCGCAGCCGCTTCTGGTCCGACCTGACCAGCGAAGAGTTCTCCCGCCTCGACCGTGAGCGGCTCATCGCCGTGCTGCCGGTGGGCGCCACCGAACAGCACGGGCCCCATCTGCCGATGTCGACCGACACCGCCACCATCGACGGCATGGTGCGCGCCACCCTCCCGCACCTGCCCGACGACTTGCCGGTGCTCTTCTTGCCCACCGTGGCCTACGGCAAGAGCAACGAACACTCGCGCTACCCGGGCACGCTCACCGTCTCTGCCACCACGCTGATCTCGCTGTGGAAGGACATCGGCGCCTGCGTCGCAAAGGCCGGGGTGCGCAAGCTGGTGCTCTACAACAGCCACGGCGGCCAGATGAGCGTGATGGACATCGTCGCGCGAGACCTGCGCGAGGAGCACGACATGATGGTGGTCGCCGCCAACTGGTACACGCTGGGCCTGCCCGAAGGCCTGTTCACCGCGCACGAAGGCAGGCACGGCATCCACGCCGGCGACCTCGAAAGCTCGGTGATGCTGCACCTCACGCCCGACTACGTTCGCCGCGACCAGTTCCAGAACTTCAGCTCGATGACCGAGCAGCTGGCCGCCGAGAACAAGTTCCTCTCCATCGCGCCCAGCGGCAAGCTCGGCTGGCAGATGCACGACATCAACCCTTCGGGCGCAGCCGGGGACGCCACGCGCGCCACCGCCGAGAAGGGCGCCGCGGTGCTCGACCACGTGGGCCGCCGCTTCGTGGAACTGCTGCAAGAGGTCGACCGCTTCCCGCTCTCGCGCCTCGCCAACGAGCCCGCCTGGAAATGACGTCCACCCCCACGCCCCCGCTGGTCAGTCTGCGCCACGTCAGCAAGCGCTTTGCCAACGGCACGCTCGCATTGCAGGGCATGACGCTCGACATCGGCGAGCACGACTTCATCAGCTTTCTCGGCCCCTCGGGCTGCGGCAAGAGCACTGCGCTTCGGTTGATTGCCGGGCTCACCCGGCTCAGCTCGGGCGACATGCACTGGTCCGGCGCCAACACCGGAAAGACGCGAAGCGACCGCGACCTGGGCTTCGTGTTCCAGGAGCCCACGCTCATGCCGTGGGCCAAGGTGTTCGACAACGTGTGGCTGCCGCTCAAGCTGGCCGGCATGAGCCGCGATGCGGCCGCGCCCGTCGTTCAGCAGGTGCTGGAGATGGTCGGCCTTTCGCGCTTCGCCGACGTGTACCCGCGCGAGCTCTCGGGCGGCATGAAGATGCGCGTGTCGATTGCGCGCGCGCTGGTCACGCACCCGCGCCTGTTGCTGATGGACGAGCCCTTTGCCGCGCTCGACGAAATGACGCGCATAAAGCTCAACAACGACCTGCTCGCCATCTGGCGCGAGCACCGCTTCTCGGTGGTGTTCGTCACGCACAGTGTTTATGAGTCGGTGTATCTCTCGAACCGCATCGTGGTGATGGCGGCGCGCCCGGGCCGTGTGATCGACGAGATCCGCATCGACGAGCCGTACCCGCGCGGCGAAGAATTCCGTACCTCGAGCCGCTACAACGCACACTGCACGGCGGTGTCGCAATCCCTGCACGGAGCGCTGCATGACATCGATCACTGAGCCCGCCGTGCCGGCCGCGGTTCCGATGGATGCGGCGGATGTCGCGCCCTCGGAGGCGATGCTGCGCGCGCATGAAGACAGGCTGCGCCGGCGCGAGTCGATGCTGCGTATCGTGGTGCCGGCGGGCATCGTCCTTGCGCTGCTGCTGGCATGGGAATGGATGGTTCGCGCCAACAACATTCCGCACTACATCTTGCCCGCACCCTCGCTCATCCTGCGCACGCTGTTCGACAACTGGGCCTCGCTCTCCAGCGCGCTGTGGTTCACGGTAAAGCTCACGCTGCTCGCGCTCGGCGCCGCCATCGTCGGCGGCGTGCTGCTGGCGATTGCGTTCGCGCTCTTCAAGTGGGTGGAGATCGGGCTGTTCCCGATTGCGGTGATCCTGCAGGTGACACCGATCATCGCGATTGCGCCGCTGATATTGATCTACGTGTCGAGCACCACCGCGGCGTTGCTGTTGTGCGCATGGATCGTGGCCTTCTTTCCCATCCTGTCGAACACCGTCGTCGGACTGAAAAGCGCCGACAGCAACCTGCGCGACCTGTTCCAGCTCTACAAGGCCTCGCCGTGGCAGACCTTCCGCTACCTGCTCGCGCCGAGTGCGCTGCCGTACTTCATGGCGGGGCTGAAGATCGCGGGCGGGCTGAGCCTGATCGGCGCGGTGGTGGCGGAATTCACGGCCGGCACCGCGGGCAAGGAAACGGGGCTGGCCTCGCGCATTCTCGAATCGAGCTTTCGCACCGAGATTCCGATGATGTTCGCGGCGCTGCTGCTGGTGTCTCTGCTCGGTATCGTGATCTTCATCGTGTTCGCTGCGTTGTCGCGATTGGTTCTAGGTCATTGGCACGAAAGCGAGATGCGCCGTGAACGCTAGGGCGATGCACACCGCCACCGATTGGGACGCCGTGCGCGAAGACCTGTGCGGCCTCAACCTCGTCACCGCGCCGAGCCAGCGCAAGCAGCTCTCCAAAGACTTCTACTGGTACAGCCCGATCCTCACCGCACAGCTCGCGGGCTGCGTGGCCGACCTGGTGGTCAAGGTGAGCACCGAGGACGACGTGCGGCAGGTGGCGGCGGTGGCCGCGAAGTGGAAGCTGCCGCTCACAGTGCGCGCGGGCGGCACCGGCAACTACGGCCAGTGCGTGCCGCTAGCAGGCGGCATCGTGCTCGACGTGACGCAGATGTGCCGCGTGCTCGACATCCAGCCAGGCCGCATGCGCGTGGAGGCCGGTGCGCGCATGCACGACATCGACCTTGCCGCGCGCGAAACCGGGCAGGCGCTGCGCATGTGGCCCTCGACCTGGCATGTGGCGTCCATCGGCGGCTTTATCGCGGGCGGCTTCGGCGGCATCGGCTCGTTCCGCCACGGCATCCTGCGCGACCCCGGCAACCTGCTGCGCGCGCGCGTGATGACGGTGGAGCGCGAGCCGCGCATCATCGAACTGCACGGCGACGAGATCCAGCAGGTGCACCATGCCTACGGCACCAACGGCGTGATCCTCGATGTGGAAGTGGCGCTGAGCCCCGCCGTCGATTGGGTGCACTGCACGGTGCTGTTCGAGACGTACCGCGGCGCGCTGGACTTCGGCATTGCGGCGCAAACGCCAACACTCGACATTTTTCTGCTCTCGACGGTCGAGGCGCGCTTCTCGCCCTACTACACGGCGATGCGCGACCGCTTTCCGCCGAACCGGCATGCGGTGTTCAGCATGGTCTCGCCCGAATCGATGGCCGACTTCCGCGCGCTCGCCGGTGCACACGGCGGCACCATCTCCGTCGCCGGCACCGAGGCCGAATTGCTCGCCGAGGGCCTGCCGCCCGCTTACGAATGCGCGTTCAACCACACGACCCTGCAGGCGCTGAAGGCCGACCGCGGCTGGACTTATCTGCAAGTTGCTTACGCCCAGCCGTTCGACCCGGCGGTTGTCGAGCGCCACCTGCAAATCTTCGGCGACGACGTGCTGCAGCACCAGGACTTTGCGCGAGCCGGCGGCCAATGCGGCACCTTCGGCATCCTGCTCGTGCGCTGGAAGGGTGAGGCCCACCAGTACGAAGTCATCCGCGAGATCGAGTCGCAGGGCGGTTGCCAGATCTTCAATCCGCACGTCTTCACCATCGAGGATGGCGGAATGAAGACCATCGACACGCAGCAGATCGAGTTCAAGAAGCGCAGCGATCCGATGGGTTTGATGAACCCTGGAAAGACGCGCGGGTGGACAGCCGACATGGCTGTTGAGCGCTGAGATGAAACGCTGCTTTGCCACCCGTCGCGCTCTTCGGTTTTCTAGGCGCCGCTGTTCGGGGCGCGCTCCCGCCGACGGGGTACCTTGCTCCGCGAATGTCCCCCGGCCTGCGGCCTCCTCCTTTATTTCGCTGCGCAAGGCACCCCATCGACGTGAGCGTTGCACAGAGCGGTGGTTGATCGGGCGGGACAAGCGCAGCGCCCAGTGTGCACAGGGCATCGGGTGCTCCCCGCAGCGAAATAAAGGAGGAGCCGAAGGCGGGGGACATTCGCGGAGGGGAGCACCCGGTGGCCTGTGCACACGCCCTGAAAAACAGCGCCCGAAACAACGACGCCCGAAACAACAGCTCCCCAAAAGTTCGTTCCATCACATGCCCGCTGACATGAAAATCCCCCGCAGCATTCAACCCAGGAGTCCACTGCCATGCGCGTTCCCGCTCTGACCATCCGTCCGCTTGCTCTCGGCCTTGCCCTCGCAGCCGCCGCCTTCGCCGCACAGGCGCAGGAAAAAGTAGTGTTCGCCACCAACTGGAAGGCGCAGGCTGGCCACGGCGGGTTCTACCAGGCGCTGGTGGATGGCACCTACAAGAAGTACGGCCTGGACGTCGACATTCAGCAGGGCGGCCCGATGGTCAACAACCGGCCCATGCTGCCGGCCGGCAAGGTCGACTTTCTGATGACCGGCAACCTGCTGCAGTCTTTCGACAATGTGAAGAACGGCGTGCCCACGGTGGTGGTCGCGGCCTTCTTCCAGAAAGACCCGCAGGCCATGTTCGCCCACCCGGGCCAGGGCTTCGACACCTTCAAGGACATGGCCAAGGCGCCTGTCGCCTTCATCGGCAAGGACGGCCAGTTCAGCTTCTGGCAGTGGATGAAGTCGGAGCACGGCTTCAAGGATTCGCAGCTCAAGCCCTACACCTTCAACGTCGGCCCGTTCCTGGCCGACAAGAAGTCGATCCAGCAGGGCTACGCCATCTCCGAGCCGCTGTCGATCAAGGCGCAGGCCGGCTTCGACCCGGTGGTGCAATTGCTGGCCGACAGCGGCTTCTCGACTTATTCGACCACCATCGAGACGCGCGCCGACCTCGTCAAGACCAAGCCCGAAACCGTGCGCAAGTTCGTCGAGGCCTCGATCATCGGCTGGAACAACTACCTCTACGGCGACAACAAGGCGGCCAACGAGATGATCGCCAAGATCAACCCCGATTCGCCGGTTGCCGCATCGCAAGGCTCCATCGAGCTGATGAAGAAGATGGGCATCGTCGACAGCGGCGAATCGCTCACCAAGGGCATCGGCGCGATGGACGAAGCCCGCGTGAAGGACTTCTACGACAAGATGGTGAAGGCCGGCCTGTACAAGCCCGGCGAGATCGATCTCTCGAAGGTCGTCACCACGCAGTTCGTCAACAAGGGCGTCGGTGTCGACGTCCGCAAGAAGCTCGCTGGAAAGTAACAGCTTCGCAGTTTTCCCGCGGGCCGCGCGGGGCTTGCGCCGGGGTCAGATGCCGGCGCCTGGGTTGCCATAAGGCACTGCGCGGCCCTTCTCCTCTTGGGCTCTGACCCCGTCTCGCCGACAGGCGAACCGGCCCTCTTTCATGAAAACGCTCGTCGTCCACTGCCATCCGAACCCTGACAGCTTCAACCACGCGCTCTACCGCACCGCTCTCGAAGCGCTCGAACCGCGGCATCCCGTCAAGGCCATCGACCTGTATGCCGAGGGCTTCGACCCCACGCTCACCCGCGAAGAGCGCATCGCCTACCTCGAAAACCCCGAACTCATTCGCGAACGCGTGAAGCCCCATGTCGAAGCCCTGCTGTGGGCAGAGCACCTGGTGTTCGTCTACCCCACCTGGTTCCACGGACCGCCGTCGATGCTCAAGGGCTGGCTCGAGCGGGTGTGGCTGCCGGGCGTTGCGTTTCTGCCCGCGGAGCGCAAGGGGCAGATCGCGAAGTCCGGCATGCGGCACATCCGGCGACTCACCGTGGTGACCACGGGCGGCTCGCCCCGCTGGTTCGTGATGATGATCGGCGACCCGGGCCGCCGGCTTTTCACGCGCGCATTGCGGGCGCTGTTCGCGTGGCGCTGCAAGGTGACGTGGCTGCAACTGCACGACATGAACGCCGTCACCGAACGCGACCGCACGCATTTCATCGAGCGCGTTTCGCGCAAGCTGCAGAGCATCTAGCCACGGAGACACACCATGAGCCTCGAACGCACGCTCACCGTCCGCGTCGCCCGCATCTCGCGGCAGACACCGGAGATCCTCGCCTTCGAGCTGACGCATCCGTGGGGCCGCGCGCTGCCGGGCTACGAGGCCGGCGCGCACATCGACGTGCACATGCCCGGCGGCTTTTCGCGCCAGTACTCGCTGGCACGATGGACTTCGAATGCGCCGTCGAATGCCGCCTCGTATGTGATCGGCGTGAAACGCGAGGCCGCGAGCCGCGGCGGCTCGGCTTCGATGCACAAGCGCGTGCGCGAGGGCGACCTGCTGGCGATCAGCGCGCCGCGCAATACCTTTCCGCTGCGCGAGGAGGCTCGGCACCACCTGCTGGTGGCCGGTGGCATCGGCATGACGCCGCTGCTGGCCATGGCACAGGCGCTCGCGGCACGCGGCGCGGACTTCACGCTGTGTGTGTTCGCGCGCAGCGAAGAGCATCTGGCCTTCTCCGACGCACTGCGCGACCCCGCGCTGGCGCCCCACCTGCGCCTGCATCTCGATCAGGGCGATGCCACCCAACACATCGACCTGCGCGCGCTGCTGGCCGAACGCACGCCGAACACGCACCTCTACGTCTGCGGCCCCGGCGGCTTCATGAAGGCCGTGCGCGACGCGGCCGCGCGCTGGCCCGAAGATGCGCTGCATGCGGAATACTTCGCCGCGCCGACGGATGCGCACACGGGCACCGGCCTGCCCTTCACGCTCAGGCTCGCACAGCGCGGCATCACGGTGCCCGTGGCGGCCGACCAGACCGCCGTCGACGCGCTGCATGAAGTCGGCATCGACATTCCGGTGTCGTGCCAGCAGGGCCTGTGCGGCACCTGCGTGGTCGAAGGCGACGGCGAAGGCGCGGAGCACCGCGACTTCTGCCTTACGGGCTCCGAGCGGCGCACGAGAGTGGCCCTGTGCTGCTCGCGCGCCAAGGGACAGGAACTGGTGCTTCAGCTGTGAACGCGCGGCCCGCCATCGGCACCGAAGAAGGCGACGGCGAAGCCCCCGCCACGAGAGGCCGTTCGCGCAAGTACACCCAGGTGCTCGGCCTCATCAACCAGGCGGCCATCGAAGTGTTCGCGAGCGAGGGACTGGCCGGTGCATCGACGCAGGCGATTGCCGACAAGGCCGGGCTTTCGAAGGCGCAGCTGCACTACTACATCGAGAGCAAGGAAGCGCTCTACCGGCAGGTGCTGCAGGACATCCTCAACGACTGGATCGTGGTGTTCGGCTTTGCCGACGAGGCCTTCGGCCCGCGCAAGGTGCTGGGCGACCTGATCCGTCGCAAGATGGTGTTCTCGTTCGAGCACCCTTTGCGCTCGCGCATCTTCACCGCCGAAATGATGCGCGGCGCGCCGGTGCTGGGCAGCATGATGGACACGAGCAAGCAGCGCACCGACCAGGCCGCCGCGGTGATCCAGAACTGGATGAACCAGGGCCTGATGGACAAGGCCGACCCGATGCTGGTGCTGTTCCACATCTGGGCGGTGACGCAGTTCTACGCCGACCACGCCACGCAGGCGGCTTACTTCCGCAATGCCGCACAAGACGGCGACGACAAGGACCGGCGCTACCTGATCGAGCAGGTGACCGGGTTCCTGCTCAAAGGCGCGGGGGTCAAATAGCGCGGTGCTGCGGCAGGTACATGGTGGCTTCCACCTCCACCAGAACTTCGTCGCCCGGCAGGAAGCGCGACACCTCGACCACCGTGCTGACCGGCGGTTCGCCCGGATAGAACAGCCCGCGCACGCGGTTGTAGAACGCGTAGTGCGGCAGGTGGCGGAAGTACTGCACCAGCTTCACCACGTCTTCCATCGTGCCGCCATGCTCGGCGGCAATCTGGCGGATGCGTTCGAGCACGAACCAGCTCTGCGCGACGATGGGCGCTTCGAAAATGTCGACCGACATCTGGCCCGTGGCGTAGCCCACGCCCTGCAAGGCCGTGCGGGCTTCCTCGGGAATGGCGTCGTAGCCGGCCACCGCGCGTCGCGTGGCCGGATCGACCGCGACCACGCCGCTCATGAAAACGAAATCGCCCACGCGCTTGGCGGCGGCGTAGTTGGCCATTGGCTTGCCCATGCTCATTGTGTTTGCTCCAGAATTCGGCCGGCTCGGATCACGGTGCGTCGGCGCCCGCGCGGGCCGATGAGCTCATGCTCATCGGTGGCCGCGAGCAGCACCAGGTCGGCGGGGCAGCCCGGCGCGATGCGGCCGTCCCACGAGAGACCGAGCGCCTTCGCGGGGCTGACGGTGATTGCATCGAACCATTCGCCAGCGGGCGCGAGGTGCGCCATCTGCACGCCGAGACCGAAGGTTTCGAGAAGATCGTAGCTGCCATAGGGATAGAAGGCGTCCTGCACGTTGTCCGTTGCCAGGCTCACACGCAAGCCCCGTGCCGCCGCCTCGTGAATGCGCGTGATGCCGCGCGGCACGGGCGTGCGGCCCCAGGCGCCCTGGAGATAAAGGTTGGTGGTCGGCAGCGCAACGATGTGAAGGCCGGCACCGGCGCACAGCGCCAGCGTTTCGTTGGCCACCGTATCGTCCTGCATGGCCAGCGAGCAGCAGTGGCCGCAGACCACGCCGCGCCGGAACTCGCGCGCACGCATCAGTTGCGCGATGCTGCGCAGGCCGCTCGCGTCGGCATCGAGACCTTCGTCGACATGAAAGTCGAGGCCCAGGCCATGGTCTTGCGCCAGGTCGAACACGCGGCCCAGCTTGTGCACCAGGCCTTCGTTGCGATACACGAAAGCGCCCAGCGTACCGCCCGCGCGTTTGACCTCGCGTGCAATGCGCTCGCCGGCAGCAAGGTCCGCAAACAGATCCAACGGCGTGAGCGAGACGAATTGCAGTTCGATGCGGCCGCGCCATTCTTCGCGCAGCGCCTCGAACACCGCCAGCGCGGCAGGCGGCTCGCCCTGTACCCAATCGATGTGCGTGCGCAGCGCGCGCGTGCCCGACTGCCAGGCCTCGTGCAGCGCGCGCTCCATGCGCGGGCGAAGCGTTTCACCGGTCCAGCCCGCGCGGTGCTTGTCCATGCGCTCGATGGCCGCGAACAGGTTGCCCTGCGCCGCGCCCACTTCCTGCACGGTGTAGTTCTTGTCGATGTGCGCGTGCGCCTCGACCAGCGCGCTCAGCAAGGTGCCGCGTGCATGCGCCTGCGATGCGCTCGGCGCGATGGCCTGCACGCGGTCACCGGAAAGCGTGACGTCGAAGACCTGCGCACCGCCGGCGGCAAAGCCTCGCAGCCGCGGCGGAATGCGCAGCGACTCGAGCTTCATGCGCGCTGTTGCAATGCCCGTAGCCAGCCCAATCCGGCCGAGGTGCCGCCGGGCTCCGAGCCGCGGCGCGGCCGGTATTCGCAACCGACCCAGCCCTGCCAGCCGCATTGCGCCGACACCTCGTCGATCAGGTCGAACAGGTACGGATAGTTCTGTTCGCCGATGTCGGGCTCGTGGCGCTCGGGCACGCCGGCAATCTGGATGTGGCCGACGCGGCCGGTGGGCAGGTACTTGCGGATCTTCATGGCCACATCGCCTTCGACGATCTGGCAGTGGTACAGGTCCATCTGCACCTTGAGATTGGGCGCGCCCACCATGTCGACGATTTCGTGCGCGTGGTCTTGCCGGTTGAGGAAGAAGCGCGGAATGTCGCGCGTGTTGATCGGCTCGATCAGCACGTCGCGACCGGCCTTGGCCGCCTCGGCCGCGGCCCAGCGCAGGTTGTCCACGTACACGGGCTGCACGGCCTCGCGTTCCAGGCCTTCGGGCACGAGGCCCGCCATGATGTGGATGCGCGGGCAGTCGAGCGCCGCGGCGTAGTCGATGGCCGTGGCAATGCCTTCGCGGAATTCGGCATCCCGGCCCGGCAGGCAGGCCAGCCCGCGCTCGCCGCCGTCCCAGTCGCCCGGGGGGGCGTTGAAGAGCACCTGCTGCAAGCCGTTGTGCTTCAGGCGGGCTGCAAGTTCACGGCGCTCGTAGGGGTAGGGGAAAAGATATTCGACTGCCTTGAAGCCGTCTTTCGCGGCGGCTTCGAAGCGGTCAAGAAAGTCGAGCTCCGGATAGAGCATCGAGAGGTTGGCGGCGAATTGAGGCATGGCGTGTTTTTACTACTACCAGCGCGCACCGAATGTGCGGCGCAGTTCATCGATCTGTTCGTTGTTCAGCGGCTCAGGCTTGACTGTGCCGGTGAGCAGGTGGAGCTTCGCGGTTTCTTCGAGTTCCTCGAGCACGGCCATGGCGGTGGCCGGCGTCTCATGCCACACGTTGGGACCGAGGCGTTCGAGCATCACGGCGCGAATCGGCGTGCCGGCCGCGCCGTGGCGTTCGATGGCTTGTGCCACCAGTTCGGCCGCTTCGGGCGCGCCGGGGCGGTGATAAGGAATGAGCGGCACGTGGCCGACCTTCATCACGAAATACGGGGTGAGGGCGGGCAGGAGTTCGTCGCCTTGTGCGTTCAGCGTGAGCGCAACGCAGTGCGTGCTGTGCGTGTGGATCACGCAGGCCGTGTTTGCATCGAATTTGCGTGCGGCAGCGTAGATGCGCGTGTGCAGCGCGATGGTCTTGCTGGCGCGGTCACCGCTGGTCTGCTGGCCTTGCGTGTCGAGTTTGGCCAGGCGCGCCGGGTCGAGAAAGCCAAGGCAGGCATCGGTCGGCGTGATAAGGAAGCCGTCGTCGAGCCGCACGCTGATGTTGCCTGCCGTCGCATGCACATAGCCGCGTTCGAACAGGCTGCGGCCGACGCGGCAGATTTCTTCGCGGGCTTCTTTTTCTTTCATGTCAGTTCTTTTTGTGCGCTGCGGTTGGGCCGTATTCGAGGCGTTGTTGTCCAGAGCGGGTGCACAGGCCACCGGGTACTCCCCTCCGCGAATGTCCCCCGGCTTCGCCTCCTCCTTTATTTCGCTGCGGGGAGCACCCGATGCCCTGTGCACTGGGGCACGCTGCTGGTGTACCGCCAATCAACCACCGCTCTTTGCAACGCTCACGTCGATGGGGTGCCTTGCGCAGCGAAATAAAGGAGGAGGCCGCAGGCCGGGGGACATTCGCGGAGCAAGGTACCCCGTCGGCGGGAGCGCGCCACGAACGTGCTCGAACGCTGAGTTTGAACATCATGCAAGCCCTGTAAATGCCTTGGTGAAGAAATCGTCGCCCCCAAAGTTGCCGGACTTGAGCGCAATGTGCACAGGCGTACCCTGCGCAACATCGGTGCGCGCATGACACCACGGCACGCCGGGGTCGATCTGCGGACCGATCTGCATCTGCGCAATGCCCAGCGCCTGCACGCACGCGCCCGAGGTTTCGCCGCCTGCCACCACGAGCTGGCGCACACCGCGTTCGACCAAGCCGCGCGCAATGGCGGCGATGGTGCGCTCCACCATCGCGCCGGCCTCTTCGACGCCGAGCCTGCCCTGCACCGATTTGACCGCACCGGCCTCGGCCGTGGAATAGACCAGCACCGGTTGCTTGTCGACGAGCGGCGTTGCCCACGCCAAGGTTTCCGCAGCGACATCCACACCCGCGGCGATGCGCAGCGGATCGATGGCCAGCGCCGCGCCGCCGCGCTGGATGAAGTCGAGCACCTGGCGGTTGGTGGCGAGCGAGCAACTGCCCGACACCACCGCGCGCAAACCGCCGGCCGGTGGCAATGCGCTGGCTTGCGACGACGGCGCAAGGCCGAAGTTGGCCGGCAGCCCGATGGCGACGCCCGAACCTGCGGTGACCAATGGCATCTTCGCGATCGCCGGACCGAGGCGCAGCAGATCGTCGTTCGACACCGCATCGACGATGGCGATCGACACGCCCTCGCCTTTCAGTTGTTCGATGCGCTCCGTGACGGCCGCCGCGCCGCGCGCCACCACCGCATGGTCGATGAGCCCCACCTTGCGCTTGCACTGCGCCTGCAGCACGCGCACGAGGTTCGGATCGGTCATCGGCGTGAGCGGATGGTTCTGCATGCCGCTCTCGTTGAGCAGCACGTCGCCCGCGAACAGGTAGCCCTTGAACACGGTGCGCTTGTTGTCCGGGAAGGCGGGTGTGGCAATGGTGAAATCGCAGCCCAGCGCTTCCATCAGCGCTTCGGTCACCGGGCCGATGTTGCCCTGCGGCGTGCTGTCGAAAGTGGAGCAGTACTTGAAGTAGATCTGCTGCGCACCCTGGGCCTGCAACCAGCGCAGCGCATCGAGCGACTCTGCGATGGCTTCGGCCGGTGCGATGGTGCGCGACTTGAGCGCGACCACTACTGCATCGACCTGTGCATCGAGCGGCGCTGTGGGGACACCGATGGCCTGCACCACGCGCATGCCGGCGCGCACGAGGTTGTTGGCAAGGTCGGTCGCGCCGGTGAAATCGTCGGCAATGCAACCGAGCAGCAGCTTGGGCATTGCTCAGTCCTTTGCTGCCACAGCCAGCTTCACGGCCTGCGGGTTCTCGCGCACGTAGTCGCGCAGGATGGCGTCGAAGCTCGCGTCCGCCTTCAGGCCCAGCGCCTCGGCGCGCGCCGCATGAATGCGGCTGGGCCAGCTGGTCACGATCTTGGCGATGTTCGCATCGGGCTCCCAGTCGATCAACGCCGTGGCTTCTTTGCCGGCGATGCGTTCGAGTGCCTCTGCCATTTCGCGCACGGTGGTCGTCAGCGCGGGCAGGTTGACTGCGGTGCGCGCCCCCCACTCGGCAGCGCTGGCCGTGGCCGCGCGGAGGATGCCCGCGACCGTGTTGCCGGGCGATGCGAGGGCGACCGCTGTCTCGGGCGCCACCGGGCAGCGCGCACGTTCGCCGGCCAGCGGCTCGCGCAGCATGCCGCTCAGGAAGCTGGAGGCCGCGCCATTGGGCCGGCCCGGCCGCACCGACACCGTCATGAGCCGCACGTTGCGGCCCTGCACGAAACCCTTGCGCGTGAAATCGGCCACGAGCTGCTCGCCGATGAACTTCTGGATGCCGTAGCTGTTCTGCGGCGTCGGCAGCGTGGTGTCTTCGATCACCGCGGGCAGGCGCTGCTCGGGCGAATCGCCAAATACCGCCACCGAACTGGAGAACACGAACACCGGCGCATGGCCCGCGCGGCGGCAGGCATCAAGCAGGGCGCGCGTAGTGTCGAGATTGCTGCGCATGCCAAGGTCGAAGTCGGCCTCGCATTCGCCGCTCACGGCGGCAGCGAGGTGGAACACGGCGTGGGTATCGGACAGCGGCAGCGCGCCGTTGACAGCCTGCTCGTGCAAGTCGCCCTGCACGAACTGCACGCGGGCGTCGGCCTGCAGATCGGCCGGCGGCGGCACGCGGTCGGCCAGCGTGATGCGCGCGACGGGCTGGGCCACGCCGCCGGCCAGCGCCAGCGGGCCGCTTGCGAGCAGCGTGCGCGCGAGCCGTGCGCCGACGAAACCGCAACCTCCGGTGATGAGAATGTTCATGGTGCTTGTCTTCTTTCTTCAGGCTTTCTTGTCGGCAGCCGGCAGTTCGATGCCGGGGAAAATCTTGATGACCGCGCTGTCGTCCTCGCGCGCAAAACCCGCGGTAGAGGCCTGCATGAACATCTGGTGCGCAGTGGACGAGAGCGGCAACGGAAACTTGCTGGCGCGCGCCACGTCGAGCACCAGGCCCAGGTCCTTCACGAAGATGTCGACGGCCGAGAGCGGCGTGTAGTCGCCAGCGAGCACGTGCGCCATGCGGTTTTCGAACATCCAACTGTTGCCCGCGCTGTGCGTGATCACCTCGTACAGCGCGGCCGGGTCCACCCCTTCGCGCAGGCCCAGCGCCATGGCCTCGGCCGCCGCGGCAATGTGCACGCCGGCCAGCAACTGGTTGATGACCTTGACCTTGCTGCCCGCCCCCGCGCGCTCTCCGAGACGATAAACCTTGGCCGCCATGGCGTCGAGCACGGCGCCGGCTTTTTCATAAGCCGCCGGGGTGCCGGCGGTCATCATCGTCATCTGCCCACTCGCGGCCTTGGCGGCGCCGCCGGAGATCGGCGCGTCGAGGTACAGGATGCCCTGCGCGGCCAGGCGCGCCTCGAGCGCGACCGACCAGTTCGGATCGACCGTGGAGCACATCACGAACAGACTGCCGGGCTTCATCGACGCCGCGCAGCCGGGCGTGGTGCCGTCGCCGAACAGCACCGACTCGGTCTGCGCCGCATTGACGACCACGGAAACCACGATGTCGCACTGCCCGCCGAGCGCTGCCAGCGTCTCGCAGGCCACGCCGCCGTCGCGCGCAAAGGCGTGGGCCACGTCGAGCCGCACGTCGAATACGTGCGGCTCATAGCCCGCGCGGCGCAGCGATTGCGCCATGCCGCTGCCCATCGCGCCGAGGCCTACGACGCCGACGATGGGGGTGTTGGTGTTGTTTGTCATGTTGCCGTTCTCCGATCAGCGATTGACGAGCTGCTTGGGCGTGAACCACACGCCGATGGCCCCGAGCACCAGCGCCGCGGCCAACACGTACATGCCGATTTGCGTGCTGCCGGTGAGATCTTTCAGGTAGCCGATGAGGTAGGGGCTTACGAAGCCCGCAAGGTTACCTACCGAATTGATGACCGCAATGCCCGCTGCCGCGGCCGTGCCCGAAAGGAAAGCGGTGGGCAACGACCAGAACAGCGGCGCGCAGGTGAGCACGCCGGCTGCGGCGAGCGAAAGAAACGCGAGCGACACGACCGTGTTCTGCGTGTAGGAGGCTGCGACGGTGAACCCGATGGCGCCCATCAGCGCGGGCACGATCAGGTGCCAGCGGCGCTCCTGCCGGCGGTCTGCGCTGCGGCCGAAGAGGTTCATCGCGACGATGGCGCAGATGAACGGAATGGCGCTCAGGAGGCCGATGTGCAGGTTGCCCTTCACGCCCGTCGCCTTCACCAGCGTGGGCAGCCAGAAGGTCAGCGCGTATTGGCCCATGACGAAGGCGAAGTAGATCAGCGCCATCCACCACACCCGCGCGTCGCGGAACATGGCGCCCACCGAGTGCGGCCCTTTGGCGCCGTGCGCCTGGTCGCGCTCGACCTCGCGCTGCAGCAGGCTCTTTTCCTCGGGCGAGAGCCAGCGCGCATGCTGGATACCGTTGTCCAGGTAGACCAGCACCATGACGCCGACGATCACGGCCGGAATGGCTTCGATGATGAACATCCACTGCCAGCCTTCCATCGACGACACGCCGTGGAAGGCATCCATGATCCAGCCCGAAAGCGGATTGCCGAAGATGCCCGCCACCGGAATGGCCGACATGAAAACCGCGATGATGCGCGCGCGCCGATGCGCCGGATACCAGTGGGTGAGATACAGGATCACGCCGGGATAAAAGCCCGCCTCGGCCACGCCGAGCAGGAAGCGCAGGATGTAGAAGCTGGTGGGCGTTTCCACGAACACGAAGCAGGCCGAGAGCAGGCCCCAGGTGATCATGATGCGTGCAATCCAGATGCGCGCGCCCACGCGGTTGAGCAGCAGGTTGCTCGGCACTTCGAACAGGAAGTAGCCGAGGAAGAAGATGCCGGCGCCCAGGCCGAACACCGTTTCGCTGAAGCCGAGGTCTTGCCCCATCTGCAGCTTGGCAAAGCCCACGTTCACGCGGTCGAGGTACGCGACCACGTAGCAGAGCATCAAAAAGGGAACGAGGCGCCAGAACACCTTGACGTAGGCGCGCTTCTCGAGCGCAACGTCGGCCTGCATGTCGGCAGTGGCAACCAAGGGTGCCTGGAGTGTTGAATTCATTGGAAGGTCCGTTTGAATGAGGAACCGGGGTGGTGCGGATTGCTTCTGCGGCACCGCCCTTTGATTTGTCAGGTCATCATACAAATCTGAGTCGACCTACTTTCCTCGGGTAAACCCGCAAGCTACACCTCGTTTCCTTTTCTTATTTCTCTTCTCTACTTGCCCGCGGGCCAGCCTTCGACCAGCGGCCGCGCGAGTTGCGCGCCCTCCTGCTGCCAGAAGGCGGGGTCGGCCTGCTCGATGCGGCGAATGGCGTTGTCCATGTGGGACTTGGCGGCCTCCCGGGCGCGCAGCGGGTCGCCGGCCTCGATGGCTTCCACGATCTGCGCGTGCTCTTGCGCAACCTCGCGCGCAAAGTCTGCGCGGCGCGCTTCGTTGGCGCGCGTGACACGCGTGGCGCCATGCAGGAACTGCCGCAGGTACTGCAGCGTGCCGATCAGGAAGGGATTGCGCGCAGCCTCGGCGATGGCGCGGTGAAAGCGCACGTCTTCGTCGGCACCGTTACCGCCCGCCGCCACCGCGGCATGCAACGCCTCGATGGCATTGCGGATGCGCTGCACGTCTTCAGGCGTGCGCCGCTCGGCGGCCAGCGCGGCCACTTCGGCTTCGAGCGCGCGGCGCAGCTCGACCATCTGGATCACCGCCTCGCGCGAGGCCACATGCGGCATCTCGAAGCGCAGCGGCTCGACGCCGGCCGCGCGCACATACACGCCGCTGCCCTGGCGCGAATCGAGCAGCCCCAGCGACTTGAGCCGCGAAACCGCTTCGCGCACCACGGTGCGGCTCACGCCGAATTGTTCGGCCAGCGCGGCCTCGGTCGGCAGACGGTCGCCTTCCGACAGGCGCCCGCTGCGCACCTCGGCCGCCAACGCATCGGCCACCTGGTCGGCAAGGCGGACGGTGGGGGCGACGGATTGAAAACGTGCGGTCATGAACGCGTGTGGCGGTGGGCTGCGACTCTAACGCAGGCCCCTGCGCTGAACTCCTAAAACTTAAGGGTTACACATCATTGACGAGTGTTGTTCTGGCGCTCCTTGGACGTGTGAAAAATCTGACGATTCCTCTCCCAATCTGCACGTTTCCATTGATTTTGACATTCGTTAACTCTTTGTAACGAGAAAATCCACACTCGTCGGCGCCAGTGCCGACGGATCAGCACGCCTTCCGAAGCGGCGTGCATTGCTGTCACGCAGAGAGATCAGGGAAGAGCGATATGAACAAGAATTTGCACCGCATTGTGTTCAATGCGAAGCGCGGGCTGCGCATGGTCGTTCAAGAAACGGCCAAGAGCACGGGCCGGGGCTCTTCCAAGGCCACCACCATTGCAAGCGGTGCATTCGCCGCCGGTGCCGCAACTCTGGCGCCCATGCTGGTTGGCGCAGCGCTCGCGGGCAATGAATGTTGATTCAGATCAAGAGAAACACGGAGCTTGAGAAAATTTTCAAGCGACTGTCTCTGCTCCCTGTGGAGCGACAGATGGTATTCGCCACCTTTTGCGCACAGGTGTTCTATAGGAATATTGAGATCCGAATCGAAGAGGTCGATTTCCCGAAAAGGATCGATCTAAAAGAGCAGCTGGCGGACCTGTGGGATCAGTTGATCAAAAAGAAGGTCACACTCAGTTTTGACTATCAGAGCATGGAGGATGGAATGATTTCATTGATGGATGAAATCTATTCCTACCCCGAATCCATCGGCAAGCCCAATCCCGTTGACTCTGTTTTCCGATCTTCCGTCTTCGCGTTTATCTCGGGATTCTCCTTCTTCCTGGGTCGCGGCGACTGGAAGCAGCTCTTTTTTGTCGTCCATGATGGAGTCGGCGGCAAAGTTGAGTCTCTTACAACGCAAAAAATGGGATGGGAATCCCTTTCGCGTGATGACTACTTGCAGTTCCCCGTCTTCGGGCAGGCAGTCGCAGATCTTGAGTGGGTGTTGAAGAAGCTTGAACTGACGCCCACCAGTTGGCTTGCCGAAGAGGAAGTTCGGCAGATTCGAGACTACTCCTTTATTTGCAAGACATTTGTTGTGAATGAGATTTATTATGAGGAATAAATTCCCAACTCAACCAGAAATCTGATTCTATTTTTCCTGGGTTTTCCTAAGGTTTGTTTTGTGAAATAAAATGTTAAGTGGGAGGGGAATTAAAAAGATGCAATCAAGTAGGCATCCCTGTTGCCGTGGAGGGCGTTTGGATTACCTGCCTCATTGGACTATCACCCTATTCATGGGCCCAGTCCTCCACCACCCCCAACCCTTCGTCGAACAGCAACGCCAGCAGGAACGCGAACGGGCCTTGCGCGAGCAGAACGAGCGCACCGTCGACCAGCGCCCTCAGGCCGCACCGTCCGCACCGGTGTCGGCGCATCGCTCGATGAAGCCCGCGGCAGCAATGAACTCTGGCGCCCGAAGTTCAAGAGAATCGTCTACACGACGAAAAATAAATCTTCGAAGTTCAAAGAGTCGGAAACCACCGTGGAACTGGACGCACAGAAAGATGGTTTGCTGCGCACCCGCGAAATCTACAGTTCGACCTTCAATGTCCAGCGGCTCATGCTCGCTCAGCTTGTGAACCTGAAGTCCCGAATGAATGCCTATTCCGATGGGCGGGTGTACGTTGCCAGAAACCTCAAACTGCCTCTGCCCGCTACCCTTCAACCGGGCTCCGTGATCAATTTCTCGACAGACGCCGAGTACGTTCCAAAGCGAGTCGGGGACGCGCCGATGCACTTTTCGTGGAAGTGCGAAGCCAAAGACCGCTATGACGCCAGCAAGATATTCCCCACGTTGACTGGCAAGGTGGTTCCGCTTGCATGCGAATCGACGGGCTCAGTAGCAGGACAAACACCAAGGCATTCATCGAAGACCTCGGCATCGTTTTCGATCTGGCGGCGGAGTCGTCTCTTACTGGATCTTATTCTTCCGTATTCACGCGCTTTGAAGTCGAGCGCGATAGCCAGTGATGTTCAGTGTTACAGGCACGAATCCATCAACCGCAACCTGCAGGAAAAGCCATGGTGACTATTGTTCGACCTCCTCCCGATGAACCCAAAGATGGGGTGGGCGGGTGGCTCATGTTCCTCGTGGTGAACCTCACGTTGATCACTCCAGTGTTCGGCGTGTTGATGAATTTCAACGAACTGGGGATCGTCGAAAATGCCAATCCCATTCTCCGCACCATATCTGTATGGGCCACGTACAAGCAGTGGCACTGGGGCCTTGTGTTGGTATCGATGACAGCAAGTGTTTTGGCGGGACTGGGGCTTTGGAAGTCAAGGCAACCAAGGGCTGTCCGTGGGGCAATTTTCGTTCTCTGGCTCTTGGGACCAGTCACCTTCGCGGTACTGACCTTTGGATTGCCTGCAATTTTTTTCGGGAAAGCAGCCGTAGCGCAACTCCCTCTTTCAGAATTTTTCGGCCCCGCCATCCGCGCTCTTCTTCCGACGCTCATCTGGACGCTCTATCTGACGTTCTCCGAGCGCGTTCGCCTGACCTACTACATGCCCGCGACGACGTGAATTCAAATGCAAGCGCGTCAGGCGCGCTCAGCCCGGGACCTTCGCAGACGTCCTGGGCCGCCGAACTCTCTCCAGCTACGTAGAAACCAACGCATACCGCGCCGCCCGCGCAATGCTCCCCGCATCTACCCCAAAGAACTCCCGCAGCGCCGCCCGCGTATCGCTGCGACCGAATCCATCCGTTCCCAGCGTGAGATAGCGGCGGCCTTCGGGCAGGAAGGCACGCACGCTCTCGGGCACGGCGCGCACGTAGTCGGTGGCGGCGATGATCGGGCCCTGTCCGGCACCAAGTTGCTGCGCGACGAACGGCACACCAGCATCTTTTTCACCCGCGATCGCGCGCTGCTCGCAAACCAAGCCATCGCGCGCAAGTTCGCTCCAGCTCGTCACGCTGAACACCTCGGCCTCGATGCCTTCGTCGGCCAGCAGCTGCGCAGCCTTGACAACCTCGGTGAGGATGGCGCCCGAGCCCATGAGCGTGACGACCTTCTTCGTTTTCGACTTGCTTGAAGCAGCCGGCGCGTACACGCCGAATCGATAGCACCCGCGCAAGATGTCCGCCTCCGCACCCTCGGGCACATCGGGCTGCGCGTAGTTCTCGTTCATGAGCGTGACGTAATAGAAAACGTCCTTCTGCTCGACCATCATTTCGCGGATGCCCGCATCGACGATGACCGCCATCTCGCCCGCATAGGCCGGGTCATAGGCTTTGCAATTGGGAATGGTCGCGGCCACGAGGTGGCTGCTGCCGTCCTGGTGCTGCAGGCCTTCACCGCCGAGGGTGGTGCGGCCCGAGGTGGCGCCGAGCAAGAAGCCGCGCGCACGCTGGTCGGCCGCGGCCCAGATGGCGTCGCCCACGCGCTGAAAGCCGAACATCGAGTAGTAGATGTAGAAGGGCAGCATCGCCAGGCCGTGCACGCTGTAGCTGGTGGCGGCTGCCGTCCAGCTGGCAATGGCGCCGGCTTCGCTGATGCCTTCTTCCAGAATCTGTCCGTCGGTGGCTTCGCGGTAGCTCAGCACCGAGCCGATGTCTTCGGGCGCATAGCGCTGGCCCACGCTCGAATAGATGCCGACCTGCTTGAACAGGTTGGCCATGCCGAAGGTGCGCGCCTCGTCGGCCACGATGGGCACGATGCGCGGGCCCAAGGCCTTGTCTTTCAGCAGGTTGCCGAGCATGCGCACGAAGGCCATGGTGGTGCTCATTTCCTTGCCGGCCGCCGCTGTCGCGAATTGCGCGTAGCTTGCGATGTCGGGCTTGGGCACGACGTCGCATGCGGTCTCGCGGCGGGGCATGGCGCCGCCGAGCGCGGCACGGTGGCTGCGCAGGTATTGCATCTCGGCGCTGTCTTCGGGCGGGCGGTAGAAGTCCATCGCAATGGCCTGCGCATCGGTCAGCGGCAGGTTGAAGCGGTCGCGGAATTCGAGCAGGTCGACGTCGCCCATCTTCTTGTGCGAGTGCGTGGTCATCTTGCCCTGCGCGGCGCTGCCCATGCCGTAGCCCTTTTTGGTGTGGGCGAGGATCACTGTCGGTTGACCCTTGTGCGCGGCCGCCGCGGCATAGGCGGCGTATATCTTCACGAGGTCGTGGCCGCCGCGCTTCAGGCGGTCGATCTGCTCGTCGGTCATGCCTTCGGCCAGGCGCGCGAGTTCGGGGTTCTGGCCGAAGAAGTTGTCGCGGTTGAAGCGGCCGTCCTTGGCGGCGAAGGTCTGCATCTGGCCGTCGACGGTGTGGGCGAACACGCGCGCCAACGCGCCGCTCACGTCCTGCGCGAACAGGCCGTCCCAGTCGCTGCCCCACACCAGCTTGATGACGTTCCAGCCCGCGCCGGCAAAGAGCTTTTCGAGCTCGTCGATGATGCGGCCGTTGCCGCGCACCGGGCCATCGAGGCGCTGCAGGTTGCAGTTGACGACCCACACGAGGTTGTCGAGCTTCTCGCGCGCGGCAAGCGTCAACGCGCTCATCGATTCGGGCTCGTCCATCTCGCCGTCGCCGAACACGCCCCACACCCGTCGCTTGTCGACGGGTGTTCCATCCTCTTTGCGGCCTTCCTCGCAGTCGAGCAGGTTGCGGTGCGTGAGGTAGCGCATGAAGCGCGCGTGGTAAATCGAGCTGATGGGGCCGATGCCCATCGAGCCGGTGGGAAACTGCCAGAAGTCCGGCATCAGGTAGGGATGCGGATAGCTGCTCAAGCCGCGTGCGCCGCTGCCCTGCGTGAAGGCGGGTGCGGTCAGTTCCTGGCGGTAGTGCTTCAGGTCTTCTTCGCCGAGGCGGCCTTCGAGGTACGCGCGGGCATACACGCCGGGCGCGCTGTGCGGCTGGAAGAACACGAGGTCACCGCGGTGCGCACCTACGCCCGAGTCCTTGCGCGCATGGAAGAAGTGATTGAAGCCGGTCTCGAACAGGTCTGCCGCACTGGCATAGCTGGCGATGTGGCCGCCGAGTTCACCGTACGCCTGGTTGGCCTTGGCCACCATCGCGAGCGCGTTCCAACGCATCAGCGAAGCCAGGCGCTCCTCGACGGCCAGGTCACCCGGGAACGGCGGCTGGTCTTCCACCGCAATGGTGTTGACGTACGGCGTCGCGAGTTCGGGCTGCCATCCGATGCGTTGCTGCCGCGCAAGCCGGGCGAGCTCCACCAGCATCTGTCGCGCACGCTGCGGCCCGTGCGTTTGCGCCAGCGCCAGGAAGGCATCGCGCCATTCGGCGGTCTCTGCGGGATCGGGGTCGTGCGAGAGCGGCGTGTCGAGCAGCAATGCGCGCATCTGGTCGGATGAAATCGGGGCGTTCATGCCGGCACTTTAGGCCGCAACGACAAGAATTAGCTACGGGTGCGGGCATATCCATGGCGGCAGCGCAGCATAAAATTCCGCAAATTCAACCGGAAGCCGCATTTCATGCAACTCGACACCATCGACCTGCGCATTCTCGACGAGCTGCAACGCGACGGCGCGCTGTCGAATGTGGAGCTGGCGCGCCGCGTCCAGCTGTCGCCTTCGCCTTGCCTCGCACGCGTGAAGGCGCTGGAAACTACCGGCGTGATCGACCGCTACGTGGCGCTCGCGAACGCGAAGGCGCTGGGCCTGGGCCTCAATGTGTTCATCTCGATCAGCCTCACGACGCAAAGCAAGCAGTCGCTCGCCGACTTCGAGCAGCGCATTGCCGAGCACGACGAAGTGATGGAGTGCTACCTGATGACGGGCGACAGCGACTACCTGATTCGCATCGCCGTGGCCGACATGGCGGCGCTGGAGAAATTCATCCTGGAACAGCTCACGCCGATTCCAGGCATCGAAAAGATCCGCTCGAGCTTTGCGCTCAAGCAGGTGCGGTACAAAACGGCGCTGCCGTTGCCCCGCTAGCTCGCTGGGCTACCCCGGGTTGCATGCAACCCGGGGTAGCGGTCAGCGCAACCGATCAGAGGCCGATCAGGCCGCCGTCGTCCTTGGTGATGACGACCGTGGCCGAGCGCGGGCGGGCGGTGCCGCCTTCAGGCCAGTGGCTGCCGAACTTGGTCGGGTCGCTGATGTTCGCCGCAGCAGTTGTTTCACCCGGGTGCTGGATGTTGACGAACAGCGCACGGCCGTCGCCCGATTCGGCGATGCCGGTGATCTCACAGTCCTTCGGGCCGACCAGGAAGCGGCGCAGGCCGTCGGTGCCGGGCGCCTTGCCGACGAAGGTGGCCTGCGTCGCGCTGGTGGCGCCGTCGACGTTGGTGATCGTCTTCGCCGCGCCGTCTCCCACCTGGCCCGGCAGTGCCGCGAGCATCATGCAGTTGGTCACGTCGGTGTACTTGCCGTCGTCGGTCTGCAGCCACAGCAGGCCGGCTGTCGCATGGCTGAACCACATGCCGTCGGGGCTGGAGAAGTCGTTGTCGGCAACCAGGTTGGACAGGTTGACGTCGGCCGATGCCGTCGAGCGCGCACCGAACAGGTAGACGTCCCAGTTGAAGCTGACGGCCGCAGGGTCGCCGCCAGCGTCGGCAAAGCGAACGACGTGGCCGTTCGGGTTGCCCTTCTGCGCCGTCTGGGCCACGCCCTTGGGGTCGTTGTAGTAGCGCGGGTTGGCGGCATCGGTCGTGCTGATGGTGCGCGCGGCGTTGTTGGTGAGGGTGAGGTACACGTCGCCGTTCTTCGGATTGACGGCGGTCCACTCGGGGCGGTCCATCTTGGTCGCACCGGCAACGTCGGCCGCGAGGCGCGCGTTGATCACCACGTCGGCCGCATCGGCGAAGGCGTAGGTCGCGTTGCCGGAGGTGATGCCGTTCACGCCCAGCGAGAGTTCCAGCCAGTTGCCGGTGCCGTCGGCGTTGAAGCGCGCGACGTAGAGCTTGCCGTCGTCCATGTACTTGTCGCCGGCCGCAATGCCGCCGCCGATGTCGGCCGCGTCCCAGGCCTTGGCGGAAACGAACTTGTAGAGGTACTCGTTCTGCGAGTCGTCGCCCATGTACCAGACCAGCGGCTTGCCGACCACGACCGGGCCGAGGCAGGCGCCTTCGTGGCCGAAGCGGCCGAGCGCGGTGCGCTTCTTGGGCGTGCTGGCCGGAGCGAAGGGATCGATCTCGACCACCCAGCCGTAGGTGTTGGCACCGTTGCGGAAGTCGTCGGTGGCGGTGGCGCCGGTCACTTGGGTGTTCCAGCGGCCGTAGATGTTGTCGGTCGTGTCGGGCGTGACGGTGGCCCACAGTTCGCGCCCGGTGCTGGCAACGCCGTAGCGGGCGAACGAGGTGATTTCCTTCGCCGTGCGGTTGGGGTTGTCGGTGGCGGCAATGCGGCGGAAGTAGCCGGCCCAGTTCTCTTCGCAGGTCAGGTAGGTGCCCCAGGGCGTGGTGCCGTTGGCGCAGTTGTTGAGCGTGCCGCGGGTCTTGCTGCCGTCGGTCGAATACTTGGTCTTCAGGGAGTCGGTCTTGGCGGCCGGGCCCGAGAACGCCATTTCGGTGAGCGTGTGAACGCGGCGGTTGAAGTTCGAGTCCTGCTTGTAGCTCCAGGCGCTGCCGTTCTTGTTGACCTCGATCACGCTCACGCCGTGCAGATAGAACTCGCGCAGCACTTCGTCCGCCACGCTGCGAACGGCCGCGTTGCCCGTGCCGACGATGGTCTGGCCCGTGGGGTGCAGGAACAGCGGCGTGATGGCTTCGTGGTTCATCGTGAGCAGGCCGCGCGTGGCACTGGCCGGGGCCCACTTGTTCGCGCCGTCCATGCCGAAGAAGGTCATGCCGTCGTGGTGGTCGCCGGCACGGCGGTCATAGGTGGCCGGGGCATCGGTGCCGTCGTTGGCATAGGCCGGCACGCCGGTTGCAATCGGGTCGCCCAGGCGATAAAGCACGCTGGCGGTGTAGCCGGCAGGCACGCTCACCACGTCGTCCAGGCTCTTCGCCACGGCATTGAAGTTGAGCTTGAGCGCTGCAGGCGCCGGTGCCGGCGGAGCGGGTGCGGGCGGCGGCGGTGCCGGTGGTGCGGGAGCCGGTGCAGGAGGCAGCACAGGGAAGCCGACGCCCCCGCCGCCGCCACCACCGCCGCATGCCTGCAGCAACGCGGTGCCGGCCGTGCCGACGCCCAGGCCGAACAGGTGGCGGCGGCTCAGGCGCGACGCGATCAGGTCGGTGAAAGAGGGATTCGAAGTGGGGTTGGTGCCGATGTCGTCGAGATCGATCGAAGGATCGTCGCTGCGGGAGTTTGCGGTCATGCGCAATATCTTTCGTGGGTTGAACAAGAAATCAACCCGCGAAGGTAGTCAGTTCGCATGACACCCGCGTGAAACGCTCAGCCTCCGGTCAGCCGCGCTCACTCACCCTCCGACCGGCAGCTGACAGCCAGTCAGGGCGCCGGCATTTGCCTCGGCCAGAGGGCCCACAGGCGCAGCGACTGGTTCATGCTCGCAGCCAGCCGGCCGGCGTCCGCGCCGGTGCCCGCAAAGTAGTCCGCACGCACGGCGCCGACGATGGCACTGCCGGTGTCCTGCGCGACCACCAGCTTCTGCAACTGCGCAGCGGGGCCGCTCGACGCGAGCCACACCGGCGTGCCGTACGGAATGCTCTCGCGGTCGACCGCGATGGAGCGCCCCGCCGTCAGCGGCACGCCCTGCGCACCGCGCGGACCGAACGCCGCATCGAGCTCGCTCATGGTTTCTTCACGGAAGAACACATAACGCGGATTGCTCCACAGCAATTGCGACACGCGCTGCGGGTTCTGCGCGGCCCATGCCTTGGTGTCGTCCGGCCATTTGCCGACCTTGGCCACGCCTTGCGAAATCAACCATTGCTGCACGCTCTTGTAGGGCTGCTCGTTGGTGGCCGAAAACGCCACGCGCACGGTGCGCTGCACGCCGTTGGCTTCGGTGATGCGAAGGCGCCCCGAGCCCTGGATGTGCAGCATGAGCGCGTCGATGGGGTCGGCCATCCATGCGATCTCGCGGCCGCGCAGGGCGGCCTGGGCTTCGGGCAGGGTTTCGATCTCTTGCCGGGTGTACCAGGGACGGCGCGGCACCAGCCCTTCGGGCGCCTGGTAGATCGGAATGCTGAAGGTGGCGCTGGGCACGCGCGAGGCGTCGTACACCGGCTCGTAGTAGCTCGTGAGCTTGCCTTCGCTCGAGCCTGCGAGCGACTCGACCCGGTAAGGCTGGAGCCTGTCGGTCATCCACTGGCGCTGCTCTTCCGGCGTGGCAATGGCCAGCTGGCGCACGTCGCGGCACAGCGGTGCAAAGGCGGCATTGGGGCGCGCGCAGTTGGCAAGCAGCGCAATCCAGGCTTCGTGCAGCGGATCGTCGCCGAAGCCCGGAAGCTCCGACCAGCCAACGGGCACCCATCGGCTCTTGGGGTGCGCCAGCGATCCGGTCAGGGGGCCGAGGTCGCGCGGAGGCGTCACGGTGGGGCGTGCCGGCGTTTCCGGCGCGCGCGGGCTGAGCGAGCAGCCCGCCATCGTTGCTACGATCGCGAGCCCTACCAGCCACTGGAGTCCATTTCTCATGGGATTGATTTTGCTTGAAGCCCTCGGGGCGGGGCTCGTGCTCATATTGATCGTCTGGTGGACCATGTTTTCCGGTCGAAAAAAGGGTGAACTGCACGACGAAGACAAAGCCGCCGATGACGACGAATCCGCGGAACGGCACACCCCGCCAAAACAGTGAGCTTGTTGCGTAGCCCGAAGCCGTCGCGGTATGTCGGAGAAGAAGCCATTAGCTATTACTTTAGTAGCAATCATCGCAGTATTCATCGGCATAGCCGAAGGTTTTCTTATTTTCCAGAGATCGGGAAGGTCGTACCATCGCATGCTTGCCGAAGCTAAGCTGTGGCCCGCCTGATTCATCCTTGAAAGGGAATGCCATGAAAAAATTCGTACTCGCCACCACCGCCGCCGCTCTCGTCCTGTCCGGATGTGCCGGCGGCATGACCGACACCCAGCGCAACACCGGCATCGGTGCCGGCATCGGCGCCTTGGGCGGTGCAGCCATCGGCTCGGCCACCGGCGGCAACCGCGGCGCCATCGGCACCGGTGCCGTGGTCGGTGCCGCAGCCGGCGCGCTCGGCGGCTACCTGTGGTCGCAGCGCATGGAAAACCAGAAACGCCAGATGGAAGCCGCCACGCAGGGCACCGGCGTGGCCGTGACGCAAACTCCGAACAACGAACTCAAGCTCGCCATTCCGAGCGACGTGTCGTTCGACGTGGGTCGCGCCAACATCAAGCCCAACTTCGCGCCGGTGCTCGACCAGTTCGCGGGCGGCCTGCGCAACAACCCGAACGCCGAGGTGCGCATCATCGGCCATACCGACAGCACCGGCTCCGACGCCATCAACAATCCGCTGTCGGTCGATCGCGCCGCCAGCACGCGCGACTACCTCGTGGCGCGCGGCGTGAGCGCAGCGGCCTTCCGCATCGAAGGCCGCGGTTCGCACGAGCCGGTGGCCGACAACAACAGCGATGCCGGCCGGGCGCAGAACCGCCGCGTCGAAATCTATGTGGGCGAGCGCGCGCCGCGAGGCTGACCGGATCGACCGATAAAAGATAAATACAGATAAAAAAGAAAAAGCCGGCCGGGCGGGAGCGGCCGGCACCCATCGCTATCGTTTCAATGTCAACCAAGAAGAGGGAAAAATTCATGAGGAAGTTTGTTGTTTCGGGTGCGGCTGCGGCCGCATTGTTCGTTGCGGGGTGCGCCTCGCAATCGCCTGCGCCGGGTTCTGCGACCGCACCGGCGGCACAGTCGGCCGCGCCTTCCAACAGCTGGACCGCGCGCCTGGCGTCGCTCAAGACCGAGCTGGAAAATTCCACCAAGGGCACGGGCGTGGTGATCGAGCAAACCGCGGACAACCAGCTGCACCTCGTGATTCCCAACGAACTCTCGTTCGACGTGGGTCGCGCCAATGTGAAGCGCAATCTCGCCCAGGTGCTCGACAAGGTCGCCGAAGGCCTGCGCAGCGCCACCGCGGCCAGCGTGCGCGTGGTGGGCCACACCGACAACACCGGCAGCGAAGAAGGCAACGAGCGCCTCTCGGTGAGCCGCGCCGACAGCGTGCGCAACCACCTCGTGGCCCGCGGCGTTTCGACCACGGCCATCACCACCGACGGCCGCGGCTCGCGCGAGCCCCTGGCCGACAACGGCACGCCCGCAGGCCGCGCCCAGAATCGCCGCGTTGAAATCTTCGTGGCGGAAAAGGCCTGAGACGGCGGAGGGCGCTCGAGCGTTAAGGCGCTAGAGATCCCGCAAGCGGTTGGCCAGCTCGACCGCTGATTTCACTTCCATCTTTTCGAACACGCGCGCGCGGTGGACTTCCACCGTGCGCACGCTGATGGCCAGCTGATCGGCAATCAGCTTGTTCGGCAGGCCTTCGACCACGAGCCGCATCACGTCGCGCTCGCGGTCGGTAAGTTCGGCAATGCGGTCGACCAGGCTGCGCCGCACGCGCTGCACTTCGAGTGCCCGAAGCGAAGCACCCAGCGCCTGCTCGATGCGGTCGACCAGCGCGTTGTCCGAAAACGGTTTCTCGCAAAAGTCGAAAGCGCCGCGCTTCACAGCGTCGACGGCCGTCGGCACGTCGGCGTGGCCGGTCAAGAAAATGACCGGCATGGCGGCCAGCAGGCCGCGTTCCGCGAGCCGGTCGAACAGCACCAGCCCGCTGGTGCCAGGCATCCGCACATCCAGCAACAGGCACAGCGGCTGCTGGGGCAACGGCCCTTCGGCCAGGCGCTGCTCGAAGGCCTCGGCACTCGCGAAATGCTCGCTCTCGAGGCGGCGCGAACGCAGCAGCCAGGCCAATGCCTCGCGCACGCTGGCGTCGTCGTCCACGATGAAAATGAGGCCGTCGATCAGCGGTTGCATGTCAGTCGTTTCAAAAATATGGCCGCGGCAAACCTGCAAGGGTCATGCCGCCGGCAGGGTAAACCGGAACACCGTGCCCCGAGGCCGGTTGGGCTCGAACATCAACACGCCGCCGTGCTGCTCCACCACGGTGCGGCACAGGCTGAGGCCAAGCCCCATGCCGTCGGCACGCGTGGTGAAGAAAGGCGTGAAGAGGCGGCTCGCCACCTCTTCGCTGATGCCGCTGCCGAGGTCGGCCACCGAAAACTCGAGCCAGCGGCGCGCGTCTTCCGCGCCGGTGCCGCCCACCGCGACGGCCCGCGCCACGCGCAGCCGCAGCACCCGTTCCCCGGCATTGTCCGGCGTGTCCATGGCCTGCATCGCATTGCGCGCCAGGTTGAGCAGCACCTGCTCGACCAGCGTGCGGTCGCACATGGCCTGCGGCAGGCGGTCTTCGAGCACCACCTCGATGATCACGCCGAGCTTGCGCGCCTGCAGCCGCACCAGCGGCAACACCGCATCGATCAGCGCCTGCGGCGCCACGGCTTCGCGCGTACGGTCGCGCCGGCGCACGAAGTCGTGCACGCTGCGGATCACCTGGCCTGCGCGATCGGCCTGCTCGGCAATGCGCCGCACCGCCATGGCCACTTCGGCCTGCTCGCCCTTGGCATGCGGGCCGAGCATGTTGAGCGACCCGGTGGCGTAGCTGGCAATGGCGGCCAGCGGCTGCGTGAGTTCGTGGCTCAAAAGCGAGGCCATTTCGCCGACGGTGGCGAGCCGCGCGCTGGCCTGCAGACGCTCCTGGCTGGCGCGCGAGAGTTCTTCGATGCGGCGCTGCTCGCTGATGTCGATGAAGGCGCTCATCCAGCCGGTCTGCACGCGCTGCGCGTTGATCAGCGGGGCTTCGAAGATGAGCACCGGAAAACGCGTGCCGTCCTTGCGCATGAAGACCGACTCGAAGCCCTCGCGCGGCGGCATGCCGCCAGCCAGCCGCCGGACCTGCCGCTGCTGGTATTCGTGTGCCAGCTCGGTGGGCCAGTAAGGCACCTCGGGCGATTCGCCGCTGTTGGCCATCAGCTCCTCAGGGCTGAAGCCGACCATTTCGCAGAACGCGGGATTGACGTAGGTAATGCGCCCCTGCAGGTCGCGCGCGCGCAGCCCGGTAATGACGGAATCTTCCATCGCCTTGCGAAAGGCGAGCGCGTCGGCCAGGTCGCGTTCGGCGCGCAGGCGCCGGCGCGTGTCGCGCGCCAGCAGCACCAGCACCGACACCAGCGCGATCGAAATGCCGGTGACCAGCGCCGTCAGCACGTTCGGAAAAAGATCGGGCGCCGCGCGCCAGCCGTCGACGCGCAGCATCAGCGCGGCACCAGGCAAGTCGATGAGTTGCTGCGAGGTGAAAACGCGCGTTCCGGTGCGGCGCGAGGTGCCGAGCGCCACCAGCCGCGTGCCGTCGGTTTCGGTAAAGGCCACCTCCTGGCCGCGCGTGAGCGTAGGGCCGACCAGCTCGATGAGCGTGTCGCGCAGCGAGTAGCTCGCGACCAGGAAACCGCCCGCGTCGATGGGTACGCAGAGCTCCATCACCTCGACACCGCCTCCGCCGAGCACCGGCACGAAGTGGCTCGGCGAATAGGCCGGCGCGCCGAGCTTGCGCGCAGCCGTGCAGGCAAGCGCCACATCGGGTTGGTCCGTGCCGCGGCTCTCCTCCGCGATGAGACGCATGCGGTAGGGCGTGTTGGCCGCTTCCAGCGGACGCAGCGCGGCATCGCGCCATTCGAGCCGGAGCCACTCGCGATGCTCCCTCAGCAGCGAGGCCGCGGCCTCGGGCCAATGCGTGCGGTCCAGGCCCGAAGCCTGCGTGGCGCGCAAACTCTGGGCGTTGCGCTGCAAGCCGATGCGAAGGTCGGAAACCGCATCGGCCGTGTCGCGATCGAGCGCGGCCTGCACCTGCTCCACCTCATGCCGTCCCGCGAGCCACACCACGGTGATCAGCAACGCGGACACCAGAAGGGCCAGGAGCAGCCACAGAAACCACCGCTGCCACAGCGAGCGCAGGCGCGCGAACGCCGACAGCGCCCACCGTGGCGATGCGGCGGTCAGCACATCCTGCATCTAGAGCACGCAGTGCGAGAGCACAGGAAGCTGGGCTCGCATGCGCCCGGTCTGCCCGGCATCGACGTCGAACAGCACCACGCCTTCTTCGCGGGCCTGTTGCGCCACCACCGTGCCCCAGGGGTCGACGACCATTGACTGGCCCCACGTGTGGCGGCCGTTCTCGTGCGTGCCGCCTTGCGCGGGCGCGACCACCCAGGCCAGGTTTTCGATGGCGCGCGCGCGCAGCAGCACCTCCCAGTGCGCGGCGCCCGTGGTGCGGGTGAAGGCGCTGGGCACCAGCAGCAGGTCGGCGCCTTGCCTCGCGAGCGCCCGGTACAGCTCGGGAAAGCGCAGGTCGTAGCAGACGCTCATGCCCACGCGCCAGCGGTGGCCGTCGCGCGAGGGCAGGTCGAACACCACGGGCTCGGCGCCCGGTGCGATGACGCGGCGCTCGTCGTAGCGTTCGGTGCCGTTGTCGAAATAAAACAGGTGGATCTTGTCGTAGCGCGCCACGCACTGGCCCTCGGGCGAATAGCACAGCGAGCTGTTGAACACGTGCTCCGCATCGTTGCTCTCGATGGGCAGCGTGCCGCCGACGATCCACAGGCCGAACTCGCGCGCCGCATCGGCGAGAAAGCCCTGCACCGTGCCGGCACCGGCGGTTTCGCGCAGGCCCAGCTTGTCGGTGTCGCGCGCGCCCATCATGCAGAAATACTCGGGCAGCACCGCCAGCTCGGCGCCCGCCGCCGCTGCTTGCGCGAGCAGGTCGTGGGCGCGTGCGAGATTGGCTTCGCGGGCGATGGCCGACACCATCTGGATGGCTGCGACTTTCATTGCGTGGTCTCCGTTTTCTTGCCTTCCGCCGCAGTCGGCGCCGTGGGTGCGGGAAGGTTCGAGCTATTCGGCAGGATGGATCGTGGCACCTTGGCTATTTTGGGGTCGGCCCAGGTGCCTTCGATGTGGAACTCCTGCGTGGCGGCAGCTGCGAGCGGCTTGCTCAGCACCCACTGCGCCAGGAAGGTGCCCAGGCCGATGGCGGGGTTGATGGCGGTGGCCACCAGCGCGGCCGTGCCGGCGTTGATTTCGGGCACCACCACCACGCGCAGGTCTTGCGTTTCGCGCACGATGTCGGCCGAGCCGTCCATCAGCGCGGCGGCGTTGACGCCCTTCATCTGCAGGTTGTTGGTGCTCGCAATGCCGTTCGTGATCTTCGCGTCGCCGCGGATGAAGTCGAAAGCGAAGCCCTGGCTGAACACGTCGCGGAAGTCGAGCGTGAGCCGGCGCGGCAGCGCCTGCAGGCTCAGCACGCCGAGCAGCTTGGCAAGGCCGGGGTCGGCCTTGAGAAACTGGCCCGACCCCACGTTGATCTGCAGTTGCCCGCCCAGGCTCGGGTAGTCGAGCGAGAACGGCGAGCCCCGCCAGTTGACCTCGCCCTCGAGCCGGCCGCTGCCGCGCCGCAGGACGCCGGGCATGCCGAAGCGCGCGAGCAGATCGCCGGCGTCGGCAATGTCGAGCCTGAAGGTCATGGCCGTGCGGCGCTGCTCGGCGCGCCCGGGCCTGCCGCCGGGCGCGGCGGCCCAGGTGCCCTTGGCCGCGAAGCTGGCTTCGGGCATGGTGAAGCTCAGTTTGTTGAGCAGCCATTCGCGGCCCGCGCCGCCGCGGTTGACGGCATCGATTTCGGCGCGGCCGAGCCGCTTGCCCAGCAGCTCGAAGTCGTCGATGACGATATCGAGCGCGGGCAGCGTGCCCGGTTGCTCGTCGAGCAGCGTTGCGACCTGCGTGGCCTCGGTCGGCGCAATCTTGAGCCGCGCGAGCCGCGCATAGAGGCGCCCGGACTGCGAGTGGCTGTACTCGGCGTAGCCGCTGAGTTCGGTGGCGTCGATGTTGGCGCGCCAGAGCGACCCGTCGCGCGTGCCGCCGAGCACCACGTTGTGCAGCGTGCGGCCTTCAATGGCGAGCTCCTGCGCGCGCACCGCGATGCGCGTGGGCAGGTAGCCCATGGCCGCGTCTTCGGGCCGCTCGTCGCCGCCCGCCTCGGTTGCACCGGCCGCGGCAGCGCCGACCAGGGCTTTCCATGCGGGCATGTCGAACTTGGCGATGTTGACGTTGGCCAGCACGCCCCTGTCGGGCACGCTGGCGGTTTCGCCCGCGGCCAGGCCGATGCCGATGCTTCCTCGCAGCACGCGCGCTTCGGCGCCGGAGATGTCGCGCACATACTGCGCCGCGCCGATGCGGCCGAGTTCGAGCGAGAGTTCGTCCTGCACCGCAACTGAAACGCCCGCGCGGGTTTCGCGCTGCAGCACCTTCTTTTCGATGCGCAGCGGCATCTGTTCGTCGGCCGTCTTCACGAGCGGCGCGGGCATTTGCAAGGCCAGGCCCTGCAGCGTGCTGGTGAAGGAGAACTCGGGTGCACCGTCGCGCATCGAGAAGGTGGCCGCGTAGGGCGTGCTGCCGGTTGCCTTGGCCGCGAGCCGGGCCAGCCAATCGGCTTCGCGCGCCCCGCGCAGGCCCTCCGCCGTTGCCGTGCCTTGTGCCTTCAACGCCACTTCGCGGTTGGCACCAGCGAAGCGGCCGCGGCCTTCGATGCGAATGTCGCCGCCGAGCAGCCTGGCCTGGACGCCGGCCAGCGAAAAGCCCGTTTCGGTAAAACTGACCGTGCCTTTGGCCTGGGTGAAAGACGGCGCCTCGGGCACGAACTGCAGTTCGTTGTCGGAGAGCGCGATGCTCGCCTGGACCTTGGCGGAATCCAACGCCTCGAGCGGCAGTTCGAGGTGCAGCCGGTAGTCGGCCGAGCCCGTGGCGCGCGCCCGGGACAGCGCCTGGCCGGTTTCGCCGGCCAGCGGCGCGCCCACGCGCAGCAGCTCGCCGAGCGGCCCCTTGGCCTGGGCATCGACACGCAGCAGCGAGGCGTGGTGCGACATGTCGGCAATCTGCGCCTCGGCCTTGGTCACCTCGATGCCGGTCGCACCGGCCAGCCGCCCGCGCGCATTGCGCACCAGCATGCCGGCGCGCTCGAACACCAGCTCGCCCGAAACGCCGGTGAGGGCGGGCCAGACCGGCGCGGGCGTGCCGGGGCGGGCCGTGGCGGCTGCCTTCGAGGCCGTGGATGCCGCAATGGCAGACGTCGGCGGCACATAGGCGTAGTTGACGTCGGACACCTTGGCCACGATGCGGAACTCGCCCCGCTTCGGATCCATGAACGGCATGTCGTGCAGGTCGCCGCGCACGCGGAAGTCGACGCTGCTGGCGGTGCCCTTGGTGACCGCATGCCGCACGTAGTCGCGCGTGTGCTGGGGAATGTCGAGCGGCAGGTAGCGGAACACGCGCGTGCCGTCGGCGCGGGTCAGCTTGCCCTGCAGATCGAGCACGCCGGGGTAGCGCGCGCGGCCCGCGGACACGGCGGGGTCGCTGGTGCGCCAGTTGGCTTCGGCTTCGCCTTCGGCATCGGCGTTGGCGAAGCGCAGCTTGGAAACCTGCAGCTGCGCACGGCCGTTGTCGAGCTTCCACTGGAGTTGGGCCGAGAGCCGGTCGACGGGGATGACCGGCTCCTCGAACACACCCGGAAACTCGAGCGTGCCCTGCGCCAGCGACAGGGCCGCAGTGCCGCCGGTGTGTGTGGCGTCGAATTCGACCGTGGCGCCGCTCAGGCCGGGCGAGCCGGGATGGTGGTGGGCGGTGGTGGCGGTGCCAGTGGTGCCAGTGGTGCCAGTGGCAGGCGGATTGGCGGCTGTCTGCGGCGGGGCCGGCTGCGACGCAACGCGCAGGCCGCTGACCCGCCCTTTTGCCTGGTAGCGCTCGGGCGCGCCCAGCGAACCCTGCCAGTTCAGGTCGATGCGCTCGACCAGCCCGCGCGGCGCATAGGCATCGAGCACGCGGTGCGTGGCGTCGCCCAGCGGCAGGCGGTCGGCAATGAGGGCCAGCGCGGCCAGGTCGAGCCGGTCGGCGCGCAAGGCGCCGTGCTCCGGCGTGCGGCCGCGCGCGGGCGAGTGCTGCAGCCACAGGTTGCCGCCGGGCCAGCGCATGCCGTCCGCCGTGTCGAACTGCAGGGCGGCGGTCGAGAATTCGAGGGTTTCCTCGTTCAGCTGGCCGGCGAGCCGGCCGGTGACCGAGCGCAGCACCAGCGGCTGCAGTCCCCGGCCCAGCGAGGCATCGATGCGGGTGAGTCCGAGGTCTGCCGCGCCGCCGACGATCTGGCCGTCTTTCACGTCGGCCCAGAGGCGCAGCGCGCCGCTGCCTTCGCGGATGCGCGCGTCGATGGAGACATAGCGGCCCAGGCGGGTCACGTCCATGTAGGGCAGGTCGGCGTAGATCTGGCCGTCCCACGTCTGCCAGCGGCCGGAACGCACCGACAGCAAGGGCTGGCGGAACTGGCCGCGCAGGGTGAAGCGCTCGCCCCAGCCGACCGGCGGGGTGGCATCGAGCCGCAGGCCATGGCGGCGGGCGCTGTTGCGTGCGACAAAGCGCACGTCGGTCAGCAGCAGAGGCTCGGCCTGGCGCTGCTCGTCGGTCCAGCGTACGGTGCCGCCTTCGACGACCAGCTCGCGCTGGGCGAAAAACCAGTCGGCGGCACGGGTCTCTCCGGTGGTGTCGTTGGACATGTGGAGGCCGGCCACGTGCAGTTTGCCGAACACATCGCGGCGCACGTCGACCTGCGGCCCCTCGATGTACAGCTGCTCGAAATTGAGGCGCCACAACGAGCGCGGCGACACGCTCGCCACCACCCGCACGAGGCGCAGGGCTTCGCGCTTCTGGGCATCATGCAGCACGACGTCGCGCAGTTCGAAGACGGGAAACAGACTATCGGAACGGGCGGTGATCGACCCGATGCGCACAGGTACCCCGATGGCCTTGCTGGCTTGTGCCTCCAGGGCACTACGGTAATCGCCGATTCGCGGCACAATCCACGCGTGTAGGACAACCACTGACAGTGCAAGCAGAAGCCATGCAGCGATCAGTAAACCCAACAGCCAGCGCGCCGTCGCAGCGGTGATCTTGAGCAGACGTGAAGGGGGAGACGCCGTGTCGTTCATTGAGGATCGCGCTGTGTCCGGAATTATGACCGCCAGCATTCAGAGGGGTTCCACGGAAACCAATATCAGTGTGAACCAGTTGCCAGCCACACCACTACCGATCGCGATCGAGGTCGCGTTTTCTTCTTATTCGCGCTTCGTCCAGCGTCTGCGCCGCAGGTATGCGGCCGAGCTTGCATTGCTTCTCCCTGGCGCGCCGCTGCGCGAGTCGATGTCAAAGGCTTACGAGGCATTGCGCGAACGCGGCGACAGCGTCGGCGATGCGCTGCGCATTGTGCGGCAGCTCGTGATGGAACGGCTTGTAACGCTCGATTGCGATGCCCAGGCGCCGCTGGCCGTGGTGACCACCGCCGTGACCGAGCTCGCGGAATTCGCGCTCGACATCGCCTGCCGCGACGCCTGCCAGGAACTCGACGCGGTGCACGGCGCGCCCCTCGGCCCCGAAGGCCAGCGCGCGCAACTCTGGGTGGTGGGCATGGGCAAGCTCGGCGCGCGCGAGCTCAACGTGTCGAGCGACATCGACCTGATCTACCTGTACGACCTGGACGGCGAAACCCGCGGCGATGCCGACGGCCGCGGCCGCCTGTCGAACCAGGAGTATTTTTCGCGCGCCGTGAAGCGCATCTACGCGCTGGTGGGCGACATCACCGAGCACGGCTTCGTGTTCCGCGTCGACCTGGCGCTGCGGCCGAACGGCAACTCCGGGCCGAGCGTGGTGTCGCTCGACGCGCTGGAAGAATATTTCCAGGTGCAGGGCCGCGAGTGGGAGCGCTTTGCCTGGATGAAGAGCCGGGTGGTGGCGCCGCGCGACATCGTGTCCGAAGGCCGTGCGCAAGGCCTGCGCGCCACGGTGCTGCCCTTCGTGTTCCGCCGCTATCTCGACTACAGCGTGTTCGATTCGCTGCGCACGCTGCACCGGCAGATTCGCGAGCAGTCGGCACGGCGCAGCGCGGGACGGCCCGAACGCGCGAACGACGTGAAGCTGTCGCGCGGGGGCATCCGCGAAATCGAGTTCACCGTGCAGCTGCTGCAGGTGGTGCGCGGCGGGCAGTTCCCCGAACTGCGCACCCGGCCCACGCTCGACGCCTTGCAGCGCCTGGCGCGCGCCGGCCTGATGCCGCAGGAAACCGCCGATGCGCTGGCCTCGGCCTACGAATTCCTGCGCCGCGTGGAGCACCGCATCCAGTACCTGGACGACCAGCAGACCCACATGCTGCCGGTAGCGGACGACGACCTGCGCTGGATTGCCCAGACCATGGGCTACGCCAATTGCTGCCCCTTTCTCGAGCAGCTCGACACGCACCGCGAACTGGTGGCGCAGGAGTTCGACAAGCTGCTCGGCGGCGAAAAACCCTGCAGCGGCAAGTGCAACGGCAAGAAGGCCGCCGCGCCCGCCGACCTGGCCGATCTGCTCGACGATTTGCCCCCCGCCTTTGCCGAACGCATTCGCAACTGGTGCGAGCAGCCCCGCGTGCTTGCCCTGCGTGAAGAAACGCGGGCACGGTTGCGCCAGCTGGTTCAACGCACCGGCCAGTGGCTGAAGGAGCCCGACGGCGACGGCCCGGGGCAGACGCCGCGCCATGCGGACGCCGCCTTGCGCTGGGCCGACTGGATCGAACCGCTGCTGCGGCGCGAAAGCTACCTGGCGCTGCTGGTCGAGCGGCCCGCGGTCCAGGAGCGGCTGCTGCGGCTGCTGGGCGCCGCGAAGTGGCCGGCGCGCTACCTCATGCAGCACCCGGGCGTGATCGACGAACTCGCGAGCGACGAAATGCTCTCGGGCCGCTTCGTGGCGGCCGAGTTCGAACGCGAGCTCGAAGCGCGCCACGCCTCGCTCAGCCGCACCGGCGAAGCCGACGAAGAGCGCCTGCTGAACCTGCTGCGCCATGCCCACCATGCCGAGGTGTTCCGCACGCTGGCACGCGACGTGGACGGCCGCATCACCGTGGAGCAGGTGGCCGACGACCTGAGCGCGCTGGCCGACACCACGCTGCGCGTGACGGCCCGCTGGTGCTGGCCGCATGTGCGCAACCGCCACCGCGAGGTACCGCAGTTCGCCATCATCGGCTACGGCAAGCTGGGCGGAAAAGAACTGGGCTACGGCAGCGACCTGGACATCGTGTTCGTCTACGACGATGACGACGAGCGCGCGGGCGAGGTGTACGCGGCCTATGTGCGCAAGCTGATCAACTGGCTGACGGTGAAGACGCGCGAGGGCGATCTGTTCGAGATCGACACCGCCCTGCGGCCGAACGGCAATTCGGGCCTGCTCACTACCAGCTTCGAAGCCTATGAGCGCTATCAGCTCGGACGCGGCAGCAACACCGCATGGACCTGGGAGCACCAGGCCATGACGCGCGCACGCTTCATCAGTATGGCCCCCACGCTCGGCACTGACGTGTCCTCGCTGCCCCCCGAGGGGGCGCGGCCCGGCGACGGGTCGGGCAGCACCGAGCTCGGCGAGCGCTTCGACCAGGTGCGCAACGCCGTTCTGGTCGCTCCGCGCGACCGCGAGGCGCTGAAGGCCGAGATCATCGCCATGCGCAACAAGCTGCGCGGCGCACGGCCGGTGAAGGCCGACCGCTTCGACGTCAAGCACAGCCCGGGCGGCATGGTGGATGCCGAGTTCGCGGTGCAGTTCCTGGTGCTGTCGTCGTCGGGCGAGCATCCGGAGCTGATTCCCAATGTCGGCAACATCGCGCTGCTGGTGCGCGCGGAAGAAGCCGGCCTGCTGCCCGCCGGGGTCGGCCGCAATGCCGCCGCGGCTTACCGCGCGCTGCGGCGCGTGCAGCATCGCGCGCGCCTCAATGAAGAACCGACCCAGGTCACCCCGCCCGCATTGGCCGCCGAGCGCGATGCCATGCTGGCCTTGTGGAAGGCCGTGTTTGGCTGAGCGGGCCCGCGCCCACTCCCCCACCGCGCTGGCTGCCTGCGCGGTTGCCGTCGCCGTCCTTCTCGCAGGTTGCGCGAGCGGCACGCGCAGCAGCGGCGGCGGCGCGCTGAGCGGCCGCGACGGCCCGGGCACGAACATTCCGTCGGACCTCGACCGGGTGCCCGATGCCGAGCCCCGCATCGAAGCCATCCGCGGCAGCGGCGGCACCAGCAAGCCGTATACGGTGCTGGGCCGGGCCTACCAGCCGATCACCGACGACCGGCCGTTCCGTGAATCTGGAATCGCCTCCTGGTACGGCCGCAAGTTTCACAGCGCATCGACCGCGAGCGGAGAACCCTACGACATGTACGCCATGACGGCCGCGCACAAGACGCTGCCGCTGCCGAGCTACGTGCGGGTGCGCAACCCGGCCAACGGACGCGAGGTGATCGTGCGGGTGAACGACCGCGGCCCGTTTGTCGACGGCCGCATCATCGACCTGAGCTACACGGCCGCGCTGAAGCTCGACCTGCTGCGCGGCGTGGCGCCGGTGGAGATCGAGCGCATCACGAACGAAGACATCCGCACCGGTGCCTGGCGGCGCGATTCAGGAACCGCCTATGCCGCAGCGCCGCCTCCACCACCGCCATCGCGGCGCGCAGCGGCGGCGCCGGTGGCCGTGCCTTCGACCTGGGTGGCGCCGGTGGCGATGAATGCGCCGGAGGCCTCGACGATGCCGGTCGTGCCGCAAACGCCGATGACGCCGATGACGCCGACAGAGACCGTGGCGCAAACGGCGCCGCCGGCCCTCGAGCCGGACGGGGGGCCGCCGCCGCGCCAGCCCATGGTGGTGACCGACCTTGCACCGATGGCGCCCATGTCCGCGCCAAGCGCACCGACTGCGCCAGCCACACCCCTAACTGCATCGCCGTCCACCGCGCCGTCTTCCACCGCAGTGGCGGGCTTCTGGGTGCAACTCGGCGCCTTCCGCGAGCGCGATGGCGCGGAAAGCCTGCGCAGCCAGGCGGCGCGCGGCCTGCCTTCACTGGCACCGCAACTGCGCGTGTTCAGCGAGGCCGGCACGCACCGGCTGCAGGCCGGGCCCTTTGCGTCGCGCAACGAGGCCGGCGAGGCCGTCACGCAATTGCGCGAGAGCCTGCGCATTGCACCGATGGTGCTCGAGCGCCGCTGAAGAACAAACCTCAGGCCAGTTCCTTGACGGCGACGGGCACGCGCATGCCCACGTTGATGCGGTTCCAGGTATTGATCTGCGCCACGGCCACGGTGAGCTCGGCAATCTCGACATCGCTGAACTGCGCCTTCAGGGCCGCGAACTCGGCTTCGCGCTCGTCGTGGTGGTCGGCCAGCCGAGTGAGCGATTCGGCCCACGCCAGCGCCGCGCGTTCGCGCTCGTTGAAAAAGCTCACTTCGCGCCAGGTGGCCAGGCTGTTGATGCGCTGCCATCCTTCGCCCTGTTTGCGCAGGTCGCGCACGTGCATGTCGAGGCAGTAGGCGCAGCCATTGATCTGCGAGACGCGTGCGAAGACGAAATCGAGCACCGTCTTGCCGACGGTGCTCGAATCGATGCTGGCGCTGACGGCCAGGATGGCCTCGAACGTCTTGGGAATGGTCTTGAACCAGTTCAGGCGGGGGGTCGTGTTCATGAGAATGCTCCAGTGGGTGGGTTGAAAATCTGCTTCCTACCCACTGAAGACGGGCCAGCTCCCGGCCCTGTGACACACCGCGCGAACTATTTCGAAGAAAAAAGCTGCGCGATGCGCGCCAGCTTGTCAGGGTTGCGCTGGGCGCGGATGCGCACGATGCGCTCGCCCTCGATCTCGAAGGTCTGGGCCGATTCGAGCTGGCCGTCGAAAAAGCGCAGCAGTCCCGGCTCGCCGTTGATGTCGACCAGCTCCATGCGCACCGAGGCGCCCATGCGGCGCCAGAGCGCGAAATAGAGCTGCGCCAGCCGCTGGCTGCCGCGCAAGATCTTGCTGAAGCTTTGTACCTTGCCGCCGCCGTCGCCGATGAGTTCGACGTCTTCGGCCATCAGCGCCTTCAGGTCCTGCAGGCTGCCGCGCGCGGCCGCATCGGCAAAGGCGCGCAGCAGGCGCTGGTGGGTTTCGCGCGAGACCTGGAAGCGCGGGCGTGCCTCCTGCACCTGCGCCTTGGCGCGGTGCACCAGCTGGCGGCAGGCGGCTTCGCTCTTGCCGAGCGTGCGCGCCACTTCTTCGTAGTCGGCGTCGAACACCTCGCGCAGCAGGAAAGCGGCGCGCGCCTCGGGCGCCAGGCGCTCGAGCACGGCGAGGAAAGCGACCGACACGTTGTCGGCGCGCTCGAGCAGCTGCTCTGGCGTGGCGGGCGCATCGGTGAGCGTCGGCTCGGGCATCCAGGCCCCGATGTAGTGCTCCCGCTGGACCTTGGCGGCGCGCAGCCGGTCGATGGAAAGGCGCGTGACGACGGTGACCAGCCAGGCCTCGGCGCTGTCGAAACCGGCCTTATCGGCCTCGTGCCAGCGCAGCCAGGCGTCTTGCACCACCTCTTCGGCCTCCGAGACGGTGCCGAGCATGCGGTAGGCGATGCCCTGCAGGCGGCGGCGGTGGCTGTCGAAGGTAAGGGTGGCGGCGTCCATGGTCACAAGACGGACAACCAACCGCGTTTGTGACAACGGGCTTTATGCGCCCTGGTACTCGGCCTTGGGGCCGAGGTTGGCGGAGACTTCCTTGCGGTAGCGGTTGAGCTCCTGCACGGTCTTGAAGCTGCGGTTCATCAGCAGGCTCAGGTTGTGCAGGATGCGCTCGCCGACCTTGCCTTCCCAGGCGGCATCGAACTTGATCTGCTTGTCGAGCCAGTGCTCGAGCCAGTCAGGGTCGGGCATGCGGCTCTGTATGGTGTCGTTCGGGAACAGCGCCTTGTTGACGTGCAGGTTGGTCGGGTGCAGCGCCTGCGCGGTGCGCCGCGCACTGGCCATCAGCACGCCGACCTTGGTGAACGCGGCGCGGGCCTCGTCGCCGAACTTTTCCAGGGCGCGCTTCATGTAGCGCAGGTAGGCGCCGCCGTGGCGGGCTTCGTCCTGGCTCAGCGTGGTGTAGATGTGCTTGATGACCGGCTCGGTGTGCCACTGGGCCGCGCGGCGGTACCAGTGGTTGAGGCGGATTTCGCCGCAGAAATGCAGCATCAGGGTTTCGAGCGGCGGCGCCGGGTCGAAATCGAAGCGCACCTCGTGCAGTTCCTGCTCGGTGGGGGCATGCTGGGGGCTGAAGCGCTTGAGGTACTCCATGAGCACCAGCGAATGCTTCTGCTCCTCGAAGAACCAGATCGACATGAAAGCGGAAAAATCGCTATCGTGGCGGTTGTCGCGCAGGAACATCTCGGTGGCCGGCAGCGCCGCCCACTCGGTAATGGCGTTCATCTTGATGGTTTGCGCCTGTTCTTCGGACAGCAGCGAAGCATCGAACGACTGCCAGGGAATGTCCTTGTCCATGTCCCAGCGGACAGATTCGAGTTGTCTGAAGAGTTCCGGATAAAGCATCTAAGTCTTTCTAAGGCCGCCGATTTTAGTCGGCCTGCTTGGCGCGTCCGTGACAGACGCGCGATGATGCGGCCATGCGTGCCCTGACGGCACGAATGCACGCCCCCCTTTTTGTACCAGGAGCCCCTATGCGAACCCCCACCCGATTCTCGGCGCCCAGGCGCTGTGCACCGGCCGCCGCCCTGGCAGCATGCCTGCTTGCCGCCGGTACGGCGGGTGCCCAGGCCCCTACTCCCGCCACTCCCGCCCCAGCCGGCACGCCAACCGCGGCCCCTGCCGATGGCACCGCCACAGCCTGCCCCCCCACACTGCAACACACCTTCCCGCGGCTGCAGGACGAAAAACCCCAGTCTTTGTGCCAGTACTCCGGCAAAGTGGTGCTGGTGGTCAACACCGCGAGCTTCTGCGGCTTTACTCCGCAATACAAGGGGCTGGAGGCGCTGGACAGCAAATATCGCTCGCGCGGACTGGTGGTGCTGGGCTTTCCGTCGAACGATTTCTCGCAGGAATCGGGTTCCAACAAGGAAATTGCCGACTTTTGTGAAAGCACCTTCGGCGTGAAGTTTCCGATGTTTGCGAAATCGTCGGTGCGCGGAGCCAACGCCAACCCGCTGTTCAAGCAGCTGGCGCTGGCCTCGGGCACCACGCCGAAGTGGAATTTCTACAAATATCTCATCGGCCGGGACGGCAAGGTGGTCCAGGCGTGGTCGAGCATGACCGCGCCCGACGAGGCCGCCTTCGTGAAGGTCGTGGAAAGCCAGCTCGCTGCAAACTGACCGGAGGCTGCGCCGGGCGCGTTTCTCGAAGGGCCGCTTGCAGTACACGTGTGAACCGATCGTCACAAACGTTTACCACTGGACCGGGAACCGCGCTGGCACACTGTCCTCATAAGGGCATGGGTAGCAAATGCCCTCCGGTTTTCATGTTGCGAGGTCTTCCAGGCGTCTCCCGTCTGGTCGAAATCCCGAGGTGATTCTTCTCCTCCTCCCTCCCTCCCTCCTTCGCGTCGGGGCGCCTCGCAGCATTTTTGTATTTCCCGGGAACGGGCGGAGCGCGACATGAAGCGCTCCGGAATTGAAAAAGGCGCCTGAGGCGCCTTTTTTCATGGTTGCGTGTCGATGAAGCTGGGCCGCAGCATCAGCTTGTCGTACAACTTCACGAGATTGGGGTGCTCGCCGCGCCAGTCGATTTCGGGAAAACGAAACCCCACCCAGCCCAGCGCGCAGCCGACCGCGATGTCCGACAGGCTCAGGTGAATGCCGCTGCAGAAGGGTTTGTCGCCCAGGCCCTTGGCCATGGCGGCAATGCCGCCCTCGACCTTGGCGCGCTGGCGCTCGATCCAGGTGGTGCTGCGTTCGCCGTCGCCGCGGCCGCTCCAGGTGGCTTCCAGGCGCCAGAGCACGCCGGCGTCCATGACGCCATCGGCCAGCGCTTCCCAGGTCTTGACCTCGGCGCGCTCGCGGCCCTGCTGCGGAATGAGCTTGCCCACGGGCGACAGCGTGTCGAGATATTCGACGATCACGCGCGAATCGAACATCGCGTCGCCGCCTTCCATGATGAGGCAGGGCACCTTCCCGAGCGGGTTGGAGTGGGCGATGGTGGTGTCGGCAGCCCAGACATCTTCGATCACGAACTGGTAGTCGAGCCGTTTCTCGGCCAGCACCACGCGCACCTTGCGCACATAAGGGCTGGCGGCCGATCCGATCAGTTTCATGAAGGCTCTCTCCCTTTGCTTTGATAACGTTTGTTCATCCCTATTTTAGGGGAACGCTGAAAAAGGCCGGCTCCGATGTGTCGCGAACGGGTGTCGGCGCAGGCCGCCTAAAATTCGGGCATGAGCTTTTCCACCGTTTCCGCCCTCTCCCCACTGGACGGCCGCTATGCGGCCAAACTCGCGGCATTGCGCCCGCTCATGAGCGAACAGGGCTACATGCACCGGCGCGTGCAAGTCGAGGTGGCGTGGTTCATTGCGCTGTCCGACTGCGGTTTCGCTGAATTCAAGCCACTCACGGGCGGTGCGCGCAAGTACCTGCTGGGCCTGGTTGCCCACTTCTCGGAGGCCGACGCACTGGCCATCAAGGAAATCGAGAAGACCACCAACCACGACGTGAAGGCGGTCGAATACTGGATCAAGTCCAAGTTCGAAGCCCGGCCCGAGCTGCTCGCAGCCGCCGAGTTCGTGCACTTTGCCTGCACCAGCGAAGACATCAACAACACCAGCCATGCGCTGCAGATCCAGGCCGCCCGCGAGAAAGTGGTGCTGCCGGCCATCGACGGGCTGATTGCCAAGCTGCGCGAAATGGCGCACCAGTTCGCTGGCGTGTCGATGCTGTCGCGCACGCACGGCCAGACCGCGAGCCCCACCACGGTGGGCAAGGAAATCGCGAACGTCGCGGTGCGCCTGTCGAAGGCCCGCGCGCAGATTGCCGCGGTGCAACTGCTCGGCAAGATGAACGGCGCCGTGGGCAACTACAACGCCCACCTCGCAGCCTGGCCCGATTTCGACTGGGAGGCGTTCAGCCGCAAGGTCATCGAGACGCCGGCGCCCCTGGGCCTGGGCTTGAGCTTCCAGCCGTACAGCATCCAGATCGAGCCGCACGACTACATGGCCGAGCTGTTCGATGCGGTGGCGCGCGCCAACACCATCCTGGTGGACTTCTCGCGCGACATCTGGGGCTACGTGAGCCTGGGCTACTTCAAGCAGCGGCTCAAGAAGGGCGAAATCGGCTCTTCGACGATGCCGCACAAGGTCAACCCGATCGACTTCGAAAACGCCGAGGGCAACCTGGGCCTGGCCAACGCGGTACTGCGCCACCTGAGCGAGAAGCTGCCGATCAGCCGCTGGCAGCGCGACCTGACCGACAGCACGGTGCTGCGCAACATCGGCGTGGCCTTCGGCTATGCCACGCTGGCCTATGCAAGCCTGGCCACGGGCCTCGGCAAGCTGGAGCTCAACGAAGAAGCGCTGGCCGAAGACCTCGACGCCTCGTGGGAAGTGCTGGCCGAGCCGATCCAGACTGTGATGCGCCGCTTCGGCGTTCAGGGCGCCTACGAGCAACTGAAGGAAGTGACGCGCGGCAAGACGGTCACGGCCGAGGCGCTGCATGGCCTGATCCGCTCGCTCGAGATTCCCGAAGCGGAAAAAGAGCGGCTCCTCGCCATGACGCCGGCGAGCTACGTGGGCAAGGCTGCGGAGCTCGCCAGTAGAATCTGAGGCTTCCCGCACCGATGCACCAGCCGCCCAAGGGCGGCTGTTCGCTTCGCGCTTTCGCTCTCCGTTTTCTGCCGAAATCTCCAGCCAACGCGCCGTGACCGGCGCGCCAGCCAACAACCGTGACGGGACGCTTCGAAGTCCCCGTTGTTCATGCGCGCCCCCCTGAGACGCCTCTGGCTCAAGATTCACCGCTGGATCGGCCTTTCGCTCGGACCGGTACTTGCCCTCACGGCGCTGCTTGGCGCCGTGCTGGTGGTGGCCTTGCCGATCGATCGCTACGCGCACCCCGCGTTCTTCGTCGCACATGGCGCGGCTGGGGCGGGCACAGGAACGGCCGCGCCCGCATTGCCGCTCGAGCCGCTGCGCCAGCGCATGCTGGCCGAGTTCGGCCCCACCACCAACTTCACGCTGCGACCGCCGCGCCAACCCGGCGAGACGCTCTGGGTGTATGTGCGGGGCCCTTGGGAGGGCACGCTTTACCTCGACCCGGCAACCGGCGCTGAGCAAGGCCGGCGCGGGTCGCACGAAGGCGCCTACAACCTGCTGTTCGAGCTGCACAGCAGCCTGCTGCTGGAAGACACGGGCAAGGGCATCCTGGCTTTCGTGGCGCTGGCCTACCTTTTCCTGCTGGTCACGGGTGTGGTGCTCTGGTGGCCCACGCGCTGGCCGCCTTCGCTGCGCATCGTGCTGAACCGCGGCCTGTTGCGCGGGCTGTTCGATTTGCACCGGACCGGCGGCGCGGTGCTCGGGCTGTTGATTGCGGTGTCGATCTTCACGGGCGCCTATATGGCCTGGCGGCCGCTCGGCAACTTCATTTCAGCCGCAGTCGGGCAACAACAGGTCAAGCCGCCGGTGGTTCCGAAGGGAGCCGCGCCGGGCCCCCGGCTTTCGCTCGACGAGCTCGTCGCCCGCGCCCAGCAGGTGTTTCCGGGCCAGCCGATCGGCTATGTCCAGGTGCCCGCCAAACCGGACCGGCCGCTGCGCGTGCGCTTCCGGCTGCCCGACGATCCGCATCCGAACGGCATCGGCTCGGTGTGGCTGCATCCGCTGACGGGCGAGGTGCTGGCCGTGCGCCGCTGGCAAGACCTGGACGCCGGCAACGGCGCGGTGGTGGTGATTTACCCGCTGCACACCGGCGTGCTCGGCGGGCCTGTGCACCAGGCCATCACGGTGCTGCTCGGCCTTGCGCTCGGCGGCCTGGGCCTGAGCGGCATCTGGCTCTGGTGGCGGCGCCGTGCGGCGGCGGCCGCAGCGGCGCGCCACAGCGCATCACTTGCCCACAACAACCGCACGATGTCCTGAGCGGGACGTTGCCGCTTTCGATTTCCTGATATTCGAGGAGAAGCCTTGTTCAAACAAAAGAAATGCGCCGCGCTCGTCATGGCGCTGTTCCCCATCAGCTTCCAGAGCTTTGCCGCCGACGCGGAACCGGCTGATGCCGCGTCCGGCGCGAAATCGCTCGAGGCGGTCACCGTCACCGGCGACTGGCTCGGCACGCCCAGCGAAACCAAGGTGCTCGAACACCCGGGCGCGCGCAGCATCATCGAACGCAAGCAGATCCAGGAAAGCGGCTCGACCAGCGTGCGCGACGTGCTGCGCCAGGTTCCCGGCGTGCAGGTGCAAGAGAGCAACGGCACGGGCGGCAGCGACATTTCGCTCAACGTGGGCGTGCGCGGGCTCACCTCGCGGCTGTCGCCGCGCTCGACCATCCTGCTGGACGGCGTGCCGCTGGCCTACGCACCTTACGGCCAGCCGCAGCTCTCGCTGGCACCTCTGTCGCTCGGCAGCCTGGAAGCGGTCGACGTGGTGCGGGGAGCGGGTTCCGTGCGCTACGGCCCCCAGAACGTGGGCGGCATCATCAACTTCGTGACGCGGGCGATTCCGAAGCAGTTCGCGGGCGAAGTGGGTGTGGGCGTTGAAAGCGCCAGCCACGGCGGCGGCCTCAAGACCACGCCCACGCTGTTCGTGGGCGGCACCAACGAGAACGGCCTCGGCCTGGCGCTGCTGTATTCGGGCACGCACGGCGACGGCTTCCGCCAGAGCAACGACCACACCAGCATCGACGACCTGATGCTGAAGGGCGCGTATCGCATCTCGAAGACCGACGACATCGCCGTGTCGCTGCATCACTTTGAAGGCAAGGGCCGCATGCCGGGCGGCCTGACGACGGCGCAGTTTGCGGCCAACCCGTTCCAGTCGGACCGCCCTTTCGACGAATTTTCCGGACGCCGCACCGACGGCTCGATCAAGTACACGCACAACGACGGCGTGAACAAGTTCGAGATGCTGACCTACTACACGGACTCATACCGCAGCAGCTACCTCGAGCAGGAAGGCACCGGCGCCAACACCGGCAAGCGCCGGCTCACCACGGCTCCGCGCGACTACAAGACCTTTGCCATCGAGCCCCGCTACTCGCGCCTGATCGATTCCGGCAGCGTGGTGCAGGAAGTGAGCGTGGGCCTGCGCTACCTCAAGGAAGAAGCCTCCGAGGTGGCAACGCGCAGCAGCTACTACACGCCCACGCCCGGCTACAACGCCTACACCCGCGCGCAGCCGGCGTACCAGGCCAGCAAGGGCGGCACCACCGCGCATGCCGTCTACATCGACGACCGCATCGACTTCGGCAACTGGACGATCACGCCCGGCGTGCGCTACGAGTCGATCCGCTCGCACAACGACGTCTTCACCGTGGCGAACAACCGGGTGACGGGCGCGATCTATCCGAAGATCGATTCGAACGAGGTGCTGCCGACGCTGTCGGTGCTCTACCGCATGAGCGAGCGCTGGTCGGTGTTCGCGAATGCCGGCGTGTCGTTCGGCCCGCAGCAGTACGCCCAGCTCGCGCAGTCCACCAGCGGCCTGCACCCCGAGAAGGCCAAGACCTACGAAATCGGCACGCACTACAAGGGCGAGAGCTGGAGCGGCGAGCTGACGCTGTTCAACATCAATTTCGACAAGGAGCTGCAGCTGGCGCGCTCCATCACCGGCGACGTCGGACAGTGGACCGACCTGGGCGCCACGCGGCACCGCGGCCTGGAATCGGCCCTGCGCTACGACATGGGCAGCCTGAGCGATTCGCTCAAGGGCCTGTCGCTGTCCGCGACCTACACGTACACGCAGGCCACCTCCAAGGCGGGCGCCTTTGCCGGCCGCGACCTGCCTTTCTACTCGCGCCAGGTGGCAACGCTCGGCGCGCGTTACGAGCGCGGGCCGTGGACCTTCAACGCCGACGTGTACGCGCAATCGAAGCAGCGTTCGCCGGGTTCGCCCGACGACGGCGCGCGGTACATCACGCTGGAAGATTCAACCGGCCGGCTCGGCGACATCCCGGGCTACGCCACCATGAACCTGCGTGCGGGCTACGACTTCGGCCCTTCGATGAGCAACCTGAAGCTGGCCGTCGGCATCAAGAACCTGTTCGACCGCCGCTACTACAACCGCTCGGTCGACAACAACGGCGGCAAGTACGTGGGCCAGCCGCGCACGCTGTACATGCAGGCCTCGGTGGCGTTCTGACGAACCCCATGGAGGCGCATACACTCGCGCACCCATGGCCCTCAAATCCACCATCTTCAAGGCCGCCCTCGCGGTGGCCGACATCGACCACGGCTACTACGCCGACCATGCGCTGACCCTGGCGCGCCACCCGAGCGAGACCGACGAGCGGATGATGATCCGGCTCGTCGCGCTTGCGCTCAACGCGTACAAGCTGCAGGACGTGTGCAAGGGCGACGGCACGCTGGCCTTCGGCGCGGGTCTGTCGAACGTCGAGGAGCCCGATGTCTGGCTGCGCGATTTCACGGGCGAGACCAAGCTGTGGATCGAGGTCGGCCAGCCGGAAGACAAGCCCGTCATCAAGGCCTGCGGCAAGTCGGACGAGGTGATCGTCTATTGCTTCAACCACGCCGCCGAGATCTGGTGGCGCGGCATCGAGAACAAGCTCGCACGGCCGCAGAACCTGTCTGTCTATCGCGTGCCAACGGAAGCCTCGCAAGCGTTGGCCGCGCTGGCGCAGCGCAGCATGCAGCTGCAGGCGACCATCCAGGAAAACACGCTGACGCTGGGCGACGGCACGAACAGCATCGACGTCGAGCTGCTGCGCTGGAAGTAGCGTTAACAGGCCCTAGGCCTGCGGCATCATTTCGCCGCAGTGCCAGCACTGCTCGAAGCCGCCTTCGATCCGCTCGCCGCACACGCATTGCCAGTTGCGCTGAGGCCGGTGCTGCGCCGCATGCAGCACTTGCTGCGCGCGCTCGAACTGGGTTTCGTCGTCGATCCAGATTTCCGGCAGGCACTGGTCGGGCGGCAGCTGGCCCATCACGGCGCCGAGAAATTCACGCTGAACCGTTGCCTCGACGCCCTCCTCGCGCAGCGCATGCACCCATAAGGTCGCGATCGCGAGGTTCGGTGCTTGGGCGAGGCGGCGCATGCGGTGGCCTCGTTCAGGGGGTGTCGTCGGGGCCGAGGGGCTCGGCGGGGTCGTCGGGCCATTTCGGCGGCTCGGCCTCGCGCGCCCTTTCGGCGTACTTGTTGAAGCGCCAGGCCGTGTCTTCCATGGTGATGCGGCGCCAGGTCACGCGTTTTTCGGCCGGCGACATGGCGGGCCAGTGCTGCACCTCGTCGAAGCTGCGGCCGCAGCCTTTGCACTGGTCGTCGCCCTGGCTGGTGGAGCAGATGGCAATGCAGGGGGTGTCGGGCGTGCTGTGGTACCAGTCGAGCCAGGCGGCCCAGGCTTTTTCGGGGAAGCCGGTCTCGTCGACCTCGTCTTCATGGTGGAACACCATGAGCGCGTAAACCTCGGCAAGCGCGCGCAATTCGGGCGCCAGGGTGATGCCGTCGGGCGAGGGACTCTTCTCGCGCCAATGGTTGATGGCGGCCTCGATGTCGGTGATGTGAATGGCGGCCATGGGAGAGAAAAAGCAGCGAGCGGCGATCATAGTCCGGCAATGCCCCACGGCTGCGGAAGGTTATAGAGGCTACAAAAAACGTAGCGCCCGTGCCCGTGGAAACGAGGCCCAGCGGGCAGCCTCCCGAATCTGCAGAAAACTTTTGGTTGCCAGGGCGGGGGGCTCGATGCTCTAATCCCCCTACGAAGGGGAGTAGCTCCCGACTGCCGTCCACGACGGCGGAAAACGCCAGGTCGTCAATACGAAGCACAACACTTCCGGCCTGTCGGGCAACGCGTGCCTGCCGGTATGCGCTGTCGAGCAAGACCTTCGATTTGAACCTGCGCAGGTTTGATCGAAGCGTTCCTGAATTCCCGGTTCCACCACCGGTCTTCGTCATGCTTCGAACAGCCCGCGCGGGATGAATCGAAACGAACGAATGCGCCAAACTGCCGCCATTCCTCTTAGGATGGATGGCCGAATGGCGCGCGAAGACAAGAGGAACCTATGGAACAGTTCATGGCCCCGGAATTTTGGGTCGCGGTCGGTCAGATCATCATGATCGACATCCTTCTCGGTGGCGACAACGCCGTCGTCATCGCCCTGGCTTGCCGCAAGCTGCCGCCTGCGCAGCGCACCAAAGGCATTCTCTGGGGCACCGCCGGTGCCATCGTGCTGCGCGTGATATTGATCTTCTTCGCGCTCACGCTGCTGGCGATTCCGTTCCTCAAGCTGGTCGGCGCCGCGCTGCTGGTGTGGATCGGCGTCAAACTGCTGGCGCCCGACCATGACGACGCGCACGGCAACATCCAGGGCAGCGACAAGCTGTGGGCCGCCGTCAAGACCGTGATCGTGGCCGACCTGGTCATGAGCGTGGACAACGTGATCGCCATTGCCGGTGCCGCTCAGGGCGCCGGCCAGGGCCACCAGATGCCGCTCGTGATCTTCGGCCTCTTGGTGAGCATCCCGATCATCGTCTGGGGCAGCCAGCTGGTCATCAAGCTGATGGACCGCTTCCCGATCATCATCACGGTCGGCGGCATGCTGCTGGGCTGGATTGCCGGCACCATGGCGGTGTCCGATCCCGCGCTGTCGAACACCGCGGCCTGGACATGGGCGCCGAAGGTGCCGCAGACCGACACGGTCAGGTACGCCGCCGGCGTTGCCGGTGCGCTGCTGGTGCTGGTCATCGGCAAGCTGGTGGCCATGCGCCGCCCGAAGGCCGCCGAAGAAGCCGCCACGACGAGCTGATCGCCTGCAGCCGCCATCGGAGAAAATGCTCTTCCTCTATGGAACAGTCTCTGCCACTCTAACTACTTGAAGGAGCGCCTCATGGAAAAGATCATTCTCTATGTCGACGACGCTGGCTATGCCGCCGAGCAGTTCGCAGAGCTCGCACCGGATGCCGGCAGCGTCGTGGCGCGCCATTGGGTACTGGTGGCCTGCGCTCCGCGCATGACGCACCGCATCAGCAAGTGGGTGAGCCACAGCGCACGCGAAAACTGGCGCGCCAAGTGGTTCAGCAAGGTGCAGGCGCAGCTGCTGCCCCTGCTCGAACGCAATGGAGGCCAGGTGACGCCGGTGCTTGCCAAGGGCCCGCTGGCCGAACTGACGCAGCAGCTCAAGCGCGAGCATGCGGCCACCCATGTGGTCGATGCGCGCCGCCCGAAGATCGGCGTCGACCTCGAGCCGGTCACGCCCGAGCAGACGCCGCCGCGGCAGTCGGGCTGGGCCTTTCCCGGTGCCGTGATGGGCATGGGCGCATTGCTGGTGCTCGCGAACGAGCTGGCCGAGTAACTGCCGGAACTGGCGAGTCAGCGCGACAACGCTTCCCTGACGAGCCCCGGTGCGGCAACGCACCGGGGCTCGTCGTTTTGGGGTCGCTGGGGTATCCTGCGGCGCATGCGCATCATCATCAAATGGCTGCTCAGCGCCGTGGCGCTGCTGGCGGTGGCTTATCTCTACAGCGGTGTCCAGGTCAACAGCTTCGGCTCCGCGCTGATTGCCGCCGCGGTCATCGGCCTTCTCAACATGATCGTCCGGCCGGTGCTGGTGGTGCTGACGCTGCCGGTCACCATCGTCACGCTCGGCTTGTTCCTGTTCGTGATCAACGCACTGCTGTTCTGGGCCGCATCGGGCCTGCTCGCGGGGTTTCAGGTCAGCGGCTTCGTGGCGGCGCTGATCGGCTCGCTGATCTATTCGCTGCTGGGCCTGGTCATCGAGGCCGCGCTGGGCGGGCTTCTCTCCAAGCGCTGAGCCGCCCTCGGATTCTTCTCTTCACCTCACCTGAGCGGCGGCTCCTCGGCCTGCCGCTTCACCAGCGCTTCCACGGCCCGCGCGCGGGTATCGATGATCGACGCTTCGTAGTGGTCGATGGGCGCGCCCGGCTTGCGCATCAGCTCCTGCGCAGCCTTGAGGCGGTCGCGGGCGGCCGGGTAGTCGAGGATGGCCACGTTCGCCTCCGCATCGGCACGCACCGCGCGCGCGGTGTCGTTCTGCGCGCCGTAAAGATTGGCCAGTGCCCGCCAGGCGGTGGCGTCGCGCGGATTCGTGGCCACCCAGTCGCGCAGCACCGGCACCATCGGCGCGGGCTGGCGCGTGGCCACGGCGGCATCGGCCGCGAGCAGCATCTCCGGCCGCTCCCTGGATTTCACGTCGAGCAGGGTGGCGGCCTTGGGAGCACCGCCGCCGGCGAGTTCGATCTCGGCGTTGAGCCAGCGTGCCAGCTTGGCGGCGGATGCGTCTTCGGCGGTGCGCGCCGTCAGCCGCTCGGCCAATGCGCGTGCCGACTTGAAATCGCGCAGTTCCTTGGCCGACAGGGCCGCCGCGTAGAGCGTGCCGGCCTGCTGGGCCGGGCTGCTCCTGGCGAACTCGCCGCTCGAGGCGGCGTCGACCCAGAGGCGCAGCACATCGACACCCGGCCGCGTGAGCACGCGGGCGCGCGCGGCGATCATGGCGTGGTCCATGACCAGCGGCATGGCCGGAGCGGCGTCGATGTTGAACTGGAACCGCCCCTGCATGTCCGAGATGCGCTCGGACGTGAGCGGGTGGCTGCGCAGATAGGGGTAGGAGCCGTTGTCGTTGAGGCGCGAGGCGTACTGCAGCTTTTCGAACATGGTCGCCGCACCCTGCGGTGCAAAGCCCGCCTGGGTCATCACGCCGAAGCCGACGCGGTCGGCCTCGCGCTCCATGTCGCGCGAGAAGCTCAGCTGGTTCTGCATGAAAAGCGCCTGGCTGCCCATGACCACGGCCTGCCCCGCATCGGCGTTGCGGCTCTTGCTGGCGGCGATCATGCCGAGGATCAGGCCAGCCAGCATCAGCGGCATCTGCTTGCCCTGTTTGCTCATGATGCGCGAGATGTGGCGCTGCGTGACGTGCGACAGCTCGTGCCCGAGCACCGTGGCCAGTTCGTCGCGGCTGCCGACTGTGGCGATCAGGCCCATGTTCAGGCCCAGGTAACCGCCCGGCAGCGCGAAAGCGTTGATGTTGCGGTCGCGCCCCAGCAGAACGACCCAGGCAAAACGCTCGTCGAGCTCGGGCGTGAGTTCGCCGCGCTGGCGTGCGGCGGCCAACAGGCGCTGCCAGATCTCCTGCACATAGGCGCCGATCACCGGGTCGTCGATGTAGTCGGTGTCGCGGTAGAGCTCGCGCGCGATCTGGTCGCCCAGCTGGCGCTCGGCGCTGGCCGTCATTTCGCCGCCGTCGCCCAGGCCCGGCAGCACTTGCAGCTGCGCACGGGCAGGTACCGGCAACAAAACCTGGCACGCTATTAAAACGGTAGCGCACAACGACCGCAACGCGGGTGTGGCAGAACTTTTTTTCTCAGCGGAAGGAGTCAAGCGCGGCATTCCTCGTCCATGGCTCGGGCTCGTATGATGCACCTTCACACCGAACGTTCACACATGAGCTCCCTCACCCATTTCGACGCTCAGGGCCAGGCCCACATGGTCGACGTCGCGGCCAAGCCCGCCACCCATCGCGTGGCCGTGGCCACAGGCCGCATCGAGATGCAGCCAGCAACGCTGGCGCTGATCGAATCGGGTACCGCAAAGAAGGGCGACGTGCTCGGCATCGCCCGCATTGCGGGCATCCAGGCGGCCAAGAAAACCAGCGACCTGATTCCGCTGTGCCACCCGCTGGCGCTCACGCGCGTGGCGCTGGCGTTTGCACTGGCGGAAAAGGGCAATGCGCCCCAGGTGGTGTGCACCGCGACCGTCGAAACCGTGGGGCCGACGGGTGTCGAAATGGAAGCGCTGACCGCCGTGCAGGTGGCGCTGCTCACCATCTACGACATGTGCAAGGCCGTGGACCGGGGGATGCGGATCACCGATGTGCATGTGCTGGAGAAGCACGGCGGCAAGTCGGGAAGCTACGTCGCTGGCTGACTAGGTTCTCGCGCGTCGACCGGCTGCCCCCTCAGCCACCGTTCGTATTCCACCGGAAAGGCGATGCGGAAGCGCTCCGCCTGTTCCCAGGCTTCCTGGCCTCGCCCCGTCAGCTCGGCACTCTCGATCAGCTTGACGATCACGCGTGGCTCAGGCGAAAAATGCAGCATGCGCCCGGCCAGCGAATGCATCTCGGCGGCGTTGGCGGCGGTGACCCTGGTGAGCGTCAGTTCGGCAAAACCCACCTGCCTTGCAAAGAGCCAGGACTTCCTGGCCTTGGCCAGCGTGTCGTCTTCATAGGCCGGCAAACGCTCGTCGCGCGGCAGGTAGATCTGGCTGATGCGGATGTAGTCCCAGGTGGCATAGCTGACCACCGTCGTCAGCGCGGCTGCCGCCACCGCAGGCAAGACAGGCGCTTGAAGCCACCTGGCCATGAAGCGTTGCCCCGACGAGGCGAACTGGGCGCCGGCGCGGGCGCGCCTGGCCGGCCACAGCATTCCCAGGCACAACCCGAACACCAGCTGAAAGGGCCCGTACCAGAGCGGATATTCCAGCAGGCTGTGCAGGACGATCGCGCCCAGCATGCCCCACGCCATGAGCCGCGCCGGATCGCGTTCGCGCCAGGGTCTTGCCGCGAGCACCATCCAGATGAACCCGCCGCAGATCAGCACCGAGGCCGGTATACCCAGCTCCACGGCCAGGTGCAGCGGCAAGTTGTGTGCGTTGTCCAGAATCTCGGGAAACCGCGCTCCCGCATACAGCGTGCTGTAGTGCGCAAAGCTCAGTTCACCCCAGCCCCACCCCGTCCAGGGATGTTCGGCAATGAGCGTGAGCACGTTGCGCCAGAGAATCACCCGCGTGTGGTCGCCCGGGGCGCCTTCCTGCAGCCGGCGCATCATGCCCTCGACCTCGCTTGCGGTGAGCTGCGGCAGCACCCAGGCGATGGCGAAATAGACCGGGACCATGGCCACAAGCATGAGCGGCGGCGGCAGGCGGAAGTGGACGCCGGTGCCTTCTTCGGGCGCGCCACGGCGCTCCCGCCATGCGATCAGGGTGGCAACGCCCACGATCGATAGCAGCTGAAGCAGGCCGGTGCGCGACGTAGACGCCGCAGCGGCCACCAGCAGCAACAAGGCAGCCGCCACCAGCCAGCGCCTGGTGCGCACCAACGGCTGCGTGGCGTGGATCCACAGCGCCGCCACCAGCGCCATGCTGATCAGCGTGGCGAACTGGTTGCGCTGGCGCAGGTTGCCGTACGCCTGACCCAGCGCGGGCGTGGTCGTCCAAGGAACCAGCGGTTCGGCCAGGCCGTAGTACTGGAGCAGGCCCAGAACCGCGCTGACGAGGCCGGCCGCAAGGATGCCCGTCGCCAGCACCGCCGCAGCGGATGGCCCGCCCCGCGCCATGCCCACCCCCACGCAGGCCGCGGCAGCCATGGCGCCCAGCACCACCGCAGCGGGCAGCCACAGAGCGGGCGAGCCATGCGAGGAAAGCACGACCGCAGCCATTCCGGTCGCCAGCCAAGCCCAGATGCCGCGCGCCGGCACGCCGGGAGATACCGCGAGAAGCAGTGCTGCAACGCAGACCCAGGTTGCGAACAGCTGCCAAGCCTGGACCGACGGGCCGGCCACGAGCGGGCAGAGAAACGGGAACGCGACCAGCCCGGCCCGCAAGGCGCCGACTGCTTTCGAAGGAAGGGCGGCGGCCTCGAGGGGCGCTGCGCGGGAAGTCATTCCGCCGATTGTGCCGACCGGCCGGGCCGACGAATGGCAGCGAATGGGAGACGAGCGGTTTTGCAAAAAAACACAATTAGAGACATTCTTTGACAACTGTCTGCAACTGTTGCCCGGCGCCTTTGAACGAGGTTTGGCCGAGCGCGAAAGGTGTCAATGAAACAACATTCGGTTCCGCGTCAAACCCTGAGAAATCGAAGCGGTTCACGTGGCTTCACGCTGATCGAAATCATGATCACCGTGGTCATCATTGGTGTGCTGGCGGCTATTGCCATTCCGAGCTACCAGGACTATGTACGGCGCGGCTATGTGGTGGACGGCACCAATGCGCTAGCGACCGTGCGTGCCGACATGGAGCGCTATTTCCAGGATAACCGGACCTACGCCACATTGGACCCGCTGACGACGCCTTGCGCCGTAAGTGACACCAACAAGCGTACTTTCGGCAATTTCGTTGTGAGCTGCACCGACCCGGTTCCTACGGCTACTGAGTACAAGCTCAGGGCCACGGGAACCGGTCCTGCCAATGGTGCCATCTACACGATCGATCACCGGAACGTGCGCGCTACAGAGGGGATGCCGTCGGGTTGGTCGGGCTGGACCAGCCCCTGCATCTCCTCCTGGATCGTGAAAAAGGGGCAGGCGTGCTGATGCTGCAGGGCCCCTGTCGGCGTCAAAGGGCCTTCACCCTGGTCGAGCTGATCGTCACCGTCGCGATCATGGCGATCCTCGCCGCCCTCGCCACGCCGTCGATGATCGGGTGGGTTCGGAACAACAAGATGCGCACGGTCAGCGATTCGCTGCAGAACGGCCTGCGCCTCGCGCAGACGGAAGCCACGCGCCGCAACCGGCAGGTTGTGTTCTCGCTGACCAACAACAAGCCCACGGGCAGCGGCTACACGGCCGTGGCCAATGGCAGCAACTGGGCAATCAACACCGTGACGCTGATGACCGATGGCGAAACCAGCGCATTCGTCGAAGCCGGCATCCTTCTAGACGTCGGCTCCAACGTCACGATCTCTGGGCCAAAGTCAATCTGCTTCAACTCGCTCGGGCGCCTTGTCCCCAACCCCTCGCCGGGCGTGACCAGCGCTGTTTGCGACGCGCCACCGGCGGCCGGGTATTCGTACGACATTCAAATGAGTGATGTGGTCGAGGGTGATCGCCCTCTGCGAGTCACTGTCGCCCTGGGTGGACAGCTGCGCCTGTGCGACCCGGCCAGAACCCTTTCAGACAGCCAACCGGACGGCTGCCCCGCCGCCGCGCCATGAAACGCCCCGCCAACTCCTCTCGACGCGGCCAAGCCGGCGTTGCCCTGCTCGAAGTCCTCATTTCAGTGCTGCTCTTCTCGCTGGGCATGCTTGGCCTGATCGGTCTTCAGGCACGGGCGATCAACCTGTCGATCGATGCGGAAGACCGCAACCGCGCCGCCCTGATCGCCAACGACATCGCTGCCACCATGTGGACCACTCGCACCGTGGTGATCGACGCCGCAGCCTGGACCACCCGCGCCAGCAACCCGCGAGCCGGCGGCCTGCCCGACGGCGAGGTCGAGATCGAATCGGACGCCGCGACCAACACCGCCAACATCGTCATCACCTGGCGCCCCTCCCAGCGGGCGACCGAGCCGAAAAGCCGCCTCACCACGCGCGTCACGCTGCCGCCCTCGCCATGAACGCCCGCTCCAACCCCTTTCTCCGCGCCGCGCAGCACGGCCTGACGCTGATCGAACTGCTGGTGGCCATGGTCATCGGCCTGGTCGTGGTGCTCGCCGTGACCAGCGCGGTCACCGTCGGCGAGGCGCACAAGCGCAGCACCACATCAACCAATGACATGAACCAGAGCGGCACCTATGCCGCCTACATGATCGACCGCCTGCTGCGAAGCGCCGGCTCCGGCTTTGCACAGACCGGCACGCGCGGGCTGTTCGGCTGCAAGTTGAGCGCCTCGCGCCTCATCGGCGGCACGGCCACCACGATCCTGCCGCGCACCACGTCCGCGTTTCCGGCGCCCTTCGATACGCTGCTCGGCGGCTCCGGGGCCGCCGCAGCGGGCAACCTGCGGCTCGCACCGTTTCTGATTGCCAAGGGCGCCGACGGCGCTTCGGACACCCTTGTGGTCATGGGCGGCAACGCGGCGGCGGGCGACGTGCCGCGCCGCATCCGCTCCGGATTTCCCGACAACAACAACCTGCGGCTGGACAACACCATCGGTCTGCGCAACGGCGACATCGGGCTGGTGAGCAAGGAAGGCACGGCCGACTGCCTGCTCGAGCAGGTCAGTTCCACGAACGCGGAACTGGCTACGGCCGGCAATGAAGTGCTGGGGTTGGGAGGGCGCTACTTCACCTCCACCGGCGCCACCACGTCGCTTGCCACGCTCGCGGCGGACGGCACGTCGCTCTTCTCGCCGCTGGGCAATGTAGGTGCCAACAACCTGCAGTTCCAGCTGGTCGGCGTGAATGCCAATCGCACGCTGGTCGCCTACGACCTGCTGCGAGCGGCCGGCGCCGATAGCGACGAGGGCACTGACGCATCTGCCATGACGGCGCTGGCCGACGGCATCGTCGCTTTGTACGCGGTGTACGGCGTCGATACCGACAGCAACGGCACCGCGGACACATGGATCGATCCTGCCGCCGCGGGCTATGCCATCGGAACCCTGATGCTCGCGCCCGACACCATGCGCCACATCGTGGCGGCGCGTGTTGTGCTGGTCATGAAAAGCAGCCTGCTGGAGAAGGAACCCGTCATGACAGGCGACCTGGCCATCTTCAGCGACCTCCCGACAGATCGCCATCGCACGCTGACCATTGCGACCGACGACCGGAGGTACCGCCACCGCGTCATCGACACCACCATCCCGCTTCGCAACATGCTGTTGCTGCCTTTCCCATGAAGACACTTTCCAAAATGCACGGCCCGGCGCGCGAGCGCGGCGTGGTTCTACTGTTCTGCCTGATCATCCTGGTGGTGCTGCTCGCGGGCGGCGTGGCCGTCATGCGCTCGATGGACACCTCGCTGGCCGGGGCCGGCAACCTCGCTTTCAAGCGCGACCTGGTGAACCAGGGGGAACTCGCCATCGCAAAAGCCATGCGGGAGTTCAATCCCAGCGGCGCGCTCGCCGCGGCGGGGGCGACTTCAAACAACGTGGCCACGGCGAACTACAGCGCGATCCAGCTCGCCACCAATGCCCAGGGCATTCCGGAGGTGCTGCTGAAGAAGACCGATCTGAGCGGGCCCGATGTGCTGGGCAACGCCTTCACGCCAACCGGCACCCCCATCTCGGGCAGCGGCGGCTCCACCGTGCGCTACGTGATCGACCGCATGTGCAATGCCACCGGCACCTTCGCGAGCATCGGCAAAAGCGGCTGCGTGTACTCGCCGTCCAAAACCGAAACGCCAGGTGGCGACCAGAGCCAGATGCCCACGCCCGGCCCGTCCATTCCCAGCCCGCCCATCTACCGCGTGTCGGTTCGCGTCGATGGTCCGCGCGACACGCAGGTGTTTCTGCAAGCCTCCTTCACCAAGCCCGAATAGGGCACAGGCGAATCATGAAAACAAGAATTCGTTCGTCCGTTCGCGCGGTATGCCGCGCGACCATCGCCACCGGCCTCGGCCTGGCGCTCGGCAGCGCCATGGTCGCGTCAGCGATTCCGCTCGCCAACCAGCCCGTGTTCTCGACCTCGGAGGTTCCTGGCAACCTGGCACTGGCGCTCTCGGTGGAATGGCCCACGGCATCGCGCACGGCCCACGTCGGCAACTACTCCAGCGACACCAACTACCTGGGTTACTTCGATCCGGCCAAGTGCTACCTGTACCAGGTCGACGCCACGGCCAATGGCGTCAGCACCACCGACAAGGGTGATTCCAGCTACTTCTACCCGGCGGGTGCCGCCACCAACCGCACCTGCACGGGTGACAACAACGACAAGTGGAGCGGCAACTTCCTGAACTGGGCCTCCACCGCCACCATCGACCCCTTCCGCTGGGCCATGACCGGCGGCCGGCGCGTGGTCGACACGGCCACCACCACCATCCTGGAAAAAGCCTGGCACGGCAACCGCGGCCTGTTCCCCGACCGCACGCTCCCGGCGGCGGCCATTGCAGGCGCCACGCCGTTCAATAGCGCCACTGCGTTGGGAACGAGCATCACCAACCGCGGCTTCAAGATGCGCGTGACCACCACGGGCGGCGCGGGCGGCCGCACGATGACGGCGCGGTACTTCAACAACGTCAATCTCAACGGCACGGCAATCGCCGTCGTCACCGAGGACACCGCCAACCACGACTGGGGCACCGCCGCTCCCGTGAACGGCGTGAATGCCGACAACTTCTCGGCGCGATTCGTCGGTACCTACACGGCACCCGAGACCGGCGACTACGTCTTCCGCACCATCAGCGACGACGGTGTGCGGCTCTGGGTCAATAAGAGCGGCAACGGTGGTCAGAACTTCACCAACGGCAATCGGCGAATCAACAACTGGACCGACCACGGCGCGACCACCAACGACTCCGAGATTATCTCGCTCACCGCGGGCGAGACGTTCAGCGTGCAGATCGAGTACTACGAAGGCGGCGGCGGCGCAGTGATGCAGTTCCACTGGCGCACGCCCTCGTCGAACAACACCTTCGTCCCGTTCTCGGATGCCGGGCCGGTCGACCGTGACTACACCATGCGCGTGAAGGTGTGCGACCCTTCAGCCGCGGCCGGTGGACTCGAAGCCAATTGCAAGGCCTACGGTTCCAACTACAAGCCCGAAGGGCTGATCCAGAAGTACGCCGACAAGATGCGCTTCAGCGCCTTCGGCTACCTGAACGACAGCAGCGACCAGCGCGACGGCGGCGTGCTGCGCGCCCGGCAGAAATTCGTCGGGCCAACCGCGCCGACCCCCGGCCAGGCGCCCGCGACCAACGCGAACAAGGAGTGGAGCGAGACGGACGGCACCTTCATCCGCAATCCCGACGCCATCGATGCGACCGCAACCACGACGGCGACCGGCGTGGCCATCGCGGACAGCGGCGTGATGAACTACCTGAACAAGTTCGGCCAGATCCTTCCGGGCGACTACAAGAACTACGACCCGGTCAGCGAGCTGTACTACGCGGTCATCCGGTATTACAAGAACCTCGACAACGTTGCGGCCTGGAGTTCGATGGGCACTGCCGACGCCGCAACGAAGACCAGTTGGGTCGACGGTTTCCCGGTGATCACCAACTGGGGCGACCCGATCCAGTACTCTTGCCAGCGCAACTTCGTGCTGGGCATTGGCGACATCTACACCCACGTCGACAAGAATGTGGCCGGCAACACCGCCTACCGCACCCGTGAGCCCGCTATGCAGACCGAGGTGGCGAACGACAACACCGTCAACGCGGTAACGGCCACGAACCGCGTGGGCGCACTCCAAGGCCTGGGCAATCTGGGCAACACAAACAGCTACAGCGGCCGCGACAACTCCGCCTACATTGCGGGCCTTGCGTTCGACTCCAACACCAAGGACATCCGTCCTGATGTGGCAGGACAGGCGAACACCATCGGCAAGCAGACGGTCAGCACCTACTGGGTGGACGTGCTGGAGCAGCCCTTCCAGTTCAACAACCAGTTCTACCTCGCTGCCAAGTTCGGTGGACTGGACCAGAAGAAGCTGCCCGCCGACTTCGACCCCTACACCTTCGCCGGCACCATTCCGCTGGACTGGTGGTCGACCAGCGGCGAGACGCTGACCGACGCGCGTGCCGCGAACCTGACGCAACCGCGACCCGACAATTACTTTGCCGCAGGCCAGCCCGACACGCTGGTGAGAGGCCTGACGCAAGCCTTCGAGCGCATCGTGAATGCCATCCAGGCGTACACCACCTCGTTCTCGCTCTCGGCCCTGCAGGTTTCGGCCACCGGCTCGGCTTCGTATGCCTCGCAATACGACGCACAGGACTGGACCGGCGTGGTGAGTGCGAGCAGCATCAGTTTTGCCACCGACGGTACGCCTTCGCTCACGGCGGCATGGAACAGCACCACCAAGCTCGCGACCCAGTTCGCGGGCACCGGTTGGAACACCGACCGGCGCATTGCCACCTGGAACGGAACGGCCGGCGTGGCCTTCCGTATCGGCAATCTCACCACCGGAACGGGCAGTCAGGCGACCGCGCTCGACACGCTCTACGTCACCGGCGACGACAGCGCCAACTACCTGAACTACCTGCGCGGCGATCGCAGCCAGGAGAAGACGGCAAGCGACGGAACCAAGCCCTACCGGCTTCGCAGCAAGCTGCTGGGAGACATCGTCAACTCGAAGGTGAAGCCCGTCGGCCCGCCCGCCTCGGCCTACTCCGACGCGGTGAACCGCGGCTACGCCGCCTTCAAGACGGCCAAGGCCACGCGCCCGACCATGGTCTACGCCGCCGCGAACGACGGCATGCTGCATGCATTCCGTGGTGAACTCACCGGCACCGACGCCGGCCGCGAACAGTTCGCCTACGTGCCGAGCGCCCTCTTCAACGGCCCGAGCACCCCGGCCTCACCGGCCGCGGACGGCCTGGCCCAGCTCGGCAACCCGAACTACCTGCACAAGTACTACGTCGATGCCACACCCGAGGTGGTCGACGTCGACTTCGACCGCGCCGGCGGCACCTTTGCGGCCACCGGCTCCGACTGGCGCTCGCTGCTCGTCGGCGGCCTCGGCAAGGGCGGCAAGAGCTTCTACGCCCTCGACGTGACCGATCCCGGCGCAATCACCGACGAAACCATCCTCGCAAGCAAGGTGCTGTGGGAGTTCACCGATACGGACATGGGGTTCAGCTACGGCGCACCCCTGGTTCTGAAGACCAAGCGCTACGGCTGGGTGGTGGTGCTGACCTCGGGCTATCACAACGACAACACCAATCGCAACGGCTACCTCTACTTCGTGCATCCGGAAACCGGCGCGCTGCTGCAGAAGGTAAGCACCGGCGCGACGGCCAACGGCATGACCCATGCCACCGCCTTCATCTCCGACCTGAGCGACGGCACGGCTGACGCAATTTACGTCGGCGATCTCAACGGCCAGCTCTGGCGCTTCGACGTGACCGCGCCCGCGGGCACGACCACGGCCTACCCGGCGCCGGCCAAGATCGCCCTCTTCACCGACGGCGCAACCACCCCGGTGGCCCAGCCCATCACTTCGCGCCCACTGGTGCAGATCCAGCCCACGACGAGCAAGCGCTACGTGATGGTCGGCACCGGCCAGTTGCTCGATTCCAGCGACATCAACTCCGCCGCGACGCAGAGCTTCTATGCCGTGATCGACGGAACCGCCACGGTCTTCAAGCCGGCCGACAGCACCATGCCCGTGACCCGCAGCGGGCTCACCGCCATCACCGATCTCGTGGGCGGCACCGTCGTTCCCGCCGATTCGCGCGGCTGGTACCTCGACCTGGGCACGCAAGGCGGCATCGGCCTTCGCATGGTGGCGAGCCCGGTCGCCTTCAACGGCATCGTGGCGTTCTCGTCGCTGCTGACCAGCGGCGATGCCTGCAGCCCATCGGGCCAGAGCCGGATCTACGCCATTGACTACAACACCGGCCGCACGGCCCTGGCCAGCGGCGCCGCGTTCGTGCAGTCCACCACCGCGATCACCGACCTCAAGTTCGTGGGCGTGGACGGTACCGTGCGCCTGATCTCGGGCGACGTGCGCGGCAACCTGGACAAGATCGGGTTCAACCCTCCGCCCGGTAGCGGGCTGCGGCTGGTGAACTGGCGGGAAGTGCCGACGGCGGATTAAGAGCCGAGAACTCAGATGCGGTGTGATTCGTTCGCACCGCATTTTTTTGCTCTGCAACAGCTGCTATGCAGCGCAGGCTCATCCCGTGTTCTTGCGCATGCATAAGGTTGTGCCGACGAACATCAGGAGTTGAGCCAGGCCGATGCTCTGGGTCAAGGCTGCGGCTGCTTGCCGCAGACCTGAGGAAGCGATTACTCGAGGCTCCAGCGTGGCACACGCTGCACAGTGTTAGATGAGGTCAAAGCGCTACGCCCGGCGCAATGTCGATCTTTGCTCACAAGACGGCCGCACCGGCTCAGATGCCGAAGAACCGGCGCGATGAGCTAGCCCGTGCAACTAGAGCATCAACTCTGAGCTTGCACCGAGGACCTGAACTCCGGGTAGAAAAGACCCAAAAAGCGCTCCTGCGAGGCAAGCTCTCGCGCCCACAGGTGCAGCGTTGCTTTCTTGGTTCGATCGGCAGCAAGCAGCAGCAAGGACTCGGCACATGTTCTGCCTGCGTGGCCTGCTGGCAGGTCACTCAGAGCATGACTTGCGGCAAACCGGCAATCTGACGTGAACGCCGTGCCTACCTACAGGGGGCATGCTGAGGAAACGTACTTGGGGTCTATGTTGGCAACCCTGCAACTCCAGCTTCCGCGCAGGTCTCGCTCCCACGTGACAGTCCCAGCGGGAGTGCCTTGCAGCGGCCCTCCTGCAAGATTTCCGAATGTCGCCACGATTGTCGAAGGAGTTGTTGCGGACATGGCAACTTGCGGAACGCCCGTGCCTGCTGACACCCAAGGATCTGCAACTGTTGGCGCCGCGTTGCCAGCCGTCGCCTGGAGACTCGAGCCGGACGCTTGAGGATCACAGTTTCCGGCCGTGGCCGGGTTTCCAACATTGAACCTGCCGCTTGAAAGACAGGTCTCCAACGCCGTTTTGAGGGCCCCGGATTCGCCTACCACGCGCTGCACCTGGGATTTGTAGACAAAGGTCTGATACTGAGGAATTGCGATCGCCGCGAGTATGCCGACGATGGCAACTACAACCATTAGCTCGATCAGCGTGAAGCCGCGAACTTCTGTGTTTGAGGCGCTCATAAGAATGCTCGAGATGGTTTGGGTATAAAAAAAGCCGCCCGAAGGCGGCTTGAGCAGAGCGCAGTAGATTATTGGCAGCCGCGCGGCACGTACTTGGCATCGATGCCTGTCGTGGCGCAGGTCCAGGAACCTTCGGCCGAGCGGGTCCAGGTCACAGTGCCAGCGGCCAGGACCGTAGCGGCGCCGTTGCCAAGCGTGGCGGTGATGACTGGCGTAGCGCCCAGCGGGTCCGTCGTGGTGGGGTAGCCCGTGCCAGCCGGAGCAGCCGTACCAGTGCCTTGGACGGTGCCCGTCAGGATGGAGGAGGCGGTTGCGTCGAGCGAGCATGCGCCAGCAGCCAAGGCCGTGCCGGCGGGCAAGTTGGAATGAACGGCACCAGTGGTGCGGCCTTCGACCACGCAGTTTTCAACAGCGGTCTTCACGCTACCCGATTCGCTCATCGCACGCGACATTTGCGACTTGGCGATGTACGTTTGGTACTGGGGGAGAGCAATAGCAGCCAAGATACCAATGATCGCCACAACGATCATCAACTCGATAAGGGTGAAACCCTTTTGCACGTTGCGTGCGATAGAACGACGGTTCATTCAAAAACTCCAGGTTGGTTTGTACAGCCCGGGAACCAGCCCGGAGCGGAGTACCTACCGCAGCATCTGTGCCACCCCGTCTGGCGCCTTGCGCCGACGAATCTGGTCACTTCACCAGTACAGAAGTTACATCGAGTGACAAAAACCGCTTCGAGGCGCGACAAACCGTGACAAATTTGTCATGCCAACCGCTCGGCGCCTCAAAAAGTCAGCACCCCATTCGCCTTCAACCAGCGAATATCCCGCTGCGCCAGCCCCGCCACCTGATGCCCGGCCAGCAACTGGATCTGGCTCATGATTTCTTCGGTTTCGGCCGGTTTGATGTGGGTGATGTAGATCGGGTATTGCTTGCCCGGATCGATATGCGCCAGCTCGTCGGCCAGCACGCGGGGCGACAGGTGCAGGCTGCGTTCGGCCAGGGCCTGCTCGCGGTTGCTGAAGGCAGTCTCGATGACGAGCATGGCCACGTCGAGGGCGTTGACGCGGTCCCAGAAGGGGGCGTTGCGTTCGGTGTCGCCGGTAAAAACCCAATTGGCGCCTCCCTCGGCGCGGCACACGGCAAAACCGCAGGCCGGCACGGTGTGGACGGCGGGCAGCACCTCGACGCGCTTGGGGGTGGCGCTGCCCAGTTGCAGAACCTGGCCGACGGTGATGTCGTGAAAGCTCACGAAGGGCGCATGGGGGCTCGGAATGCTCTCGAAATCGGGCCAGATGACGTTGTTGAATATGTGGGCGCGCAGCGCCTCGATGGTGGCGCGCAGGGCGTGCACGCGCAGGGGGCGGGTGCGGCGGCCGCCGACGGCGTCGAGCATGAGGGGGAGCGCGGCAATGTGGTCGAGGTGGCAGTGGGTGAGCACCACGTCGTCGATGGCGGCCATTTCGTCGAGCGTGAGGTCGCCCACGCCGGTGCCTGCGTCGACGAGCAGGTCTGTGTCGACCAGGAACGACGTGGTCCGGCAGTCCTTGGCAATGGCGCCTGAGCAACCCAGCACACGAACCTGCATTGTGAAAGACCCCTTGCTTGTGCCTGTCGTCATTTGGTTTCGAACCGGGTTGCGCCGTCCCATTCAGGGTCTTGCGGCCGCATTGCCATGGAGGCTAAACGCTGGGCGTAGAGCTGGTAAAGGACTTTTTTGGCATCTGCGGCGAGCAGCGGGTCCAGCAGGTTGCGGCCTGCGGCCCAATCCTGCCGGCGATAGGCGGCAAGCACATCGGCCCAGCGCCGCAATTGCTCGTGCTGCTGCTGTGCGGCGGGCGTCCGGGTGCCGGTGTCGGGGGCCAGCGGGGTGAACACGGCCACGGCCTGGGCCTTGCCTTTGACGAGCACGCTGTCGAGCTCCTGCCAGAGGAAGCCGGGCGCGAGGTCGCGGGTAGCGCTGCTGGCGATGATCTCGACGCCGTAGTGCGCGCTCAGGCCTTCGAGCCGGGACGCGAGATTGACCGCGTCGCCGACAACGGTATAGCTGCGCCGCGCGGCCGAGCCCATGTCGCCCACGCTCATCACGCCGCTGTTGATGCCGATGCCCACGCTGATCTGGGGGCGCCCGTCGGCGCCGTGCGCCTTGTTGACGTCGCGCACGGCTTCGGCCATTTCGAGCGCGGCGCGCACGGCGAGCGTGGCGTGGTCGGGGGTGTCGATGGGCGCGCCCCAGAAGGCCATGACGCAGTCGCCCATGTATTTGTCGACGGTGCCGCGGTGCGCGCTGATCACGTTGGTGAGCCGGCTGAACAGGGTGTTGAGGAAGGCCTGCAGTTCGGCCGGGGTCATCTGCTCCGAGAGCCGGGTGAACTCGCGCATGTCGCAGAACATCACGGTCATGTTCTTGCTCTCGGCGCGCATGCTGTAGCGGCCGGGGGTCACGAGCATTTCGTCGACCAGCTGCGGCGGCACGTAGGTGCCGAAGAGCCGCACCAGCCCGCGCCGCGCGCGTGACTCGATGAAGTAGCCCCAGCCCATGTTGAAGACAAAAGCGAGCGCCACCATGGCCAGCACCGAGGCCAGCGGCAGCACGAGGTTGTGGTTCTGATAGAGCCAGGCGTTCACGCCGACCAGCACCCCGACCGTGACGATGCCCAGCACAACGGCACGCGGCGCCGGCAGCAGCGTGAGGCCCAGTGCGAGCACGAACCCCGCGGCCAGCACGTTCAGCACTTCGTAGCCGGGCGCGTAGTCGGGCACGGCGAGCAGGCGACGGTCGAGCATGGCCGACACCACATTGGCATGCACCTCGACGCCGGGGAATGCGGCGCCCACGGGCGTGGCGCGCAGGTCTTGCAGGCCCGGCGCGGTGGCGCCCACGAGTACGATGCGCCCCTTCAGTTCGCCCGGCGCGAGCCGGCCCTCGAGCACGTCGCCGGCCGGCACGTAGCGGAACGAGCCGCCGTCCGCGCCGCCCGGGCCGCGAAACGGCACCTGCATGCTGGCGCTTTCATCGACCGGCAGGCGCAGGCCGCCGACGATCAGCGATTGGAGCCGGGGCACGGCGCCGCCCGGCGCAAAGGCCGGCAGCACGGGGGGCGAGCCGTTGGCGAGCCTGTAGACGGCGAGCCCCAGCGACTCGTAGTAGCCGGGCCGGCCCTTGTCGCCTTCATAGCGGGCGATGAGCGGCACGGTACGAATCACTCCGTCGCCGCTCGACGTGACCAGCGTGTTGAGAAAACCCGACGCGGGCGCGGCGGTTGCCAGTACGGGCAGGTTGGCACCGAAGCCGTTCCACCCGGTGGCGTAGCCATGGCCCGCCGGAAAGGCTTCGGGCGGCAACAGCGCAGCCGCCGGCAGTTGCCCCTTGGCGCCGGGCTTTTCGGTTCGCGTGAAGTAGTAGCCGAGCGCTACGCGCTTGCCTTCCATGGCCCTGGCAAAGGTGGCGTCGTTGTCGAGCACGGGCGCGAGCCGTTCGATTTCCCCGGCAAGGCCCGGCATGTCGCGCAGCGGCCCGCGCGCAATCTGGCGCAGCTTGTCGAGGCCGGAGCTCCGGTCCGGCTCGACGAACATCACGTCGAAGCCCAGCACCGCCACCTGCTGGCGCCCCATGAGCTCGGTGGTCAGCCGGGCCAGCTTGTCACGCGCCCAGGGCCATTGCCCCTGTCTCGCCAGGCTGGCGTCGTCGACGTCCACGATCACGATGCGGGGATCGAGCGTGCCCGGCATGGTGGCACGCAGGCGCGTGTCGTAAATCAAGTGGTCGAGGCGGTCGAGCGCACCCAGGCGCCAGGCACCGGTGGCGTGCGCCAGCGCCAGCAAGACCGGCAGCAGGGTGATGACAATGCGTGGCCAATGCCGCCTGAGCGCATTCATGGCGTCGGCCCCTCGCGGGCTTCGAGGTCAGACCCGCACGAACTGCATGCGTGTGGCGCCGCCGAGTTCCAGCACGTCGCGTTCCTGCAGACCGACGGCGTCGGAGCCGAGCGGAGCCCCGTTGAGCGTGACCTCGCCCATGACGCTGGCCGCCACGTAGCCTTGCCGGCGGCGCGTGACAACCGCCACGGCAACGCCGGGCTTGCCGATGGTGGTGACAACCTTCTGCAGCGGCACGTCCTGTCCGCCGTGGGTGTCGGAGAGAACGCGCAGCATGGGGATCCCGAGCTCGACCAGCGCGCCAGCTTCGGTGGGTGCGGCCGACAGGGGAATGGAGGGATCGAAATCGTCGGTCCCGTTGCGCGGCGAGCCTGGGCCGATTTGCAGGCTGCTGCGGGCGCGAAAGTGAATGCGGCAGCCACCGAGTTCGATGACGTCGTTGTCCTTGAGCACCTGCTTCTGGACGACGAGCGCATTGATGTAGGTGCCGTTGGTGCTGTTGAGATCCTCAATTTCGACCTCGCCGCCGCGCATGTGCAGCACGGCATGCTCGCCGCTCACCGCCAGGTTGTCGATGACGATGTCGTTGTAGGCGCGCCGCCCCAGCGTGGTCCGGTCTTTGGCGAGCGCCACTTGCTCGATGACAACGCCATCGATCGAAATGATCATTTTCGGCATTGCCGACTTCCCAAGTGCAGAAATTGATTGATGACAAGCGGAACGACGGTTGGTCGTCCGTGCCTGCAACTACTAGTAGGCGGCGCCAGGCGCGTCACCGACGCGCGCTTTCGCCAGGACAACGGAAATGTTATCCCGACCGCCATTGTCGTTTGCAATTGCAACCAAAAGTGCTGCTTTCTGCTGAAGCTCGACATCGTGATTCAAAAGCGTGAAAAGCTGCGCATCCGAGATCATCTCACTGAGCCCGTCGGAGCACAGCATATACAGATCGTCAGGTCTCGCGGTGTGTTCGTGCATTTCAAGCACAACTTGTGCCTCTACGCCGACCGCGCGGGTCACGAGGTTGCGATGGGGCGAATGCAGGGCTTCCTCGGCGGTGATCGCGCCGGCGTCGAGCTGCTGTTGCCGCAGCGAATGGTCGCGGGTGAGCTGCTCGAGCTTGTTGTTGCGAAGCCGGTAGCAGCGCGAATCGCCGATGTGGCCGACCAGCACCCGTTGAGGCCGGAAAGCCGCCAGCACCAGGGTCGTTCCCATGCCCTGCAGCTCGTCATTGGCAATGCCGGCTTCGAGAATGGCCGAATTCGCCTCGTCGGTGGCGGCCTGCAGGGCACGCCGGATCACCCGCGCGGGGGCTTGCGGCCCGGCCTGCGCGAACCATCGGGCAAAGCTGGCATGCACCAGCGACACGGCCATGGCGCTGGCCACCTCACCGCCCTTGTAGCCTCCCATGCCGTCGGCCAGCACGGCAAGGCCGAGCGCCGCATCGACATGGAGGTCGTCCTCGTTGTGGGCGCGCGCGCGGCCGACATCCGTCAGCGCGGCGAACTCCCAGGACAGCGGGGGCCGATTGGAAAAGAGGGATGCGCCGACACTCGCCATGGTGTACTAGCGGGGGCGCGCGGCGTTCAGCGCCCGGCAGCAGCGCGGGCGCGCTGTTGCAGCAAGCGGCCCGCGGCCACGACGAAAAACGCACCGGCGGCCGCGGCCGCATAGTGCAGCCAGGGGTTGGCCGCGAGCATGCCATGCAGCGACACGTCGTTGACGATGGTCTCGCCGCCGACCCAGCCGATGAGTGCGGCGCCCAGCATGACGATGATCGGAAAACGTTCCATGAGCTTGATCATGAGCGTACTGCCAAAAATCACCAGCGGAATGCTGATGGCCAGGCCGAGCACCAGCAGCACCATGCTGCCCTGCGCGGCGGCCGCCACGGCAATGACGTTGTCCAGGCTCATGACCAGGTCCGCAAGCAAGATGGTGCGCACGGCCGCCAGCATGCTGCCGTATTCCTTGGCCTCGCCATCACCCTCTTCTTCCTCGCCGAGCAGCTGCAGGCCGATCCACAGCAGCAGCAGGCCGCCCAGTATCTGCAGGTAGGGCAGCGCCAGCAGTTTGGCGGCCACGATGGTCAGCACGATGCGCAGCACCACGGCTGCGCCCGAGCCGAACAGAACGGCTTTTTGCTGCTGCGCGGGCGGCAGCGAACGGGCAGCCATGGCAATCACCACGGCGTTGTCACCCGAAAGAATGATGTTGATCCAGACAATCTTGACCAGGCCGATCCAGAAATCGGTGCTTTGAAGGAGTTCCATGTCTCTGTTCCACTGTGTTGTAGTGAAAAAAGCGCCCGCAGGGTTTGCGGGCGCTTTTTTCTTTTTGCGTGGTGTGCAGGAGAGGAGAGCTGCTGCGTTTTAGAGCTGTGCCTTGAGCAGCTTTGCCAGCTCCGAGAAGTTGCGCGTGATCGTGAAGCCGCACTCTTCCATGATGGCGAGCTTGGCATCGGCGGTGTCGGCACCGCCCGAGATCAGCGCGCCGGCATGGCCCATGCGCTTGCCGGGAGGAGCGGTAACACCGGCGATGAAGCCGACCACCGGCTTCTTCATGTGTTCCTTGCACCAGCGGGCTGCGTCGGCTTCGTCGGGGCCGCCGATTTCGCCGATCATGATGACCGCGTCGGTGTCCGGATCGTCGTTGAAAGCCTTCATCACGTCGATGTGCTTCAGGCCGTTGATCGGGTCGCCGCCAATGCCGACTGCCGACGACTGGCCGAGGCCGATTTCGGTGAGTTGCGCCACGGCTTCATACGTGAGCGTGCCCGAGCGCGAGACCACGCCGATGCGGCCCTTGCGGTGAATGTGGCCGGGCATGATGCCGATCTTGATTTCGTCGGGCGTGATCAGGCCGGGGCAGTTGGGGCCCAGCAGCAAGGTCTTCTTGCCGCCGGCCGCTTCCTTGGCCTTCATCTTGTTGCGCACTTCGAGCATGTCGCGAACCGGAATGCCTTCGGTGATGCAGATCGCCAGGTCCAGGTCGGCCTCGACGGCTTCCCAGATGGCGGCGGCCGCGCCAGCCGGCGGCACGTAGATCACCGACACGGTGGCGCCGGTTTGCGACGCGGCTTCCTTCACCGAACCGAAGATCGGGATGTTGAAGATCGACTCGCCGGCCTTCTTCGGGTTCACGCCCGCCACGAAGGCGTTCTTGCCGTTCGCGTATTCCTGGCACTTCTCGGTGTGGAACTGACCGGTCTTGCCGGTAATGCCTTGCGTGATGACTTTGGTGTCTTTGTTGATGTAGATCGACATGACTTGTTCCTTAGGCCTTCTTGACTGCTGCGACGACCTTCTGGGCCGCGTCCGCCATGGTGTCGGCGCTGATGATCGGCAGGCCCGAATCGGCCAGCAGCTTCTTGCCTTCGACTTCGTTGGTGCCCTTCATGCGAACGACCAGCGGCACTTGCAGGTTCACGGCCTTGCAGGCTGCGATCACGCCGGTGGCGATGGTGTCGCACTTCATGATGCCGCCGAAGATGTTGACGAGGATGGCCTCGACATTCTTGTTCTTCAGCATGATCTTGAAGGCTTCGGTGACCTTCTCGGGGGTGGCGCCGCCGCCCACGTCCAGGAAGTTGGCCGGCTCGCCGCCGAACAGCTTGATGGTGTCCATGGTGGCCATGGCCAGGCCGGCACCGTTCACGAGGCAGCCGATGTTGCCGTCGAGCGAGATGTAGGCGAGGTCGAACTTCGAGGCTTCGACTTCGGCCGCGTCTTCTTCGTCGAGGTCGCGCAGCGCCACGATTTCGGGGTGGCGGAACAGCGCGTTGCTGTCGAAGTTGAACTTGGCGTCCAGCGCCATGACGTTGCCCTTGCTGTCACGGTTGAGCGGGTTGATCTCGACCAGCGAGGCATCCGTCTCCATGTAGCAGGCGTAGAGCTTCTTCAGGATGTCGACCGTTTGCGCGGTCGAATCGGCCGGCATGCCGATGCCGTCGGCGATTTCCTTGGCTTGCGCGTCGGTCAGGCCGGCTGCAGGGTCGGCGTAGACCGTGATGATCTTCTCGGGCGTGGAGTGGGCCACTTCCTCGATGTCCATGCCGCCTTCGCTCGAAGCGATGAACGCGATTTTTTGCGTTGCGCGGTCGGTCACGGCCGAGACGTAGTATTCCTTGTTGATGTCGGCGCCATCTTCGATGTAGAGGCGGCGCACCTTCTGGCCTTCGGGGCCGGTCTGGTGGGTCTTGAGCTGCATGCCGAGGATTTCGCCGGCGAGCTTCTTGACGTCTTCGATGGACTTGGCGACCTTGACGCCGCCGCCCTTGCCGCGGCCACCCGCGTGGATCTGGGCCTTGACGACCCAGACCGGGCCTCCAAGTTTCTGGGCGGCCTCGACCGCCTCCTGAACCGTATAGGCCGGAATGCCGCGCGGCACCGGCACGCCGAACTTGGCAAGAATTTCCTTGCCTTGGTACTCGTGAATCTTCATGAGGGATGTCTCTCGGAAGGAGGAAGTTGAGAACGGGAGGTCTGGGGTCTGAGGCGTCTTTGGCTCTGTTGTTCGCGGGCGACGGCAACCTGACGGCTGGGGGCGGCGAACAACCGCGGACTGTATCATGGTGCGGCGCACCAATACTCGACGTGACCTTGCGGTCAATACGTACTTTCTTCTAGCCACCCCACGGATACTCCGATATGGCCAAGGTTTTCATCGACGGCGAAGCCGGTACCACCGGCTTGCAAATTCGCGAGCGGCTCCAGACGATGCCGCAAATCGAACTCGTGAGCATTGCGCCCGAGCTGCGAAAAGACGTGAACGCCAAGCGCGAGCTGATGGCCGGCGTCGACCTGGTGGTGCTGTGCCTGCACGACGACGCGGCCCGCGAGTCGGTCGCGCTGATCGACCAGCTGCCGGGCAAGAAGCCCAAGATCATCGACGCCTCCACCGCGCACCGCGTGGCGCCCGGCTGGGTGTTCGGTTTCCCTGAACTGGCGGAAGGCCACTGGCAGGCCGTGGCCGCGGCCGACCGCGTCGGCAACCCGGGTTGCTACGCCACGGGCGCCATCGCCATGGTGCGTCCGCTGGTCGATGCGGGCCTGCTGCCGGCCGATTTTCCGATTTCGCTACCCTCGGTGAGCGGCTATTCGGGTGGCGGACGGGCCATGATCGAGGACTACGAAAAAGGCCAGGCGCCGCTTTTCGAAACCTACGCGCTCGGCCTCAAGCACAAGCACATCCCCGAAATCATGAAGTACACCGGCCTGACCCGCCGGCCGGTCTTCATTCCTTCGGTGGGCAATTTCAAGCAGGGCATGCTGGTTCAACTGCCGCTGCACCTCGACCTGCTGCCCGGCAAGCCGAAGTCGGGCGATTTGCAGGACGCGCTGGCCGCGCACTACGCCAAGAGCAACACGCCCGAACAGTTCGTGAAAGTGCTGCCGCCCACCGACGACGGCAAGCTCGACGCGCTGGCACTCAACGACACCAACCAGCTCGAGATTCGCGTGTTCCCGAATGAAGACCACCGCCATGCCGTGGTGATTGCGCGCCTCGACAACCTGGGCAAGGGCGCCAGCGGCGCCGCGGTGCAGAACCTGAAGCTGATGCTGGCGCTCTGAGCGCCAGCCATCGTTCTCAGTTCACCTGACGAGCCAGAGGCCGACGCCCAGCAGCACCGCGTGCGCGCCCAGCGCGATGTAGAGCGGCTTGCGTGAAGGCGTCGACATTTCCTGCAGCGTTTCGTTGATGCGGCGCGTGAGCAGAGCGCGCAGTGCGGGGTCTTGCACGGCGCCCTCTTCTCCTGCCGCCGGCTCACCATGCGCTGCGCGGCCTTGCTGCCATTCGGCGAGCATGTCGCTCAGCGGCAGCCGGTTCAGCACGAAGCCGACCACCGAGCGCACCGCCTTGCCTTCACCCAGCACCGGCGCGAGTTGTTTGCTCAGGGCATCGACCGACAACCAGTCGGCCGCGCGCTGCAGCGTGCCGTGGGTGCGCGGCATGGCCTCGATACGCCCCGCGATCGCGCCACCCAGCTTTTGTGAAACAGCCTCGCCGCGTGCCGCCACGAGGTGCTGCATGGCACGTGCGCGGCCCTGCGCCACGCCCAGCATCACGTACACGACCACGAACGCCCCCAGCAAGACGGCCACCAGCAGCGGCGGCGAGGTGATCAGCGCGAGTGCGGCGCCCGCACCGCCCGCGCGCGCCGCGGCGTTGCCGGGGCCCTGCAACTGGCTCACGTAGTAGAAGAAGGCGCCGCCGCCGAGGATGAGCGAGAGCAAGCCGCCCTTGACCACCGATCCGACAAAAGCGGCGCCGGCCTTGGCGCCCGTGCGCACGAGCGACGGCTGGCCTGCAGGTCCTGAAGACATGAGATTTCCTCCTCCGAAGTTTTATGAAGGCGGTCCTCGTGCGGGACCGGCCGGGGCCGATCATGCCATTGGCGGCCGCAACGTCGGCAGGCGTGCGGCGATGCGGCAGGCGTCATCCGCCTTGTTCGTCGTTGCCGTCGAAATCGCTCCGGAGCACCTTGGCCACCACTGCGCCCGAAAAGCCGCGTGCCAGCAGAAACCGCATCTGCTTGGCGCGCTCCTTCGCATCGGCGGGCGGTGCGTCGAAACGGCGGCGCCACAGGGCCGTGGCGCGCTCCACTTCCGTGTCCTGCAGGCTGGCCACGGCTTCTGCAATCGCCTCGGGCGCGATGCCCTTGGCTTGCAGCTCCTGCCGCACCCGCAATGCGCCCGACCGGGCCGCGCGCTGGTTCAGCACCGAAGCCACCACGCGCGGCTCGCTGATGAAGTCCTTGGCGGCCAGTTCGTCGAGCGCGCGGGCCAGCGTGCCGGGTTCTTCTTCGTGCTTGGCCAGCTTGCGCTCCAGCTCCGCGCGCGAATGTTCGCGCTGGCTCAGGAGCCGCAATGCGCGGCCTTTGAGAGAGGGGGCACCGAAAGCCATGTGGGTCGCACTCGCGCGGCCCCGCAGGAGGCCGCGCTGCCCTTGCTTACTCGCCCTTGTCGGCCTTCTCGGCCTTGGCTGCCTTCGCGGGCTTCTCGGCTTTTTCGGTCGCGGGGGTGTCGGCATCGGCCGCCAGCAGCGGAATGCCCAGCGACTCGCGCACCTTGTTCTCGATTTCGCGCGACAGCTCGGGGTTCTCACGCAGGAACTCGCGTGCGTTGTCGCGGCCCTGGCCGATTTTTTCGCCGTTGTAGGCGTACCAGGCACCCGCCTTGTCGAGGATCTTGGCGGTCACGCCCATGTCGATGATTTCGCCTTCGCGGCTGATGCCTTCACCGAACAGGATGTCGAACTCGGCCGTCTTGAACGGAGGGCTGACCTTGTTCTTCACCACCTTGACCTTGGTTTCGTTGCCGATGGCTTCGTCGCCCTTCTTGATGGTGCCGATGCGGCGGATGTCCAGGCGCACCGAGGCGTAGAACTTCAGCGCATTGCCGCCGGTGGTGGTTTCGGGCGAGCCGAACATCACGCCGATCTTCATGCGGATCTGGTTGATGAAGATGACCATGCAGTTGGTCTTCTTGATGGTGGCGGTGAGCTTGCGCAGCGCCTGGCTCATCAGGCGGGCCTGCAGGCCGGGCAGCGAGTCGCCCATTTCGCCTTCGATTTCGGCCTTGGGCGTGAGCGCGGCGACCGAGTCGATGACGATCAGGTCGACGGCGCCCGAGCGCACCAGCGAATCGACGATTTCAAGCGCCTGCTCGCCGGTGTCGGGCTGGCTGATCAGCAGGTCGGACAGGTTCACGCCGAGCTTCTGGGCGTATTGCACGTCGAGCGCATGCTCGGCGTCGACGAAAGCGCAGGTGCCGGCCTGCTTCTGCATGGCGGCGATGACCTGCAAGGTGAGCGTGGTCTTGCCCGACGATTCCGGGCCGTAGATTTCGATGACGCGGCCGCGCGGCAGGCCGCCGACGCCCAGCGCAATGTCCAGGCCGAGCGAGCCGGTGGAGACCACCTGGATGTCTTCGAGCGCCTCGCCTTCGCCGAGCCGCATGATCGTGCCCTTGCCGAACTGCTTTTCGATCTGGGCCAGCGCGGCCTGCAGGGCCTTGGCCTTTTCACTGTTGGCGACCGAGATGCTTGCGCCCTTGACGACTGCGTCCATGTGGAAATCTCCTTGAAAATCAACGGTTTGTGTGTGACTGCCATCCATCTGCTTTTAATCACAGGCTGGATGCTTGAACAGTAGTGTAGGGGCTCATGGGTTTGAGTAAACCCATTTTTTGGTCAGTTTGCTTTACTATTGGCGGATGGCCGAAACCGCTTTTCCGACCGACCCCGACGCCTGGCGGCAAACCCACCTGGGCCGCCTGCTGGGCCATGCGATGCGCCGCTTCGACGAGCGCGTGCTCGAACTCATGGCGCACGATATCGACGTGCCGCTGGCGCTGTCGAACCTCGCCGCGCGGGCCCAGGTGAGCGCCGCGCACATCCACATCACGCGGCACCTGGCGCGCGAGGGTTCGCGCCTGACCGAACTGGCCGAGCGCGCCGGCATGACCAAGCAGGCCATGGGCGCGCTGGTGGACCAGTGCGAGGCCTGGGGCCTGGTCACGCGCGGGCCCGACCCGCTCGACGCGCGGGCGCGGCGCGTGCTTTTCACCGCCGACGGGCTGGCGTGGCTCGACGCCTTCCGCAGCGCGGTGACGCAGGCCGAGCGCGAATTCCGCGCCAGCGTCGGCAACGACGTCGCCACCGTGGTAACCATCGGTCTGGAAGCCTACACAGGGGGCTAGACTCGGCTGGGAGAGACAAATGTGAACGGCGCCGGCGCGGCGCCCGAACCGGCCGGAGGTGGCTCATGCGGATTCTGATTGCCGAAGACGACCAGGTGCTGGCCGATGCCCTGCTGCGCAGCCTGCGCACTTCGGGCGCGGCGGTCGACCACGTGGCGAACGGCTCGCAGGCCGACACCGCGCTCATGACGCACAGCGAGTTCGACCTGCTGATTCTCGATCTCGGGCTGCCCAACCTGCATGGCATCGAGATTCTCAAGCGCCTGCGTGCGCGCGGCTCGCAACTGCCGGTGCTGGTGCTCACCGCGGCCGACAGCGTGGAAGAACGCGTCAAGGGCCTGGACCACGGCGCCGACGACTACATGGCCAAGCCCTTCAGCCTGCAGGAGCTCGAAGCGCGCGTGCGGGCGCTTACGCGGCGCGGCATGGGCGCCACCAGCAACACGATCAAGCACGGCCCGCTGGTGTACGACCAGGCCGGCCGGGTGGCGACCATCGACGGCAAGATGGTCGAGCTCTCGGCGCGCGAACTCGGCCTGCTCGAGGTGCTGCTGCAGCGCGCCGGCCGCCTGGTGAGCAAGGACCAACTGGTGGAGCGCCTGTGCGAATGGGGCGAGGAAGTGAGCCTCAACGCCATCGAGGTGTACATCCACCGCCTGCGCAAGAAGATCGAGAAGGGGCCGGTGCGCATCGCCACGGTTCGCGGCCTCGGCTACTGCCTCGAAAAAATCCAGCAATGACGTCCGGGCGTGCCCGGCGGCATCGGAGGCCGTAAGCCTTGAAACTGTTTCAGCGCGCGCAGCGCTCCCTGTTCGGCGAGATCCTCGATTGGATGCTCACGCCGCTGCTGCTGCTGGTGCCGGTGAGCATCGGCGTCACGTGGCTGGTGGCACAGGGCATTGCCAACGCGCCCTTCGACCGCGCGCTCGAATACAACGTGCAGACGCTGGCGCGGCTCGTCACGGTGCAACAGGGCCAGACGCAGTTCGTGCTGCCGCAGCCGGCGCGCGAGATCTTGCGCGCCGACGATGCCGACCGCGTTTATTACCAGGTGCTCGACAGCCACGGCAAGCTCCTGAGTGGCGAAGCCGACGTGCCGCACCCCAACACCGACGAGCCGCCGGACACGGGCGTGGTCCTGCTTCGCAACGGCGAGATGCGCGGCAAGCCGGTTCGCGTGGCCTCGCTCTGGCTGGCCGACGGCGGCGACGACTCGGCGCCCGCGCTGCTGCAGGTGGCCGAAACGCGCGAGAAGCAGTCGGTGCTGGCCACCGAAATCATCAAGGGCGTGCTGCTGCCGCAGTTCGCGATCCTGCCGCTCGCGGTGCTGCTGATCTGGCTGGCGCTGGTGCGCGGCATCAAGCCGCTGTCGGTGGTGGAGGCGCGCATCCGCGAGCGCCGGCCGGGCGACCTGAGCCCGCTCGACGAATCGTCGGTGCCGCTCGAAGTGGTGCCGCTGGTCTCGTCGGTCAACGAGCTGCTCGACAAGCTCAACGATTCGATCCACACGCAAAAGCGCTTTCTTGCCGATGCGGCGCACCAGCTCAAGACACCGCTCGCGGGCCTGCGCATGCAGGCCGACCTGGCGCAGCGCGAAGGCGCCAACGCCGACGAGCTCAAGCAGTCGCTCAAGCAGATCGGCCGCGCCAGCGTGCGCGCCACCCACACGGTGAACCAGCTGCTCTCGCTCGCGCGCGCCGAAAGCACCGGCGCCGGCACCGGCCGCCAGCCCTGCGACCTGGCGCGGCTCACCATCGAAGTGGTGCGCGAAGCCGTGCCGCGTGCCATCGAAAAGCGCATCGACCTCGGCTACGACGGCGCCGAAGCGGGCGCGCCGGGCGTGGTGCTCGAAGGCAACCCGACCTTGCTGAAGGAGCTGATACGCAACCTGGTCGACAACGCCATCAACTACACGCCGTCGACCCCCGAGCGGCCGGGCGTGATCACCGCGCGCGTGCTGGCGGACCCTTTCGGCCACGTGGTGCTGGTGCAGGTGGAAGACAACGGTCCGGGCATCGCGGAATCGGACCGCGAGCTGGTGTTCGAGCCGTTCTACCGCGTGCTCGGCAACGAGGCCGACGGTTCGGGGCTGGGCTTGCCGATCGTGCGGGAGATCGCCAACCAGCACCATGCCCAGGTGAAGCTCGAAGATGCACACCCGGGCCGGCAACCGCCGGGCGCGCGTTTCACTGTGCGCTTCGAGGGCGAAGAGCTTGTGCCCTGAGCCGCAAGGCGTTCAGGGCGCGGCGGTGGTGGTGCCGTTGCCGCTCTTGCCATCCTTGCGGATCTGGAGCCACTCCGGATGAACCTGGCGCGAGAGGCGCTGCGGCTCTCGCTCGGTGATGCCTGCCGGCACCAGCCCGAAGCCGGCCAGATCGCCGCGCGCCCACAGCCAGTAGCCCGCATTGGCGAGAAGAAGAACAATCAATACAAGACGCAGCTTCATCGCGGACCTTCAAAAGCCATGCCGCGTGGACGCACGCTGACTTCGTCGCTGGAGATCATCTGCAAGCCCTCGGCCGTGCGCACCTGCAGTTCGCCGCCCCAGGCCACGCCCTCGCACAGGCCGAAGCTGCCGTCGCTGAGCTGAACCTCGCGCCCGCGCAGCGCATCGCGCGCGGCAAAACGTTCGGCAAAGGGCGCGAAGCCTTGCGCCTCGAAGGTCTGCACGCTGCGCACCAGCGGCGCGGCCAGTTCGGCGAGCACGTCGGGCGCGGTGGCATCGGGGCGCCATTGGCGCAACCATGCCGGCGGCGTGCGCATGCCCTCCGCTTCGCGGGGGCCGATGTTGATGCCGATGCCGATCACCAGGTAGCGCGGAGGGGCCGGCACGTCGGCACGTCCAGCGTGCGGCATGGCGGTTTCGATCAGGATGCCGGCCAGCTTGCGGTCGTTCACCCACAGGTCGTTGGGCCACTTGAGCGCAACCTTCGCGTCGCCCGAGGGATCGAGGCTTTCCGCCACGCTGACGCCTACGGCCAGCGAAAGACCCGACCAATCGCGCGGCGCGAGCGGCAGGCCCAGCGAGAAGGTGAGGGAGGCGGCGGTCTTTTCTTCGCTCTGCTGCGCGCTCTGCCACGGCCGGCCGAGCCGGCCGCGCCCGGCGGTCTGGCGCTCGGCCACCAGCAGGACTGGCGGGGTGTGGCCGGCTCGCGCGCGGCGCATCAGCTCGGTGTTGGTCGAATCGATCTCGGCCACGGCCTCGACCGCAAAGCCGGGCAGCAGCGGCGCCACCGCCGCGGCGATCCGGTCTTCGAACCAGCCAGCCTGGGTGCTCATGCTCATTCAGCCCTTGTCGGCCTCGTCCTTCCTGGACTTCTTTTTTTCCGACTTCTTTTCAGCCTTTTTTTCGGCTTTTTTGTCCGCCTTTTTGGCTTCCTGCTTCTCGGCCTGTTTCGCGGCTTTTTTCTTTTCAGCCTTCTTCTTGGCCTTTTTCTTCTTTTTCTTTTCTTCTTCTTCGTCCTTGGGCGTCAGCAGCGTGCCGCGGCAATTCTCGGAGCCGCACCAGCACGGAAACTCGGACAGAAGCTTCGGCGTGTAGGGCTCGTCGATGATCAGGCCGTAGTCGTAGTTGAGCTCTTCTCCTGCAGCGATGTTGCGCAGCGCCTTGATATAAACGCGCCCATCGACCTCATCGGCCTCGCAATTCGGCTCGCACGAATGATTGATCCAGCGGGCGGCGTTGCCCTTGACGTTGCCGTCGATCACGCGCCCGTCGTCGATGTGGAAGTAGAAGGTGTGGTTCGGCTGGGCCGGGTCGTGCGGATGGCGGCGCAGCGCCTCTTTCCAGTTGATGACCTCGCCCTTGTATTCGATCAGCGTCTCGCCTTCGGCCAAGTTGTCCACGGCGAACACGCCGTTGCCGTGGACATCCGAACGCCGCATCTGAATGCGGCGGCCGGCGAATTGTGGGGATTTGGAAGGCATCGCCGAAGTCTGTTAGGTTGAATATGCACACATGCGCGTGTGCGCGTGCGCACACGCGGGAAGCCGCAGATTGTATGTGGCCCCCACGCTCTCGCACTGCGTGTCGTCGCTGCCCCCCGAAGGGGGCCGCAGGCCGCCTTGAGGCGGCTCGGCGCCGGCCTGGGAACTCTTTTAGGAATGTTGATGAAGACTTTGGTAATTGCAGAAAAGCCGTCGGTGGCACAGGACATCGTCCGCGCCCTCACGCCGGTGGCCGGCAAGTTCGACAAACACGACGAGCATTTCGAGAACGAAAGCTACGTCGTGACCAGCGCCGTCGGCCACCTGGTCGAAATCCAGGCGCCCGAGGAGTTCGACGTCAAGCGAGGCAAGTGGAGCTTCGCGAACCTGCCGGTGATTCCGCCCCACTTCGACCTGAAGCCGGTCGACAAGACAAAGACGCGCCTGAACGCCGTGGTCAAGCAGGCCAAGCGCAAGGACGTGACGCAGCTCATCAACGCCTGCGACGCGGGCCGCGAGGGTGAGCTGATCTTCCGCCTGATCGAGCAGTACGCGGGCGGCAAGACCGGCCTGAACAAGCCGGTGAAGCGCCTGTGGCTGCAGTCGATGACGCCGCAGGCCATTCGCGACGGCTTCGATGCGCTGCGCACCGAAAAGCAGATGCAGGGCCTGGCCGACGCCGCGCGTTCGCGCTCCGAGGCCGACTGGCTGGTGGGCATCAACGGCACGCGCGCCATGACGGCTTTCAATTCGCGCGACGGCGGCTTCTTCCTGACGACCGTGGGCCGCGTGCAGACGCCCACGCTCTCGGTGGTGGTCGAGCGCGAGGAAAAAATCCGCAAGTTCGTGAGCCGCGACTACTGGGAAATCCACGGCGTGTTCCAGGCCGAGGCCGGCCAGTACCCCGGCAAGTGGTTCGACGCCAACTTCAAGAAGCCGCCGCCGGGCCCCGACGGCACGGCCGACGCGGAGATTCGCGCCGACCGCGTGTGGAGCGAGCGCGAAGCGAGCGAAATCGCCGATGCGGCGCGCGGCAAGCCCGCCACGGTGACGGAGGAAAGCAAGCCCACCACCCAGGCCTCGCCGATGCTGTTCGACCTGACCTCACTGCAGCGCGAGGCCAACGGCCGCTTCGGTTTCTCGGCCAAGACCACGCTGGCGCTGGCGCAGAGCCTGTACGAACGCCACAAGGCGCTGACCTACCCGCGTACCGATTCGCGCGCACTGCCCGAGGACTACCTGCCGGTGGTGAAGGACACGATGAAGATGCTCGCCACCAGCGGCATGAAGCATCTCGCGCCCTTCGCTCAGCAGGCGGTCGACGGCAGCTACGTGAAGCCGAACAAGCGCATCTTCGACAACGCCAAGGTGTCGGACCACTTCGCCATCATTCCGACGCTGCAGGCGCCGAGCGGCCTCTCCGACGCCGAGCAGAAGCTCTACGACTTCGTGGTGCGCCGCTTCATGTCGGTATTCTTCCCGAGCGCCGAATTCCAGGTGACCACCCGCATCAGCACGGTGGAGGCCGGCGGCAAGAAGTACCCGTTCCGCAGCGACGGCAAGGTGCTGGTCAAGCCGGGCTGGCTCGCCATCTGGGGCAAGGAAGCCATCAACGACGACGACGAGAAGGACGGCAAGAACCTGGTGGTGGTGAAGCCCGGCGAAACGGTGAAGACCGAATCGGCCGACCTGAAGGCACTGAAGACCCGGCCGCCGGCGCGCTATTCGGAAGCCACGCTGCTGGGCGCCATGGAAGGCGCCGGCAAGACCATCGACGACGACGAGCTGCGCGAGGCCATGCAGGAAAAGGGCCTCGGCACGCCAGCCACGCGCGCCGCCACCATCGAAGGCCTGATCACCGAGAAATACATGCTGCGCGAAGGCCGCGAGCTCATCCCCACGGCCAAGGCCTTCCAGCTCATGACGCTCTTGCGCGGCCTCGGCGTGGAGGAACTCTCCAAGGCCGAACTCACGGGCGAATGGGAATACAAGCTCGCGCAAATGGAAAAGGGCGCGCTGAGCCGCGACGCCTTCATGCGCGAAATTGCCGAGATGACGCAGCACATCGTCAAGAAGGCCAAGGAATACGACCGCGACACCGTGCCCGGCGACTACGCCACGCTTGACACGCCCTGCCCCAACTGCGGCGGCGTAGTGAAGGAAAACTACCGCCGCTACAGCTGCACCGGCAAGCCGGGGCGGGAACCCTGCGGCTTCTCGTTCGGCAAGTCGCCGGCGGGGCGCACTTTCGAGGTGGCCGAGGCGGAAGTGCTCTTGCGCGACAAGCACATCGGCCCGCTGGAAGGCTTCCGCTCCAAGGCCGGCTGGCCCTTCACCTCCGAGATCGTCCTGAAGTTCGACGAGGAAGCGAAGAACTGGAAGCTGGAGTTCGACTTCGGCGACGACAAGAACGGCGACACCGGCGAAATCGTCGATTTCAGCGAGCAGGACACCGTGGGCCCGTGCCCGGTCTGCGGCGCGCCGGTGTTCGAGCACGGCAGCAACTACGTCTGCGAGAAGTCGGTGCCCACCAACGCACAACCGACGCCGACCTGCACCTTCAAGACCGGCAAGATCATCCTGCAGCAGCCAGTGGAGCGCGCGCAGATGGAAAAGCTGCTCGCCACCGGCAAGACCGACCTGCTCGACAAGTTCGTGAGCATGCGCACGCGCCGCGCCTTCAAGGCCTTCCTGACCTGGAACGCCGAAGAGGGCAAGGTGACCTTCGAGTTCGCGCCGCGCGAAGGCGGCAGCAAGTTCCCGCCGCGCAAGACCTTCGGCAAGGCAGCGCCGGCGGGCAAGACCGCCGCAGCCAAGAAAGTGGCGGCGAAGAAGACCCCCGCCGCCAAGAAGGCGCCGGCCGCGAAGAAAGCCGCCGCGCCGCGCAAACCCGGCGCGGGCCTGAAGCCGAGCGACTCGCTGGCCGCGGTGATCGGCGCCGAACCGGTGGCGCGCACCGAGGTCATCAAGAAGCTGTGGGACTACATCAAGGCCAACGGCTTGCAGGACGCGACCAACAAGCGCGCGATCAATGCCGACGCCAAGCTCAAGCCGGTGTTCGGCAAGGACCAGGTGACGATGTTCGAACTCGCGGGCATCGTGGGCAAGCACCTCTCGGCGCCATGACGGCGGGCCGCAGGCGTTTCAACAAGGGACTGGCTGCTGCCGGCGCGGCACTGCTGCTTGGCGGCGCGGCCGGCCTGGCGCAGGCCGCTGCGTGGCCCGACAGGCCCGTGAAGCTGGTGGTGCCCTTCCCGCCCGGGCAGGCCACCGACATCTTCGCGCGCGCCTTGGCCGAGCAGCTCGGCAAGCGGCTGGGCCAGCCAGTCATCGTGGACAACAAGGCCGGCGCCGGCAGCAACATAGGCACCGAGTTCGTGGTGCGCTCACCGGCAGACGGTTACACGCTGGTGGTGGCCGGCAGCGCCATGGCGGTGAACCAGACGCTCTACGCCAAGCCGAGCTTCGATCCGCGCAAGGACCTGGTGGGCATTTCGCTCATCGCCACGGTTCCGCTGGTGTTCCTTGCCACGCCAGAAAGCGGCATCCGCAGCATGGCCGACCTGGCCGCGCGCGCCAAGGCCGAGCCCGGCAGGCTGAGCTACGCGAGCGCCGGCATCGGCGGCACGCAGCATCTCTCGGGCGAGATGTTCAAATCGGCGGCGCGCGTCTTCATCACCCACATTCCGTACCGCGGCAGCGGGCCGGCGCAGGCGGATTTCCTGGGCAACCAGGTGCCGCTGATGGTCGATTCGGTGACGGCAGCGCTGCCGCACATCAAGTCGGGCAGGGCGATTGCGCTGGCGGTGACCTCGGCCCGGCGCTCCTCGCAATTGCCCGAGGTGCCCACCGTGCGCGAAAGCGGCGTGGCCGGCACCAAAGACTTCGAAGCCGTGGGCTGGCTCGGCCTGATGGCGCCGCGCGGCACGCCGCCCGAAATCACGGCGCGGCTGAACCAGGAAGTGACGGAAATCCTCAAGAGCGAGCAGATGGGGCGCTTCATTCGCGACCGGGGCTCCGAGCCCGCGCCCACCACGGGTGCCGAGTTCGACCGCTTCGTGGCGAACGAAATCCAGCGCTGGGGCGGCGCGGTGAAGGCATCGGGCGCCAAGCCCGAATAACCCGACCCATCGCGCGCCGGCGGCGGAGCTTCTCCGCGCCGGTCAGGGAAAGGCCGGGGCCTCGGGAGTCTGCGCGTTGCGATCGACCTCCGCCAGCAGCCAGCGGCGGAAGTGGTCGAGCGTGGCCAGCTGGCCGCGGCCCTCGGGGTAGCAGAACCAGTAGCCCTCGTTGCCGCGGTAGCCGCCGCCCGGCAGCGGCTCGTCCACCAACCCCGAAGCGATTTCGTCCTGCACCAGGCAGCGCGGCACCAGCGCCACGCCCATGCCCACCATCACGGCGCGGATCATGGTCTGGAACTGGTCGAACTGCGGGCCGGCCAGCGGATCGAGCCCGCGCACGCCGTGCGTTTCGCTCCATTGCAGCCACGATTGAGGCACGGTCACGTGGCGCAGCAAGGTGCAGCGCGCCACGTCCTGCGGCGTGCGAATGGCGACTTCGGCCTGGCCGGCACGCGGCGCGATGAGCGCCACGTCCTGCCCCGCCAGGTAGTGCGAACGAGCCCCGGGCCAGTGGCCGTCGCCGAACAGGATGGCGCAATCGAGCTCGGGCCGCTCGAAGTCGTAGCCATGCGTGTAGGGCACGAAATGCAGCGTGATCTGGGGATGGCGACGCTGGAAGTCGGGCAGGCGCGGAATGAGCCACTTGGCACCGAAGGTCGGCAGGGTGGACAGGTGCAGCGCGCCGCCGCCGTCGCCGCTGGTAATGAACTCCAGCGTGGCGGCCTCCAGCTGCGCGAGCACGGCACGCACGGATTTCTCGTAGCGCTCGCCCGCAGGCGTGAGCGCCAGCCGCTTGCGGCTGCGCTCGAAGAGCGGCACGCCGATCCAGCGCTCCAGCTCCTGAACCTGCTTGCTGACCGCGCCCTGCGTCAGGTGCAGCGCCTCGGCGGCGCGCGAGACGCCGCCGAAGCGCACCACGGTGGAAAAAGCGCGCAGCAGGTTCAGGGGCGGGTTGAGGCGGCGGAGCGACATGGCTGAAGCCCATTAAAACATTCCAGATCAGAATGTTAGCTGGTCTATCCTTTGCTTGAAGTGATGCAGCAACTTTTGCTTCATTACCCTCTGCCTCATTGGAACAGCCCCCATGCAACGTCGTCATCTTCTTTCCGCCCTGGCCGCCGTTTCTGTCGCTCCAGGAATATCTTTTGCCCAAGGCAAGCCGATCCGCATGATCGTGCCCTTCCCGCCCGGCGGCGCCACCGACATCACGGCGCGCGTGCTGTCGGAGCCGCTGGCCAGGATCCTCCAGCAGCCCGTGGTCATCGACAACCGCGCCGGTGCCGGCGGCTCGATCGGCATGGCCGAGGTGGCCCGCTCCGCGCCGGACGGCCTCGCCTTCGGCGTGGCCACGCTCTCTACCCACGGCGTGAATCCGGCCGTGTACCAGAAGCTGCCGTACGACCCGATCAAGGGCTTCGTGGCGGTGACCGAACTGGTGAAGGCGCCGGGCGTGGTCGTCATCAACCCGCGGGTGCTGCCGGTGAACAGCTTCGCGGAACTCGTGAAGTACCTGAAGGCGAACCCGGGCAAGGTGTCTTATGCGTCACCGGGCAACGGCACCATCGGCCACATGTGGGGCGAGCTCTTCAAGAGCAGCACCGGAACCTCGATGGTGCACATCCCCTATCGCGGTGCGGGCCCGGCCATCAACGACGTGCTCGCTGGCGAGGTGCCGGTGTATTTCGATCAGGTGGCTTCTTCGCTGCCGCACGTGAAGGCGGGCAAGCTGAAGGCACTGGCCGTGTCCTGGAGCAGCCGGCTCGACGTGCTGCCCGAAGTGCCGACGTATCGCGAACTCGGCTACCCGGCCAACAACGATCCGTCGTGGTTCGGGCTGGTGGCGCCCGCCGGCACGCCGGCCGACATCGCGCTGCGCATGCAGCAGGCCGTGGCCACCGCGCTGAAGGACAGCTCGGTGCGCGAACGCCTGGCGCTGCAGGGGCTCTATGCGTCGGGCACCACGCCCGCCGAGTTCGCCAAGCAGATCGACAGCGAGATCGAGAAGATGAAGAAAGTCGCGGCCTTTGCCCGCATCCGATTGGATTGACCCCGGCCGCCTATGCATCCTGTCCTGAAACTGATCCAAACCCGCGCCCAGGTGACGAGCGTCGCCGGGCACACGCCGCTGGTGCTCGATTCGCCGCACAGCGGCACCGTCTACCCCGAGGATTTCCGGCCCGTGTGCGACATCGCCACGCTGCGCCGGGCCGAGGACACGCACGTCGAGAAGCTCTATGCCTTCGCGCCCGCCATGGGCGCAGCGTGGATCGAGGCGCACTTTCCGCGCAGCTACCTGGACGCCAACCGCGACACCACCGAGCTCGACACCGCGCTGCTCGACGGCCCCTGGACCGAGCCGCTTTCGGACGACCCGCGCGTGCTTTCCAAGGTGCGGCTCGGCAAGGGCTTGGTCTGGAAGCTCACCGACGAGGGCCTGCCGATCTACGACCGGCTGCTCACCGTGGACGAGGTGCGCGGGCGCATCGACAGCTGCTGGCGGCCATACCACGCCGCGGTGGCCCAGGCCATCGATGACGCGCACGCGCGTCACGGCTACAGCATCCACATCAACTGCCACTCGATGCCGGCGATTGCGGGCAGCCATGCCACGGACTTTCCGGGCCTTGCGCATGCGGACTTCGTGATCGGCGACCGTGACGGCAGTACGGCCGATCCGGCGCTGTCGAAAAAAATCTGCGAACACCTGCGCGAGCAGGGCTACAGCGTGGACTACAACCATCCGTACAAGGGCGTGGAGCTGGTGCGCCGCCACGGCAGGCCGGCGGAGAACCGGCACAGCATCCAGATCGAGATCAACCGCAAGCTCTACATGGACGAGGCCACCCTGGCGCTCGACGAAGCGGGCGCAGCGCGGCTGCAGGAGCACCTGAGGTCGCTGGTCGAGATGCTGCTGGCCACCGATCCGCGCTGATCAACAACCCTGCCGGCGGCAGGTGTGTTGCTGCAGGGCCGGAAAAGCCCCGGCCTATAGTGACCGCAAGTCTCACCATTGCCTGGAGTTTTCCGTGAAGCCATTCATTGCAGTTGTTCTTGCCATTGCAATAGGCGCCTTGGCGGCGGGCTGCGCCGGCACGGGGTCGGCAAGCAGCAACAGCGACCGCGCCACTTCGTCGTCCGGCAGCGGCGTCACGGTGTTCGGCACCATCGACGCCGGCGTCAGCGGCAGCACGAACCGTTCCGAACGGCGCTAGTAGCGCCAGCCGGCCGGTTGCGTCAGCGCCGCAGCAGCGCCTGGCGCAGCACCCGCGCTGCACGGTCACGGATCCGGCCGGGCCCGGCGTCCGGCGCGGCGGTGCGGGGCGCCACCTTCGCGGTGGCGCAGGCCCACAGAAAGTCGTGCAGGATGGGCGTGTCGTCCACGGTTTCGGTGCTGCCGTACTTATGGAACTCGGGGTGCCACTGCGTGGCGGCGATGTAGCTGCGGCCCTTGTCGGAGCGGCGCCGTATGGCCTCGGGCACGCGATCGGGCAGGCTCCAGGCCTCGATTTCGAAACCCGGCGCGAGGTCTTTCACGCCCTGGTGATGAATGCTGTTGACCTTGGCGGTCTTCACCTCGGGGTAAAGCTTGGCCAGGCGCGTGCCCTCCACGAGCTCGATCTGGTGAAAATTCTGGTCGTAGGTCACCGGGTCGCGGTGCCGGACGGTTTCGGGGTGATGGTGCTGCGCCTCGATGTCCTGGTACAGCGTGCCGCCGAACGCAACGTTGATCAGCTGCAGCCCGCGGCACACGCCGAAGATGGGCTTGCCGGCCTGTTCGAAGGCCTCGACCAATGCCAGGTCGTACAGGTCGCGAATGCGGTCGCCGACCCATGCATCCTTGAGCGGCACCTCGCCGTAGCTGCCGGGCCACACGTCGGCGCCACCGTGCATCACGACGCCGTCGAGCCATTCGGCGTAATGCGAGAGCTTGGTGTCGCCGCGCGCGGTTTCGCCCGTGGGGCAGGGCACCATCACCACCATGGCGCCGGCCGACATGAGCCAGTGCGCGATCGACTGTTCGACGTATTGCAGCGTCTTGTTGGTGAACAGCGAGCGCGCCGGGTCTGCGTGGGAAAAGCAGGCAGACAAGCCGATTTTCAGCCGGGCGGAGACGGGTTGTGGCATCGCGGGACTGGCAGGACGTGCTGTGCGAAAAGGAAAGTCCATTGTGGCGCTTTGGCCTCTCGCACGGGGTCGGACGACACGCCAAGTATGCTTTCAACGCCGCCACGACCAAGAAGGAAGACAAGCCATGAAAACGATCAAGGGCCCGGCCATATTTCTGGCCCAGTTCGCAGGAGACGAAGCCCCGTTCAACTCGCTCGACGCCATTGCCGGCTGGGCCGCCGGCCTGGGCTACAAGGGCGTGCAGATCCCGAGTTGGGACGCGCGCCTGTTCGACCTCAAGAAAGCCGCCGAGAGCAAGACCTACTGCGACGAGGTCAAGGGCACGCTCGCAAAGCACGGGCTCGAGATCACCGAACTGTCGACCCATCTGCAAGGCCAGCTGGTCGCGGTGCATCCGGCCTACGACGCAGGCTTCGACGGTTTTGCGGCGCCCGAGGTGCGCGGCGACCCGGTGCGGCGCCAGCATTGGGCCGTGGAGCAGCTGCATTTCGCGGCGAAGGCCTCGGCCAACCTCGGGCTCACGGCGCACGCGACCTTCTCGGGCGCCTTGGCGTGGCCGTATCTCTACTCATGGCCGCCGCGCCCGCCGGGACTCATCGAGGAAGCCTTCGACGAGCTCGCGCGGCGCTGGCGCCCGATCCTCGATGCGTTCGACGCGGCGGGCGTGGACGTGGGCTATGAAATTCATCCGGGCGAAGACCTGCACGACGGGGTGAGCTACGAGATGTTCCTGGAGCGCGTGAACAACCATCCGCGCGCCTGCCTGCTGTACGACCCGAGCCATTTCATGCTGCAGCAGCTCGATTACCTGGCGTACATCGACCACTACCACGAGCGCATCAAGATCTTTCACGTGAAGGACGCCGAGTTCAACCCGACCGGCAAGCAGGGCGTGTACGGCGGCTTCCAGAGCTGGATCAACCGCGCGGGCCGCTTCCGCTCGCTGGGTGACGGGCAGGTGAACTTCAAGGCCATCTTCTCGAAGATGGCGCAATACGACTTTCCGGGGTGGGCGGTGCTGGAATGGGAGTGCTGCATCAAGCACCCCGAAGACGGCGCACGCGAGGGCGCGGCCTTCATTGCCGACCACATCATTCGCGTGGCCGAGCGGGCGTTCGACGATTTTGCGGCGGGCGGCGTCGACGTCGCCGCCAACAAGCGGATGCTAGGAATCGGCTGAGGCGCCCTTCAGCTATATTTTTGATAGCGTCAAACAGCTGGCCGGCGGGTGTTTGGCGCCGATTTCACCAATGCGTTGTTTTTAAGACAAGCAACTGTCATGCCCTGCGCGCTATAATGTCGGGTTCGTTTCGATACCACGACGAAGCACTTCGTCACTCCGCCGGCTGACCTGCACCGTCCCTTGGATTTTTCAGGCCTCTCATTTTCAAGCCGGCTTCACAGTGTGTTGGAGCGCCAGACCGGGCGCCCATGATTGCCACCACTGCCTTCGTTCTTGTTGAAGCGAATAGCGCGTCCGCCGCGCCATTCCGGCCGGCCCACGCCCGTTTTCAATTATTTTTTCGGCATTTTGCGCACACTTTTCGCGCAGGGTGCCAAGGCTTCATGGACATCATTCAACACAGTATCGCGGTGGGCAAGTATCTTGTTTCCCCGCTCATTCGCCACCAGGACGATGGCAACTTCGCCGCGTCCGTCTCGATCCGCTCCGGTCGCGGCAGCGGCATGCACGACCGCGTGATGCGTTTCACGCCGCGCTTTGCCAGCCACGCCGCCGCGGTGCGCTATGCCGTCGACGAGGGCCTTTGCTGGGTGCGCGAAAGCAGCAGCCCGCGTAGCACTGCCCTGCTCGCGCTTTCGTGCGCAGGCTGAAACAATTACGCCCATTTTCATATCCAACACACATCGAACGAGAATTCAGAGGTAATCACACATGCCCAAGGAAGAACTGATCGAAATGAACGGCGCAGTGACCGAAGTCCTGCCCGACTCGCGCTACCGCGTGACGCTCGACAACGGCCATCAGCTGATCGCCTACAGCGGCGGCAAGATGCGCAAGCACCACATCCGCATCCTGGCGGGTGACAAGGTGTCGCTCGAACTCTCGCCTTACGACCTGACCAAGGGCCGTATCACCTTCCGTCACCTGGAGCGTCGCGGCCCGCCGCCGACCAACTCCGGCAACAACAACGCACCTCGCCGCTGATCTGCGACTGACGAAGGGCCTTGGCAAGCGCCCCGCGACGGGCGCTTGGCAAGGCCTTTGTTTTTGTTGCGGTCTTCCGGCTGTCGAACGATGACCACACCCAATCCAACAGCCGGCGACTCCCAGGTCGACAACGGCTTTGCCACGCTGGCGCTCTCGCCCCAGATGCTGGCCAACCTCACCCAGCTCGGCTACACGCAGATGACGGCGATCCAGGCCGCCGCGCTGCCGCCGGCGCTGCTCGGCAAGGACCTGATCGCCCAGGCCAAGACCGGCAGCGGCAAGACCGCCGCCTTTGCCCTCGCGCTGCTCTCCAACCTGAACCCGCGCCGCTTCGCCATCCAGGCGATGGTGCTGTGCCCCACGCGCGAGCTGGCCGACCAGGTCACGACCGAAATCCGCCGCCTGGCGCGCGCAGAAGAAAACATCAAGGTGGTCACGCTCTGCGGCGGCGTTGCGCTGCGCGGGCAGATTGCCAGCCTGGAGCACGGCGCGCACATCGTGGTGGGCACGCCGGGCCGGATCATGGACCACCTGGAGCGCGAGAACCTGAACCTCGAGGCGCTCAACACGCTGGTGCTCGACGAAGCCGACCGCATGCTCGACATGGGGTTTTTCGACGACATCGTGAAGGTGGCGCGCCAGTGCCCGAAAGAGCGCCAGACGCTGCTGTTCTCGGCCACCTACCCCGAAGGCATTGCCAAGCTCGCGCAGCAGTTCATGAAGAGCCCGCAGCAGATCACGGTGCAGGCGCAGCATGAAGGCAGCAAGATCCGCCAGCGCTGGTACCAGGTGAAGGAAAGCGAACGGCTGCACGCCGTAAGCCTGCTGCTCGACCATTTCCGCCCCGTGAGCACGCTGGCCTTCTGCAACACCAAGCAGCAGTGCCGCGACCTCGTCGAGGTGCTGCAAGCCCAGGGCTTCAGCGCGCTGGCCTTGTTCGGCGAGCTGGAGCAGCGCGAGCGCGACCAGGTGCTGGTGCAGTTTGCCAACCGCAGCTGTTCGGTGCTGGTGGCGACCGACGTGGCGGCCCGCGGGCTCGACATCTCGCACCTCGAAGCCGTGATCAACGTCGAAGTGACGCCCGATTCCGAAATTCACATCCACCGCGTCGGCCGCACCGGTCGCGTGGGCCAGCAAGGCGGCGCCGAAGGCCTCGCCCTGAACCTGGCCAGCATGGACGAGATGGGCAGCGTCGGCAAGATCGAACAGCTGCAAGGCCGCGAATCCGAATGGCACGACCTGGCCGAGCTCACGCCCGCCCAGGGCGCGCCGCTCACACCGCCGATGGCCACGCTGCAGATCGTGGGCGGGCGCAAGGAAAAGATCCGCGCCGGCGACGTGCTGGGCGCGCTGACCGGCGACTGCGGCTATGCCAAGGAGCAGGTTGGCAAGATCAACGTCAACGAGTACTCGACCTATGTTGCGGTGGACCGTAGCATTGCCGAAGAAGCCGCACGCAAGCTCGACAACGGCCGCGTGAAAGGCAAGAGCGTCAGGGTGCGCCTGCTGACACCGCAGTCCACCTGACATCCCTCCCATGGCCCCTCGTTTCGGCGCTCGGCAGATGAAATCTGCCGATGTGGCCTAATCGGGGGTCGAACATCCTTTTTATCCGAGCTTTCCATGCCCAAGAAAATCCGTACCGAAGCCGACCGTCTTGCCAGCCCGAAGCCGACCCCCATGCCCGGCTACACCGCGCCTCGCACCGGTGGCGGCCAGAAGGTCAGCCTCGAGCGCGGCACCGCCACGCGCAGCAAGAAGAACCCGGGCAAGCGCCCGACCAAGGGCGGCTGATCCAGCCTCCGCGGCTCTTTCTTCGGAGCCACGACGAACGCGCCCCCGGGCGCGTTTTGTCATTGGGCCCGCTACAAACAAGGCCGCCATGTCCGACGACAACCAGATCTACATCCCGCCCTCGTTCTTCGCGGTCTACAGCGACGCGCGCCAGCGCCTGCGCGAGCCGATCGACGTGGTGCGCGCGCGCTACGAGATCTGCGAAGACCTCGCCGGTCACCTCGTGGGCCATGCGCAGATCCAGCACCACACCGAGGTGCCGGTCGAGAGCGAGATCCTGCGGCGCATCCACGCGGGGCTGGCCACGCCCGAATCCGGCGTGTCGGCGGCCGAGGCCGGGTGGATCGTTCAGCGGCTGGCCGAACTGCTGGGCTGGCCCGGACCGGAACCGTTGCCGGCCGAGAACTGAGGCGCGGCGCGCTTCAGCAGGCTCAAATAGCCGGACTGCACCTCCATGCGCGCGGTTGCGCCTCGTCGCTGCAACAGCCGGTGCGCCTTCGGCAGGCTCCAACAGGGCAGGCTGGTGAACATGTGGTGCTCGCAGTGGTAGTTGACCCAGTAGGGCGCCACCAGCGCACGTTCCAGCCAGCCGGCATGCGTGGTGCGCGCCTGGCGCAGCGGATCGGCTTCGTTCTGCGCCACCAGTGCATGCTCGGCGATGTTGCGCACGCGGCTCACGAGCGGCAGCCAGGTGGCCATGGGCAGCAGCCACATCAGGAGCCAGGCCCACCAAACGCCGGCCAGCGCGAAGGCCAGAAAGCCCAACCCGTTGCCAATCAGGAAGCGCCGGTCTTTCGACAGCTCGCGCCCGAAAGCCTTCAGCGCCGATTCACCCGGCGCACGATTTCGGATGCCTTCGGCGACATGGCCGAAGCGCTGCTTGTAAAACGTCTGACCGCTCAGGTCGCGCACGACTTTGCGCCACATCGATTCACGCGTGATCGGAAAGGGCGCCGAAAGCACGAGGTCCGGGTCTTCGGTCTGCTGCACGAAGCGGTGGTGCTGCAGGTGATAGGGGCGGTAGTCGCGCAGCGTGTACGAGCACAGCCAGTACGCCACCCAATCGTTGACCTTGCGGTTGCTGTGCAGGCCTGCGTGCGCCGCATCGTGCATGAGGATGAAGAGCCCCAGCTGCCGCGCGCCGACGATCGGCACCATGAGCGGAATGGTCCACGGCCACACAATGCCCGCGAGCATCGCGGCGCCGATGACGCCCCAGCAGTGCGCCACCAGCCAGAGGCCCTTCCATGACGAACGGCTGGTGAGCGATTGCCACTCTTCGGTGCTGAAGAAGTCCTCGGGTTGGGCGCGGGGTGCGACGGCCATCGGGCCAGTATGCGCCGTTGGCCGCGGCAGATCACGCGTAGTTCCCCGGTGCGGCGGACGAGGCCCTTTGGCCTATTTGTCGATGATCTTGCGGGCAAAAAGCTCGAGGTAATCCATCAGTCGCTCGGCACCCGCGACCGCCGCTGCTTCGTTGCCCGTCGCGATGCCCTGCGCCAGTTCCAGGTGGGCATTTGCGCCCTCGACGATCTCGCCTTCGTGCTGGTACGCGTACCAGAAGCGCCGGCACTGCACGATCGGAGGAATCACCGCCTTCACGGCCGAGTCGTTGTGGCTGGCCTGGTGGTTGACGAGATCAAGCGCATGGTCGGCACGCATGTAGCCGGTGAGGTCACCGCGGCCCGCGGCCTCGACCATCTCCTCGGCGCAGCGCACGATTTCCTTGCGCTGCAGCGCGGTCGCGCGGCGCGCCGAGCAGGCCGCAATCAGCCGCTCGAGCACGCGCCGGGTCTGGATCACGTCGAGGTGGTCGGCGAGGTCGATGGCCGACACCAGGAGCCCGCGGCGCGGTTGCTGCACGATGAGGCCGATCGACACCATGCGCATCAGCGCCTCGCGCACGGGCGTGCGGCCAAGGCCGGTGCGCTCGGCCAGGTCGGCTTCGACGACCTGGCTGCCGGGCTCCAGCTGCATGGTGGAGAGCAGCGTCTCGATCGCGTCATAGGCGAGGTCGGCAGCCCGGCGCTTGGGCTGGGGGCGGGGCACGGTCTTCGGAGGGGCCATGGTTTTTTTCTGCTGCTGCTTCGGCTTCATTGTCGGTCCACATCATCATGAGCCGCGAGGCCGGCCAGGGTTGCAATGCGCGCCGGCGAAAGCGGCGGCCGGGGTACGGGCGGCGTCCAGCCGAACAGGAACTGTGCCGCATCGCCACACACGCGGCCCTGGCAGGCGCCCATGCCGCAGCGGCGATGGAGCTTGGCGTCGGTCCAGCCGCTGCATCCGGTGAGCGCGGAAAGCGGCACGTCTTCGCAGCGGCACACGAGCGTGTCGGACTGCGGCATCTGCCGGAGGCCGGGGGCCAGCGCAAAGCTGCGGTGCAACTGCGCGGCAAAGGCATTCCAGCGGGCACGCTCGCGTTCGTGCTGCCCTGCGGCGCGTTCGTTGCCGACTGCTGCGTGGCCGGCGATGGTGCCCTGCACCAGGGCGCGTTCGCTGCCGCCGAAGCCGGTACATTCGCCGGCGGCGTAAATGTCGGGCAGGCTGGTGGCTTGCAGCGCATCTACCGCCAGCGCCTGCGCACCGGCATCGGCGGACGTGAGGGCGCAGCCCAGCAACCGGCCGAGCTGCGTGTTGGGCGTGAGGCCGAAGCCGCAGGCCACACGCTCGCATTCGATTTCCATTTCGCGGCTGCCTTGGCGGAGCCGGACCGATTCGACGTGCGCGTCGCCCTGAACGGAGACGATGCGCGACGAGGTGCGGTACTGCGCATCGCTCAGCGTCAGCGCCTGAACAGCCTTGCCCGGCCAGCGCAGCAGGTTGGCGGCAAAACCCGCAACCGCCGCGAACGCGGCCTGCTCGGCGACGCGCACGACCTTCGCACCCGCTGCGCGTGCCGTGGCTGCGGCCGCGAGCAACAGAGGCCCGCTGCCCGCGATCACGATGCGTTCGCCCTCGACCGGGAGACCGGCCTTGATGAGCGCCTGCAGGCCGCCGGCGCCGGTCACGCCGGGCAATGTCCAACCCGGGAAGGGCAGCAGCAACTCGCGTGCACCGGTGCAAAGAATCAGTTTCTTCCACCGCATGCGCCAGCCGCGATCGGCGTCTTCGAGCAGCAGTTCGCTCTGCGAGGGCGCCGCGACGACGCGCGTGCCACTGCATACGCGGATGTTGGCGTGGCGTTCGAGTGCTTCGCGCCACTTGCGCGCGGCCGGCGGCAGTGCTGCGCCGGGGCCATCGCGCCAGATCTGCCCGCCGGGCGCGGGGTTGTCGTCGATGACGACGATGGACGCGCCGCTGGGTGCGGCCGCCACCGCCGCGGCCATGCCCGCAGGGCCCGCGCCGACGATCAACAGATCGCAGTGTTCCAGCGGCATGGCGCTCACTCCGCGGTCTCCACTTGCATGCCTTCAGCGCACAGCGTCTGGCACGCGAGCATGCGCCGCCCGTCGACCCGCACGCGGCATTCCTGGCACACGCCCATGCCGCAGAACGGTCCGCGCGGCTGGCCCGTGACGGAGATGCGCGCCACGCCCATGCCGCCGTTCACGTGTAGCGCCGCGGCGACCGAGCTGCCCGTTTTCACGCGGACCGGACGGCCGTCGATGTGCAGCAGGGTAGTGCCGCTCATGCTGGCTCCAGCAGGCCGCGCGGCGCATAGGGCGCCGCGTCGAATTCGGGATCACCGCCGGTCATCAGCGCCGCGAGCAGGTGTGCGCTGCCCGGCGCGGTGGTCACGCCCAGGCCTTCGTGGCCGACGGCGAGCCAGAGCTTTTCGCGCCAGGGGTGCTTGCCCAGCAGCGGCAGACCGTCGGGCGTCGCGGCGCGCATGCCGGTCCAGGAGCGGACCGCGGTGAGGTCCGCGAGCGCCGGCAGGTAGTCGAGCGCGCGCTGCAGCATGCGCGCGAGCATCGGCGCTTCGACGGCCGGATCGGTGGTGTCGAACTGCCGCGAGGAACCGATCAGCAATTGCCCCGTGGGCCGCGGCTGCACGTTGAACGCGACCGAGTCGCCGTCGCTGTGGTGCGCGCTGGTGACGTAGCCGAGCTCGACGAGCTGGTGGTGCACGGTGCCGGGATAGCGGTCGGTGATCAGCAGATGGCCCTTCTTGGGGCGGATCGGGAGTTCGGGACACAGGGTCGTAGCCTCGATGCCGTTCGCGAGCACGATCTGCGGCGCGGTGCGACGGTTGCCGCCAGCAAGCCGCAGCGTGCCGTCGCTTTCAATCTCATCGACCTTCGCATGTTCGACGCGGACCGAATCTCCGCCCTGCGCGAGCAGCCAGCGCGCTGCATTCGACGCATAGAGAATGCCGTCGCCCGGCACTTCGAGCGCACCTGCGAGGCCCTTGCGCAAGGCCGGCTCGGCGTGCGCCAACGCGGCGGCGTCGAGCAACCGGCATTCGATGCCGTGCGCGCGCAGCCGCTGCTGCTTGCGCTCGGCCTCGGCCATTTCTTCTTCGTTCGCGGCAACCCAGAACGTGCCGCAGGCACTGTATGCGCAGTCTTCGCTCATGCGCGGCGCCAGGGCGCGCCATTGCGCCGTCGAATGGCGGCTCAATGCAAGTTCGGCCGGGTTGTCGTCCATCACCACGAGATGCCCCATGCCGGCGCCGGTGGCCCCGCCGATGCGTGCGTCGAGCACCAGCACCCGGCGGCCAGCCAGCGCCAGCGCGTGCGCGCAGGCGGCCCCGACGATGCCGGCGCCGATGACGATGACGTCTGCGTCCATGCCCGCCGGCGTCAGAGCCGGATTCCCCACCCGAAAGGATCGTTGTCGTCGATCAGCAGCGTGGCTTCGGCGCTGATGTGCGCACGGCCGCGCAGCGTTGGAATGACCTTGCCGTCGTCCAGCGTGTAGCTGGCCTCGAAGCGGCTGCCGATCACGCTGGCCTGTGTCCACACCTCGCCCGGCGCGAGCTTGCCGTCGGCCGCGAGGCAGGCGATCTTGGCGCTGGTGCCGGTGCCGCACGGCGAGCGGTCGTAGGCGTTGCCTGGGCAGAGCACGAAGTTGCGGCTGTCCGCACCGCTGTCGTCATTGGCGAAGAGCTCGATATGGTCGATCTCCGCGCCGTCGGCGCCCGTGATGCCTTGCGCCGCCAAGGCCTTGCGCAGCGCCGTGGTGTAGCCGGTCAGCGCCGCGAGGTTGTCGCTCGCCACGCGCTGGCCGTGTTCGCTGACCAGGAAGAACCAGTTGCCGCCCCAGGCCACGTCGCCTCGCACGGTGCCATGGCCCGGCAGATCGACCGCCACCTGGTGCAGGTGCCGGTATGCCGGCACGTTGCGCACGCTCACCGAACCATCGGCATGCAGCGTGGTGGTGACGGTGCCCACGGGCGTCTCGATGCGGTGCTCGCCCACGGCGATGCGCCCGATATGCGCAAGGCTCGCGACCAGCCCGATGGTGCCGTGGCCGCACATGCCGATGTAGCCAGTGTTGTTGAAAAAGATCACGCCGGCCGCTGCATCTTTCGACACCGGCTCGCACAGCAGAGCGCCAACGATCACGTCGCTGCCGCGCGGCTCGAGCACCGTGGCGGCACGCCATTTGTCGTGCTGCCCGGCCAAGAGGGCGCGGCGCTCGGCCATGCTGCCGCCGCCCAGATCGGGAAATCCGCCGATGACCAGGCGCGTGGGCTCGCCGCCCGTGTGCGAATCGACGATCTGGATGCGTTGCATGTCTTCCTTCGGCTCAGTAGCTGGCGAGGGGAACGGGCGCTGCGTTCTTGAAGGTGAACACCGTGATCGGCGCCTGCTTCATATTGCCCTTGTCGTCGTAGCTGTAGGTTGCGGCCACGCCCTTGTAGGTCGTCTTGTAGAGCTCGGCGCCCACCTTGTCGGGGTCGATGGAGTTGGCCTTTTGCATCGACTCGCCGATGAACAGCACCTGGTCGTAGTACGAAGCCGCATACGCGTCTGCATCGACGTTGAAGCGCTTCTTGAACTTCGCCTTGAAGGCCGGGCCGCTTTGCGCCTTTTCGAGAATGGAGCCGCCCTGCGCGCAGAAGACGAGGTCGTTGACCGCATCGCCGCCGAGTTTGCCGGTGGCCGGGCTGCACACCGTATCGCCGCCCAGGAGCTTGCCGGGCACGGCGAGCTGCTTCATCTGGCGCGCCATGGGTGCGGCCTGCGGTGCATAGCCGCCGAAGAAGATGGCTTCGGGCGCCTTGGCCTTCATGTTGGTGAGGATGGCGGTGAAGTCCACGGCCTTGTCGGTGGTGAACTCCTGGCCGACGATGGTGAGGCCCTGCTTCTTGGCTTCCTTGGTGAACTCTTCCGCCAGACCCTGGCCGAAGGCGGTGCGGTCGTCGATCACGCCCACCTTCGTCACCTTGAGCACCTTGGCCGCGTACACCGCCATGCTGGAGCCGATCTGGTTGTCGCTCGCGATGATGCGGTACAGGTTCTTGTAGCCGCCCTGCGTCACCTTCGGGTTGGTGCCCACGGTGGAGACCATGGTGCCGCCATCGGCGTAGATGCGCGAAGCCGGAATGGCCACGCCCGAGCAATACGGGCCCATGACGTACTTGATGCCGTCGTCCACGAATTTCTGCGCCACGCTCACGCCGGACTTGGCGTCGCACTGGTCGTCTTCGGAGACCAGCTCGAACTTGAGCGTCTTGCCGCCGGCGGTGATCTTCTTTGCGTTGAGCTCTTCGATGGCGAGGCGCACGCCGTTTTCATTGTCCTTGCCCGCGAATGCGTTGGGGCCCGAGAGCGGGCCGCTGTGGCCGATCTTGACGACCTGCTCCTGCGCATTGGCATGGCCTGCGATGGTGAGGGCAGCGAGGCCCACGAGGCCGATGAACGGAACCATGCCTACTTTTGTCTTCATGCTTCTTCCTAGGTTGGGAACGACGAAAAGAGCGGTTATTACATAACCGACTGGTACTGCGCAGGCCGCGTGGCCAGCGCCTTCTTCACGATCGCCTCGACGGCCGCGCGCTCCTCGCCGATGAGCGGCAGCCGCGGGCGGCGCATGTGCTCGCTGCCCACGCCCACCAGCGCATCGATCAGCTTCAGGTTCTGCACCAGCTTGGTCGACACATCCAGGTGCAGCATCGGCGTCATCCACTGGTACAGCTTCAGTGCCTCGGCGAACTTGCCGGCCTTCATCAGGTCGTACAGCGCCACCGTCTCGCGGGGGAACGAGCAGCCCACCCCGGCCAGCAGGCCGTCCGCGCCCAGCGCCAAGCCTTCGTACGCCAGGTCGTCCACCCCCAGGAACAGCTGGTAGCGGGTGCCCACCGTGTTGCGCAAGTCCGTGATGCGGCGGATGTTGTCCGTGCTCTCCTTGATTGCCGCGATCCACTCGCAGTCCGCCAGCTCCACCATGTGCTCGGGCTTCAGGTCCACGCGGTAGGCCACCGGGTTGTTGTAGACCATGATCGGCTTCTGCGCCGCATTGGCGATGGTGCGCACATTGAGCATTGCCTCGCGCGCATCGGCCACGTAGATCACCGAGGGCATCACCATGAAGCCCGCCACGCCCAGCTTGTTGGCCCCGTCCACATAGCGCAGAGCCTCGCGAGTGCTGGTTTCCGAGACATTCGCCAACACCGGGATGCGGCCGTCGGCCGCTTCCAGTGCGATCTTCGCGACCTGCAGCTTCTCTTCGAGCGTGAGCGTGCTCGCTTCACCCAGCGAGCCGCAGGTGACCAGGCCGTGGATGCCGTTGCGGATCTGGAAGTCGATGTGGCGTGCGGTGCCCTCGGCATCGATGCTTTCGTCGGCGTGGAACTTGGTGGTAATGGCGGGGAAGATGCCTTGCCAGCGGGGATTGGTCACGGATGGTGCTCCTGATGTGTGCGGTGGAAATCAGGCGCACTTTAAATATATTAATAATATATCGTCAAGACATTTTTGCTTTGCCGCAGCGGTGGCACGAGGCCGGCTCGCCCACGTCTTGCGTGTTAGGTCTTATTCGGCGCGCGGCGCGCCGGCCTTGCCGATGTCGGCAAGGCCCGAACGGAAGCGCTCGGCTTCGCTTCGCATGCCCCGCGAAATGGCTTCCCAGGTCCGGGCGGGGAAGTCGTCCGGCAACAGGGCCTCGACTTCACCCAATGCCTCGTCCAGCGACTCCACCATCTCCAGCATGGCGTTCCACACGCCGGTGCCGCCGTTCTTCATTGCCAGCTGATGCCAATGGCGCGTCTGGATGGTGTGGAAAACGTAGTGCTTGTTTTTGGAACGAACCGCCATGGCCAGCCCCGCCTTGCGCGGCTGGAACTGGTTGGGCCCGTTGCCGAAATAAGGCCACATCGAAATGATGTCGTAGAGCGGCGTCATGTCGTAGACGTCGCCTTGGTACAGGCGGACCGAAAAGTTCTTGGCGTGGCCGTCTGTTGCGGCCAGCAGAAAGAAGGCCAGCTGGGTCAGGAGGAACCGGGTGCGGTCGTCGGCGCTCCGGCTTCCTTGCAGGAGTTGCAGGCAATTGGGCATGCCGGGGCCTTCGTCTTGCTCGTACTTCTTGGTCGACGGCAGCCCCATGGCTTGGCAAAAATCTTCTTGCGGCAGGCGCGCGATCCATGTGCCGCCGTCCATCCACTCGCGATCGAAACGCTCCACCACCAGGACAGTCTGGCCCTCGAAGGTCGCCATGGATGTAGGCGCCACAAGCAAGCCGAGCGCCTCGACGATCTGCGCGCAAACCCATTCGTTCTGCACCGAGTCGGATGCGTCCACGCGCCTGGAGCCGCCGATGAGTCCGAGCGGCAGCTTGATGATGTGCGTGGTGGGCGTGGCGCCGTGCGGGCGGCACCATGCGCCGTTCCAGCGGGTCAGGGCGGTCTTCTCCTGGGCGCCGGCAAGGGAGATGCGAAACAGGTCCTCGTCGCGCATGCTTTCGGGGGTGGCGTCGGACGGCACGGCCCGCAGCAGCTCGGCGATTTCCTTGTGGCCAAGGGGCTCGCAGTTCATGGCCCTCCAGCCTTCGGGCTCGGCACCTTCGGGCAGCAGCTGCACCGCACCGACACAGTCGCGCCCGATGGCTTCGAGCAGGTCGAAGGTATTGATGTCCTTGAGCTTGAAACGATGGCCCAGACGCACCCGGATCCCGATGTTGTCGGGCAGCAGATTGTCGAAGTAGTTCCTGACCACGTCGCCCCGGACTTCGAGCGTGCTGTTGATCGGAATCGACAGCGACAGCGATCGCTGCCGCGGCGATTCCAGCCATCCGGGGTGATACCGGAAAGTGTGCGAGTCGCGATCGACAGACCAGGTGCCGACCAGCTCCCCGTTCATCCACGCATTCAGCGCCTGCATTACCAGGAGCCCGTCTTTGGCCGGATGACGAAGCTGCGGCGCGACGTGGGCTTGACGTCCTTGCCCGGGTTCAGGGCTTGAAGCTGGCGGAGCAATGCACCCGGCGCGGTCGATTGAGCCTGAGCCGACCCGTCCCCGGTCGATTGGAGCGCTGGAGCGTCCGCCTCCCCGGGAGACAGCGTTACCAGCACGGAGCCGCCACTCATCTTTCGGGTCGTCCATGGTCCCGCTGGGACGTTCACGGCCGTGTCCTGAGGCGACTCGTATTTCGAGCGCTCCTCCATGGCGTACACGGGGCCGCTTGAAGGCGCTTCTTCCCGCAGGTAGAAGGACGCGCCCAACACCGACAGAAGCTTCGCCAGTTGCTCGAGACCGACAGCCCCGGGATTCGCCTCAATCTCCGCGATACGTGCTTGGCTAACGCCGACGAGCGCACCCGCTTGCGCCTGTGTCAGGCCGCGTTTTTTCCGTAGCGCCTTCAGGTGGGGCCGCAACTGGTCGACGAAGCGAAGGGGATAGTCCATCTTGCAAGCAAGATATCGGCCTTAGCTTATTTTGTCAACATACAAGATTTGGCATATTTTTACCAAATACAAGCCTGGGCTTTTATTTTCCAGAAACAAGGTATGGCTTGTAATTTACACCTAATCGATCTTCGCGCCCGATGCTTTCACGACCGCCCCCATTGCATCCCAGTCCGCGCGCAGCAGCTTCTGGAACTCTTCGGCGCTTTGCGTGCGCGGCTCCACGCCCAGGCGCTTGAAGCGCTCCTGGATCGCCGGATCGGCCAGCACCTTGTTCGTGGCCGCGTTGATCCGCTCGACCTCGGCCTTGGGCGTGCCGGCGGGCGCGAGCAGGCCGATCCATGAATCGAAGGCGTAGCCCGGCAGACCGCTCTCGGCCACGGTCGGCAAATTTGGCAGGAACGGGCTGCGCGCCTTGCCAGTGGACGCGAGCAGCTTCATGCGCGGGTCCGCCTGGAAACCCATCACGCCGATGCTCGAGGAGATGACGGCCTGCACGCGGCCCGCGAGTACCTCGTTGACCGCCTCGCCGGTCGACTTGGTCGGAATGTGCGTCATCTCCAGCCCCGCCTTGGCAAGGAACGACGCCATTGCAAGGTGCGTGGCGCTGCCGTTGCCCGCCGAGGCGTAGTTGTACTTGCCCGGGTTGGCCTTGACCTCCTTGATGAAGTCCGCCGTGTTCGAGACGTTGAGCCCGCTCGCCACCGCCAGCACATAGCCCGCGTTGCCGATGTTGGCCACGCCCACGAAATCCTTCAGCGGGTCGTACGAGAGCTTGCTGTACAGAAAGCCCGCGATGTTGTGGCTCGCAGCCGCGAGCACCAGCGTGCTGCCGTCCGCCGGCGCCTTGGCCACGGCTGCCGCGCCCACCGTGCCGCCGGCGCCCGCGCGGTTCTCGACGATGGCACTGGCGTTGAGCGCCGCGCCCAGCTCGGCGTTGAAGGCGCGCGCTACCGTGTCCTGCACCGCGCCGGTGCCGAAGGGCACGACGATGTGGATCACGCGCTGCTGCGCGTGGACGGGCAGCACGAGGGCGCCGAGCGTCGCGGCGGCTGCAAGCGCAGCCAGCGAACGCCGGGTGAACAGGGTGGAGGTCATCGGAGTGGCCGCTTTCATCATCATTGGCAGTAAAAAAATTCAGGCACCCGACGGCAGCCAGCGCTGCACCAGCTTCACGAAGTAGCTGGCGCCAATCGGAATGATCTCGTCGTTGAAGTCGAACGAGGTGTTGTGGATGATGCAAGGGCCGGGCCCGTGGCCGTCGAGCCGGTGGTCGCCGTCGCCATTGCCCAGGAAGGCGTAGCAGCCGGGCCGCGCGAGCAGCATGTGGGCGAAATCCTCGGCGCCCATCACGGCGGGGAAGTTGTCAGTCACCATGTCGTCGCCCACCACCTCGCGCATCACGCCCGCGGCAAAGCGCGCCTCGGCCACGTGGTTGACCACCGGCGGCGAAGAGCGGTTGAAGAAAACCTCCGCCGTGCAGCCATGCGCCGCGGCCACGCCGGCGGCCACTTCGCGCAGCCGCGCCTCGATCTTGTCGATGGCTTCGATCGAAAAGGTACGGATGGTGCCGCCGACCGTGGCCACATCGGGAATCACGTTCGGTGCATCGGAGCCCTGCAGTTGCGTGACTGCGAGCAGGGCGCGCTCGGTGCTGGGAATGGTGCGCGGCACGATGGTCTGCAGCTGCTGCGCAAGGGTGATCACCGCGGCCACGGGGTCGATGCCGGTATGAGGCATCGAGGCGTGCGTGCCGCGCCCGCGCACCGTGATCTTGTAGGTATTGCTCGACGCCATCAGTGCGCCTTCGTTGAGCGCGAAGCGGCCCACGTCGCCGACCGGGAAGTTGTGCAGCGCAAAGACCGCGTCGCACGGGAAGCGGTCGAACAGGCCGTCCTGGATCATCTTCCTGGCGCCGGCCTTGCCCATCTCCTCGGCGGGCTGGAAGATGAAATGCACGGTGCCGTCGAAATCATCCGGCCCCTGCTGCGACAGGTGCCAGGCTGCGGCCAGCAGCATGGTGGTGTGGCCGTCGTGGCCGCAGGCGTGCATGCGGCCGGCGTGGGTGGACTTGTGGGCGAACTCGTTGGCCTCGTGCAACGGCAACGCGTCCATGTCGGCGCGCAGGCCGATGGTGCGTGTGCCGGTGCCTTTGCGCAGCACGCCGACGAGGCCGGTGCCGGCAATGCCGCGGTGCACCTCGATGCCCCATTCGGCGAGCAGGCTCGCCACCTTTTCGGAGGTTCGATGCTCTTCGAAACCGAGTTCGGGGTGGGCGTGAATGTCGCGTCGGATATCGACGAAGCGGGAAACGCTGTTGGCAAAGGAATCGACGATGTTCATGGTGGCAAGTGGTCGTAGGGGCGAACGATTCTGGCGCAAGGCGGCGCGCAGCGCCATGCGCGGCGGCGAGCCAATCGGTCAGAGGCCGGCCAGCACTTGGTCGAGCGTCTCGACCAGCAGGTCGGCATGGGCTTCGGCAAACACCAGCGGCGGGCGGATCTTGAGCGTGTTGGCGTTTTCTCCGGTGGCGCTCAGCAGCACCTGCCGCTCGCGCAGGCCATTGACGATGCGCGCGGTTTCCGCGGTGGCGGGCGTGCGCGCCTGGCGGTCCGTGACGAGCTCCACGCCCACGAACAGGCCCGCGCCGCGCACGTCGCCGATCAGCGCATGGCGCTCCGCGAGCTTCGCGATTTGCGCCCGCAGGTAGCTGCCGACACGCCGCGCATTGGCCATCAAGCCTTCGCGTTCGATCACGTCGAGCACCGCCATGCCGGCGGCCATCGACACCGGATTGCCGCCGAAGGTATTGAAATAGCGGCACTCGCGGCCGAAGGCGGCCAGCACCTCGGGCCGCACGGCGAGGCCCGCCAGTGGATGCCCGGCGCCGAGCGGCTTGCCCATGGTGACGATGTCGGGCACCACGCCGTGCCGCTGGAAGCCCCAGAACGCATCGCCGGTGCGGCCGAGACCGGGCTGCACTTCGTCGGCGATGAAGAGGCCGCCGGCCTCGCGCACCGCGTCCACCGCCTCGGCCATGAAGCCGGGCGGGTCCGTGAAGATGCCGTCGCTCGAAAACACGGTGTCGACCATCAATGCGGCTGGGCGCATGCCGTGCGCCTTCAGGTCGGCGATGGCTTCGCGCACGCCTTGCGCAAACGCGCGGCCCAGTTCGCCGGGCGCGATGCGATAGCTGTCGGGCGCCGGCACGGTGCGCACCGCGTCGCCGAGCTGCACGAACTTGCCGAGCGATGGCGAGGCCTCGGCGATCGACGCGGTCACGCCGTGGTACGCGAAGCGCGTGACGATCAGCCCCTCGGCCTTGGTGTGCGCGCGTGCGATGCGCATCGCGAGGTCGTTGGCCTCGCTGCCGGTGCAGGTGAACATGGCGTGCGCGAGCTCGGCCGGCATGGTGGCGAGCAGCCGCTCGGCGTAGTCGAGCACGCCTTCGTGCAGGTAGCGCGTGTGGGTGTTGAGCACGCCGGCCTGCCGCGCGATGGCCTCGACCACATGCGGATGGCAATGGCCGACCGAGGCGACGTTGTTGTAGGCATCGAGGTAGCGTTTGCCGTCGGCGTCGTACAGCCACACGCCCTCGCCACGCACCGGGTGCAGCGGCGTGTCGTAGAACAGGCGATAGGCCGGGCCGAGCACGCGCGCGCGACGCTCGACGAGTGCCTGGGTCGAAGGGGCGAAGGTGGTCATGGGCGATCTCTCAGAGGTTCAACGTGCGTCGGAAGGCGGCGGTTGCGACTTTGGTGCCGATGCGCTCGCAGGCCTGCAGCCGCGCCCACGACAGCGGGTTGTTGCGCAGCAGGTAGGGCGCATTCTCGGGATAGCGCGCGGCACGCCAACCGCTGATGGCCACCACCATCACGAGCCGCGCCGCAATCAGGTCGAACAGCACGCCAACCTCGGCCGGCGATAGCGGCCGCACCGCGTGGTACGCGGCGACCAGCGGCACGACGGCCGCGAGCGGGTCGTCGCCGGTGCCGGCCTGGTAGGCGGCGGCCACGGCCAGGTCGTTGATGCACGGCGCGCGCACCATGTCGCCAAAGTCGAGGATCGCGGCAATGCGGTCGGTGTCGGCCGGATCGACCAGCACGTTGTAGATATTGAAGTCATTGTGGATCGGCTGCGCGGGCAGCATGCGCAGCACCGGCTTGGCGTCGCGCTCGAAGCGGTCGAGCGCGGCGGCGGCCAGCGCGCGGCGTTCCGGCTCGGCGATGTGCGCGAGCAGGCCGCGCACGCTGTCGGCGCGCTGCAGGTCCCAGGGCAGCGGCAGGTCGCCGGCCGGGTGGTCGAAGCCTGCGAGTGCAATGTCGAGCCGGGCCAGCATGCGCGCGAGGTTTTGCTGTTGCAACGGTGTGCGCGTCGCCTCGGGCAGCGGCAGGCCGGGCAGGTAGGTGAAAAGGCGCACCACGCGCGGCAAGCCGTCGCCCGGGCCGCACACGAAGGAGGCGGCGCCATCCTGCGTCGGCACGATGCGCTGCACCGGCAGGCCGGGGTCTGTGGCCGCGAGATGCAGCAGGGCCTGGGTCTGGAAGTCGGCCACCAGCGCGGTCTCGGCCGGGTGCGAGATCTTCAGCATGAAGCGGGCGCCGTCGGTGGCGCGCTCGAACCGGTAGTTGCGGTCGCGCTCACCGGTCAGCGGCTTCATCTCGCCCTCGATGCCGTAGCGCTCCTGTGTCAGCTGGCGCACCCAGGCGTCGTCGAGCGGGGGTGAGCCTTCGCTGAGCACCTGCGCGTCGGCGAACTCTGCATTCGTCATGCGGCGCTCTCGAACCCGCGCAGCGCGCTCGCGATGTTGGGCCCCAGGTCGTCGGAAAGGTAGCCGCCTTCTTGCACCAGCACCGTGGGCAGCCCGAGGCGCGCGATCTCGGCCAGCAGCACCGCAAAGCCGGCGGTCTGGATCTTCATGCCCTTGTACGGGTCGCGCTCGTGCGCATCGAGCCCCAGTGCCACCACCAGCGCGCCGGGCGCGTAGGCGCGGACGCTGTCGCAGGCATCGCGCAGCGCGGGCAGGTAGCCGTCGATGTCGGTGCCCAACGCCAGCGGCTTGTTGATGTTGTAGCCCAGGCCTTCGCCTTCGCCGCGCTCGTGCGCATGGCCGATGAAGAAGGGCGTGAAGTTGCGCGGATCGCCGTGCAGCGAAATGGTCAGCACGTCGGCGCGGCGGTAGAAGATGCCCTGCGTGCCGTTGCCGTGGTGCACGTCGATATCAAGAATGGCCACGCGGTCATGCACGCCGCGCAGGTGCTGTGCGGCAATCGCCACGTTGTTCAGGTAGCAGAAGCCGTTGGCGCGGTCGGCGTACGCGTGGTGGCCCGGCGGGCGGCACAGCGCATAAGCGGCCCGCTCGCCGTCGAGAACGAGCTGCGCCGCATGCGTCGCCATGTTCGCCGAGGCGATGGCGGCCTCCCAGGTGCGCGCGCCAATGGAGCAGGCGTTATCGCCCATGTGGAAACCGGCCTGGCCGACCACGCTGTCGGGGTAGGTGCAGGGCTGGCCCGGGAAGGGATGAATGTTGGGCATCACCTCTTCGGACGGATCGTCCAGCAACTGCCAGCGCGCGTAGGCGGTTTCAAGAAAGCGCAGGTACTCGGGCGTGTGGATCGCGGCGCGCGGGCCGGCGCCGAAGTCACGCGTGGCAACGATCTCGTGGCCCTCCTGCTCGACCGCCTTCAGCAGGCGGAACGCGCGCTCGGGCTGCTCGTTGCTGCGCTTGAGCTTGCCGCGCACCATGAAGAGCTGCGGGTCGTGGTCCTTGTGCGTGTCGCTGTAGACGACTTTCATCGGCGTGTTTCTCCGGTCTCAGGCATTGGCGGGAAGGGGCGCGGCGCCGTGCTGCTTCACGAACAGCGCGCGCACGTGCTGCCAGGCGTCTTCCAGATGCACACGCATCGCGGCCTTGGCGGCCTCGGGGTCGCGGCGCACCAGGGCGTCGACGATGGGGCGGTGGGTCTCGGCCATGGCGGTGGGGTCGTGATAGACCGCATCGATCAGCGCGATGATCATCTGCATCTCGGTCTGCGTGTTCATGAAGATGCGGTGCAGGTGCGCATTGCCCGAGAGCTCGCAGATCAGCGTGTGCAGCGCCAGGTCATTGGCGATGCGGTGATGCTGCGGCTGCGTGTTGGCCTCGCGCACCATGGCCTCGACCAGCGCCTGCACGCGCGCGATGCCCGCGTCGTCGGCCTTGCGGCAGGCCAGCTCGATGGAGGTGAGCTCCAGGCTCAGGCGCACCTCGAACAGGTCGTCGATCTCCTGCACGCTGATGGTCCGCACCGCAAAGCCGTGGCGCGGTTTTGCGACCAGCACGCCCTGGCGTTCGAGCCGCCGCGCCGCCTCGCGCACCGGCGCGCGGCTCACGCCCATGCGGCGTGCGATGTCCGCCTCGACGATGCGGCTGCCGGGCGCCAGGCGGCCTTCGACGATGGCGCGCGTCAGCTGGGCCTCGACCAGGCCGACGAGATCGGTCGACTCGACCGACTCGAACAGGGCCGCGTCGGCAGAAGGAGGAGGAGAAATTACGGAAGTTGCCATGTTGCTTGTCTCGTCATTGGTATGCGCCAGGGGCGATTCTTCACCGGATGGCATCTGGCGCGGCCTGCACGGTCTTCAGGCCCCGCCCCGCGCGCGCCAGGTAGAGGCCCGCCGCCATGATCAGCGCGATGCCGGCCATCGCAATCGCGTCGGGCGGCCTGCGGAACCAGAAGGTGCTGAAGGCGACGGCCAGCAGCAGCTGGAAGTAGTTGAGCGGCGCCAGCGTGGAGGCTTCGACGCGCTCGAAGGCGGCCAGCAACAGCCATTGCGCCGCCGCGCTGCAGGCGCCGCCCGCGAGCAACAGCGCCACGTCGCCCCAGGGCGGCTGGTGGGCTGGCAGGAAGAAGGGCGCGGGCAACAGTGTGACGATGAAGCAGACCAGCGCGGTCCAAGCGTATTGCACCGGCCCTGCGACCAAGCCCGCGAGCCGCCGCGTGAGCAGCTGGAAGATCGCGTAGCAGACGGCTGCAACGGCCATCAGCACCGTGCCGAGCAGGGGTAGGTCGGCGCCCGGCCGCACGATCAGCAGCATGCCGCCGAAGCCAACCGTCACGGCCACCCAGCGGCTGAGCCGCACCTGCTCGCCAAGCAGCCAGGGCGACAACGCCACCATCAGGAGCGGCGCGGTGAAGTAGATGGCCGTGGCCTCGGCCAGCGGCATCCAGATGAGCGCCGTCATGAAGCAGGTGGCCACCGTCGCGAGCATCAGCCCGCGCAGCAGCAGCAAGGGCTTCTGCGGCGTGCGCCACATGCGCAGGTCGCCGTGGCGCAGCAGCATCGCAAAGGCAATGCCGCTTACCGCGATGTAGCGCATCACGTTGACGAAGGGCGCCGGGTAGAACTGCAGCATGTGCTTGCAGAACGCGTCGTAGGAAGCGAAGGCCACCAGCGCGCAGAAGAACAGCGCCACGCCGGCGCTCTTCGAGCCCGCCGGGCGCAGGGCGAGGGCAGTCGCGGCGGTGCTCATCGGGCGGCCTGGAAGCCCCGCAGGAAATTGTCGAGCGCGGGGCCGATGGCCTCGACCATGTAGCCGCCTTCCTGCACCACCACGGTAGGCAGTTTCAGCGCGCCGACGCGCTCGCCGATGTGGCGGTAGGCGTCGAGGTCGAGCTTCAGCACGCTGATGGGGTCGTCCTTGTAGCTGTCGAAGCCGAGCGCGAGCACCAGTGCCTTGGGCGCAAAGTCGCGCAGCGCGGCCGCGCCTTGGTCCACCGCCTGCAGGAAAACCGTGTTGTCCGCGCCGTGCGCGAGCGGCAGGTTCAGGTTGAAGCCTTCTCCGGCGCCCACGCCGCGCTCGTGCGCATAGCCGGTGTAGAACGGGTAGTAGCCCGCGGGGTCGGCATGCGTCGATACGGTCAGCACATCATTGCGCGCATAGAAGATGTTCTGCGTGCCGTCGCCGTGGTGCGCATCGACATCGAACACCGCCACGCGTCCGTGCCGCTCCCAGAGCCGTTGCGCCGCGATGGCGCTGTTGTTGATGTAGCAGAAACCGCCCGCGCGATCGCGGTGCGCGTGATGGCCCGAGGGACGGCACAGCGCATAGGCTGCGTCGCCGCTTTCCAGCACCGCGTCGGCGGCGGCCACCGCGGTGTGGGCCGAGCGCAATATCGAGCGCCAGGTGTGCGGGCCAAGCGGGCACGAGAGGTCGCTGATGTAGTAGCCCGTGCGTGCCACCAGCGAGGGCGAGGGGCAGGGCGGGCGTGCCAGGCCCGGCGTGCCGTTGTAATAGGGCGAGAGATTCGGCAGCACTTCGATGCCGGGCTCCACGCCGGGCACCTTCAGCTCGCGCCACAGCGCGTAGGCGGTTTCAAGATAGTCGAGGTAGTCGGCGCTGTGCACGGCTTCGAGCGGCGCGCGACCGTAGTCGTGCGGCTCGGCCAGTGCAATGCCGCGAAGGGCCAGCGCATCGCGCAGCGCATGCGCGCGGCTCGGCAGGTCCGTCGGCTTGCAGATGCGGCCCAGCCGCATGAACTGCTGCGGATCGTGCAGCAGCTGCTCGTCGGTGAAGAAGGCCTTCACACGAAGCTCTCTTCGAAGATCGCCATGGCGCGGCCGAAGCGCGCGAACATATCGTCGATCTGCTGCGCCGTGATGATGAGCGGCGGGCAGAAGGCAATCGAATCGCCCATCGCGCGCACGATGAGCCCCTGCGCCAGCGCGAGTTCAGCGAGGCGTGCGCCGGCCTTCTGCGCGGGATCGAAGGGCGTACGCTTCGCGGGGTCGGCATACAGCTCGATCGCGCCGATGAGCCCCACGCCGCGCACCTCGCCGACGTACTTGCGCCCGGCGTAACTCTGCAACCCTTGCTGGAATTGCGGAGCCAGCGACTGGACGTGCGCGAGGATGTTCTCGTCCTCGTACACCTTGAGCGTCTCGAGCGCAATGGCGCAGGCTACCGGATGGCCCGAGTAGGTGAAGCCGTGGCCGAAGGTGCCGATCTTTCCGCTGTTGGCGGCGACGGCCGCATGCACCTTCTCGTTGACCATCACGGCCGAGATCGGCACGTAGCCCGACGAGAGCGCCTTGGCTGCGGTCAGGATGTCGGGCTTCAAGCCGAAGGTGGCCGAGCCGAACATCTGGCCTGTGCGGCCGAAGCCGCAAATCACCTCGTCGGCGATCAGCAGCACCTCGTACTTCGCCAGCACCTTCTGCACCTTGTCGAAGTAGGTGGCCGGCGGCACCAGCACGCCGCCCGCGCCCATCACGGGCTCGGCGATGAAGGCGCCGACCGTCTCGGGGCCCTCATCGAGGATGCGCTGCTCGAGCGCAGCGGCCAGCCGCGTCGCGAAGTCTTCCTCGCTCTCGCCGGCTTCGGCATAGCGGAAATGGTGCGGGCAATCGACATGGAGGATGCGGTCGATCGGCAAGTCGAAGTCGCGGTGGTTCGGCACCAGGCCGCTCAGGCTCGCAGCCGCGACCGTCACGCCGTGGTACGCGTTGCGGCGCGCGATGATCTTCTTCTTCCCGGGCTTGCCGATGGCATTGTGGTAGTACCAGACCAGCTTGACCGCGGAGTCGTTGGCCTCCGAACCGGAGTTGGCGAAGAACACCTTGGACATCGGCACCGGCGCCAGCGCAATCAGTTTTTCGGCCAGCGCAATCGCGGCCGGGTTCGAGCGGCCATTGAACGTGTGGTAGTACGGCAGCCCGTGCAGCGCCTCGCTGCCGGCCTTGGCCAGGCGTGCGTTGCTGAAGCCCAGCGAGGCGCACCACAGGCCCGACATCGCCTCGAGATAGCGGCGACCCTGGTCGTCCTCCACGAAGATGCCGTCGCCGCGCTGGATCACCAGCGGGCCGAGCTGCGGATGGGTCGCGAGGTTGGTGAAGGGATGCAGGTGCGCGGCGATGTCGTTGGCGGCGTTCTCTGCGTGCGTGCTGGCGTTCATGAAGGCGGTTCCGTTGTGTAGGGAGTTCAATCAATAGCCGCGCGCCAGGTCGACCTGGTTCGCAGGGCGCCGGCCCTGCCGCACCGACGCGAGGTTGTCGAGCGTCTGGCGCGCGATCACGAGGCTGTCGGTGCGCGTGGCGATGTGCGGCGTGACGAGGATGCGCGGGTCGCCCCAGAACGGATGCTCCGGCGGCAGCGGCTCCTGCGAGAAGGCATCGAGCGTGGCCGCCGACAGCTGGCCCGCATCGAGCGCCGGCTGCAGGTCGGCCTCGACCAGGTGGTCGCCGCGGCCGACGTTGATCAGGTGCGCGCCGCGCGGCAGCCTTGCGAACAGCGCGGCATCGAGAAAGCCGTGCGTCTCGGCGGTGAGCGGCAGCAGACACACCAGCGTGTCGCAACCCGAAAGAAATTCGTCGAGCTGCGCCGCGCCATGAAATCCCACGACGCCGGCCGGCAAGGCTTCCTTGGGGCCGCGGCTCCAGCCGCGCACCTGGTAGCCGATGGCGGCAAGCGCCTCGGCGCAGGCCATGCCCAGGGTGCCGAGGCCGGCGATGCCCACGCGGTGGTGGCGCGGCGATTCGATCGGCTGCTCTTCCCACCGGCCGGCCGCGGAACTCGCAACGTACGCGCGCATGCCACGATGCTGCTGCACCACGGCCCAGCAGACGTACGCCTTCATGCCGGCGGCCATGCCGGTGTCGACGATGCGGCAGAGCGACAGGTGGCGCGGCAGTTCCGCATCGGCCGTGATGTGCTCGATGCCCGCAGCCAGCGACTGCACGAGCCGGAGCTTCGGCAACTGCGCGAGCAGGCCATGCGGCGGAAACCAGCAGACGGCCGCTTCGATTTCGTCCAGCGCGCCGAGCTCTTCGCCCAAGCGCAGGTCGATGCCCGGATGGGCCTCGCGAAACGCCACGGCGAGGTATTCCATGTCCAGCACCGCGCTCAGGATCGCCACGCAGGGCGTGCCGCTCTTGCCCTTGTCGTCGTCCGGCGCCGCCATCACGCGACCAGCGCCTCGGCCGGCGACGCGGAGGACACCAGCCGCGGCACCGCCTCGATCAGCTTGCGCGTGTAGGCGTGCTTCGGATCGCCGAGCACCTTGTGCGTCTCGCCGTATTCGACGACCTCGCCGCGCTGCATTACCGCGATGTGGTCGCACATCTGGCCGGCCACGCGCAGGTCGTGCGTGATGAAGACCATGGCGAGCTGGAACTGCTCGCGCACCTGCGCGAAGAGTTCCAACACCTGCGCCTGCACTGACACGTCGAGCGCTGACACCGGCTCGTCGGCCACCAGCAGTTCGGGCTGCATGGCCAGCGCACGCGCAATGCCGATGCGCTGGCGCTGCCCGCCCGAAAACTCGTGCGGATAGCGCTCGGCCGCATCGGCGCCCAGGCCCACGAGCTTCAGCAGCTCCATCGCGCGCGCCATGGCTTCGGTCTTGCCCACGCCTTGCGCAATAGGACCGCCCGCGATGGCCGCACCTACGCGGTGGCGCGGGTTCAGCGATGCGTACGGGTCCTGGAACACCATCTGGATCCTGCCCGCGGCCTCGCGGCGGAACGCAGGCCCTTGCGAAAGGCTGCGGCCCTTGAAGAGGATGCGGCCGCTGTCGAACGGCGAAAGCCCCACCAGGCAACGGCCCACGCTCGACTTGCCCGAGCCGGATTCACCGACCAGCCCCAGCGTTTCGCCGCGGCGCAGTTCGAAGCTGACGTTCTTCGCGGCCTGCACCGAGCGGCCGCGCTTGAAGAGGCCGTTGCCCGAGGTGTAGGTCTTGCACAGGTCCTGCACCTGCAGCACGCGCACGATCTCGCCGGTTGGGGTGTCGCGCTCGGCGTTGCCGGTGGGAATGGCTGCGATCAGCTTGCGCGTGTAGGGGTGCTGCGGCGCATCGAGCACCTGGCGCACCGGCCCGGCCTCGACCACCTTGCCGGTCTGCATCACCACCACGTGGTCGGCGATCTCCGACACCACGCCGAAGTCGTGCGTGATGAACAGCACCGCCGTGCCGCGGCGCTGCTGCAGCTCGCGAATGAGCGCGAGGATCTGCGCCTGCGTGGTTACGTCGAGCGCAGTGGTCGGCTCGTCGGCAATCAGCAGCACGGGCTCGAGTACCAGCGCGCAGGCAATCATCACGCGCTGGCGCTGGCCGCCCGAAAGGCGGAACGGATAGGCGTCGATCAGCAGCTCCGGGTCGGGCAGCCCCACGTCGGCCAGCGCGGCCAGGATGCGCCGCCGCTTCTCGGCCGCGGGCACGCTGCCGTGCGCATCGAAGACTTCGCCGATCTGCTCGCCGATGCGCATCACCGGATTCAGCGCCGTCATCGGCTCCTGGAACACCATGCCGATGCGGCGCCCGCGCAGCTCGCGCATCTGCGGCTCGGTGAGCTGCAGCAGGTCGCGGCCCTCGAACAGGATTTGCCCGGCCACGGGCTCGACGTGCGGGCGGGGCAGCAGGCCCATCACGGCGTTGGCGATCATCGATTTGCCCGAGCCCGATTCGCCGACCACGCACAGCGTCTGGCCCGGCAGCACCGACAGCGTAGCGCCGTCGACAGCCAGCGCACGGTCCGCGCCCTTGGGCAGGCGGATGCCCAGATTGACGACGTCGAGCACCGGTTGCACCGGCTTCATGGGTGTGACGGTGGCGCTCATTTGCCCCTCCCGTCGAGCCGGGTGTTGAGCCCGTCGCTCAGGCCTTCGCCCACCAGGTTGAGCGCGAGCACGGTCAGCACGATGGCCAGTCCGGGGAACAGCGCCATCCACCAGGCCTGGCGCAGCACGGTGCGCGCGGCGCCCACCATGTAGCCCCAGCTCATCTGGTTCGGGTCGCCCAGGCCGAGAAAGCTCAGGCTCGACTCCAGCAGGATGGCCGTGGCCGTCATGAGCGAGGCCATCACGATGATGGGCGACATGGCGTTGGGCAATATCTGCGTGAGGATGATGCGTGGCGTCGACTGGCCCGCGAGCAGCGCGGCCTGCACGAAGTCGCGCTGGCGCAGCGTGAGAAATTCGCTGCGCACCAGCCGCGCCACCGGCGGCCACGAGACGATGGCAATGGCCACGACGATCGAGTTGACCGAGGGCTGGAAAATCGCCACCAGCACAATGGCGAGCGCGAAGCTCGGCACGGCCTGGAACAGCTCGGTAAAACGCATCAGCGCCGCATCGATCCAGCCGCCGAAGTAGCCCGCAATGGCGCCAAGCGTCACGCCGATGAGCAGCGCGACCACGGTCGACACCAGCCCGATCAACAGTGAGATGCGCGCGCCGTAGATCACGCCCGAGAGGATGTCGCGGCCCAGCGTGTCGGTGCCGAGCGCAAAGCCCGGCTCGGTCCACGGCCGCAGGAACGGCTGCTCGACCATGTTCCACGGATCGTTGGTCGCAACCCACGGGCCGATGATGGCCACCACGGCTACCAGCACCAGCACGGCCATGCCGAGCACGGCGCCCTTGTTGCGGCAGAAGCGCCGCCAGAATGGACTTTGCAGCAATGTCATAGCTCTATCCGCGGATCGACCAGCGTGTAGACGAGGTCGGTGATGAGGTTGAACAGCACGGCCATGGCCGCGGTCACCAGGAAGGCGCCGAGCAGCAGGTTGTAGTCGCGCTGCAGCAGCGCGTCGAACATCAGGCGGCCGATGCCGGGCCAGGCGAACACGGTTTCGGTGAGCACCGCGCCGCCGATCATTCCGCCGGCCTGGATGCCCGCGAGCGTGACCACCGGCAGCAGCGCGTTGCGCAGCACGTGCGCGCGCAAGATGCGGCCGGGCTTCACGCCCTTGGCGCGCGCGGTCTTCACGAAGTCCATCTGCGCCACCTCGAGCATGGCGGCGCGGGTCATGCGCGCATACACCGCCATGTAGAAGAGCGCGAGCGTCAGCGCCGGCAGCACCAAGTGCCCCGCAATGTCCCAGGCCAGCGCCAGGCCTGTGGCGCCGGAGCCCACGGTGCTGAAGCCGAAGCCCGGCAGCCAGTCGAGCTGCACCGTGAACACCAGCACCGCCATCAGCGCGAGCCAGTAGAGCGGCGTGGCATAGAAGATGAGCGCCACCACGGTGATCGAGCTGTCGACCCAGGTGCCGGCGCGCCGCGCGGCCAGCGCCCCGAGCGTGATGCCGAACAGCAGCGACAACGCAAAGGCCGTCCCCGTGAGCAGCAGCGTGGCCGGCAGCCGGTCCATGATGAGCTCGAGCACAGGCTGCTGCTGCCGGTACGAGAAGCCCAGGTCGAGCTGCACCACCTTGCCGACATAGGTGGCAAGCTGCGTCGTGATCGGCTGGTCGAGCCCGAACTGCGCGCGCAGCTGCGCCACGAACTGCGGATCGGACGCGCCCGCCTCGCCCGCGAGTACCGACACCGGATCGCCCGGCGCCGCGCGCACCAGCATGAAGTTGACCGTGGCAATCAGCAAGATTGCCAACAAGCCCTGCATCACGCGGCCCAGCATGAACTGCGTACGTTTCATCGGCGGCTCCTGTGGAATTGCATGTGCAGCAGGCTGGCCGTCATGCGAGCGTTGCGGTACCGAGGCTGTCGTTCAGGCCGATGCCGGATGTGATCAGGTTGCCAAGCTTGGTGCGGTACAGCGTCGGAAAGTTGAGCTCGTGCAGCCAGGCCACGGGCACCTCGTCGAGCAGGATCTTCTGCACCTGCAGGTAGATGGCCTTGCGCTTTTCTGGGTCGGCCTCTTTCGCGCCGGCATCGAAGAGCTCGTCGACCTTCGGATTCGAGTAACCCTCGACGTTGTTGAAGGGCGAGCCCTTGGCGATGTTGCTGCTGGTGTAGTTGCGCGCCACGCCCAGCGCCGGGTCCCCGTACTGGTACACGTAGGTAAAGGCAAGGTCGTAGTCCCATTCGTTGAGCTTCTGGTTCCAGCCGGCCACGTCGGTGGCCACCAGCTCGACCTTGATCCCGGCCTGCGCGAGGTTCTGGCGCAGGATTTCGGCCGAACGCGTCCACGTCTCACCGTAGGGCAGCGGCAGCAGGCGCAGCGTCTCACCCTTGTAACCGGCTTCTTCCAGCAGTTTCTTGGCGGTGGCCACGTTGCGCGGGTACTTGGCGACGTCGGCGCTGTAGAACTTGATGTTGCTGTTGAACGGGCCGGTCGCGGGCTTGGCGAAGCCCTGCCACGCGATCTTCGCCATGGCTTCGCGGTCTATCGCGTACATCACCGCCTGGCGGAACTTGACGTTGTCCATCGGCGCCTTGCGGTTGTTGAGCCACAGCCACGAATGCGGCGCGAAGAACTCCCAGCCCTTGGTGGTGACCGCGACGCCCGGCAGCTTGGAGAGCCGCAGCACGTCGAAGTATTCGACCGCGCCGCCCGGCACCAGGTCGACCTTGCCCGACTCGAACGCCGCCGCGCGCGAGGCCGCATCGGGAATCACATGGAAGTACACGCTTTCGACCAGCGGCACGTCCTTGACGTGGTACTTGTCGTTGGCCACGAGCTGGATGTACGAGCCCTTGACCCATTCCTTGAACTTGAACGGCCCGGTGCCGATGGGCGTGGCGTTGGCCGGGTTGGTCGCGAAGTCGGTGCCTTCGTAGATGTGCTTCGGAAGCATCGGCATGCTGCCGACCTCGAAGATGCCGATGAACGGACCGAACGGGTACTTGAGCTTGAACTCGACCGTGAGCGGATCGATGGCCTTGATGCTTTCCACCGCGGCCAGGTTGGCGCGCAGCCGCGCATGCGTCTTGCGCAAAAACACGTCGGCCGAAAAAACCACGTCGGCGGAGGTGAAGGGCTTGCCGTCATGCCAGGTGACGCCGGGCTTGAGCTTGAAGGTGTAGAGCGTGCCTTCCTTGTTGACGACCCACGAGGTGGCCAGCGAGGGCAGCGGGTTGATCTTCTCGTCGTAGCGCAGCAGGCCCTCGTAGATGTTGCCCGAGATCATCTGCGTGGGGCCGTTCTGCGTGATGCCCAGCATCAGCCCCGGCGGCTCGGGCTGCACGACGGCGTTGATCACGCCGCCTTTCTTGCCCGCGGCGAGCAGGTGCAAGGGGACGCCTGCCAGTGTCAGGCCGGCGGTGGCAGCGGCGCCCATCTGGATGAGGTTGCGACGTTTCATGTGCGGAAACTCCTTGTGGCTCTGTGCGAGCGGGTGGGGACGAAGAAACGGGAACGGAAGAACGCGGGCGCCGCGCACGGCGCCGCGTTCAGTCGCGGTACGACGTGGCGGGAAGCGGATCGATGCGCTGCAGCAGTGCGCGCCACTCGCGCGCGTTGGGGTCGGGCTGGCCCGGCTCGCGCACGCTGTCGCCGCTTTCGTACTGCTGCGCGGTCTTCTCGCAGACCTCGTGCGGCACGGGGTACACAGGCTGCCCGCTGGAGGCGATGGCTACCTGCACGCGGCAGGCGCGCTCCAGGTTCAGCATCAGGATGAAAGCCTCCGACACCGTGCGCCCGAGCGTGACCAGCCCGTGGTTGCGCAGGATGAGCGCACGCGCCGTCGGCCCCAGGTCGGCCACCAGGCGCTCGCGCTCGTCGGCATCGAGCGCAATGCCTTCGAAGTCGTGATAGACCACCCGGTTGTAGAACTGCAGCGCCCATTGGTTGCATGGCTGCAGCCCGCCCGCCAGCGACGACACCGCGACGCCCGCCACCGTGTGCGTGTGCAGCACGCAGGCCGCGTCATGGCGTGCCGCATGCACCGCGCTGTGAATGGTGAAGCCGGCCGGATTCACGTCGTAGGGCGAGTCGTCGAGGATGCGGCCGTCCAGATCGATCTTCACCAGCGACGAGGCCGTGATGTCCTTGAACAGCATTCCGAAGGGGTTGATGAGGAATTGCCCCTCGGTGCCCGGCACCCGCGCGGAGATGTGGGTGTAGATGCTGTCGTCCATGCCGTAGTACGCGACCAGGCGGTAGGCGGCGGCAAGATCCTCGCGCACCTGGCGCTCGGCGTCGGAAACGGGTGGGGCCTTGCGGTCCACTGCGTGCAATTGCATATCGCGTTCCTTTTTTCAGGCCCAGCGGAAACCGCCGGCGCCTCGTTCGGGGTCTTCGGATCGACTGTGCAAACTGTCGACAGTCAACCAACGACAGTCTTAAGCAATATGCAGGCCCGCGTGATGGGGTAAGCCCTTGGTGGAATGGTTTGAAGCGGGGAAAGGCCCGCCGGCAAAGGGCGAGCGCCAAGAAAAAAGCCGCGCGCACTGGGGAAAGTGCGCGCGGCGGATGTGGCCGGATGAGGTCGGATGAGGCCTTTCGTGCGTCATTCCTGCGCCATGAAAGCGCCGGATGCACCGTGATGGGCTCTCAGCGCAGGCGCCCTTCCTCGCGCAGCCGCGCGCCGATGCGGCGGATCTCGGCCTCGCCTTGGTCGAGCGTGGCCTTGCTCGTATGTACCGAGTAGTGGCCCATCACCAGTTCATGCGGATGCTTCACGGCCGAGCCCAATACAAAGGACGTGTCGCCGCGACCCACGAAGTCGATGGCTGCGCCGGACTCCTCGAACACCGCCAGTTCGCCAGTGCCGATGGGTTCGCCGGCGGCCGCCGTGCCGAGCCGGCCCGAGCTCACTGCCACCCAGCCCACGGTGTGACCGGCGGGCGGCGTGTAGCGCCAGTGCTCGCCGTCTTTCAGCTGCACGGCCAAGTAGTTCATCGGCGCCGGTGCCGGAATGGGGCTTTGCGCCGCGCCGTAGCGGCCGAGCAGCACGCGCGCCGGGCCTTCGCTCGGCACCTGCGAAGGCGAGAGGTAGATGCTTTGCGCCGGCGCGTTTTCTTCCGAGGCCGGCAGGGCCACCCAGAGCTGGAAGCCCTGCACACGCTTCGTCTCCGGCGCGGGTGCGCCGTCGTGCCACACGCCGTTGCCGGCGCGCATCCACTCGACCCCACCGGCCGGCAGCACGCCCTGCTCGCCGGTCGTGTCTTCGTACTGCGTGTCGCCTTCGATCAGCCACGTCAGCGTCGCAATGCCCGAATGCGGGTGCATGCCGAAGCCCTTGCGCCCGCCGGTAATGTCGAAGCCGAAGAGGTCGAGAAACACGAAGGGCTTGAGAAATTCGCCCAGGTCGCCCGGGCTCATGAGCCGCGTGATCGGCCCATGCTGCGAACCGAACGTGCGGTAGACGATGGCGCGGGCTTCTGTTGTGGTGGTGGCAACGGCGGTGGTCATGGGAGGCTCCTGAACCGATGGAAGAAGAAGAGAAGAAGAAAAAAGATCAGGCCACCCTGGCCGTCGGCCGAGGCATCGGCCGCAGGCGCCAGGTCACGAAGGCCGAGAGCAGCGCCAGCACGATGGCCGGCGCCGGATTGCCGCCGATCAGCACGAGGTGCGTGGCCACGGCGCCGGCCATGGTCACGGTCAGCAGCAAGCCGCCGATGAAGCCGGTCGCCGGCACCAGCAGCAGCAATGCGCCGCCGACCTCGACCACGCCCGTCACGTAGCGGAACCACTGGCCGAAGCCGACCGCCTCGAACACCTGGACCATCTGCGGCGCGCCAGCCAGCTTGGCGAGGCCGGCGGCACCGAAAGCCAGCGCCAGAAGAATGCGAATGCCCCAGACGATGCGGCGCTGGGTCGGGGAAACAAGTAGTGAAGAAGTCATGGGCACAAGGTTAGGGCGGCACCCATTGATCGACTAGACGGCAGAATCGGATTGCACTCGTCCACCAACAGAAGGAATCCCCGTCGTGCTCGACCTCAACGACATCGCCATGTTTGTGCAGGTGGTCCGCTACGGCAGCTTTGCCGGGGCGGCGCGCCGGTTGGGCCTGCCGCCCAACACCGTGAGCCGGCGCATCCAGCAGCTGGAGTCGCAGCTGGGCACGCGGCTGATGCAGCGCTCCACCCGCAAGCTCACGCTCACGAGCGCCGGCCAAGCTTTTCATGAGCGCTGCGCGGGCGCGGTCGACGGACTGGTCGAGGCCGGGCAAGAGCTGATTACCGGTAGCCGGGAACCCAGTGGCTTGATCCGAGTGGCCGCAACTGCCGATTTCTTCGACTTCTTTCCCATGGAGTGGGTCGCCGACTTTCTGGCCGCGCACCCGCTGGTGCGCATCGACTTCGTGCTCAGCGATGCCAAGGCCGACCTGATCGCCGAGCAGATCGACATCGCGTTTCGCGGCGGTGCGCTGCCCGACTCAGGCTACGTCGCCCGCAAGCTCCTGAACGCCCGAACCGACGGCATGGTGGCCAGCCCCGCCTACATCGCCGCGAGTGGTGCGCCCGCCACCTTGCAGGACTTGGCGAATCACGACTGCGTCACCTCGCCCCATCCCAGCGGCCGCACCCTCTGGCGCCTGACCGGCCCCGATGGCGCGGAAGAAGAAGTGCAGGTGGCGGGCCGCTTCAGCGGCAACACCGCCCAGGCGCTGCGCAAGGCCGCGCTCGCCGGCCTTGGCGTCGCACTTCTGCCGCCCACCATGGCCCGGCTCGACCTCGATGCCGGCCAGCTCGTGCCGGTGCTGCCGCAATACCAGCGCACAGGGCAGGGGCTGAGCGTGCTGTACCCGAGCCGCAAGCACCTGCCGCTGGCGGTTTCGGCGTTTGTCGGGATGGTGGTGGAGAAGCTGAGTGCGGTGGAGGCGTTGCCGGAGATGCTGCGGGTGGCGAAGACCTAGCTCCACCGGCCAATCAATTTCCACAGAAAATGCCTTTATGAAAATCGAAAAAGACACCGTCGTCACCCTCAAGTACAAGGTCGCCGACGCCCAGGGCAAGGTCATCGAAGCCAGCCCCGAGCCAATGGCCTACCTGCATGGCGGGTACGAGAACACGCTGCCCAAGATCGAGGAAGCGCTCGATGGCAAGGAAAAGGGCTTCCAGACCACGCTGCACCTCGCGCCTGAAGACGCCTTCGGCCTGCGCGACGAATCGCTGGTGCGCAGCATTCCCAAGGCCGACTTTCCGCCGGGCGTGAAAGTCGGCGGGCAGCTGGAAGGAAGGCTCGACGACGGGCGCGAGCACCTCTTCACCGTGACGAAGATCAAGGGCCCGGTGGTGCTGCTCGACGGCAATCACCCGTGGGCGGGCAAGGCGCTGCGCTTCAGCCTCCAGGTGACGGACGTGCGCGCGGCACTGCCGGTGGAGATCGAGCACCGCCACGTGCATGGGGCGCACGGGCACCACCACTGACCGGTCGTTCGATCGTCCGGCCTCCCGGCCCGCTTCTTACTTCTTTGCCCAGAACCGCGGCGCCTTCTCGATCTTGCCGAGCGCCTTGCGGCAGGCCTTCGCGCCGGCCGCATGGCGCGCGCTGAACCAGCCGACGGCAAACCATGCGCGCGCGTCGCGCTCGGCGGCTTCGCGGTAGAGCGCCATTGCCACGGCTTCGTCGTTGAATTGGCCCAGCGCGTCTTGTGCGGGGCGCAGCCGCTTCAGGTAGCGCCCGGCAGCTGACTTTTTTCCATCATCGTCGGCGAACAGCGGCGTCACGAACTCCGCCAGATAACGCAGGCGTTTGAGGCGCTTGCGCGTGCGGTGCTGTTCTTCAACACTCAGGGACTCGAAGCGTTGGCCGTCGCGCACGATCTGTTTGTGCAAGCGCTGCAGGCGTTTGCGCAGGAGGCGGCGGGCATCGCCGGCATTCAGCGGCGCCGGTTGTTCTTCTGGCGCGGCTTCCTTGGCTTTCTCCGCTTCCGCAGGCATTGCCGCCGCGGTAAAGCCGATGAGCGAGACCAGCACCGACTGGAATGCCGCGGCGCGCACGATGTCGCTGGGCGACGGCGCGTTGGCCGCTGCTTCATCATCAGCCAGCGGATCGAACTCCGGTGCACCGGCGTCGCGCAGTTGCGGCTGCGCCAGTTTCACGACCTGCTCGCGGTCGCGCAGTGTGCCGAGTGCGCGAAAGGCTTCAACGAGCGGCGGCTCCCATTCGGCCGCGTCGAAAAAACCCGCGCTCGCATCGAGCCCCGCGAGTTCGCGCAATGCGGTGCGCAGCCGCCGGATGCCGATGCGCAATTGATGGATCTGTTCTTCGTCGGTGCTGCCCGCCGCGATCTCGCTGGCGTTAGGCAGCATCTGAGCGAGGCAAGACGCGACCACGGCTTGCTGGATGGCGCGGCCGTCGAGCTTGTCTTCTTTCTCTTCGGCAAAGCGGGGCGTCTCTGCCTTGACGGCCGGCACGACCTCGAGCTTTGCCAGCAGGCGCGCACCGCGTTCGGCCTTGGAAACGGTGCTGAACCACAGGCCGTGCTGCTGCGACCAACGGCGCGCGAGCGAGACCAGTCCCTGCACGTCGCCGCGCTTGAGTTCGAGCTCCAGTTCGCACACAGGGGATTCGCGTTGCTCGGGCGTGCCCGCATGAGCGACGACCTTGCCGAGGTCGAGCGCCAACTCCACCACCGCGGCACCGGCTCCCGTGGTGCGCACGTCGCGTGTCAGTCGAACAATGTCTGTGGACTGGCGCTCGACCAGCGGCGCACCGCTCTCGGCCAGAATCTTGGCGAGCCGGTCGCCCACGGGCGTGCCCTGGTGGCGCTGCGGGTCGATGGCCGGTGATGAGTTGCCCACCGCCGCGCCAAGGTCGACGTTGTGTTCGAGCCGGTGCAGCGCGTTGTCGCCCGTGGCCTTGGCTGTCTGCACCCAGCGCCGCCCCTCTTTGCGCAGCCGCAGCACGATGCCTTGCGCGGCCAGCGCCTGGTCGGCAGTGTCGAAGTAGCGCGCCTGCAGGCGGGTGCGCACCACGGTGCCGCGGCGCATGGCGGCCTCGACTGCTTTCAGGCGCTCTGCGGGAATATGAAACTTGAATTCGACTTCCATGACGGCCATGATGCCCCGTCTTGCGTGCACATTGCTATCTGCCGCTGCCAATAGGCGGCAAGAAAGGTCTCCATGGCCACGACGTCGCTCGATCCCATCGCCTTGCTGGCCGCGGGCGCAGCACAGTCGGCCAGGGCGCTGGCCGCCAGAGAGGTGAGCGCGATGGATCTGTGCAAAGCCGCCATCGCCCGCATCGAAGCGCTCGACGGCCCGCTCAACGCGGTGGTGGTGCGCGACTTCGACCGCGCATGCCGCCAGGCCGCAGAAGCCGATGCGGCCCTCGCGAGCGGCGAGCGCCGGCCGCTGCTCGGCGTGCCGATGACGGTGAAGGAAGCCTTCAACGTCGCCGGCCTGCCAACCAGCTGGGGCCTGCCGCCGTTTCGCGGCTTCATGCCGAGGGAGGATGCAGTGGCGGTGCAGCGCCTGAAGGCGGCAGGCGCGGTGGTTCTCGGCAAGACCAATGTGCCGTCCGCGCTGGCCGATTGGCAATGCGCCAATCCGGTCTACGGCCGGACGGTGCACCCGCTCGACCCCAGGCGCACGCCGGGCGGTTCATCCGGTGGCGCTGCGGTGGCGGTGGCCACGGGCATGGTGGCGCTGGAGTTGGGCAGCGACCTGATGGGCTCGCTGCGCATTCCCGCGAGCTTTTGTGGCGTGTATGCGCACAAGCCGAGCCTTGGCCTCCTGCCGACGCGCGGCTTTGCGTTTCCGGGCACCGAAGAGGCGCCGGCCGGGCTGCCCTCGGTGATCGGGCCGATCGGCCACTGTGCGGCGGACCTCTCGCTGGCGCTCGATGTGCTGGCCGGGCCTGATGCGGCCCACCTTACGGAAGGCCGCTTCGCGTTGCCGGCGCCGCGCCACACAGCCACGAAGGACTGGCACGTGCTGGTGGTCACGGCGCATCCACAGGCTGCGGTGGCCGCCGATGTGCGCGCGGCGGTCGAAGGCGCGGGCCAGCGGCTGGCAAGGGCGGGCGCCTCGGTGGTTGATGCATCCGGCCTGCTGCCCGATATGGCCGAGATCAGCGACACCTACAACCAGATCGTGCAAGCCGTGCTCGCGCACGCCGAGCCGGGCGGCCAGTCGCCGATGTCGCTGCACGTCTGGTTCGACCTTCTCGCCACGCGCACGCGCATCCGAGCGCAATTGCGCACGCTGTTCGCGCAGTTCGACGCGGTGCTGTGCCCCGCGGTCGGCTGCGCGGCCTTCGAACACGTGACCGAAGAAGACTGGAGCAAGCGTACGCTCACCATCGATGGAGTTCAGACGCCGTACGGCGCGCAGGGCGCCTGGGTTGGACTGGCCAGCCTGGGTGGACTGCCCGCCACGGTCGCACCCGCGGGCCGCACGTCGAACGGATTGCCACTCGGCGTGCAAATCGTCGGTCCGCATTTCGAGGACCGGAGCACCATCGCCCTGGCCGATCAGCTGGCCGAAATCGATGCTTGAAAAAGATGTGGACGCCGTCCATTTTCTTTGATATCTTTTGTGGACGGTGTACACAACACACCGGCAAACCATTCCGATCCACTCTTCATCGAAACAGGAAGACAACCATGGCCAACAAGCAAATCTTCGTGAACCTCCCCGTCAAGAACCTGGAAAAGTCCAAGGCTTTCTTTGCCGCACTGGGCTACACCTTCAACGAGCAATTCACCGACGCCAACGCCGCCTGCATGGTCATCCAGGAAGGCAGCATTCACGCCATGCTGCTGGTCGAAGACTTCTTCAAGACCTTTACCGACAAGAGCCTCACCGACACCAGCAAGAGCACCGAGGTGCTGCTGTGCCTTTCGTGCGAAAGCCGCGCCGAGGTCGACGAGATGGTGGCCAAGGCGGTGGCCGCGGGCGGTACGGTGCCGCGCGAGCCGCAGGACTACGGCTTCATGTACGGCCACGGCTTCCAGGACATCGATGGCCACTTGTGGGAGTTGAGCTACATGGACCCGAACGCCGAAATGCCCCCGCAGTAAGGCACGGCCGAAGAGAACAAGAACGATGCCCATCGTTCCATATGCGCTCTTCACTGTTGCACGGAAGGCATCTTCCTTAAAGCAGGTTCGCCCCGATATTCCGAAGAACAATGCTGCCGCGCGTTCCGCGGCGCGATCAACGGAAAGGAATACCGAGGTGTCCAGCAACAACAGCAATGAAGAAGGCCGCAGCCCCGTGCTGCAGGTAAGCCCGCTCGGCTTCCCATGGCAGACGATCGACCCGTTTTTGTTCTGCGTCTATCACGACGATGCCTATCCCAAGGCCAACGCGCAGATGGGCCCCGAGGCACCGCTGGCGGGCCGGCAGATCGGCCAGGACTTCAGCCGCAAGGACGGCTGGAGCATGTACCACGGCGACACGGTGCCGGGCTTTCCCTCGCACCCGCACCGCGGCTTCGAAACCGTGACCATCGTGCGCAAGGGGCTGGTGGACCATTCCGATTCGCTGGGCGCCACCGCGCGCTTCGGCGGCGGCGACGTGCAGTGGCTCACGGCCGGCAAGGGCATCGTGCATTCGGAGATGTTTCCGCTGCTCGATGCGAACGCGCCGAACCCGCTGGAGCTGTTCCAGATCTGGCTCAACCTGCCGGCCACGAGCAAGATGGCCGACCCGCACTTCACGATGTTCTGGTCGGAAGCGATACCGCGCTTTGCGTCCGACGACGCGAAGGGCGGCCGCACCGAGGTCGCGGTGATCGCGGGCCGGTTCGGCGATGCCGCGGACAACGCAGGACAGGCGTCCATCGCTCCGCTGGCGCCGCCACCCGATTCATGGGCCGCGCAGGCCGATGCCGACGTGGCGATCTGGACGCTGAAGATGACGCCCGGCGCGCAATGGACGCTGCCCGCCGCCGTGGGCGAGGGCACGCGGCGCATGCTGTACTTCTTCAAGGGCGCCGCCCTGCACATTGCGGGCCAGCGCGTGGAAGGCCCAGCGGCCATCGAGCTGCTTGCCGATGCGGCCGTGGAGCTGCTCAATGGCAATGAGGAAGCGAGCGAATTCCTGCTGCTGCAAGGACGCCCGATTGCCGAGCCGGTGGCGCAGTACGGCCCCTTCGTGATGAACACGCAGGCCGAGATCAGCCAGACGCTGGCCGACTATCGCCGCACGCAGTTCGGCGGTTGGCCCTGGAGCGATTCGGCACCGGTGCACGGCCGCGACGCGGCGCGTTTTGCGCGGCATCCGGGCGGACGCGAAGAAAAGCCGGAGGCCTGAACAGGAACATAAGAACGCAGCCCTGGCTCAGAGCGAATCAAAAAGTTTTAAGCAGCTCGACCGAGGGTGCGGTCATGCTCGGCACGAACTCGATCACGTGCGTGCTTGCCACGCCGCTCTGCACGAACGGGTCGCGCGCCAGCACCGCGTCGAGCGCGGCCCGGTCGCCCGAACGCGCGAGGATCACGCCGCCCTTGCGCGGCACCTGCCGGCCCGAGGCCACGAAGAGGCCGCTTGCGTAGTGCTTTCGCAGCCAGGCCATGTGCCCATCCATCAACGCATCGAGCTCTTCAAGCGGACGGATGTAGGTGAGAGTGACGATGAACATGGGCGAAGGCGGCAAAGTGAATCTGGAACTTCCAATCCTATGGCGTGAACCGTGGGCATTCCGTGACACGAGAAGTAACGGAGTGATCCATGTTTTGCAGCTTCTGCTACCGTCTTTTTCATTGCCTTCAACTGCTCAGGGGAGTCGTTCATGCCGCTGCGGTCGCCGCATTTTTTGCCACCCAGTTTCGTACCGCCCTACCTGCTGGACCGACTGGCGGAGCGTGCCAGCGCCCATGCCAGCGCGCGCGCGGCACAAACGCTGATGATCGACCGCCAGCAGCGTGGGCTTCGCGAGGCAATTGCGAGCCACGGCGTGTCGTCGGAGCCGCCACCGCGCTACGTGCGGCACAACTCGCCCGCGCGCGCAGTTCACGACGCTGAACACACCATGGTGCTGCCCGGCCGGCCGGTGCGCGCCGAAGGGCAGGCATCCACCGGCGACATCGCGGCCGACGAGGCCTACGACTATCTCGGCGCCACCTATCGGCTGTATCACGACATCTACGAGCGCGACTCCATCGACGGCGCGGGCATGCCGCTGACGGGCAGCGTGCACTACGGCAACGACTACGACAACGCGTTCTGGAACGGCAAGCAGATGGTGTTCGGCGACGGCGACGGCGAGGTCATGAACCGCTTCACCATTGCGGTGGACATCATCGGACACGAGCTGACGCACGGCGTCATCGATCATGAATCGGGCCTGGTTTACCAAGGGCAGTCGGGTGCGCTGAACGAATCGATCTGCGACGTGTTCGGCGTACTGGTGAAGCAGCACTTGCTGAAGCAGACGGCGCAACAGGCCGACTGGCTCGTGGGCGCGGGGCTTTTCACCGACAAGGTGGCGGCGCGCGCGCTGCGCTCGATGGCCGAGCCGGGCACCGCCTACGACGATCCGGTGCTGGGCAAAGATCCGCAGCCTGCCCACATGAAAGACCTGGTCGTCACGCAGCAGGACAATGGCGGCGTGCACATCAATTCCGGCATTCCGAATCGCGCCTTTCATCTCGCTGCCACGGCCATCCAGGGCCCGGCCTGGGAGACGGCGGGGCGCGTCTGGTACGACACGGTGTGCGACAGGCGGCTGCGCCAGGATGCCGATTTCCTGGCCTTCGCGCAGCTGAGCGTGGAGAATGCGGCCAAGCGCTTCGGCGCCAACAGCGCGGCGCACAAGGCCATCGGCGCCGCATGGAACACCGTGGGGGTCGCACCATCATGATTCAGCTTCCGCCTCTGGACCAGGCTTCGGTCGTGCGCGTGACGCGCGAGGGCGGCGTTGCCTACCTGCCGGGCCTTTCGCGGCCACGCAGCTACCAACTGGGCAACTGCAGCGCGGAACTGCGCCAGCAGATCGGCGAGGCGCTGCAAAGCGCCGCGCCGCATGCGGAGCAGCGCGACGGGCCCGGTTCGCCGGGTGGCGACCAGCGCTTCTACCGCGTGGAAGTGGTGGTGGAGAGCGCCACCACCCATTCAGGTTCAATCAGCTTCGAAGTGCCCGAGAACGAGGCACCGGAGGCGCTGGTGCACCTGTGGAAAGACGCAGCCGACCGCTGAGGCGTGGTCTGGTCGCGCGCGAGACCCCCGCCGAAGCGACGGATCTTTTAGATTCGGCGATCACAATCCACAACTACACCGGAGCCTCTTTCCATGATTCACGTCGTCGCCGTCATCACCGCCAAGCCGGGCCAGCGCGCCAAGCTGCTCGAAGCCTTTGCCGCCAACCGCGCGGCCGTGCTGGCCGAAGAGGGCTGCATCGAGTACGGCGCCACCATCGATGCGCAAGGCGTCCCGACGTCGAAGGCCAGCTTCGGACCAGACACCTTCGTGGTCATCGAAAAGTGGGAAACGCTGGCTCACCTGCAGGCCCATGCGGTGGCACCGCACATGGCGGCGCACGGCGCAAAGACGAAAGAGCTGGTCGAGAGCAAGCTGATTCACGTGCTCGAGCCGGTCTGAGAGGCCTGGCCGCAGGCCTTCGCGCGCGGCGCAATGCCTGCTACCCTCGCGCCGGGATCAGGCATCCCGAGGAGGGACTCAAGGCATGGCGATCTTCTTCAGACCGCACGGTCTGCGCGTGCGCGCTTCCGCCGCAAGGCTCTGCGCACTGGCCGCGCTGGTGCTGTCGGCTGGCTGCGCACAACTGGGCGCACCGCCCTACGCAGCCGACTACGAGGCGCTCGACCGGCTCGAAGCCACGCGCCCCGGCATGGTGGCGGTGGCGAAAGTTCAGCCGACCGACCCGAACGACAGCATCAACACCCTCCACCTGCGCCGCGCCAAACTGCTGTCGCCCAGCGGCACCTTCGCGCAATACCTGGAAGACGCGCTGATGCGCGACCTGGGCGAGATATCGGCCTACGACCCCAAGGCACCGACGCGCATCGCGGCGCGAATACTGGTGAACGAACTCGACCTCGGCGTGATCAACGGCACCGGCCGCATGGACGTGGAAGTGGTGGTAACGCGCGCAACCGTGCAGAGGTTACGCAAAACCTACCGCGGCGAGATTGCCTTCGACTCAAGCTACGCGAACATCGTGGCCGTGCCGGCCGGTCAGGCCGCATACCCGAGGCTGGTGCGCGCGCTGCTGCGCCAGATGTATGCCGACCCGCAGTTCATCGCGGCCATTGCACCCTAGACCCGGAGAAAGCAGCACCATGCCGTTTCCTTTTTCTTCGGCCGCCCGCCTGTTTGCCACCGCAGCCCTGGCCGCCGTGCTGGCAGGTTGCTCGCATCCGATCACGATGATCACCGAGACCGCGCCGCCGCGGTCGATGGCCCACCTGATTCCGAAGAAGGTGGCCTACGTGATGACCGACGCCCAGCGCGACCAGCAGGTGACGACCGCCGGCGGCAGCGGCGACCGCGTGAGCTACTACCCCTACCGCGATCTCGAAAAGTCGATTCGCGATGCGCTGCGCGCGGTGTACCGCGACGTGGTCGTGCTGCGAGCCGCGGGCGATGCAAAGGTCAACGAGGCGGCGGGCGTGTCGCTGGTGTTCACGCCGCAGATCAAGACCGATTCGAGTTCGTCTTCCTGGATCACCTGGCCGCCCACGGCCTTCACCGCCGAGGTGAGCTGCGTGGTGAGCGATACCGCGGGCGCCGAGGTCACGCGTGTGCGCGCGGTGGGCAACGGCACGGCCGAGTTCGGCGAGTTCAACGGCGACTACGGGCTGGCCGCCCGGCGCGCGGCCACGCGGTTGACGTCGCAGCTCAGCAGCGAAATTCGAAGGAACGAGAAGCTGCGCTGACTCGACTCCTTGACTCGACTCCCTTCTCCGCGAGCCCGATATAAAAAAACGCGCCCGAGGGCGCGTTTTTCATTGAAGCGTCGAAGCCTTACTTCGAAACGACCTTCACCATTTCGAGGCACTTGTTCGAGTAGCCCCATTCGTTGTCATACCAGCTCACGAGCTTCACGAAGGTGCTGTCGAGCGCAATGCCGGCTTCGGCGTCGAAGATCGAGGTGCGCGGGTCGCCGCGGAAATCGGTGGCCACCACCTTGTCTTCGGTGTAGCCCAGCACGCCCTTGAGCGCGCCTTCGCTCTGCGCCTTCATTTCGGCGCAGATTTCCTTGTACGTGGCTTCCTTCTCGAGCTCGACCGTGAGGTCGACCACCGACACGTCGGAGGTCGGCACGCGGAAGCTCATGCCCGTGAGCTTCTTGTTGAGCTCGGGAATTACCACGCCCACGGCCTTGGCGGCGCCGGTGCTCGAGGGAATGATGTTTTCCAGAATGCCGCGGCCGCCGCGCCAGTCCTTGTTGCTCGGGCCGTCGACGGTCTTCTGGGTGGCGGTGGCAGCGTGCACGGTGGTCATCAGGCCGCGCTTGATGCCCCACTTGTCGTTCAGCACCTTGGCGAGCGGGGCCAGGCAGTTGGTGGTGCAGCTGGCGTTGCTCACGATGGCTTCGCCGGCGTACTTCTTGTCGTTCACGCCGTAGACGAACATGGGGGTGTCGTCCTTCGATGGTGCCGACATGATCACCTTCTTGGCGCCCGCGTCGAGGTGCTTCTGGCAGGTTTCCTTCGTGAGGAAGAGGCCGGTCGACTCGAGCACGATGTCGGCGCCGACTTCGTTCCACTTCAGCTGCGACGGGTCGCGCTCCTGCGTGAGGCGGATCTTCTTGCCGTTGACGATCAGCGTGTTGCCTTCAACCGTGACTTCGCCCTTGAAGCGGCCGTGCACCGAGTCGTACTGGAGCATGTAGGCCAGGTAGTCGGGCTCGAGCAAGTCGTTGATGGCGACGATTTCGATGTCGTTCTTGAAGTTCTGCACCGCTGCGCGCAGCACGTTGCGACCGATGCGACCGAAGCCGTTGATACCGAGTTTGATAGCCATCTGATTTGCTCCTAAGGTTGAAAAACTTTGTGATCGAACGGAAAGATGAAACGCCTTGCTGCCGGCTCAGTCGCGCAGGGCGGCTTCGACGGTGGCGGCAACGTTCTCTGCCGTGAAACCGAAATGCTTGAACAGCGCTGGTGCGGGTGCCGACTCGCCGTAGCTGTCGATGCCCACGACGGCCGCGCAGCCGTATTTCCACCAGCCGCCCGTGCAGCCCATTTCGACGGCGATGCGCGGCAGCTTCTTCGGCAACACGCTCTTCTTGTAGGCCACGTCCTGGCGGTCGAAGGTGGTGGTCGAGGGCATCGACACCACGCGCACGGCAATTTTCTTCTCGGCCAGCAATTTCTGCGCGGCCAGGGCCAATTGCACTTCGGAGCCGGTGGCGATGATGACCGCGGCGGTCTTCTTGCTCTTGAGGCCGACGGCTTCGGGCTCCGACAGCACATACGCACCGCGGCTGATGTCGCCGAGGTCGCCCTTCGGCGCATAGGCGATGTTCTGGCGGCTCAGCAGCAGCGCGGTGGGGCGCGACTGGTTCTGCAGCGCCACGGCCCAGGCCACGGCGGTTTCGGCCGTGTCGCCCGGACGCCAGACGTCGAGGTTCGGAATCAGGCGCAGCGACGCGGCGTGCTCGATCGACTGGTGCGTGGGGCCGTCTTCGCCCAGGCCGATGGAGTCGTGCGTGAACACGTGCACCACGCGGCGCTTCATGAGCGCAGCCATGCGGATGGCGTTGCGGCTGTAGTCGCTGAAGGTCAGGAAAGTGCCGCCGTAGGGAATGAAGCCGCCATGCAGCGCCACGCCGTTCATGATGGCCGCCATGCCGAACTCGCGCACGCCGTAGTTGATGTGGCGGCCGACTACGCCGTGGGGCGGTTCGGCATTGTCGGCGGTGCTCTCGGGCGCAGCTTCGTCTTCGGCACCCTGGTTCGGCTGCTGGACGGGCACGTCCATGACCACGGCGCCGGTCTTCGCGTCGAAGCGCAGGGCGGCCGTGCTCTTGGTGTTGGTGAGGTTGGAGCCGGTGAGGTCGGCGCTGCCGCCGAGCATTTCGGGCAGCGCGGCGGTGAAGGCCTCGAGCGCGAGCTGACTGGCCTTGCGGCTGGCCACGGTTTCGCCCTTGGTGTGGGCGGCCACCACGGTGTCGAACGCCACCTGGTGGAAGTTCTTGGGCAGCTCGCCCCGCATGCGGCGGGTGAACTCGGCGGCGAGTTCGGGAAAGGCCTTGGCGTAGGCGGCGAACTTGTCGTTCCAGGCGGCTTCGGTCTTGGCGCCTTCGGCCTTGTGGTCCCAGTCGGCGCGGACTTCTTCCGGCACTTCGAAGGCGGCGTAAGGCCAGTTCAGCGCGGCGCGGGTGAGGGTGATTTCCTCGGTGCCCAGCGGCTCGCCGTGGGCCTTGGCGGTGTTGGCGCGGTTCGGGCTGCCCTTGCCGATCTGCGTCTTGCAGATGATGAGGGTGGGCTTCGAATCTTCTTTCTTCGCCTTGGCGATGGCCTTGGACACGTCCTTGGCGTCGTTGCCGTCGATCGGGCCGATCACGTTCCAGCCGTAGGCCTTGAAGCGTTCTTCGGTGTTGTCGATGAACCAGGGCTTTACCTGGCCGTCGATGCTGATGCCGTTGTCGTCGTACAGCGCAATCAGCTTGTTCAGGTGCCAGGCGCCGGCCAACGCGCAGGCTTCGTGGCTGATGCCTTCCATCATGCAACCGTCGCCCAGGAAGGCGTAGGTGTGGTGGTCGACGATGGCGTGGTGCTTGCGGTTGAACTCGGCCGCGAGCAGCTTCTCCGCCAGCGCGAAGCCCACTGCGTTGGTAATGCCCTGGCCCAGCGGGCCGGTGGTGGTTTCCACGCCGGGGGTCACGTCGACTTCAGGGTGGCCCGCGGTCTTGCTGTGCAGCTGGCGGAAGTTCTTGAGCTCGCCAATGGGCAGGTCGTAGCCCGTGAGATGCAGCACCGAATACAGCAGCATCGAGGCGTGGCCGTTCGAGAGCACGAAGCGGTCGCGGTCGAACCAGTGCGGGTTCGCGGGGTTGTAGCGCAGGTGCTCGCCCCAGAGTGCGACGGCCATGTCGGCCATGCCCATCGGTGCGCCCGGATGTCCGGAGTTTGCTTGTTGGACGGCATCCATGGCCAGCGCGCGAATCGCGTTGGCCATCAGGGCTTGGTTTGCCATGGGCGGTGGGCTTTCGGGGAATGTGGATTGGGGGGAACCCGCGATTTTACCGGGCTCGCTCCAACCCCCTCCGATACGGGCTGAACACCCGACTGATGTTCTTTGGCGACAGCCGGACTGCTAGAGTTGCCACCCATGCATGGGCTGCACCTCACCGCCGATCTCCACGACTGCCGATGCGGCCTTCAATGGCTGACCGACAAAGAGGCGCTCGGCGCCGTTTGCATCAAGGCGGTAACGGCCGCCGGGCTGCAGCCGGTGGGCACGCTGGTCCACGGATTTCCGGCCACGCCTGAAGGGCCGGGCGGCGTCACGGCCACGGTGCTGCTGGCCGAATCGCACCTGTGCATTCACACCTGGCCCGAACAGCGCGGCGCCACGCTCGACGTGTATGTGTGCAACTTCGGCGGCGACCATTCGGCCAAGGCGCATGCGCTGATGGAATGCCTGGTGGCGCTGTTCCAACCCGCCCACAGCGAACGCAACGAGCTGCTGCGCGGCCAGGTGGCAGCGTGAGCAGCACCCCAACTTCCGTGCCGGCGATGATCCTCGCGGCCGGGCGTGGCGAGCGCATGCGGCCGCTGACCGACGCTACGCCCAAGCCACTGCTCGAAGTACGCGGCAAGCCGCTGATGCAATGGCCGATAGAGGCACTGGCTGCCGGCGGATTTACCGAACTGGTGGTCAACACCGCTTGGCTCGGCGAGCAGATTTCCGGCCGCTTCGGCTCCAAGCCCTTGCTTGGCAAGCACGGTGCGCTATCAATTTCATATTCCGACGAAGGCCGCGACTTCGGTGGAGCGCTGGAAACGGCGGGCGGCATCGCGCGCGCGCTGCCCCGGCTCGGCGGGGTTTTCTGGGTCGCGGCCGGCGATGTGTTCGTGCCGGATTTCGCCTTCACGCAGGCCTCGGTGGACCGCTTCGTGGCCAGCGGCAAGCTGGCGCACCTGTGGCTGGTGCCGAACCCGACGCACAACCTGAAGGGCGATTTTGGCCTCTCGGCAGAGGGTCTGGCGCTCAATTCGGCGGGCGAGAAATACACCTTCTCGACCATCGGCCTGTACCGCGCCGCACTGTTCGCGCCGCCTTACTGCGGCATTCCCGCCGGCAACCCGGCAGGCCTCAAAGCCCCGCTGGCACCTATCTTGCGCGCCGCGATGGACAATGAACTCGTGAGCGCCGAGCTCTACACCGGCCCCTGGACCGATGTGGGGACGCCCGAACGGCTTCTTCAACTGAACACGCCAAGATGACCTCAGAAGACAACAAGATCTACGCCGAGCGCCGCGCGCGCCTCGCCTCGCAACTGGGCAAGGACGGCATCGCCATCGTCCCGACAGCGCCCGAGCGCCAGCGCAATCGCGACAGCGACTTTTTGTTCCGGCACGACAGCTACTTTTATTACCTGACCGGCTTCACCGAACCGAACGCCTGGCTGGTGCTCGCGGGCGATGGCCGCAGCACGCTGTTCTGCGCGCCCAAGGACCTGGAACGCGAGATCTGGGACGGTTTTCGCCTGGGCCCCGACGCGGCTCCCGAGGCGCTCGGCGTGAACGAGGCCTTCTCCATCAACGACCTCGACGCCACGCTGCCGAAGCTGCTCGAGAACAGGTCGACCGTGTGGTTTCCGTTCGCGATCCACAAGGGGCTCGAAACCCGCATTGACGGCTGGCTGCAATCGGTGCGCGCGCGCGTGCGCTACGGCGCGCTGTGCCCCCAGGAGCAGCACGACCTGTGCGGCCCGCTGGACGAAATGCGCCTCTTCAAGGACGCGCACGAACAGGACATCATGCGCCGCGCCGCGCAGATCAGCGCGCGTGCCCACATCCGCGCGATGCAGCTTTCGGCCCGCATGCTGCGCGAGGGCAAGGACGTGCGCGAGTACCACCTCGACGCCGAACTGCTGCACGAATTCCGCCTGAGCGGCTCGCAGTACCCCGCCTACGGCTCCATCGTGGCGGCCGGTGCCAATGCCTGCGTGCTGCACTACCGCGCCGACGCGGCGCCGGTGCGAAGCGGCGAACTGGTGCTGATCGACGCGGGCTGCGAGCTCGACGGCTACGCGAGCGACATCACGCGCACCTTTCCGGCCAACGGCAAGTTCAGCGGCCCGCAGCGCGCGCTGTACGACCTGGTGTTGGCCAGCCAGGACGCATCGGCCGCAGCCACCAAGGCCGGCAACCGCTTCAACGACCCGCACGATGCGGCCGTGAAGGTGCTGGCCCAGGGCATGCTCGACCTGGGCCTGCTCGATCCCAACAAGGTGGGCAGCGTCGACGACGTGATCGACTCGCGCGCCTACTTCCAGTTCTACATGCACCGCACCGGCCACTGGCTGGGCATGGACGTGCACGACTGCGGCAGCTACGTCGAGCCTACGCAGGTGGGCGAGGTGAGCGAGCGAAAAGATCCGCTGTCGAACGAGGTCATCAAGAACCGGCCGAGCCGCATCCTGCATCCGGGCATGGTGCTGACGCTGGAACCGGGCATCTACGTGCGGCCCGCCGACGGCGTGCCCGAGCAGTTCCACAACATCGGCATTCGCATCGAGGACGATGCCATCGTCACGGCCACGGGCTGCGAACTTATTTCGCGCGGCGTGCCGGTGAAGGCGGACGAGATCGAGGCACTGATGCGAGCTTGACCGCTCGCTGGGACACCGGCGGCGGCGCATGCCGTGCCTGCAGGAAGTCGATGAAGACCCGCAGCTTGCGCGGTATTTGCGCGGAGCTCGGGTGATAGAGGTAGAAACCCGGGAAGGTCGGCCACCAGGGCTCGAGCAGCGGCACCAGCCGGCCGTTGTCCAGATCGCCGCGCACCACGCCTTCAAAAGCCACCATGATGCCCGCGCCGTCGCGCGCGGCGGCCAGCAGCACGTCGCCATCGTTGCTGATCAACGGGCCGGCCACTTCGACATCGAGCACGCGGCCGTCCTGCGCGTATTCCCAGCGATAGAGGCCGCCGGTGGTCAGCCGGTAGTTCAGGCATTGGTGTTCGCGCAGGTCTTCAGGCGTCTTCGGCAGCCGGCGCTTCGCAAGATAGCGCGGCGATGCGACGGTCACCATGCGCTGCGGCCCGCCTACCGGCAAGGCCACCACGTCTTGCGCCAGGCTCTCGCCAAGCCGGATGCCGGCATCAAAACCGCCTTCGACCAGATCGACCATGCGGTTGTCGCAGACCAGCTCCAGCGTGATGTCGGGAAAGGCTTCGGCAAAGTCGGCGAAGTGCGGATACAGAAGCAATTCGGCCGACACGCGCGCGACGTTGAGGCGCAGCAGCCCCGCCGGCTTGTCGCGCGCCTCGTTGATGCTTTCGACCGTTTGCGCGAGCGCGGCGAGCGCCGGCTGCGCGCCCTTCAGCAACTGCTGGCCCAGTTCGGTCACGCCCACGCGGCGCGTGGTGCGGTCGAGCAGGCGCACGCCCAGCCGCCGCTCGAGCGTGCGCAAGGTTTGCGACAGGGCCGAAGGCGATACACCCAGTTCTTCCGCCGCCCGCGTGAAGCTGGCGTGGTGCGCAACGCGTGCGAAGGCGGCAATGGCGGGAAGCAGTTCGGGCGACATGCCCCGATTATCAGGACCGGGGCTACTTGGCCTGCAGCAGCGCTCCCGCTTCGAGCAGCACCAGTTCGTTGTCGTCCGCCCTGTTCGGCTCGCGGCTGCTGGAGAACGGCAGGTTGTTGTCGTTGCCGACCACGATGTGCGTGGCGTCGACCACATCGACGTTCTCGATGGTGAAGAACGGGAACTTGAGCACGCCGTCGTTCAGCGGCTTGCGCGCGAGCTTGGCCGGGTCGGCGATGTTCAGCAGATCGATGTAGCCGATCTTGCGCGCCGCGCCGCCCACGTTGGCATCGTTCAACTCGACCTTGTAGACGCGCTTGAACTTGGCGATGTCGTGGAAGCAGTCGGTGCGCTTCTGGCCTTCGGGGCAGGCCCTGTCGCTCGTGCCTTCGCCGTTGTCGCGCTCGATGATGAGGCCCGTGGTGGCGTCGATCATGTTGAAGTCGCCGATGGCGTGGCCGTTCGCTTCCAGCGGGTACTTCCAATGGCGGCCCGTCCACTTCTCGGACGCCACGTCGAACTCCAGAACGCGCAGCGCTTCCTTGCCGTCCAGCTTCTCGTAATCCTTCGTCTCGGCGTTCCACACCGGGCCTTCGAGCAGCGCATACAGTTTGCTGCCGTCCTTCGACGCAGCCATGCCCTCGAAGCCCTTGGAGCGCCTCACCTGGAAATCGACCGCACCGCCGGGCGCAGCCGGCGTGGTGACCGAGGGGTGGTCGGGCGAGCGAACAGCCTTGCCGTCGACCAGCGTATCGAACACCGCGAGCACCTTGCCTTTGAGGTCGGCCTTGATCAGGAAGGGACCGAATTCGTCGCCGATCCACATCGCACCGCCGGCAAACTGCAGGCTCTCGGGGTCGAAGTCGGAACCCGTCAGGTAGCGCTGCTTCGTGCCTTCATGAACGATGCGGAAGGGCACCTTCTTGTCGGGGTCGTGCAGGAAGACGGTGTTCAGGCGGTTGAGCTGGCCGCTCCTGAAGTCCACCTTGTAGTGGTTCAGGTAGAGCATGAAGTCGGGCGAGTTGGCCTTGGCCCCGGCACCGTTGTCGGTGAGGATCCAGAACGAGCCGTCGTCCATCTTCTTGATGCCTGAATGGCCTTGCAGCGGCTGGCCCTTGAACGGCACCGAAACGCCCGTGCCGCGGCCGGCCGAAAGGCCTTCGACCGTGCCCAGCGCCTCCACGCGCTTGCCCGAAGTGAACTTGCCGCTCGCCTGCAGATCGGCCGGCGCATCCTTGGGAGCGGGCACGAAGCTCTGCGCGGGCAGCATGGCATGGCCGGCGAGTGTGGCGGGAAAAGCGGTCTGCGCGGCGACACTGCCGCAGGCGAGCGCGGCGGCAAGGGCGATGAAGGAGAGGGAGGCGAGGCGCGTCATGAGAGCAAGAAGAAAGGTTTCAGCCGAAACGCGAGACCATGCCGATTTCGCGTGACGCCGCCATGACATGCAGCCTTCAGAGCTGGAGCGAAGGCTTGTTCACCATCAGATAGAACACGAGCACCATGGCGACGAACGCCGGGTATCCCAACAGCTCCCAGTAGCGTTGGTAACGTGCATGGAGCGCCGGCAGCGGCGCCGCGTTGCGGTGCGCCTGCGTGGCCATGGAGGCCATGCGGATCTGCAGCCACACCACCGGCAGCCAGCAGGCGCCGGCAAAAACGAACAGCAGCAGCGAGAGCGAAAGCCAGGGCGTGGAAAGCGGCCATCCCGCCATGTGGGCCAGGGCGAAGCCGGTCAGCGGCTGCAGGATGGCCGTCGGCGTGGTGAACCACCAATCGGCCCGCACTACGAGCCGGCTCACCACGGCCTGTGCGGCCACGCTGCCGCTGCGGTTGGCAAAGAACATGTAGAAGGCCGAGCCCAGCCCGGTGCCGACCAACAGCACGCTCGAGACGATGTGCAGCCATTTGAGAACGAGATAGGTGTTCATGGCGTGATGCGCCGGTACAGGTGCCAAAGCAGCGCGGCGATGGGCAGGTTCTTCAGCAGCGGGCCCAGCGGGTGCATCCACAAGCTCGGCTGGAGGAAGGTCGCTACCGCCGTCATGACCAACAGCAGAGCCAGAGCCGCGAGGTAGCTCATACGGCCCGGCCGCCACCACAGAGCGAGACCGATGACGAGGTCTGCCGCCGCGCCGCCGATGATCAGGCACCGAACCAACCAGCGCGGCGAAGCAACGCCGGCCTCGGCGAGCACCCGCGAGCTCTGGCCGTCGAGTTCCGCGATGCTGGCAAATGCCGTGAGCAGCCACACCGCGACAAGGCTGAGGCGCAGCAGGCGATCGTCTTCGGCAGCGCGAGTCATGCGGCGGCGCCCGGCACTTCATCGACGATGTCTGTCACCATGCCCCAGCGCGCAAACTCGGTTTCGAACTCGCTCAAGGCGAGCAAGCCGGCACAGGCATGCGCGCCGAGGGGCAGCGCGTCGCCGCGTGCCAGGCGGCGTGCCAGGCGGCGTGCCAGCAGGATGGCGGCCATGCAGGGAATTTCGGGGCCGTGGTTGTCGTCGGCGGCGATATGCCAGGCGCGCCGCGCTTCCATGCCGCGCGCATCGATGCCTTCGACGCGCACCACCATGCCGCCCAGCGCCGTGCCGAAAGCGTCGAACACGCGGCCCGCCGAATGCAACAGCGGCGCAAGTCTTGCCGGCGATGGCAGCAGGCCCATGCGCCGCATGAATGCCATGAAGGCAAACGCACGCTGCGCCAAGCCGACCTCGAGCGCCGCGCGAAACATGACGGACTGGACGCCGGCATAGCGCGCCGGAAAAAGCTCGAGATCGGGGATGTCGCAGAGCGCGCCGCGGCGCGGCTTCATGCGCGCGAACCGCACTGCGGTGGGATTGGCCCATCCTGGCTTGTCGGTCCATCCGCCGTCGCGCCAGACCCGGATCGGCTCGCCGCAGTAGGCGAGCACGCCCGCAAGCGTGGCTTCGCCGCGCGGTGCGCCTTGGGCCGGCGCAATACAGGTGTCGATGCTTCGGATGCTGCGCCATCCTGCGGTGAGATGGTCCACCACCGCCGACGACAGTGCCGGCACGGTGCTGGCGCCGGCAATGGCCGTGCGGCCCGCGCTGCGAAAGGCCGGGTCGAGTGCAGCGGGAAAGTCGCAGACGAAGCGCCGCCCGTCGGCCAGGTCGATGTAGTGCGCGCCGACTGCCGCCACGGCATGCGGCACGCGATAGTCCTGGTTCTGGAAAGGGCCCGCGGTGTGAATGACGAGTTCGACGCCGAAGCTGCGCAGGTTTTCGACAAGGTCGCCGGCCTGGACGTCGATGCGCACGCCGCGCGCCGCACCGCCCAGCGACTGCGCGAAACCGGTGGCGCGCGGCAGGTCGCGCCCGCCGATCATCAGTTCGATGCCGGCATCCGATGCCAGCGCGCGGCAGATGCGCGCGCCGAAGTTGCCGTAGCCGCCGAGCACCAGGATTTTCATGAGACGCCCATGCCCGCGACGTGGCCGCGCGTGAAGGCTTCTTCGAAGATCGAATAGCCGGACCAGTCCGCATGCGCGAACGAGAGACGGCCGGCGGCAACGCGGCCGCGATGCGCAGGGTCCGGCGCGGCGCCAATCCGCGCCAGCAGGCCCGGCGCGGGAATGGCCATGGCGTGGCCATAGCGGGTGATCTCGATGCGCGTGGCCAGCGCCGGCAGGTCGGGATGCGGCACCGAGAGCTCGGCAAGCAGGTCGTCGCGCCATCCGGTCCAGGGGCGGTCCTGCAGCAGGCGGCGGCCGCCATCGGCGTCGTAGCGGCTCGGGCCGAGCGGGCGGTACCAGCTGATGACGGTGCCGCGCGGCGTGGGGTCGAGCGCCTGGTGACGCGCATCGACGTACCCCAGGCCGCGTGTGCCATACACGACGTTGTCCCAGCTCGACGCTGCGCCGGCGCGGTCGGCGAACGGTCCGCTCAGGTGCACGTTGGCGACCAGCCAGGGGGCATAGCGCAGGTGCGCGGCGGCGTTTTTCAAAACCTCCGGCGCGTTCTCGACCACGCGCGCCGCGATGAACACCGGCAGCGCGACGATGCAATGCTCGGCCTGCCAGCGCACCAGCGATTTCGTTTCGGCGTCCCATGCATCGACCTCGACGCCGCCGCGCAGATCGGCAATGCGCGTGACGACTTGCCTCGTGTGCAGCCGGTCGCCGAGCGGCTCGGCCATGCGCTTCGTGAGCCAGCCGTTGCCCTCGGGCCAGGTAAGCACACCGTCGCGCTCGGGGTTCGAATCCGCGCCGCTGCCCGACGAACCCGGGGCGTGAAATCCGTGCCGGCTTGCGAAGTAGTGAATGCCGGCCCAGGCCGACACTTGCTCGATGCCGGCGCCGTAGTCATCGCGGCAGCAGTAGTCGAGGTACCAGCGCAACTGCGGATCGCTGAAGCCTTCGCTGTCGAGCCAGCGCTCGAACGGAAGGGCGTCGAGCGCGAGCAACTCGGGCGTCGCGGCCACCTTGAGCGTGGGAATGGCGAAATGCGCCGCATGCTGCAGCGCGTCGATTCGCTGCGCGAACTTGCGGTACTGCGCATGGGTGCTTTCGCCGACGTCGTGCACGGGCAGGAGGCCGTCCTGCCACTCGCCGCGAAAGAACAGGCGCTCCTGCGGGCTGTGGCAAAGGTTGCGCTCGTCGTATTCCCAGCGGCCCGCCACGCGGCGGCGCAGGCCCAGTTCCTCCAGCAGGTCTTGCACTTCGCGCGCGTCGTCGCCCGGCACCGGCAGGTAATGGGCACCAAGCGGGCAGGCAATGCCGTTGACGATGCCGCCGCGGGAGTTGCCGCCGGCTGCGTCTTCGAGTTCGAGCAGCGCGAAGTCTTCGACGCCCGAATGACGCAACGCACGCGCGGCTCCAAGGCCCGCGACACCGCCTCCGGCAATCACCACGCGCGTGCGCTTCACGGTTGCGGGTGCCTGGCTCTTGAGCGCGCCGTCGCGCATTGCATGGCCGCGCGCCATGTCGATGCCCGTGAAGCCGCCTTCGATGGGCGGCGGCGTCTCGCACCCAGCCAGCGCCAGGGCGCCCGCCGCACCTGCCACGCCGAGGAAGTCGCGCCGTTGCATGCCAGGGCTAGTGCGTCATCACCTTGCCCCACTCCTGCTCATAAGTGGTGACGAGGGTCTGGTTCGAAAGGCGGTTGACCTCCGCCGGCACGCGCGCCATGTCGAGCGGGAAGTCGAACATCAGTGGCAACGTCGAAGGAGTCAGGAAGCGCAGGTCCGGAGGCAGCGCATCGGGCATGCGATAGGGCCGGCGGCTCGCGATGATGTAGCCCCACTCGCCGAAGCTAGGCACGTGCGCGTGGTACGGCGTGGCCCTGAGCCCGACGGATTCGATGGTCGTTGCCACGGTCCAGTAGCTCTTGCGCGCCACCAATGGCGAAGTGGTCTGGATCACCGCGTAGCCGCTTGCCGAGAGGCGCTTTTCGAGCAGCGAATAGAAGCTGCTGGTGTAGAGCTTGCCGATGGCAAAGTTGGTCGGGTCGGGAAAGTCGACCACGATCACATCGAACATGTCACCAGGCTGCTGCAGCCACTGAAAGGCATCGGTATTGACGACCTTCACCTTGGGCGAAGACAGCGCATGGCCGTTGAGTGCCGCCAGCGTTTCATGCCCGGTGAAGAGCTTTGTCATGTTCGGGTCGAGCTCCACGAGCGTGACCGATTCGACCGACGGGTACTTGAGAATCTCCCGCACCGCCATGCCGTCTCCGCCGCCGAGCACCGCCACCTTCTTCGGTGCGCCCTGGGCGGCCATCACCGGATGAACGAGCGCCTCGTGGTAGCGGTATTCGTCGCGCTCGGCGAACTGGAGATTGCCGTTCAGGAAAAGACGATGGCCGAGTTGCCCGCGCGTGACCACGATGCGCTGGTAGGGCGAAGTGGCGCTGAACACGATGCGGTCCTGGTAGAACTTGTCTTCGGCCAACGTGGTGATGTGGTCGGCCCACACGAAGGCGCCAAGCAGCGCCGCGAGCGCAAGAAAGCAGGCCATCGCATGGACACCGATGCGGCGCAGCTCATGGCGAAACAGCCACAGCGCCCACACGGCCACGGCGGCGTTCATGAAGCCGAACAGCAGGCCGGTGCGGATCATCCCGAGTTGCGGCACCAGGATGAGCGGGAAGGCGACCGAGACCGCCAGCGCACCGAGGTAGTCGAAGGTGAGTACCTGCGACACGAGATTCTTGAGCTGGATGTTGCGCTTGAGGATGCGCATCACCAGCGGTATTTCGAGCCCCACCAGCGTGCCGACCACCATCACGAGGCCGTACAGCAGCAAGCGGAACGCGCCGGGTACGTACGCATTCGCAAGGAAAAGAATGGCCGGCAGGGCGCCGCCCACGAGCGCCACCAGCAGTTCGATGCGAAGAAAATGCGCCGGCAGCTGCCGCTCGAAATAGCGCGAGAGCCACGAGCCTACGCCCATGGCAAACAGATAAGTGCCGATGATGGTGCTGAACTGCAGCACCGAATCGCCGAGCAGATAGGAGCTCAGCGCGGCCGCGGTCAGTTCGTAGACCAGGCCGCAGGCGGCCACCACGAACACGCTGGCGAGCAGCGCGATTTCAACCGGCTGCGGCCCCTTGGCCGGCCGCGCCGGACTGGCAGGAGCGTCCACGGGAGCCAAGGAAGCGCTAATGAATTGCCGCCGCCACGATGACGCAGATGCCGAGGCTCATCGCCGCGACGACCAGGCCCAGTGCCACGTTCTGTTTCTCGACGATTTCACCCCACAGGTCATAGGGCGTGAGCTTGTCGATGATGAGGAAGCAGAGCCAGAAGATCAGCACGCCAAGCAGCGCATACACGAGCGATCCGAGGACCACGCCCGGTTTCAGCCATTCAAATCCCATGGGGACCTCCAGTCGTAGCAGTAGTGAGAGAAGAAGACATCGCGCGAAACTCCGCCGTCATTTGTGGCCGCCGCCGCTCGAGTAGCCGCCGTACGAGCCGCCCGTGCTGCGCGACGTCGAACAGTTTTGCACGCGCGGGTCGCAGCGCGACGAACAGGTGCTCAGGATGACCAGCACCACGATGATGGCGATCACGATAAAGATGATGGTGCCGCAGCCCAGGCCCGATGCGGCACTGACCGGCGACGCATCGCCGCGCACGAACATGTCTTTCTTGTCGTCGAGCTTGAACGCAGCGGACACCAGGCCGCTGTCGAGCTTGCTGCCCGAGGACCAGGTCAGCTCGTTCGCCGAGCGCTCCATCGAGAGCAGCGCATTGCCGTCGGCGAAGTCGCGGTTGAAGGTTTTCTGCCCGCGCTCGACCTGCCAGTAGAACTCGCCGGCCACGTAGGTGGTTTCGGCGTTGTAGGCGTACTGCTGCGTGTAGCGCTTGTTCAGATAGGTGGCGCTGCTGCCGTTCTCGGCCATGACCGGTGCGCCGGTGGTCGGCTTGACCATGCTCCAGCCGTCTTCGGCGTCGACCAGGAAGCTGAAGCCGCGCTTCTTGTTGTACAGCAGGTACTCGTTCCAGCCGAAGTGCTCGTCGTCGCCGGGCTCCACGCCCATGCGATGCTGGAAGCCCACCACCTGCCATTGCGCGCCCTGCAGCTGGCCGATGCTCCCGATGGCGATGAGCGGGCGAACGGGTTCGTTCTGCTCCGCGTGCTTCAGCTCCCCGCCAATGCCCTGCGACAGGTCGATGATGCTGTTGCATGAGCCGCAGGCAATGCTCTTGCTGTCGGCCAGGTTGACCGTGATGGGCGCGCCGCAATTGGGGCAGTTGAAGGCCCGGCCCTTTTCGTCCTTGGCGGATTCGTCGCGCAGGCCGGTGAGCTGCAGATCTTCCAGCTGTACGGAGCGGCCCAGGTACGCCCCCGGAGGCTGCGTGCTGTAGTCGATGCTGAGCACCAGCCCTTTGTCGCTGCGCAGCTCGACCATGGGGAACGAGCGGCCCAGCTCGGGCAGGTGCGGCAGTTCGCCCTGCGCGGAAAGCAGCGCCACCTGTTCGTTCGACGAAACGGTGTAGCTCTGGCCGTTGAAAGCGCTGGTGGCACCCACGCGCAGGTCGACCGGCGGCGGTGCATCGCGCTGCAGCTCGAAGGGCAGCGCGAAAACGTAGGCGCCGTTGTCCTCGCTCAGGATGCCGGTGCGGTCGCCATCCAGCGCGGCGATCCATTCGGTCCAGCGCCCGCCGGGATTGCTGTATTGCAGCCGCCCGACGATGGTGAACGGCTGGTTCTGGATGCGGCCGGCGGCAAACAGCTGCAGCGGGCTGAAATCGTCGAACAACTCCGCCATCTTGCCGATGCGCGCGAGCGTCTCGCCCTGGCGCACGACGGTGCTCTGGCAGTACGGGCACACCGCATGCGTCGATTGCGCCGAACGGAATTCGACCGGCGCGCCGCAACCGGGGCAGGGCGCACGGTAGGCGCGCTGGGCGCCTGGTAGCTCAGCCATTGCCGGTGCTTAGACCAGCTTCTTGAGCAGCTCCGCCTTCTTGGCGTCGAACTCTTCCTGCGTGAGGATGCCCTTGGTCTTGAGCTCGCCGAGTTTCTCGAGCGTGGTCATTACATCCACCGGGCTCACCACGGCCACGGCCGGCTGCTGCTGGGTCGCCGCGGCCTGGGCCGCTGCGCTCGGGCTCAGGCCCTGCGCGAGGTTTTGCGCCAGCACCTGACCGAGCGCCACGCCGGCACCGAGGCCCATGGCATCGCCCGCGATACCGCCACCGCCACCGCCACTGCCCGCACCTTCGGCGAACTTGGGAATGGCCTGCGCCGTCTGGTACTGCATGAATTTGCCCATGTCGTTGCCGACCATGCCCATGCCGATCTTCTGGTCGAGGATCTTCTGCAGCTCTTCGGGCAGCGAGACGTTCTGGACCGTGATGTTCTCGAGCTTGATGCCGATTTTCTCGAACTCGGGCACGAGTTGCGCGGCCAGCGCCTGCGCAAACTGGATCTGGTTGGCCGCAAGGTCGAGAAAGGGCACGCCGCTGGAGGCAATGGCGTTGCTGATGTTCTGCAGCACCAGGCCGCGCAGCTGGCCGTCGAGGTCGGCCACGCTGTAGATGTCGCGCGTGCCCGAGATCTCGGTGTGGAACAGCTTGGCATCGCCGATGCGGAAGCTGTAGTTGCCGAAGGCGCGCAGGCGCACGGCGCCGAAGTCCTTGTCGCGGATGGTGATGGGCTGCGGCGTGCCCCACTTCTGATCGACCTGCTGGCGCGTGCTGAAGAAATAGACGTCGCTCTTGAAGGGGGATTCGAAAAGCTTGTCCCAGTTCTTCAGGTACGTGAGCACGGGCAGCGTCTGCGTCGTGAGCTTGTACATGCCGGGGCCGAACACGTCGGCCACCTGGCCTTCGTTGACGAACACCGCCACCTGCGACTCGCGCACGGTGAGCGAGGCGCCGTTCTGGATTTCCATCTCCGCCATCGGGAAACGCCAGGCCAGCGTGCCGTCGCCAGTCTCGGTCCACTGGATGATGTCGATGAACTGTTTCTTGATGAAATCCATCAGGGCCATGGTCGCTCCTCGTCTATTTTTTCCGGAACGTACATATTGCCACATCGTCTTGACGGCCCGTCATGCTTTTGGCAGCCCCCTGCCCCGCCATGCGGCCTATGGCGTCATGGGCCGAGGTCTACAATCGGCGCCCCCAGAAGAAGCGCCACCAGGAGCAACGGCCCATGTCCGATTTGACGACCTCATCGACCCCTACGCCCGAAGACAAGCGCGCCGAGTTGCGGCGCGCCGCCCTCGAGTACCACGAGCTTCCGGTGCCGGGCAAGATTGCCATCGCCGCCACCAAGCAGATGGTGAACCAGCGCGACCTGTCGCTGGCCTATTCGCCCGGCGTGGCCGCGCCCTGCGAGGAAATCGTCAAGGACCCGGCCAACGCCTTCAAGTACACGGCGCGCGGCAACCTGGTGGCGGTGATCACCAACGGCACCGCGGTGCTGGGCCTGGGCGACATCGGCGCGCTGGCTTCCAAGCCGGTGATGGAAGGCAAGGGCGTTCTCTTCAAGAAGTTTGCCGGTGTCGACGTGTTCGACATCGAGATCGACGAGAAAGACCCGGCCAAGCTGGTCGAGATCATCGCCGCGCTGGAGCCGACCTTCGGCGCCATCAACCTCGAGGACATCAAGGCCCCCGACTGCTTCTACGTCGAGCGCGAGCTGCGCAAGCGCATGAAGATCCCGGTGTTCCACGACGACCAGCACGGCACGGCCATTACCGTGGCGGCGGCCATGCTCAACGGCCTGAAGGTGGCAGGCAAGGACATCACCGAGGTCAAGCTGGTCACCTCCGGCGCGGGCGCCGCGGCGCTGGCCTGCCTGAACCTGCTGCTGAAGGTGGGCCTGAAGCGCGAAAACGTGTTCGTGACCGACCTGGCCGGCGTGGTCTACGAAGGCCGCGAAGAACTCATGGACGACGACAAGCGCCAGTACATGCAGAAAACCACGGCCCGCACGCTGGCCGAGGTGATCGACGGTGCCGACGTGTTCCTGGGCCTGTCGGCCGGCGGGGTGCTCAAGCCCGCCATGGTGGCCAAGATGGCCCCCCGCCCGGTGATCTTCGCGCTGGCCAACCCGAACCCGGAAATCTCGCCCGAAGACGCCCATGCGGTGCGCCCTGACGTGATCATGGCCACGGGGCGTACCGACTACCCGAACCAGGTCAACAACGTCCTGTGCTTCCCGTACATCTTCCGCGGCGCGCTCGATTCGGGCGCCACCACGATCACCGACGAGATGGAAATTGCCGCGGTGCGCGCCATTGCCGACCTCGCCCAGGCCGAGCAGAGCGAGCGCGTGGCTGCCGCCTACGTCGGCGAAAAGCTGTCTTTCGGCCCTGAATACCTGATTCCGAAGCCCTTCGATCCGCGGCTGATGATGAAGATCGCGCCCGCAGTGGCCAAGGCCGCCGAGGAAAGCGGCGTGGCCACGCGTCCCATCAAGGACATGGACGCCTACCGCGACCGCCTGCAGAGCTTCGTCTATGCCTCGGGCACCACGATGAAGCCGATCTTCGACGCCGCCAAGCGAGCCCAGAAGAAGCGCGTGGCGTACTGCGAAGGCGAGGAAGAGCGCGTACTGCGCGCCGCGCAGATCGTGGTCGACGAAGGCATTGCCCGCCCCACGCTGATCGGCCGCCCGGCCATCATTGCGCAGCGCATCGAGAAGTTCGGCCTGCGCCTGAAGGAAGAGCTCGACTACGACATCGTCAACGTCGAGCAGGACCACCGCTACCGCGACTTCTGGCAGACCTACCACCGCATGACGGAACGCAAGGGCCAGACGGTGCAAACCGCCAAGATCGAGATGCGCCGCCGCCTGACGCTGATCGGCGCCATGCTGCTGCACAAGGACGAGGTCGACGGCATGATCTGCGGCACCTGGGGCACCACGCTGATCCACCTGCACTACATCGACCAGGTGATCGGCAAGCGCCCGGGCGGCTGCGAAAGCACCCCGCAGGACGTGCCGGTGTACGCCTGCATGAACGGCCTTTTGCTGCCCGACCGCCAGGTGTTCCTGGTCGACACGCACGTCAACTACGACCCCTCTCCCGAGGAACTGGCCGAAATCACGACCATGGCGGCCGAGGAAATGATGCGCTTCGGCCTCAAGCCCAAGGCTGCGCTGCTGTCGCATTCCAACTTCGGCACCAGCAACGAGCCCAGCGCGGTCAAGATGCGCAAGACGCTCGACCTGCTGCGCGTGCAGGCGCCCTGGCTCGAAGTGGACGGCGAAATGCACGGCGACGTGGCGCTCGACAGCAAGCAGCGCGCGGTCGTCATGCCGCACAGCGCGCTGGCGGGCGACGCCAATCTGTTGGTTTTTCCGAACATCGATGCAGCCAATATTTCTTACAACCTGCTCAAGACCGCGGCAGGCGGAAATATCGCAATCGGCCCGGTGCTGCTCGGTGCCGCCAAACCTGTGCACATTCTCACGGCCAGCGCAACTGTTCGGCGCATCGTGAACATGACAGCCTTGACAGTCGCTGACGCAAACGCGGAGCGATAAGTCATTTGGCGAGAGTGGCTGCCCACTTAGGCCGCCACTCTCCACCCCTTCGCACTGCTCAAACTTTGGGCAGTCGCTTGCTATTTTCGCCAGCGTGGTGCACACTCGCGGGCTTGAATTTGCGGGTTAACCCCAAGGTTTGCCCGCCAATTTGGAACCCCCGCTCTTTTCTTGTGGTGCCCCATGGCGGCTTACGCCTCGATCACGTCCTCTGTCACTAAGTTTGCGCTCACCGGCTTTGTGCTGGCGGCGTTGGCGACGGGGGCCGAGGCCCGCCGCGAGTGGTTCGGCACCGGAAAGCCCGCCCAGGAATCGATCGCACTGTCCGAATTGCCGGTTCAGGGCCAGCGAACCTACGAAGCCATCCTGAGTGGCGGCCCCTTCCGATACGAAAAGGACGGCACGGTATTTGGCAATCGCGAGCGTCTTTTGCCGCCAGCGCGGCGCGGTCATTACCGCGAGTACACGGTGGCAACACCCGGCTCGCGCGATCGCGGCGCACGGCGCATTGTCTGCGGCGGTGAGCAGCGCACAACACCTGAGGCCTGCTGGTACACGGCAGACCATTACGCGAGTTTCAGACGGATTGCACCATGAGCGATGACAACGACTTGAGCGGCGCCCCGAAGCGCCCCGAAGAAATGATGATGACTATGGAAAGACCAGCGGAGATGACCTTATCCCTTCGTGCCGTACGCCCGAACATCGTGCAATCGATTCGTGCGTTCCGCGTGAACGACCTGCAGGAAGCCGCCAACGCAGCAGGCCAGCACTTCCTGTACGCCAACCTGGGCAATGCCCAGACCAAGCAGGACGTTCTCGACCTCATCGCGCAGCAGTTCACCTTTCCGGCGCACTTCGGCAAGAATTTTGACGCGCTGTACGACTGCATGACCGACCCGTTGCATAAATCGGGCCCGCAGCCCGGTTTTGTCATCGTGCTCGAACAGATTCCGGCCAACGCCAAGTTCGACAAGGAAGCGCGCGAGCAGCTGCTCGACATCTTCCGCGACGCCTCCGACTACTGGGGCGACCGGAAGGTCCCGTTCCGGTGCTTCTATTCTTTTCTGTAGCCCGTTCTGCACACACCAGCCAAGCAGAACGGGCGAACGAGGCTCAGCCGAACGGCGCAGCACTCGATGGCATCGAAATCAACAGCAACACCGCAACCGCAGCAGCCGGCACGGAGCCGGAAGGCGAAAAAATGCCGACCGATAAACTGGTCGACGTTTCGCCGCTCGCATTGCGCATGAGCAGCCCCTTCAATGCGGGCTACTGGCTGGCGGCAGCGTAAAGCTCTCGCCCCAGGCGCAAGAAAAAAGCCCGTTTCGACGGGCTTTTTTTATTGGGGTTCGGGGGGAACGGCCTGCGCCAGGGCCACGTATTCGGCCACGGGCACTTCTTCGGCCCGGCGCTGGGCATCGAACTGGCCAGTGAAGCCGTGTTCCTCGAGCCATTTGCCCAGGGTATGGCGCATGATCTTGCGGCGCTGGCTGAAGGCGACCTGCACGATTTCACCGAGCCGGGCTGCATCGACGGCCGGCGGCTGGGCCAGCGGCACCATCCGCACCACGGCGCTGTCGACGCGTGGCGGGGGGTCGAAGCTCTCGGGCGGCACGAACAGCACGTTTTCCATCCGGTAGCGCCACTGCAGCATCACGCTCAGGCGGCTGTAGTCGGAGGTGGCCGGCTTGGCGACCATGCGATCGATCACTTCCTTCTGCAGCATGAAATGCTGGTCGGCAATCAGGTGGGCGAACCCCAGCAGATGGAACAGGATGGGCGTCGAGATGTTGTAGGGCAGGTTGCCGACCACTCGCAGCGGCGTCGGAAACCGGGCGGCCAGTTCGGCGAAATCGACCTTGAGCACATCGGACTCGATGACGTCGAGCTGGGGGTGATCCCGCAGCCGCTTGGCCAGGTCGCGGTCGAGCTCGACAACCGTGAGGCGCCCGAGCCGCTCGACCAGCGGCTGCGTGAGCGCCGCCAGCCCCGGACCGATCTCGACCATGGCGTCGCCAGGCTGCGGCGCGATCTCGTGCACGATCGCATCGATGATGCCCCCGTCGGACAGGAAGTGCTGTCCGAACCGTTTCCTGGCGATATGTGCCATCAGGACTGGGGCGGCTCGCGGTATTCGACGTAGGCGCGCGCCCGCACTTCCTGCACCCAGGTGGTGAAGGCCTCTTCGACCCGCTGCTCGCGCAGCACAGCCCGTGCGGCTTCGCGCTGCTCGGTCTGCGTGAGCTTGGATTCACGGCGGCCGACCACCTGGATCAGGTGAACGCCGAAGCGCGACACCACGGGGTCGCTGATCTGGCCAGGTGCGAGCCGGTCCATGGCCTCCTCGAACTCGGGCACGAACTGGCCCGGGCGAGACCAGCCGAGGTCGCCGCCTTCCTTGGCGCTCGCGTCCTGCGAGTTGTCGCGCGCCAGACCGGCAAAGTCGGCTGAGTTGGCTTGCAGCCGGCGCTTGAATTCCGCCAGCTGCGCAACCGCTTGCGCGGTCGTGCGCTTGGAGTCGTTGAGCAGCAGGATGTGGCGCACCTGGGTCTGGGTGACGGTTGCGTCCATCGCGCCCAACTGAGCCTTGGCCAGAACCTTCAGCACGTGGAAGCCCGCACCCGAGCGGATGGGGCCCGCAATGCCGTTGACGGGCGTCGATTGCGTCGCTTCGACGAACAGCGACGGATAGCGGTCGGCGCTGCGCATGCCGATGGCGCCGCCGTTGGCGCGGTCGGGCGAATCGGAGTTTTCCTGCACCAGCTTGGCGAAGTCTTCGCCAGAGCGGGCGCGCTGCGCGAGGCCCTGGGCCTTCTGCTGCAGCGTGGCGACCTGCGCGGGGGTGGCGTTCTCGGGCACGGCGACGAGCAGCTGCGCGAGATTGAGGTTCTGCAGGGCCGCATCCTTGGTGGGGGAGTTTCGCTGGTCGCGCAGGTATTCGTCGGCCTCGGAATCGCTGACCTTGACCTTCGATTCGACTTCGCGGTCGCGCAGGCGCGTGAGCAGCAGCTGGTCGCGCAGATCGTTGCGGAATTCGCGCGGCGCAATGCCTTCGGCTGCCACGCGGCGGCGCAGTTCTTCGACGCTGAGCTGGTTCTGGCGTGCCACCGTCTGTTCAGCCTGGTCGATCGCCACGTCGTCCACCTTGATGCCGTTTTCCTTCGCCAGCTGGAGCTGGGCACGCTCGGAGATCAGGCGCTCGAGCACGAGGCGCGTGAGCTCGGCGCGGGGCACGCGCTCGGCTTCGGCGTTTTCCCTCACGAGGCGCGTGACGCGCGACTGCACCTCGGTGTTGGTGATGGGCTCGGAATTGACCAGCGCGACGATGTACTCGGCCGAACGCTGCACCGGCGCCGCGGTGGAAGGCGCGGTACGCGGGACCGGAGGCGCAAGACGCGGGCCGGCGCGCATGATGTCCGTGATGCCGCCGCCGCTGGGACGCAGGCCCTGCGCGCCGGACGTTGCGGCCAGCGCCGCAAGGCAGCTCAGGGTAAGGATGGAACGGATGTGTTTCATGGCTTTGCTCAATCGTCTCAGTCGTAATTGGTGAAGCGGCTCGGCGCCTCGGTGGGCTCGCGCAGGGGCTGGTAGCGCTGGATGTTTTGCCGCAGGGCCTGCATAGGACTCGATCCGATGCTGGAAAATCCGACGAATTCGAGCTGGAACATGATGCGGGTGTTGGCCGTCACCTGCCCGGTCGTCACGCGCTGAAGCACCACGCGCCCGATCCAGCAGCAGCCGTCGTACTCGAAGCCGAGCACGCCGTCCGTGAGTTTCTTGTCCTGCAGGCTGTAGTTGAGCCGGCCCACGGCATACCAACGCCCGCCGCCCTGGCCCTTGCCCGGGCCGAGATCCTTGCCCTTGTCGCCCCACAGGTCGTTGAGCGGCCATTGCCAGCCCACGTCGAACGATTTGTTGCCGTCGGTGGCGGTCGGGGTGCTGGGCGCCTGGTAGCGGAAGGCGGCGCTCAGGTTGTGGTACGGCTCGGGGTTGTAGCGCGCGCTGATGGCCGAGCGCGTGGACCTTTGCGTGTCGGGGTTGTACTGGACGACGGTGTCCAGGCTCCACTTGGGCGTCCAGTTGATCTGGGCACCGACCAGCAGGTCGCTCGCACGGTCGGTCACCGGGATGCCACCCGGCAGAGTGACTTTCTGGTCGCTGAAACGCAGCCGCTGCGCAATGCCGAAACGCGCTGCTTCGACACCCGTGGCGGGGTCGATCAGGCGGGACGTCACGCCGAGCGTGAGCGTGTTGGTGTCGGAGATGCGGTCGTTGCCCGAGAACGCGTTCTCGGTATAGATGGTCGCAAAGCTGAAATCGTTGGCCGCCGAATCGTAGTTCGGCAGCATGCTCTGGTTGCGGTACGGCGTATAGACGTAGTAAGCGCGCGGTTCCAGCGTCTGGCGGAAAGCTCGGCCGAAGTAGTTGGCGTCGCGCTCGAAGATCAGGCCGCTGTCGAGGCTGAAGGTCGGCACCGTCCGGTTGCTCGAGGTCGGGAAGAAATACAGCGAACTCGGGTTGTAGGGCACGCCATTGACGTACGTGATTCCGTTGACGGTGAGCTTCGGAATGTCCGCCTGCGGCAGGTAGTAGCTGTACGAAGTCGCGTGCAGTTGCAGCTTCGGAATGACGAAGGAACTCGGCGTGATGAACGGCCGGCTGATCGTTGCCTGCGCAAAGGCGCGGTCCCCGTCGGGCTGCGACTGCTGGTTCACGTCGAAGCCGGGCTGCCCGCTCAGGATACTGTTGACCCGGAAGCGGGTGTAGTCGAGGTTCAGCCCCACGTCGAAGCCGTGCCAGTCGTACTTGGCATAGTTGGCGGTGATCTGCGGCATCCGGTCATAGGACGGCACGATCGGCGACAGGTTGTATTGCAGCGTCTGGTAGCGCGTGGTGCGCAGAATGCCGGTCCAGTCGCCCTTGCCCCAGTTGAGCGCCGCTTCGTTCGGCAACTGGCGCTGCGCCAGCGTGGGGGTGCGCGTGAAGTCGCGCCAGTAGTCGTCGTCGCTGACCCGGTTGATGTTGATGTTGGCCGACAGCGAATCCAGGCCCAGCGCCTTGGCATTGAACTCCTGGTGATGGGTGCCCCAGATGCCCCAGCGCTTGCTGCTGTTGGGCGCCGCGGTCAGGTCCTTGGCCTGGATTTCCCCGTTGGCCAGTTGCTGGAGCTGGCTGGCACGCAGCTCGTTGTAGCGCTGGCCCACCAGGCGGTCGCTGCCCATGAAGTCGAGGCGGATGGTGCCGTTGTATTCCTTCTCGAGATAGCGGAATTCCGAGCCCAGGTTGAGCCCCCGCTTGCTCATCAGCGTCGGCGTGAAGGTGGCATCGCGGTTGGGTGCGATGTTCCAGTAATACGGCTGCGAAATCTCGATGCCGTTGGTGTTGTCGATGCCGATGGTGGGCGGCAGCAGGCCGCTCTTGCGCTCGCTCGACAGCGGAAAGCTCACGCTCGGCAGCGGCGGCGTGCTGATGCCCATGAAGCTCAGCCGCGCATTGGTGGCCACGCCGATGTTTTCCTCGGTGTCGGTGGTCATGGTCGCCGCGGTCAGCAGCCAGGCGGGCATCCAGCCCGGGTAGTCTTCGCGGCGGCAGGTGGTGTAGGTGGCGCTGCGGGCCACCGACACGCTGCTGTCGACGAAATCGATGCGCTGCGCCTCGCCGTGCCCACCGGTGGCGAGAAAGCTGTAGCGCACATTGTTGAAGAAACCCTCGAAAGTCTCGAGCTTGAGTTCGAGTTCGGGGCCTTCGTACACATTGCCGGCCTGGTTGACACGCACGTTGCCCCGCGCCTTGGCGCGGTCGTCGGGCTGGTAATACTCGAGCCGGTCGGCCGTGATGGCGACTTCGCCGCGTCGCAGCGTGGCATTGCCTTCGACCACGGTTTCGAGATCCTGGCGGCCCGACAGGCGGTCGCCGGTGATGAGGCTCGGCAGCTGGCTGCGCTCGGCGGGGGGCAGTGTTTCGGTCAGCTGCGGCGTGCGCTTGAGCACCAGCGGGCCGTCCAGGCCTCCCGCGGGTTGCGCGGAGGCGCCATGCGCATGCAGCAGCGCAAGCGACAACAACGCCAGTGGCAGCGGCGGGCCGGAACGCCGCAAGGCGGCAGCACGTCGGCTCATCAAGCCTCCCGCCGAATCGTTCCGGAGAAGGACCGCAGTCTCCCCGAGGAGGGCTGCGAGTGCACAAGGTGCCAAACGTGGGAGCTTTGGATCGTAGGCATCGGTCAGGAACGAAGGATCGTCGGGAGGACGGCGCGGCAGGCCGGCAGGTTGCAGGAGCCGGCGGCAACTCTGTTCGACCAGGGAGGACCGCAGGAGTTGCCGCGCCAGGCGGATTTGTAGAATCGATTATCCATGACAGCACCCTCGTCCCCGGCCATCGAGCCCGCACCCCCTGCCAACCCCGTTCTCTGGGCCGATCCGCAGCGCGCCGCGGTGTTCGAAGGCTGGCTTGCCGGCGTCTCCACTGCGCACCGCCTGCTGCCCGGCACCGTGCGCCTCGCGTCGGCCGATGCGAGCTTTCGCCGCTACTTCCGCGTCGACACCACAGAGACCGCCGGCACCCGCATCGTGATGGATGCGCCGCCGGACAAGGAGAACAGCGACCCGTTCGTGCAAGTCGCCCGCTTGATGGCCGAGGCCGGCGTGACCGCGCCGCGGGTGCTCGAATGGGACCGGCCCAACGGCTTTCTGCTGCTCGACGACCTGGGCCACCAGACCATGCTCGACGTGATCGATCCGGCTCAGCCGGACGCGAGCCGTCCGCTCTACGACCAGGCAATCGACGCGCTGATCCGCTGGCAACTGGCCTCCAGGCCAGGCGTGCTGCCGCCGTACGACCGGGCGCTGCTCGAGCGGGAACTGGCGCTTTTCCCCGGGTGGTACATCGGGCGCCACCGCGGCATTGCCGTCGAGGGCAAGCTCAAGGAGCGGCTGGAGCGCAGCTTCAAGCTCATCGTCGAGAGCAACCTGGCCTCGCCCAGTGTCTACGTCCACCGCGACTTCATGCCGCGCAACCTGATGGTGAATGTGGCCCCCACGCTCGGCACTGACGTGTCCTCGCTGCCCCCCGAGGGGGCGCTCGCCGCCTTGGGGCGGCCCGGCGGCGGCTCGGCTGCCAACCTGGGCGTGCTCGACTTCCAGGACGCGGTCTACGGCCCCATCACCTACGACATCGCCAGCCTGATGCGCGACGCCTTCCTGAGCTGGAACGAAGAGTTCGTGCTCGACATCACGATCCGCTACTGGGAGGCCGCCCGCAAGGCCAAGCTGCCGGTCGACGCGGATTTCGGCGCCTTCTATCGCTCGGTCGAGTGGATGGGGCTGCAACGCCATCTCAAGGTGGCCGGCATCTTCGCCCGCCTCACGCTGCGGGACGGCAAGCCGCGCTACCTGGCCGACACGCCGCGTTTCATTGCCTACATCCGCTCCACGGCCAGTCGCTACATGGAGCTGACCCCACTGCTGCGCGTGATCGACGAAATCGAAGGCAGCTCGGCACTCACCGGCTTCGCCTACGGCAGGGTCTAGATGCCCCGCTTTCACTGCTCGGTGCCGCTGGCTGCCGGCGTCACCTTGGCGCTGCCGCCCGGCGCCGCGCGCCACGTGCAGGTGCTGCGGATGCAGCCCGGCGACGCGCTCACGCTGTTCGACGGTTCGGGCGGCGAATACGCGGCCACCGTCGAGCGCATGGGGCGCAGCGAAGTTTCGGTAGCGATCGGCGCCCATGCGCCGGCGGAGCGCGAAGCCGCGCGCGCGGTGCATCTGGCGGTCGGCATGCCGGCCAACGAACGCATGGACTGGCTGGTCGAAAAAGCCACCGAACTGGGTGTCGCGAGCATCCAGCCGCTGGCCACGGCCCACGGCGTGCTGCGTCTTTCGGGCGAGCGTGCCGAGAAGAAGAGGGCGCACTGGGAAGCCATTGCCATTGCGGCCTGCGAGCAATGTGGCCGCAACCGCGTGCCGGTGATTCATCCGGTGCGGTCTTTCTCGAGCCCCTCGGCGTGGAACGATGCGGCCGCGGGCGAAGGCGCACTGCGCCTCATCCTGAGCCTTGCCGAAGGCACGCGGCGCCTCGCCGACGCCACCGCATCGGCGCCGGCCGACCGCAGCGTGCTGGTGCTGAGCGGACCCGAAGGCGGCTTGAGCAGCGCCGAAGAGCAGGAAGCGCTCGCATGCGGCTTTGCACCGGTCACGCTCGGGCCGCGCGTGCTGCGCGCCGAAACCGCGGCGCTTGCCGCACTGGTGTCGCTGGCCGGAATCTAGCCGGTGCAGGGCTGCAAGTTGCGGAACAATGTTTGCTTCGTCCCGTTCATCACGACCAGAGAAGGATCTTCACGCCATGCTTCGCTCGCCACGCGCGCTCCGATTTGCACCCCTCGCTCCCCTTGTTCTGGCCATGCTCTTCGCCGCCCAAGGTGCGCAGGCCCAGAACACCGCCGTGGCACCGACGCCGACGCAAGTTGCTCCCGAGGTAGACAAGGTTTTTACCCAGCTAACGGCGGCGCCTTCGATTCAAAAGCTGCTCGACGCGGTCAAGGCCGATCACGAGCGCTCGGTTGAAGACCTGAAGATGCTGACCGAGATCGAGGCGCCTCCGTTCAAGGAGCAGAAGCGCGCCGAAGCCTTTCTTGCACGCATGAAGGCGCTCGGGCTCGCCGACGCGAAGATCGACGCCGAAGGCAACGTGATCGGCCTGCGCAAGGGCACGGGGAACGGCCCCAAGCTGTTGATCTCGGCCCACCTCGACACCGTGTTCCCCGCAGGCACCGACGTGAAGGTGAAGGAGCGCGACGGCAAGCTCTTCGCACCCGGCATTTCGGACGACACCCGCGCGCTTTCGGTGCTGCTGTCGTGGCTCAAGGTGCTCAACGACAACAAGGTGCAGACGGTGGGCGACCTGCTGTTCGTCGCCAATGTCGGCGAGGAAGAGCTGGGCAACCTGCGCGGCATGAAGGCTGTCTTTCGCGACAACCTCGACATCGACGGCATGGTGGGGCTGGAGCCCTCGCCCGATGGCAACGTGCTGATTCTCGGCACGGCGAGCCACCGCTACGAAGTCACGTTCAAGGGGCCGGGCGGCCACAGTTTCGCCGCCTTCGGCCAGGTACCCAGCGCCATCCACGGCATGGGCCGCGCCATCGCCAAGATCGCCGAGGTTCGCACGCCGAGCTTTCCGAAGACCACCTTCACGGTCGGCACGGTGGGCGGCGGCACTTCGGTGAACACCATTTCGCCCGATGCCCGCATGGCGATCGACATCCGCTCGGACGACATGGCGTCGCTGCTCGAAACCGAGAAGAAGATCCTCGCGGCCATCGACGAAGCGGTGGCCGAGGAGAACAAGCGCTGGAACGTGACCACGCTGAGCGCCAGCAACAGGCTCATCGGCGACCGGCCCGGCGGCCGCACGCCGTCCGACTCGGTGATCGTGGAAGCGGCCATCCGCTCGAACACCGCCTTCGGCCACAAGACGCTGCTGCGCGGCGGCAGCACCGACGCCAACGTGCCGATGTCGTATGGCATTCCGGCCATCATCATCGGCGGCGGCGGCAAGTCCGCCGGCTTTCACGCCCTGAGCGAATCGATCGACGTGACAGATGCCTGGAAAGGCGCGCAGAATTCGCTCGTGACAGTGCTGGGGCTGGTCGGCGTGCAAGGGGTGAGCCCCGCATTGCTGCCGAAACGCGCGGCGCGCACCAAGTAATTTGTCACACTGCGAGTTCGAAAGTGGGCGACCCCTTTCGCTCGCGGCCCATCGCGCTGGGACAATGCCAGCAGTTCTGTCACACACCAAGGAAACGTCCATGGGAATGCTCGATTCAGTACTCGGCCAAGTTCTCGGCGGCGCTGCCCAGCAGCAGCAACCACAGGGCGGCGGCATGGGAGACCTCGGCGGCCTGGCTGGCGCGCTGGGCGGCCTGCTCGCCAACAGCGGCGGCCAGGGGGGCCTGGGAGGGCTGGTCTCGAAATTCGAACAGGCCGGCATGGGCGACGTGATCGGCTCATGGATCGGCAAGGGAGAAAACCAGCCGGTCTCCGGCGGCCAATTGCAAGACGCACTGGGCAGCGACACCATCGCCAACATCGCATCCAAGCTCGGCATCAATGCACAAACGCTGCTGCCCATGCTGGCCGCCATGTTGCCGACCCTCATCGATCAGCTCACGCCGCAAGGCAAGGTGCCTGAGCAAGGTCTGGACAACTCGAACGACCTCCTGAGTTCGCTCAGCGGCCTGCTGCAGAACAAGCAGCTGTAAGCAAATTTGCTCACAAGAATTCCGGCGCCCGCGAGGGCGCTTTTTTTTGGCTGACGCATTTCGACTGGCGCATCGAAGGCGAATCACGTAGAACCTCAGCCTCCATGCCGCAACCCGCTTCCGCCACCTTCTCCTCATGAATCGCAATCTCTGGCTGCTTGCCATCTGCCAGGGCTTGTTCCTGACCAACAACGTCACCTTCATCGCCATCAACGGATTGGTGGGCTTGAGCATTGCGCCGCGCGGCTGGATGGCCACGCTGCCGGTCATGGGCTACGTGGTGGGGGGAGCGCTCACCACCGGATTGGTGGCTCGCACGCAGCAGCGCTTCGGCCGGCGCGGCTCATTCCAGATCGGTTTGGCCGTCGCCCTGGGGGCGGCCCTGCTGTGCGCTTTCGCGGCAATCTCGAAGAATTTCTGGCTGCTGTGCTTCGCCACGGTGGTGGCCGGCTACTACAACGCCAATGCGGGCCTCTACCGCTTTGCAGCCGCCGAACTCGCGGCACCGGCGTGGCGAGAGAAGGCGGTGTCGCTGGTCATGGCCGGCGGGTTGATCGGCGCCGTGGCGGGGCCCAACCTCGCGGCCGCCACGCGCGAAATGTTCGCCGTGCCATTCGCTGGCGCCTACATCGCGCTGGCGGCGGTGGCGCTGCTGTCGATGGGGGTCATGCGCTTCATCGAGTTTCCCGCCGCGCTGACTCGCCAACAGGCGCTGGGCGGGCGGCCGCTGTCGGAGATCGTGCGGCAGCCGGTTTTCTTCGTGGCAGCCGCGGCGGGTGCACTGGGCTTTGGCGTGATGAACCTGCTGATGGCGGCCACGCCGATTGCCATGCAGATCTGCAGCCTGCCTTTCTCGGATGCAGCGCTGGTGCTCGAATGGCACGTGATCGGCATGTTCGCACCCGGCTTTTTTACCGGCCACCTGATTCGCCGCTTCGGCGCGCTGCCGGTGATGGGCGTGGGGCTGGTGCTCAACTTCTGCTGCATTGCCGTGGCGCTGTCGGGCGTGGAACTGCAGCACTTTCTCGTGGCGCTGTGCCTGCTGGGCGTGGGCTGGAATTTCCTGTTCACCGGCAGCACGACGCTTTCGCTCACGGCCTACACGGCGGAAGAGCGCGACCGGGCGCAGGGCGCCCTCAACTTCTGCGTGTTCGCGACGGTGGCACTGACCTCGTTCGCCTCGGGCGTGCTGGTCACGACACAGGGCTGGCAGCTGTTGAACTACGGCTCGCTGGTGCCGGTGGTGCTCACCGGCGCTGCGCTGCTGTGGCTTGCACGGACGCGCCGGCGCGAGGCCGCTGCGAACGCCTGACGCATCCCGTCAGCCCGGCGGAAAGCGCTTGTCGAGCCACCGCTGCAATGCGGCGAACACGGGCCCGGCATCGAGTTCGTTGAATATCTCGTGGTACAGCGCTTCGAAGCAATGCGCTTCGACCATGCCGCCGGGTGCGGCCGCCGCCGCGAAGGCACGGCTGGCGGCCGGCTTCACCAGATGGTCGTCGCCGGCATAGATCAACAGCGTGGGCACCGGCCAACGCGCCGCCGCTTGCTGCACGGTGCGCCCTTCGTACGCGAGAAAACGCGCCAGCCGGCCGCCGATGCGGTCGTGCGTGAGCGGATCGTCGCGATACGCCTGCACCACGGCGCGGTCGTGCGAAAGAAAGTTGTCGTCGAGCCCGTTGCCGACCCGCAGGTTCGGCGCGATGCGCGGCAGCACCGCGAGCAGCGCCTTCTGGAATGCGTTCAGGCCGGGATCGAGCCCCGGCGAAGACAGCACCAGCCCATCGACGGGCCGCACGCCGCGTGCCACGAGGCTGGCCGCAACGAGTCCGCCCAGGCTGTGGCCCAGCAACACCAGCGGCAAGCCGGGGTTCTCGCGGCGCGCATCGTCGATGACCAGCGCAAGGTCATCGACCAGCCGCAGCTCGCTTGGCAGGCCGCCACGTGCTCCCGACGACTCGCCGTGGCCGTGATGGTCGTGCGCCCACACGGCAAAGCGCCATTCATGCAGCTGCTCGGCGAGCTCGTGGTAGCGCCCGGCATGCTCACCGAGCCCGTGCACCAGCAGCACCACGGCGCGCGATGTACCGGCCGCCGGAAGACGGCGCAGCACCAGCGTCTCACCGTCCGGCGTGGACAGTGAAACGCGCTGCGGCAAAGGTGGCCGCGGCGCCGGTCCGTTCAAGCGTTCACCGGCTCCGCAGCAGCGGCGCGGTGCGCGGCCGGCAGCGCCGCGATCACCTCGGCCACGGCGGCCGTCAGTTTCTTCGCATAGGGCACATGCAGGAATTCGTTGGGACCGTGCGCATTGCTCTTCGGGCCGAGCACGCCGCAGACCATCATCTGCGCCTTGGGGAAGCCGGCGCTCAGCATGTTCATCAGCGGAATGGTGCCGCCCTGGCCGATGTAGCCGCAGGACGCGCCGAAATGCGCCTGCGAGGCCTTGTTGAGCGCGTCTTCGAACCAGGGCGTGATCGTCGGCGCGTTCCAGCCGGTGGCGCCGCCGCCGCTTTCGAAGGTGACACGCGCCTGGTAGGGCGCGTTGTCTTCGAGCAGCGCCTTGAGCTTCTGCACCGCCTCGGCCGCGTCGACCAGCGGCGGCAGGCGCAGCGACAGCTTGAACGCGGTGTAGGGGCGCAGCACGTTGCCCGCATCCTTCAGCGCCGGAAAGCCTTCGGCGCCGGTGACTGACAGCGTGGGCTTCCAGGTGCGGTTGAGCAGTGCCTCCACCGGATCGGTGGTGGTCGGCAGCGCGAACATGGTCGAGCCGCCGCAGTCGTAGTGCGCCCACGGAAAGCGCTTGTAGACCTCTTCGCCGAGGATCGCGGCGGTGGCCCTGGCCTGCGCCAGGCGATCGGCCGGCACTTCGCAATGGAAGCTCGCGGGCAGCAGGCGGCCGGTAGCGCTGTCTTCGAGCCGGTCGAGCACCTGCCGCATGATGCGGAAGCTCGAGGGCACGAGGCCGGAGGCGTCGCCGGAGTGGATGCCCTCTGTCAACACTTCGACCTTGAGCGTGCCGCTGGCCATGCCGCGCAGCGAGGTTGTGAGCCACAGCTGGTCGTAGTTTCCGGCGCCGGAGTCGAGGCAGATCACCAACTCCACATTGCCGAGGCGTGGACGCAGCGCATCGACATACGGCAGCAGGTCGTAGGAGCCGCTTTCCTCGCAGGTCTCGATCAGCCCGACGATGCGCGGATGCGCCGCGCCCTGGCTTTTCAATGCCTGCAGCGCGGCGATGCTGGCGTAGACCGCATAGCCGTCGTCGGCGCCGCCACGGCCGTAGAGCAGGCCGTTCTCATACTTGGGCGTCCAGGGGCCGAGGTCGTTGCGCCAGCCGGTGAATTCGGGTTGCTTGTCGAGGTGGCCGTACATCAGCACGGTCTCGCTCATGTCGGTGCCGGTGGCCGGCACTTCGAAGAACAGCACCGGCGTGCGGCCCTCGAGCCGCACGATTTCCAGCTTCAGGCCCTCGACCTTCTGGGCCTCGACCCAGGCGGCTGCGTTGCGCAGCACGGTTTCGAGGTAGCCGTTGGCCGACCAGTCCTTGTCGAAGCCGGGCGACTTGGCGGGAATGGCGATGTAGTCGGTGAGTTGCCTGACGATGTCGCCGTCCCATTGGGCGCTGACATCGGAGAGGGCGCGCTCGGCATCGAGCGTTCCGGCGGGCATTTCGCGGTGCAGGGGGGCGTTCATCGGTGGGTTCTCCGCGGGTGACGAAAAATCGCATTTTGCGCCTCGCGGCGACCCCGCGTAGAGTGCGGGCGATCTCAACCCGGAGTGCAATGTGAGCAAGGCAACATCGACTCGGACCCCAGTGAATATCAAGGTGGGCATCGGCGGCTGGACCTACGAGCCCTGGCGCGACAACTTCTATCCCAAGGGGCTCGCGCATGCGAAGGAGCTGCGCTACGCGAGCCGCAAGGTGAGCGCCATCGAGATCAACGGCACCTACTACAGCACCTTCAAGCCCGAGACCTTCCGCAAGTGGCACGACGAGGTGCCGGAAGACTTCATGTTCTCGATGAAGGCCTCGCGCTTCGCCACCAATCGCAAGGTGCTGGCCACCGCGGGAGACTCGATCGGGCGCTTCATCGACAGCGGCGTGAGCGAGCTCGGCGACAAGCTCGGGCCGATCGTCTGGCAGTTCATGCCCACGAAGCAGTTCGATGCCGAAGACTTCGAGGCTTTTCTACAGCTGTTGCCGAAGAAGGAAGGCAGCCGCGCATTGCGCCACGTGATGGACGTGCGGCACGAAAGCTTCATCACGCCCGCCTACCAGGCGCTCGCGAAAAAGCACAAGGTGTCGACCGTGTTCACCGACGCCGACAAGTTTCCGTCGTTCGAGGAGCCCGAAGGCGACTTCGCCTATGCGCGGCTCATGATGGCCGACGCCAAGCTCAAGGCCGGCTACGCGCCGAAAGCGCTCGACAGCTGGGCCGGACGCGCGCACCAATGGGCCGAATCGCCCAAGAAACGCGACGTGTTCGTCTACTTCATCAACGGCGCCAAAGAAAAAGCACCGGCCGCGGCCGGTGCCTTGCTGGAGCGCCTGGGTTGGAAGCCGCCCGAAGAGGCGGCCTAGGAGCGGAGGATCAGGCTGCGGCTTGCAGCGACTGCTTGGCGCCGAAGCTGATTTCGCCGGAAAGCTGGCCGCCTTCTTCGATCACGATCTTGCCGTAGCGGATCTTGCCGGTGACCTTGCCGGTCGAATGGATCACGAGCTTTTCGCGCACCGTGAGGCTGCCGTCGAAAATGCCGCGGATTTCCGCGATGTCGATTTCGGCCGAGCCCTTGAATTCGCCTTGTTCGGCGATCTGCATCAGGCGCGAATCCATGGTTGCTTCGACCAGGCCTTCGACCACGAGCGTGTCGCAGTCGGTGATTTCAACGCCCTTGAGCTTGATGTTCGGGCCGACGGTGAGTTTGCTGCCGCCTTCCTTGGCAACTGGCGCAGCCGCCGCGGACAAGCCACCTTGCTGCGCGGTCAGAGAAGAAGGATTGACGGGCGAACCCGAGAGATTGGTACCCGAGCCCACCAGCGGCGCGGGGCGGGAGGTCAACGAGTCGGTGTCACGATCACGCTTGCCGAAAAATGGGGACTGTGTAGCCAATGGGGAGCTCCTCAACAAAGGGGCTATCGTAAGAACCCCCTCGTGGCCTGCGGCACTTCATTACGCAATAAACGTAACCGAATAAATCCCGCAGAGCCGGACAATGACTCCTTCCGTGACCTCCCGGCCCGCAAGATGACCCGAACGAACACCGCTCCCGCTGCCCGGACCCTGGCTATCTCCTCGACCATCGATGCGCGCTTCGACAAGCCGGCAAGCGGCTGGCGGCGCCGGCTGTTCACGGTGATCTTCGAGGCCGACACGCGCGCCGGGCTGCTCTTCGACCTTGCGTTGATCGCCATCATCGTGACCAGCGTGCTGGTGGTCATTCTCGACAGCGTGCAGGCGATTCGCGATCAATGGCGGCCGCTGTTCAATGCGTTCGAATGGGGGTTCACCATTCTCTTCACGCTCGAATACATCGCGCGGCTCGCCTGCGTGAACAAGCCGATGCGCTATGCGCTGAGCTTCTATGGCGTGATCGACCTGCTCGCGCTGTTGCCGACCTACCTGGTGGCGTTTGCGCCCGAACTCGCCTACCTCATCGACGTGCGCGTTCTGCGGCTGCTGCGCGTGTTCCGCATCTTCAAGCTGTCGCGCTACTCGGTGGAATACCGCGCGCTGGTCTCGGCCGTGGCCGCGAGCCGCCGGAAGATCACGGTGTTCGTGGGCTTCGTGATGCTCGTGGTGCTGGTGATGGGCACGCTGATGTACGTGGTGGAAGGGCCGGTGCATGGTTTCACCAGCATTCCGGTGGCGATCTACTGGGCCATCTCGACCATGGCCACGGTGGGCTTCGGCGACCTCGTGCCCAAGACCGATCTCGGCCGCGCCATTGCCTCCGTGATGATGCTGCTGGGCTGGGGCGTGCTGGCGGTGCCGACGGGCATCGTCACCGCCGAAATGGCGCGGCGCGGTCCGGGCGACGATGAGGCGCCTGTGGCGTTCGCGCCGCGGGGCGTGCTGGCGATGACGGCGCCCTCGGCGCCAGCGGTTCCCGCGCGGCGGCTTACGCCTGCTGCCAGACGGCGCGCCCTTGCGCAGCATCGTCGAGGCGGGCGATGAAGGCGTTCGCGTCGGGCTCAGGCAGCGTGAACGTGAAGTCCACCGCATCGCCGTGCCGCACCTCCACCAGCGCGGCGCCGTCCGCCGCGGCAATCTCGCGCCGCACGAGTCCTTCCAGCGCATAGGGCACCGTGCATTGCAGCTGCCGCTGGCGCACCAGCGGCACCAGCGTCGCTTCGAGGCAGGCCTGCGCGACGGCATCGGTGTAGGCCCGCACGAGACCGCCCGCGCCCAGCTTGATGCCGCCGAAGTACCGGACCACGGTGGCGAGCACGCCTTCGAGCTGCTGATGCCGCAGCACCTCGAGCATCGGCCGGCCGGCGGTGCCGCCCGGCTCGCCGTCGTCGTTGGCCGCCGATTGACCGCCCGCCATCAATGCCCAGCAGACATGCGCGGCGGCGGGGTGCTCGTCGCGAAGCGAGGCCACCACGGCGAGCGCCGCAGCGCGGTCGGCCACGGGCTGCACGCAACCGATGAAGCGGCTTTTCTTGACCAGCAGCTCGCTGTGCGCCGGTTGCGAGAGCGTGAAGCCCATGGGCCCGCCGCCTGTCTTCTTCTTTTCGGGCGTGAAAGCGCTCAGCGCTCCCGCTCGAACTTGAACACGGCCGTGCCCGCCCGCGCGTTGGGCAGCCAGCGCACGCTGCGGCCTTCCTGCACGCCGAAGGCATCGAGCACGCGCAGGCTGTTCTTTTGCGCCAGCACTTCGAAATCCTTGAAGGTGCCGACCCGGATGTTGGGCGTGTCGTACCACTGGTAGGGCAGGCGGCGGGTCACCGGCATGCGGCCGCGCGCGATGCTGATGCGGTTCGGCCAATGAGCGAAGTTGGGAAACGCCACGATGCCGATGCGGCCTACGCGCGCGGTTTCGCGCAGCATGACCTCGGCATTGCGCAGGTGCTGCAGCGTGTCGATCTGCAGCACCACGTCGAACGTGGCGTCGTCGAACACCGCCAGGCCTTCGTCGAGGTTCAGCTGGATCACGTCGACGCCGCGGCGAATGCACTGCAGCACGTTGCCGTCGGCAATTTCCACGCCGTAGCCGGTGCAGCCGCGCTCGCGCTGCAGCAGGTCGAGCAGGGCGCCGTCGCCGCAGCCGAGGTCGAGCACGCGCGCGCCTTCGGGCACGAGATTGGCGATGAGGCGCTGGGTTTCGATGTCGCTCATTGGGTGACGCTCCCTTCGGCACGGATCTCGTGCGCCACGCGCTCGAAATAGGACCGCACCACGCCCATGTAGCGCACGTCGTCGAGCAGGAAGGCATCGTGGCCGTGCGGCGCGTCGATTTCGGCGTAGCTCACGTTGCGCCGGTTGTCGAGCAACGCCTTCACCAGTTCGCGGCTGCGCGCGGGCGAAAAGCGCCAGTCGGTCTTGAAGCTCACGAGCAGGAACTTGGCGGTGGCCCTCGCAAGCGCCACGCTGAGGTTGCCGCCGTGGGAGCGTGCCGGGTCGAAGTAGTCGAGCGCGCGCGTGATCAGGAGGTAGGTATTGGCGTCGAAGTACTCGCTGAACTTGTCGCCCTGGTAGCGCAGGTAGCTTTCGATCTGGAACTCGATTTCCTGCGTGGAGTAGCGGTAGTCCAGCGCCGCCGCCTCGCCTTCGACCGCGCTGCGCAGGATGCGTCCGAACTTCTCGTTCATGACGTCGTCGCTCAGGTAGGTGATGTGGCCGATCATTCGCGCAATGCGCAGGCCCCGCTTCGGAATGACGCCGTGCTCGTAGAAGTGGCCGCCATGGAAGTCGGGGTCGGTGACGATCGCGCGCCGCGCCACTTCGTTGAAGGCAATGTTCTCGGCCGTGAGGTTGGGCGCGCTGGCCACCACCACGGCGTGGCGCACGCGCTCGGGGTACTGCAGCGTCCACGAAAGCGCCTGCATGCCGCCCAGGCTGCCGCCCATCACGGCCGCGAGCGTGCGGATGCCGAGCGCGTCGAGCAGCGCGGCCTGGGCATCGACCCAGTCTTCGACCGTGACCACCGGAAAATCGGCGCCGTAGACGCGGCCCGTCGCGGGATTGACGTGCATCGGCCCGGTCGAGCCGAAGCAGGAGCCGAGGTTGTTCACGCCGATCACGAAGAAGCGGTTGGTGTCGACCGGCTTGCCCGGGCCCACCATGTTGTCCCACCAGCCTTCGGACTTGGCCTGGCCTTCGTAGACGCCGGCGACATGGTGCGAGGCATTGAGCGCATGGCACACCAGCACCGCATTGCTGCGCTCGGCATTCAGGGTGCCGTAGGTTTCGTAGGCGAGCGTGTAGTCGCCGAGCGAGGCGCCGCTGCGCAAGGCCAGCGGGCCCGCGAACTGCATCGACTGCGAAGAGACGACCAAAGAAGGTGACGACATCAATAAAAAACCCGGCCTCGCCAAAAACGAGCCGGGTTGTTCGCCAACTGACTGTCTTTAGCTGAATTTATAAAGCGCCCGCAAGCTGAAGCAAATCGGCGCAAGAAGCAGTATATCGCCCTGCCGGATTACCAGCCGACGATCATCACGATGCCGAGCACGAGGAAGATCGCCGCCGAAATGCCGTGCACGAGCGTGATCGGCACCCGCTTCACGATCTTGTCGCCCAGCCAGACGACCGGCGCATTGGCCAGCATCATGCCGAGCGTGGTGCCTGCGACCACCCAGACGTAGGCGTCGGTAAAGCGGGCGGCGAGCATGACGGTGGCGATCTGGGTCTTGTCGCCCATTTCGGCCAGGAAGAACGCAATGAGCGTGGTGCCGAAGACACCGTAGTGCGAGGCTGCGGGAGCGTCGTCTTCGTCGAGCTTGTCGGGAATCAGCATCCAGGCGGCCATGGCGATGAACGAGCCGCCCAGGATCCAGCGCAGCACGTCGGGGCCGAGCCAGTGCGTGATCCAGTTGCCGACGGCACCGGCCAGGGCATGGTTGACGACCGTGGCGACGAAGATCCCGAGCACGATCGGCCAGGGTTTTCTGAAACGGGCGGCCAGCAGGAGGGCCAGCAACTGGGTCTTGTCGCCCATTTCGGCGAGCCCGACCACGCCGGTTGCAACGAGAAAAGCTTCCATGAGAGCAGGGGTTCCTTGGGCCGAAGGACGCAATTGACCGTGCAACACCTTCGGCCATATTCCCGAAGTTGCACGGTCAAAGGTCTCGCCAGGTGAATCACTGCACGCGCCATGTCCGGTGTGGGGCAGGACAAGTCTGTTGACGCGGGCCCTTCTCGTGGTGGAAGGCGGCTACTCCCCAATGACGGGGAGGATTCTACCTGCGGCATCCCGGCCCTCCCGCCCCGGCCCTTGTAAGCGGGCGCTAGCTTTTCTTAATTTTTGGAGGCCCCACAGGAAGCAGCAAATTCCTGCTTGCATTTCGTGTATTTCACCCATAATGCACGAGCCTCCCTCTTCATTTTGCCGGGGCGGCAGTTCGGTGATCGGTCAGTTTCGCGCGACTCGACAGCTCTTTGGTTGAGTGATGCTTTCGGGACTCCATCGCTTTTCTTGCTATGTGTTTATAGGAGTCCCTTGATGGGCAACAAACTGTATGTCGGCAACCTGCCTTACTCGGTGCGCGACGGTGATCTCGAACAGGCTTTCGGACAATTCGGCTCGGTGACCAGTGCAAAGGTCATGATGGAACGCGACACGGGCCGCTCGAAGGGCTTCGGCTTCGTCGAGATGGGCAGCGACGCGGAAGCGCAGGCAGCAATCAACGGCATGAACGGCCAGCCCCTGGGCGGCCGCAGCGTCGTCGTCAATGAAGCACGTCCGATGGAAGCACGTCCCCCGCGCAGCGGTGGTGGCGGCTACGGCGGCGGTGGTGGGGGTTATGGCGGTGGTGGTGGCGGAGGCTACGGCGGCGGTGGTGGTGGCTACGGTGGTGGCGGCGGCGATCGCAGCGGCGGCGGTGGCCGTTCGGGCGGTGGCGGCGGCTACGGCGGTGGTGGTGGCCGCAGTGGCGGCGGCGGTGGTGGCGGCGATGGCGGTTTCCGCAGCCCCTACGGCGCTGGCCCTCGTGGCGGCGGTGGTGGTCGTTCCGGCGGTGGTGGCGGCTACGGCGGCGGGAACAGCGGCTACTGAGCCCTGCATTCCAGGCACACAGGCAAAAGGCTCCCTCGGGAGCCTTTTTCATTGCTGGTGCTTGCGAAAAAGCCGCACGGATGGCGGCACCGACCGCTGAGATTCAGCTTTCGCCGCTGCGTTTCTTGCGGGCGCGGCCCTGCACGGCACGGTCGAGCACGGCGTTCGGCAGCATGCGCATCAGCTTGGCGACCACGCCCATCTGCCAGGGAATCACGCGGTAGCTGGTGCCGGCCTCGATGGCGCGCAGCGCCTGGTCCGCAAAATCTTCAGCCTTCATGAGAAAGGGCATGCCGTAGCGGTTGCCCTGGGTCAGCGGCGTGTCGATGTAGCCGGGGCAGAGGGTGACGACCTCGACGCCGCTTTTGTGCAGCTCACCGCGCAAGCTCTCGCAGTACGCGACCACGCCCGCCTTGCTGGCGCAATAAGCACCATGCCCCGGCAAGCCGCGAATGGCGGCGACGCTCGCAATGCCGACCAACCGGCCGCTGCCGCGCTGCCTCATCGCTGCCACGAAAGGGTGGAAGGTGGCCATCAGGCCCACGTTGTTGGTGGCGAAGGTTTGCGCCATCACGTCGATGTCTTCACGCTCCGCCGTGTCGATGCCGACGCTGATGCCGGCGTTGGCGATCACCACGTCGGGCAGGCCCTGGCGCTCGATGCAGGCGGCGCCGGCGGCCACGATGCTGTCTGTCTGCGCGACGTCTGCGCTATAGATCTGGTAGCGGGCCGGGTCCAGTTTGCGGGTATTTGCCCAGGTTTCGGTCTCCGCCGTGCGCCGCGCGACCAGCGCCAGCCGATAGCCCGCGTCGTAGAAACTCGCGGCCAGGGCCTGGCCGATGCCGCTGGATGCACCGGTGATGAAGACAAGCGGAGATGTGCTCATGGGCGCGGCGGCGTCTGAATCATGTCTTCTTCAGCGCGGTTTGCCGCCTGGGGCAGCCGCCGACGGAATGAGGACGCCGCGCACCCGCCCGGTCAGGTTGGCGACCCCGCTCAGGTTGTCGTAGTCGAGGTGGTCGGCGGTGAACTGGTCGGTGCCGCGAATGAGGGTGACGGGCTTGTTGGACGTCACGCGCTCGGTGTCGAGAAAGGCATGGAGGAAGTCGCCGCGAAACTCGAGACGCGGCGTGGCCTTGCCGTCGGGGCCGACGACAGGATCGCGAATGACGATGGCATTGCCGAAGAGCTGGATCTCGCTGCCGTCGGAATTCGACAAGCCGCGGTTGGCCGTGGCGTGGGTCGTGTAGCCCTGCGGCGAGACGGAGCGCACGCGCACCTGGTCGACTTCGGTGGTGTCGGTGTCGGGGTAGTGCCGGCCTTCCTTGCCATGGAGTTCACTGCGCAAGTCGCCATTGGGCAGGTAGTTCTTGATCACGAAGCCGCGCATGAAGTAGTCGGGCTCGTGGGTGGGCGCAGCCTTGGCGGTGGGCTCGAGCAGCTTGGGCGCGTTGCGCACCAGCCAGTAGGTACCGAGCGCGACGGCCGCCGTCAGGATGATAGGCAGGTAGATCGTGGCGCGATCGAGGGCGTTGCGCAGCAGGTTCCAGGCACGGTTCATTGCGTCGGGCCTCGTGCCGCATCGAGCAGGCGCCTGTACTGGCCGCAGGCCGTCAGCAGCAGGTCGCAGAACTCGCGCGCCGCACCCTCGCCGCCGCGCGCGCGGGTGACGTAGTGGACCGCATCGCGCACTTCGGCGTGGGCATTGGCGGGCGCTGCCGCAAAGCCGACGCGCGCCAGCACCGGCAGGTCGGGCCAGTCGTCGCCGATGGCCGCCGCCTGAGGCCAACCGAAGCCCAGTTGTTGGAGCATGGCTTCGGCCGCGGGCAGCTTGTCTTCGGTGCCGTAGCGCACATGCTGGATGCCGAGCGCTTCGAGCCGCACGCGCAGCGGCTTGGAATCGCGCCCGGTAATCACCGCCGGCGTAATGCCCGCCAGGCGCAGCAGCTTCAGGCCGTAACCGTCGAGGATGCTGAAGCGCTTGAGGGTTTCGCCGTGCTCGGTGAAGTAAACCCCGCCGTCGGTCAGCACGCCATCGATGTCGAAGAAGGCGACGCGCACATCCTGCGCGGCGAGCAAGGTTTCGGCCTGAAAGTCGAGCGGCATCAGATGACCTTCGCGCGCATCAGGTCGTTGATGCTGAGCGCGCCGATCAAAAGCCCCGCGGGATCGACGATGAGCACGCTGGTGATGCGGTGTTCTTCCATCAGCTCGGCCGCTTCGACCGCCAGCGCCTCGGCGCGCAGTGTGCGCGGGCCGGGATGCATCACATCGGCGGCGGTCAGGCCGCGCAGGTCGCCGCCGGTCTCGACCTGCCGGCGCAAGTCGCCGTCGGTGAAGATGCCGACGGCGCGGCCATCGGCGTCGACCACGGCGGTGGCGCCCAGGCCCTTGGAACTCATCTCGCGCATCAATTCGCTGAGTGTTGCGTTGGGCGCCACGCGCGGCACATCGTCGCCCGAGCGCATCACATCGCTCACATGGGTGAGCAGCTTGCGGCCCAACGCGCCGCCGGGGTGCGAGCGCGCGAAGTCTTCGGAGCCGAAGCCGCGCGCGTCGAGCAGCGCGACCGCCAGCGCGTCGCCCATCGCCATCTGGGCGGTGGTGCTTGCGGTGGGGGCAAGGTTGAGCGGGCAGGCCTCCTTGGCAACGCCGGCGTCGATCACGATGTCGGCATGGCGCGCCAGGGTGGAATCGAGGCGGCCGGTCATCGCGATCAGGGGTACGCCCTGGCGCTTGACCACCGGCAGGATCACGGTGAGCTCGTCGACCTCGCCGCTGTTCGAAATGGCCAGCACCAGGTCGACCGACTTGATCATGCCGAGATCGCCGTGGCTGGCCTCGGCCGGGTGGACGAACATGGCCGGCGTGCCGGTGGAGGCCAGGGTGGCGGCAATCTTGCGGCCGACGTGGCCGCTCTTGCCCATGCCCATGACGACCACGCGGCCGCGTACCTCGAGGATCTTGCGCACAGCGTCGGCGAAGCTCGGGCCCACGCGCGACTTGAGGCCGAGTACGGCATCGGACTCGATGTCGAAGGTGGCGCGGGCCCGCGCGAGTATCGCGTCGGCGTTGACCACGGGGGGCAGGGGAGCTGAACTCATCGCCGGATTTTACGGGCCGACCGGCATCTCCCGTCATCGGGCGAAAGCGGCGCGCGCGAGGCATGGACATTGCTCTAGCATCCAGCCATGTCTTCGTTCGATCTCACGCTGTTGTATTTGCTTGCCGCGGTCATCGGCGTCGTGGTCTGCCGTTCGCTGAAGCTGCCGCCGATGCTCGGCTATCTGTCGGCCGGCGTGCTGATCGGCCCTCATGCGCTGGCATTGGCGCAGAACTCCGAAGGCATTCGCCACCTCGGCGAGTTCGGCGTGGTGTTCCTGATGTTCGTCATCGGGCTGGAGTTCAGCCTGCCCAAGCTGCGCGCCATGCGCAAGCACGTGTTCGGACTCGGCCTGTTGCAGGTGTTGCTGACGATGACCCTCGCCACCGCCGGCGCACTCTTGATCGCCTCCCAGCTGCCGCCGGCCTGGCGGCTCGGCTGGCAAACGGCGCTGGCGCTGTCGGGCGCGCTCACGATGAGCAGCACCGCCATCGTGGTCAAGCTGATGGCCGAACGGCTCGAGCTCGAAAGCGAGCACGGCAAGCGCGTGATGGGCGTGCTGCTGTTCCAGGACTTGGCGGTGGTGCCGCTGCTGGTGCTGATTCCCGCACTGGGCGCCCCGCCCGAAGCCCTGGCCAAGGCACTCGGCTTCGCGACGGTAAAGGCCGTCCTGCTGATCGGGGTCCTGCTTTATGGCGGCCCGCGCATCATGCGCTGGTGGCTCACGCTCGTGGCGCGGCGGCGCAGCGAGGAGCTCTTCATCCTGAACGTGCTGCTGGTCACGCTCGGCCTGGCCTGGCTCACCGAGCTGGCCGGCCTGAGCCTGGCGCTGGGCGCCTTCATCGCCGGCATGCTGGTTTCGGAGACCGAATACAAGCACCAGGTCGAAACCGACATCCGCCCGTTCCACGACGTGCTGCTGGGGCTGTTCTTCATCACGGTGGGCATGTCGCTCGACTGGCACATCGTGGTGGAACGCTGGGCGCTGGTGGGTGTGCTGCTGCTGGTCCCGCTGGCCTTCAAGCTCGTCCTGGTGACGGTGCTGGCGCGGGTGCTGGGTGCCACCTCGGGCGTGTCGCTGCGCACCGGCCTCTATCTGGCGCAGGCGGGCGAATTCGGCTTCGTGCTGCTGACGCTCGCGCAGGAGCGCAGCCTGCTGCCGCCGTGGCTGGCCAACCCGGTGCTGGCCTCGATGGTGCTGTCGATGCTCGCCACGCCGTTCATCGTGATGTACACCAACGCCATCGTGCGCAAGCTGGTGGCGAGCGACTGGCTCCAGCAATCGCTGCAGATGACGTCCATCGCGCGCAAGACCATCAACACCGCGAAGCACGTGATCATCTGCGGCTACGGGCGCTGCGGCCAGAACCTGGCGCGCATCCTGGAACGCGAAGGCATTCCCTACATGGCGCTGGACCTCGACCCCGACCGCGTGCGCCAGGCCGCCGCCGCCGGCGATTCGGTGGTGTTCGGCGATGCGGCGCGGCTGCAGGCGCTGATGGCGGCGGGCCTGGCCCGCGCCAGCGCCGTGGTCGTCACCTATCTCGACGTGCCCGGCGCCATGAAGGTGCTGGCCAACACCCGCGCCCACGCGCCGCAGGTGCCGGTGATCGTGCGCACGCAGGACGACCACGACCTCGAGAAACTGCAGGCGGCCGGTGCGACCGAAGTGGTGCCCGAGGCCATCGAGGGTTCGCTGATGCTCGCGAGCCATGCGCTCGCGCTGGTTGGCGTGCCGATGCGGCGCGTGATCCGCGTGGTGCAAGACCAGCGCGATGCGCGCTACAACCTGCTGCGCGGCTACTTCCACGGTGCCGACGACGACAACGCCGACGAGCTCGATCACGAGCGGCTCAACACCTTCACCCTCACGCCCGGCGCCCGCGCTGTCGGCCAGACCATGGCGCGAATGGCGCTGGAAACACTGGGTGTGCGCGTAGCCGGGCTGCGCCGCCACGACGGCCAGCCCCAGGTACCCACCGACGAAACGGTCCTGATGGACGGCGACACGCTGGTGCTGTCTGGCAAGCCCACCGCCCTGGCCGTTGCCATAGAGCGCCTGCAAAAGGGGTAGCGCAAGCTCCGCCGGCCGGCGTGCGCGTCAGCCTGGAGGCGAGTTAGTTGACCAGCGTGGGATTGCGCTTTTCTTCTTCGATTCGCTGCTGCCGGCGCACCGCCTCGCATTGCGCGTGCGGCTTGAATTCGGGCTTGAGGCACTGCGCAGCCATGCACTGCGCCTTCGCGATGAAATTGCGGTCGCCGCAGATGGACATCGGATCGGCCGGCCCCGCCGCAACGGGCTGCGGCGCGGGCGCGGCGGCCATTGCCGGTGCGGCCTCGGGCGCGCCGGGCTGCGACGGCGGCGCTGGCGCCGGCTTGCGGGGCTTGGCCGCGGCAGCCGGCGGCTTCGAGGTTGCCGCGGCCGGCATGGGCGAGGCTGTCGCGGCGATTTCCGCGTCTGCTGCAGCCGCCGGCTCGGTGGGCGGCGAGGCGAGCGGCGCGGCCTCGGAGGCCGGCGATGCAGGGACAGGCGCCACGGCGGGCGCGGCAACAGGCGCAGCGGGCGACGCTGCTTCGGCTTGTTCGGTCGGCGTGCCCTTTCCGTAGCCGTACCAGCCGGCGACGATCATGAGCAGCCCCGCGGCCAGCAACGCCAGCCAAAGCAGGATGCCGCGCATACGCGGCGGCTTGTTGCGCACCTCCGCGCCGGCAGGGCGCGGTGTCCGAGGCCTCGAGGCCTTCTTGGCCCGGGGCTCGCGCGGCGGCGAGGGCGGCCGCTTGGAGCGACCCGCCCCGACGATGACGGTCTTCTCATCGGCCAGCGAGCCGGCATGCGCGTAGGCGGCTTGAGAAGCGATCGGCAAGCTGCCGTCGAAAAGCCCGCCGGGAATCGTGGGTGCGCGCAATTGCGCGGGCGCCGTAGCGGCCCATTCGCGCTGCGACCGGCTGTCGGGGGCGGGGGGCGGCGCCATCGGCGCAGGCGCTGCGGGCGCCAGCTTGCCGCCGCAACTCCTGCAGAAATTTGCGCCTTCGCGGTTCTCCGCGTTGCACACCGGACAGATCAAGGCCATGACGACTGACTTCTAGGAAAACGATTTCAAAAACTGGCTGCGAAGAGCCGTCCGGGCCCGAATTGCGGAGCTGATCCGATGGACGTTCAGGTCACTGCGACGCGCTTGGTCCGGTGCGCCATGCGCTTGGCGATCACCGCCCCGAGCCCCATGGCGATTTCGAGGGCCAGGTTGGGCTGCCGATTCGACATTTCCGCAAAACGGATCGCCGTGAGGCGCCACACGCGGCCCGCGCCGGTGACCACCACGTTGGCCGAATGCGGCTCACGCGAGAAGAAAGAGCCTTCGCCCACCACCGCCCCCGGCATGAGCACGGCCAGCTTCATCTGCTCCTTGCTGCTCACGCGATGCACGCTGATGGCGCCGCCCTCGAGGAAATACACCGAGCGGTCGTGCGTACCTTGTTCGATGAGAACGTCGCCAACGCTGGTATCGATGGGCTGCAGGTAGCCCGCCAGCGTTTCCCACTGCTGTACGTTGAGCGTCAACGCGAAGGCGTCGTTGCTGTTGTTGTCCGCGATGGCGCGGCTCAGGTTCTGGATGGACATGCTTTTCTCAACCCCCGCATCTGTGCCGAAGTATCCGCGAAGGCCGCGGGTTTCGGCTACAACTCTTTACGTTTTTCGTTGCAGCTGTCGCTATTTGCCGATGCAGAAGCGCGAAAAGATGACACCCAACAGGTCGTCCGCGCCGAATTCGCCGGTGATTTCGTTGAGAGCGTTCTGCGCGAGGCGCAACTCCTCGGCCAGCAGATCGAGCAACTGGGCTTGCGCCGCCAAGTGGCTTGCAGCCAACTCCAGGTGGGTTTGGACGCGGCCCAGCGCCTGCACATGGCGCGCCCGTGCCAGGTAAACGCCTTCGGGCACCGACTGCCAGCCCGCCATGGCCAGCAGTTGTTCGCGCAGCGCTTCGATCCCGAGGCCGGTCTTGGCGGAAAGGGCGATGCCCTGGGCCGAGGCGGGTATGCCGGCTACCGGCGCGGCGTCCTGCTTGTTCCAGACATCGAGCACCGGCACGCTCGCGGGCAGCTTCTGCCGCAGGCTGCGCAAGATCTCCGCGTCGGCGGCGGCATAGTCGGGCAGGCCGGCACGTGTCAGGTCGTGCAGGAACAGCACGGCATCGGCGCTCTCGATCTGGCCCCAGGCGCGCGCAACGCCGATCTGCTCGACCTCGTCGCTGCTGTCGCGCAGGCCCGCGGTGTCGGCCACATGCAGCGGCACGCCGTGGATCTGGATGGTCTGCGAGACCACATCGCGCGTCGTGCCCGCCACCGCACTCACGATGGCCAGTTCGGCGCCGGCCAGCGCATTGAGCAGCGAACTTTTGCCTGCATTGGGCTGGCCCGCAATCACAACCTTGATGCCTTCGCGCAGCAGCGCCCCTTGCTTCGCGCGCTGCTGCACCGCTGCCAGTTGCGCCTGCAATCTCACCAGCTGCCCGGTCGCATCGGCTTTTTGAAGAAAGTCGATTTCCTCTTCCGGAAAGTCGAGCGTCGCCTCGACCAGCATGCGCAGGTGAATCAGCGCGTCGCGCAACGTATGGATCTCGCGCGAGAAGGCGCCCGAGAGCGATCGGCCTGCACTGCGCGCGGCCGCCTCGGTGCTGGCGTCGATCAGGTCGGCAATGGCTTCGGCCTGGGCCAGGTCGATCTTGCCGTTGAGAAAGGCGCGCTGGCTGAACTCGCCCGGCTCGGCCACGCGCAGGCCGGGCAGCCGCGGCCGGCCGGTGACCGGATCGGGCTCGGCGGCGGCCTCGAGGCAACGCGCCAGCAGCAGCTGCAGCACAACCGTGCCGCCGTGGGCCTGCAGCTCGAGCACGTCTTCGCCGGTAAACGAATGCGGCGAGGGAAAGTGAATCGCCAGGCCGTGGTCGACCGGCTCGCCGGCCGCATCGCGGAAGGGAAGGTAGGTGGCTTCGCGCGGTTTCAGCGACCGGCCGCAGAGCGCGTCGATCAGCGGCGCGAGCCGCGCACCCGAGACACGCACGATGCCCACAGCCCCACGCCCCGAGGCGGTGGCAATGGCGACGATGGGATCGGTGGTGCGGGCGAAGGTCATGGAAGCGCGATTCTTTCAGCAAAAAGGAAAAGGGCCGCGGATGCGGCCCTTTGCTGGTGTTTGCGGTGAGGCGGAAGCCCCTGCGGCTTACTTGCCCAGCACGCCCAGCCGCTTGTTGATGAACCACTGCTGCGCAATCGACAGCACGTTGTTCGTGATCCAGTACAGCACCAGGCCGGCCGGGAAGAAGATGAACATCACGCTGAATGCGAGCGGCATGATCCACATCAGCTTGGCCTGCATCGGATCGGGCGGCGTCGGGTTCAGCCAGGTCTGGAACAGCGAGGTGAGCGTCATCACGATCGGCAGGATGTACCAGGGGTCGGGTGCCGAGAGGTCGGTGATCCAGCCGATCCACGGCGCATGGCGCATTTCGACCGACGACAGCAGCACCCAGTAGAGCGCGATGAACACGGGAATCTGAATCACGATCGGGAAGCAGCCGCCCATCGGGTTGACCTTCTCGGTCTTGTAGATGCGCATCATCTCCTGCTGCATTTCTTGCGGCTTGTCCTTCAGCCGCTCGCGCATTTCCATGATCTTGGGGTTGATGGCCTTCATCTTGGCCATGCTGGCGTACGCCTTGGCGTTGAGCCAGTAGAAGGCCGCCTTCAGCAGCACCACCAGCGCCACGATGGCCCAGCCCCAGTTGCCCAGAATGCCGTGCAGTTGGTTCAGCAGCCAGTACAGCGGCTTGGAGATGATCGCGAAGATGCCGTAGTCCTTGACCAGGTCCAGGCCCGGTGCAATGGCTTCGAGCTTCTTTTCTTCTTCGGGGCCGGCGAACAGCGCACTGTTGACCACCTGGGTCTGGCCCGGGGCGATCTTCGGCAGCGTGGCCACCATCGCGACGGTGAAGAGGTTGCTGCCCAGGTCTTTCACGCGGAATTCGCGCTTGAGCTGTTCGCTCGCCGGGTCGCCCTTGAGCAGCCAGGCCGACACGAAGTAATGCTGCACCATCGCAATCCATCCGTCGTTGGCAGCCGGTGGCGGCTCGACCTTGCCCTTGGCAATGTCCGAGAAGTCGAGCTTGTGGAACTTCTTTTCGTTGGTGTATGCCGCGGGACCGGTGAAGGTGTTGGTGCCGAACATCGTGCCCGCCGCCACCGTGCCGTGGCGCAGCAGCTGCATGTAGAGCTGCGCGTCGCGCGGCTGGTCGCTCACGTTGACGACTTCGTGGCGCACACCGATGGTGTAGTCGCCGCGCTTGAAGACATAGGTCTTGACGTACTTGAGGCCGCCCGAGGGCGCGCTTTCGAAGCTCACTTCGAGCGTGTTCTGGCCTTCGGCCATTTCGCGCGGACCGGCCTTCGGCGTCATCTGCGTCAGGTGGTTGGGAAAGGCTTCGCCGGTCTGGCTCAGCAGGCCGGTTTGCGCCAGGTAGCGCGTGGCGGGAGAGTCGTTCTCGAACAGAACCACGTGCTTCGTGCGGTCCGCCTCTTCGTACTTCAGCAGTTCGAGGTAGTTGACCGTGGCGCCTTCGCTGTCGATCACCGCCTTGAAGAGGTCAGTGGTGACGCTGACCTGCTCACGCGGGGCGACCGGCGCGGCTTGCGTGGGCACGGCTGCTGCACTGCCACCGGCGGTGGACGCGGTCGGTACGCCGTTGCCGGCGGCCGGCGTGCTGCCCGCCGGCGCGGTGGCCACGGCAGCCGGCTTGCTCGACGGCAGGAAGGTGGGCTTGTTGCCGTTGAAGACCTGCCATTGGTCCCACAGCAACACCAGCGAGAAACCAAAAATCACCCACAGGATCGTGCGGCGTATATCGTTCATGACGAAGACTTCTTGTCGGAGGAAAGGAGAGACGAAAACAGCGAGCCTGACTTGTCAGTGCGACACTGTGATGCCGGTGGAACCGGATCGTGCCCGCCCTGGCACCAGGGTTGGCAGCGCACGATGCGGTGCAGGGTGAGATAGCTGCCCTTGAGAGCGCCGTGAACTTCCAGCGCCTCGATCGAATAAAGCGAGCAGGTCGGCTCGAAGCGGCACGACTGGCCAAGCCATGGGCTCAGCAACAGGCGATAGCCCTTCACGAGGCCGATCAGCAGGCGTTTCATGACGAGGATGCGGAGGAGCGCGCGGCCCGCGCCAGCAGTTGCTGGAGCTCGGCACGAACGGCGCCCTTGAGCTTGTCCGAGCTGGCGCTCACGAATTCCTTGCGGTCAAAAGCCGCGCGCAGCCGCACCACGTGCGCCGCACGGGGCAGGCCGGCGTCGGGCGCGGCGCTCACGGTGTAGATCTGGCGCTTGATGGCGTTACGCGTGACCGCGCGGCGCGCCCAGCGCTTGGGCACCATGGCGCCCAGCCAGACATCGTCGGACGCGAACAAGGGCTGCGCGCTCGATGTTGAATCGAGTGCGCAACGATGCAATGCGAAATGAGCAGTGCGCGCCACGGTGGCACCTGCGAGGACGGCCTGGAATTGCGCGCGGGTCTTGAGCCGCTGCATCGGAGCCGGGCCGGACACGCCAGAAGCACTGGCTGAAGAAGCTGGCGCTGGCGGGTCGGCTGCTGGCAACGGCAGAGGGGCTGCCGTCAGACGGCCAGGCGCTTGCGGCCCTTGGCGCGGCGTGCGTTGATGACGGCACGGCCGCCACGGGTCTTCATGCGGACCAGAAAGCCGTGGGTACGGGCGCGGCGGACTTTGGATGCTTGGTAAGTGCGTTTCATGATGAGATTTCCTGCTGATTCCCCCGATATCCACGATGCCCCATGAAGCCCGGAAGGGCGATATGGGACACGCGGGCGCTGGGAGCGTTTTTCGGATGACCCCCGAAAGACGCAATGAGGTTTTCAGGGAAACCCGCAATTATCGCAAACATTCGGCCCAACACCAAACATCGAGTAAGTTTGCGGGCCTTTGCATGGTGGCCCGGGGGATGTGGATAAGGTTTTGACAAGTTAGAATGCGGACCGCCTTGCAGCAGAGAATATCCACAATACATATACCAAAAAAATGGACGAGGGACACACCACTTTTTCAAGCACCCATGTCGACTGACGGCATCGGTGAGAGCCTCTGGCAGGCCTGTGTCGACCAGCTCGCGCAGGAGCTGTCCGAGCAGCAATTCAACACCTGGATCAAACCCCTGACGGCGCAGGTCACCGACGACCTTTCGCGCATGACGGTGTTCGTTGCCAACCGCTTCAAGCTCGACTGGATCCGGGCCCAGTATGCCGGCAAGATCGCCGCCATGGCCGAGAAGATGTACGGCCAGCCGGTGGCGGTAGAGTTAGCGCTCGCTCCTCGCGAAGCACCCGTGCGCTCTACACCGGTTGCCGTCATGGCAGAAACCGATGTGCCGCGCGACGTGGCCGGGCCGGGCGAAGAGCCGGCGGCGGCGGGCTTCAAGAATCGCCTGAATTCGGGGCTGACCTTCGACACCCTGGTGGAGGGTACGGCCAACCGCATGGCGCGCGCCGCGGCCATGCACGTGGCCGGCATGCCGGGCCACCTGTACAACCCGCTGTTCATCTACGGCGGCGTCGGCCTGGGCAAGACCCACCTGATGCACGCTGTGGGTAACCGGCTGCTCGCCGACCGGCCCGATTCCAAAGTTCTCTACATCCATGCCGAGCAGTTCGTCTCGGATGTGGTCAAGGCCTATCAGCGCAAGACCTTCGACGAGTTCAAGGAGCGCTATCACTCGCTCGATCTGCTCCTGATCGACGACGTGCAGTTCTTCGCCAACAAGGACCGGACGCAGGAAGAATTCTTCAACGCGTTCGAAGCCCTGCTGGCCAAGAAGTCGCACATCGTGATGACCAGCGACACCTATCCGAAGGGCCTGGCCGACATTCACGAGCGGCTGGTGTCGCGCTTCGATTCGGGCCTCACGGTCGCCATCGAGCCGCCCGAGCTCGAAATGCGCGTGGCCATCCTGATCAACAAGGCGCGCGCCGAATCGGCCGAAATGCCCGAGGAAGTCGCGTTCTTCGTCGCCAAGAACGTGCGATCCAACGTGCGCGAGCTCGAAGGCGCGCTGCGCAAGATCCTGGCGTACTCGCGCTTCAACCAGAAAGAAATCTCGATCGCCCTGGCGCGCGAGGCGTTGCGCGACTTGCTGTCGATCCAGAATCGGCAGATCTCGGTCGAAAATATCCAGAAGACGGTGGCCGACTACTACAAGATCAAGGTCGCCGACATGTACAGCAAGAAACGCCCGGCCAGCATTGCGCGGCCACGGCAGATCGCGATGTACCTGGCCAAGGAACTCACCCAGAAAAGCCTGCCGGAAATCGGCGAGCTGTTCGGCGGGCGCGACCACACGACGGTGCTGCACGCGGTGCGCAAGATTTCGGGCGAGCGCCAGCAGCTCACCGAACTCAACCAGCAGCTCCACGTGCTCGAACAAACGCTCAAGGGCTGACCCCGGATGTCATCAAGAAAGCCACCCGCAACAGCGGAGAATGGCGTCTTACAAGCGGATTCAAAGAGATAAGAGAAGAGGAAGAAGACATGATCGTTTTGAAGGCAACCCAAGACAAAGTCCTCGCCGCGCTGCAGTCGGTGGCAGGCATCGTGGAACGGCGCCATACCTTGCCCATCCTGGCCAATGTGCTGATCCGCAAGACCGGCGGCCAGCTGCAGCTGACCACCAGCGACCTCGAGATCCAGATCCGCACCACGGCCGAGCTCGGCGGCGATGAAGGCAACTTCACCACCACCATCGGCGCGCGCAAGCTGATCGACATCCTGCGCACCATGCCGGCCGACCAGACCGTGAGCCTCGAATCGAGCGCGAGCAAGCTGGTGCTCAAGGGCGGCAAGAGCCGTTTCACGCTGCAGTCGCTGCCGGCCGAAGACTTTCCGCTGGTGCAGGAAGCCGCCAATTTCGGCCCCGTGTTCAGCGTGCCGCAAAAGACGCTGAAGGACCTGCTCTCGCAGGTTTCGTTCGCCATGGCCGTGCACGACATCCGCTACTACCTCAACGGCATCCTGTTCGTGGCCGAAGGCAAGCAGCTGAGCCTGGTGGCCACCGACGGCCACCGCCTGGCGTTTTCGTCGGCCACGCTCGACGTCGAAGTGCCGCGCCAGGAAGTCATTCTTCCGCGCAAGACCGTGCTCGAAATGCAGCGCCTGCTGTCTGATGCCGAAGGCGCCATCGAGATGCAGTTCGCGAACAACCAGGCCAAGTTCAGCTTCGGCGGCATGGAGTTCGTCACCAAGCTGGTCGAGGGCAAGTTCCCCGACTACAACCGCGTGATTCCCAAGAACCACAAGAACAGCGTCACGCTCGGCCGCGCCCCGCTTTTGGCCAGCCTGCAGCGCACCGCCATCCTGACGAGCGAGAAGTTCAAGGGCGTGCGCCTGAACATCGAGCCCGGCACCCTGCGCATTGCATCGAACAACGCCGAGCAGGAAGAAGCGCAGGACGAACTCGACATCGACTACGGCGGCGACGCCATCGAAATCGGCTTCAACGTGACCTACCTGATCGACGCACTGGCCAACATGGGCCAGGACATGGTCAAGCTGGACCTGGCCGACTCCAACAGCTCGGCCCTTTTAACCATCCCCGAGAACGCATCCTTCAAATATGTCGTGATGCCGATGCGAATCTAGAAGACAGAAAACACAGCGCCTTGCGCAGACAGCCCGCGGCCTTCCGCGGGTTTGCGCTTTCAAGAGGCAGGAAAAGCAGGCCGCCAAGGCCCGAAAAATCCCGTGAATGCCGTGAGAGATAGAGGAATATCCGAATGAGTGCAGAAGAAAACAAGCCCGAAGTACCCCACACCGAACCGGTCTACACGCCCGAGATCGAGAGTGCGGTGCCGATCGAGATCACGCCCGCCGACACCAGCTACGGCGAAGGCTCGATCACGATCCTCGAAGGGCTCGAGGCGGTGCGCAAGCGCCCCGGCATGTACATCGGCGACACCTCCGACGGCACGGGCCTGCACCACCTGGTGTTCGAAGTGGTCGACAACTCCATCGACGAAGCGCTGGCGGGCCATTGCGACGACATCGTCGTGACCATTCACAGCGACAACTCGATTTCCGTCACCGACAACGGCCGCGGCATCCCGACCGGCGTGAAGATGGACGACAAGCACGAGCCCAAGCGCTCGGCGGCCGAAATTGCGCTTACCGAACTGCACGCCGGCGGCAAGTTCAACCAGAACAGCTACAAGGTGTCGGGCGGCCTGCACGGCGTGGGCGTGAGCTGCGTGAACGCGCTGAGCGTGAAGCTGCGCCTGATCGTGCGCCGCGAAGGCAAGATCCACGAACTCGAATTCAGCCGCGGCTTCGTGCAGAACCGCCTGCTCGAAACCGTGAACGGCTTCGAGGTTTCGCCCATGAAGATCATCGGCGAAACGGACAAGCGCGGCACCGAAGTCCACTTCCTGCCCGACACGGAAATCTTCAAGGAAAACAACGATTTCCACTACGAGATCTTGAGCAAGCGCCTGCGCGAGCTCAGCTTCCTGAACAACGGCGTACGCATCCGGCTGCTCGACGAACGCACCGGCAAGGAAGACGACTTCTCCGGCGCCGGCGGTGTGCGCGGCTTCGTGGAATTCATCAACAAGGGCAAGACCGTCCTGCATCCGAACTCGTTCTATGCAGCGGGCGAAAAGCCGGCCGACACCTACGGCGGCATCCCCGGCACGCACATCGGCGTGGAAGTGGCCATGCAGTGGAACAGCGGCTACAACGAGCAGGTGCTGTGCTTCACCAACAACATTCCCCAGCGTGACGGCGGCACCCACCTCACGGGCCTGCGCGCCGCGATGACCCGCGTCATCAACAAGTACATCGAAGAAAACGAATTCGCCAAGAAGGCGAAGGTCGAAGTCACCGGCGACGACATGCGCGAAGGCCTGTGCTGCGTGCTGAGCGTGAAGGTGCCCGAGCCCAAGTTCTCGAGCCAGACCAAGGACAAGCTGGTGTCCAGCGAAGTGCGCGCGCCGGTGGAAGACATCGTCGGCCGCCTGCTGACCGACTACCTGCAAGAGCGCCCGAACGACGCCAAGATCATCTGCGGCAAGATCGTCGAGGCCGCCCGCGCCCGCGAAGCCGCCCGCAAGGCGCGCGAAATGACGCGCCGCAAGGGCGTGCTCGACGGCATGGGCTTGCCCGGCAAGCTGGCCGACTGCCAGGAAAAGGACCCGGCGCTTTGCGAGGTGTACCTGGTGGAGGGTGACTCCGCCGGCGGCTCCGCCAAGCAGGGTCGCGACCGGAAGTTCCAGGCCATCCTGCCGCTGCGCGGCAAGATCCTGAACGTGGAAAAAGCGCGCTACGAGAAGCTGCTCACCAGCAACGAAATTCTCACGATGATCACGGCATTGGGCACCGGCATCGGCCGCGCCGGCGCCACCAGTGCGGGCGGCGGGGCGGACGACTTCAACGTCGCCAAGCTGCGCTACCACCGCATCATCATCATGACCGACGCCGACGTCGACGGCGCGCACATCCGCACGCTGCTGCTCACGTTCTTCTACCGGCAGATGCCGGAGCTGGTCGAGCGCGGCCACATCTACATCGCGCAGCCGCCGCTGTACAAGGTCAAGGTCGGCAAGGAAGAGCAGTACCTGAAGGACGGCCCCGCGCTGGACGCCTTCCTGCTCAAGGTGGCGCTTAAAGACGCGAGCATCGAGACCGGCGGCACCAGCTCGACCACGCTGGCCGGCGACACCCTGGCCGAACTGGCGCGCAAGCACCAGCTGGCCGAAGCCGTGATTGCACGCCTGCGCAACTTCATGGACGCCGAGGCGCTGCGCGCCATTGCCGACGGCGTGGCGCTCGACCTCGACACCACGCCTGCGGCCGAAGCCTCGGCCGTGGCGCTGCAGGCCAAGCTGCGCGAGCTCAACACCACCGGCGTGCCGGCCGAGGTGAGCAACGAGTTCGACGCCCGCACCGACAAGCCCCTGCTGCGCATCAGCCGCCGTCACCACGGCAACATCAAGAGCAGCGTGATCACACAAGACTTCGTGCACGGCGCCGACTACGCCGCGCTCGCCGAAGCCGCCAACACCTTCCGCAACCTGCTGAGCAGCGAGGGCGCCATCGTCCGCCGCGGCGAAGGCGAGCGCGCCAAGGAAGAAAAAGTGGCCGACTTCCGCATTGCGATGAAGTGGCTCATCGGCCAGGCCGAAAACGCCACCTCGCGCCAGCGCTACAAGGGCCTGGGCGAAATGAACCCCGCACAGCTGTGGGAAACCACCATGGACCCGACCGTGCGCCGCCTGCTGCGCGTGCAGATCGACGACGCCATCGAAGCCGACCGCGTGTTCACGATGCTGATGGGCGACGAGGTGGAACCGCGGCGCGAGTTCATCGAGCAGAACGCGCTGCGGGCTGCGAATATCGACGTGTAGGCAGGCGTTGCCGGGGTGCCACCGACTGCGAAGCAAAAATCGCAGCCTTGGGGTGCAAGGTCGGGTAACTCGTGATGGAGCTCGATCTCGTCAAAAAAAACCGCGCCTGCGTCTACGACAGCGAGAACTCCTCCGTCATCATCGGCCCGAAACCTGCCCCCATCCGACGAAGGGCCAGGTGAACGGTAGTCACGCAGAACGCTCGGCTGCCGTTCATCCAACGAATTCGAATCCCAACAGGCTCAGCAGACGCCTAATTCTGATGACCCCGACCGAATCGTCCGGCAGGCTCAGCCCGGCAAGCTCGCAATAAAACTGCGCATGTAGCGGATGAACTCCGCCGGCTCTTCCTGAAACGGCCAGTGCCCGCTGTTGGCGAAGTACTTCAGGGTCGCACCCCGGATATTCTTTGCCAGCTTCTCATCGTCCCCAAAACGCCAGATATCGCCCGCGCCGTAGTGAACGGCGGTGGAAACATTGATCGACGGCAGCTGCGAAACAAGGTTGTAGCTGGCAAGAAGCTGATTGCCGCGGTTGAATGCCGCGGCGGAATAAATTGTCCTTTGGTCGACATCTGCAATGACCCCCGGCGGGCGGGTTCGCATTGTTGTAATACAAGGGCGCCACCTCGGTCCATTTTTTACGAAGATCCTCATCACTGCTGGCCGGAGCCATCAGCAATTGCCCCAAGGCTGCCTGCTGGGCAGGCGTTCCACCCAACGGATTGCGCTGAACGAAGGAAGGTGTCCGGCGCGGCATACGACAACACCAGGCCTGCGAGACGATGGGGAAACCGAAGCGCAAAGTCGAGCGCGATAAATCCGCCGTACGAGTGGCCGACAAGAACAAATTTGTCGATGCCGAGCGCCTTGGTCAAGGCGTTGCAATTGGAGCTCAGGCGTTCGAAGGTCAGCTCGTCAAAACTGGCCGGCCGCTCTGATTTTCCTTGCCCCAGCTGGTCGTAGCAGATGATCCGGGCGTTGTCGGCAAGCGGATCGATGAAAGGGCGGAAATATTGATGATCCAGGCCCAAGCCGCCGTGCAGGAAGACGACCGGAATTCCTTTTCCCAGGCGCACGTGATAGAGGTTTTTCCCGTTCACGGAAACGAACCCGGAGGTCTCGGTCTTGGGAGCAGCCGGAGAATTTGCAGGCCAAGCGCCGTTGCCGGCTCCGCCGCCTCCTTAATCTCCGCAACCTGCAACGATCAGGACTGAAAAAAATGATCCGGCTGCATTGAAGTACGTCGACTGATCGTCAAGAAAATCTCCACGAAGCGGGGCCTGCAAACGGGAGATTTGCGGCCAGCTCTGACTGTCTCGGAAAGCCGCGAAAGCGGCGCGAAGGGCATCTGAATTGATAAGCCCAGGCGAGTCTAGATTCGCTTTTGCGCCGCTGGTGCGAGCATGCAGCTCCGTTGATTTTGAATCGATATCGAGAGATCGTTCACGGTTCAAATTCGATGGAATTACGGCGATCGCTTCAACGTCCAATTCGGGTGAATATTTTTTACATTGAATTGAATTGAATTCAATCAATGGCGGCATCGAAACTTACCGTCGACTGGTAAACGCGCCGGATCCTGCGTGGTCCGCTACTAAGGCACCCGCATCGACCGGCGCCCACCACCCATACCGCCCTGCAACAGCCGTGCGACACGTGCCAACCCACCGGTGCCGCTTGCCGCGCGACCGACGAGAGCGCCGCCGGCAGCACCGGCCAGCACGCGGCGCCCCAGCGAGCGGCTGCGTCCCGCGGTCAACAGCAGCAACACGCCCGCGCCCAGAACCGCGAGGTGCTCACCCGGAAAGTCCGGCCGCTGCGCGTCCATTTTCTGGACTGCTTCGATCTTGGATCGGATGTTCATTGGAAGCTCCTTTTCTGTACGAACTTCTTCATAACAAGCGGGGCGATGCACCGGTGTAGGCGCTGGTCACGTGCCACGGGCCGAATCGGGCGTACGGGCACCCGTTCTCAGGGTTTTCACATAGAGGAAGGTTAAAAATGGCGGAGAGTCCCGTCACACTGACGTCATCAGCTATTAAAACAATAGCGCTCAATCCGTTCGCGAGGATCGTTCCTCGTAAACGCTATATCTAGCCCGACTCTTGCTAAGCAAAATCCTCGACGGATTCACGTCACCCATGATCGAGGACATCGAAGCAATGAACCTTATGCGTCTCCGGCAGCCGATGGCTGCGTTGGTATTGGGCGGCACAGCAGCATTCTTCGGGGCGATGACGACATCGGCCCATGCGTTCTCGAACCCGCCCATACAGATGGCGCAAGGCGTCGAATACATGTGCGGGGGCACCGGCAAGGACGAGGCGGCGTTCATGCAGATGGTGTCGCCGCGCTGGGCGGCCACGCTCGAGTTCGGCGTCAACGACAGCACGCAGAAGGGCAATTTCCCGGCGCGCGCGGCGGTTCAGGTGCGCGAAAAGTACACGGGGCGTCCCATCATGGAAGCGCAGTCGCAAGGCCCCTACATGCTGGCCCGGCTCGATCCTGGCGCCTACGACGTGAACGTGACGCTCGGCGGCCTCACGATCACGCAGACATTGACCGTGATTGCCGGCGTACCGGCCCGCGCGGTCTTCATGTGGCCGTCGAACTTCGACATGGCTTCGGTGATGCCACCGCCGCCGCAAACGCAGGCGCTCGCGCAGACTTCCGCCGCCCGCTAGGCGCCGTTTTTTTCTCCCCGCCCTTGGCCCGGGGCAGACGCTGGTCCTTTCCTGTTAAGCCTTGTCTAAGCCGTGCGCCGCACAGTGGCGCCGTGGCGTCCCGCCACGCAGACAAGGAAGAAAGGATTCAGACCATGACCACCCGGATTTCATTGCCCACGCGGTCCGCAGCGGCCGCCACGCTCTGCGGCGCCGTTCTTCTCGCGGCGCTTTCTTCGGCGCATGCGGCGGTCAACCCGCCGATCCACATGACACACGGCATCGAATACATGAGCGGCGGCATCGGCAGCGACGAGGCCAAGCTGATGGAAACCGTTGCGCCGCGCTGGCCGGCCACTTTCGAATTTGCCATCAAGGACCACAAGGGCGCCGAATTCGCGGCCGACGTTCACGTCACGGTGCGCGACAGCAGCGGCACGGCGCTGATCGACAACGTGGTGTCGGGCGGCCCGTTCATGGTGGCCCGTCTTGACCCGGGCACCTACGAAGTGGAGGCTCGCTTGCTTGGAAACACGCTCAAGCAGACACTGCATGTCTTGCCCGGCACGCCCAGCCGGGTGGCGTTTCTGTGGCCCGCAGGCACCGACATGGCCTCGGCCGGCACGCGCACGGTGCAGTAGTGCGCACGCCCGCTCCGGAAACGACCTGCCAGGCTGCCGGCTTTGGAGCCCGCCTCGCTCACAACACCTGCTATCCGGGCGCCGGGCGCTATAGAAAAAATAGCGAACAGCAATTCAGCGGGTGCCTTGAATGCGCGGCATGCGCCTTGCACATGTGGTATCCCGGGCAGTGCCCGTTCCCATTGCCCCGATGCCGATACGTCCCCTGAGCGTCTTGACCGTGCTCCTGCATGTCTACATGGCGCTGCGCCTGGTGCCCGCGTTGGCCATGCTCACTCCGGCCTGGCCGTTGGCGCTCGTCGCCCTCGCCATTTCGGCCTTCACGATCCCGCTGCCTTTCATCGCCCGCCGCTCCGAGCGCAACGCCTCCTTGAAGGACGCGCTCAAGTGGACCGGGCTGATCAGCATGGGCTGGTTCTCCTCGATGTTCGTGCTGACGCTGGCGCGCGACGCGGGCCTGCTGCTCACCTGGCTGGCCAGCGCCCTGGCGGGCATGCAGGTGCACTGGAACGCGGCGCTGCCGTGGAGCGCAATGGCCGTGCTGACAGTGGCAACGCTGGCGTCTTTCCTGGGCTTTCTCAATGCGCGCCGCACCGCGAGCATCAAGCGCGTCGAGGTTCCGATTCAAGGGCTGCCCTCCGCGCTCGAGGGCTTCACGATTGCGCAGCTCAGCGACATCCACGTCGGCCCGACGATCAGGAGCGCCTACATCCAGCGCATCGTCGAAGCGGTGAACCGGCTCGGCGCCGACGCCATCGCGATCACCGGCGACCTGGTGGACGGCACCGTGGCCGAACTGCGCGAGCACATCGCGCCGCTGGCCGGGCTGCGTGCACGGCACGGTACTTTCGTCGTTACGGGCAACCACGAGTACTACGCCGGCGCACACGCATGGATCGACGAGCTGCGCCGGCTCGGCCTGAAGGTGTTGCTCAACGAGCACGTGGTGCTGCAGACGCGCAATGTGCGCGGCGCGCAAAACGACGAAGAGCTGTTCGAGAGCCAGCTGGTGCTGGCCGGAGTGACCGACTTCACCGCCGGCCATTTCGACCCCGCGCATGCAAGCGATCCGCACCTTGCCTTGTTCGATGCACCGCCGCTGGTGCACACGCGCGTGCTGCTCGCGCACCAGCCGCGCAGTGCGCCGCTGGCAGCGCAGGCCGGCTACCAGCTGCAGCTGTCGGGCCACACGCATGGCGGCCAGTTCTTTCCGTGGAACCTGTTCGTGCCGATGCAGCAGCCTTTCACCGCGGGCCTGCACCGGCTGCACGACATGTGGATCTACGTGAGCCGCGGCACCGGCTATTGGGGACCGCCGAAGCGCTTTGGCGCGCCTTCGGAAATCACGCTGGTGACGCTGGTGCCGGCGCGCGGCTGACGCGCCTCGCTCAGGCGCGCAACTCGGCCAGGCGCCGGGCGTTCGAGGTGGCCGCGGCGTGAATCGGCTTCAGCCCTTCGCGGGCAATGCGAACGGCCGCACCGGAAAGCTGGCCGGCCGTGCTCGCCGCGCGGGTGGTCGCCTTCACGAAGGCATCGCCTCGCACCGCCGCCTGCGCAGGCGTGATGCTGCCGGCCATCGACAGAAAAGCCCCTGCGCTGAGAAGCCACTGCTGCAGTGCGCGGTTCGCCAATGAAACATGGCTGCTGTGCCACTGCTTGACCATGGCAACGCCCGATTCGCCTGCCGCGGCGAGCTTTTCATTGCCCATGAGCTGGAATTCGGCGAGATCGACGGGGCTGGGCGTGAGGCCCGCCTTGGCCATGCGCTCGGTGCGCATCTGGATCACGGAGCCGGAAGACAGCAGCATTTCCTGGGTCTTCAGGGCCACGTCGGCCCACAGCATCAGCGGGTTGGCCAAACGGGCGGCAGAGGTGAGAGACGACATGGGACGACGGCCGATCTATGAGGATGAATGAACACCACTATAGGCCGCGGCCATGTAAATTGCTGCACTGCAACAAAACCTTTTCTGCAATTTTGTTGAACAAGTCCTACCTTTCGACATGGCAATAGCTCGACGCAAGGCGAGGAAGGGGCCGGAAAGTAATTATTTCCTCACCCTTCCCATCATTTGCGTTCAAAACCCACATCATGAAAGCTCACGCGTTCGAAGACAGCGCGCGGCATCTACTTCGAGGGCGGCCAGTTCACCGAGGTGCTGGGCGTGGGACGCAGCTTCGGCGAGAACGCTCAGCGCGTTCTGGTGCGTAGGCGCCGGGTGCGCAATTCGGTGACGAAGTAAGCCACGGTGGCCACGGCCAGCGGCAAGAGGTAATAGAGCCCCCGATAGACCAGCAGCACGCCCAGGAGCTTGCCTTGCGGTACCTGGTGCGAGAGCAGGGCAATGAACACCGCCTCCAGCACGCCGAGCCCCGCCGGCACGTGCGTGATGACGCCCGCCACCGCGGCCACCAGCAGCACCGCGAGCACCTGGTGATACGCCACCTGGCCTTGCAGCAAGACCCAGATCACACCACCGATCAGCGACCAGTTCAGGCACGACATGGCCAGCTGGAGCAGCGCCATGCGCAGCTTCGGCACCTTGAACAGATAGCGGTGTATGCGAAAGACGCGCCCGCTGGCCACCGCGCACAGCACAAGATAAGCCGCAGCCAGCAGCAACAGCACCGCGCCCAGAATGCGGAGGCCTCCGTTGTCGATCTTCCATTCGTCTGGCAAGACCATCGGCCAGAAGCAGAAAGCCGCGCCCGCCACCACCAAGTAGCCGAGCCAGTTGGTCAGCATGCTGAAGCCGAGAACGCGCGTGATGGTGTCGTTGGAAAGGCCCAGGCGCGAATAGAGCCGGTAGCGAAACGCCACGCCGCCCACCAGCGAACCGAGGTTGAGGTTGAAGGCATAGCTGATGAAGGTCACGCCCATCACCGTGCCTGCGCGCAGCGGGTGCCGGGTGAGATATCGGCCCAGCAGGTCGTATGTGCTGTAGGTCGCAAAACTGCTCGCGGCAAGCGAGCCCGCCAGGAGCAGCGTGGCCACGGGCAGCGCGCGCATGGCGTCGAACACCTCTTGCCAATCGATGGCGCGCGCCTGGTTCACGAGCAGCCACGCGATGAGGCCGAAAAAGCCCCAGACCGCGATGCGGCGCAGCCAGGGCCACCAGGGGCGATGCGCGAGGCTCATGGTGCTCATAGGAAAGCCGCTGTGCAGTCCGCTTACCTAGCCCTGGGAGCAGCCTGGCGGTTCATGCTGCTTCCGTCGTCTGGGTGGCACCGTTCTCGCCGGCCTTCTCGCGCTGCTCACGCTTTTCGGCAAGCTCGGTGGCTTCGGCCAGCGTCAGGCGCGGCACCTGGCGCGGCAACCAGCCCAGCCACGAGGGATACCAGCGCAAGAAGTGGAAGATGAAGAAGCTGCGCACCAGCCGCCAGCCGCTCCATCCGTTCTCCAGGTCGGCTTCGCCGATCTGCTTGCAACTCTTGCACATGAGCGTGTCCATGCGTTGCCACAGCAGCTGGTTGAATGCCCTGTCGCGCGCAATCACGTTGGCCTCGAGATTAAGCGACAGGCTCAGCGGGTCGAGGTTGCTCGAGCCGACCGTGGTCCAGTCGTCGTCGACCAGCGCAACCTTCGCGTGCAGCGGCCGGTCGCAGTATTCGTAGATGCGCACGCCCGCATGCAGCAGGTGGTGATACAGCATGCTCGCGGCCGTCTTGACGATCGGCATGTCGGGCTCGCCCTGCAGAATGAGCCGCACGTCCACGCCGCGCCGTGCTGCGCGCCGCAGTTCCTTGATGAGCCGGTAGCCCGGAAAGAAATACGCATTGGCAATCACGATGCGCCGGCGTGCGGCACGGATCGCGGCCAGGTACTGGCGCTCGATGTCGTTGGTGTGGCGGCGGTTGTCCCGCGTGACGAACATCGCTTCCACTTCGCCGACGGGCTCCCGGGCCGCCGGCGGCGCCTGCTTGAGGCGGCGGCGAAACCAGCCGGGCCCCTTGTCGCCGAGCGCAATGGCGCGCAGCACGAACTGGTGGATCGGCGCCACGATCGGCCCGCGAAGCTCGACCGCGTAGTCCTGCTTGGCCTTGGGCCCGAAGTCCAGCAGATGGTCGGCCGAATAGTTGATGCCCCCGACGAACGCAAGCTCGCCGTCGACCACCACGATCTTGCGGTGCATGCGGCGGAACACGTTCAGCCGCTGGCCGAGGATGCGCTGGCCCGGATCGAACACACGCACCCTCACGCCAACCGAGCTCAGCCCCTCGATGTATTCGCGCGAAAGATCCGGCGAGCCGAAGCCGTCGACCAGCATGTCGACCTTCACGCCGCGCTGGGCTGCCGTGCGCATGGCGGCATGCAGCGCCGAGCCGACCTTGTCCTCGAACAGGATGAAGGTTTCGATGATCACCTCGCGCTTCGCCTGGCGGATGGCCTCGAACACGCGCGGGAAGAACTCCTCGCCGTTTTCGAGCAGCGCAATGCGGTTGCCGCCGACCCATTGGCCGCTGTTATTCATGGCAACCGCCTTCAGGCCCCACCGGCCTGTTCGATGGAAGCCAAGGCGCGGGGCGAACTGCGCAAGGCATGGGCGTGGTCCATCTTCAGAGGTCGATGTTCGCCACCAGCGGCGCATGGTCCGACAGATGCGACCAGGGCTTGCGCGGCAGCACCACGGGCGCATGCACGCCTGCGTTGCGCACATAGATGCGGTCGAGCGACAGCAGGGGAAAGCGCGCCGGAAAGGTCTTGGCGGCCGATCCGTTCGCATGAACGAACACTTCGCGCAGCGCGGCGCCTTCTTCCAGCACCTGGTGGGCGCGACCGCGCCAATCGTTGAAGTCGCCCGCCACGATCAGCGGCGCATCGGCCGGCACCTCGTCGCGCACGATGTGGCACAGCAGCTCCAGCTGCTGCTGCCGGTGCGTCTCCGCCAGGCCGAGGTGGGCGCAGATCGCATGGACATCGACGGTGCGGCCGGGCAGGCGCAGCACGCAATGCAGCAGGCCGCGCTTTTCAGGGCCGGCCACTGACACGTCGTGGTTGCGGTAATGCACGATCGGAAATTTCGACAGCACCGCATTGCCGTGATGGCCCCTCGGGTACACGGCGTTGCGCCCATAGGCGAACTGCGGCCACATGGTGTCGGCCAGAAATTCGTAATGCGGCGCCTCGGGCCAATTGTTGACCTTGCGCGAATGGCGCGAATGGGTGCCGAGCACTTCCTGCAGGAACACCACGTCGGCACCCACGGTGCGCACCGCGTCCCGCAACTCCGGAAGAATGAACTTTCGGTTGAGTGCGGTGAAGCCCTTGTGGGTGTTCACGGTCATCACCTTGAGCGAGGTCGGCGCCGTGGCAGCGAGTGGAATCGGGGAAGAAGACATCTGTGCTGTGGTTGTACGTTGCCGGGCCGCCCGCGCCTGTAGGAACGCGCCACCTTCTTTCACCGCCTTTGCCGCGCCCTTCGCCGCAGGGCGGTCGGCTCCTACAGGCAGGCCTGCCACACCCCGACACAGATGCCATTTCGGGCCTCCTACGGTGATTTCAGGGCCCAAGGAAGTGGTCCGCCTTTCTCCCTTCATTCATTTCGTCCGACGAGACAAGCAAAGGAACACACCATGAAGCACGGAATCTTTCACGCCACGCTGCTGGCCGGCCTGATGGCCGCCGCCGGCGCCGCCATGGCGCAAGCCACATCGATACCCGCCCAGCCCGACCCGGCGGTGGGCGGCCAGGCCAGTACGCAGACGCCTTCGGGCGTGCCCAATCCGCCGCAGCGCCCCGACAACAGCATGCCGAACTCCCGCGAGGCCGTGAAGGCCGAGGCGCGCGCCCACAACCGCAACAACGCCAACAACCTGGTGCCGAAGGGTGAAGCGAGCACCACAGTGAACGCGCAGCCCAACGCCATGCCGCAACCCACCGGCGAAATGTCGCGTGCGGAGGTCAGCCAGCAGGCCCGCAAGACCAAGCCCCAGTTCGGCCAGCGCGGCGAGCGTCCGGACGTGCCGACGAACCCGACCGAGAAGACCGGCACGCCTCAGTAAATAAGCTCCTTTGTACGAAAAAAGCCCGCGATGCACGAGGCATTGCGGGCTTTTTCATGCATTCGCCTTTTCAGGCGCTGCATTCAGACGCGTTGGACCGGGTCAGCTCTTGGCAGGCGCGGCGGAATGGTCAGGACCGCCATGGCCATGGTGACCGCGGTGGCCCCGATGCCCGTGCATGCCGGCATGCACCGTTTCGGCGTCGAAGGTCTTCTGCTGCTCGGGCGTCAGCGCGGCATAGAAGGTCTTCGTGGCTTCGGCGCGCTTGGCAAACCTTGCACTGCGTTCAGCCTGGCGGGCCTGCATGCGCTCCAGCCGCTCAGGCGTGGTGAGCTTGGCGAATTCCGCGCGGTCCATGCGCTGCGGGCGGGCGCCGGCCGGCGGCTGGCTGGCCGATGCGAAGCTGGTCCATGCGCTTTCCTGCGCGGGGCTCAGCTTGAGCTTTTCCTTCAGCGCGACCAGGCGCTTGGCGCGGTGCTCTTGCATGCGCTCCATGCGCTGGGCCGGGTCCGTGCGCTTGTGCTGCGCCTTGGGCGCCGCGCCGTCGGCCTGCGCAACGGCGGCAGGCGGGGTGGAAGAAGTGCTCGGCGCAGCGGGGGCCTGTGCAAAAGCGCCCGAAGAGGCAAGGGCGGCCGAACCGAGAAGGCTGGCCCAGACGATGCGTTGGCGAAGAGAGATCATGAAAAGTGCTTCCTTTCGAAGAAGCCCGCCGCCAATGGGCAGCAGGTGAGACGAAGTGTGGAAGACCTCTGTATCTCCCAGGTGAGCCGGAAGTGAGCGTGCGTAAAGAATCATGAACAGCGTTGGCGCCGCGCCGCTCGCAGCGTGACTTATTTGGGCCTGGGACGTTTCAATCCGCGATCGGGCGGCTGCAGCTTGCCGGCACGCAGCTCGCCGACCGCCAGCGCCACGGCGCGTGCCACGTTGCGTACTTCTTCCTGCAAGTCGGCGTCGGCGTCGAGCGCGTCATGGCTGGTGGCATAGGGCTCGTAGTAGCCGATGTAGCGGTCGAGCCGGGCCTGCGGGCCCGCATCGACCAGGCCCATCCAGTCGAGCCAGTCCGACAGGTTGCGGCGCAGGCTCTCGGTGCCGGCCACGTCGCCGTGCACCACCACGCCGTAGACGCGGCCGTCGAGGTGCTTGGGATAGCCCCAGCCCTCGAGCTCGAGCGCCTTGGCTTCCTCGGGCTTCTTGCCATGGGTGCTGGTGGGGTCGGGGTTGCCGCCGTCGGCGCACACCAGCCGGTCGATCATGAGCTTGAGCGGGCTGGCCGCCTGGTACCAGTGCGTGGGCGTGAACACGATCACCCCGTGCGCGGCCACCCAGCGCTCGTAGATCTCGTTCATCCAGTCGCCGGTCTGGCGCATCGAATGGTTGGGGTAGCAGCTGCAGGGCCAGTGGCACAGCGGCATGGCGGTGGAAACGCAGCCCTTGCAGGGGTGGATGTAGCGCCCGTAGTCGGAGGCGAGCAGGCTCAGGTCGAGCACGTCGGCCTCGATGCCGCAGCTTTCGAGCACCTCGCGCGCAAGCTGCACCAGCCGCCATGTCTTCGATATTTCGCCGGGGCAGGTGCCGTCGTTGCGCGGCGAGCCGTTGACCAGCAGCACGCGCGAGCGCGTCTGCGGGCTGCGCCACGCGGCCTCTGCCGCATCGATGCGCGCCTTGGCTTCGAGCCAGTCGACGGACAGCTCGTATTCGGGGTCGGCATAGCCGGGACCGGCCTTGCGTGTGACGGGCGCCTTGCGGCCCTGCTGGTAGGCCTCCCACGCAATGAGTTCGACGCGCTGCAGCGCGTCTTTTTCGGCTTCGAAGGCCGGGTCCTGGAAAGGCTGCATGAAGCGCTCGTGAAACTGGTCGCGCTTCAACGTGTCAGGTGCCTGTCCCTTGCGGATTAGAGGGGCCTTGGTCGTTGGCGTTTTGTGGCGGGGCGTGCTGGAGGGCATGGCCGTCAATCTATGCGCCGCGTTCCCGCCTGTGACCTGCGCACGGTGCCGATTTTCGGTAGGCCTGCGACTACATGCCGGTCCGTCGCAAACCCAATCGCTACCGCTACCCGTCGAACTTGCCGTTCTGGAAGTCGTGCACGGCCTGCTTCACCTCTTCCTGCGTGTTCATCACGAAGGGCCCGTACTGCGCGATGGGCTCGCCCAGCGGCTTGCCGGCAATCAGCAGCGCGCGCGCCGGGCTGTGGTTGGTCGCACCCGCGCGCAGCACCAGGCCGTCGCTGCCCAGGTCGTTCGCAAGAATGGCCATGCGGCGCGTGGGCACCTCGCTGCCGGCAACCCACAGCGATTCGCGGTACACGTACACCAGCGCGTTGTGATCGTCCGGCAAGGGCTGGGCAAACTCGGCGCCGGGCGGCAGGCTGATGTCGAGATAGAGGGGTTCGGTGTGCTCGCGCCGCACCGCGCCTTCGATGCCGTGGCTTTCGCCGGCGATCACGCGCACGTGCACGCCCGCGGCGGTGGTGTATTCGGGAATTTCTTCGCTCTGGATGTCGCGATACCAGGGCTCGCGCATCTTGTCCTTGGCCGGCAGGTTGAGCCAGAGCTGAAAGCCCTCCATCAGGCCTTCTTCCTGTTCGGGCAACTCGCTGTGAACCAGCCCGCGGCCGGCCGTCATCCATTGCACGCCGCCGTTTTGCAGCAGTCCCTCGTGGCCCGCGCTGTCCCGGTGGCGCATGCGGCCCGCGATCATGTAGGTCACGGTTTCGAAGCCCCGGTGCGGATGGTTGGGAAAGCCGCCGACGTAGTCGCCCGGGTTGTCGCTGCCGAAGGAGTCGAGCATCAGGAAGGGGTCGAGCCTTTTCTGCAGCGGCTGCTGCAGCACGCGGGTGAGTTTGACGCCGTCGCCATCGCTGGTGGAAACACCGGCCACGATGTGGTCGATGCCGCGCGGCGTGGCCACGGGATCTGTGGGGTGGTTGGCGTGGTGGTTTGCGTTCATCATGCAGCCATGGTGGCACTAACGACCCGACCGCGCCACCCGTGGGGGTGCAGGTTTTAGGTTAGCGCAGTCAGCGCGGCCACTGCTGCCGCTGCCAGTAGCGGTACTGCCACTGCGTGGAAAACCCGGCTCGCCGGTAGAGTGCATGGGCCGGCATGTTGTGTGCATCGACCTGCAGGAACACGCTTTCGAAGCCGCGTTCGAGCGCGGCCTGCGCCAGGCCGGCCAGCACGCGCCCGGCCAGGCCCCGTCCGCGCTGCGACTGCTCGGTTCGCATGCCGTGAACGCTGGCCCATCCATGGCCGAAGGCCATGGCGCCTGCCGCAACGGTGCGACGGCCCTCGCGCACGCTGGCATAGAGCGAACCCTTGGCGCGGGACAGCGCCCGCACGCGGTGGGCACCGTCCACCGGATCGAAGCCCTCTCCGAGGAACAGCGTGGCCCAGGCGTCGTCGGGCGCGGGATCGACATCGGCCAACGCTGCATCGGCCGCCGCCACCTGGCGCATGCGCCGTGCGGTGCCGAGCTGTACGCAGGTGGGTGAATCTCCCATGTAGTGCCGCTGCTCCAGCTCGGCCCGCAGCGCATCGAAGCAGGGCAGGTCGGCCAGGCGAAATGCGGGCACGACATGATGGCTGTCGTAGCGGTCTTCGATGCGGTCGAGGGTGCTGTCGCTCACCGCTTCGCGGTGCAGCGGAACGGCCGACCTGGCGCGCTTGACGGTGCCGTCGTCGAAGGGGAGCAGCCAGCCGTCGAGCTCCTCGACGGCCAGGGGCGACACGGCGGCGACCGTGGCGCGCTCGATGGCCTCGACCTCGTTCATGGCACGGCCTCCGGCGCCGTGAACCTGGCCGCCGCCACGCCCTTGAGCAGCGACTCGCGCTGGTTGCGGCTGATGCCGCGCACGCTCTCGGCCACCCACTTGGTGCGGTCGGGGTCGATGCGGCCGTCGCGCCGCCATTGCTCGAGCACCGCTTGCGGCTTGTGCAGCATGGCCGCGAGCCACACGGCCTGCGCGGGCTCCAGGTTGCGCGCCGACCGCTTGAAATAGCGCCGCGCGGCGGCTTCGGCGCCGCACAGGTTGCCGCCCCAGGGTGCGTTGTCGAGATAAAGCTGCAGGATGCGCGCCTTGCCCAGGGTCTGCTCCATTTCGACTGCGTAGAGCAGTTCGCGCAGCTTGCGTTCCGCTGTGCGGTCGCTGCCGGTTACCAGCATCTTGGCGAGCTGCTGCGTCAGCGTGCTGCCGCCGCGCTTGGTCTGGCCGTCTTTCTGGTTGTTGTCGATCGAAGCGACGATTTCCGTCAGGTCGTAGCCGGGGTGGGTGAAGAAGCGCTGATCCTCGGCCGCGATGACGGCCCGCGTCAGCCAGCTGTCGTTGGCCAGCTTCGAGGGCGCGCCGCAACTGGTGCGCGCGCCGAGCATGGCTTCGGTGCCCAGCCCTTCCACGGTGAACTGGCTGACAGTGGGAATGACCGCGAACGTGGCTTCGGGCAGCGCGATGTGCCCACGCAGCGCCAGCGTGCCGCCGATGCGGGCGCGCTGCAGTTCGGGCAGGTCGGGCGCGAGCACCGCATACCAGCGGGCGATGGGCGCGTCCTTGATGTCGGCACTGAGCTGCAGGCCCTTGGGCGCGAGGCGTCCTTCCCACTGGCCTTGGATTACGGCGTCGGCCCCGGCATTGCGAGGCGTGGCCGCGATGGTGCCGGCCAGCGTGTTGCCGTCACGCCTCACGGTGGCGACCAGGCCTTCGACCTGGATGGGCTGGGTGCCGAGCGCCGGAATTTCCACGCTGCAGGGCGCGCAGCGCATTTCGAGCATGCCGCCGGCGTCCTTCCAGGCGAAATGAACGGTGCCGAACCGGGTGTCGAGAGAGTGCCCGTCGAGCCGCGGTGCGAGCCAGGGAGAGGTGGCGAGGCGCACCGCCGTGGGTACGCCGACCTCCAGGCGCCATGGACCGATCTTGACGGTGCCGGCCCACTCGCCCGCCGCGGGTGCAAGCCCGAATTTGACTATCAAAAAGATAGCCAGACATGCTGTCGCTACGAGGGCCAACAGCGCATACATCAAAGAACGCAGGATCTTGTTCACACAACTCTCACAAGGGTCTCGCCACCGTGACGGCTTGCCACGGACCGGTCGACTTCCCGCTGGCCGCCGCCCAGTACCAAGCTGAAGTGTCGGTGAAAGCCGTGCCTTCGGCATCGACGATGCGCTCACAAACCCGGAACTTTTGCGCACCGTGCCGTTGCGCAACAAAACAGCGCCACAAACGCTCCTGCGCATCGCGTTCCAGCCGCGCCTGCTCGATGCGATAGCCGAGCGCGCGGTAGCAGTCGGCGGCCGGATGAAGCATGCGCGTTGGCGTATTCACCGCGCGCATCACGATCATCTGCGCGCCATCGGTCATGCGGCCGATGGCGCCCGGAAAGCGGTCTGCAAAGCGCTGCTCGACTTCGCCGAGCGCCATCGGCCGCAGCGGAACACCGTCCCATTCGCGCGGCCATTCATGCGATGCCGCGGCCGCCACGGGTTCTTGCGGCGCGCGCAGCGCGGCGGCGGTCGACCACAGCAGGCACAACAGCATCGCGAGCGCAAACGCCGTCTTGTAGCCGATGCGGTTGATGAAGTGATTAGCGAAAAAGCTTTCAAAGAACCGTGTCGACATGGCGGCCTCCCTGCACAGTGATCATTCCGGGAATGGGTTGGTCGGCAAAGCCGGCAACCGTGCGTTCCGGCACCATCAGGCGGGCGATGGCGCCGCACACGACGGCCAGGACCAGCAGCCCCAACGTGTTGTGCGCCCACGGCGCCAGCGGTTGGCCCGCGCCTTCGAACGCGATCAGAACGCTGTTTCGCAGGATGTTGCCGCCCAGCACCAGCAGGCCGACCATCGGCAGCCGGCGCAGAAAGCTGCGGTCGCTGCGCCGGGCCCAGAGCGCCACCGCGCAGGCCGTGAAGTAGCCGAGCCACACCATCTGCACACCCGAACACGGCGCATCGACGATGACCAGCCGCCCGTCGACCACCAGGCTGCTGCCCTCGCGCGCCACGTCGAAGCCCGGGGCCAGCAGCCAGCGGCTCGCTTCGGCCGTGACCACGCGCAGCGGATAGCCCGCATAGAACTGCAGCGACGACAGCAGCGGCAAGGCCAGCACCGCGAGCCCGACGACCGGCAATGCGGCCACGCGCCGCGGCAGGAAGGCCAGCAAGCCGCACGCCAGCGCCAGCACCGCCACCAGGCCCGCCGCGAGCGGGGGCAGGGCAGGCAAGGCGCCGAGCCCGGTGCGCAGCAGCGTCGCCAGCAAGGTGCCGGCGCCCGCCAAAGCCAGCCAGCCCAGCCGCGGCGCGGCGCGCAGCTCGCGCCGCCGCTGCCAGGCCAGCGCAGCCAATGCGGCCAATGCCAGCAGGCCCAGTGGATCGTCGGAGCCATCGCGCATGCGCTGGACCATCCAGGCCCACGTCGGCGCGAGCGCGGCGAACTGCAGTGCGAGCCAGAAGGCGGCCGGTGCGCGGTCGATGTGAATGCCCCAATCCACGATGCGCGGATGGCGGTGGGCAAGTGCGGCCAATGACATTTCTTTTTCCTTCTCGCACGCTCAGGCCGTGAAGCGGCGCGGATCGTGGCGCCGTGCGCGGCGGCGCAGCATGGCGAGCATCGACAGCACCACGGCAATGGCGCCCAGGGTTTCAGGCTCCGGCGTGCTCGGCACCTCGGCACCGAGCGCGAGTTCGCTCACGCCTTGCGGCAACGGCAGCGGCTGGTTCACGTCCACGCTGTTTTGCGGCGCGAGGTTACGCACCACCTTGTCGACGGCGATGAAGCTGGTGTACTGCGTCAGCAGGCTGTACTTCAGGCCGAGCTCGGTGATGCGTTCCTTGAAGGCGGTGCCGCCCTCGAGCGTTTCCTGGTCGCTCAGGCTCTGGATGCGGTGGCGCGCCCACAGTGTGCGCAGCGCGGCGGTGTCCTGGCGCAACTGCGGGTCGATGCGCAGTTCCTGGCGGTAGGGGCCGCTGGCGCCCTGGCCTTCGACGATGACGCGGCCCCGGGCTTTGCCTTCGGCATCCGCGCGCCACTTGCCGAACACGATCACCGGGCGTTCGCCGAGCACGTCGGGCAGCGCCTGGGGTTCCACGTCGTACACGTCCAGCCCGCCGAAAGTGAGCTTCACGTTCGTGAGCACGGGCGACTCCACCATGCGGCGGAAGCGCGCGGCCTGCTCAGGCGCCTGGATCGGGTCGGTGATGATGAAGGGCTCGCCCATGCCGGCACGTGCAATGCCGTCCATCAGGCTGCGGTTCACCGACGAGCCGATGCCGAAGGCAAACACATTGGCCTTGGAGAGGTTCTTGCGCACCAGCTCGAAAGCCTCGCGTTCCACGCTCACGTAGCCGTCCGTCACCAGCACCACGGTGCGCGACACGTTCTCTTCCTTCGGCTCGGCGTAGACGCGCTTGAGCGCAGGAATGAGTTCGGTGCTACCGCTGCCGCTGTAGTTCTGGATGGTGGCGAGCGCCTGCTCGATGTTGGCGCGCGTGGCCGGCACCGACTTGGGCGAGAGCATCTTGTTGCTGCCCGAGAACAGCAGCACGTTGAAGGTGTCGCTCGGCCGCAGCCCGCCGATCAGGCGCTCGAGCACCGTCTTGGCGGTGTCGAGCGGAAAGCCGTGCATCGAGCCCGAGATATCGACCACGAAGATGTAGTCGCGCGGCGAAATGGCGCTGGCGGCCACCGCCTTCGGCGGCTCGACCATCGCGAGGAAGAAGTTTTCTGCGTTCTCGCCCTGGCCCTTGTAGAGCATCAGGCCCGATTCGATTTTTTCGCCCGCAAGGCGGTAGTCGAGCACGAAGTCGCGGTTGTCCGCGGGGCGGCCGTCGGCCGTGAGCACGACGTCGGCATGCCGGTCTTCATCGCTCTTCTTCACCTCGATGGCGTGGGTGGACGAGCGCACCTCCTTCAGGCCCATGGGCGTGTCGATGCTGGCCTTGAGCCTGAAGCCGGTGTTCGGCGCCACGCCCGCGCGCAGCGTGGGCTGCGCCACCCATTTGGCCTGGGCGTTCTCCGACTGCGGGCTGTTGTAGCGCGGCCCCACCACCGTGGGAAACACGAACGCGTAGTTGCCCGACTGCGGTACCAGCAGCTCGGTGTAGCGCAGTTCCACCTTCACCTCGTCGCCGGGCAGGATGTTGGCAACGTTCATCTGGAACACGTTGGGCAGGTGCTGCTCGAGCAGCGCGGCCGTCTTGCCCTCCTTCTTGGCGGTGTCGTATTCGATCTGCGCCTGCTGCTTCTCGCGGATCTGCGCGGTGATCAGGCGATCGGCCAGGCGCACGTTGAGGCCGCTCACCGCAGCCTTGGTCGAGCCGGGGAAAACATACTTCGCCTCGATCGCACGCTGGCCTTCGTTGCGATAGGTCTGCGTCACGGTCACGTCGGCAATGACGCCCGAGATCTTCACTGCCACTTCAGTTCCCTTGAGCGGCAGGCGGTCGACCGAGGGGTCGTCGCTCTTCACGAAGAAATACGGGCTCTCGGTCTTCAGACGCGGGCCGGGTGCTTCCTGCGCATGCACGGGGTGCACGCTGAGCGCGACGAAGCCCGCGGTGGCCAGGCTCACGGTAGCGAGCCAGAGCCAGCGGCCGGGGCGGGTGGAGATTTGGGCGTCCATGGCGGTGTGGGGTGGGTGTCCGTGCGAACTTGCACAGCCGCAACTGTCACCGCCGCGCGAGAAGGAAATTGGAAGGCTGCTTGAAGTCCGGCACCCCGGTTGCAGCCTTGTGTGAAGCCTGTGTGAAGTCCGCCGGCGGCCCCGCTTCACACAGCCTTCGGGTCGCGCGGCGAGCATCGCCGCTTCGTTATCGAAGAGGAGAAAAACATGTTCCAGTTGTTCAAGGCCCTGCAGAGTTCCATGCTGGTCAGGGTGGCCGGGCTGCTGATGCTCACGCTGTTGCTGTGCATTCCGCTGGCCGAGATCAATTCGATCAACCGCGAGCGCGGCCGCAGCCAGCGCGAGGCGGCCGAGGAGCTTGCCGCCACCTATGCGAGCGCGCAGACCATGGTCGGCCCGGTGCTGCTGGTGCCGTATGTGGAGCGCTGGATGGAGCCGCTGCGCAATGCGCAAGGCAAGGTGATCGGCCAGGAGGCGCGCAGCAAGGAAATGGCCCACGCGGTGTTTCCCGACAAGCTGCACATCGAAGGTTCGATGACGCCGCACGAGCGCTATCGCGGCATCTTCAAGATTCCGTTCTACACGCTCAACGCCACGCTCGGCGGCGGTTTTGCAGCCTTCGACCCCAAGTCCGTGGCGCACAGCGAAGCCGATTCCCGCATCGAGTTCAAGGCACCTTTCGTCGTGTTCTACGTGAGCGACCTGCGCGGGCTCGACGGTTCGCCTTCCATCGCGATGAACGGCGAGGGCCTGCGTTTCAAGCAGCGCGTGCCCGGCCTGGGGGACGACAGCTGGCTGGCCGATGGCGTCCACGCACCGCTCACCGGCGCCGCGCTCGCCGCATGGGAATCGAAGGCGCCGCTGCCTTTCGAGATGAAGCTCGGCCTCGTGGGCCAGGACACGCTCTCGATGGTGCCGATTGCCGAAGAAACCACCGCCCACCTCATCTCGCCATGGGCGCACCCGAGTTTCGGCGGCCGCTTTCTCGCCACCCAGCGCGCGGTGACACCGCAGGGCTTCGATGCGCACTGGCGCGTGTCGTCGCTGGTGACCTCGGCGCGCGAACAGGTGCGCGCCGGACTGTCGGACCGCGACGATCGCAGCGCCGCTGCCACCGCCACTGCTGCTGCCACGGCCGCCGCGGCAACAGTCGGCCATGCGCCGCGCAACCTCGGCCCGCTGCAGACCTTCGACGTGTCGCTCGCACAGCCCATCAACGTGTATTCGATGAGCACGCGCGCCGGCAAGTACGGTGCGCTCTTCATCGGCCTGGTGATCATGGCCGCCTTCATGTTCGAGCTGTTCCGCAGGCAGCGCATGCACCCGGTGCAATACGGCCTGGTCGGCCTGTCGATCGCGCTGTTTTTCCTGCTGCTGCTGGCCTTGTCCGAGAAGCTGGCCTTCTGGCTGGCCTATGCCAGTGCGGCCGGCGCAAGCGTGCTGCTGCTCGGTATTTATTTCAGCGCGGTTTTGCAAAGCTGGAAACGCGGAGCGGGCTTCGGGGCCTATGTCGCGGTACTCTATGGCGCGCTCTACGGCCTGCTGGCATCGGAAAGCAATGCCCTCCTGCTCGGCGCCCTGCTGACATTCGGCATGCTGACGGTGCTGATGCTCGCCACGCGCAAGGTCGACTGGTATGCGCTGTCGGCCGGGAACCCCCGAACGCCCGAGCCGGTCTTACCCGATGCGGCCGCGTCCGTGTAACCGACGCTACGGACTGTTTTTTTCCTTACTTATTGATCTCCATGGACGATTCCTCTCCTTCCACCGAACCGGCGCGCTCCGAGCGTTCGATGCGGCTGCGGCGCATTGCGCGGTGGAGCGCCATCGTGGGCGGTTCCGCCGCGCTGGTGCTGCTGGTGGCCGCCGGCGTGGCGGTGGCCATCATCTATCCGCGGCTGCCCGACATTTCCGAGCTTGCCGACTACCGGCCCAAGCTGCCTTTGCGCGTGTATTCGGTCGAAGGCACGCTCATCGGCGAATTCGGCGAAGAGCGCCGCACGCTCACGCCCTTTGCCAACATTCCGAAGGTCATGAAAGACGCCGTGCTGGCCGTGGAAGACGCGCGCTTCTATGGCCATGGCGGCGTCGACTACAAGGGCTTCGTGCGTGCAGCGGTGGCCAGCCTGAAAGGCGGCCGCAAGCAGGGCGCTTCCACCATCACCATGCAGGTAGCGCGCAATGTGTACCTCAGCTCGGAACGCACGCTGAGCCGCAAGACCTATGAAATCTTGCTGGCCCTGCGGCTCGAGCAGCAACTCACGAAGGATCAGATTCTCGAGATCTACCTGAACCAGATCTATCTCGGCAACCGGGCCTATGGTTTTGCGGCCGCCTCCGAGGCGTATTTCGGCAAGCCGCTGCAGAACATCACCATGGCCGAAGCCGCCATGCTGGCCGGCCTGCCGAAGGCGCCCGGTGCCAACAATCCGGTGGCCAACCCGCGCCGTGCCCGCGCGCGCCAGCTGTACGTGATCGACCGCATGCAGGAAACCGGCTTCATTACCGCCGAGCAGGCGGCTGAAGCCAAGAAGGAAGAGTTGCACCTGCGCGATGCCGCCGACCCGAACCGGCTGCATGCCGAGTACGTGGCCGAGACGGTGCGCCAGATGATGTACGCGCAATACGGCGACAGCATCTACACCAGCGGCATGAAGGTCTACACCTCGCTGGTCGCAGCCGACCAGGCCGCAGCCTACAGGTCGCTTCGCAAGGGCATCATGGACTACGAGCGGCGCCAGCCCTATCGCGGGCCCGAGCGTTTCGTCGATCTGCCGAACGATCAGAAGGAAGCCGACGAGGCGGTGGACGATGCGCTGGCCGAGCACCCCGACAACGGCGACGTGATGGCTGCGGTGGTGCTGGAGGCCAACAGCAAGGAGATCAATGCGGTGCGCGCCAACGGCGAAACCGTGCAGATCACCGGCGAAGGCCTGCGGCCCGCGCAATCGGGCCTTGCCGCGAAGGCGCCGCCCCACATCAAGATCCGCCGCGGCGCGGTGATCCGCGTGGCGAAGACGCCCAAAAACACCTGGGAAATCACGCAGCTGCCCGAGGTCGAAGGTGCGTTCATCGCCATGGACCCGCGCACCGGTGCCATCAAGTCGCTGGTGGGCGGCTTCGATTTCGGCAAGAACAAGTTCAACCACGTCACACAGGCCTGGCGCCAACCGGGCTCCAGCTTCAAGCCGTTCATCTATTCGGCCGCGCTCGAGAAAGGCTTCGCGCCGGCGACCATCGTGAACGACGCGCCACTGTTCTTCGAGCCGAGCACGCCGGGCGGCCAGCCTTGGGAACCGAAGAATTTCGATGGCGGCTTCGAAGGGCCGATGCCGCTGCGCACCGCATTGATGAAATCGAAGAACCTGGTGACGATTCGGCTGCTGCAATCCATCGGCGCGCCGTATGCGCAAGACTGGATCACGAAGTTCGGCTTCGACAAGGACAAGCATCCCGCCTACCTGCCGATGGCGCTCGGCGCGGGCTCGGTCACGCCGATGCAGATGGCCACCGCCTACTCGGTGTTTGCCAACGGCGGCTACCGCGTCAATCCGTATCTCGTCACGCGCGTGACCGACCTGCGGGACAAGGTGCTGCTCGAAACCGAACCGCCGGTGCTCGACGAAACCCGCCGTGCCATTCCCGAGCGCAATGCCTTCATCATGGATTCGCTGCTGCAAAGCGTGGTGAAGGGCGGCACCGCCGCGCGTGCCTCCCAGGCGCTCAAGCGCGACGACCTGTTCGGCAAGACCGGCACCACCAACGATTCGTTCGACACCTGGTTCGCGGGCTTCCAGCCCACGACGGTGGGCATTGCATGGATCGGCTACGACACGCCGCGCCAGCTCGGCGTGCGCGGCGAAACCGGCGGCAGCCTGAGCCTGCCGATCTGGATCGGCTACATGCAGACGGCGCTCAAGGGCGTGCCGGTCAGCAAGATTCCGGAGCCGGCGGGTGTCGTCAATATCGACGGCGAGTGGTACTTCGACGACTTCACGCCGGGACACAGCGTGGCGAGCCTGGGCCTGGAGAACACCGAGGCACCGCCGCCACCGGCGGAAGAACTCTCCGGCGTGCCGCTGGGCCCGCCGCCGCCGCCCGAGGAGCGCAACCGCATCCTCGAATTCTTCCGATAGCCGAGCGGGGGCAGGGATGAGGTGCCGCAGCGCAGAACAGCGCGTTGCGAAGGTGGGATGAAGCGGAGCGGTTCCGGGTCTCTACACTCGGTGCTGCCTTTCGCTTCACCTTCTCCACGCTCTCATGGAAATTCTTACCCTGGTGACGTTGCTCGTCATCGGCGCCTACATCCTCAATTCCAGGGACCAGCGCCGGCGCATCGCGCTGCTCGGAAGCCATCTCGGCAAGTACCAGATCGAAAACCTGATGGAGACCCTCACCCAGGGGTACCTGCGCTGCCTCGGCGAAGACGACGCCGAGCGGCGCCAGCAGATCTGGAGCTTGCTCGATTCCACCGAGGAAAAGCTCTCGGGCCAGTTCGACAGCTTTGCCGCCGAGTTCGCACGCGTCAGCGCGGCGGATGCACGCGTGAGCAAGCTGCCGTTCGCCATTCCCTTCGCGCACCAGCTGTTCCCGGCCGCCACCTTCGACCTGCGGGAAGCGCTGGTGATCCATGCGCGTGGCATTGCCGAAGTGATGCACAACGAATCGGGCCGCACGCCGAAGGCCAAGGCCTTCACCATGTCGGCCGAACTGTTCCTCATGCAGCACACCTGCCACTGGTTCTGCAAATCGAAAACCGTGGCGTCGGCGCGCATGCTGGCGCGGCACAAGACCTCTTACGAGCAACTGCTCGATGCGGTGAGCCCCGGAACGCGCAGGGCGTACGGCGTGCTCATCGGCCGGTAACCCGCGCCGCAGCCTCTGCTCAGTGATGTGACGACAGAAGCGGCAGCGTGAGCGTGGCCACCGCGCCGCCGCGGGCCGCATTGCCGAGCTCGATGCGTCCGCGGTGCAGCGCGGCAATCTCTTTCACGAAGGCCAGCCCAAGCCCGGTGCTCTTCTTCTGGCTGTGCGGCCGCGCCAGCGAATAGAACTTCTGAAAGACTTTTTCCTGCGCGTACTCCGGAATGCCTGGACCGCGGTCGCGCACCGTCACGCGCGCAAGCTTCGAGGTGGTCTCCAGCGTGAGCAGCACCTCGCTGCCCTCCGGTGAAAAATCGATGGCATTGTCGAGCAGGTTGCTGATGGCGCGCCGTAGCAGGAACGGATCGCCCTCGGTGCTGGCCTCGGTACGGATGTTCACTTGCACGCCGATGTTGCGCTTGGCCGCCGCGGGCTGCGCGCTGAGGGCGATGTCCTCGATCAGCGAAGCCAGCGCCACGGGCTCCGTGCGGTCGAGCCCGTGGCGGGTTTCCAGCGCGGTGAGCTCCATCATGCGGTCGACGATTTCCTGGATGCGCTGCGTTTCGCGCTCGATGTTCTTCAGGAAGCGCTCGCGCTCCGCGTGCGGCATCGAGGGTTCCTGCAGCAGCTCGGCGGCGCCGCGAATCGCCGAAAGCGGGCTCTTCACTTCATGCGTGAAGGTCTGCACGTAGTCGGCCACGTAGTTGCGGCCGGTGAGCGCATCGCGCATTTCGCTGAAGCCGGTACGCACCGCATCGACCGCGCGCCGCGCCATGCGCGAAAGGCTCAGGGTGCGCTGGGCGCGCACCCATTTCCAGTAGTCCGAAATCAGCCCGAACGGCCGCACCAGCCAGACCGAGACGATCACCGCCAGCAGCAGCAGCGCCAGGCCCGAACCCACGCCCACCCACAGGGTGCGGGCGCGTGCGTCTTCCACGAACTGGCCGAAGCTCTGCACCGGCTTGCCGACGCTGACCATGCCGACGATTTCGTTGTTCCAGCGGATCGGCGCGCCCACGTACATCACCGAGGTGCGCGGGTCGCCGTCGACATCGCGCGAGGTGCGCGCGCCGTAAAGCCCGGCGAGCGTGCGGTTCACGTCGCTCCACTGCGAATAGTCGACGCCCAGGTGCCTGCCGAGCGAATCGAACATCACGCGGCCGTTGCGGTCGGTCACGTACACGCGCAGTTCGACCCGGTTCTTGTGCAGGTTGTAGATCTGGGCCGAAAACTCGCGTGCGTACACGGAGCGGAACAGCGGCTCGAGCCGCGCGGTGTTGATGGCGCCCGCGATCACGTCCTGCTCGACCAGGCTGGCGATGAGTTGCGAGGTTTCGACCAGCGACTCTTCGGCCGATTCGCGGTAGCGCGGATCGATGTCCGACACCACGCGGTAAAGCAGGAACGCGATGCCCGCCGTGTAGATCAGCAGGATGCCGATGAAGATTCGTGTGCGCCGGCTCACGACGCACTGAGAGGCAGTTCTTCGTTCAGCGCATAGCCGGTACCGCGCAGCGTGCGGATCGGCTCGACGTCGGGCGCCACGGCCTTGAGCTTGGCGCGCAGGGTTTTCACGTGTGCATCGACGGTGCGGTCGAAGCTGTCGCTCGCGTCATCCCAGACCAGCTGCAGCAGTTCGTCGCGCGTGAAAACGCGGCCCGGCCGCTGCACCAGCAGCCGGAGCAGCCCGTATTCGTAGCGCGAGAGCTCGAGCAGGCGTCCGTAGTAGCGGATCTGCATGCGCTCGTTGTCCAGCGCAAACGGCATTGCGGGGGGTTGAGAGCTCGCTGGAGCCGCCGCGCCCGGATTTTGAGGGGGACCCCCGTTGTTCGTCCCCACGGGACCTCCAGGGGCCGCTCGTGCGCTGCGCCGCAGGATGGTGCGCACCCGCGCCACCAGTTCGCGTGGAGAAAAGGGCTTGGCGATGTAGTCGTCGGCACCGAGCTCCAGCCCCACCACGCGGTCGATTTCGTCGCTTCTCGCGGTGAGAAACAGCATCGGCACTTCGGCGCCGCCTTGCGACTGGTTGAGCGCGCGCAGGCGCTTGAACAGCTCGAAGCCGTTGAGGTCGGGCAGGCCGACATCCAGGATGGCCAGCGCCGGCGGCTCCTGCGCGAACTGCGCGATGGCTTCCTCGGCTGTTGCGCACCAGACCGGCGTGAAGCCATCGCTCTTCAGGACGTACTGCAGCGTGTCGGCAATGCCCGATTCGTCTTCGGCGATCAGGATCCGGGGTTTGAAACTCATCCCCGGATGTTAGCGAGGGGGCGCCGTTCGGCGAGGCTGGTTTTCGTTCGTGGTGCCACGAACACGGCGCGGCCGTTCACGGCCTTTTTTTCGGGCGCAGCTTTGACTCCGTATCTTCTTCTTATCTCTCTTATTCAAATTAGTAGTAGTAGATAAGGGCGGCACCAGTCTGTGGACATGCCGGTTTTTCCCTTGCGTGACAGTCACTTGTCATACCTCTGTCACTGTGCGCAGCTGCGCTTCCGAGCTGTCGCGCCAAAAGGAACAACATTGCCCGGCGCGTCCGCCCTGTGGATAACCGCCTGCTTGTGCCAGAACTCTCCCCAGAGTTGTCCTTTGACAGGGTTCCGCAAATCTGCGAAAGACGGTTTTCGACGCAAGAAATTCATTGCCGTTTATTTAGGCAGACTGTAGATTTACCTTGTAGATCAAGGACTTAGCGTTCTCCTACAAGGAAGTGCCTGTGTTATCCACAGAGTTGCTCAAGCTTTGTGGGGAGAACCCGCGGCGGAACCTTCGCGCGCGATGCCGAACGAACTTGGTCCTTCAATCAGTGGAATTTCCAACGTGACACCTACCGAAACCAAGGCCATCGTGACGCTCAGCCTTCTGGCCGCCTTCGTCGACGGCGAAAAGCACGAGCGCGAACGCGCGGAAATCAAGCGCATTGCCGAAGGCCTTTCGCAGGCCGACGGCGTGAATCTGCCGACGCTCTACCAGGACGTCTTGATGAAGCGTGTCTCGCTGGCCTCGGTGGCCGGCGAGTTGCCAAGCACCGAATCGAAGCAGCTGGCCTATGAAATGGCGGTGTGCGTGTGCGATGCCGACGGCACGCAATCGGAGGCGGAGCGCATGTTCCTGGCCGACGTGCGCACTTCGCTCGGGCTCGATGCCTCGGCGGCGCAGTTTTCCCGGCAGGCGGAGGAAATTGCCGCGGTTCCGGTGGCGGCCACCGGTGCAGCGGTGGCACTGACGCCTGCTGCCGTGCAATCGCCCGACAGCGCCGAGCTCGACAAGTCGATTCTCAATGCGGCCATTCTCAACGGCGCGCTCGAGTTGCTGCCCGAGACGCTCTCGACCATGGCGATCATTCCGCTGCAGATGAAGCTGGTCTACCGCATCGGCAAAGCCCACGGCTATGAGCTCGACAGCGGCCACGTCAAGGATTTTCTGGCCACGGTCGGCGTGGGCCTGACCTCGCAGTACCTGGAACAGGCCGGGCGCAAGCTCCTCGGCGGGCTGCTCGGAAAAATGGGCGGCGGCATGTTGCGCGGCCTCGGCAACCAGGCGGTGAGCTCGGGCATGAGCTTCGCCTCGACCTATGCGCTCGGGCACGTGGCCAAGCGCTACTACGCCGGCGGCCGCACGCTCTCGGCGCAGATGCTGAAAGACACTTTTTCGGGCGTGGTGCAGGAAGGCAAGAGCCTGCAGACCCAGTACCTCCCGGCCATCCAGGAAAAGGCCCGCACCCTGGATGCCGGCAAAGTGCTGTCGCTGGTCAGAGGGGCCTGATCTTTTCGGGCGAGCCTATTTCGCCAAGTCGTCGAGAATGGGGCAGTCGGGGCGCGCGTCGCCGTGGCAGCAATGCACCAGGTGCGCGAGCGTGTTGCGCATCGACTGCATGTCGGCAATGCGCTGCTCCAGTTCGCCCAGGTGCTTCTGCGCCACCCGCTTCACGCTCGAGCTCGTACGCCGGCGGTTGTGCCACAGCCCCACGAGCTCGGCGATTTCTTCCATCGAGAAACCCAGGTCGCGCGAACGCTTGATGAAGCGCAGCGTGTGGATGTCGGCATCGCCATACTGGCGGTAGCCGCTTTCGGTGCGCGCCACCGCAGGCAGGAGGCCCAGGCCTTCATAGTGCCGCACCATGCGCGCCGAAACCCCGGAGAGCCGCGCGGCCTCACCGATGCTGACGGTACCGAAACTGCTCATTGCACCCTGTATCCGGCGTTTTCGATCGCGGCGACGATGTCCTGGCGAGGTTGCGTGCTCAGCACGTCGACGTGGCCCGTTTCGAGATCGACAGTGACCTGCGCTTCGGGATCGACGGTCTGCACCGCGTTTTGCACTGCGCTCACGCAATGGCCGCAGCTCATGCCCGAGACCTGGAATTTCTGGCTCATCGTGCTTGCTCCTGTTGAAGTTGAATGAAGAAGGCTGTCAGTTTGAACCTTCTCACGATGTCAACGTCCAGCGCAGGGACACTGCGTTTTCGGCTTGACCTTGCCATCATGTAAGACTTTAGCCTCGGTGCATGGAAAATCTGCAGCACTCTCCCTTGAACCCCATGAGCACCCTGGATCTTTCTGTCGGCGGCATGACCTGCGCCTCGTGCGTGATGCGCGTGGAGCGTGCGCTCAAAAGCGTGCCCGGCGTGCAGGACGTGAGCGTGAACCTCGCCACCGAATCGGCTCGCGTGGTGGCGAAAGGCGGCGAAGACATGGATGCACGCCTGCGCCGTGCCGTGCGCGCCGCGGGCTACGAGCCGCGCGCAGCCGGCAACGCGGCGGACGAAGCTGCGGCGGTATCGCCCTGGCACGGTTTCGGTCCGGTGGGCATCGGTCTCTTGCTGTCGATACCGCTGCTGGCGCCGATGCTCGGACAACCTTTCGACCAGGACTGGATGCTTGCGCCCTGGGTGCAGCTGCTGCTGGCGGCGCCGGTGCAGTTCTGGCTCGGCGCGCGTTTCTATCGCGCGGGCTGGCATGCGGCGAAGGCCGGCACCGGCAACATGGATCTGCTGGTGGCGCTCGGCACCAGCGCGGCCTTCGGATTGTCGCTCTGGCTCTGGTGGCGCGCGGCCACGGGCGGGCACGCGGGGCACGGTGCCGTGCCGCACCTCTACTTCGAGGCCTCGGCCGTGGTCATCACGCTGGTGCTGCTCGGAAAGTGGCTCGAGGCGCGCGCCAAGCGGCAGGCCACCTCGGCCATCCGGGCGCTGCAGCAACTGCGGCCCGAGGTCGCGCATCTCATGGGGCCGCGGGGCGAAAGCGATGTGCCGTTGGCCGAGGTGATGGTGGGCGACAGGCTCGCGGTGCGACCGGGCGAACGCGTGCCCGCCGATGCGCGCGTGATCGAAGGGCAGTCCGAAGTCGACGAATCGATGCTCACCGGCGAGCCGCTGCCGGTGCCGAAAGGGCCGGGCGATGCGTTGACAGGCGGCGCCGTCAACGGTGATGGCCGCATGGTCGTCGAGGTGAGCGCAGTCGGCGCAGAAAGCGTGCTCGCGCGCATCATCCGGCTGGTCGAGGACGCGCAGGCTGCGAAGGCGCCGATTCAGCGGTTGGTGGACCAGGTTGCGGCCGTGTTCGTGCCCGTGGTGCTGTTGATTGCACTGGCCACGCTGGCGGGTTGGCTGTTTGCGGGCGCCGGCATCGAGGTGGCCATGATCCATGCCGTGGCGGTGCTGGTCATCGCCTGTCCTTGTGCGCTGGGTCTTGCGACGCCGGTCGCGGTCATGGCCGGAACCGGCGTTGCGGCGCGCCGCGGCATTCTCATCAAGGATGCGCGCGCGCTAGAGCTCGCGCATCGCGTCGGTACCGTGGCTTTCGACAAGACCGGCACGCTGACGCTGGGCCGACCGGTGCTCACGGCGCTGATGCCCGCTGTACCCGCAATTGGCCTCAGCGATGAAGCCGAACTGCTCGCCATTGCCGCCAGCCTGCAAGGCGGCAGCGAGCATCCGCTGGCGCGTGCCGTGTCGACGGCGGCTGCGCAACGTGGGCTGCAAGTGCCATCCCTCGGCGCCATGCAGGCGATGCCGGGCCGCGGCGTGCGCGGCGAGGTGAATGGCGAGACCTGGGCCATCGCGAGCCTGCGCTGGTGTGCGGAACTCGGCGTCGTTCCCGATGCCGCGCAGATCGAGAGCCTGTATGCGCAGGGTGCCACGGTGTCGGCGCTGCTGCGCTTCGATGCGGCGGGCGCTGCGCAGGTGCAGGCACTGCTCGCTTTCGCCGACGAGCCCAAGCCGGAGGCTGCAGAGGCCGTTCTTGCGTTGCGTGCGCGGGGCCTGCGCGTGGTGATGATTTCGGGCGACAACCTGCGTGCGGCGCAAGCGATGGCGGCCCGGCTGGGTATTGCGGCCGAGGACGTGCGCGCCGACGTGCTGCCAGCCGACAAGGCGGCGCAGGTCAGCGCACTGAAGAAAGACGGCCATGTGGTCGCGATGGTCGGCGACGGCGCCAACGATGCACCCGCACTGGCCGCCGCCGACGTGGGCATTGCGATGGCGCCCTCGGGCGGCGGCACCGACGTGGCGATGGAAGCCGCAGGCATCACGCTGATGCGCGGCGACCTGGCGCTGGTGGCCGAGGCGCTCGAACTTTCTGCACGCACGGTGGCGAAGATCCGGCAGAACCTGTTCTGGGCCTTTGCCTACAACGTGGCCGGCATTCCGCTTGCCGCCTTCGGGCTGTTGAGCCCGGTGGTGGCGGGTGCGGCCATGGCACTGTCGAGCGTCAGCGTGATGGCCAATGCGCTGCTGCTGCGGCGCTGGAAGCCCTGAGGCCTTGAAGACTTGCTGTCCGGCTCAGTCGATCAGCAGCGCGAGCAGCTGGTCGTCGATGTACTCGGCTTCGCCGGCCCGCTTGTAGAACTTGCGCAGCGTGCCTTCGTATTCGAAACCCAGTTTCCTGTAGAAGCGCAGCCCGGGCGCGTTGTCGCTTTCGGCATAGAGCTCGATGCGCTTCACGCCGTCGGCCTTGAGATGCTCGATGGCATCGCTCACCATGGCCTGCGCAATGCCCTTGCCGTGCAACGCCGGGTCGACCGCCAGGGTGCCGAAGCAGGCGACGTGCCGTGCGCGGCCGGGATAGCGCGTTGCGCGGTAGAAGCCGGCGACGCGGCCATCGGCTTCGTAGATGTAGAAGCTGCGGCTGTCGACCAGTTCCTTGTAGATGGCGCGAAATTCGTCGAGCGGCATCGGGTCGTAGCCGAGAAACGGCACGACCTGTTCATGCATGTAGATGGAGAAGACCGCTTCGAGGTCCTGGGGTGTGGCGAGCCTGCGCATGGGAACGGGTTTTTCTGCGGATGCGATGAGGGCGCCAGCATACCCAGTCCGGGCCTGCTTGCGCGCCCACGGTGCACGTACCGCTCCGTTCGTTCTTCAGCGGTCCGCCGCGCGGCCGGCAATCAGCACGGCGTTGGTGCCGCCGAACGCGAACGAGTTGGAAAGCACATAGCGGAGGTTTCCCGCTTCACGTGCATCGCCTCGCACAAGGTCGAGATCGAAGGCCGGATCGGGCACCCGCAGGTTGGCGGTAGGCGGAAGCATCCCGCGCGCCAGTGTTCGCAATGCGGCCACGAGTTCCATCGCACCGCCGCCGCCGAGCACATGGCCATGGATGGCCTTGGTGGCGCTCACCGGCGTGGCGTTGCCGAACACCTCGCGAATGGAAGCAGCCTCGGCCGCATCGCCTGCCACGGTGGCGGTGCCGTGGGCATTGATGTGGCCGATCTGCGCAGCCTCGATGCCGGCATCGCGCAGCGCTGCGCGCATGGCACGCACCTGGCCGGCAGGGTCGGGGTTGGTGATGTGCATGGCATCGCAGTTGGTGGCATAGCCTGCGAGAGCGAGCGTCGAACCGTCGGCCGCACCGCGTGCAAAGGCGTGCGCTTCCGATTCGAGCACCAGTGCGGCTGCGCCCTCGCCGAGTGCAAAGCCTGCGCGGTCGTTCGAGAACGGCCTGCAGGCGCCCTCGGGTGCGCCGGGCGGCAGCGGTGCCGTCACGCGCATCGCATGCCAGCTGGCCATCACGCCCGGCGTGAGCATGGCGTCGTGTCCGCCGACGATGGCTGCATCGATCCAGCCGCCGCGAATGGCGCGCATCGCTTCGCCGATGGCCACGGCCGAGGAGGCACAGGCGCAAGCGTATGCAATGGCGGCGCCTTGGGCGCCGAACTGCAATGCAAGCTCCGCCACCGCCGCGTTGGGCATCACGGTGAGCACCGTCGTCGGCCGCATGCGGCGCTGCTCGCCGTAAAGTGCGCGCGTGGTGTCGTCGAAGGTCGCGGCACCGGCCAGGCCGCTGCCCCAGAAGATGCCCAGGCGCTCGGGATCGATGTTGCCGGCGTGGAGCCGGGCCTGCCCAGCGGCGTCGCGTGCCGCCGCAAGCGCCATCGCGGTGCCGCGGTCGAGCGGGAGGCGCGAGCTGCTGCGAACGTCGGTCGAGTCGAACGCGCAGGCGGCCACGGCAAGTTCGATCGCACCGAGGCCTTCGATGTCGAGTGTCTGCGCGCGCACCGCGGAACGTCCGTTGAAGAGCGCCTCGTCGAATGACTCGATGGTGCGGCCCAGAGGCGTGATGAAGCCGAGACCCGTGACAAGCACAGGCGCACAGGCCCCGCGCATCGAACGGGCTGTGCCGCCGCTCACGCGTGTGCAGTCATCGGCGATTCGGCATCGCACCTGATCTGCGCTTCGATCGCCTCGCACAGGCGCTGGAGCGTGATGCCCGCTTCGCGCGGATCGAGCCGGTCTTCGGGAAGGCGGAGATGAAAGGCGTCTTCCACCGCGAAGACGAATTCCATCAGCCCGAGCGAGTCGAGGCCGAGTTCGGACAGAGCCATGTCGGGCGTGACGGAGCTTGGCTCGACGTCGAACTTGCTCACCAGAATGGCCGTGATGCTGTTGAAGATGAGTGAAGACAAGGGAGAGGACATGGGTGTTTTCTTTCAGGCCATGGATCTGCGTGCGGACGGCGCAGCGGAGGAAGTGCCCGGCATGCCGTGCGCCACGGCATCGGCAAAGGCGACCGTTTCGCGCGCCACCTGATGGCGGTCGTTGTCGATCGTGATCATGTGGTAGCTGTCGGTCAGCACCACGCTGCGGAATGCCTTGCAGCGAAGGCCGCGCGCGAGGATGTCGAGGTTGGCCACGCCGGCCACTTCGTCTTGCCGGGCATGCAGCGCGAGCACGCTGTCGCATTGCACGCGGTGGAGGTTGCGCTTCACATGGCGGATCAGCCGGTCGTGCTCGCGCAGGTGGCCGACGCCGATCAACGCGCTGCCGGCACGCGACACCTTGCGCTGGCGCAGTTCGCGCTCTATCCAGGCGCGCACGCGTTCGTTCTTCACGCCGTAGGGCGGGCGCTCGCGGTACTGCCAGAGCCGGCCGAGCGGTGTGTAGAACGCCAGCGGCAGCAGCACATGCGTGCGCGGAATGCCCCAGCCGTCGAAGCGCAGCGTGGTCGACATCAGCACCAGCGCATCGACATCGCTGCCGCAGCGGATGGCCGCGCCGAGCGCGAGAGATGAACCGGCCGAGATGCCGACCAGCATCACGCGGTCATGCTGCATGCGCAGCACCTTGACGTGTGCTTCGATGGCGTCGATCCAGCGCTCGCAGGGCATGGCGCGTTGCACCGATGCGGCCGCATCGAAGGAGTAGCCGTCGACGCGCATCGGGTGCACCGAATACCCGCTGCCGCGCAAGGCCGATTGCACGGTCAGGAGCTCGTCAGGTGTGCTGCATAAACCATGCAGCAGCACGACGGCCGTGCGGCGCACCGCGGGGTGCACCACGCTCAGCAGGTCGGAGGGATCGCGGGCGCTCATCGCGTTGCAAGGGGCTGGAAAGGGGCCCGTGCCGCAGGTTGCTGTCGTATGCTCATGGCGCGTTTATCGCCGGGGCGCACTGACCGGCCGCTGACCCTCCTTCGCGCAAGAATAGGCATCTCAACCCACCACACACACCATGCGAATCCTGCTTGTCGAAGACGATGCCGTACTGCGCGACGTGATGCTGCGCAGCCTTGCGGACGCCGGTCACCGGGTCGACGTGTCGACCAATGTCGAGGACGCCGACCACCTCTGGCGCGTGCAGCCCTTCGACGCCGTGCTGCTCGACCTGAACCTGCCTGCCACGGCAAGCCCCACGAGCGGCCTGGCGAGCGGGCTCAACGCCTTGCGCCAGGCGCGCGCACGGGGCGATCGCACGCCGGTGCTGGTGCTGACGGCGCGCGGCCGCACCGAGGAACGCATTGCGGGCCTCGACGCCGGCGCCGACGACTACCTGGGCAAGCCTTTCGATCTTGCGGAAGTGGAAGCCCGCCTGCGTGCGCTGGTGCGACGCGCCAAGGGCACCGAAGACATCGTGCTGCTCGGCCATCTCAAGCTCGACCGCAAGGCACGCCGCTTTTCGACCGCGAACGGGCCGCTCGACCTGCCGGCGCGCGAGTTCGAAGTGCTGTGGGAACTGATGAGCCCGCCGGGCCGCACGGTGAGCAAGCGCGCGCTGTCCGACAAGCTCTCCAGCTTCGACGAATCGCTGGGCGACAACGCGCTGGAGGCTTTCATCTCGCGGCTGCGCAAGAAGCTGGTCGGTTCGGGCGCGGGTATTCGCACGCTGCGCGGCATCGGCTACCTGCTCGAAGCGGAAGTGTGAGCCGCACTGCACCCGCCGCGCCGCGCCGGCACAAGGCCGCGCCTTCGCTCACGCGGCGCGTGCTGCGCAATGTGCTGGTGCCGCTGGCGCTCACCTGGATGCTGGGCGCGGTGATCGCGCTCGTCATCGCCAACTATTTTTCCGAGCAGGCCTTCGACCGCAGCATGCTCGACGATGCCTATGCACTCTCGGCCAACGTGCAGGCGGGCGAACGCGGTATCGAGCTGCTGCTGTCGCCGCGGGAGGTGGCCACGGTGCTGTTCGACCAGGTCGACCAGGTGTATTTCGCGGTGCAGCGGCTGGACGGCACGTTGATCTCCGGCCAGGCGGGCTTGAACGCGCCGCTGCCGGCGGAGGGCGCGCGCTATCGCTTCTCGGATGTGGACTACGACGGCAAGGTCCTGCGCGCGGTGGTGCTCGAGCATGACACCGACCCCGGCCTGCTCATGCCCTACCGCGTGGTGATTGCGCAGACCACGCTCAGCCGCGCGGCGCTGGTGCGGCAGCTGCTCGGTTTTGCGCTCACGCCGCAGGCCCTGCTGCTGGTTCTTCTCGCCGTATGGCTCTGGCGTGGCATCCGGCGCGACCTGCGTCCGCTCGGCGAACTCCAGCAGGCACTGGACCGCCGCGACGTGTACGACCTTTCACCGGTGGCGGTGGCCGAGACCTCGCGCGAAGTGCAGCGCCTGGGCAATGCGGTCAACGCGCTGTTCGAGCGGCTGAACCACAGCGTGCGCGCACAACGCGAGTTCGTCGGCAATGTGGCGCACGAGTTGCGCACGCCGCTCGCGGGCATCCGCGCACTGGCCGAGTACGGGCTTGCGCAGAACGACTCCACGGTATGGCGCGAGCAGCTGGCGCGCGTGTCTGAACGGCAGGCCCGCGCGAGCCACCTCATCGACCAGCTACTGGCGCTGGCCTTGGCCGACGAGGCGCGCACCGGCCTTGCGCGCGAACCGGTGCGGCTCGACGTGCTCGCCGAGCAAACGGTGCTGCGGCACCTGGCCCGCGCCGATACACGCGGTGTCGACCTGGGTGCGCGCGGCCTCGATGAGCGCGTGACGGTGCTGGCGAACGAAGCGCTGGTCGAGGGCATTCTCGACAACCTGATCGACAACGCACTGCGCTACGGCGGGCGCACCATCACGGTCGAACTGGCGGACCGCACCCTGAGCGTGATCGACGACGGCCCCGGCATTCCGCTCGAGGCGCAGCGCGACCTGATGCAGCGCTGGGCGCAAGGCCCCGCGGGCCAGAAGCTGGGGCAGGGCTCGGGGCTGGGCCTGTCGATCGTGGCGCGCTATGCGGAACTGCTGGGCGCCGAGCTGCGGCTCGATGCCGCCGAACCCTCGGGACTGCGGGTGAGCGTGGTGTTCGGCGAAGTGGCCTAGGTCCGCATCTGAAGCGGCGTGCCCTGGTGGAACGTCATGCGCCACCTGCCGCGCCGCAGGCGCCACAGCGAGCTGCGAAGCGAATCGGCCTCGGGGCGTCCAGGTATCGCGGCACGGTGCGCGCGGTAGGTGACCAGTGCGATGTCGGGCGCCATGCGTTGCACGCGGAAGTCCGAGATCGTTCGCTCCGAGAAGGCTTCGTCGCGCAGCGCTTCGATGATCGCGGGCCGGGTCCATTCGGTGCCCGAGATGCCAAGTTCACGGAAGCCCTCGTCGAGCAGTTCTTCGAGTTGCGCGGCACTTGCCCGCACCTCGCGCAGGTGCAATGCGCCTTCGAGTTTGAGCAGCAGCGCGTCGATGTCTTCGGCCGCCGCCGCTTCGTAGAGTTCGAGCGGAAGACCATCGGGGTCGGCGAAGAAAGTGAAGCACCGGCCCGTGTACTCGTCGATGCGCAGCGGCTCCACCGCAATGCCTTGCGCCGCGAGTTCGTCGGCCGCGGCCCGCACGTCGTGCACTTCGAAGGACAGGTGCCGAAGGCCCTGTGCCTCGGGCCGCGTGGGGCGCGCAGGTGCTTCGGGAAACGAGAACAGCTCGATCTGCGAACCGTCGGGCAGCGCGAGGTCGAGCTTGTACGAATCGCGCGCGACGCGGTAGTTTTCGGCGATCACGCGCAGGCCGAGCACCTCGGTATAGAAGCGCTTCGACCGCGCGTAGTCGGCGCAGATGATGGCGACGTGGTGAATGCGGGCCACCTGCATCGGGGTCATCTCAATGGCTTGCGCAGGAAGACGCGGGTGCGCTGCGCGAGGGCGAGGCGCGGAATGTAGTGCCGGAAGGCCTCGACGGCGCAGCTCATGCGTCGAACTCCACCTCGCCCTCGATCTCGACCGGGATGTTGAAGGGCAGCTCGGCCATGCCCACGGCGCTGCGCGAGTGCGCGCCAATCTCCCGCCCGAAGAGTTCGAGCACGAGGTCCGAGAAGCCATTGATGACCGCAGGCTGCTTGTCGAAGCCGGGCGCCGAAGCAACCATGCCGAACACGCGCGTCCAGGCGGTGATGCGATCCAGGTCGCCGAGCGCGCGCTGAAGGCTGCCGAACACGGCAAGCGCGGTGAGCCGTGCCGCTGCATAGCCTTGTTCCACGGTCAGCTCGCGTCCCAGCTTTCCGAACGGCTCGGCGAGGGTGCCGTCGGCGTTCAGCGGGCCATGCCCCGAGATGAGCGCGCGACGCCCGACGATGCGCACGAAATCGAAAGGCAGCACCACGCCAGGCGGGGGCGTGACCGGCGGCGGCAGCACGAGGCCGAGGGTTGCGAGTCGCTGTTCGATGCGGGCCATGGCGTTTCTCTCCGGTGGGGGTGGATGCGCCGCCGCATCTTGCCATGGCCCGCGCCGCGCAGGCTCCTCAGTCCAGCGTCGGGTAGTCCGTGTAGCCCTTGGTGCCGCCGCCATACATCGTGGCCTTGTCCACCTCGTTGAGCGGTGCGTTCTCGCGCAGGCGCCGCACCAGGTCGGGGTTGGCGATGAAGGGTTTGCCGAAGGCCACGAGGTCGTCGCCTTCCTTGACGGCTTCATCGGCCAGCGGCTTGTCGTAGCCGTTGTTGACCATCCATGCGCCCTTGCCGCCGGCCTGGCGGTAGGCGGCCTTGAGTGCCTCGTAGTCGAAGGGACGGTCTTCGATTTCGCGCGGGCCGCCGGTGGCGCCTTCGATGATGTGGATGTAGGCCAGGCCGAGCGGCGCGAGCTGCTTCACCACATGGGTGAAGAGCGGCTGCGGATCGGAGTCGTGCGCATCGTTGGCCGGCGTGACGGGCGACAGGCGGATGCCGGTCTTGCCGCCGCCGACCGCATCGACCACGGCGCGCGTGGCTTCGAGCAACAGGCGGGCGCGGTTCTCGATGCTGCCGCCGTAGTCGTCGGTGCGCTTGTTGCTGCCGTCTTTCAGGAACTGGTCGAGCAGGTAGCCGTTGGCGCCGTGCAGTTCCACGCCGTCGAAGCCGGCGGTTTCCACCGCGTTGCGCGCCGCAGCGGCGTAGGCGTGGACGATGCCGGGCAGCTCTTCGGCGTCGAGCGCGCGAGGCTCGGAGGTTTCGACAAAAGTCGGCACGCCGTCCTTGATGAGCACGGTCTTGGTCCTGGCGGTGATGGCCGAGGGCGCGACGGGCTTGCCGCCGCCCGGTTGCAGTTCGGTGTGCGACACGCGGCCCACGTGCCAGAGCTGCACCACGATCTTGCCGCCCTTGGCGTGCACCGCATCGGTCACGCGCTTCCAGGCGTCGAGCTGTTCGGTGCCGTAGAGGCCCGGCACGTCGGCATAGCCCTGGCCCTGGTGGCTGATGGCAGTGGCTTCGGTGATGAGCAGGCCGGCGGTGGCGCGCTGCGCGTAGTAGGTAGCGGCAATGTCCTGTGGAATGGCGTTGGGCGAACGGTTGCGCGTGAGCGGTGCCATCACGATGCGATTGGCGAGCTGCAGGTCGCCGGCTTGTACAGGGTTGAAAAGGGAGGGCATTGCGTAAGCCGGAAAAGTGCCGGAAAAGTGGGACAGAGGCGCGAGGCTAAACCTGCGCGGCCAACCCTGCTGTCGCACGGTTGTCCGGTTGCTGCTAGGCGTTCTGCGCGGCGTGCCAGGTTCCGGACTCCACCGTGGCCAGCCATGCCGCGCTCACGCGCACAGGTATCGCGAGCAGGATCTGCCCCATGCCCTTGCCGAGCGCATCGTTGCGCAGCGACGCCATGCCGCCGCCGCCCAGTGCCTGTTCGCAGACGAAGTTGAAGGCACCGATGCCCGGCACTTCATAGCGCGCGACAGGCCCCTTGACGAGATGCGCGAGCCATTCGGCCACGCGCGCTTCGGTCAGCTGCTCGCGCAGCAGCGGCAGCAGGGCCGGGTGGCGCGCGATGACGCCGATGTTCGAGGTGTCGCCCTTGTCGCCGCTGCGGGCCCAGGCGAGGCGGATGAGCGGTACTTCGATGGCATCGGCATCGGCTTCGGAATCAATGGATGAAGGAGTTTCCGCAGTGTCTTCCACGCGTCTCGACGAATGCGCATTGGCACCCACCGGAGACGCTGCATCGCGCGGCACGTCAATGCGCTGCCCGTCGATCGTCACGCCCGGCTCGACCTTCGACTTGTCGAGCAGAAAGGCGTACTGGCGGATCGACGGCGAAACCGACGAACGCCCGCCGCCCGCGCCCGTGGTGCCTGGTGCCCACGAGGTGCCAGCCGGAGCCACCTCGCGTGCGAAGAGCTCCAGTGCCTCCTTGCGCGAGTGCGTGACCGCGAGCCGGAGCACGGCTTCGCGCGTCTGCGTGGCGCGTGCGTGCGGTCCGTAGCAGGACTCCGCGCCGAGCACCTCGAGCTGCGTGCCGGTGTACGCGCCGAAACCATGCTGCGCGAACAGCGTGCCCGTGCGAGAAAGAATCGCCTCGCCGGTACGGCGCGCCTTCGCGACCGCATCGAAGCCGACGATGGTGAGCTGTGCCGCGGTCTTGAACCCATCCACATGGGTGGCGCACACCTTGTAGCTGGCCGTGGCCGGGCGGCCGCGGGCGCCGTGCACGCGCACGCGGTGTTCGCCGGCCTGTTCGATGCGCACCTGCGTGAAGTCGGCCACCACGTCGGGCAGCAGATAGGCGGAGGGATCGCCGATTTCGTACAGCATCTGCTCGCCCACGACCGCCGGCGTTACCTTGCCGCCGGTGCCCGCGGGCTTGGTGACGACGAAGCTTCCGTCGGCACGGCATTCGACGATCGGGTAGCCGATGTTCGGCCAGTCGGGCACCGTGTCCCAGTCGGTGTGCAGGCCGCCGGTGGCCTGGCAGCCGCATTCGATGATGTGTCCGGCAAGGCTGCCGGCCGCGAGCAGGTCGTGGTCGCCGGGCTGCCAGCCGAATTCATGCATCAACACGCCGAGCGTCACGGCGGAGTCGACGCATCGGCCGGTGACGACCACCTGCGCATCTGCATCCAGAGCCGCCTGGATGGGCCGCGCACCGAGATAGGCATTGGCCGTGAGCACGCGCTCGGGCAGCGGCGCGCCGCTTTGCAGTTCGCGCACCGGCGGTTGCGCCTGGCGCAGTTGCGGCAGCAGCGGCAGCACATCGTCGCCGCTCACCACCGCAATCTTCAATGCGATGCCTTGCTCGGCCGCGAGGGCGGCCAGCGCATCGGCGCAGCCCTGCGGATTGACGCCGCCCGCGTTGCTCACCACGCGGATGCCTTGCTGCACGACGTCCTTCAGCACCGCTTTCATCGCGACCGAGACGAAGTCGGTTGCGTAGCCCAGCTCCGGTTTCTTGAGCCGCGCCCCCGCGAGAATCGACATCGTGAGTTCGGCCAGGTAGTCGAACACCAGGTAGTCGATCTGCCCGCTGGCCACCAGCTGCGGCGCGCCCACGCTGCTGTCGCCCCAGAAGCCCGAGGCGCCGCCGATGCGCACGATGCGTTGCTGGTCGCTGCCGGTGCCGTTCATCGGCCGCTCCACTGCGGCTGGCGCTTTTCGCGGAAGGCGAGCTGGCCTTCGGCCGCATCCTCCGTCAGCGCGAAGAGGCCGATCTGGCTTTCGGTGAACGCCATCGATTCTTCGAAGGCCATGGCTTCGATCTTCTTCATGGTGTACAGGCCGCGGCGTATGGCAGCGGGCGATTTGTCGAGCACGCGGCCGAGCAGCCAGTCGACGCTGGCATCGAGGTCGTCGCTCACGTGGTTGACGAGCCGGTACTCGAGCGCCTGGGCGGCGGTGATGGGTTCGCCGGTAATGCACATCTCGGCCAGCACGCGCTGCGGCAGCAGGTTGCCGAGCACGCTGAGCACCTGCGCGGGGAAGAGGCCCACCTTGACCTCGGGCAAGCCGAACACGGCGTGGCTGCCGGCAACCGCCATGTCGCACATGCCCATGATTCCCATGCCGCCCGCCATGCAGGCGCCGTTGACGCGAGCGATCAGCGGCACGGTCGATTGCCGGGCCTGGCGAAAGAGATTCGCAAAGCCTTGATGGGGCTCCGCGTAGTCGAACTTGAAGGAGGTGCCGCTTTGCAGATCGGCCCCGGCGCAGAAGGCACGCGTGCCGCTGCCGGTGAGGACCACGGCACGCACCGCGCGGTCCTGGTTGGCGCGCGCCAGCGCATTCGACAGCGCCGAGAGCACGCCGGCGTTGATGGCGTTGCGGCGCTCTTCGCGGTCGATGGTGAGCCACATCACGGGCCCGCGCATTTCCTCGCGCAGTTCTTGGAGGGAAGAGGCTTCGGCCATCGTCGGGTCCTTCGCTTCGGAGGGTCTGGAGTTCGACCCGTAGCGTGGCCCAAAAAAAAAGCCGCGACATGCGGCTTGTGGCTGAAGCGACCCGGGTTTTCCCTTGGATCAACCGGACCGCTTCGTCGCTTTCGGCGAGCTTCTTCTTACTTCAGCAGGCCTTCGGCTTTCATCGCGCTCTGAACGGCAGGCCGGGCGCCAACGCGCGCATGCCAGGCCTGCAGATGGGCGAAGCCGGAAATGTCGAGACCAGTGGGCTTGGCCCAGTTGGTCACGGTGAACAGGTAGCCGTCGGCCACGCTGAAGTGTTCGCCCATCAGGTACTGCTTGTCGGCGAGCTGGCTATCGAGCCATTCGTAACGCGACTTGAGCTTGTCCTTGAAAAGGTTCTTGGCTTCGTCCGGCATGGCCGCATTGAACAGCGGGCTGTAGGTCTTGTGCATCTCGGTGCCGATGAAGGTCAGCCACTCTTGCAGGCGGTAGCGCTGCATCGTGCCGGAGGCCGGCGCGAGGTTCTTGGTGGGTGCGAGATCGGCGATGTACTGCACGATGGCCGGGCCCTCGCGCAGGCGCGTGCCGTCGTCGAGTTCGAGCATGGGCACATAGCCCAGCGGGTTGATGCCGTAGTAGTCGGTGCCGTCCTGCAGCTTGTGGCTCTTGGTGCTGGCCAGCACGGGTTCGAAAGCAATTCCTGCTTCGTGCAGCGCGATGTGGGGCGAGAGCGAGCAGGCGCCGGGCGAGTAATACAACTTCATGCGAAGAATCTCCGAGGGATGTGGATAGCGGGAAATGATCTTTGGACCGAGGTGCATGCTAGCGGGTTTGCACGATGCGCGTTTTGTCCTACGGCGGCTCGCGCACGCCGACTATCGGTCCGGCGCCGGCCCTTTTCTAAGCTCGCCGCAACGGTGGGGAGGCCCGCTGCAAGGAGTTTCAGATGTTGAAGTACGCAATTATTTTTGCGGTCATCTCGCTGGTGGCCGGGGTCCTGGGCTTCGGCGGCATTGCCGCCGGTGCGGCCGGCATTGCGAAGCTGCTGTTCGGCCTGTTCCTGGTACTGGCGGTGGTGTTCGTGGTGCTCGCGGCATTGGGAATCGGTGCGGTGAAAAAGGCCATCGATTGATGCATCGCCTTGCTCCGCGGTGGCCGCGCGCGCGGCCGCTCGGTTTGCTGCTGCAAAGCCCCGCTCACCGCGTGATGCGGGTTCTGCTCGTCACGCAGATGCATTGGCAGCTTCCGGAACATCGCTCGCGCCGGCGGCGCGCATGAAGAATTGACAAACAAGGCAAGGCGCGCATGCACATCTCTCACATCGAGGCGGAGCTCGGCTACGAAGTCCAGGCGCCTGCGCACATGCTGCTCAACATCGAGGCTGCACAAGCGGGTTCGCAAGCCGTGATCAGCGAAGCGTTGGCCATCGAGCCGCCGACGGAAGTGCAGGTCTATTGCGACGAATCGAGCGGCAACCGCTTCGTGCGTTTCGACGCCCGCCCCGGTCCACTGAAAATCCGCTACAAGGCGAGCGTGCAGCGCAGGCAGGTCGACGTGCCGCTCGACTTGCCCGAGGTGCCGGTCAATCGGGTGCCGAACGAAATCCTTCACTACATGATGCCGTCGCGCTACTGCGAATCGGACCTGATGTCGCGTTGTGCGCAGCAGCTCTTCGGCGATCTGGCGCCGGGCATCGGCAGGGTGCAGGCCATCGTCGACTGGATTCATGACAGCATTGCCTATGAACCCGGCAGCAGCGACTCGACGACGACTGCGCGCGAGGTCTTCGTGGAACGCGCGGGCGTCTGCCGCGACTTTGCGCACCTGGGCATTACCTTCTGCCGCGCATTGAACATTCCGGCGCGGCTGGTGGTGGGCTACGTGTGGTTCGACGAGCCGCCGCAAGATTTCCACGCCGTGTTCGAAGCCTGGCTCGGCGGACGATGGGTGCTGTTCGATGCCACCCGCATGGCACCGGTCGACCGGCTGGTGCGTGTGGGCACGGGGCGCGACGCCAAGGACGTGGCCTTCTGCACGATATTCGGCGCCGTGGCCATGACGGGCAAGACGCTGGTGGTTCGCGAACTGCAGGACGAGAGCCTGGCGCCGCCGGCCGAGCCCGAACCCTCGGGGGCGTTGGTCGGCATCGAAAAACCGGTGCCCGTCGTGGAGTTGGTTGCCGCAGCCGAATAGGCCGTGCACTGGCTCGATAGTTTGCTATTAAAATAATAGCATTCCATTCAAGATGGACGCTGGGTTGACGGTTTTTTCAAGCGATTAACCACGTTGCCCCCATTCTGGGCGCAAAGCAGCACCCCCGATTAAAATTGGTGCCCCCTTTGCGCAGCGCACGCGTCAGTGCGCCCCCTCTCTCATGCTGTATCCCGAAGAATTCGATGTGATCGTCGTCGGTGGTGGCCATGCCGGCACTGAAGCCGCGCTTGCTGCTGCCCGCATGGGCGCCAAGACGCTGCTGCTCTCCCACAACATCGAGACGCTGGGGCAGATGAGCTGCAATCCGTCGATCGGGGGCATCGGCAAGGGACACTTGGTGAAAGAAGTCGATGCGCTGGGCGGTGCCATGGCCATTGCCACCGACGAGGCGGGCATCCAGTTTCGCATTCTCAATTCGAGCAAGGGCCCGGCCGTACGTGCGACGCGTGCGCAGGCCGACCGCGTCCTGTACAAGGCCGCGATTCGCCGCCGCCTGGAAAATCAGCCGAACCTGAGCTTGTTCCAGCAAGCGGTCGACGACCTGATGGTGGAGGGCGACCGCGTGGTGGGTGCCGTCACGCAAGTGGGCATTGCTTTTCGCGCGCGCACCGTGGTGCTCACCGCCGGGACTTTTCTCGACGGCCGCATCCACGTCGGGCTCGACAACTACCAGGCCGGGCGCGCGGGCGATCCGCCGGCCATCAGCCTGTCGGCGCGGCTCAAGGAACTGAAGCTGCCCCAAGGCCGGCTCAAGACCGGCACGCCGCCACGCCTCGACGGCCGCAGCATCGATTTTTCGAAGTGCACCGAACAGCCGGGTGACGGCATGCCGGGCGGGGCAGGGCCGATGCCGGTGTTCAGCTTCATGGGCAGGGCCGACATGCACCCGCAGCAAATGGCGTGCTGGATCACCCACACCAACGAGCGCACGCACGACATCATTCGGTCGGGCTTCGACCGCAGTCCGATGTTCACGGGCAAGATCGATGGCGTCGGCCCGCGCTACTGCCCGAGCGTGGAAGACAAGATCAACCGCTTTGCCGACAAGGAAAGCCATCAGATCTTTCTCGAGCCCGAAGGCCTGACGACCAACGAGTACTACCCGAACGGAATCTCGACCAGCCTGCCGTTCGATATTCAATACCAACTCGTGCGCTCGATGCCGGGGCTGGAAAACGCCCACATCCTGCGGCCGGGCTACGCGATCGAGTACGACTACTTTGATCCGCGCGAACTCAAGAGCAGTTTCGAAACCCGCTCGATCAAGGGGCTGTTCTTTGCGGGGCAGATCAACGGCACCACCGGCTACGAAGAAGCCGCGGCCCAAGGCTTGTTTGCCGGTATCAATGCCGCGCTTCAATGCCGCGGCGAAGATGCCTGGCTGCCGCGCCGCGACGAAGCCTACCTCGGCGTTCTGGTCGACGACCTGATTACCAAGGGCGTGACCGAGCCGTACCGCATGTTCACCAGTCGCGCCGAGTTCCGGTTGCAGCTGCGCGAAGACAATGCCGACATGCGCCTGACCGAAGCAGGGCGCAAGCTGGGGCTGGTCGGCGACGAGCAATGGGACGCTTTCAGCCGGAAGCGCGACGTTGTTTCACGTGAAACACAGCGACTCAAGTCGATCTGGGTGAATCCGCGCAACCTGCCTGCGGCCGAGTCGGAGCGTGTGCTTGGCAAGGCGATCGAGCATGAATACAACCTGGCCGACCTGTTGCGCCGGCCCGATGTGAACTACCAGACGCTGATGTCGTTGGACGGTGGAAAGTACAGCGCCGCAACGGCGCTCAGCGAAACCGAGATCGAGCAGATCGAAATCTCGGCCAAATACTCCGGCTACATCGAGCGCCAGCACGACGAAGTAGAGCGCGCCGCGCACTTCGAGAACCTGCGCCTGCCGGCGGACTTCGACTACAGCCAGGTCAAGGCGCTGAGTTTCGAGGTTCGCCAGAAGCTCGACAAGCACCGGCCCGAAACCTTGGGCCTGGCTTCGCGCATCTCGGGCGTGACGCCCGCTGCAATTTCCCTGCTGATGATCCATTTGCGAAAAGGCGGCCACAAGGCATTCAACCGTGATGCCGCCACGGAAGCGACCACAGAATCGCAGCCTGCCCAATGAACGCGCCCATTGAAACGCTGCGCCAAGGCGCGGCCCTCCTGGGCACTGCCTTGTCCGACACGCAAGCGGAACAGCTGCTGGCCTATGGCACGCTCATGCTCAAGTGGAACAAGGTCTACAACCTGACGGCATTGCGAGACCCGGCCAGTGTGCTGACGCACCATCTGCTCGACAGCTTGGCCGCGGTGATGCCGCTGCAGCGCGAGTGGGCAGGGAAGGGCAAGTTGCTCGATGTGGGTTCCGGAGGCGGCCTGCCGGGCGTGGTGATTGCCATCATGCGGCCGGACCTCGAGGTGAGCTGCCTCGATGCCGTCGCCAAGAAAGCAGCCTTCGTTCAGCAGGTGGCTGCCGAACTGGAGTTGCCCAACCTGCGCGGACTGCATGCCCGGGTCGAATCGCTCACCGGTAGCTATGAAGTCATCAGCTCCCGCGCCTTTGCTTCACTGCCGGATTTCTTCAATGGATCGAAGCACCTGCTCGCGCCGGGCGGTGTCTGGTTGGCCATGAAGGGCAAAGTGCCGAGCGACGAACTCGCTGTCTTGCCCGAAGGCATTGCAGTGTTTCACGTGGAACAATTGACGGTTCCTGGCTTGGATGCAGAACGCTGCATCGTCTGGGCGCGCAAAGAGGCTGCCTGAATCGACAAAAAGAAGCGACGGCGCCGATGAAAGCCGGGGCCGAACGCTCTCTGTAGCGCCGGCCTCGCTTAGACTCGACGCCTCCCCCTGGCTCTCTTTTTCGAGGCAAATCCCATGTTCGGCATTGCTGACTACGGCGCATTCGTCGCCGCCATCGTCCTCTTTCTTCTGATTCCCGGTCCGGGCAACCTTGCGTTGATCACCTCGACCAGCAAAGGCGGAATTCGTGGCGGACTGGCAGCGACGCTGGGCGTGATCATTGGCGACCAGTTCCTCATGTGGGCGGCGGTGGCCGGCGTGTCTGCCGTGCTGGCCGCCTACCCGACCGCGTTCACGGCGGTGCAATGGCTGGGCGCTGGCTACCTGGCGTGGCTCGGCTTCAGGATGCTGCTCGCCAAGCCCGGTGCAGCACCCATCCTCAACATTCGCCCCAGCCATTTCCTGCGCCAGGCACTCATGATCACCCTGCTCAACCCGAAGGCAATCGTGTTCTACATGGCCTTCTTCCCCCTGTTCGTCGACCCTGCGCACCATCAAGGCGTGGTCACTTTCGGCGCCATGGCGGTGACGATTGCCGTGCTGACCTTCCTGTATGGCCTGACGTCGACGCTGCTCACACACTTTCTGGCCGAACGCATTCGCGCCAATCCGCGTATTTCGGGCACTCTCGAAAAGCTCGCGGGTGTCTTCCTGATTGCCTTCGGCGTCAAACTCGCCATTTCTCGCTGATCCCCCCATGGCCAAGATTTTCTGCGTTGCCAACCAAAAGGGCGGAGTCGGCAAGACCACCACCACCGTCAATCTTGCCGCCGGTCTGGCCAAGGTCGGCCAGCGGGTGCTGATGATCGACCTCGACCCCCAAGGCAATGCGACCATGGGTTCGGGCATCGACAAGCGCCAGCTGGAAATGACGGTGTACGACGTGCTGCTCGAATCGGCCTCCGTGGCCGAGGCGCGCGTCAAGGCCGACAAGCTGGTGGAGGGTGGTTGCGGCTACGACGTGCTGGGCGCCAACCGCGAACTGGCTGGTGCCGAAGTCGAAATGGTGGCGCTCGACCGCCGCGAGAAGCGCTTGCGCACCGCACTGGCAGCTGTCGGCGCCGAGTACGACTTCGTGCTGATCGACTGCCCGCCCAGCCTGAGCCTGCTCACGCTCAACGGCCTGTGCGCCGCCCACGGCGTGATCGTGCCGATGCAGTGCGAGTATTTCGCGCTCGAAGGACTGACCGACCTGGTCAACACCATCAAGCAGGTACATGCCAATCTCAACAAGAACCTGCAGATCATCGGTCTGCTGCGCGTGATGTTCGATCCGCGCATCACGCTGCAGCAGCAGGTGAGCGAGCAGCTCAAGGCCCACTTTGGCGACAAGGTGTTCGACACGGTCATTCCGCGCAACGTCCGGCTCGCCGAGGCACCGAGCTACGGACTGCCCGGCGTGGTGTTCGATCCGGCCGCCCGCGGCAGCCAGGCCTTCATTGCCTTTGCCAAGGAACTGGTCGAGAAGATGCCGCCGGCCAGCGCATTCGCATCCGGCGCGGTGGCGCCTCCTATCGCAGAGGTGGCGCCGGTCGCCCCGGCCGCGCCCGACCTGGCGATTCCCGACGACGTGCTGGCTCCGGCGGCCGCGCCCGATTCCGAAAAAAGCATCTGACGCCGTCCGCCATGGACGCGTGCTCTCCAATTCATAGCAGCAAATGACAATCTCCCGCATCCTGTTGCTGCCGGGCTGGCAGAACAGCGGCCCCGGCCATTGGCAAACCCGTTGGGAGTCGCTGTACGGCGATCACCGCGTCGAGCAGCATGACTGGATGCGCCCGCTGCGCGGCGACTGGTCCGCACGGCTCGAGGAAGAAGTATTGGCCGCGCCCGGCCCCGTCGTCTTTGCGGCGCACAGCCTCGGCTGCATCCTGGTGGCGGCCTGGGCCGCGCATTCGCGCAACACGCACAAGGTGCGCGGCGCGCTGCTGGTCGCGCCGGGTGACCTGGAACGCGACGATCTGCGTCAGTTGATCCCCGGTTGGGCGCCCATCGTACGCAAGCCGCTGCCGTTCCCGTCGGTGTTGATTGCCGCCAACGACGATCCTTACTGCGACGCCAAGCGCTCATCCCAGATGGCTGCCGATTGGGGCGCGCGCTTCGTCGACGCGGGCGCGGGCGGCCACCTGAACGCCGAGTCCGGCCTGGGCGACTGGCCCCAAGGCCGGCAACTATTGAACGAAATCTCGAAAGACAAGCACTGATGGCGACCAAGAAACCCAAGGGCCTGGGGCGCGGCCTCGAAGCGCTGCTCGGCCCGACGGCCGCACCCTCCGCCGACAACAACAATGGAACGGAAGAGGGCGCCGCGGCGCAGAACCCGAACACGCTGATGCTCGACCAGATGGTCGCCGGCGTTTACCAGCCGCGCACCCGCATGGACGAAGGCGCGCTGTACGAACTGGCCGAGAGCATCAAGGCGCAGGGCATCATGCAGCCGATTTTGGTGCGCCGGCTCGACGAGGCATCGGCCGCCGCCAAGAACGCAGAATACGAAATCATCGCGGGCGAGCGCCGCTTCCGCGCCGCCAAGCTGGCCGGCCTCGACCGCGTGCCGGTGCTGGTGCGCGACGTGCCCAACGAGGCCGCGGCGGCCATGTCGCTGATCGAGAACATCCAGCGTGAAGACCTCAACCCGCTCGAAGAAGCCCAAGGCCTGCAACGTCTGGTCTCGGAGTTTGGGCTCACTCACGAAGCTGCCGCGCAGGCCGTCGGCCGCTCGCGCAGCGCCGCCAGCAACCTGCTGCGTCTGCTGAACCTGGCCGAACCCGCGCAGCAGATGCTGATGGCCGGCGACATCGACATGGGCCACGCCCGCGCGCTGCTGTCGCTGGACCGCGGCACGCAGATCACCGCCGCCAACCAGATCGCCGCCAAGAAAATGTCGGTGCGCGAGGCCGAGTCGCTGGTGAAGCGGCTCGCAGCCGAGTTCACGCTCACCCCGTCGCGCCGCGGCAACGACGGCGAAAAATCGCGCGACCTTCAGCGCGTCGAAGAAGAGCTGGCCGACCTGCTCACCGCCGAGGTCGAAGTCCGCATCAAAAAGCGCAGCAAGCGCGGCGGCAAGGTCGAGGAAAGCGGGGAGCTGGCCATTCACTTCGGCTCCATCGAGGCTCTTAACGGACTGATCGAGCGCATCCGCCAAACGGCCTAGGCAGCGGGCTGTGGCTCGGACGTTTGCGTGATTGATTCTTGCAATCTTTTACGCGTATCCTCGCCGGTGACATTTCAACCGCAGACCTCGAGGAGAGGGAGTCCATCATGAAGATTACAAAGTTTCCGGTCACGGCCGTGGCCGTGGGCGCACTGCTGCTGACCGGCTGCGCAACCACCGACATGCAGATGGGCAGCCAGTCCGCCAAGACCATGGCCACGGGCAGCGCCGCCGGCTCGGCGACCGCCGGCGAAAGCGGCCAGCTCGAGCGCTGCGAATCGCCGCTCGGCACCGTCTCGCTGATCGAGAACGTGAACTCCGGCTGGTACACCATCCTTACCGGCGAATACCGCCTGCCGCCCACGGCCAACCTGCTGCGCCTGCTGGTGCAGCAATCGAACTGCTTCGTGGTGGTCGAGCGCGGCGCGGCCGGCATGAATGCCATGACGCGCGAACGCGCATTGCAGCAGTCGGGCGAAATGCGCGGCGGCAGCAACTTCGGACGCGGCCAGATGGTGGCTTCCGACTACGGGCTTTCGCCGGAAATCGTGTTCAGCAACAGCGATGCGGGCGGCATTGGCGGTGCGTTGGGCGGCCTGGTGGGCGGCGGCCGTGGCCGTGCCCTGGCGGCCGTTGGCGGCAGCATGCAGACCAAGGAAGCCAGCGCACTGTTGACGCTCATCGACAATCGTTCGGGCGTGCAGGTGGCTGCTTCGGAAGGCAGCGCTTCCAAGACCGACTTTGGCGCTTTCGGTGCGGCGTTCGGCGGCCGTGCCGCCGGCGGGCTCGGCGGCTATACCAACACGGCGCAAGGCAAGGTGATTGCCGCGGCGTTCATGGACGCCTTCAACCAGATGGTCCGCTCGCTGCGCAACTACAAGGCACAGACGGTGCGCGGCCAGGGTCTCGGCGGCGGTGGCCGGTTGGGTGTGGACGGCGGCGCTGCGCCATCGCAGACCTCGGCACCCGCGGAGCAACCGGCCCGCCGCCGCAGGTAACTCGCGGAAGTTGCCAATAAAAAAGCCCGGCGGCTCGCAAGAGCCCCGGGCTTTTTTATCGGGTCCTCGAACAGATCAGAGCGCGAAGATCTTTCCGGGATTCATGATGTTCTTGGGATCGAGCGCGCGCTTGATCGTGCGCATCATGTCGATGGCACCCACGCCTGCTTCCGTCACCAGGAAGTCCATCTTGTGCAGCCCCACGCCGTGCTCGCCGGTGCAGGTGCCTTCGAGCGCCAGCGCGCGGCTCACCAGGTCGTGGTTGAGCTTCTCGGCCTTCACGCGCTCTTCGGGAATGTTCGGGTCGAGCAGGTAGCCGAAATGGAAATTGCCGTCGCCCACGTGGCCCACGAGGAAGTAGGGGATGCCGCTGGCATCGGCCTCGGCCACCGAGTCGAGCAGGCAGTCGGCCAGGCGCGAAATGGGCACGCAGGTGTCGGTGGAGATCACGCGGCAGCCGGGGCGCGACTGCACGGCCGCAAAGTAGCTGTTGTGCCGCGCGGTCCACAGGCGGGTGCGCTCTTCCGGCGTGCTGGCCCATTCGAAGGCGTTGCCGCCGTGGCCGCTTGCGAGTTCCTGTACGGTCTCGGCCTGTTCCTTCACGCCGGCCGGCGAGCCGTGGAATTCCATCAGCAGCATCGGCTCTTCGCGCAGGTTGAGCTTGGCGTAGGCGTTCACCATGCGCACCGTGTTGACGTCGATGAGTTCCACGCGCGCAATCGGCACGCCGAGCTGAATGGTTTCGATGGTGGTACGCACCGCGGCTTCGATGCTCGGGAACGAGCAGATCGCGGCGGATACGGCTTCGGGCAGCGGGTAGATGCGCAGCGTGACCTCGGTCACCACGCCCAGCGTGCCTTCGCTGCCCACCATCAGGCGCGTGAGGTCATAGCCGGCGGAAGATTTCTTGGCGCGCGTGCCGGTGCGAATGACCTCGCCGCTGGCCGTGACCACCTCGAGTGCCAGCACGTTCTCGCGCATGGTGCCGTAGCGCACCGCGTTCGTGCCGCTCGCGCGCGTGGCTGTCATGCCGCCGATGGAGGCGTCCGCACCCGGATCGATGGGGAAGAACAGGCCCGTGCTCTTGATCTCTTCGTTGAGCTGCTTGCGCGTGACACCGGGCTGCACCGTGACCGTGAGGTCGTCGGCGTTGACCGACAGCACCTTGTTCATGCGCGACACGTCGATGCTGATGCCGCCCTGCACCGCCAGCAGATGGCCTTCGAGCGATGAACCCACGCCGAAGGGAATGACCGGCACGCTGTGCTCGCTCGCGAGTTTCACGGCATCGGCCACGTCCTGCGTGCTCTCGGCAAATACCACGGCCGAAGGGGGCGGGGCGTCGAACGACGACTCGTCGCGGCCATGCTGCGTGCGCACCGCCATGGCCGTGGAACAGTTGGCGCCGAAGCGCGCCTTCAGCCCGTCGATGAGGCTGTCGGGCACGTCGCGCAGATGAAGCTCCGGCAGCAGGTGCGAGGTTTGAGTCGGGGCGTTCATCGGGCGTCTCCTGGGATGAAATGGGTGCGGGGGCTTTGTTCGGTCATTTTACGGAGCGAGCACCATAATGCGCTTCGGAAAAGCCATGAACCCTACGACGCTCGCTGCCCTTGCGGCATTTCCTTCGCTGCTCGAAGCCCACTACGCGATCATTCCTGAGGCGTACCGCCACTGGGCCCCGCCATCGTGGGAGGGCGTGCCCAGCGAGGCCTTCACGGCCATCGAGCAGCTTTGCCATGTGCGCGACATCGAGATCGAGGGCTACCACGTGCGTTTTCGCCGCACGCTGGAAGAAAACAATCCGACACTGGCATCGATCGACAGCGAGCCGCTCGCCATCGAACGCGCCTACGGCAAGGCCGACGCGGCACAGGTGCTGGCCGAGTTCCGCATCGCACGCACGCGGACCATGGAAATCATCTCGCAGCTGAGCGACGCGCAACTCGCGCGCACGGCCGTGTTCGAGGGCTATGGGCCGCTCACCATGCGCAGCCTGATTCACTACCTTTGCAGTCACGACCAGCAACATCTTGCGGGTCTGCAGTGGCTGCTCGGGAAGATCGACGCGTCGACAGTCGCTACATAAACACAAAGCAGGAGCGCCCATGGGCAACCGACTTTCACAGATCGCCACCCGCACCGGCGACGACGGCACCACAGGCCTCGGCGACAACACCCGCGTGCCCAAGGACCATCTGCGCGTGCATGCAATGGGCGACGTGGACGAACTCAACTCGCAGATCGGCCTGCTGCTGTGCGAGCCCATGCCAGAGCCCGTGCGCGAACTGCTGGTCGACGTGCAGCACCAGCTCTTCAACCTCGGCGGCGAGCTTTCGATGCCGGGCTACACGCTGCTGAAGGCCGATGCGCTGCTGCAGCTCGACAACGCGCTGGCCGAGCACAACGCCGCCTTGCCGCGCCTCGCTGAATTCATTCTGCCGGCAGGCACGCGCGCGGCCTCGCTGGCGCACGTGTGCCGCACGGTGGCGCGCCGGGCCGAGCGTGCGGTGGTGGCGCTCGGCGCAACGGCCGAACTCAACGACGCACTGCGGCAATATCTCAACAGGCTCAGCGACCTGCTTTTTGTGCTCGCACGTGTGCTCAACCGCATGAACGGCGGCGACGACGTGTACTGGAAGAGCGAGCGCATGGCGCGTGCTGCGGCCGCCGATGCCAAAGACGAAGGAAGCCCATCATGAAGAAGATGCATGCCCACGCCCTTGCCGTTGCTGCAGCAACGGCCCTGCTGCTGCCCATGCCCGCCGTGCATGCGCAAAGCGCGGACAACCCGCCCAAGGCAGAGCCCGCCCACACGCTCAAGCCGCCGCCGCGCAACAGCAAGGTCGTGAGCGGCGTGCAGCGCGGCACCAATGCCGCAGGCCGCGGCATCGACCGCGCCGAAGGCGCGACACGGCGCGGGGTCAACAACGTGTCGGAAAAAGCCAGCCGGCCGGTGCGCAACGTGGGCGAATCTTTCGGACGCAAGCTCGCGCCGGGGTCCAGTGGGCGCGCAGCACCGCCGCCTGTGGGACCACAAGGCAACGCGCCCTGATTGAAGCTCCTTCTGGAGCGGCTTTGGCTTGATGGGTTGTGCGATGCGCTTTGTTCAGGGCACGCACCCGCCGACGGGGGACATTCGCGGAGGGGAGTACCCGGTGGCCTTTGCACGCGCCCTGAACAACAACACCCCGAACAAAGGCGCTTGAACAAGAAAGCCCCCGAACCCTCAAAAACAGCGAGACAGAGATGGCAAGAAACATAGAGATCAAGGCCCGCATCGACAGCGTGGAACGCGTGGCACTCATTGCCGCGAAGCTCGCCGACTCAGGCCCCGTCGAAATCGCACAAGACGAGACCTTCTTCCACTGCGGGAACAGCGCCGACCGCCTGAAGCTGCGTACCTTCGCGCCCGACCGTGCCGAGCTGATCTTCTATCGCCGCGCGAACAGCAGCGGCCCGAAGGAATCGTTCTACCTGATCTCGCCCACCACCACGCCCGACACCTTGCGCGAATCGCTCACGCTCGCCTGGGGCCAGGCCGGCCGCGTGCGCAAGCAGCGGCGGCTGTTCATCGTGGGCCGCACGCGCGTGCACCTCGACCGTGTCGAAGGGCTTGGCGAGTTTCTCGAACTCGAGGTGGTGCTGAAAGATGATGAGCCCGCCGAGGCCGGTGCGGCGGAAGCACATGCGCTCATGACGCAACTGGGCATTGCGTCCGACCAGCTCGTGCAGGGCGCCTACGTCGACCTGCTGCAGGCCGCCTGAGCCTCGCTGTCAGCGCCAGCCCGCGGCCTTGAGCTGCTCCGCGAGCTGTTGTGCAACCCGGGCATAGCCCTCGGCATTGGCATGGATGCGGTCGGAGCGCAGCGATGCGTCCGACAGCACGCTCGAATACACATTGGCCACGAGCAGCGCCTGCCCCGACTTCGCGATTTCCTCGTAGAACGGGGCATCGCTGAGCGAACCGACGGCCGCGCGCATGGCGTCGGGCGCCGGCGTGGCCAGCAGCGCAACGTAGGGCGTGTGCGCACGGGCCTGGCTGACGAGGGAGGCGAGGTTTTCGCGCGTGGCAGAGGGCGACACGCCGCGCAGCATGTCGTTGCCACCTATACCGATCAGGATGGCGTCGTAGCTGCCCGCGGCCAGTAGCGCCGTCAGGCGTTCCAGCGCCCCGGCCGAGGTGTCGCCATTGAGGCCTTCGTTCTCGATCTGCCAGCCGGTGAGCTCACCCAGCTTCACCGGCCATGCCGCACTGGGCGGTGCGCCGTAGCCGAAGGTCAGGCTGTCGCCCAGCGCGAGCACGCGGGCATCCGGCTTCAACGCGGCGGCGGACGGCTTGCGCTTGCCGCAGGCGGCCAGGAGGGCGGCTGCGGGCACACCGGCCAGCAGGTGGAGGAGGTGTCGTCGCTTCATGCTGCGCGCGAGCTTAAACGCAGTCTAGGAATGCGAACTGCGCCGCCCTATTCAATCGGGACGTTTGAAGAACCTGTACAGGCCGGCAACCACCATGACGGCGCCCAAGAACGCGACGGCCGTCTGGCCGCCCTCGTAGCCGCCCACGCCAGCAGGCGGGCCCGCCATGAACCACCTCAGGAGCATGCCTCCACCCCAAAGAACGCCGATGGCACCGATGATCTTGTCGCGCATAGTGATTTGATGGCGCCTCCAACGCCCGATGGTCTGTATGCGCATTGTCCCCAAAGCCTCAGACCCGCCGCAAATCAGCTTCGCAAAGCCCCGTATTGAAGGACAACACGCCGCCCCGATACCAGCGCTTACCTCATTTCACCTGACGGCGACCTGATGTGTTCCGAGCAGACACAAGCGCCACTGACAATGGACTCGTCATCAACACGAAGGAGTTCCAGATGATCATCAAGTCAAAGAGCATGGCCGTCGCTGCTGCGGCGCTCGCGATGTGCATGGCCGCGGGAAGCGCCTTCGCACAAGACCGTGGCCACGATCGCGGTCATGACCGCGGTGACGATCGAGGCAATGGCCGCTATGAACAAAAGCATCGTGAGTTCGATCGGCACGACAACCGGCGCAGCGACCGCTACAGCCGTGAAGACTATCGGCCGGGCCGCCAGTTCGATCGCCGTGGCTACCCCCAGCCGCATGCCGAATGGCGCCGCGGTGGACGCGTGCCCAACGAGTACCGTGGCCGCAACTACGTGGTGAACGACTATCGCGCCTACCAGCTGCAGGCACCGCCCCGTGGCTACCAGTGGGTGGGTGTGGGCGGCGACTATGTGCTCGCAGCCATTGCCACTGGCCTGATCGCCCAGATCATCGTGGGCAACCAGTAAGGCGCCAGGCGCCCAGCAGGCCGCTACGCGCAGGCTTGAAGACCGCCGCAGGGTTTCTGCGGCGGTCTTTTGTTTTTGTGGGGAGCGAAGCTCTCAGGCTGCCACGGTGGGCAGCGACTGGGCGCACACATTGCGCCCCGTGATGGTGAGCCTCAAGCCGCCGCCGTGCCATTCGAGCCAGTTAAGGCTCACATACGCGTCGATGTCGCTGTCGTCGATGCGGTCGGCCTGGCGGCTCTGCAGCAACTCCACGGTGGCGGGCAATGCCCGTCTCAGTCGCTCGCGCCGTTCGGCGGCGTCGGCGGCCTTCAGGGCGGCCCTGGTTTGCTGTTGCTGCTGCGGGGTCGATGCCATTGCTGATCCGTTCCGGGAAGCCAAGGAATTAACCCGAATGTACGCTCCCTGTGTGAAGCGGCATGCTTCTTTTTCAAACCTGTTGCTGCAAGCGTCGAATACGTTGCATCCGCGCTAGATTTCGTAGTGCGACCCCTTCGCTTCGCCGCCCAGAGCCTTTTCGACGACGGCTCGCGTCAAGGTGGGTGCGAACGATTCGATGAACGCATAGACGTACTTGCGCAGATAGTTGCCGCGTCGCACCGCGAGCTTGGTCAGGTTGATGCCGAACAAGCGGCCCGCATCGAGCGCGCGCAGCTGCGTGTCGCGTTCGGTTTCGTAGGCCACGCCCGCGACGATGCCCACGCCCATGCCCAGTTGCACGTAGGTCTTGATCACGTCGGCGTCCATGGCGGCCAGCACGATGTTCGGCGCGAGACCGCGCTGTGCAAAGGCCTCGTCGATGCGCGAGCGCCCGGTAAAGCCGGTGTCGTAGGTGATGAGCGGATAGCGCGTCAGCGCCTCGAGCGTCAGCGGTGCATCGAGCAGCGCATGGCCCGGCGGCACCACCACGGAGTGCGTCCAGCGGTAGCAGGGCAGGGCGACCAGCTGGGGATAGTCGCCGAGCGCTTCCGTTGCAATGCCCACGTCGGCCTCGCCGTCGATCAGCATCTGCGCAATCTGCTTGGGCGAGCCCTGGTGCAGGTGCAGCTTTACGTTGGGAAATTGCGCGCGAAATTCCTGCACCGCCACCGGCATGGCATAGCGCGCCTGCGAATGCGTGGCCGCCACCGACAACAACCCGCTTTGCTGCGCCACGAACTCCTGCCCCGCATGCCGCAGGTTGCTGCTCTCCATCAGCATGCGTTCGATGATCGGCAGCACATGGCCGCCCGGCTCCGTAAGCCCGGTAAGCCGCTTGCCCGCACGCACGAAGAGCTCGATGCCCAGTTCTTCCTCCAGCTCGCGGATCTGCCGGCTCACGCCCGGCTGGGAGGTGTGCAGCGTGTTGGCGACTTCGGTCAGGTTGAAGCCGCAACGAACGGCCTCGCGTACCGAGCGCAGTTGTTGGAAGTTCATCTGGCGCGAAGGGATCCGGGAGAGGAAGGGGAGGGAAGACGGTGACAGGCCCTGGAGAGGGCCGCCCGGCGATTCTCGGCAGAAGCGCTTATGCGGGGAACGATGCGTTTGTTGGTTTCACATGAGCAAATCATCTTTGCCGGCCAGCGCTTGCTGGAAGCGCGGGTCGATTTGCAATTTCGCACGATTGTGCTAAAGTTCGATTCATGGACGCCAAGACCCAGAAAAGCGAACTCACCCGCACAGCCATCATCGGTGCGGCGATGGACCTCGCCCTGACCGATGGCCTGGAAGCCATCACGCTCCAGGCCGTGGCCAGCCGCCTGGCGCTCTCCAAGAGCGGCGTGTTCTCCCGCGTGGGCTCGCGCGAGGCGTTGCAGAAGGCGGTGATCGAAGAGTACGGCCGCCGCTTCCTTGCCGACGTGTTCGTGCCCGCCATGCAAAAGCCCAAGGGCCTTGCACGGCTCAACGACATCGTCGACCGCTGGATCGCCCGCACCCGCGACATCGAAGCCGAAACCGGCTGCATCTACACGGCGGGCGCGTTCGAGTACGACGACCGCGAAGGCGAGCTGCGCGACCTGCTGTTCAGCGAGGTCACGCGCTGGCGCGCCGCGCTGCGCCGTACCGTGCTGCAGGCGGTGGAAACCGGCGAGTTCCGGGCCGACACCGATGCCGCGCAGGTGGTCAGCGAAATCAACGGCGTCATCATCGGCCTCCTGCATGACGCGCGCTTTCTGCGCGATCCACAAGCCGCCGACCGCGCCATGCGCACCTGGCAGCGGCTTCTTTCCAGCTACCGCGCCTGAGCCATCGGGCGGGCCGTTCGTTTCTTTCGTCATTCTTTGAATTAATTTCGCACAACCGTGCGATAAAAAGGAGCAGCACCATGCTGATCATTGCCCTCTGCCTCGTTGTCTATGTCGCCGCCATCGGCGCCGAAACCGTCCGCGATGCGCTGCGCAGCCTGCCGCGCAGCAACGACGACTGGGTCTGGTTCTGAACGCGGGAGCCCATTGAATGACAAGCACCAGCAGTACCTCATCGTCCGCGGCAGCACATACCGCGCAATCGAACTACTACCGCCCCAGCCGCCTGATGCGCGCAGTGCGCCTCGGCCTGACCACTTCGGAGCGCCTTTGGCCCGCATTGGGCGTGCGTGCGGCCCATCGCATCTTCGGCACGCCGCTGCCGCTCAAGTGGCTCTACCGCGCGCAGGCACCCGGCGCAGGATGGCGGCGCGAAGGCTGGAGCTTCGAGAACGCGAGCCTCGGGCTCTATCACCTCGCCACGCAGGATTCAGGCGCCGAATCCGCGCCCGTCGTGCTGCTGGTGCACGGCTGGGGCGGGCATGCGGGCCAGATGCTGACGCTGGCGGAGGCTATTGCCGGTGCGGGCCTGCGGCCGGTGCTGCTCGAGCTGCCGGCCCATGGCCGGAGCGCCGGCATGATGAGCAACGCGCCGCAGTTCGCCCGTGCCATCTCGTACGTGGTGGCAAGGCTCGTGGCGGACGGCCATACCCTTCGCGCCGCTGTGGCGCATTCGATGGGCGCCAACGCGCTCGGCGTAGCCGCCGCGCAGGGCCTGCGCGCGGAGCGGCTGGTGCTGCTCGCACCTCCGGCGTCGGCGCGCGAATTCACGCGCTACTTCACGCACACCTTCGGGCTGAGCGAGAAGACGCGGCTCGCCATGCAGCGGCTGTTCGAGGCGCAGGAAGGCTTCTTGATGGCGCAGCTCGAACCGGCCGCCGTGGGGCCGCGCATCGTGCAGCCGACGCTCATCGTGCATGACCGCGACGACCGCGTGAACCGGTTCGCCGATGCGGAGGCCTACCGCGATGCGATCAAGGGGGCGCAGCTGTTGGCCACGCAGGGGCTGGGGCACCGCCGCATCCTCAAGGAGGAGGGCGTGATCCAGCAGGTGACGCGCTTCATTGCGCGTGGGGACTGACCGAAAGCCAGAGGCGGTGTGGGCTGGGCCGCCCGCCTGCCGCGCTCAGCGCGCCGGCGTGGGCGAGGCGTCGGGCAGTTCGATCTTGATGTCGAGCACTTCCAGGTCGTCCTGCTTTTCCAGGTGAACCTTGATGTCCTCGGCATTGATCTTCACGTATTTCGAAATCACCGCCATCAGCTCGCGCTGGAGGTCGGGCAGGTAGTCGGGGCGCTTCTTGCCGCTGAGGCTGGACCGCTCGTGCGCGAGGATGATCTGCAGCCGCTCTTTGGCGACGCTGGCCGTCTTCTTCTTTTCGCCGAGCAGGAACGAGAAAAAGGACATGGCCTACTTGCCTCCGAAAATTCGCTTGAAGAAGCCCGGCTTTTCCGCGTCGACGAAACGCATCGGCTTGTCTTCGCCCAGGAAGCGTGCCACTACGTCGCTGTAGGCCTTGGCCACGTCGGTTTCCTTGTCGTGGATGGCGGGCACGCCCTGGTTGGACGCCTGCAGCACGCTTTCGGATTCGGGAATGACGCCGATCAGCTTGATGCGCAGGATGTCCTGGATGTCTTCCAGCGAAAGCATCTGGCCGCCGGCCACGCGGTTGGGGTTGTAGCGGGTGATCAGCAGGTGCTCCTTGATGGGGTCGCCGCCTTCCTTCGCCCGCTTGGTCTTGCTGCTCAGCATGCCCAGGATGCGGTCGGAGTCGCGCACCGAGGATACCTCGGGGTTGGTCACCACCAGTGCCTCGTCGGCAAAGTGCATGGCCATCATCGCGCCGGTTTCGATGCCCGCGGGCGAGTCGCACACGATGTAGTCGAAGTCCATGGCGGCCAGGTCGTTCAGCACCTTTTCCACGCCTTCTTGCGTCAGGGCTTCCTTGTCGCGCGTCTGCGAGGCAGCCAGCACGAAGAGGTTGTCGCACTGCTTGTCCTTGATGAGCGCCTGGCTCAGGTTGGCTTCGCCCTGGATCACGTTGATCAGGTCGTACACCACGCGGCGCTCGCAGCCCATGATCAGGTCGAGGTTGCGCAGGCCCACGTCGAAGTCGATCACCGCCGTCTTCTTGCCCGCGAGCGCGAGGCCCGACGCAAAGCTGGCGCTCGTCGTGGTCTTGCCGACGCCGCCCTTGCCTGAGGTCACCACCACAATTTTGGCCATGGCCATTCCTTCTTGTTTCGATTCGGTTGTTGGTTTTTAAGATTCGCCGCGGCCCGTCAGGGAATCGCGTCGATCACTAGTTTTTTGCCGTCCAGGCGTATTTGCGCAGGCTTGCCGAGCACGGGGTCCGGCAGCGCCACTTCGTTGGTGCGATAGATGCCCGCAATGGCCACGAGCTGCGCTTCCATGCAGGTCGAGAAGATGCGCGCCTCGGTATTGCCCCGCGCGCCGGCAATCGCCTTGCCCCGCAGCGGTGCATACACGTGCACGTTGCCGTCGGCGATGACTTCGGCGCCGAAGCTCACCACCGCGGTTACCACCACGTCCCCGCCACGGGCGTAGACCTGCTGGCCCGAGCGCAGCGGCTTGTCGATCACCAGGGTGCCGTTGGCCGGTACCGGCACTTCACGCACGATTTGTGGCGCGTCGCTGGCGGGCGCTGGCGCGGCGGCCGGCGGTGCCGGGGAACGCGGCGCGGGCGCCACCGGCATGGCCGTCAGCGAGAGGCCGGCGGCGCGGGCCGCGGCATTCTGGGCGTCGTTGCCCCCGCGCACCGCAATGGGTTGCGTCTGGTGGCGCGCCAGAAGGCCGCGCAGCGCCGCGAAGTCGAGCTCGGCGGGTTCCTCGCCGCTCTCTTCGTCGGGCTGCAGCTGCGAGAGATCGATGACCACCGGCTCCTGCTCGAAGAAATCGGGCGAGTCGGCCAGCTGGGCATCGAGGGCCTCGGCCAGCACGGCCAGGTCGGCCGTCTTGAGGATCACTGCAATCAGCGGCAGCGTGGCGCTTTTGAATTCGAAAACCGCCTTGGTGCGCGCGGCGGAGACATCGGCCATTGGAAAACGTCGGTGCGAAAAGCGTTGGAGTCTAACGGGCGCGGGCTTCGGGCCGGCGACCGGCCCCCGCATCAATCACCCGCCACAACACTTCTTGCACGACGTTTCACTTTTAAAAGGCTCAGGCGTTGCGCGATCGGCCCAGCAGTGCGTAAAGAATGATCGCGCCGAAAGTGGCAGTTCCGATGCCGCCGAGAGCGAAGTCGCCGAACTTCAAGGTGAAGTCCGCGGTGCCGATGATCAACGTGATCGCGGCCACGATCAGGTTCTTGTTCTGCGAGAAGTCGACCCGGTTGTCGACCCAGATCTTGGCGCCCGCAATGGCAATGAGGCCGAACACCACGATGCTCACGCCGCCCATCACCGGCAGGGGAATCGCCTGGATCAGCGCGCCGAACTTGGGGCTGAAGCCGAGCACCAGCGCAATGACCGCCGCCACCACGAACACCGCCGTCGAATAGATGCGCGTGGCCGCCATCACGCCGATGTTCTCGGCATAGGTGGTCACGCCGGTACCGCCCGCGGCGCCGCTCACCACCGTGGCAATGCCGTCGCCGATGAAGGCGCGGCCGATGTAGGGGTCGAGGTTGCGGCCCGTCATGGCCGTGACGGCCTTCAGGTGGCCGAGGTTTTCCGCCACCAGGATGATCGCCACCGGGGCGATCAGCAGCATGGCATTGGCCGTGAACACCGGTACTGTGAAGGTCGGCAAGCCGAACCAGGCCGCGTTGGCGATGCCGCTCAGGTCCACCGGCTTGCCCAGGCCCATGCCGTTGGTCAACGCCGCATAGACCACCGTGGCCAGGATGAGCCCGACCAGGATCAACAGGCGCTGCAGCATGCCGCGCGTGAACACCGCCACCAGCCCCACGCAAAGAAAGGTCACGGCCTGCATCCAGGCGTCGAAGTTGCCGGCCGCCATGTTCTTGACCGGCACGCTCGCCAGGTTGAGCCCGATCACCGCCACCACGGCGCCGGTGACCACCGGCGGCATGAAGCGCTCGATCCACCCGGTGCCCACGGCCTGCACGATGGCGCCGATGAGGATGTAGATCACCCCGCAGGCCACGATGCCGCCCAACGCCACTGCGATGTTGGCGTTGGGCCCCTTGCCCGCATAGCCGGTGGCCGCGATGACCACGCCGATGAACGCGAAGCTCGAGCCCAGGTAGCTGGGCACCTTGCCGCCCGTCACCAGGAAGAAGATGAGCGTGCCGATGCCGCTCATCAGGATCGCGATGTTCGGGTTGAAGCCCATGAGGATGGGCGCCAGCACCGTGGCGCCGAACATCGCGATGACGTGCTGCACGCCCATGGCGCCGGTCTGCAGCCAGGGCAGGCGTTCGTCGGGCGCGACCACGCTGCCCTCGGTGGCGGCGACTTCGCGCCAGCTGAATAGATTGCTCATGAGTTGTTATCTCCTCGGTAGTTATGTGCCTGGTGGGCTTCTTCCGGCCGCTTATTGGGCCCTTTTCCGGCCGCTTCTCCCGGCCCGCTGCCGCCCGGGTCCCGGGCGGATTTCTTCTTTCGCTAGCGCTGCGGCAGCACCGCCATTGTGATGCGCGAGACGCAGGTCAAGTCGCCCGCGTCGTTGGTCATGTCGATCTGCCACACCTGCGTGGTGCGCCCGCGGTGCACCGGCCGCGCGGTGCCCGTGACCCAGCCGCTGGTGGCGGCGCGGATGTGGTTGGCGTTGATGTCCAGGCCCACGGCCCGGTCGCCCTCCGGGGCCGAGTAGTGCGCGCCGCAGGAGCCCAGCGTTTCGGCCAGCACCACCGACACCCCGCCGTGCAGGATGCCGTAGGGCTGGCGGGTGCGCTCGTCCACCGGCACGCGGGCGCGGATGAAGTCGTCGCCCACCTCCAGAAACTCCATGCCCAGCGTGGAAACGGCGGTGCCCACGTGGTTGCGGGTCAGCTCTTCGACCGAGATGTCTTTCTTCCAGATGCGCATTCGTTTTCTCCGGTACGGGTGTTCCGGAAACTATAGCGATGGCGGCTGACAACGGCAGTCGCCTTTGCGTGCTACCTTGCCGCGATGAAGCACCTCCTCAGAACCTGGCTTGCCGGCATTGCCGCGGTCCTGCTGCTCGGGGCCGGCGCACTGGTGTGGGTGGTGAGCACCCGCTTGCCCAGCGACGAAGAGGTGGCCGTGCGGATTTCCGAAGCCTTCGAGAAGCGCTTCGGCGTCGGCCTGAAGGTGGGCGGTGCCCATTGGGCGCTGCTGCCGTCGCCGGTGCTCGTGCTTTCCAGCGTTGCTACCGACCAGCCCCGCCCGATTACTTTGCGCCGCATCACCGTCCAGCTCAAGCTCAGGGAGTTGCTGCTGCGCCGGGTCATCGCCATCGACGAGGCCGAGATCGAAAGCCTGGTGCTGCCGCGCGAGTCGGTGCGCGCGTTTCGCGGCAAGGCCCCCAAGCCGAACGAGGGCGGCAACATCGTCGCGCTGCCCGCACCGTGGACGCTGGCACCCGTTCCGCTCGAAAAGGTGCGCTGGCGCGACGTGGTGTGGATCGACCGGCGAGACATCGCGCTGGCCTATGACGGCGAGATCAGCTTCGAAGCCAACTGGCGTCCGCGCCAGGCGCGGGTCGAGCGCGCCGGGGCGTCGCCTCCGGCCCGGCTGCGCCTGGACCGCGCCGCCGGACAGGACCGCTGGCGCACCCGCATCGACGTGGGCGGCGGCACGTGGAACGGCGTCACCCTGTTCGAGGCGCTGCCGGATGACAGACTGCGCGTGTCGGCCGAACTCGAGCCGCGGCAGGTCGACATCGAAGGCCTGGTGCAGGCCTTCGGCCGGCGCACCGCCGTGGCCGGCAAGGTTTCCGGCTATTCCAGGCTGGTGGCCGAGGCCGGCGACGTGGGCGCGCTGATTCGCAGCCTTCATACCCGCACCACCTTCTCGGTGCGGCCCGCAACGCTCACCGGCCTGGACCTTGCCAAGACGGTGCTCACCGCGGGCACCGACCGCAGCGGCACCACGCCGCTCGACGAGCTCACGGGCACTCTCGACACCCAGGGCACCGAAGAGGGCATCGTGCTGCGCTACACCGGCCTCAAGGCGCGCTCGGGCGTGCTCACCGCCAGCGGCAACCTGAAGTCCTTCAACCGCAAGCTGGATGGGGACGTGGCGGTCGACCTCGTCGATGGCGTGGTGGGCATGCCGCTCAAGATCGGCGGCACCGCCAGCAACCCCGAGATCTCGCTGACCGGCGGCGCGCTGGCCGGCGCGGCGGTCGGCACCGCGGTGCTACCGGGCGTGGGCACGGCGATCGGCGCGCGTGTGGGGCAGCAGGTGGAAAAGCTGTTCGGCGCCGAACCGCCCGCGAAGAAGAAAAAGGCCCCGCCTCCGCGGACCACCAAGCCACCGGCGGTGCGCTGACCTGGCGCGGGGCCTCTCCTGCGGCGCTTCAAGCCGGTTCAAACCGGCTCCACACGTTTCAATCGCGCGGGCGTATCACCTGCAAGTCGTGGTGCGCGCCGGCATGCAACCGTGCCACGTCGGCCGCGCGCCGCGTGAGCACCGCGCGTTGGTTGATGTAGCCCTTGTCGGTGATCTCGCCCGCGTCCAGGTTCGGCGGCTCGGTGAGCACCAGCGCGCGCGCTGGGCATTGCGAAGAACCCGCGCCCTCGTCGCGCAGGGTGCGCAGCACGTCGGCGATCCGCGTCGCCAGGGCCTGAGGCGCGGCCTGCGGGCCGGGAAAGACCAGCAAGCCGATCTCGTCGCGGTCATGGCCCGTGAGCACCAGGTCCTGCACATGCGGCGCCAGCATCGACACCAGCTTGACGCGCAGCGTGCCCACCGAAACCCAGGTACCGCTGGAGAGCTTGAAGTCTTCGGCCACGCGGCCGTTGAAGATCACGCCCTGCGCGGGCTCGGCGGGATTCGCAAGAAAGCCCGCGTCGCCGATGCGGTAGTAGCCTTCTTCATCGAATGCCTCCGCCGTTTCGCGCGGCGCATGGCGATAACCCGGGAACACCGACACGCCCTTGACGCGCATCTCGAGCTTGCTGCCGTTGGGCACGAACTTGAGTTCGAGCCCCGGGAGCGGTGCGCCGATGCAGCCCGCGCCGTCCAGCTTCCAGTGCGCGGAAGTGATGGCGGGCGATGTCTCGGTTGCACCCCACGAGGTGGTGAGCCACAGCGGGCGCTCGGGCCGCACGCGCTTGGCCACGGCTTCGAGCCGCTGCCAGGTCGAGGGCGCGAGCGCCGCGGCCGCATAGAAGGCCAGCCGCAGGCGCGAGAACACCTCGGCGGCAAGCGCATCGCCGGCTTCGAGAAAAGGCAGCAGCATGTCGAAGCCGCGCGGCACGTTGAACAGCAGCGTGGGCTTCACCTCGCGCAGGTTGCGCACCGTCTTTTCGATGAGCCCGGGCGCGGGCCGGCCCTCGTCGATGTAGAGCGCGCCGCCGTGGCACAGCACCATGTTCAGGTTGTGGTTGGCGCCGAAGGTGTGGCTCCAGGGCAGCCAGTCGACCAGCACCGGCTTTTCCTGCGTGAGGAAACGCCAGGTCTGCGCCATCATCTGCTGGTTGGCGCACAGCATGCGGTGCGTGTTGATCACCACCTTGGGCTTGCCGGTGGAACCTGAAGTCAGCAGGTATTTGGCGTGGGTGTCGGGCAGCACGGCTTCGTAGGCCTGCATCACGGCCGGCGTTTCGCTGGCCTGCAGCAGGTGCGCGAAGGGCAGGGCGCCGGCGTGCGCGTCGGCATTGCGGCTGAACACGGCAACCGCCTCCACGCCGCAGCCCGCGAGCGCACCGCCGTACACCTTGGCATCCGATGCATAGATCAATGCCGGTTGCAGCGCCTGCAGCATGCCGTGCAGCCGCGACGGATCTTTCGCCATGCGCGAATACGCGCTCGAGAGGGAGCACGCCGTGCGGCCGATATGCATTGCCGCGAGCATCAGCACCACATGGTCGATCGCGTTGTCCGAAAGGATGGCGATGGGCTTGCCCGCCGGCAGCTCCAGGTCGAGCAGCGCCTGCGCCACCGCGCCCACGGCTTGGCGCAGCGCGCGGTAGTCGAGCTTGCGCCAGCTTTCGCCGCTCTCGTCGCGTTCCGCGAAAGCCAGCGCATCGGGCGTTTCGCGCGCCCAGCGCTCGATCCATTCGCCGATGCAGCGTGCATAGGGCTTGAGCGCCATCGGCGAACGCAGCGCGAAGGAGCCATCGTCGAAGTCGATGCGCACCGTGCGGGGCGGGGCGATCTGGCTTTCGTCCAGGAGGAAGTTGTCGTCGGTCATATGCGGTCGCTGCCGGGCCGCCCCAAAGCGAACCGCGCCTCCCCCACGGGGGGTGGCGAAGCACACGAAGTGGCAAGCCGGGGGGCAGTCATTTCTAGTCGAGTCTGCCGGTATCGGCTTTGGCGCGAATCAGGTTCAACAGCAGGATGTCGCGGGCGGCTTCGAGGTCGGCCACGCGCCGCGAACCCAGTTCTTCGGCCACGCCCTTGGCCACCTTCTCTTTGAGTTCTTCCGTCATCGACGGTGCGCCGAGGTCTTTCCACCAGTCCTCGATCGGCCCGCCCAGATGCGCGAGCACATGTTCGATGCCGCCCGCGCCACCCGAGAGGTGCAGGTTCATGAACGGCCCCATCACCGCCCAGCGCAGGCCGGGGCCGTGCGCAATGGCGGTGTCGATGTCGGCCACGCTGGCCACGCCTTCGTTGACCAGGTGAAAGGCTTCGCGCCACAGCGCGGCCTGCAGCCGGTTCGCGATGTGGCCCTTGACCTCGCGCTTCACGTGGATCGGCCGCTTGCCGATGGCCGCATAGAAGGCCATCGTGCGTTCGATGGTCCCGGCCGAGGTGCGTTCGCCGCCGACCACTTCCACCAGCGGAATCAGGTGCGGCGGGTTGAACGGATGGCCCAGCACCACGCGTTCCGGGTGCTTGCACTCGGCCTGCACCGCGCTGATGGCGAGCCCCGAGGAACTCGACGCCAGGATGGCGTGGGCCGGCGCGGCTTCGTCCATGCGCCGGAACAGGTCGATCTTGAAGTCCAGCCGCTCGGGGCCGCTCTCCTGGACGAAGTCGGCTTGCGCCACCGCGTCCTCCAGCTGTGCGTGAAAGCGCAGCCGCCCGGCCGACGCGCCCGCGGCCAGGCCGAAGCGTTCGAGCGTCGGCCAGTGCGCGGCCACGGCGGCGCGCAGGCGCGCCTCGGCCTCGGGCGAGGGATCGGTGGCCTCCACGTCCAGTCCTTTCGCCAGGAAAAAGGCGGCCCAGCTGGCGCCGATGACGCCGGTGGCGACCACCGCCACGCGTTTCGGAGTCGGTTCCATCCGCATGGCCTCAGGAGTCTGCTGTGAAGCCGATCTTCTTCACCAGCGGACCCCAGCGGTCAGCTTCGGCCCGCTGCGAGCGCGCCATTTCCTCGGCCGTGGAGCCCTGGGCAATCAGGCCCACCACGGCCAGGCTGTCCGTCACCACCTTTTCCTTGATGGCCGCGTTGATCGCCGCATTGGCCGTTGCCACCACGCTGGCGGGCGTCTTGGCCGGTGCATAGAAGCCGAACCACTCCTCGGTGGTCAGCTCCCCGAAGCCCTGTTCGGCAAAGGTCGGCACTTCCGGCGAGAAGGGCGAGCGCGCCTTGCCCGAGGTGGCCAGCAGCCGCAGCTTGCCGGCCTTGTGGTTGGGAATGAAGTCGCCGCTGGGGGTGACCATGGCGGCGATCTGCCCGCCCACCACGTCGGTCACGCCGGGAATGGAGCCGCGGTAGGGCACGTGCTTCAGCTCGACCCCGTTGTTCAGGCCCAGCAGCGCGCCGATGAAATGCGGCGTCGAGCCGGCCGCCGGCGAGCCGTAGCTGGCCTGGTTCGGGTTGGCCTTGGCCCAGGCCAGGAAGTCTTTGACCGTGCGCACCTCGGGCGGCACCAGCGGTCCGACCGCCAGGCCGTGGTGCATGACGGCGGCAATCGACACCGGCACGAAATCCTTGCTCGGGTCGTAGCTGAGCTTGCTGTAGATGTGCGGGTAGATCGAGGTGCACGAGAACGGCGACAGCGCCAGCACGCTGCCGTCGGCCGGCGCGCTCTTGAGGGTTTCCAGCGCAATGCGGCCGCCGGCGCCCGGCTTGTTCTCGACCACGGCCATGTTGCGGGTATAGGCCGAGCCCGCGAGCTTTTCGCCCACGCGGCGCGCCACGCTGTCGCCGGCGCTGCCGGCCGGAAAGCCGTAGTAGATCTTGACCTGCTCGAGCGCCTGGGCCAGCGCGGCCAGCGGCGAGAGGGCGCCCAGCGCAGTGGCTGCGCCCAGCGTGTGGAGGAAGTGGCGGCGGGTGTTCATGGGATGTCTCCTGTTTTTCTGCCGAGGTTTCTGGCGGGTTTCTGCGGGATTGATCGGCCGCTTCAGCGCGGCGCGAATTCGGGACGCGGGCCACCTCTGCGGGGGAGCCCCATCATGGACCTTGCTTCGGCCGGTGTGGCAACTTCCATATCGAGCTCGCGGATAACGCGCACGATGCGTTCGGTCAGCTGCACGTTGGTGGCGAGCTCGCCGTGGCGGAAATAAAGGTTGTCTTCCAGCCCCACGCGCGCATGCCCGCCCAGCAGCAGCGCCGTCACGTTGGCTTCGAGCTGCGAGGTGCCGATGCCGCTCACGCCGAAGATGCTGCCCTTGGGCAAGGTGTCGACCATCATCTGCAGGAAGCGCGGCGAGTACGGCATCGCGTTCTGGAAGTTGCGGTGCACGTTCATCACCAGGTTGATGAAGTAGGGCTCGTCGTCGTGGCCTTCTTCGATCAGCGTGGTCGTGTCCTGCAGGATGTGCGTGGGGCTGAACACCTCCCACTCGGGCTTGATGCCGCGCGCCTTCATGCCGGCGGCGAGTTCGCGGCCGCGGGTAATGGGCGTGTCCATCAGGATCTGCTTGCCCTCGAAGCTCAGGTTCAGCGTGGTGGCGTCCAGCGTGCACATCTCGGCGCCGGCGTCCATGCCCTTGATGCGCTCTTCCCAGGCAATTTCCCAGCGGTCGCCCGCCAGCGGCTTCACCATGTCGCCGTGCACGCCGCCGCCCGTGGAGTTGTTGATGACGATGTCGCAGCCGCCCGCGCGGATGCGGCTGTTGATGTCGCGGTACACGTCGGCGTCGCAGGTGGCGCCGTCGTCCTGGCGGCGTGCGTGGATGGCCGCCACGCTGGCGCCGGCGTTCCAGCAGCGCAGCACGTCGGCCGCGATTTCGTCGGGCTGGGTGGGGAGGTGGGGGTTCTGCGACTTGTGCGCCATGCCGCCGGTGGGGGCGATGGTCACGATCACTTTGCGCTTCGACGACATGCTCCGGGTCTCCTGGTGTCTTCGTTCATGAGGGGCGCGCTATTATTTTTTGGAGGGGCAGGCACACTCAGTCATTGCGACGACATTTGGAGTCAGGGTTTACGCGGCGCGGCCCCATTTCCACGCCATCAGGAGCTTTCTTTTCATGTCCACGACGAAGCCGGCCATCAAGGCGGCATCGCTGACGGTTCCACAGCTGCTTCAGCGCTCGGCCTGGTTTCCGCTGCTCGACGAAGCGGCGCGCGAGCGCGTGCTCGACGAAATCCGCGAGGTCGAAGTCGCGGCCGGCGCCGCGCTGTGCCGTCGCGGCGATACGCCGCTGCACTGGTACGGCACGCTCGAAGGCTTGCTCAAGTGGTCCATTACCTCCAGCGACGGCCGCTCGGTCACCTTCGGGGGGCTCTCGGTCGGCTGCTGGTTCGGCGAAGGCACGCTGCTGCGCGCCGCTCCGCGATCGGCCGACGTCATTGCGCTGCGGCCCAGCCGTGTGGCCCAAATACCGCTGGAGACTTTCGAGTGGCTGCACCGCACGCAGCGCGGCTTCGATCACTTTCTGCTGCAGCAGCTCAACGAGCGGCTGCACTGGTTCATGGGCAACTACGCGGCGCACCGGCTGCTCGACGCAGACAGCTTGGTGGCCCGCGCGCTGGCGGGGCTGTTCCATCCGTGGCTGTATCCGGGCAGCGAGCTGCATCTGCAGACCTCGCAGGAGGAGATCGCCAATCTTTCGGGGGTGTCGCGGCAGCGGTGCAATGCGGCGTTGAACCGGCTGAAGGAAGCCGGGTTCTTGCGCATCGAGTACGGCGGCATCACCGTGATCGACCTGGAAGGGCTGCGGCGGTTCATCGAATAGGCGCGCCGCGCCGGAACCTTCACTTCGCCGGCTTCGCCTTTTCCGCCAACCGCTTGCGGTACTCGGTCGTCGTCAGGCCTGCGAAGCCCCAGTCGTCGGTATCGATCTCCTCGATGACGATGTGCGTCCATTCGGGCGGCTTGTTCAGCACGCGTTCAAGCGTTTCCGTGAACTCGGCGATGACCTGGGTTTTCTGTTCGCGCGTGACGCCGTCGCGGGTGATCTTCAGGTTGATGAAAGGCATGGTGTGCTCCTTGGATGGATGGATGAACGAGGGGGTTACCACTTGCCCGTGCTCATGCCGCCGTCCACCGGCAGCACCACGCCCGTCGTGAAATCGGCGTTCGTGAGGTAGAGCACCGCGTCGGCGATCTCGCGCACCTGCGCGATGCGGCCCGAGGGCGACAGGCCGTTGAGAAAGCCGTGCTGCTCGGGCGTGTACAGCGGCGTGTCGACGATGCCGGGCGCCACTGCATTCACCTTGACGTTGTGCGGCGCAAGCTCGAGCGCCAGCGCCCGGGTCGCGGCGTTGATGCCGCCCTTGATCAGCACCGGCAGCAGGGCCGGCACCTGCTGGTTCGGCTGCAGCGCGATGCTCGCGGTGATGTTCACGATGTGGCCCCGGCGGCGCGCGACCATGTGCTTCGCGGCGGCCTGCGAGGCGTAGACGAAGCCCTTGAGGTTGGTGGCCACCAGCTGGTCCAGCTCTTCCTCGGTGTACTCGACGAAGGGCTTGGCGTTGAAGATGCCCGCGTTGTTGATGAGCACGTCGACGTGGCCGAAGCGCTCCACGGCGCGGTCGATGAGCTGCTGCGCGGTCGCGCGCTGGCCGATGTCGCCGGCGACGCCGAGAAAGCGCGCCGGGTTGCCGAGCTGCTTTGCCGTGGCCGCGAGCCGCTCGTCGGTGCGTGCATTGGCGACCACGTTGAAGCCGCGTTCGAGGTAGGCCTCGGCCAGGCCCAGCCCGATGCCGCTCGAGGCGCCGGTGATGACGACCGTGGATGAAGTGCTGCTGTCTTGCATGTCGGGTTCTCCAGAAGTTGATGACGTGGGGAGAACTGTATTGATGACGCAGACATAGATAAATCACTAGACTCGCACTTCAATTGATACATGAGGTAATCAAACCATGCAACGGCAGTTCGGCGACATCCTTCTGGGCAGCATCGAGTTGTTTTGCCTCGCGGCGGAAACGGGCGGCTTCACGTCGGCGGCGCTCGCGGCGGGCGTGACACCGGCGGCCGTGAGCCGCTCGATCTCGCGGCTCGAGAAGCGGCTGGGCCTGCGCCTGTTCGTGCGCACCACGCGCAGCGTGCGGCTCACCGACGCGGGCCGCTCCTACTTCGCGCAATGCCGCCAGGCGCTCGCACAGCTCGCCGAGGCCGAGCGAGAGGTCATGGGCCAGCAGGCGCAGCCTTCGGGCACGCTGCGCATCAGCGTGCCCACCACCTACGGCCACCACCGCATCCTGCCGCTGCTGCCGGCGTTCCGCGAACGCTTTCCCGACATCCGGCTGCACGTGCACCTGAGCAACCGCAACATCGACTTCGTCGAAGAGGGCTACGACATGGCCGTGCGTGTGCGCGCCCAGCCCGACTCCACACTGATCGCGCGGCACCTGGAAGATGCCGGCCTGGTCGTGGTCGCCACCCGCAAGTACCTGAAGAAGGCCGGCACGCCGCGCACGCTGGACGACCTTGCCGCGCACGAGTGCATCCAGTTCGAGCTGCCCAGCAGCGGCCGCCGCATCTCATGGCTCTTCAAGGAGAACGGCAAGGACCGCGAGGTCTTCGCCGATAGCGCCTACAGCTGCTCCGACGACGTGCTCGGCGGCGTCACGCTTGCCAAGAGCGACGCCGGGCTCTTCCAGACCTACCGCTTCGTGGTGGAAAAAGAGTTGGCCGACGGCACGCTCGTCGAAGTGCTCAAGCCCTTTGCCGGTCGCTCGCGCCCCTACACGTTGCTGTATCCGGACGGGCGCCACGTGCCGCTGCGCATGCGGGTGTTCATCGATTTCCTGATGGCGCAGCGGCCGGGCTGAAGGCTCAGCGGCAGGCGAAGCTGGCTGCCGCCTTCACATCGCCGCCAAGGTACGCAAGCTTCTTCGGATAGGTGCACAGCGGCCGTGCGAGCGATTTGTCCGTGTTCTGCAGCACGAGGTTGTCGGGCGCCACGCCTTTCTCGACCCAATCGGTCAGCGCGGCGAACAACTGGTTCGGTGCCGGCAGCGGTGGGTTCGCCGCGGGGCTCACGCCGGCCAGACCGTTCACGGAGCCCACGCCCGCGCAGTGCCCCATCGCCGGAATCTCGACATAGCGGTAGAACTTCTGCGTCTCATCGATGCCGCCCATCGCCTTGGCCGCGCGCTCGTAGTAGTTGGCCGTGCCCGAGTTCGGGATCAGCTGGTCGGCCAGGCCGTGATACGTCAGCAGCTTGGCTCCGCGGTCGCGGAACCTGGCGAGGTCGGGGTTGTCGGCGTTGATGTTCGCGAAGGCCGCTTGCAGCGCCTTGCCGCGATCGCTGGCGTTGGCCAGTTGTGCATACGACAGCGCCTTCCAGTTGTTCGCGCCGTTGCCTGTTGCATTGATGAAATCGGGCGTCGCAATCGTCGGGTCTTGCAGGTTCAGCGCCACCTGGTGCGCCGCAATCGGAAACGGGTTGGGCACGCCGCCCGTGGAATCCGCGAGCGAGAACCCCGGCATGCCGGGGCTGTTGAGCGCGGTGCCGCGCGTGAGGCCATACCAGAGCTGGCCCGACGCCAGCGTGCTGCCGTAGCCAATGTCGCTTGCGGGCACGGGTGCGCTGCCGTCGCGCGTCTGGCCGTACCAGATCTTGTTGACGGCCTGCGCCTGCACGGTCGTCAGGCAGGCGGCCGTTGCATTGCTGCCGCCGCTGCCGGTGCACAGCACGGCGGTGTCCTGCGTGGGGTCGTACTTGCAGGCGGCGGGGTCGCTGATGAAGCCTTCATGCTGGCCGGTGAGCGTGCTGTCGCAGGCACTCACCGCGGCGGACGACACCAGCGTCATCTGATCTGGCGTGAGCGGCGTGCCGCCGAGGTCGCGCTGCATCACGACCTGGGGGTACAGCTCGGCGGTGATGAAGGTGGTCCAGTTGATCGCGCTGTTGCCCGCCAGGATGCCGTCGAAATCGTCGGGGTTCACCTGCGCCTGCATGTGGCCCTGCCGGCCGCCGGTCGAGCAGCCGTCCCAATAGGCGTACTTTGCGTCGCGCTGGTAGAAGCCGGCCGCGAGCGCCTTGGTCTTCACGGCCATCTCGTGGATGCCGCGGCTCGCGAAGTCGGTCCAGAGCGTGGTGTTGATGGTGCCGTCGGGGTTCATTGCAAACGAGCCGTCCACCACGGGGATGGGCGATTTCGATGCATGCCCCGCATCGGTGACTGCGCTCACCGAACCTTCGCCCGCCGCAATCGCGGCCGCGCCGGCCCCGCCGATCTGCGTCTTGGCGCTGATGCCCGCATCGCCCACGAAGCCGCCGCCGCCGAGCACGCGCAGGCGGTTGTTCCATTTGGCCGTTGCGGGTAGCCACACCTCGATGCCGATGCCCGGCGAGGTCGATGGCGCGTCCGCAGGCCCCGCATGGCCCGGCCCCACATTGAGCTTGACCATGCACACGTCGCTGGCCGCCACGTTGCCCGAGGTCGTGCCGTCCAGGTTCAGGTCATCGCCCTGCTTGAACTGCTTCACCACGGTGACGGTGGTGTTCGCATCGGGTTTGAACGCGGTCTTCAGGCTTTCGTCGCAGGCCAGCGCCGTGGGCGTTGTGGGGCCTGCGGGCGGCGGCGATGTGGGAATGAAAGGCAGCGAGGGCCCCGAGGAGCCGCTGCCGCCGCACGCCGTGAGCGCCGCGGCGGCGCACATGCCCATGCACAGGGCGGCCAGTGCCGGGGCCGCGGTGCGGGAAGGGGTTCGCGGGTTTTGTCCGGGGCGCAGGGTCGTTCGGGGCATCTTCTTGTCTCCTGTTGTGTGGAGATCGAATTTGCCTTTCGCCTGCGTCCCGGTCTATCGACAAGCGATCATCGCTTGCGGGATCCATTCACCTCGCACCGGGACTTACCCGAGCCGTGCGCGCGCGGGGGTGGTGCCCACCAGCTGCTTGAACACCTGGGTGAAGTGCGCCTGGCTCGAGAACCCGACCGTGTGCGCGATCTCGGCGAGTGACAACCGGCCCTCCAGCAGCGTGAGTGCGTGGCGCACGCGCTGCTCCATCACATAGCGGTACGGCGTCGAGCCGGTGCTGGCCCTGAAGAGGCGCGTGAAGTGCACCGCGCTCATGTTCAGTTCGGCCGCGAGTTCGTCGATGCCGAAGTCTTCGCCCAGGTGCTGCATCACCCAGTCGTACACCTTGCGCAGGTCCGCCTGCGAAAGCCGCCCCGGCGCGCGCTTCGCGTTGCGCGCGCCGCCGTAGCGGCTTTGCAGGTAGCTCACCAATGCCATGGACAGGCCCTGCGCATGCATGCGGCCCGATGTGCAGCCGCGCTCCACCTCGTCCCGCATGGCAATGGCGAGCGAGGTCAGCGTGGCGTCGGTGGTCGAGAGATGCGTCTGCAGGTGCAGCTCGCCATCGCTTTCGGGCATCAGGCCGCGCAGGGTTTCGGGGCGGATCTCCAGCGCGATCACTTCGTCGCACTGGCCGGACCACGTCACGCGGTCGACCTCGTAGCCCTGGTCGAAGATGCACACGCTGCCGGGCCGGCTCTCGACGTGGCTGGTGCGGCGCCCTGTGGTCATTGCGGATTTCACATGGCCGCGCATGCAGAAGGCGAGCAGCGGATGCGGGTTGTAGCAGGCCGGGTTTTCGCCGTCGCCGTGCATGGCGCGCACCTCCAGCGCAAAGCCCTGCCATGGCGTGGCGGCCGCGTTCATCAGCATCCTGCCGTCGAAGCGCACGGGCTTGCCCGAAAGGTCGAGGAGGCTGATCTCGCGTGCCATCGCCATGCGCTCTTTCTACATCCCGCTCTACACGCCCAGCAGTTCCTCGAGCGCCTTCGGCTCGGCCAGCAAGTCGGCCGATGCCCCATGCCGCACGATCTGGCCCTTCTCCATCACCACCGCCAGATCGGTATGCGCAAGCACCTTGCGGTAGTCGCGGTCGACGATCAGCGTGGCGATGCCGGTTGCGCGGATCTCGCCGATCACGCGCCAGATCTCGGCCACGATCAACGGTGCGAGCCCTTCGGTGGCCTCGTCGAGGATCAGCAGGCGCGGATTGGTCATGAGCGCGCGGCCGATGGAAAGCATCTGCTGCTCGCCGCCCGAGAGCTGCTGGCCGCCATGCGAGAGCCGCTCGGCCAGCCGCGGAAAGGTGGCCATCACGCGGTCGAAGGTCCAGGCGCGGCGGCCGTCGATGCCCGCGCGTTCGCTCATCACGAGGTTCTCGCGCACCGAGAGGTTCGGAAAGATGCCGCGGCCTTCGGGCACGTAGCCGATGCCCAGGCGCGCCATTTTTTCGGGCGGCCAGCCGGTCACGGTGCGGCCGTCGACCTGCACTTCGCCCGAGGCCGGACGCACATAGCCCATCATGCTGCGGATCAGCGTCGTCTTGCCCATGCCGTTGCGCCCGAGCAGGCCCACCGACGTGGCGGCCGGTATGCCGGCATGCACGCCGCGCAGGATGTGGCTGTTGCCGTAGTAGGTGTTGAGATCGCGGACGACGAGCATGTCAGTGGTCCTCTCCGAGGTAGGCGGTGCGCACTTCGGGGTTCTCGCGGATCGACCGAGGGTCGCCGGTGGCGATGACCGTACCGTTCACCATCACCGTGATGCGGTCGGCAACGCGGAACACCGCATCCATGTCGTGCTCCACCAGCAGGATGGCGTGCGTGGCCTTCAGCCGCGCAAGCAGTGTGAGCATGCGGTCGGTTTCCTCGGCGCCCATGCCCGCGAGCGGCTCGTCGAGCAGCAGCACGCGGGGCTTGGTGGCAAGGCACATCGCCACTTCGAGTTGCCGCTGCGCGCCGTGGCTCAGCGTGCCGGCAATGCGCTGGGCTTCGTTCGAAAGGCCCGCCGCTTCCAGTGCCGCATCGGCCGCCGCATTGCTGGCCGCGCAGCGCTGCGACGATTGCCACACCGTCCATGGCCGCGCCGTGGCGGCCTGTGCCGCGAGCCGGCAGTTCTCGTGCACGCTGAACTCCGGGAAGATGGTCGTGCGCTGGTAGCTGCGGCCCACGCCGGCGCGTGCGCGGCGCCATTGCGCGCGCTGCGTGACGTCGGCGCCGTCGAGCGTGATGCGGCCTTCGGAGGCCTCGATCTCACCCGAGAGCATGTTGATGAGCGTCGACTTGCCCGCGCCGTTGGTGCCGATCACCGCATGAACTTCGCCGACGTGCAGGTCGAGCGTGACGGCGTTGACGGCGGTGAGGCCGCCGAAGCGGCGTGTGAGGCCTTGAACGGAAAGAAGAGCGGTGGCGTTCATGGTGTTGCTCCTTCCCCCTTTGGGGGAAGGTTGGGATGGGGGCAGGCAGAGTGCCCGATGGTGGCGCCGCGTGCCCCCACCCCGGCCCTCCCCCGGAAGGGGAGGGAGGAAGACAGAAGACGGAGGCGGGTCATGCGGACTCCTTGGGCGAGATACGCTTCACAAGACCGATCAGCCCCTTCGGCAGCCATGCCACGAACACGATGATCGCAATCCCCAGCGTCAACTGCCAGTGGTCCGCCAGGGGCCCCATCACCGCATGCGTCGAGAAGATCTCCTTCAGCAGCGTGAACGCAATGGCACCGATGACCGCGCCGCGCAAATGGCCGAGGCCGCCGAGGATCACCATCAGCAGCACCTCGCCCGAGTTGTGCCATGCCATCAGCTCGGGGTTGACCACGCCGTCGCGCGAGGCCAGCAAAAAGCCCGCGAGCCCGGCGAGCGCACCTGCCAGCACGAAGGCCGCGAGCTTGTAGCCGTACACCGGAAAACCCGCCGCGCGCATGCGCTGCTCGTTCACGCGGATGCCCGCGAGCGCCGCGCCGAAGCGCGAGCGTCGCACCAGGGCGAGGAGCCCGTAGGTGAACACCAGCGATGCGAGCACCACGTAGAACAGCACCATGCGGTTCTCCAAGTCGAGCTTGCCGATGGCGGGTCGCACATACATGTAGATGCCGTCGCTGCCGCCGCCTACCTTGGTGTCGTGGAACACGAAGAAGGCCATCTGCGCGAAGGCCAACGTCACCATGATGAAGTACACGCCGCGCGTGCGCAGGCTCAGTGCGCCCACGAACAACGCATAGAGCGCCGCCGCGCCCATGGCCGCCGGCAGCAGCAGCGCGAGGTTGCCGCCCTCGTTGCCGGAAGCCAGCACCGTGACATACGCGCCGATGCCGTAGAACGCCGCATGGCCCAGGCTCACGAGCCCGGTCATGCCGACGAGCAGTTCGAGGCTCAGCGCGAAGATCGACAGGATCATCACCTTGACGACGAAGTCAGAGACGTAGTTGCCCATCAGCGGGCCCAGCACGGCGATGGCAATGGCGCAGACCACCGGCACGAGGAACGCGCCGCGCCGCATGGAAGAAGTGTGGACTTGGGTCATGGCCGCCTCCCCATCAGCCCTTCAGGCTTCCATATCAGCACGATGGCCATCAGGAGGTAGATGCCGATGCCGGCGAGGTCCGCGAAGAACACCTTGCCGAAGGTGTCGACGAAGCCCACCAGCAGCGAGGCCACGAGGGCACCCGTGATCGAGCCGATGCCGCCGATCACCACCAGCACGAAGCAGATGATGAGCACGCTCGCGCCCATGTTCGGATACACCGAAGACATCGGCGCCGCAATCATCCCGGCCAGCGCCGCAAGCGCCACGCCGGCCGCAAACACGATGCGGTAGAGCCGCTTCACGTCGATGCCCAGGCCGCGCACCATGTCGCGGTTGCTTGCGCCGGCGCGAATCATCATGCCCAGCCGCGTGCGGTTCACCACCCAGTACAGCGCCACCGCGAGCACGATGCACGCCGCCGAGGCGAAGAGCCGGTACCACGGGTAGCTCATGACATTGCCGAGCGCAAAGCTGCCGTCGAGCCATGCCGGCACCTTGACGCCGTGCACGTCGTTGCCCACGAGGATGGAGCGCAGCTCCTCGAACACCAGAATGAGCCCGTAGGTCATGAGCACCTGCTGCAGGTGGTCGCGCTGGTAAAGGTAGCTGAAGAAGGCCCATTCGAGCACGTAGCCGAAGATGGCCGCCAGCACCACGCCGGCCACCAGCATCAACAGAAACTGGTCCCCGAACAGCGGTGCGAGCGTGAACGCCATGTACGCGCCGATCATGTAAAAGCTGCCATGGGCGAGGTTGATCACGCCCATGATCCCGAAGATCAGCGTGAGCCCCGAGGCCACCAGGAAGAGCAGGAGTCCGTACTGAACCGAGTTCAGGCACTGGACGAGAAAGGTGCCGAAATCCACGTTGAAATCATCCCCGGTTGGGCTGGGAGGAGCAGGCGCCGGGCGCCTGCGACTGTTCGGGGGACACCGCGGAACCGGCTTTGCCGGGCCGCTGGTGTCGCCCCCTTGAGGGGGGAGTCGAGCTACACGAAGTGAGCGAGGGACGGGGGTGGGTCAATCACATCCTGCAGCCGCGCGCCGGGTCCGTCAGACCCTTGATCGCGATGCTCACCAGCTTGTTCTCCTTGCCTTCCACCTTGCGCAGATAGATGTCCTGCACCGGGTTGTGCGACTTGCTCATCGTGAACGCGCCGCGCGGGCTGTCGATCTTCGCCTTCTCGATGGCGGCCGTGAACTCGGCCTTCTTGCCGATGTCGCCCTTGGCGGCGGCAAGGCCCACGCCCAGCATCTGTGCCGCGTCATAGCCTTGCACCGCATACACGTCGGGCTGCAGCTTGAACGACTTGGCATACGCCACGCGGAACGCGTTGTCGCGCGCGGTATTCAGGCCGTCGGCGTAGTGCAGCGTGGTCAGCATGCCTTGCGCGGCGTCGCCCTGCGCGTCGAGCGTGCCGTCGGTCAGGAAGCCCGGGCCGTAGAGCGGAATGGTCTTGTTGAGGCCCGCGGCCTGGTAGTCCTTGACGAACTTCACTGCGCCGCCGCCCGCGAAGAAGGCATACACCGCATCGGGCTTGGCCGCGGCGATCTCGGTCAGCAGCGCCTGGAACTCGACGTTGGGGAACGGCAGCGTGAGCTGCTTGTCGACCTTGCCGCCGGCCTTCTCGAAGCCTTCCTTGAAGCCGTTGACCGACTCCTCGCCGGCCGCGTACTTCCAGGTGATGGTCATGATCTTCTTCTTGCCCTGCTGCTTGGCCGCTACCTCGCCCATGGCGTAGGCCGGCTGCCAGTTGCTGAACGAGCTGCGGAAGATGTTGGGCGCGCACATCGGGCCGGTGACCGCGTCGGCGCCGGCGTTGGGCACGATGAGCACGGTGCCGCTTTCCTTCGCGGCCTTGGCCATGGCCATGGCGACGCCCGAATGCACGGTGCCCACGATCACGTCGACGTTGTCGCGCTTGATGAGCTTGTTGACGTTGTCGGTGGCCTTGGCGGGGTCGGACTCGTCGTCGACCTTGAAGTATTCGATCTCGCGGCCGGCGAGCTTGCCGCCGTTTTCATCGACATAGAGCTTGAAGCCATTTTCAATGGCCACGCCCAGCGCGGTGAAGGTGCCGCTGTAGGGCAGCATCAGGCCGACCTTGAGTTTGCCGGTGCCCTGGGCGCCGGCGGCGGATGCCAGGGCGGCGAATGCAATCGCGGTGAGCGCGAGGCGGGCGGTGCGAATTGGGGTGAATGGGGTCATGGTGTTTGTCTCCTGTTTTTGGCAATGAAAGAAGTGGTCGCGACGATGACACGATCCGGCTGATCGCGATGCGGGGAATGCCCGCATTCAGGGATTTCGAGCAGCTCGCATCCACTGACGCGCGCCGCGATGCCGTGGATCTGCGCGAGCGTGCCGTACTCGTCGTCGATACCCTGGATGGCCAGCACCGGGCAGCGGATGGCGTCGAGCTTGGCCTCGATGTTCCATTCGCGAAAAGGCGGGTGCAGCCAGATGCGGTTCCAACCCCAGAAGGCCGAGTCGGCGCTGTCGTGGTAGCGGCCGAGCTTCTTCGGCAGGTCGGTGCCCAGGTAGGCGGTGCGGGCCTGCTCGATGTTCGCGACGGTCACGTCTTCCACGAAGATGTGCGGCGCCAGGACCACCAGACCTTGCACGCTGTCCGGAAAGCGCGAGGCATACAGCAGGCTGATCGAGCCGCCGTCACTGTGGCCGAAGAGCCAGGGCTTTTCGTCGCCGAGCTTCAAGGCTGCAAACAGCGCGGGCAGCACTTCGTGCGCCTGGCGGTGCATGAAGTCGACGTCCCAGATTTCGTTTTCTTCGCGCGGGGTGGAGCGGCCGTAGCCGGGGCGGGAGAACACCAGGCCGCGCGCGTTGGCGGCTTCGCAGACCTGGGCGGGGAAGTCCTTCCACATGGCGACGGAACCGAGGCCTTCGTGGAGGAAGACGATGAGGGGGGCATCGGTGCGCTCGGGGGCGATCCATTGGCACTCGATGCGCACTGCGTGGTTGCGCCAATTGATGGAGGCGAAGTCGGGTGTCATAGCTGTTGCTCCCTCTCCCGCTCGCGCAACCTGAACCGCTGAATCTTCCCCGTCGCCGTCTTCGGCAGCTCCTGCACGAACTCCAGAAAGCGCGGGTACTTGTACGGTGCAAGACGCTCCTTCACGAACGCCTTCAATTCCTCGTCCGTGACCGACTGGCCATCTTTCAGCACGACGAAAGCCTTGGTCTTGGTCAACCCGTCCGCGTCGTCCTTGCCGATGACCGCGGCCTCGAGCACGGCGGGGTGCTGCATCAGCGTGGCCTCGACTTCGAACGGCGACACATAGATGCCGCTGACCTTCAGCATGTCGTCGCTGCGGCCCGCGTAGGTGTAGTAGCCGTCGGCATCGCGCGTGTACTTGTCGCCGCTCTTGGTCCAGCCGCCCTGGAAGGTTTCGCGCGACTTCTCGCGGTTGCACCAGTACATGAGCGCCGCGCTCGGGCCGCGGATGTAGAGGTCGCCCACCTCGCCGTCGGGCACCGGGCGGCCGTCTTCGCCGCGCAGCTCGACTTCGTAGCCTTCCACCGGCTTGCCGGTGGTGCCGTAGCGCACGTCGCCGGGGCGGTTGGAAAGGAAGATGTGCAGCATCTCGGTGGAACCGATGCCGTCGATGATCTCGCAGCCGAAGTGCGCCTTGAAGCGCTGTGCGATCTCGCCCGGCAGCGCCTCGCCGGCGGAAGAGCACATGCGCAATGCCACCTGCTCGCGCGCCGGCAGCTTCGGCGAGGCGAGCATGCCGGCAAAACCCGTGGGCGCGCCGAAAAAGACGGTCGGCTTGTGCTCGGTCCAGCGGCGGAAGGTGGCGTCGGGCGTGGGGCGCTCGGCCATCAGCACCACCGTGGCACCCACTGAGAGCGGAAAGGTCAGCGCATTGCCGAGGCCATACGCAAAGTACATCTTCGCGGCCGAGAAGCACACGTCGTTCTCTGTGAGTCCGAGCACCGGCTTGCCGTAGAGCTCCGCCGTCCACCAGAGGTTGGCATGCGTGTGGACCGTGCCCTTGGGCTTGCCGGTGGAGCCGGAGGAATACAGCCAGAAACCCGGGTCGTCGGAAGCTGTGGGTGCGGCCGGTGCCGTCGGCTCGGCGGCGGCGATCAGGCTGTCGAACTCCAGCGCGCCTCCAGGCAGCGCGCCCGTTGGTTGCGAGACGATCAGCGTGTGCAGTTCATGCGCACCGCGGCTCATTGCTTCCTGCAGGCCAGGCAGCAGCGCGCCCGACACCAGCGCCGCCTGCGCGCGGCTGTGGTCGAGCATGTAGGCGTAGTCTTCGGGCGTGAGCAGCGTGTTGACCGCGACGGGCACCGCGCCGGCATAGAGGCAGCCCAGAAAGCTCACGGGCCAGTCGCTGCTGTCGAGCATGAGCAGCAGCACGCGCTCTTCGCGCCGCACACCGGCGGCCTTCAGCGCGGCGGCCAGGCGGCGCGCGCGGTCTTCGAGCTGGCCGTAGCTCAGCGTGCCGCGGTCGTCGATGTAGGCGATGCGTTCGGCGCGGCCGCGGTTGAGGGCGAACAGGTGTTCGGCAAAGTTGAATCGTGCGGGCGGGCTCATCGTGGTCTCCTTGGGCCGTGTTCTGTTCTTCAGAGGCCGAGCTGCGCGAGCACGGCAGGGCTCGCTTGCACCGCGCTGCGGCGATGATAGAAGTCCAGCGCGCGCAGTCCGCCGAGTTCGGCGCCGCCGCCCGCGCGGCCCGGGCCGCCGTGCAGCGACATCGGCATCACGTTGCCATGGCCGGTGTGGGCCTGCGCGACCTCGGGCGTGACCACGTGCACGCGGCCGTGGCCCGGTGCGACGGCCACAGCGGTTTGCGCCAGTGCCGCGTCGTCGCTGCCGTAGAGAGACGTCACCAGCGAACCCTGGCCGCGATGCGCCAGCGCGATGCCGTGTGCGATATCGCGGTAGGGCAGCAGCGTGGCGACAGGGCCGAACACTTCGATGTCGTGCACGCGCTGCGCCGCGTCGGCATCGCGCGCGCCCAGCAGCACGGGGCCGATGCAGGCGGCCACGGCCGGCTCGGCGTCGATCAGCGGCGTGTTGCGGCCGTCGTACAGCACGGTGGTCTGCGTGGACAGCGCTTCCAGGCCCTCGCTCACCGCGTTCAACTGCGCGCGGCTCACGAGCGAACCCATGCGCACGCTCTCGTTGCGCGGGTTGCCCACCGTCACGCCCTTGAGCTTGGCGCCAATGGCCTCGGCCGCGGCTTCGTACACCTCGGCCGGCACGAGGATGCGGCGGATGGCGGTGCACTTCTGGCCCGACTTCACCGTCATCTCGCGCACCACTTCGCGCACGAGCAGGTTGAAGGCGTCGCTGCCGGCCGCGGCGCCGGGCAGCAGCAGGGCGCTGTTGAGGCTGTCGGCCTCGATGTTCACGCGCACCGAGTGCTCGATGACAGCGGGGTGCGAGCGGATCAGCGCCGCGGTTTCGGCCGAGCCGGTGAACGAGGCCACGTCGAAGGGCTGCAGCGCATCCATCAGGCCGGCCGAACTGCCGCAGATGATGGAGAGCGCACCCGCGGGCAGTACGCCCGCATCGACCACGTCCTTCACCATGCGTTGGGTGAGCCAGGCGGTGGCCGTGGCGGGCTTCACGATCACGGGCACGCCGGAGAGCAGCGCGGGCGCGGCCTTTTCCCACAACCCCCACGACGGGAAGTTGAAGGCGTTGATGAAGAGCGCCACGCCGTGCGTCGGCACCTGCAGGTGCTGCGACTGGAATACCGGCTCCTTGCCGAGCTTGACGGCGTCGCCGTCGCGCAGCGCGCGCACGTCGCCGAGCGCATCGCCCCATTTCGCGTACTGGCTGAGCGTGAAGATCGCGCCGTCGATGTCGACGGCCGAGTCGTTCTTCACCGTGCCGGAGTTGGCCGTCGCAATCTCGTAATAGACATCGCGGTTGGCCTGCAGCACCTTCACGACGGCGCCGAGCAAGGCCGCGCGCTGGCGGTAGGTGAGGGCGCGCAGCGCGTTGCCGCCCTGTTCGCGTGCAAAGGCAAAGGCCGCGGGCAGGTCGAGGCCGGTGGCGTCGACGCGCGCGAGCTCGGTGCCCAGCACCGGGTCGAAAAGAGGCGTGCCGGCGCCCGATCCGCTTTGCCAGCGGCCTGCGACGTAATTGGAAAGGAGCTCGGTCATGGGGTGAACTTGATCTGCCCTTCGGGCAAGAGGTAGAGAACGAGCGCGCGGCCTTGCGCCACGGTCGGACGGTGCGCGGTGCCGGGGCCGTAAACGCACCAGCCCGCGGGCCGGCCGTCGAAGGTGGCGTCGGCACTGCCTTCGAGCGGCATGATCAGGTCGATCTCGCCATTCGGGTGCGTGTGGTGCGGCCCGGCGATGTCCTGCATGTCGACCACGTCGACAGAGAAGCGGTGCAATGCGTCTTCAGCCTTGAACACGCGGCCGTAGCGAATGCCGCCGCCCTCGCGCTCGCACAGCCAGCCTTCGGCCACGCCGCCGATGCAGGCCTGGCGCAGCTTTTCAAAGCTGGCGCTGCCCGCGCCGTGCGTCGCGTTCAGCCATTGGTCGAGTCGTTCGTCGAGCGGCCGGCCGGCAATTTCGGCGGTCAGGCCGGCAATCAACTGGTGAAATGCTTCCTTGCTGGACATTGGCGGGCTTCCTTTTGGAGGCTGGCTGGCAGGGGTGGCGCCGCAGCGAACTTATGAACTACATTGCAGGATCGTTGCGCGTGCAGTATCTTGCTTGTGGTCGAACAATAAGCACCGAGTCATCAGGTGTCAAGCAATATAGTGCATATATGGTGTTTACCCTGAGCGCGCACAATCCCGGCCAAGAACGAGGACTTGCATGAACGAGCATGTAGACGCGGTGCTGTCCACCGCGCCCGATGGCAACCACGCCAACAACGCAGCAGCAGCCACATCGGCCGGGGAGCCCAGGCACCCATTGCTGGCCGCATTGGGCGACCGCGTGCGCAACCTGCGCGCGCAGCGCGGCCTCACGCGCAAGGCCGTGGCCATTGCGGCCGGCGTGTCCGAGCGGCACCTGGCCAATCTCGAATACGGCATCGGCAATGCGTCGATCCTGGTGCTGCAGCAGGTGGCGGGTGCGCTGCACTGCTCGCTGGCCGAACTGGTCGGCGACGTGACCACCAGTTCGCCCGAGTGGCTGCTGATTCGCGAGCTGCTCGAGAACCGCAGTGAAACCGACTTGCGCCGCGTGCGCCTGGCGCTGGGCGAGCTGCTGGGTACGGCTTCGGTCGATCCGGCGCGGCACCGCCGCATTGCGCTCGTGGGCCTGCGCGGCGCCGGCAAGTCGACGCTCGGGCAAATGCTGGCCGACGACCTCGACCTGCCGTTCGTGGAACTGAGCCGCGAGATCGAGAAGCTTGCGGGCTGCAGCGTGCGCGAGATCCACGACCTGTACGGCACCAACGCCTACCGCCGCTACGAGCGCCGCGCGCTCGAGGAAAGCATCCAGATCTACAGCGAGGTGGTCATTGCCACGCCGGGCGGCATCGTGTCCGACCCCGCCACCTTCAACGAACTGCTCGCGCACTGCACCACCGTGTGGCTGCAGGCCGCGCCCGAAGAGCACATGGGCCGCGTGGCCGCGCAGGGCGACACCCGCCCCATGGCCGCCAGCAAGGAAGCCATGGAAGACCTGCGCCGCATCCTGAACGGCCGCGCGGCCTTCTATTCGAAGGCCGATCTCTCCGTGGACACCAGCGGCAAGAGCCTTGCGCAGAGCTTCCAGGCCCTGCGCGCCGTCGCCCGCCAGTCGATGGGCCTGGGCGCCTGACCTGAAGTTTTGAAAAAAAGCGATACAGGCATTGACTTGCCTGTTTGCATGCAGCATGATGCATGTCATCGGAACCAGAAGATGCATTATTCTTCCGGTTTGCATCTGGCCCACAGGAGACTTCCGTATGACCGAGACCACGACCCTTCAGGCGCCCCCGCGCGTCGACTACCGCATCGAACCCACGCAATACAAGCACTGGAAGCTCAGCTTCGACGGTGCCGTGGCGCGCTTGGTGCTCGACATCGCGGAAGACGGCGGCATTCGCCCCGGCTACAAGCTCAAGCTCAACAGCTACGACCTGGGCGTGGACATCGAGCTGAACGACGCGCTCAACCGCGTGCGCTTCGAGCACCCCGAAGTGCGCAGCGTGATCGTCACCAGCGGCAAGGACCGCATCTTCTGTTCGGGTGCCAACATCTTCATGCTGGGCGTGTCGAGCCACGCCTGGAAGGTGAACTTCTGCAAGTTCACCAACGAGACGCGCAACGGCATCGAAGATACGTCGAAGCATTCGGGCCTGAAGTTCATCGCAGCCGTGAACGGCGCCTGCGCCGGCGGCGGCTACGAACTGGCGCTGGCCTGCGACGAAATCCTGCTGGTGGACGACCGCTCCTCGGCCGTGTCGCTGCCCGAAGTGCCGCTGCTCGGCGTATTGCCCGGCACCGGCGGCCTCACCCGCGTGACCGACAAGCGCCATGTGCGCCATGACCTCGCCGACATCTTCTGCACCAGCGTCGAAGGCGTGCGCGGCCAGCGCGCGGTCGAGTGGCGGCTGGTCGATGCCGTGGCCAAGCCGGCGCAGTTCGCCGCCGCCGTGCAGGACCGCGCCTCGCAACTCGCAGCCGGCAGCGATCGCCCCGCGGGCGGCAAGGGCGTGGCGCTGACGCGTCTCGAGCGCAACGAGACCGCCGACAGCCTCAGCTACTCGCATGTCGACATCCAGATCGACCGCAGCAAGCGCACCGCCACGATCACCATCAAGGCGCCCACCGGCACCCAGCCCGCGGACATCGCCGCCATCGAAGCCGCGGGTGCCGCCTGGTGGCCGCTCGCCATGTGCCGCCAGCTCGACGACGCCATCCTCAACCTGCGCACCAACGAGCTGGACATCGGCACCTGGCTGCTCAAGACCGAAGGCGATGCACAGGCCGTGCTCGCATCGGACGCCGTGATGCTTGCCCACAAGGACCACTGGCTCGTGCGCGAAACCATCGGCGCGCTGCGCCGCACGCTGGCGCGCCTGGACGTGTCGTCGCGCAGCCTGTTCGCCCTGGTTGAAGCAGGCTCCTGCTTCGCCGGCACGCTGGCCGAACTGGCCTTTGCGGCCGACCGCACCTACATGCTCGCGCTGCCCGACGATGCCAAGCGCGCGCCCAGGCTCACGCTCAACGAGTTCAACTTCGGCTTTTTCCCGATGGTGAACGACCAGAGCCGGCTGCAACGCCGCTTCTATGAAGAAGCTCCTCCGCTCGAAGCCGCCCGCGCCGCGGCCGGCAAGCCGCTCGACGCCGACGACGCACTGAAGCTCGGCCTGGTGACCGCCGCGCCTGACGACATCGACTGGGACGACGAGATCCGCATGGTCATCGAAGAGCGTGCCGCCATGTCGCCCGACGCGCTCACCGGCCTGGAAGCCAACCTGCGCTTCGCCAGCAAGGAGAACATGGCCACCCGCATCTTCGGCCGGCTCACCGCCTGGCAGAACTGGATCTTCAACCGCCCCAACGCCGTCGGCGAAAAGGGCGCGCTCAAGGTCTACGGCACCGGCGAAAAGGCCGGCTTCGACTTGAACCGCGTTTGAACCCGCAGTCCGCACAACCCAAGGAACAACGATGAGCACGATCAACTACAGCGAGAAGATCCCCAACAACGTCAACCTCGGCGAAGACCGCACGCTGCAGCGCGCGCTCGAAGGCTGGCAGCCCAACTTCATCAACTGGTGGGACGACGTGGGTCCGGATGGCTCGACCAACTACGACGTGTACCTGCGTACGGCCGTGAGCGTCGATCCGCAGGGCTGGGCGCAGTTCGGCCACGTGAAGATGCGCGACTACCGCTGGGGCATTTTTCTTAACCCGGGCGACGCCAACCGCGAGATCCACTTCGGCGACCACAAGGGCGAGAAGGCCTGGCAGGACGTGCCCGGCGAACACCGCGCCAACCTGCGCCGCATCATCGTGACGCAGGGCGACACCGAGCCTGCATCGGTCGAGCAGCAGCGCCACCTGGGCCTCACGGCGCCGAGCATGTACGACCTGCGCAACCTGTTCCAGATCAACGTGGAAGAAGGCCGCCACCTGTGGGCGATGGTCTACCTGCTGCACAAGCACTTCGGCCGCGACGGCCGCGAAGAAGCCGAGGCGCTTTTGCAGCGCACTTCGGGCGACGTGGACAACCCGCGCATCCTGGGTGCCTTCAACGAGCGCACGCCCGACTGGCTCGCGTTCTTCATGTTCACCTACTTCACCGACCGCGACGGCAAGTTCCAGCTCTCGGCCCTGGCCGAGAGCGCTTTCGATCCGCTCGCGCGCACCACGAAGTTCATGCTCACCGAAGAAGCGCACCACATGTTCGTGGGCGAAAGCGGCGTGTCGCGCGTCCTGGCGCGCACCGCGCAGGTCATGAACGAGCTGAAGACCGACGACGCGCAGAAAGTGCGCGCGGCCGGTGCCATCGACCTGGGCACCATCCAGCGCTACCTGAACTTCCACTACAGCGTGACCATCGACCTGTTCGGCGCCGACCAGTCGAGCAACGCCGCCATCTTCTACAGCTCGGGCCTGAAGGGCCGCTACGAAGAAGGCAAGCGAGGCGACGACCACGTCCTCAAGGGCCAGACCTACAAGGTGCTCGAGGTGAAGGACGGCCAGCTCCTCGAAAAGGACGTGCCGATGCTCAACGCGCTGAACGAAGTGCTGCGCGACGACTTCATCAAGGACTCGGTGGCCGGCGTCGGCCGCTGGAACAAGGTGCTCGAGAAGGCCGGCATTCCGACCCGCCTGGTGGTGCCGCACAAGGCATTCAACCGCCAGATCGGCGCGCTCGCCGGCATCAAGATGTCGCCCGAAGGCCGCGTGGTGAACGAGGTCGAATGGGCCGCGAAGAAGAACGAATGGCTGCCGAGCACCGAAGACTTTGCTTTCGTGGCATCGTTGATGGGGCGCGTGGTCGAGCCGGGCAAGTTCGCCGGCTGGATCTCGCCGCCGGTGATGGGTATCAACCGCCAGCCGGTGGATTTCGAATACGTGCGTTTCGGCTGATTGGTATTTGGGTATTGCTCCTTCCCCCTCTGGGGGAAGGCAGGGATGGGGGCAAGCGGCGTGACCACGACAAGCGCCGCGTGCCCCCACCCAACCCTCCCCCGGAAGGGGAGGGCTTCAGGTTAGGAGAACAACATGGACATGGCCGTTGAAGCCGGGGTCATCAAGCAGCACCTGATCGACCCCGAGATCTGCATCCGCTGCAACACTTGCGAGGCCACCTGCCCCGTCAACGCGATCACGCACGACGACAACAATTACGTCGTTCGCGCGGACATCTGCAATGGCTGCATGGCCTGCATCTCGCCATGCCCCACGGGCTCGATCGACAACTGGCGCACGATGCCGGTGGTGCGCGCCTACTCCATTGAAGAGCAGTTCACCTGGGAATCGCTGCCCGCGGAGCTCTCGCCCGAAGAGCTGGAAGCCGCTGGCGTAGCCGCCGACAGCAGCGACGAAGCCGCGCCGGCTGCCGCGCCCGCGCTGACGCAAGCGCAGGCCGCCGCCGAATCCGTCGAGCCGGTCTTCAATTCGGCCCAATATGGCGCTACCGTACCGCCCTGGTCGGCCGCGCACGCCTACACCAACCTCTTTCCGCCGAAGACGCCGACCACCGCCACCGTGGTCGGCAACTTCAACTGCACCGAGGCCGGTTTCGACAGCGAGACGCACCACATCGTGCTCGACTTCGGCGTGGTGCCGTTCCCGGTGCTCGAAGGCCAGTCGATCGGCATCGTTCCGCCGGGTGTCGATGCCATCGGCAAACGCCACCATGCGCGCCAGTACTCCGTGGCCAGCCCGCGCAACGGCGAGCGGCCCGGCTACAACAACGTGTCGCTCACTGTGAAACGCGTGACCGAAGACCACCAGGGCGACCCGGTGCGCGGCGTGTGCTCCAACTACGTCTGCGACCTGAAGGTGGGCGATACGGTGCAGGTGGTGGGGCCCTTCGGTTCCTCGTTCCTGATGCCGAACCACCCCAAGTCGCACATCGTGATGATCTGCACCGGCACCGGCAGCGCACCCATGCGCGCCATGACCGAATGGCGCCGGCGCCTGCGCAAGAGCGGCAAGTTCGAAGGCGGCAAGCTCATGCTGTTCTTCGGTGCGCGCACCCAGCAGGAGCTGCCGTACTTCGGCCCGCTGCAGTCGTTGCCCAAGGACTTCATCGACATCAACCTCGCGTTCTCGCGCACGCCGGGAAGCCCCAAGCGCTACGTGCAGGACCTGATGCGCGAGCGCGCCGCCGACCTGGCTGCGCTGCTGAAAGACGGTGCGAGCCACTTCTACGTGTGCGGCCTCAAGAGCATGGAAGAAGGCGTGGTGCTCGCATTGCGCGACGTCGCAAAGGAAGCCGGACTCGACTGGGACACCGTGGGTGCCGCATTGAAGCGCGAAGGCCGCTTGCACCTCGAAACGTACTAAGCTGCGGCGAATGCAGTTCGCCGACTTCCATGCGGGCCAGGCCATCGAGGCCGGGCCCTATGTCGTTTCCGAAGCCGAGCTGATCGGGTTTGCGCAAGCGTACGACCCGCAATGGTTTCACACCGATCCCGAGGCCGCAGCGGACAGCGCCTTTGGCGGACTCATCGCGAGCGGGTGGCACACCTGTTCCATCGCCATGCGTCTCGTGGTCGATGCCGCGCTCAGGGGCTCGGAGTCATTCGCATCGCCGGGGCTCGAGCATGTGCGCTGGCCTCATCCGGTGCGGCCAGGCGATGCCTTGCGGCTCGTGGCCGACGTCATCGAGGTGCGGCGCTCCGAGAAGCGGCCCACGCTCGGCATCTTGCGCTGGCGTTGGCGGCTCTTCAACCAGCGCGAGCTGATGGTGCTCGATGTGGAAGTGACGAGTCTTTTCAGGCTCGAAGCAACCGGCTGACGTTCCGTGAAAAAAAGCCCGCAACGCGCGAGCGCTGCGGGCTTCCGTGGCCGTTACTTGCGGGCCACTACAGCCGAAGTACCTTACTTCGTGAGGTCGACGGCGCCCGAGCCCTTGGCCTTGCCGCTGGCCTTGGCGCCCACGCCGGTGCCCGAAGGCTTCACCGCCCCGCCGGCCGAACCCACCGCACCCGTCGCGCTGTTCAGCGTGCCGCCGACCGTGTTGGTCACACCGCCCGCCGCATTGGTTGCGCCACCCACGGCGCCCGTGGCACCGCTCACAGCCCCGGTGGCACCGCCGACCGTGTTGGTCGCATTGCCCACGGCACCCGTTGCACCACCGACCACGCCCCCGACCGTGTTGCCCAGGCCGCCCGCTGCGCTGCCGGTGCCGCCGCTGGCATTGCCGTTGGCGGACGTACCGGCCGTTGCGGCGGTTCCTGCCCCTGCGCCTGCACTTCCCTGGGCCGGCGCGGTCTTGACCGCGCCCGACGTGTTGACATCGGCATTCACGCCTGCACCGACGCCTACGCCTTGTGCCTGTGCGAAGCCGCTCATTGCGAGCAGGCTTGCCAGCAAGGCGCCGACGATGATGGACTTGTGTTGTTGCTGCTTCATAGGTAACTTTTCCTTTCGAGTGAATGGTCGGATGACCAGAACCGGCTTTGGGCCAGTTCGGTCGCTACCGTGACCACGTCGGCCTATGTCGCCGTGTGCGAAGCAGCCGCTCGCTCGCGTGGGACACCTCCGTCGGCGAAAACAGGGGCTCGTGCGTTAGGCCGCGCATTCCGCTTCGTAAAACGGCGTGCAACAAATCAGCAGGCAGACGCACGACCGTTTTGCCGGTAGGGCCAATCGATCTCCTCTCCGGCGTCCGGAAAGTCATGCAACTAATAATGTTGCATGAAACGAGACAGCAAGCTTTCCGCAGTTCTTCACGTGCTGCTGCACATGGCCGAGATGGACGGGCCCGCCACGTCCGAATCGCTGGCCGTGGCGATGCACACCAATCCGGTCGTGGTGCGACGAGTCATGGCCGGCCTGCGCCAAGCGGGCTTCGTGAGCTCGGCCAAGGGCCATGGCGGCGGATGGGTGCTGTCGTGCTCGCTGGCCGCGGTCACGCTGGGCGACATCCACAACGCCGTCGGTTCGCCCGCGCTGCTGGCCATGGGCAACCGCACCGAAAGCCCCGGCTGCGTGGTCGAGCAGGCGGTGAATGCGGCGCTCGACGGCGCCTGCGAGGAAGCCGAGGCTTTGCTGCTCAAGCGTTTCAACAGCATCACGTTGGCCGATCTCTCGAAGGACTTTCATCGCCGCATGACGGGCGGCGGCTTCACTCACAAGGACATCGAACATGCGCTATGACGCTCTTGTCGTGGGCGGCAGTTTTGCCGGCCTCTCCGCTGCGATGCAGCTTGCCCGTGCGCGCAAGAAGGTGTGCGTGGTCGATGCGGGCGCGCCGCGCAATCGCTTTGCCGCCGCCTCGCACGGCTTCTTCGGCCAGGACGGCACGCCGCCGCTGAAGATGATTGCCGATGCGCGCGCCAAGGTGCTCGCGTACCCGAACGTCACCTTCATCGAGGGCAGCGTGGTGGGCGCCCACGCCGATGGAACTGACGGATTCACCGCGTCGCTGGGCGGCGGCCAGCAGCTGTCGGCGGGCAGGATCGTTCTGGCGTTCGGCGTGCAAGACGGCTTTCCGGACATCGCCGGCGTGCGCGAACGATGGGGCACCAGCGTGCTGCACTGCCCTTATTGCCACGGCTATGAATTCAGCGGCCGGCAATTGGGCATCCTGCTCGAGAGCCCGCACGCGCCAGAGCACGCGATGCTGATTGCAGAGTGGGGCCCAGCCACCTTGTTCCTGAACGGCAGCAACACGGTCGACGACGAAGTACGCACCAAGCTGCAGGCGCGCGGCGTGGCCATCGAGCCGGGGCGCATCGCGGCGCTGGAAGGGCCGGGGCAGGAGCTGTCCGCCGTGCGCCTCGAAGGCGGCCGCCTCGTGCCGCTCGATGCGCTGTTTCTGGCGCCTCGCACACGCCCGGGCAGCCCGCTGGCCGAACACCTGGGTTGCGCTTTCGACGATGGCCCGTTCGGCCCGATCATCCGCACCGACGCGATGAAGATGACCACTGTGCCCGGCGTGTTCGCCGCGGGCGACGCGGCCATGCTGATGCACAACGCCACGCTGGCGTCCGCCGACGGCGTGATGGCGGGGGTGTCGCTGCACAGGTCGTTGGTGTTCGAAACCTGACCCCGCCGAAACGGCCCCAAAATCCCTCTATAATTCGACTCCTGAAATGCGGGAATAGCTCAGTTGGTAGAGCGCAACCTTGCCAAGGTTGAGGTCGAGAGTTCGAGACTCTTTTCCCGCTCCACATTTCATGCAAAAGGCCACCTTACCGGTGGCCTTTTCTTTTGGAACGCGTGTTCAGCCCTTCGCCGGCAACACCGTCCCGCGGCTTTCGCCGAACCCGATGCGCGCATGCCCCGGCTTCTCGCACCAGCCGCGCAGCAGCACCGCATCGCCGTCTTCCAGAAAGCCGCGCTGTTCGCCGTTGGCCAGCGTGACCGGGCTTTGCGCGGCACGCGTCAGCTCGATGATGGCGCCGGCCTCGCCGGGCCCCGGCCCCGAGATGGTCCCGCTGCCGAACAGGTCGCCCGGGTTCAGGCTGCAGCCGCCCACGGTGTGGTGCGCGACCATCTGCGCGACGCTCCAGTATTGGTGCTTGAAGCTCGTGCGCGACAGGCGGGAAGGGCCGCTCTTGTCGCTCCGCGCCTTCCCGCTTTCGAGCCAGACCTCGAGCCGGATGTCGATGGCGCCGCTTTCGCGGTTCGCTTCGCTTTCCAGGTAGTCGAGCGGCTGGGGCTCGTTCGCGGGCCGCGTCCAGGCCTGGCGATACGGCGCCAGCGCTTCCATCGTCACGATCCACGGCGAGACGGTGGTCGCGAAGTTCTTTGCAAGAAAAGGCCCGAGCGGCGCCATTTCCCAGAACTGGATGTCGCGCGCCGACCAGTCGTTGAGCAGGCAGATGCCGAAGATGTGCTCTTCCGCATGCGCGAGCGGAATGGGCTCGCCGGCCGCATTGCCTTCGCCGATCCACACGCCCAGCTCGAGCTCGTAGTCGAGCCGCGCGCAGGCGTGGTACGTCGGCGCCTTGGCGCCCGGCGCCATCGTCTGCCCCATCGGGCGATGAAAGCGCTGGCCGCTCACGCCGATGGTCGACACGCGCCCGTGGTACGCCGTGGGAATCCAGCGGAAGTTGGGCGTCACGTCCCCATCGGGGTTCATCAGCCGGCTGATGTTGAGCGCGTGATCGATGGAGGTGTAGAAGTCGGTGTAGTCGCCGATGCGCGCGGGCACGGTGTATTCGACCTCGGCTTGCGGCACCAGGCATTCGCGCACGGCGCGCACTGTGGCTTCCGGCGCGTCGCCCCGCAGCAGGGCGAACACCGCGTGGCGCAGCGCCTGCCATGCGGCGCCGCCGAGCGCGAAGAAATCGTTCAGTGCCGGCAGCGCGGCGGCGCGGGCCGCATCGAGTGCGAGCCCGTCGAGCAACTGGCGCGCGGAAAGCGCCGCCATGTCGAGCACCTGGTCGCCAATGGCTATGCCGCCGCGAAACGGCTCCGGGCTGCCCATGCGGCGGAACATCGCGTACGGCAGGTTCTGGATCGGGAAGTCGGTTCCTGCGGCGTTGGCCGTGTCGATCCAGCTCCTGGCGCCGGCGTCGTGCGTGTGGTTGAGCGCAATCATGGGTCTCGGTGCCCCGGGTTCAGACCGACGCCATCAGCGCATCGTCGAAGATCGCGACCGCGCGCGTCCAGCCCGCCGATGCGCCGCGGATCTTGTGCGGAAAGCAGCTGATGAAGAAGCCCGTGGGCGGCAGCACCTCGAGGTTGTGCAGCTTCTCGATGTGGCAGTAGCCGATGTCACGCCCGGCCTTGTGGCCTTCCCAGATCAGCGAGGCGTCGTGCGTCTCGCCGTACTTCTTGGCGGTGTGCACAAAGGGCGCGTCCCAGCTCCATGCGTCGGTGCCCGTGAGGCGCACGCCGCGCTCCAGCAGGTACATGGTGGCTTCATAGCCCATGCCCGCGCCGGCCGACACGTAGTCGGGGTGGCCGTAGCGCGAACCCGCGCGCGTGTTCACCACCACGATCTCCAGCGGGCTCAGCGTGTGGCCGATGCGCTTGAGCTCGGCCTCCACGTCGTCGGCCGTGACCACATAGCCGTCGGCAAAGTGGCGGAAGTCGAGCTTCACGCCCGGCTGAAAGCACCATTCGAGCGGCACCTCGTGAATGGCAATGGCCGGCTTCTTCTCGCCCAGCGCCTTGTCCATGGTGGAGTGGAAGTGATAGGGCGCGTCGAGGTGCGTGCCGTTGTGCGTGGAAAGCTGCACCAGTTCCACGGCCCAGCCTTCGCCGTCGGGCAGGTCTTCCTTCTTCAAACCGGGGAAGAAGGGCTCGATCTGCTCGTAGGTCTGCTCGTGCGTGAAGTACTGGATCTTCGGCGCGAAGGCGGGCGGATCGGAGAGCACATCGTTTTCGAGAAAGATCGAGAGGTCGACGAACTTGCGTGGCATGGCGGGGCTCCTTGTGAGTATTGATGTTGGCGTGAAGGGTTCAGGGCTGCTGCCAGCGCAGCAGCCGCTTCTCGGCGAAAGCCAGCAGCGCGTTGCTCATGAAGCCGATGAGCCCGAGCAGCACGATGCCGGCGAAAAGGTCGCTGGCGCGAAACGCGCGCGCCGCGAGAAGAATGGCCTGGCCCAGCCCGCTTTGCGAAGCGATCATTTCGCCCACCACCGCGACGATGAGTGCAATGGTCAGTGCGAGCCGCATGCCGGCCAGGATGTCGGGCATGGCGTTGGGCAGGCCCATCTTCCAGATGTACGCGGCGCGCGACATCTGCAGGCAGCGTGCCACTTCCGACAAGCGCGGCTCCACCGCCGCGAAACCGTGCACCGTGGCCAGCAGCACCGGCCACATTGCGCCGAACGCCACCACGAACAGCACCATGCCGGGGTTCAGGCCGAAGATCGAAATGGCAAGCGGCAGCAGCGCCGACGCGGGCAGGGGGCGAATGAATTCGAGCGTCGGCTGCACCCACGCGCGCACCGCGGGCGACACGCCGATGGCCGCACCCAGCACCACCCCGAACAGCGAGGCCAGCAGCCAGCCCTGCACCATGCGGCCGACCGTGGCCTGCGTGAAGGCAAGCAGCTCGCCGTTGCCCGAACTGCCCGAGAGATTGAGCCCTTCGAGCAGGCTCGCGAAGGTGGCTTGCGGTGTCGGCAGGAACACGCGGCTCACCCAGCCCGCGTTGCTCGCAACCCACCAGAGCGCAATGAGCGCGCACAGCACGGCGAACGAACCGAGCCAGTTCATCATGCCAAGGCGGCGTTGGGCATTGCCGTTCATGGCTGCACCCCCATGCGCCGCGCGACCGCGCGCTGCAGCGCCACCATGCCCGCGTTGACCGCAAAGCCCACCACGCCGATCCAGCCGAGCCACGCGAGCATCAGCGCGGGGTCGAAGCTCTGCTGCGCGATCATCATCGCGTAGCCCATGCCGTTGGGGTTGGCCGCAATCTCCACCGTGACGGCCACCACCAGCGCCACCGCGACGCCGAGCCGCAGCGCGACGAACAGGCGCGGCACGATGGCCGGCAGCACGATCTTGAAGGCGCGCTCGCGCGCCGAGAGGCCGAGCACGCGGCTCACTTCGAGCAGCCGGGGCTCGATCTGCTGCACCGCCGATTGCACCAGCACCAGCAGCGGCCAGAAGGTGGCGAAGGCGACGATGGCCAACTCCATGCGCACGCCGAAGCCGAAGGTCAGCATGGCGAGCGGAATCAGCGCGACCGAGGGCACGGGCCGCAGCACTTCGATGGAAAGCGAACCGAGCTGCGCCGCGCGGTGCGAGAGTCCGAGCACCAGGCCGAGTGCGATGCCGAACACCGCGCCCAGCAGCAGGCCGAGCGCGGCCGTGCCGAGCGTGAAGCCCGTGGCCTGCCAGAGCGAACCATCGAGTGCCGCGCCCACGAAGGCCTTTGCTGCGGCACTCGGTGGCGCGAGCGCATCGCTGCCCAGTGCCGCCGCACGCCGCGCATACCACTCGAACGCGCCGATGAGCAACGCAGGAAATACCCACGGCCGCATCCAACGAAGCAGGCGGCTCTCAGTCATGGCCTTGCTCGATGAAGGCGAAAAGCTCGCGCCGCAGCCGCAGATACTCCGGATGCTCCTTGGTCGTGAGCTGGTCGCGCGGTCGCGGAATCTTCACGTCGATCATTCGCGCCAGGCTGGGCCGCCCCGATCCGGGGTTGGCTTGCAGCGCGATCACGCGGTCACCGAGGTAGATGGCTTCTTCCAGGTCGTGCGTGACGAACAGCACCGTCAGCCCGTCGTCGCGCACCAGCCGCGCCAGTTCGTCCTGCAGGCTCTGGCGCGTGAGCGCATCGAGCGCGCCGAAGGGTTCGTCCATCATCATCAGCTCGGGCTTCTGCGCCAGGCAGCGGGCAATCTGCGCCCGCTGCTGCATGCCGCCCGAAAGCTGCGCCGGAAATTTCTGCGCATGCTTCGCAAGGCCGACCTTGCCCAGCACGTCGGCGATGCGCGGCGCGCGCTCTGCAGCAGGCACGCCGGCCGCTTCGAGCGCCAGGCTCACGTTGCCTTCGACCGTGCGCCACGGCAGCAATGCACGGCCGTAGTCCTGGAACACGAACGCGACTTCGCGCGAAGGCTCGGTCATCTTCACGCCGTTGCGGCGCACTTCGCCGGCACTGGCGGTGACGAGGCCGCTGGCCGCGCGCAGCAGCGTCGTCTTGCCGCAGCCGCTCGGGCCGACGATGCAGACGAACTCGCCACGCGCCACATCGAACGAGGTGGGCGACAGAATCTCGCGCCCGCCGAGCCGGATCGCGACGCCGTCGAAGCGAAGGAAGTCGACGGCAGCGTTCACTTGGCGATCAACTTCGCGACGTCGATGGGGGTCTTCAGCATGTCCTGGTCCTTCATCAGGCCGACCCAGTAGCCCAGTTGCTTCTCGTTCACCGTGGCGCCTGGCGGCGAGATCTGGATCTTCGCGAGCACCTCGGGCGGCAGCTTGATGTACTTGCCGATGGCGGCGCGCACCTTGGCATCGTTCTTCGGCTGCTGCATGAAGGCCGCGGCCTCGACCAGAGATTCGCGGAACGCGCGCGCGGCGCCCGGGTTCTTTGCCACCCACTCGCGCTTGGCCGCATGCACGATGGTCTGGTTGTTCTCCGGCAGGAACGTGGAGTAATACGAAGCCACGTACCCCGCGCCGCTTTCGGTGATGCGGCTCATGAACGGGTCGGCCGACACCACCGCATCGACCGAGCCGCCGCGCAGCAGGTCGGCGTGCTGCGGGAACGAGGCCTCGACGAAGTTGACCTTGCGGTAGTCCACGCCGCTGTCCTTGAGCCAGGCCCGAAACGTCACGTGCAGAAACGCGCCGAGCCCGGGCACACCGATCTTCTTGCCCACGCAGTCCTGCGGCCCCTTGATGCCCGAGCCGGCGCGGGCCACCAGGCCGAAGCCCGTGATCGTCTTCGAGGTGAGCCCGCCGCCCGCGACCAGCACCAGGTCGAGCCCGCCGTCCACCGCCTGCAGAAACACCGAAGGCGTGGGCCCGCCGATCTGCAGCGAGTCGGACTGCAGCGCCGCGGGAATGGTGGAGTTGAGCGGAATGAACTTGAGCTCCACCTCGAGATTGCGCTTCTTGAAATAGCCCTCTTCGGCGGCCACGAAGACCGAGGCGAAGTCGGACACGGCGGTGTAGCCGAACACGATCTTCGGGTTCGGCTGCGCACGCGAAGGCAGGGCCGTGGCGGCCGATGCGGCGGCCAGCACCGACAGCAGGGTTCGTCGTTTCATCATGTCTTTTGTCTCCTGGGGGTGGTTTTCTTTTGCGAGGCCTTCGGTCGCGGCAGCGCGGCACGCAACCCGCCGACAATGAAATTCACGAGCATCGGCGCCACGGCCGGATCGCTGCGCTGGTTCTCTCCGCGCGAAAGCCGTTCGATGCGGCTGTCGTTCAGGTGGTGAAGCAGCGCACCGAGCGAGAACTGGTAGCCCCAGGCAGCCTGGCCGCGCGTGGCATGCGGCAGCGCGACATGCAGCGCGTCGATATACGCCTCGGCCAGCGGATCGAAGTAGCCGCGCAGCACGCGGTCGGCTTCCTCGGTGGCGTGATAGAGCTCGCGCGCCACCAGCAGCGCGTAGTACTCGCCCTCGGCGCTCGCGCGCAGCGCCAGCACCGGCCCGGTGAAGGCCTCGATGATGCGCGGCAGCGTGCGTGCGTCGTCGGGGTCGTTGTTCACCGCCTTGAGGCCTGCGAGCCGCTGCTCGATGGAGTGGCTCCAGTGCTCGAAGATGGCATGAAAGAGCTCGTGCTTCGGCCCGAAGTAGTAGCCCACCAGCGCCAGCGGCACGCCTGCTTCCTCGGCAATCTGGCGAATGGTGACCGCGTGATAGCCGTGCTGCGCAAAAAGCTTTTCCGCCGCCAGCAGGATCGCGTGGCGCCGGTCGGGCCGGGCCGCCTCGGCGTTGATGGCCGCGGCCCGGTGGGCGCTGCGTTTGACGGGCGGGGTACGGGCGTTCATCGAGCGTATTGAACGCTTGTACAAATCTGTTGAACACACGTACAAACCCTGAGGTCAACCCCGATTGAGCGGTACGGAATGCGGCATTACGCTCGAACCATGCCCGCCCCCAACATCCCCCAGATCCGCCTGTACCAGAACTGGCTGCGCGAGAAGCGCGGCCTGTCTTTCGACACCTACGACGCGCTGTGGCGCTGGTCCGTGACGGACCTCGACGCCTTCTGGCAAAGCATCTGGGACTACGCCGGCATGCAGTCGCCCACGCCGCACACCGCGGTGCTGGCCGATGCGCACATGCCCGGCGCCAGGTGGTTTCCGGGTGCGCAGGTCAACTACGCGCGCGAAGTGCTGCGCCATGCCGATGCGGCGCATGCGGCCGGCATGCCCGCCATCATCAGCGACAACGAACTGGGTGAAGTGCGCGAGATGTCATGGCCCGAACTGCGCCGCCAGGTTGCCTCGGTCGCGCTCACGCTGCGATCGCTCGGCGTGCAGCGCGGGGACCGCGTGGCCGCCTACATGCCCAACGTGCCCGAGACCATGGTGGCGTTTCTCGCGTGTTCGAGCATCGGCGCGGTGTGGAGCGTGTGCGCGCCCGACATGGGCACGGCCGCGGTGGTCGACCGCTTCCGCCAGATCGAACCCAAGCTGCTGATTGCCGCCGATGGCGTGCACTACGGCGCCAAGCCCATCGACCGCAGCGCCGTGGTGCAGGAACTGCGCGGCGCGTTGCCCACCGTGCAGAAGCTGCTGCTGCTCCGAACGCCGCATGCGGCGCAACAGCTCGCCGCCGATGCCGACTGGCAAAGCGCCATCGCGCGCAACGACGCCGAGGTGGCGGCCTTCGAGCCCGAGTGGCTGCCCTTCGATCATCCGATCTGGATCGTCTATTCGAGCGGCACCACCGGCCTGCCCAAGCCCATCGTGCACGGGCAGGGCGGCATCGTCATGACCATGTATGCCTGCGGCCTGCACAACGACGTCGGCGCGAGCTACGGCGGCAACAACTTCGGTGAGCGCTTTCACTGGTACAGCTCGACGGGCTGGGTCATGTGGAACTGCCAGCTCTCGGGCCTGGCCTTCGGCGCCACCATCGTCATCTACGACGGGCATCCGGCCGGCAGCAAGGAGAAGCCCGACTGGGCCGTGCTGTGGCGCTTCGCTGCGAAGCACCGCATCACCTTCTTCGGCGCCGGCGCGGCCTACTTCACCAACTGCATGAAGGCCGGCGTGGTCGCAGCCGAATGCGGCGATCTCTCACGCGTGCGCGCGCTCGGCAGCACCGGCTCGCCACTGTCGGAAGACGTGCAGCGCTGGGGCACGGCGCAACTGCTGGCCGCGGGCGCCGACAGCGTGTGGTGGTGCAATATCTCGGGCGGCACCGATTTTTGCGGCGCGTTCGTCGGTGGCAACCGCGAGCTGCCCGAAGTGCCCGGCCAGATGCAGTGTCGGCAGATCGGCCATTCGGTCGAGGCATGGAACGAAGACGGCAAGCCCGTCATCGGCGAAGTGGGCGAGCTGGTCTGCACCAAGGCCATTCCATCGATGCCGCTGTACTTCTGGGGCGACGAGGGCAATGCGCGCTACCTGTCGAGCTACTTCGAGCACGACTACCCCGGCAGAAATGGAAAACCTGCGGTTTGGCGCCACGGCGACTGGATCAAGATCGGCGAAGACGGCGGCTGCGTCATCTACGGCCGCAGCGACGCCACCATCAACCGCCAGGGCCTGCGCATGGGCACCAGCGAGATCTACAGCGCGGTCGAGGGGCTGCCCGAAGTGCTCGACTCGATGGTGGTCGACCTCGAATACCTCGGCCGCGAAAGCTACATGCCGCTGTTCGTGGTGCTGCGCCCCGGCGTGGCGCTCGACGACGCCATGCGCGCCAAGATCAACAACGCCATCAAGACTTCGCTCTCGCCGCGCTTTGCGCCCAACGACATCTTCCAGGTGGCCGAGATTCCGCGCACGCTCTCGGGCAAGAAGCAGGAGCTGCCGATCAAGAAGCTGCTGCTGGGCCAGCCGATTGAAAAAGTGGTCAACCGCGAAGCCATGGCCAACCCCGGCAGTCTCGACTGGTACGTGGCTTTTGCAGCACGGCGCGCCGCTCAGGCCAGCAACTCGTAAAGCACCATGCGCGTCTGCCGGCCGCGCAGCTCGGCTTGCTCCTCGATGCGGCGCGTAGGCAGCCGCCCGCCCAGCGCCTCGAACGTGGTTTCCGACACCAGGGTCTGCGTGCCCAGCTGTTTGTTGATGCCTTCGATGCGGCTCGCCACGTTGATCGCGTCGCCAAAGGCGGTGTAGGCCAGGCGGTCGTTCGACCCGAGCACGCCCGCGATCACCACGCCCGTGTGAATGCCGATGCGCGTGCGGAATTCGGGCAGCCCTTCGGCGCGCCATTTGCGATTGAGGGCGCTCATTTCGGCATGGAGCTGAAGGGCCGCCGTGCAGGCCTGGTACTCCGCGTCGTGCAGGTCCGCCGGTGCGCCCCACAGCACCATGATGCCGTCGCCGATGAACTTGTCGATCACGCCGCCGTGCTGTGCGAACACGCGCGCCGCAAGATTGAAGTAGTCGGTCAGCATGCCCACCATCACGTTGGCATCGAGCGATTCGGAGATGCGGGTAAAGCCCTCGACGTCGGTGAACATCACGGTAATGCGCCGCGGCGAACCGCTGGGCGCCAGCGCATGGCCTTCGGCGATGAGCCGGTTGATCACGTCCACCGGCACGAACTTGCTGAATGCCTTCAGGCTGCGCGCCGATTCGTCCAGCGCCTGGTCCAGGTGCTGGATCTCGAGCACCCGGCTCGGCTCGCGCGGCAGGTTGTCCAGTTCCAGCAAACCGATGCGCCGCGCGATGTGCGACAGGTTCTCGACCGGCGACGTCACCAGCTTCGAGAGCCTGAGCGAGAGGAGCAGCGTCGCAACCAGGAACAGCAGCGCCAGCAGCAGCCCCCACAGCACCGCGCGCCGCAGGCCGCCCAGCAGCATGTCTTCGGGAACCCAGCTGACCAGCTGCCACCCGGTGGACGGAATGCGCGAGGTCTGCACCAGGTAGCGCTTGCCTTCGAAGGCAATGGAAAAGCTGGTGTCGAGCAGGCCGGCCGCGAAGCCGTCGGCACCCATGTGCTCGTGCAGCGCGCCGAGCACGCCGCCCCTGGCCGGGGCCAGTTCGCGGACCACGCCCGGAACGTCGCTGCGCGCGAGCACCTGGTGCTCGGCACTCAGCAATGCACTGTTTCCCTGGCCGCTGCTGCTGCTGAAGAGGCGCACGAACTCGGACAGCCGCCCCAGCGACACGTCGCCTGCGACGACCATGGCCGCATCGCTGCCTTCGGCCAGGCCCGGCTTGCTGGGCAGCGCATAGGTCACGCCCAGCTCCTGCGCGGCGGCAAAAACGTAGGGCTGGGTCCAGATCGGGCCCTTGGCCCGGCGGGCCTGCATGTACCAACTGCGCTTCGTCGGGTCGTAGCTGCTGCGGTAAGCCTCGATGTGCGTCGTGCCGTAGCGTTGCCGCACGTCGCCGGGCGTGTTGGCGGCGGGCTTGTACTGCCATGTTTCAGTGGTGAAAGCCGGTCCGCGCGAAATCTGCCTTACGGCGAGCGCCGGGTAGCGCAACACCATCAGCATCTGACCGTCGTTGTTGGCCACGTAGGTGCTGTCGAGCTCCGGCGATTGCTGCAGCAGCGTCCACAAAAGCTCGGCGGTCTGGCCGGCGTTGTCACCCGCGGGACGCAGGTTGGGCGAGTCGCTGATGGCGCCCACCACCGATTCGGTCTTGGCGAGGAAGGCCAGCACCTTGTCTTCGGTGCGGTCGTGGTTTGCCTTGTGGGCCGACTGGCCGATGCTGGAGACCAGTTGCTGCGAGCCCCAGTAGCCCAGCGCCACCAGCAGCAGCGACTGGCTCAGGGCAACGGCGCTGACGACGGTGCCCACGTCCACCCTGAAGCGGCGCGGCTTGCGATACGGGCCCGTGGGCCCTGGCGGTGTTGGTGTTGTCTCCACAAAAGCAAAAGAGGACTGCGCCGTCGATGAATGCAGCGGTCATTTTGCGGTGGGTGCGTTAACAGGTGTCGGCGTAAGTGTGCATTGCGCTACTAACGCACAGAAGTTTTCGACCGAGGTGTGCAGAATTTCGCGGCCGCTGCAACACTTCAGCGGCGCAAGGGAACTATTCGGGTCAGCGTGCGTCGTGGAAAATGATGCCCAGCGTGTGCCGCCGCCCCGCGCGCACCCGGCTCACGCCGTGACGCATGGTGACGCGATAGGTGCCGCGCGTGCCCGCCACCGGCCGCTGGTTGACCGCGAAGATCACCGCCTCGCCCTGCGCGAGCGCCACCACCTCGGCGCGCGACTGCATGCGCGGCCGCTGCTCGGTGAGCACGAATTCGCCGCCCGTGAAGTCTTCGCCCGGCCGGCTCAGCAGCACCGTGAGCTGCAACGGAAACTGCAGGTCGCCGTACAGGTCCTGATGCAGGCAGTTGTAGTCGCCTTCGTCGTAGCGCAGCAGCAGCGGGGTGGGGCGCAGCTGGCCCGCCGCATGGCAGCGCGCGAGGTACGAGGCGTGGTCGGTCGGGTAGTCGGCCGGCTGGCCCATCGCCACGGCCCATGCGTTCGCGAGCGGCGCCAGGCGCTCGTAAAGCGCGCTGCGCCATGAGGCGATAGAGGGAGGCAGCGGGTTGGCGAAGTACTGGTACTCGCCCTGGCCGAAGCCGTGGCGCTGCATCACCACGCGGCTGCGGAAATGGCCGGCTTCGTCGTAGAGCGCGGCCAGTGCGCTGCATTCCTCGGGGCTGAACAGCACGTCTGTCGTGGCGCAGCCGCGCGTGGCGAGTTCGGTTTCGATGCGGGGCCAGTCGAGGGCGTCGACTTTTCTTGTTGGTGCGGGAGAGGTTTGCATGCCGTCAGTGTCCTTTCGGAGTGGCGGCAGCGCTCGCCGTTTCCGGACACGACTTCCGGCGTGCTTACCCCTGCCCTACAGCCACTTGCCACTGCCCGTGGGCATCTGGATGTTCGTCGCGGGGTCGCTGCCGCTCACCAGCGCGCCGATCGCAATGCTCAGCAGCGAAATGAAGATGCTTGCGAAGAATGCGGTCCAGAAGCCCGAGAGCTTGAACCCGCGCACCAGCGCGGCCACCAGCATGATCATCAGCGCGTTGATCACCAGCAAAAAGAGGCCGAAGGTCAGCAGCGTCAGCGGCAGCGTGAGCACGATCAGGAGCGGCTTGACCACGGCATTGGCCAGGCCGAGCAGCAGGGCCGAGATCACCAGTGCCGAAGTGCTCTCGAACTTGAGGCCGCGGAAGATCAGGCTTGCGACCCACAGCGACAGCGCTGTGATGGCCAAGTGCACGAGAAAGGGGGCGAGGTTGTTCAGCATGGTGTGAAAGGCGGAAGAGGTGGAAGACGGCCCGCCTGGTGGTTCAGGCCATCATATCGGCAGCGTCTCAGGATGAGTCGCGCCGTGCCTCGGTCAGCAGCCAGTCGCTGAAGAACTTGAGCAGCGGCCGCTGGTCGGCGCGTTCGGGCGTCACGAGGTAGTAGTTGCGCTCGCCCGACAGCGGCCGCGCGCAGGCCACCACCAGTTCGCCTCGGGCGAGCTCGTCGGCCACCAGCATGGTCGGCATAAGCGCCACGCCCAAGCCGTGCGAAGCGGCCGCGGCCAGGATGGAAAACAGCTCGTAGCGTGGGCCGCCGCGCGCGTTGGGCGCGTCGATCTGCTGTGCGTCGAACCATTGGCGCCAACCGTCGGGCCGCGTGCTCTGCTGCAGCAGCGGCATCTTCGCAATGGCTGCTGGCGCCACCGGCTTGCCGCGCGGCAGAAGCGACGGGCTGCATACCGGCACCACGTCTTCGTGCATCAGCAGCAGCGCATGCGTGCCGGCCCAGTTCTCGACCTGCGCGGGCGTGCCGGCGTACAGCGCGGCGTCGAATTCCGCATCGGCAAAAAGAAAAGGCCGGGTGCGGGTCTCGATGTGCACCACCACGTCGGGCTGCAGTGCCGCAAAGCCCTTCAGGCGCGGCATCAGCCAGCGGGTGGCAAAGGTGGGCACGGCCGCCAGCGAGAGCGAGCCGCCTTCGCCCTGGTGCGCCATGGCGTCGAGCGTGTCGCGCTCCATGGCCTCGAGCCGCTTGGTGATCTGCCGCGCATAGGCCGCGCCGCTCGCCGTGAGCGCCACGCCGTGGCGGGTGCGGCGGAACAGCGCCACGCCCAAAAAGGCTTCGAGCGTGCCGATCTGGCGCGACACCGCGCTTTGCGTGAGCGCGAGTTCCTGCGCGGCGCGGGTGTAGCTCTCGTGGCGCGCGGCGGCGTCGAAGCACACGAGGGTCTGCAGGGGCGGGATCTTGCGGCGCATGTATGCCGGGAGTGTATGACTGGAAACGCCTGCTTATCAATGAAAAGGCCCTGCCAACATCTTGCAAGACATTCTTCATCCGCATATCTGGGTGAGGATTCATCGTTTGCGCCCGGCCCCTCGCGTGGCTAGGATCGACCCATTCCCCCTCTTTTCTCTTTTTTCCCCTATTCCGGAGACAGCACATGGCCGCCAAAGCGCAATTCCACTGGGACGATCCTCTTCTTCTCGACCAGCAACTGACCGACGAAGAACGCATGATCCGCGACGCGGCCAATGCCTACTGCCAGGAGCGCCTGGCGCCCCGCGTCATCGAGGGCTTTCGCAGCGGTGAAACCGACCCCGCCATCTTTCGCGAAATGGGCGCGCTCGGCCTGCTCGGCCCCACGATTCCGGAACAGTACGGCGGCCCCGGACTCAACTACGTGGCCTACGGCCTGATCGCCCGCGAAGTGGAGCGCGTCGACTCGGGCTACCGCTCGATGGCCAGCGTGCAGAGTTCGCTGGTGATGGTGCCCATCTTCGAATTCGGCACCGAGGCGCAAAAGCAGAAGTTCCTGCCCAAGCTCGCCACCGGCGAATGGATCGGCTGCTTCGGCCTGACCGAACCCGACCACGGCTCCGACCCCGGCAGCATGGTCACCCGCGCCAAGAAGGTGCCGGGCGGCTACTCGCTCAGCGGCGCGAAGATGTGGATCAGCAACTCGCCCATCGCCGATGTGTTCGTGGTGTGGGCCAAGGAAGTCAGCGAAAGCGGCACGGTCGGCCCGATCCGCGGCTTCGTGCTCGAGAAGGGCATGAAGGGCCTCTCGGCCCCCGCAATCCACGGCAAGGTCGGCCTGCGCGCCAGCATCACCGGCGAGATCGTGATGGACGGCGTGTTCTGCCCCGAAGAAAACGCGTTCCCCGAAGTGCAGGGCCTGAAGGGCCCCTTCACCTGCCTGAACAGCGCACGCTACGGCATCTCCTGGGGCGCACTCGGTGCCGCCGAAGACTGCTGGCACCGCGCCCGCCAGTACACGCTCGACCGCAAGCAGTTCGGCCGCCCGCTCGCAGCCAACCAGCTCATCCAGAAGAAGCTGGCCGACATGCAGACCGAAATCACGCTGGGCCTGCAAGGCAGCCTGCGCCTGGGCCGCATGAAGGACGAGGGCACCGCCTCGGTCGAGATCACCTCGATCATGAAGCGCAACAACTGCGGCAAGGCGCTCGACATTGCCCGCCTGGCGCGCGACATGATGGGCGGCAACGGCATCAGCGACGAATTCGGCGTGGCCCGCCACCTGGTGAACCTCGAAGTGGTGAACACCTACGAAGGCACGCACGACATCCACGCGCTGATCCTGGGCCGCGCCATCACGGGCATTGCAGCCTTCGCGAACTAAGCACGCATGGCCAAGCCCGCAGCACTCGACGGCATCAAGGTCCTCGATCTGTCCCGCGTGCTCGCGGGCCCGTGGTGCACGCAGATCCTCGCGGACCTGGGTGCCGATGTCATCAAGATCGAGCGCCCCGGCGTGGGCGACGACACGCGCACCTGGGGCCCGCCCTTCATCAAGGACGCGAACGGCAACGACACCGACCAGGCCAGCTACTTCACCGCCTGCAACCGCAACAAGCGCTCGGTCACGGTCGACATGGCCACGCCCGATGGGCAGGCGCTGCTCAAGCTGATGGCGGCGCAGGCCGACATCGTGGTCGAGAATTTCAAGACCGGCGGCCTGAAGCAATACGGGCTCGACCATGAGAGCCTGCGCGCGGTCAACCCGCGCCTTATCTATTGCAGCGTGACCGGCTTCGGCCACGACGGCCCTTATGCCGAGCGCGCGGGCTACGACCTGATGATCCAGGCCATGACCGGCATGATGAGCATCACCGGCCGTCCCGACGACGTGCCAGGCGGCGGCCCGCTGCGCGTGGGCGTGGCGCTCACCGACCTGTTCACCGGTGTCTATGCGAGCACCGCCATCCTCGCGGCGCTGCAGGTGCGTGACCGCACCGGCGAAGGCCAGCACATCGACATGGCGCTGCTCGACGTGGGCATGGCCATCCTCGCCAACCAGGCGAGCGCTTTTCTCAACACCGGCACGGCGCCGCAGCGACAGGGCAACACGCACCCGAGCTTGGCGCCGTACCAGGACTTTCCGACGCTGGGCGGTTCGATGCTGCTGGCCATCGGCAACAACGGCCAGTTCGCGCGTTTTTGCGAAGCGGCCGGCCACGCGGAATGGGCGGCCGATGCACGCTTTGCCTCCAACACGCTGCGCGTGAAGCACCGCGGCGTGCTCATTCCGATGATGGAAGAGCTCACACGCACCCGCACCACCGCCGACTGGGTCGCGCTGCTCGAAGACAAGGCCGTGCCCTGCGGCCCGATCAACGACATTGCGCAGGCCTTCGACGATGCGCAGGTCAAGGCCCGCGGCTTGGCCGTGACGCTGCCGCGCGATGCAGGCGACGGCATCGAAAGCATCACCGGCGTGGCGAGCCCGCTGCGCCTGACGGCCACGCCGCCCGTGCTGCGCCATGCGCCGCCGGCGCTCGGGCAGCACACGCGCGAGGTGTTGGCCGAGTTCGGTATCGACGCCGTGCGTTTCGACGCTCTGCGCGCGGCGGGCGTGGTTTAAGCAAGCAAGGAGAGCGAGCCATGACGGACCCGATACACAGCCCACCGTTCTCGGTGCTGCGCATCGACCATGTCGTGCTGCGCGTGAAGGACGTAGAGCGCGCCATTGCCTTCTACCGCGACGTGCTCGGCTGCGCGGTCGAGAGGCGCCGCGACAACCTGGGGCTCGTGCACCTGCGCGCCGGCACGAACCTCATCGACCTCGTCACGCTCGATGGCCCGCTCGGCAAGCAGGGCGGCGCCCTGGCCGGCAAGGAAGGCCGCAACGTCGACCACATCTGCTTGCGCATCGAGCCCTTCGACGAAGCGGCGATCCGTGCATTGATGGCGCGGCACGGCGTGCCGGTAAACGGCGAAGTGCAGAATAACTTCGGTGCCGAAGGCGACGGGCCCTCGATCTACATCACCGACCCTGACGGCAACGGCATCGAACTCAAGGGCGCGGCGGGCTGATTCTGTCTGCCGCGGTTTTAGGGTCGGCGCTGCTGTTCGTTCAGGGCGGCGCACCCGCCGACGGGGTACCTTGCTCCGCGAATGTCCCCCGGCCTGCGGCCTCCTCCTTTATTTCGCTGCGCAAGGCACCCCATCGACGTGAGCGTTGCACAGAGCGGTGGTTGATCAGCGATACACCCAGAGCGTGCCCCAGTGCACAGGGCATCGGGTGCTCCCCGCAGCGAAATAAAGGAGGAGCCGAAGGCGGGGGACATTCGCGGAGGGGAGTACCCGGTGGCCTTTGCACACGCCCTGAATGCACCCTCCCCGAATGCACCCGCACCTCGACTACCGCTCCGCCCGTTGAGCTTCGCGGAGAATCGGCGCGCGCCATCGCGCACACAACGATTCTTCAAGGGAGCTTTTCAATGTCCGAACATTCATCTGCCGCGCGCGCCACCGCGCGACTGTCCGTCGCCATGTCCGCGCTGGCCGTCGCCACACTGCTGGCCGCCTGCGGCTCGCGCCAACCGGCCACGCCCGAACCACCGCCCGCGACCGCCACACCGCGCAACAGCGTCGTCATGCCCGCCATCGCCTACGGCACCACCACCAAGGGCGTGCAACTGTCGAAGGCCGACGACGCGTGCGATGTGCCTGCCTCGCTGCGGCAAGCCGTGCAGGATCAGCTGCTTGAACCCTACGAATTTCTGCTCACGCCGCCGGCACCCGCCAACGCGCAGGCCGCGCCCGTGCTGAAGCTGGAAATTACCGACCTGCTGGCGAACGCGGGCGGCCTCTACGGCGGCCCCAAGATCGTTCAGCTGCGCGGCACGCTGGAGCGCCAAGGCGATGCGCCCGCGAAGTTCACCGCGCAGCGCCAGATGTTCATCTACTTCGGCATGCCGCGCAGCACCTGCAGCATGGTCGGTGTCGTGACCTACAAGCTGGGCGAGGACATCGCGCAGTGGCTGCTGAAGCCGGTGGACGGCGCGGTGCTGGGCGAGCACTGACGGTCGATTCTCTGCCTGGAGCTTTTCTACGATCCATGCGGCCACGTGGGGTGCCTTTGATCGGGGCGCGCTCCCGCCGACGGGGTACCTTGCTCCGCGAATGTCCCCCGGCCTGCGGCCTCCTCCTTTACTTCGCTGCGCAAGGCACCCCATCGACGTGAGCGTTGTTCAGAGCGGTCGTTGATCGAACGGAACAAACGCAGCGCCCAGTGTGCACAGGGCATCGGGTGCTCCCCGCAGCGAAATAAAGGAGGAGCCGAAGGCGGGGGACATTCGCGGAGGGGAGTACCCGGTGGCCTTTGCACGCGCCCTGGAGCAGCAGCGACCCCAACGAGCAACCACCACAGGCTCTTAGCCGGAACGCCCGACGATCGCCACGCCGAACACCACCACGCCGAGCGCGAGGTTCAGGCTCACCAGTTTGCGCACCATGTCCAGTCGCCCGGCCGCAACAGGCCACGCGCTTTCGTCCACTGCGCGCCGCAAGGCCTTGAACACCGAGGCGCGGATGTACACATAGATGCCCGCCATCACGATGGCGATGCTCATCATCGCCTCGACGCGCCAGTGCACGCCGCGGAAACCGCCCGTCAGCAGGATCATGGCCACGCCGGTCACGAACAGCAGCGTGACCGCCGCATCCACGCCGACGAAGAAGCGCCGCAGCGCGGCGGCCATCGTGCGCAGCCGCAATGGCGGCTCCAGCGTGGCGACGGCGGCGGGGCGTACCGCGAAGTGCAGGGTGGCCATGCCGCCTACCCAGAAGGCGGCGGCGAGAAGATGAATGAAAAGCAGGATGACGTGGGGCATGGGGCCCGATCAGAACACCGAAAGGTGCCGGCGCGCAATGTCCGCGCTGTTGCGTTAAAACTCCATCCTTCGCACGCAAGAAAGAAAGACGAGGCTTCGATGACCCGCACCATCGCGCAAAAACGCGCCGACTTCCGCGCCCTTCACGAGCAGGGCTGCTTCGTCATTCCCAACCCTTGGGACACAGGCAGCGCGCGCTACCTCGAAGGCCTGGGCTTCAAGGCGCTGGCCACCACCAGTTCAGGCTTCGCATGGTCGCACGGCAAGGCCGACGGCGCGCTCGATCGCGGGCTGATCCTCGACCATCTGCGGGAGCTGGTCGCGGCCACCGACCTGCCGGTGAATGCCGACTTCGAGAACGGCTTTGCCGCCGACGCGCAAGGCGTTGCCGAAAGCGTGCGGCTCGCCGTCGAGACCGGCGTGGCCGGCCTCTCCATCGAGGACTCGACCGGCGATGCCGCGAATCCGCTCTTCCCCATCGATGTGGCCGTGGAGCGGCTGCGTGCTGCGCGACGAGCCATCGATGCGACGGGCGGCGACACGCTGCTGGTGGGCCGTGCCGAGAATTTCTTCGCGGGCCGGCCCGATCTGGACGACACCATCGCGCGGCTCAAGGCCTATGCCGAGGCCGGCGCCGACTGCCTCTACGCGCCGGGCATCAAGACGCGCGAGCAAATCGCCGCAGTGGTCGCGGCGGTGGCGCCGAAGCCGGTCAACCTGCTCGTCGGCTCGACCAGCGAGTTCACCATGCAGGACATTGCCGAACTCGGCGTGCGGCGCGTGAGCGTGGGCGGCGCACTTGCGCGCGCGGCCTGGGGCGGATTCATCCGCGCCGCGCGCACGCTGGCAGAAGAGGGGCGCTTCGACGGGTTTGCGGGCGCGGCCACGGGCAACGAACTCGACGGATTCTTTCGTCCGTTCGGCAAAAGGTAGGTAGGTAGGCACAGCGCCGAGTCTGGCTGCTCGACCATGGATGCGCTTCTCGCGGAAATCCGCGGCTGCCGTGCATGCGCCGCCCACCTGCCGCTGGGTCCGCGGCCGGTGGTGCAGGCCAGTGCCGGCGCGCGGCTGCTCATCGTCGGCCAGGCGCCCAGCATGACGGTGCACACCACCGGCGTGCCGTGGAACGACAAGAGCGGCGAGCAATTGCGCCGCTGGCTCGGCATCGACCGCGAGGTGTTCTACGACGCGGCGCGCGTGGCGATCATGCCGATGGGCTATTGCTACCCGGGCCGCGGCAGCAGCGGCGACTTGCCGCCGCGCAGGGAATGCGCCGGGCTCTGGCACGAACGCCTGCTCGCGCAGATGAAACACATCGAACTGACGCTGCTCATCGGCCAGTATGCGCAGCGCCACTTCCTCGGCAATGCCCGCAAGGGCAGCGTGACCGAAACCGTCGAGGCCTTTGCGGAATACGCGCCGCGCTTCGTTCCGCTGCCGCATCCGTCGCCGCGCAACACGGGCTGGTTCAAGCACCATCCGTGGTTCGAACGCGACGTGCTGCCGGTGCTGCGCGAGCGCGTGCGGCATGCGCTGAGGAACACCGGTTAGCCGGTCTTGCGAACGGCGTTCTTCCGCGCCGCGGGTCGCCGTGGCGGCTTTGTCTCCAGCACCAGTTCGGCCGGCAGCGTGTCGTTCCACGATTCGGTGAAGTAGGCGCGGTCGCTCGGCACGAGCTGCGGCAGCGCTTCGCGCAGCAGGCGCAATGATTGCTCGGCCGCCTTCAGGTCGCCTGCATGCGCCGCATACCAGGCGTGCTCGAACAACAAGCTGCAATGCTGCAGGCCGGGGTAGCGCCGGCGCCCGGCCTGGTGATCGGCCAACCGCGCCTGCGCCACCTCGACCCAGCGCGCGGGCCAGTGCGCCGCGTCGAACGCATCCGCAAGCGGTCCGGCGAGCGTCGATATCGCGGCAGGGTCCAGCGGCTTCTGCGCGCGGAATTGCGGGAGCGTGGCTTGCGGCTCGGGACGGCAATGGCCGCGCGCGATGCGCATCAGGTAGATCGCGTTCCAGGCCGAGCGGCCCTGGCCGTCGGTGTGGCCGCAGAGCCATTCGCTGAAAGCAATCCACTGCACCGCGCGGCGCGTGGTGTCGGCGTTGCCGTCGTGCGCAAGGGCGGGCAGATCGGAGAGGCCGACGCGGTCGAACAGCCATGCGGCCATGCCCATGTTGGCGGCCACGTGCTGCGCCGCGTCGAAGGAGTGCGATTCGAAGGCCGCGGCCAGTGCTTCGCCGAAGCGGCGCAGCGCTTCTTCGGCGAGCGCCGCGGCGGCCGGCTTGTCGTCGGCTGCGAGCCCCAGCGCGCGCGAGCGGCACACGAGCGCCCAGAGGTTGCACCACTCGAAGCGCACGTCGGGGTGGTGGCGCAGCACCAGGCCGCGCACCGCATCGTCGGCCATGCCGCCCAGCAGCGATTGCGCCAGCGGCAGGTCGCGCGCGGTGTAGGCACACCATGCCGAGACGATGCATTCCATCGCGCCCAGATAGTCGTTGCCCGCCACATGGTGGGCGAGGCGCTGTTTCTTGAGCGCCTGCAGCCGCCGGCGCGCCTGCTCGTTGTCGCCGAGCCGGCGCCACAGCATGGCTTCGTTGAGCGTGACCAGCGCGCGTTGAAAGTCGGTGGCGGCCAGCGTGCCGGCCAGGCGGATCGACTCCAGCGCGCTGGCCGGCTGGCCGACCGCGCCGCCACCTGCCACCGGGGCCATGAGCCTGCCTTGTCTTGCCGCCTGTTGCGAGGCGACCAGCTGCTTCCAGAATGCGGCGTCTTGCAGATGGACGGCATCGGGTGGCGTCGGCGAGCCGGGCTCCGCTGAACGCATCTTGCGCGAACGCAGCCCAAGGAATGAAGCCACCTCGATCGCCGTGGCTGCGCGGCCACCCACCAGCAGGCGCACGCGCTTCGCCTCCGCCGCGGGCAGCCAGAACGGCCCCTGGCTGCGCCGCTCGTCGTTCAGGAAGCGCGGCTCGCGCTGCGTGTCTTCACCCCAGCCGACGTCGATGCTCCAGGCCTTGAAGTCGCGGAACGCGCGGCTCACGACCATGCGCAGCGTGCTCGCATCGGAGACTTCGCCGCGCAGGTCGGCCAGTCGCACGAGGCCGCCTTCGGCATCGTGCGCGTGCTTCATGCGCGCGAGCAGCCAGAGCGACTGGAAGGCCGCGCGCCGGCCATCGACCGATTGCGGCGAGGTGAGTTCGATGGAAAGCGGGGCGGGGGCAGCGGATTTGGGCACGCCCCGGATTGAACCTCAAATTACGCGGCGATGTCTGAAGGCCGTGGCCGTTTTCTTTCAGTACTTGTCCCGCTCCAGCAGCGCGTTGACCTGGCTGCGCCCGATGCCCAGGTCTCGCAGCTCGTGGTCGCTCATGCCGGCCAGGTGCTGCGAGTCGGCGCGGCGGCGGCGGTGCTCCGCGGCGCGGCGGCGCCAGCTGCGCAGGGCATGCATCAGGCGTTGATGAAAGGGCGAGTGCGAGGGCGCTGTCACGATGGGCTCCTTGTTGGGGAGCGCTCATCTTGCGGCGATGCATGCTATTGTGGAAGTTGAGATTTCTGACACCTTCAATCAGCATTCCTGATGCGACAACTCAACCTCGACCAGCTTCGCACGCTCATCGCCATTGCGGACCTCGGCACCTTCTCGGCGGCCGCCAAGGCGCTGCACCTTGCGCAGCCCACGGTGAGCCTGCACATCAGCGAACTCGAGTCGCGGCTGGGCACTTCGCTGGTGGTGCGCGGCAATCGCCGCGTCACGCCCACGGCGGCTGGCGCGGCACTGGTCGAACGCGGACGCAAGCTGCTGCGCGACACCGACGATGCCGTCGAAGCCGTCAAGCGCCAGGCCGAGGGCCGCACGGGCCGCGTGCGGCTCGGTACGTCGACCGGCGTCGTGGTCGACCTGCTGCCGCAGGTGCTCGAAGCATTGGGTGTCGGACATTCGGGCATCGATGTCGATGTCAGCATCCTCGGCTCCAACGAGGCGATGGCACGCCTGGCCGCGGGCACGCTCGACATCGGGCTGGTGGCCGTACCGCAGCCGCCGCTGCGCGACCTGGTCGTCACACCATGGCGCGACCAGGCCATGATGGCTTTCGTGCCGCAACGTTGGAAGGCGCCCAAACGCGTGACGCCGGCCTGGTTGGCGGCGCAGCCGCTGATCTTCAACGAGGCCACCACCCACATGTACCGGCTCACGATGGAGTGGTTTGCGACGGCGGGTTTCGCCCCGCGCGCACGCATCGAGCTCAACTACGACGCGGCCATCCGCAGCCTGGTGGCGGCCGGATACGGCGCCGCGCTGCTGCCGCTGCAGCAGTCCACCGACGCGGCGCTGAACGAGCGCATGCAGATCCTGCCGGTCACGCCCAAGCTCACGCGCCGCCTCGGCATTGCACACCGGCACCGCGCTACGTTAGACGGCGCCACGCTGAGCGTGTTGAAGGTGCTGACGGAGTTTCGCCAGCTCTGATTTCAGCTGCGCGTAGCCTCGTTCGGAAGGCCTTCGATCGGGCACTCGGCGGTGCCGATGGTGCTGCGCGTGAACGACTCCACCTGCTTGCGCGCAGCTTCAGGGTCTTCGATCCACTGCTTGTAGAAGTCGAACGGGCAGGTGGCCACGCCCTTGTCGCCGTCGCCCGAGTTGATGACGCCGGTGTAGCCGCGGTGCATGAGCTTGAAGAGGTGGTTCTGCGACTGGCCGTTCTTGCGCGCGTCGCGGATCAGGCCCATGGAAAGCTCGGCGTAGTTGATGCCCATTTCTTCCTCGCCGCATTCGCCGAGCGTGCGGCCGTCGAAGCCGATGATGGCCGAATGCCCGAAGTACGAGTACACGCCGTCGAAGCCCGCCGCGTTGGCCACCGCCACGTAGGTGTTGTTCATGAAGGCCATGGCTTTCGAGACCAGGATCTGCTGCTCCTTGGCCGGGTACATGTAGCCCTGGCAGCGGATGACGAGTTCGGCGCCGCGCATGGTGCAGTCACGCCAGATCTCGGGATAGTTGCCGTCGTCGCAGACGATGAGGCTGATCTTCATGCCCTTGGGACCTTCGCTCACGTAGGTGCGGTCGCCCGGATACCAGCCCTCGATGGGCACCCACGGCATGATCTTGCGGTACTTCTGGACGATCTCGCCCTGGTTGTTCATGAGGATCAGCGTGTTGTAGGGTGCCTTGTCCGGATGCTGCTCGTGGCGCTCGCCGGTCAGCGAGAACACGCCCCACACGTTGGCGCGGCGGCAGGCGTCGGCAAAGATGGCGGTCTCCTCGCCGGGCACGGTGGCGGCGGTGTCGTACATCTCCTTTTCGTCGTACATGATCCCGTGGGTGGAGTATTCGGGAAAGATCACCAGGTCCATCCCCGGCAGGCCCTTCTTCATGCCGACCAGCATCTCGCCGATCTTGCGGGCGTTGTCCAGCACCTCGGCCTTGGTGTGCAGGCGGGGCATCTTGTAGTTGACGACCGCGACGCCCACGCAATCGTTGCTGCTCGAAATATCACCATGTCGCATGACGCTGCTCCTGAAGGATGGTTGAGAAACAAGAAGAAAACAAAAAGCCCGAGCCGGTTTTCAACCGATTCGGGCTTGTCTGCGGTGCGGCGGGTTGGTGTCGTCGAAGCCGATTGTTCTCAACTCAGCGGGGGCTGCCCATACGTCATTTCGCTGATTGCGGCGGGGGCGTTCAGCGGGGCCGCGCGTAATCGGATTCGATCCAGGCCGTGGCGCTGGACGTGGTGAGCCTGAAGGCGGGCGAGACGCTGACGCTGGCAAGCTCGGTGTCGTCCGCGTCGTCATGCGCGGTGAGCGTGGCGGAGGGGCTGTCTTCGTCGGGCACGATGGCGAGCGACACGCGCACGCGCTGGTCGTTGCGCGCGGTGACGGTCACGCTCTTGTTAAGCGTGGCGTGCAGTTGCTGCTCATGGCGGCGGATGACTTCGGCGGCGGTCTTCACCAGCGTGGAGAAGGCGGGTCCGTCGAGCGGCTTCGGGTTTTTCTTGTCGCGGCCCATGGTCCAGGGGCCGACCAGCGCCGGCTCGGGGTCGCCGTGGCGGGTCATCTCGACGGCCCAGCCGTCGTCTTCTTCGTTCTTGATGACGCGGGCGGTCCATTGGCCGTCGCGCCAGAGGCGAGGTTCCTGAAGGGGGAGGGTGTCGTCGGAGTCAGTGGAATCTGTGGCTTCGGTCATTCGGATGCTTGTGAGGGCGTGGATTCGTGCGCGGCCCATTTTCGCCTGCGCCAGCGAATGGGCGCTCAGAAGACCGACAGCCCGGTTCGCGCGACGAAGAGCTCCAGCGCCTTCATGCCGAGCAGCGAGTTGCCCGTGGCGTCCAGCGCGGGCGACCAGACGCACAGCGTGAGCCGGTCGGGCACCACGGCCACGATGCCGCCGCCCACGCCGCTCTTGCAGGGCAGGCCGATCGAAAACGCCACGTCGCCCGCGGCATCGTAGGTTCCACAGGTGAGCATCAGCGAATTGATGCGGCGCGTCTGCCGCTCGCCGGTGACCTCGGCCTGGCCGTCGATCGGATGCGCGCCGTCGCGGCACAGGAAGGCCGCCGCCCGCGCGAGCTGGCGGCAGTTCATCCGCAAGGCACATTGGTGAAAGTAGGTGTCGAGCACCACCGCCACGTCGTTGTCGATCTTGCCGAAGCTCTTCATGAAGTTGGCGAGCGCGATGTTGCGGAAACCGGTCGCGGCTTCGGAGCGTGCCACTTCGTCGTCGAACGAGATCGGCTCGCCGCACAGGCTGCCCATCAACGCAAGGATGTCGGCCTTGGCGCTGCCGCCAGCTTGCAGCGCCTGGCTCACGAGCCGGTCGGCCACGGCGATGGCGCCCGCATTGATGAACGGATTGCGCGGCTTGCCGTGCTCGTTCTCCAGCTGCACCAGCGAGTTGAAGGGGTTGCCCGAGGGCTCGCGGCCGATGCGCTCCCACAGCGCGTCGCCCATGCGTTGCATGGCCAGCGTGAGCGTGAAGAGCTTCGACACGCTCTGGATCGAGAACGGGGTTTCGGCGTCGCCGGCGGCCGCTTCGGTGCCGTCGCACGTGCGCAGCGCAATGCCGAGCTGGCGCGGGTCGACGCTGGCCAGCGCGGGAATGTAGCTGGCCACCGTGCCGGCTTTGCCCAGCAGCGGCCGCAGGGTGGCGACGATGTCGTCGAGCACCGGCTGGAAGTCTGCGTCTTTCATGGCCGTGCCTTTCGCCGGTTGACCATCACGATGCCCAGGCCGACACCCACCAGCGCGAGCATCAGTTGCAGCGTGAGCGGTTCGCTGAGCAGCACCACGCCGAACACCAGCGCGAACAGCGGTGTCAGAAAACTGAACGACGACATCTGCGTGGCGGGATAGTGCCGCAGCAGCCACATCCAGGTGAGATAGCTCGCGAAGGCGCCGATCACGGTCTGCAGGCCGATCGAGGTCCACGCCCAGGCCGAATACGAGAAGCCCCACTTTTCGCCCAGCACCAGCGAGAGCACCGGGCAGACCGCCGCGGTCACCCCCACCTGGTAGAACAAGGCCTTCTCGGCACTCGCGGTGGCGAGCCGCGTGGTGCGCAGCGCCAATGTGGTCAGCCCCCAGAGCATGCCGCCCATGAGGCCCATCGCATCGCCGAGCAGCTGGCCCGAGCTCGAATGCCCGAAGCCTTCGCTGAACGCGAACACCACGGCCGCAAAAGCGATGGTGAGACCCAGCCACTGCAGGCCGCGCAGGCGCTCGGCCGGCACCCAGCGCGGCAGCAGCAGCGACACCCAGAACGGCGCGGTGTACAGAAACACCGTGAGCCGCGAAGCCGAGGTGTGCTGCAGGCCCAGGTAGATGCAGGCGAACTCACCCGCGAACAGCAGCCCCACGAGCAGGCCGCCCGGCAGCGTGCCGTCGCGCTCGAAGAGCGGCACGCGGCGCCACACGCACCAGAGCCACAGCAGCACAACGGCGCCCACCATGCGGATCGTCGCCTGCCAGAGCGGCGGCACTTCGGTGACGGTGGTCTTGATGAGAATCTGCTGCAGCCCCCAGAACGCGCAGCATGCGATGAGAAGGCCGATGGCGAGGGAGTCGAGATGGGTCTTGCGCTGGATCATTCGTAGGATCAGAGCGGATGCTCGGTGTAGAAGCGCCCGCCATGAAACAGCAGCGGCGAGGCGCCCGCGTTGTGCGTGCAGCGCTCCACCTCGCCGACGAAGATCACGTGGTCGCCCTCGTCGTAGCGGCTGCGGTTGAAGCACTCGAAGCTCGCCGCCGCGCCCGCCAGCACCGGCGCGCCGCCTAGGCCTTCGGTAAAGGCCACGTCGGCCCAGCGGTCGATGTTCTTGGTGGCAAAGCGCTCGGCCAACTGCTTCTGGTTGGCGGCCAGGATGTTGATGGCGTAGTGCGAGCCGGTGCTGAGCGCCGGCATCGAGCCCGCCGCGCGCGCCAGGCTCCACAGCACCAGCGGCGGCGCGAGCGACACCGAGTTGAACGAATTCGCCGTGAGGCCGACCAGCACGCCCTCGGCCGAACGCGCCGTGACGATGGTCACGCCCGTGGCGAACATGCCGAGCGCCTCGCGGAATTCCGCAGGCGAAAAGGTAGGGGGCTTGGCCCGGCGGGAAGTGGTCACGAAAAAGGCTGAGCGTTGGAAGGCGAAGGACTATTCTGGCTCAGCGCACGCACGGCTGCTTGGCGCGCCGCATCGCCCCGCTCGCAAGGGCTGGTTCTGCGGCGTTCATCCGAAGAACCAGTAGCACACCGCGATGGCCGCCACCACGCCGGCCAGTTCGGCCAGGAGCGCGCAGGCCACCGCGTGCCGTGCGCGCTGGATGCCCACGGCACCGAAGTACACGGCCAGTACGTAGAAGGTGGTCTCGGTGCTGCCTTGAATGGTGGCGGCTGCGAGCGCGGGAAAGCTGTCCACGCCTTGGGTCTTCATGGTCTCGATCAGCATCGCACGCGCCGCGCTGCCCGAGAAGGGCTTGACCAGCGCGGTGGGCATGGCGTCGACAAAACGCGAATCCCAGCCGCCCATGTCGACCAGCCAGCGCAGCCCGCCGAGTACGAAGTCGAGTGCGCCCGAGGCGCGCAGCACGCCCACGGCGCACAGCATCGCGACCAGGTAGGGCAGCAGGTTCTTCGCAATGTCGAAGCCTTCCTTCGCGCCGTCGATAAAACATTCGTAGACCTTGATGCGGCGGATTGCGCCGGCCAGCAGGAACACGATGATCACGCCGAACAGCGCGAGGTTGCCCATGAGCGACGAGAGCGAGGCGATGGCCGCGGCCGACAGGGTGCCCAACAGCGCCATGAAGCCGCCGAGCAGCAACGCACCCGGCACCAGATAAGCCAGCACCACCGGGTCCCACAGCCGCAGGCGCTGCGCCACGGCCACCGAGAGAAGGCCCACCAGCGTCGATGCGCTGGTCGCCAGCAGGATCGGCAGAAACACCATCGTCGGATCGCTCGCCCCTTGCTGCGCGCGGTACATGAAGATCGTCACCGGCAATAGCGTGAGCGACGAAGCGTTGAGCACCAGGAACAGGATCTGCGCGTTGGTGGCCGTGACCGGGTCGGGGTTCAGCCGCTGCAGCTCGCGCATGGCCTTCAGCCCGATGGGCGTGGCCGCGTTGTCCAGCCCGAGCGCGTTGGCCGCGAAGTTCATCGTGATGAGCCCCAGCGCCGGATGGCCAGCGGGCACGCCCGGCATGAGCCGCCGGAACAGCGGCCCCAGCACGCGCGCGAGCCAGCCGACGAGCCCTGCCGCCTCGGCGATGCGCAAGAAGCCGAGCCACAGCGTGAGCGTGCCGAACAGCAGCACCATCACCTCGACCGCGAGCCGCGCCATGGCGAACAGGCTCTCGACGATGGCCGCGAAAACGGCCGGGTCGTCGCCCACCAGCCAGCGCCCGAGCGCCGCCAGCATCGCCATCCCGAAGAAACCCAGCCACAAGCCGTTGAGCACGCGTGTTCTTTCCCTTTTTTGTGGCGTCGATCATAGGGCTCCGCTGGCGCCCGCCGCGAGCTACAGTGCGGGCCATGGCAGCCTCTTTCCTGATCCGCCGGCTTGCGGCCCTGGTGTGGGCCGCCATGGCCTCGGCGTGGCTGGCGGGCTGCGCGGGCCTGCCGCCGCCGCAGCCGCGCACGCCGACTGCGGCCATCACCGACGTGGCCGGCACTGCGCTCGGCCAGCTGGTGCGGCCGGGCGCCCCCGGCGGGGCGGCATCGCAGTCGGGCTTTCGGCTGCTGCCGGAGGCGGCCTTTGCCTTCGATGCCCGCATTTCGCTTGCGCGGCATGCCGAGAAGTCGCTCGACGTGCAGTACTACCTGATCCAGAACGACGACGTCGGCCTTCTGTTGCTGCGCGAGCTGCGTGACGCGGCGTTGCGCGGCGTCCGGGTGCGCCTCCTGGTGGACGACCTCTACACCGCCGGCGAGGACGAGGTGTTCGGCACGCTCTCGGCCTTTCCGAACGTCGAGGTGCGGCTGTTCAATCCGCTGCCTTCGCGGGCCGGCTCGCTCGCGCTGCGGCTCCTGTTCTCGATCGCGGATTTCGGCCGCATCAACCACCGCATGCACAACAAGCTCCTGGTGGCCGACAACAGCTTTGCCGTCTCGGGCGGGCGCAACATCGCCAACGAATATTTCATGCGCGGCACGGCGGCGAACTTCATCGACATGGACGTGCTTTCCAGCGGCCCGGTGGTGCGCCAGATGTCCGAAGGCTTCGATCGCTACTGGAACAGCGAGCATGCGTGGCCCATCGAGCGCATTGCCCCGCTGCGCATGACGGTGGACGAGGCGCAGAAGCGCTTCGACGCCATCGCCAGCACGGCGCAGCCCGACGTGCCGATTCGCCAGCGCGACGTGATGGACAGGTCGCCGGTGGGCGAGCAGCTCACCACCGGCAAGATCGACCTGCGTTGGGCGCCGTGCTCGCTGTTCGTGGACGACCCCGCGAAGATCACGCGCGCGCCCGTGGCGGCCTATGCGGGCAGCGTGAACGAGGGTGCGCTGGGCGTCATCAATTCGGCCCGGCATGAAGTCAAGATCGCTTCGCCGTACTTCATTCCCGGCGCGCGCGGCATGGCCATGATGAAGGCGGCCATCGCGCGTGGAGGGCGCATCACCGTGGTGACCAACTCGCTGGGCGCCACCGACGAGCCACTGGCCTACGCGGGCTACGAACGCTATCGCGCCGACATGCTGAAGATCGGCGTCAGCATCTACGAGATTGCGCCGATGCTCTCCGGGCGCTCAGGGCACTTCGGCGACTTCGGCCAGTCGATCAGCCGCCTGCACGCCAAGATCGCGGTGATCGACGACGAGCGTTTTTTCATCGGCTCGATGAACCTCGACCACCGCTCCGCGGCGGTGAACACCGAGATGGGGCTCGTGATCGACAGCCCGGAACTGGTGGCCGACTATGAAAATCTCTTGAGCAAGGGGCGCGTGAGCCTGGGCTACCGGCTGCGGCTCGCACCCAATGGCCGCCGCGTGCAATGGCTGGAATACGACGATGCCGGCGGCGACATCGTGCATGAGGACGAGCCCGGCGAGTTTCTCTGGCTGCGCTTCAAGAACTGGCTGCTGCTGCCGATCGTGGGCGAAGAGCTGCTGTAGTGCGCACTCAGACCACCTCGACCAGCAGGTTCGGCCGGAAGCCTTCCTGTTCGCCCTTGCCCTTGTAGCCGAGCGGATTGGCGACCACGCGGCAGCCGTCCTTCACGTAGTCGAACGGGCAATGCAGATGGCCATGCAGCCAGAGCTGGGCGCGGGGAAGCAGCGCGTCGATCGAATTGCAGAAGCCCGCGGTGCCCGGCGTGAGGCCGTAGCGCGGATCGGCGCTTGCGAGGCTCGGCGCGAAATGCGTGATGGCGACCGTGGTGCCGTCGAAAGGCTCGGCCAGCGCCTGCTCGAGCCAGGCCTGGCATGCGAGGCCCTGTTCGCGCATCGCGCCGGCCATGAACGGCTGGCCGTGGCGCACCGTGGCGGCCTTCTCCAGGTAGAAGTCGGCTGCCCGCATCGCCTTGCCGCGCTTCTTGAGCGCGTCGGCCAGGCCGTCGGTGGGGGTCACCAGTGCGTCGAAGTCGGCCCAGAGCGTGGTGCCGATGAAGCGGATGCCGCCGATGACAGTCGTCTCGCGTTCCAGCCACAGGATGTCGAGTTCCTTGCAAAGCGCGCGCAGGCGCTCGTGGGTTTCGTCGAAATCGGTGTTGTCGTACTCATGGTTGCCGGGCACGTAGATCACGGGCCCCGGCCAGCCGTTGCGGGGCGAGAAGCGGCCCAGCCCGAAGTCGGGGTCCGTCAGGCGGGAGCCTTCCTGGTAGGAGCCGATGTCGCCCGCCAGCACCAGCATGTCGGCCCCGGGCGCCGGCTCGGCGTGGAAGCGGGGATGGGACTCCAGATGCAGGTCGGAAAGCAGTTGCAACTTCATCGTCCACTCAGTCTAGGGCCTGTCAATGCCATTTCTGGGGATCGCGTTGCCCGGCCAAGGGGCTGGACGCAAGGAGCGCGCCTTGATTGGCCCGCTGCGGCTGGCCTTCGCGACCCCAGAAATGGCATTGACAGGCCCTCGGGAATCAGCCCATGCATAAAGCGCATAAAGCAGGGCTTCCAATATTAGGGATAACCCCTATTCTTGGTACATCAACCACTCCAGCGCAGCCAAAAGCAGCGCACTGTCATGTTCAGCCTCATTGCCCAAGTGGCCCGTTTCTTCCGTTCTTCCAATAACAACGCCCCGGCCAGCCATGCCGCGACGCTGATGGAAAGCGCCGATGCCCGTGCCGGTCTCGACGCCTACCAGGCTCAGGAACTGCGCGTCGCAGCCAGCGCCTGGCTCTCGGTCGTTCGCTGAAAAGCCCAGGTCACTTGGGCACCTTCTGCCCGAGGACCGAATCCGCGAAAGCCGCCGCGGCGGAGCGCAGCAGCGCGGTGCGCAGCCATTCATGCGCATGCCCATGCTGCGCGCGGCGATGCCAGATGGCGTCGACGTGCACCATCGGCTGGTCGAAGGGCAGGTCGCGCAGCACCAGCTGGTCGTCGATGCCGGTCACGGTCACGAAATGCCGTGGCAGCACCGTGAGCAGGTCTGAATTCGCGACCACGCGCCCGGCCGTGAAGAACTGGTTGACCGTGACCACGATGCGCCGCTCACGCCCCAGGGCGCCCAGCGTCTGGTCGATAAAACCGTACGGACGGCCCGAAAAGCTCACGAGCAGATGCCGGGCGGCGCAGTAGTCGTCGAGCGTGAGCGGTGCATCCGCCAGCGGATGGCCGCGCCGCATCACACACACATACTGGCCCAGGTAGAGCCGTTGGGTCTCGAACGCCACCCCCACGCCCGACTGCCCGCGCGCCGCCAGGCTGGCGATCACGGCCGGAAAGTAGCCGACGGCCATGTCGACTTCTTCCTGCTCGAGCATGCGCCGCGGATCGCGAGTAGTAAGCGGCAGAACGCGCAGCGAGATAGCGGGCGCTTCCTTCTCCACGATTTGCACGAGCCCCGGAATGAGTTCGGCGGCGGTGGCGTCGGCCATGGCCAGCAGGAAGGTGGTGTCGGCGACAGCCGCGTCGAACTCACCCGGCGCCAGCGTGTGCTGCAGCTGCCGCAACGCGTCCCGCACCGTGGGCCAGAGTGCCAGCGCGCGCGGCGTCGGCTCCACGCCCGCGCCGGCCCGGCTCACCAGCTCGTCGCCGAGCACGTCGCGCAGACGGCGCAACGCATTGCTCACCGCGGGCTGGGTGATCGACAGGTTGCGCGCCGCCCGTGTCAGGTTGCGCTCCGCCATCACCTCGTCGAAGACGCGGAGCAGGTTGAGGTCGAGTGTGCGAAAGTTGACGTCCATCAGTGTTGTGAATGATAAACATCAGAAAGATAAAGTGGCATAACACTAGGGTAACCCCTAATATTCCCTCATCGGCATCAGCCACTTATCCCACGGAGGGATCACCATGACCAGCTTTGTCCACGTTGACCAACCTACTGTCCATCCCGGCGTCCAGCGCGCCGAGATCCTGTTCGGCCAGATCAAGGCCGCACGCGCCGGCGCGAACGGTTCGCGTCCGCTGATCGCCCTGCTCGTCGTCGCGGTGGTCGCGGCGGTGCTGGTGGTGGGCGACAAGCTCGTTTCCACCTGGGACGAAGGCGCTCTGCTCGCCGCCTGGGCTGTGCTCTGCGGCGCCGTTTTCGCCGGCATCGCGCTGTTTGCCGGCTCGCTGCGCAACGCAGCCGCCAAGGTTGCAGGCCTCTGGAATGCAGCAGCCCAGCGCCGCGCCGCCGACCGCGCCGACGCCCGCTTTCTTGCCACCGCGCACAGCGACCCGCGCGTGATGCAGGAACTGCAAGCCGCCGTCTGGCGCCAGCAGTCGGAAGGCAAGGCTCCCGCCGCCACCGTGGCCAAGGTGGACGCGCTGGCCCGCAGCAAGGCCGCACGTGCCGCCGATGCCCGCATGCCGACGCTCTATGAAGCAATGCGCCGCATGAACAGCTCGCGCTACTACTGATCGACCGATCGATCCGCCAGCCGAGTCATGAAAAAGCCGCCCTTGGGCGGCTTTTTCCGTTGGTGCGGCTCGCGGCCGCACAGGGGGAGCGTCAGGCCGCCAGGCGCTGCTCGATGGCCGCCTTGGTTGCCGGCAGTTCCTTCGGCAGGTGGTGCGCCAGCTGCTCGAACAGCTCGGCATGCAGCTTCAGCTCGGCCTGCCACGCGGCCTTGTCGATGCTGGTGACGGTGGCGTACTGCTCGGCGCTGAAATCCAGGCCGGTCCAGTTCAGGTCTTCGTAGCGCGGGCTCACGCCGAAGACATGGTCCACGCCCTCGGCCTTGCCTTCGATGCGATCGATGATCCACTTCAGCACGCGCATGTTCTCGCCGTAGCCGGGCCAGACGAACTTGCCGTCCGGGCCCTTGCGGAACCAGTTGGTCGTGTAGATGCGCGGCTGCTTCGCGCCCGAAGCCTCGACCTTCTTGCCCAGGTCGAGCCAGTGCTGGAAGTAGTCGCTCATGTTGTAGCCCATGAAAGCCAGCATGGCGAACGGGTCGCGGCGCACCACGCCCACCTGGCCGACGATGGCGGCGGTGGTTTCCGAGCCCATGGTGGCGGCCATGTAGACGCCTTCGGTCCAGTTGCGGCCTTCGGTCACCAGCGGCACCGTGGTCGAGCGGCGGCCGCCGAAGATGAAGGCGTCGATCGGCACGCCCGCCGGATCGTCCCAAGCCGGGTCGAGCGCCGGGTTGTTGGTGGCGGCCACGGTGAAGCGCGAGTTGGGGTGCGCGGCCTTGGCGCCGGTTTCCTTGGCGATCTGCGGCGTCCAGTCCTTGCCCTGCCAGTCGATCAGGTGCTCGGGCAGCTTTTTGCCGGGCACGTCGTCTTCGAGGCCTTCCCACCAGACGTCGCCGTCATCGGTGAGCGCCACGTTGGTGAAGATCACGTCGCGGTCCAGGCTCTTGAGGCAGTTGGGGTTGGTCTTGAGGTTGGTGCCGGGGGCCACGCCGAAGTAGCCCGCCTCGGGGTTGATGGCGTACATGCGGCCATCCTTGCCGGGCTTGATCCAGGCGATGTCGTCGCCGATGGTCGTCACTTGCCAGCCGTCGAAGCCGGCCGGGGGCACCAGCATCGAGAAGTTGGTCTTGCCGCAGGCCGAGGGGAACGCGGCGGCCACGTGGTACTTCTTGCCCTCGGGCGAAGTCACGCCCAGGATCAGCATGTGCTCGGCCAGCCAGCCCTCGTCGCGGCCCATGGTGGAGGCGATGCGCAGCGCGAAGCACTTCTTGCCCAGCAGCGCGTTGCCGCCGTAGCCCGAACCGTAGCTCCAGATTTCGCGGGTTTCGGGGTAGTGAACGATGTACTTCGTCTTGTTGCAGGGCCAGGTCACATCCTTCTGGCCGGCCTCGAGCGGCGCGCCCACGGTGTGCACGCAGGGCACGAACTCGCCGTCGGCGCCGAGCACCTCGTACACGGCCTTGCCCATGCGGGTCATGATCTTCATGTTGACTGCCACGTAAGGCGAGTCGGAAAGCTCGATGCCGATGTGCGCAATGGGCGAACCGAGCGGGCCCATGCTGAAAGGCACCACGTACATCGTGCGGCCCTTCATGCAGCCGTCGAACAGCGGCTGCAGCGTGGCGCGCATTTCGGCCGGGGCCATCCAGTTGTTGGTGGGGCCGGCGTTTTCCTTCTTTTCGGAGCAGATGAAGGTGCGGTCTTCGACGCGCGCCACGTCGCTCGGGTCGGAGGCCGCGAGGAACGAATTGGGGCGCTTGGCCGGGTTGAGCTTCTTGAAGGTGCCCGCGTCGACCAGTTGCTGGCACAGGCGGTCGTACTCTTCCTTGCTGCCGTCGCACCAGTGAATGGCCTCGGGTTTGCAAAGCGCGGCCATGTCGGCCACCCAGGCAATCAGTTTTGCGTTCTTGACGTATGAGGGCGCCTGAATGGCGAGGCCCTGCATCGTGGGTGCGTTCATCGGAAATCTCCTAAGTTGAAAAATCGTCTTTCCGAACGGGACGCCGCGCCGGCAATGGCACGGAGGTCCGTTTGAGAAAACGTTTCGCCTTGGGGAGACTGCGTCAACGCGGGCCGCAAAGCCCGCGGACGAAGACGCAAATGGCTGTCAGGCCAAGTAGACGGCGATGGATGCGAGCAGCAGCATCAGCACGCCGCCGGCCAGCGGCAGGACGAGCGGCATCAGGTGAACAACCGATTCGACGGCGTCTTTTTCAACGGCGGCCGCGTGATGCGGCTCGACGGGGGAAGGGTTTGACATTGAAAGTACCTCGAATACACAAATACAAAAAAACTGCGGGCATTTTACCGATGGGGCCCGGCCGCACGGTCTAGGGGCTTGCGAGCCCCCTTCAGTGCTGCTCTTCGGCCTCAAAGCCGGCGTCGTGCAGCGCGCCCAGCACGCTGGCCAGGTGCGCCCGTCCGCGGGTCTGCAGCACCAGCTCGATATCGACATTCTGCGCTGCCAGCATGGTAAAGGCACGTTGATGATGCACTTCATCGACGTTAGCGCCCGCTTCCGCTACAGTGGCCGTGATTTGGGCCAATGAGCCCGGCACATCGCGTGCGCTGACCCGCACGCGCGCCAGCCGGCCGGCGCGCACCATGCCGCGCTCGATGATCGCCGCGAGCAGCAGCGGATCGATGTTTCCGCCCGAAAGCACCAGCCCCACGCGCTTGCCCTTGAAGCGCTCCGGATGCCGGATCAGCGCCGCAAGGCCGGCCGCGCCGGCGCCCTCGACCAGGGTTTTCTCGATTTCGAGCAGCATCAGCACGCCCTGTTCGATGTCGCCTTCGTCGACCAGCAGCAGGTCGTCGACGTGCTTGGCGATGATTTCCCGCGTCAGCACGCCCGGCGTGCCGACCGCGATGCCTTCGGCGATGGTGCTCTTGCCTTGCAGGTGCTGCGTGCCCTTGACGGCATTCACCATGCCCGGAAAGCGCGTGGTCTGCACGCCGACGATCTCGATGCCCGGTTTCCGGTCGCGCGCCGCGATCGCCATGCCGGCAATCAGCCCGCCGCCGCCGACCGACACCACCAGCATGTCGAGATCGGGCACCGCGTCGAGCATCTCCAACGCCACCGTGCCCTGGCCCGCGATGATCGCCTCGTCGTCATAGGGGTGGACGAAGGTCAGCCCTTCGCGTTCGGCCAGCTCCAGCGCATGGGCACGCGCCGCGTCGAGCGTGTCGCCGTGCAGCACCACTTCGGCGCCGAAGCCGCGCGTGCGCTCGATCTTCACGCCGGGCGTGAAGCGCGGCATCACGATGAGCGCGCGCAGGCCGAGCCGCTGCGCGTGATAGGCCACGCCCTGGGCATGGTTGCCGGCCGACATGGCCACCACGCCCCGCGTGGTTTCCTTGCCGTCGCCCTGCGGTCCGTTTTCCGAAAGATCGACCAGCTTGTTGCACGCCCCGCGTTCCTTGAACGAGGAGGTGAACTGCAGATTTTCGAACTTCAGGTAGACCTGCGCGCCCACGATCTCGGAGAGCGTGCGCGACTCGACGCAGGGCGTATTGAGCACCTGACCCTGCAGGCGCGCCGCGGCGCGCCGGATTTCTTCGATTCCGACCATGGCGGGCATTGTGGCTGGAATCGCACCATCAGGGTTTTTACCGTTCCAGCGTCTTCCCGAAGCCAAAAGTCTGCGCTATGGTCGCTCCAGGAAATTCCTCGTCTGGAGGCTGTCTGATGGTCAAGCGTGCGGGTGTCGATGTCGTGGCTGCTGCGGTGCGCGGGCAGGCATTGCCGTCGCCTGGGCTCAAGGGCGCGCCGGTGCTCGAACTGATGTGCTCGCACTTCGTGCTCACGCTCGCCGCCAAGCAGGGGCCGCGCTTCAATGTGCGCCGCGACATCAACGGCCTGCTCTCGCTCACCGGCCGCCACCTGGTGTGGCCGGCCGCGGTGCTGCAGCGGTTGCGCGAATTCCTCGGCCGCCGCTGCGCCGGCAACGAGGCCTGGAAGGGCGTCGAGAATTTCGACGGCCGCACACTGCTCGAGCGGCATGGCGTGTGGCGCGGCCCGTATGAGGAAGGCACGCTGTTCTTCTATCTCGACGAATACGCCAAGGACTATCCCAAGGACCTGCTCTCGGTGCTGTCCGTCACGCGCGACTGGCTCACGCATGCGCTGCGCAAGCAGTCGACGCTGGTCGAGAAGAACATCGATGCACTCGCGGGCCTGCTGCAGCTCAACAAGGCCGAGCGCGCGCTGCTGCTCTACGGCACGCTCGCGCGCTATCAGCGCGACCTGCGTTCGCTCCTGGTCGAGTTCAAGGTCAACAACGCGCCCGAGGCCTATGCCGCCATTGCCGACATCGCGGGCGTCAATGCCACCGAGGTGGGCGAAGCCTTGCGCGCGGGCTCGCGGCTGGAGCGCATCGGGCTCGTCGAGAACCTGATCTCCGAGCACAACATCACTGACCTGGCCGACCTGATGAAGGTCAGCGAAAAGCTGCCGCCGGTGCTGATGCGCGAATACCGCGACCACAACGAACTCATGGCCGTGTTCACGCGGCCCTCCGCCAAGAGCGCGCTCACCACGCATGACTTTTCCTTTGTCGAGGAAGACGCGCAGATGCTCGTCACGCTGTTGCAGGCCGCGGTGGCGCGCAAGGAACCCGGCGTCAACGTGCTGCTCTACGGGCCGCCCGGCACCGGCAAGACCGAGCTCGCCAAGGTGGTGGCGCAAGCGGCGGGGCTCGAACTGTTCGAGGTCGAATACGCCGACCGCGACGGCAACTCGCTGAGTGGCCGCGACCGCTACCGCTCGCTGCAGATTGCGCAGGTGTTCCTCAAGGGCAGCGCGCAAGCCGCGCTGCTGTTCGACGAGGTCGAAGACGTGTTTCCGCCCATTAGCACCGAAGCCGCACAGTTCATGGCGCGCGCCGAGCAGATTCCGGCGCCCACCAGCGGCAGCGTGAGTGGCAAGGCCTGGGTCAACCAGATTCTCGAAGCCAACCCGGTGCCCACGCTGTGGGTGACCAACCGCATCGAGCAGATCGACCCGGCGTTCCGGCGCCGCTTCGCGTATCACCTCGAGCTCAAGTCGCCGCCGCCCGGCGCGCGCGAGCAGCTGATCAAGAAAACGCTCGACGGCATCGTGGTGTCCGAAGCCTTCACCGCCAAGCTGGCCGAGCGCAAGGGCCTCACGCCCGCACAGATTCGCACTGCGGTGCGCTTTGCGGGGCTGGCGCAGACCGACGGCGCATCGATGGAGGCGCTGATCGAGCGGCAGCTCAAGAACGCCGACCTCGCCCTGGGCACGCTCGACACCGGCCTGGGTGTGCGGCGCAGCGTGACCACCTACGACCTCGACATGCTCAATGTCGAGACCCGCTTCGAAATTCCGCGCATCGTGGCGGCGATCAAGGCGCGCGGCCACGGCACGCTGTGCTTCTACGGCGCGCCCGGCACCGGCAAGACCGCGTTGGCCGAGCATATTGCCAAGGCCGTCGGCCGGCCGCTCATCATCAAGCAGGCCAGCGACCTCATGAGCAAGTACGTCGGCGAGACCGAACAGAACATGGCGGCCATGTTCAAGGAAGCGGAGGCCGAAAAAGCCGTGCTGCTGCTCGACGAGGCCGACAGCTTTCTGCAAGACCGGCGCGGTGCGCAGCGCACCTATGAAGTGACCGAGGTCAACGAGATGCTGCAGGGCATGGAGCGCTTCAATGGTGTCTTCATCTGCACCACCAACCTGCTCGACCGGCTCGACCAGGCGGCGCTCAGGCGCTTCACCTTCAAGATCAAGTTCATGCCGCTCACCGCCGTGCAGCGTGAACATATGTTCGTGACCGAGGCGCTGGCCGGCGATGCCGCGCTGCTCACCGGCGAGATCAAGACGCGCCTGGCGCAATTGGGGCAGCTGTGCCCGGGGGATTTCGCGGCCGTGAAACGGCAAACGGATATTCTCGCGGTCGAGTTCTCGGCCGCCGAATTCCTGGACCAGCTCGAGGCCGAGCACCGCATCAAGCCCGAAGTGCGCGAATCGCGCGGCATGGGTTTCGTGCAGTAACAAGCCAAGCCACCGGAACGCGGCAGACAAGAAAAACCGTCCGTCGCGGCGGACACGAGGAGGGGCTCGATGAATTCATTCGACGCGAACGCGTGGGAGACGCCGCGCTCCACCGCATTCACCCCGGCCGCATTCGTGCTGGCCTGCGCAGCCTTCGTCCTGGCCGGCTGCGGCGGCGGCGGAGGAGGAGGGGGCGGCGGTGGGCTGCCCGTCTTCCTGCCGCCCACCACCACGCCCCCGGCCAGTGGCGGCAATGACGACACCATCGTTGCCTCGTCCACCGTGGCCGGCCTCTGCGCCGCCCCGCGCACGGGTACCAACCCCGAGACCGGTGCCGCCTATCCGGACAAGGCCGGCACGCTCACCGACGAGAAGCGCTGGGTGCGCGGCTGGATCGACGAAACCTACCTCTGGTACGGCGAGGTGCCGGCCACCCTGAAGGCGGCCGACTACGCCACGCCGGTCGCCTATTTCAGCGTGCTCAAGAGCCCGGCCGTCACCGCCTCGGGCCGCGCGAAGGACCGCTTTCACTACGTGTACGACACCGAGCGGTACCGGCAGCTTTCGCAGAATGGCGTGGCGCCCGGCTACGGCATGGAGTTCGCGTTCGTGCGCAACTCGCGTCCTCGCGACCTGCGCATCGCGTTCACCGAACCCGGTTCGCCCGCGGCCAGTGCAGGCATTGCACGCGGCGCGAAGGTGCTCGAAGTCGACGGTGTGGACGTGATAGCAGGCACCGACACCGCCACCATCAACCGCGGCATCTCACCCACCACCATCGGCGAATCGCACACCTTCAAGCTGCAGGAAGGCACCGCGACCCGTACCGTGACGCTGGCGGCGGCGAGCATCACGCGCACGCCGGTGCAGAACGTGAAGAGCATCGACACCGCCAGCGGCCGCGTGGGCTACCTGCTCTTCAACGATCACATCACGACCTCGGAGACGCAGCTCATCAACGCCGTGAACCAGCTCAAGCAGGACGGCGTGCAAGACCTGGTGCTCGACATGCGCTACAACGGCGGCGGCCAGCTCAACATCGCCAGCCGGCTCGCCACCATGGTGGCCTCGTCCACCGCCACCTCGGGCAAGACTTTCGAGCGCCTTGTGTTCAACGACAAGAACCCGTTCCACCTGACGCCGGCGCAAACGATCATTCCGTTCCATGCCACCAGCCGCGCCGGCGTGACGCTGCCAAGGCTCGATCTTTCGCAGGTGACGGTGCTGGTCGGCCCCGACACCTGCTCGGCCAGCGAGTCGGTCATCAACAGCCTGCGCGGCGTGGACGTCCAGGTCAACCTCGTCGGCGGTGCCACCTGCGGCAAGCCCTACGGTTTTTCTCCGCAGGACAACTGCGGCACGAGTTACTTCGCCATCCAGTTCCAGGGCGTCAATGCCAAGAACTTCGGCGACTATGGCGACGGCTTCGCGCCCACTTGCACCGTGGCCGACGACTTCGACCATGCGCTCGGCGATCCGGCCGAGGCACGGCTGGCGGCTGCACTGGCAATGCGCAGCGGCGGCGCATGCCCTGCAACAGCTTCGGCCAAGGCCTTGCCGGGGCTCGAGAAGTCCGAAGCGGCCGGCGAGCAGCCCTACCTGCTCCATCGCACACCGCTGCGCGAAATCCGCCTGCTCGAAGCCGCCCCCTCACCGGGCTGAGCCGCTTCGGCGGCCTCGCGGTTACCGCTTGAAACCTTGCCCTTCGCCACGCCCGTGGCTCGCCCATTAGAGTCCAAGCAAACGTTTGCGCAATCGTTTGGCATTTAGTTCTATATGGCGAGAGCCGCTCAGAAGGAGCCCGGGATGAAGATTCAGATTCAACGCCGCAAATGGATGGCCACGGCCTTGCTCGCCACAGTGCTCTCGGCCTGCGGCGGCGGGAGTGATGGCGGCAGCGGCGGTATCGGGCTCGCCCCGGGGTACGGCGCCGCCCCGCCTCCCGCGCAGAAGATCATCATCGACAGCGACTACAACACCATGAGCGACGACGGCCAGCTCGGCGTCATGGCCGCGCAGTTGCAGGCCGAAGGCAAGGTGCGGGTCATGGGCATCAGCGTGGTGTCGGGCAACCAGTGGCTCAAGCAGGGCGTGGCCGACGCGCTGATGTCCGTCGAGCGGCTCGGCGTGGGCGACCGCATCGGCATTTATGCCGGCGCGAACTACGCGTTCAACCACGACTACGCCACCATCGAGGCCGAGATGGCCGCCGGTTCCGGCGGGGACGGCTACCTGGGCGCCTGGAGCTCGCCCGAGCCCAAGACCGATGCCGACCTGAAGCCCTCGCCCGATGGCTTTGCCACCCGCACGGTGCTGCAGCGCAAGAGCGCGGTCGACTTCATCGTCGACACCGTGAAGGCCAACCCGAACGAGATCACCATCCTCGCCATCGGCCCGCTCACCAACATTGCGCTCGCGGTGAAGCAGAACCCCGAGATCGTCCCGCTCATCAAGAAAATCATCTACATGGGCGGCGCCATCGAAGTGGCGGGCAACACCACCAAGTTCGCCGAATTCAACTGGTGGTTCGACCCCGAGGCCGCGCAGTTCGTGGTGCGCCTGCCGATTCCGCAGGTGGTGGTGCCGCTCGACGTGACCGACACCGTCTTTCTCACCAAGCCGGTTTACGACCGCATCGCGCATCCAGCCAAGCCGACCGCCGTGACCGAGGTGTTCAGGCAGCTCAACGGCTACGGCTTCAGCGGCACCAACGGCTTCGAGAACAACCCGGACTACACGCAGAACATCTGGGACACGCTCACGCTCGCCTACCTCATCGATCCGAGCTACGCCACGCAAACGGTGGAGCGCTATGTCGACGTGGTCGCCAAGCCCGGCGCCGCCGACAACGGCCGCTCCATCGGCTACGCCTCGCAGCCCGCGGGGCCGGCGCTGCAGAAGATGACGGTGGTGAAGAAGTTCGACAACGCGCGCTTCTTCAACCTGTATATCGACCTGCTCACGCGGCCGGTGCCGATCGCGCTGCCCGCCGCGGCGAACTGAGCGTCATAAGCCGCGCTTATCCAAACGCAACCAGGAGACGCATTCCCAACAGGTTTTGCCTTGCGGATACTCGCCCACGTTCGCTTCCGAACGCACAACGATTCCGACCGAGACAAACACCGTGTCCCCCGCCGCCATCACAGCCGTCGACAGCCATGCCCACGTGTTCGCGCATGGCCTGCCCCTGGCGGCGGCGCGCCGGCATGCACCCGACTACGAGGCCACGCTGGCCGAATACCTGGCGCTGCTCGACGCGCACGGCGTCTCGCATGGCGTGCTGGTGCAACCCAGCTTCCTGGGCCTGGACAACAGCTTCCTGCTCGGCGCGCTGCGCGCCTGCCCCGGGCGGCTGCGGGGCGTGGCGGTGGTCGACCCGACAGCGGACGACGCCATGCTGCATGCCATGGCCGAGGCCGGTATCTGCGGCATCCGCCTCAACCTCGTGGGCCTGCCGCTCCCCGATTTCTCCAGGCCCGAGTGGCACCGGCTTTTCGCCCGCGCGCGGGCGCTCGGCTGGCATGTGGAACTGCACCGCGAATCCCACGACCTGGCACTCGCAGCGCAGGCCGTGCTCGATGCCGGATGCGCGCTGGTGGTGGACCATTTCGGCCGGCCTGCGTCGGCGCCCGCCATCGCCGATGAAGGCTTTGCCTGGCTTCTCGGCGCCGCAGCCAGCGGGCGCATCTGGGTCAAGCTGTCGGCCGCCTACCGGAACTGGCCCGCGGCAACGGACGGCACCGCCGCGCGCGATGCCGTCCGGGCGCTGCTGAAAGCCTTCGGCCCCGGGCGCCTGGTGTGGGGCAGCGACTGGCCTCACACCCAGCACCGCGACGTCGCGAGCTATGCCCCCACCTACGCGGCGCTGGCCGACTGGGTGCCCGACGAAACGGCACGCCGCCGCATCCTGGTCGACACGCCCGCGCAATTGTTCAAGTTCAAAACCGGAGACATCAATGACGACCAATGAGCTCTCGCGCGCACGCCTGCTGCGCGCCATTCCCCGTGCCCTTGCGGGCGCGGCCCTGCTGCTGGCCGGGCTTTCGGCGCATGCCGGCGCGTGGCCGGAAAAGCCCGTGAGGCTGGTCGTGAGCTATCCGCCGGGCGGCACCGTCGATGCGGTGGCGCGCATCATCGCGCCCAAGCTCTCGGCGAAGCTCGGCCAGCCAGTGGTGATCGACAACCGCGGCGGCGCCGGCGGTGCCATCGGCGGCGACCTGGTCGCCAAGAGCGCGCCCGACGGCTACACCGTGATGCTCGACGCCTCCAACCACGCCCAGAACCCTGCGCTGCGCAAGATGCCCTTCGACACATTGCGAGACCTGGCGCCGGTGTCGCTGCTGGTGAAGGTGCCCAACGTGCTGGTGGTGAATCCGTCGGCGCCGATGAAGAGCGTCGCCGACCTGATCGCCCAGGCCAAGGCGAAGCCGGGCGGCATCAACTACGCCTCGTCGGGCAATGGTTCGGCGCAGCATCTGGCCGGCGAGTTGTTCGCCTCGATGGCCGGCGTCCAGATCACGCACGTGGCCTACAAGGGCGGCGGTCCGGCGCTCACCGACGTGATGTCGGGGCATGTCCCCGTGTTCTTCGCCAGCCTGGCGTCCAGCCTGCCCTTCATCCAGGGCGGCAAGCTGCGCGCGCTGGCCGTGACCGGCAAGACGCATTCGCCTGCATTGCCGCAGCTGCCCACAGTGGCCGAAGCCGGCCTGCCCGGCTACGAGGTCTACGAATGGAATGCGGTGTTCGTGCCGGCCGGCACCCCCGCGCCCGTGGTGGAGCGCCTGTCGAAGGAGTTCGCCGCCACGCTCAAGGACCCCGAGGTGCGCACCCGGCTCGAAGCGCTTGGCGCCGAGGTGATCGGCTCCAGCCCGGCCGAGCTCGACAGCTTCCGCCGTGCGGAGATCGCCAAGTGGACCCGGCTCGCGAAGGACAACAAGATCCAGGTGGACTAGGCCGGCGCCGGGACGCTCCCAAGCAGGCCTGCGGCCCCCTCGGGGGGAAGCGAGGACACGAAGTGCCGGAGCGTGGGGGTCAACTAGGCCGGCGCCGGGCCGCTCCCAAGCAAGGCGGCGAAAGCGTCGGCGAACGTCGGACGCGAGCGCGCCAGCCACAGTGCCGACAACTCGAAGGCCGGCAGTCCGGCGCCGTCGCGTACCTCGGCATAGCGCACGCCCTCGTGCCGCAGCGCGCGCACCGAGCGCGGCAGCAGCGACCAGCCCAGGCCCGCCGCCACGCAGGCCAGCACCGTCAGCGTGCGGTTGGCGTCCTGGACCACCCGTGTCTCGTGGCCCGCGCGGCGCAGCGCGCCGAGCAACTGGGCGCGCAGGGCGGGAATCTGCTCTTCCGGAAACCACACCAGCCCGTGCCGGGCGATCTCGGCGAGCGACACGCAGCCGTCGTCGGCCAGCGGCCAGTCGGCCGGCAGCGCGGCGACCATCGCCTCCTCGCCCAGCCGCAATTCGTGCACCCGGGCGGTGACCGACACCGGCGGGTGCAGCAGCGCGATGTCGATGCGGCCGCCCTCCAGCGCCGCCACCTGCTCGGCATTGCTCATCTCGCGCAGCACCACGTCCAGCTGCGGATGTTCGGCGCGCAGCCGGCGCAGTGCGTTCGGCAGCACCTCGTAGACCGCATGCGTCACGAAACCCACGGTCAGCCGGCCCGCACGCCCGGCGCCCATGGCCCGCGCGCGCTCGGCCGCCGTGTCGCTGTAGGCGAGGCTGGCGCGCAGGTCGTCGATCACCGCGAGGCCGGCCTCCGTGAGCGTGGCGCCGCGGCGCGTGCGGGTGAACAGGCGCGTGCCGATCTCCTGCTCCAGCCGGTTCAGCGTTTGCGTGAGCGCCGGCTGTGCCAGGCCGAGCCGCTCGGCCGCCCGTGTGAGACTGCCCGCCTCGGCGACCGCGACAATGCAGCGCATCTGGCGGGTGTCCATGGCCGCGCCCGTGTCAGAACGCCTTGCAGACCCGCAGCACTTCGGCGCCGTAAGCCTCGAGCTTCTTGGTGCCGATGCCGCTGATGCCCTGCAGGTCTTCAAGCGTCGCCGGTGCGCGCTCGGCAATCGACGCCAGCGTGGCGTCGTGAAAGATCACATAGGCCGGCAGGTTGTGCTCCTTGGCCACCTCGGCGCGCCAGGCCTTGAGCGCCTCGAAACGCTTCTTGCCGGTGTCGTCGAGCTTGGCGGCAGCCGGTGACGGCGCGCCCTTGGCGACCTTCTCGCGGCGGGGCTTGCGCTCCGCCGGTGACGAGATGGATTCGCGCAGCGTCACGTTCGATTCGCCCTTGAGCACCGCGCGCGACCCTTCGGTGAGCTTCAGCGTGTTGAAGGCTTCCGCATCGACGGCCAGCGCGCCCGTGGCGATGAGCTGGCGCAGCACACCGCGCAACTGCACTTCGCTGAACTCCGCGCCCAACCCGAAGGTGCTGATGCGCTCGTGCCCGAACTGCTTGACCTTCTCGGTCTCCTTGCCGCGCAGGATGTCCATGATGTGGCCTGCGCCGAAGCTGATGCCGCTCAATTGCTGCACGCGGTAGATGGTGGAGAGCAGCTTGCGCGCGGCATCGGTGCCGTCCCACACCTGCGGCGGGTTCAGGCAGTTGTCGCAGTTGCCGCAAGGCGTGCTCTTCTCGCCGAAGTAGCCCAGAAGCCGCACGCGCCGGCAGTCGCTTGCCTCGGCCAGCGAGAGCAGCGCATCGAGCTTGCCGCGCATCACCTGCTTGAACTCTTCGCCGGCCGGGCTCTCGTCGATCATGCGGCGCTGGTTCACCACGTCATTCAGGCCGTAGGTCATCCAGGCGTCGGCGGGGGCACCGTCGCGGCCCGCGCGGCCGGTTTCCTGGTAGTAGCCCTCGATGTTCTTCGGCATGTCGAGGTGGCCGACGAAGCGCACGTCGGGCTTGTCGATGCCCATGCCGAAGGCGATGGTCGCGACCATCACGATGCCTTCCTCGCGCAGGAACCGGTCCTGGTGCTTCTGGCGTACCGCGGCGTCGAGGCCCGCGTGATAGGGCAGGGCGTTGACGCCCGCACCCTGCAGCGTCGCCGCAAGGTCTTCCACGCGCTTGCGCGACTGGCAATAGACCACGCCCGCATCGCCTTCGTGCTCGCGTTCGATGAAACGCAGCAGCTGCGTGGTCGCGTCTTTCTTCTCGACGATGGTGTAGCGGATGTTCGGCCGGTCGAAGCTGGAGACGAACTGCCGCGCTTCCTCGAGCTGCAGCCGCTCGACGATGTCGGCGCGCGTGAGCGCATCGGCCGTGGCCGTGAGCGCGATGCGCGGCACGCCCGGGTAGCGTTCGTGCAGCACCGTGAGCGCACGGTATTCGGGCCGGAAGTCGTGGCCCCACTGGCTCACGCAATGCGCCTCGTCGATCGCGAACAGCGAGAGCTTGCCGCGCTCCTTCAGCGAATCGAGCTGCGACAAAAAGCGCGGCGTGTTCACGCGCTCGGGCGCCGCGTACAGCAGCGTGATCTCGCCGCGCAGCATGCGGCGCTCCACGTCCTGCGTCTGCTCCCAGTCGAGCGTGGAATTCAGGAAGGCCGCGTTCACGCCGGCCTCGTGCAGCGCGCCGACCTGGTCGTGCATCAGCGCGATCAGCGGCGACACCACCACCGAGACGCCGCGGCCCGCGCGTTGCCGCGCAATGGCCGGGATCTGGTAGCACAGCGACTTGCCGCCGCCGGTAGGCATCAGCACCAGCGCGTCGCCGCCGCCCACCACGTGGTCGACGATGTCCTGCTGCGGCCCGCGGAACTGCGAGTAGCCGAAGACTTCGTGAAGGATGTCGGCGGGGGCGCTGCTGCTGCCGGGGGCGTCGAGGGGGAGGGGAGCGAGCGAGGACACAGGCAGCGGATGCGAAGGGCGGGGATGGGCAAGAAGGAGGGGAGACGTCGATTGTCCCCCACCAACCCGCGTATGACTGTGGCACGAGGTTTGCAAAGGTGAAGCCCGTCCCGCCACCCTTCCTGTATAGACAGCAATCTGGTGCATTTTCCTGAAGAGATGCACCGAAAGAGGCCTCTCGGGTTATCCTGTATATACAAGTTGGGGCGCTTGGCAACAATGCGAGGCGTGCGCAGCCCGACTTCGGGTGCATCGCCGATGCCTTTTTCCAGAGAACAGAACCAGGAGTACCCATGGTCAAGACGGTAGTTGTGAAATTCGCCTCCCTGCTGGCCGCAGGCGCATGTGCAGCGGGCATGGCTGGAACGGCCGCCGCGCAGGAAACAAAAATTGCGCTCGGCATGTCCGGCTGGACCGGCTTCGCGCCGCTTTCGCTGGCCGACAAGGCCGGCATCTTCAAGAAGAACGGCCTGGACGTCGAACTGAAGATGATCCCGCAGAAGGACCGCCACCTGGCCTTGGCCTCGGGTGCCATCCAGTGCGCGGCCACCACCGTGGAAACGCACGTGGCCTGGAACGCCAACGGCGTGCCCATCGTGCAGATCTTCCAGATGGACAAGTCCTACGGCGCCGACGGCCTCGCGGTGCGCAACGACGTAAAGAGTTTTGCCGACCTCAAGGGCAAGGCCATCGGCGTGAGCGCGCCCGGCACCGCGCCTTACTTCGGCCTGGCCTGGATGCTCAACAAGAACGGCATGACGCTGAAGGACGTGAAGGTGGTTTCGCTCGAGCCGCAGCCCGCCGCCCAGGCCTTCGTGGCCGGCCAGAACGACGCCGCCATGACCTACGAGCCCTATCTTTCGACCGTGCGCGCCAACCCCGCTGCCGGCAAGATCCTGGCCACCACGCTCGACTACCCGATGGTGATGGACACCGTCGGCTGCGCGCCCACTTGGCTCAAGGCCAACGCCAAGGCCGCGCAGGCGCTCACGCAGTCGTACTTCGAGGCGCTCGACATGATCAAGGCCGACCCGGCCAAGGCCAACGAGATCATGGGCTCGGCCGTGAAGCAGAGCGGCGAACAGTTCGCCAAGTCGTCGGCCTACCTGCGCTGGCAGGACAAGGCCGCCAACCAGAAGTTCTTCGCGGGCGAGCTCACCACCTTCATGAAGGAAGCCACGGCCATCCTGCTGGAGGCCGGCGTGATCCGCAAGGCGCCTGAAGACTATGCAGCAACCTTCGATGCAAGCTTCGTCAAGTAAGGCCCTGCCGCAGGTGCAGCCGCTGGCTGCATCGGCGCCCGCCGTCTCATCCAAGACCGTGGCACCCGCGCGGCGCCGCGTGTTCGCGCCGCTCGAACCCATCGGTGCCCGTGCGCGCGTGCTGCTGGGGCTCGGCTTCTTCGTCGTGTTCGTGCTGGTGTGGGCCATGGCCACGCTCGGCGGCTTCGTGTCGCCGACCTTCCTTGCTAGCCCGCCCACCATGGTCAAGGAAGGCTGGCTGCTCTTCACCGAGTACGGCTTCATCGGCGACATCGGCATGACCGTGTGGCGCGTGTTCGGCGGCTTCCTGCTGGCCGCGGTGTTCGCGGTGCCGCTGGGCATTGCGATGGGCACGTGGAAAACGGTCGAGGCCTTCTTCGAGCCCTTCGTCTCGTTCTGCCGCTATCTGCCGGCCTCCGCGTTCATTCCGCTGCTCATCCTGTGGGCGGGGCTGGGCGAGATGCAGAAGCTGCTGGTGATCTTCATCGGCTCGTTCTTCCAGATCGTGCTGATGGTGGCCGTGACCGTGGGTGGCGCGCGGCGCGATCTCGTCGAGGCCGCCTACACGCTCGGCGCCAACAGCCGCGGCATCGTGGCGCGCGTGCTCATTCCGGGTGCCGCACCCGGCATTGCCGAAACACTGCGCCTCGTGCTCGGCTGGGCCTGGACGTATGTGATCGTGGCGGAACTCATCGGCTCCTCCTCGGGCATCGGCCACATGATCACCGACAGCCAGGCATTGCTGAACACCGGGCAGATCATTTTCGGGATCATAGTGATCGGCGTCATCGGGCTGGTGTCCGACTTCGCCTTCAAGGCGCTCAACCGCCGCATGTTTGCCTGGGCTGCACTGTGATGATGACGAACAACAACCAACTCTCCATCCAGGGCGTGTCGCGCATCTTCACCGGCACCAAGGGGCAAAGCACGCAAGCGCTGCTGCCCATCGACTTCGAGGTGCGCGAGAACGACTTCGTCACCATCCTCGGCCCCTCGGGCTGCGGCAAGTCGACGCTGCTGCGCATCGTCGCGGGGCTCGACTTTCCGACCACCGGCCAGGTGATGCTCGACGGCGAGCGCATCGAAGGCCCGGGCGCCGACCGCGGCGTGGTGTTCCAGAGCTATACGCTGTTTCCGTGGCTCACGGTGGCGCAGAACATCCGCTTCGGCCTCCGCGAACGCGGCATGAGCGAAGCCGACCAGAAGGAACGCAGCGAGTTCTTCATTGCCAAGGTGGGCCTGCGCGGCTTCGAGAATCACTTTCCGAAGCAGCTCTCGGGCGGCATGCAGCAGCGCACCGCGATTGCGCGCGCGCTCGCCAACGACCCCAAGATGCTGCTGCTCGACGAGCCCTTCGGCGCGCTCGACAACCAGACGCGCGTGCTGATGCAGGAGCTGCTGCTCGGCATCTGGGAGTCGGCGCGCAAGACGGTGCTGTTCGTCACGCACGACATCGACGAGGCGATCTTCATGGCCAACCGCGTGGCGGTGTTCAGCGCGCGGCCCGGTCGCATCAAGACCGAGATCGCGGTCGACTTTCCGCATCCGCGCAGCTACACCATCAAGACGTCGCCGGAGTTCATGGACATCAAGGCGCGGTTGACGGAAGAAATTCGCGCGGAGTCGATGGCTGCTGCGGAGCACTAGGATGAAGGCCGGGTTTTCAGTTCATCGCGGTTTGCGTTTGGTGCGTTGTTCGGGGCGCTGCTGTTCAGGGCGCGCTCCCGAAGGCGGGGGACATTCGCGGAGGGGAGTACCCGGTGGCCTTTGCACGCGCCCCGAACAAGAGCAAAAACAAAAGCCCCATCGCGTTGGAAACCCGACATGAAACGCGACCTCCCCACCCTTGCGCTCTACGCACAAGTCAAGGATCACATCTCCCGCAAGATCCAGGACGGCACCTGGCCGCCCGGTCACCGTCTGCCTTCCGAGAGCGAGCTGGTCACGCAGTTCGGCATTTCGCGCATGACGGTGAATCGCGCGCTGCGCGAGCTCATGGAGCAGGGCCGCATCGTGCGCACGGCCGGCGTCGGCAGCTTCGTGGCCGAGAACAAGCCGCAGTCCACGCTGCTGCAGATTGCCAATATCGCAAGCGAAATCCGCCAGCGCGGACACGATTACCGCTGCGAGATGCTCGCGGTCGAACGACTGTCCGCCTCGCCCGACGTGGCCGCCTGGCTCGACATGCGCGCGGGCACCTCGGTGTTCCACAGCGTCTGCCTGCACATGGAGAACGACACGCCGGTGCAGCTCGAAGAACGCTACGTCAATCCGCTGGTCGTGCCCGACTACCTCGAGCAAGACTTTGCCGCCGTCCCGCCCAGCGAGTACCTGGTGCGCAACGTGCCCTTCGACCAGATCGAACATGTCGTCGATGCCGTGCTGCCCACCGCCGAACAGGCGAGCCGGCTCGCAATGGAGCCTACCGACCCCTGCCTGCTGCTCACGCGCCGCACCTGGACACGCAACACGCCCGTCACCTGGGTGCGCTGCCTGCACCCCGCCTCGCGCTACAGCCTGGGCAGCCGCTTCAAAGCCGACGGCAACCCCAGCTTCGGCTGAATTTTTTCGCTACGGAAACCGAAGGTTTTCTCTCGCAACCACTTGTATAGACAGGTTCACATGCCAACAAGCAAACACACCGCCACCACCCTGACCCTCACGCCCGGCAAGGTGGACCTTGCGATGCTGCGCCGCATCCAGGCCGGCGGCGTGCGGCTGGCGCTCGACCCCTCGGTGCAAGAGGGCATGGCGCGCGCCGAAGCGGCGGTGCGCCACATCGTCGACAACGACCAGGTGGTCTACGGCATCAACACCGGCTTCGGCAAGCTCGCAAGCACGCGCATCGGCAACGACCACCTGGCCGACCTGCAACGCAACCTCGTGCTCTCGCACAGCGTGGGCACGGGCGAGCCGCTGGACGCGCCTGTCGTGCGTATGGTGCTGGCCACCAAGGCCGTGAGCCTGGCGCGCGGCCATTCGGGCGTGCGGCCCGCGCTGGTCGATGCGCTGCTGGCCTTGTTCAATGCGGGTGTCATGCCGCGCATTCCGTGCAAGGGCTCGGTCGGCGCCTCGGGCGACCTCGCCCCGCTCGCGCACATGGCCTGCGTGCTGATCGGCGAAGGCGAAGCCACCACGGCCGAGGGCACGGTGGTCAGCGGTGCCGAGGCCATGCGCCTCGTCGGCCTGGAGCCCTTCGTGCTCGGCCCCAAGGAAGGCCTGGCGCTGCTCAACGGCACGCAGGTGTCGACCGCGCTCGCGCTTGCCGGCCTGTTCGGTGCCGAAGACGTGTTCGCTTCGGCGTTGATGTCGGGTGCGCTCTCGCTCGAAGCCATCCAGGGTTCGATCAAGCCTTTCGATGCGCGCATTCACGCCGCGCGCGGACAGCCGGGACAAATTGCAGTGGCGGGCGCGGTGCGCACGCTGCTCGAGGGCAGCGAGATCGTGCCCTCGCATGCCGACTGCGGCCGCGTGCAAGACCCGTACTCGGTGCGCTGCATCCCGCAGGTGATGGGCGCCTGCCTCGACAACCTCGCGCACGCCGCGCGCGTGCTGGTGATCGAAGCCAATGCCGCATCGGACAACCCGCTGGTGTTCTGCGACACCGGTGAAGTGATTTCAGGCGGCAACTTCCACGCCGAGCCCGTCGCCTTCGCGGCCGACATCATCGCGCTGGCCGTGAGCGAAGTCGGCGCTATTGCCGAGCGCCGCATCGCGCTGCTGCTCGACACCGGCCTCTCGGGCCTGCCGCCGTTCCTGGTGCGCGACGGCGGCCTGAACTCCGGCTTCATGATCGCGCAGGTCACGGCCGCGGCCCTCGCGTCGGAGAACAAGTCGCTCGCGCATCCCGCGAGCGTCGACAGCCTGCCGACCTCGGCCAACCAGGAAGACCACGTGTCGATGGCGACCTTCGCGGCGCGCCGGCTCGGCGACATGGTCAACAACACGGCCGTCGTCGTTGGCATCGAGGCGATGGCCGCGGCGCAAGGCATCGAATTAAAACGTGGCCTCAAGAGCTCCCCGCTGGTCGAAGCCGAATTCGCCAACATCCGCCGGAAGGTCGCCTTCCTCGAACGCGACCGCTACCTCGCGCCCGACATCGAAGCGATGCGCCAGTGGGCGCTGAAGGCCGAATTGCCGGCCGCGCTCTTGAACATCCTGCCCAGCCACGCCTGAACACCGATCAAGGAGAACCTCGCCATGAACGCACCCGAAAAGCTCCCGCTGCAAAACACCGACCCGCGCCATGACCCGACGCGCGTGATTCGCGCCCCGCGCGGCAGCACGCTCAACTGCAAGAGCTGGCTCACCGAGGCGCCGTTCCGCATGCTGCAGAACAACCTCGACGCCGAGGTGGCCGAGCGTCCGCAAGACCTCGTGGTGTACGGCGGCATCGGCCGCGCCGCGCGCAACTGGGCCTGCTACGACCAGATCCTTGCATCGCTGAAAGAGTTGAACGACGACGAGACGCTGCTCATCCAGTCGGGCAAGCCGGTCGGCGTTTTCAAGACGCACGAGAACGCACCGCGCGTGCTGCTCGCCAATTCGAACCTCGTGCCGAAATGGGCCAACTGGGAGCACTTCAACGAACTCGACCGCCAGGGCCTCTTCATGTACGGCCAGATGACGGCTGGAAGCTGGATCTACATCGGCAGCCAGGGCATCGTGCAAGGCACCTTCGAAACCTTTGTCGAAGCGGGCCGCCAGCACTACGGCAACAGCCTCGCGGGCAAGTGGATCCTCACGGCCGGCCTCGGCGGCATGGGCGGCGCGCAGCCGCTCGCGGCCACGCTCGCGGGTGCGGTGTCGCTCAACATCGAGTGCCAGCAGACCAGCATCGACTTTCGCCTGCGCACGCGCTACGTCGACAAGCAGGCGCGTGACATCGACCATGCGCTCGAGCTTATCCAACAGCACTGCGATGCGAAGGAAGCCGTGTCGATCGCGCTGCTCGGCAACGCGGCCGACATCCTGCCCGAACTCGTCAAGCGCGCGAAGGCCGGCGGTATCAAGCCCGACCTCGTGACCGACCAGACCTCCGCGCACGACCTCATCAACGGCTACCTGCCTTCGGGCTGGACCGTGCCGCAATGGCAGGCCGCGATGAAGGACCCGTCGCAGCACGACGCTCTCAAGACCGCGGCCGCCAAATCGTGCGCCGTGCACGTGCAGGCCATGCTCGACTTCCAGGCCATGGGCATTCCCACGGTCGACTACGGCAACAACATCCGCCAGGTCGCGTTCGATGAAGGCGTGAAGAACGCGTTCGACTTTCCGGGTTTCGTGCCGGCCTACATCCGCCCGCTGTTCTGCGAAGGCAAGGGCCCGTTCCGCTGGGTGGCGCTGTCGGGCGACCCGGAAGACATCTACAAGACCGACGCCAAGATCAAGGAACTGTTCCCCGAGAACACCCACACGCACCGCTGGCTCGACATGGCACGCGAGCGCATCGCCTTCCAGGGCTTGCCCGCGCGCATCTGCTGGCTCGGCCTGGGCGAGCGCCACATCGCCGGATTGGCCTTCAACGAGATGGTGAAGAACGGCGAACTCAAGGCGCCCATCGTCATCGGCCGCGACCACCTGGACACCGGCTCCGTGGCCAGCCCCAACCGCGAGACCGAAGCGATGAAGGACGGCACCGATGCAGTAAGCGACTGGCCGCTGCTCAACGCGCTCCTCAATACGGCGGGTGGCGCCACCTGGGTCAGCCTGCACCACGGCGGCGGCGTCGGCATGGGCTATTCGCAGCACTCGGGCGTGGTCATCGTGTGCGACGGCACCGACGCGGCGGCGAAGCGCATCGAGCGCGTGCTGTGGAACGACCCGGCCACCGGCGTCATGCGCCATGCCGATGCGGGCTACGACATTGCCGTCGCCACCGCGAAGAAGCAGGGCCTCAAGCTGCCGATGGTGCGCTGACAGAAAAACGCGCTCATTCCCATTCAGTGGGAATCAAGGCTTGGAGGTGAGAACGGCGCGCAAGATACTGCACGCCGCATCCACTTTCGACCCCCCGCGATTGCCCTCGATGACGACGCCTCCCGAAGCTTCCGCCCACAACGACCGTGCCCTGCTGGTGCTGTCGGTGCTGGCGCAGAGCAAGGTGGCGATGTCGGCGGCGGGGCTCATGCAGGCGACCGGCCTGTCGCAGAGCACGCTGTACCGGCAGATCGCGACGCTGCGGCGCTGGGGCTTCGTGATGGAGTCCGAAGGGCGCTACTCGCCCGGTCCGGTGAGCGTTCAGCTGGCGAGCGGCTTCGACGGCAACTCCGACCTCGTGATGGCGGCGCGCGCCGACATGCGGGCGCTCGCGCAGCAGAGCCATGAAAGCGTGGCGCTGGTCACGGCCGTGAACGACCGCGTGGTGTGTCTCGAGATGATCGACAGCGAGCAGTCGCTGCGCTGTTCGTTCGACCGGGGCCGCAGCGTCCCGGCCCGCGACGGCGCCAGCGCCAAGTGCCTGCTGGCCCACATGCCGGTCGACCAGCGCGACGCCTTGCTGGACGGCTTCGATGAAAGCCCCGAGCGCCGCGCCGAACGTGCCGCCGAGCTCGATGCCATCCGCGAGGCCGGCCATGCCGTGACCCATGGCGAGGTCGACGCCGGTGTCTGGGGCGCAAGCGCACCGGTGCTGGCCGCGGGCCGGCGCTTGCGCGGCGCGATCACGCTCATGGCGCCGCTCACGCGCGTCGAAGGCATGGAAGCTGCATTGCTCCACATGACCGTCGTCACGGCGGCGCGCATTTCCCGCGCGCTGCAGTAGCCCGCCGCCCGCGCATCTTTCTTTCATTCATCCATTTCAACCCACGGAAGCTTTCACATGAACACCCGCCGCACCCTCGTTGCCGCCGCACTCTCCAGCCTGGCCTTCTTCGGCTTCGCCGCCACCGCGCAAGCGCAGGGCGAGCCGCTGCGCGTGGCCACCGACGCCACCTTTCCGCCGATGGAATACGTGGAGAACGGCAAGCGCACGGGCTTCGATGTGGAACTGGTCGAGGCCATCGGCAAGACGCTGGGCCGCAAGATCGAATGGATCGACATCGACTTCAAGGGCCTCGTGCCGGGCCTGATCTCCAAGCGCTTCGACATGGCCGTGTCGGCCATCTACATCACCGACGAGCGCAAGAAGGTCGTCGACTTCACCGTGCCCTACTACGCGGGCGGCCTGGTCGTGATGGTGAAGGACGGCAACACCGCCATCAAGACGCCGGCCGACATCAACGGCAAGAAGGTCAGCGTGCAGGTGGGCACCAAGTCGGTCTCCTACACCAAGGAAAAATTCCCGCAGGTGCAGCTGATGGAAGTCGAGAAGAACCAGGAAATGTTCAACCTCGTCGACATCGGCCGCGCCGATGCTGCCGTCACCGGCAAGCCCGCCGCCTACCAATACGTGCGCACGCGCGGCGGCCTGAAGGTGCTGCCGGAGCAGATCACCACCGAGGAATACGGCATGGCCATTCGCAAGGACACGCCCGAGCTCACCAAGGCCGTGAACGGCGCCATCGAGAAGCTCAAGGCCGACGGCACCTATGCGCAGATCGTCGCCAAGTGGTTCAGCGCGAACGCGAAGTAACCCGGCCGGCTCATGGATCTCGACTTTTCGCCGGTCTGGCAAGGCTGGCCCGACCTGCTGCGCGGCGCGCTGGTCACGGTGGAAATTACCGCCTGCGCGCTCGCCCTCGGCTGCGTGCTGGGCCTGGTGGTTGGCATCGGGCGCCTCAACCCGAAACGGCGCTGGCTCTATGGCCTGTGCACGGCCTACGTGGCGGCGATTCGCGGCACGCCGCTCCTGGTGCAGCTGTTCATCTTGTTCTTCGGCCTGCCTCACTTCGGCATCCTGCTTCCGGCTTTCCTGTGCGGCGTGCTGGGGTTGGGCGTGTACTCGGGTGCGTATGTGTCGGAGATCGTGCGCGGCGCGATCCAGTCGATCGACCGGGGCCAGACCCTGGCGGCGCAGTCGCTGGGCATGACGCCCGGTGTGGCGATGCGCGAGATCGTGCTGCCGCAGGCCGTGGTGCGCATGATTCCGCCGCTGGGCAACGAGTTCATTGCGCTCATCAAGAACTCGGCGCTGGTGTCGCTGCTCACGATTCACGACGTGATGCATGAGGGGCAGAAGATCATCAGCGTGTCGTACCGCTCGCTGGAGGTTTACCTGGCCATCGCACTCGTGTACTTCGTGCTCACGGGCACGATGACGCTGGTTCTCCGGCACTTCGAGCAGAAGCTGCGGCAGGGCGGGTTGATGCGATGAGCGTGATTCGCTTTTCTCGTGCCGCGCTGCCGTCCATGCCCTGGAAGAACGGCGGCGGCACCACGCAGGAAATCGTCAGCTGGCCCCCTGGCGCGGGGCTCGGCAGCTTCGGCTGGCGCGCGAGCATCGCGACCATTGCGGCGGCGGGACCGTTCTCGGTTTTCGCGGACGTCGATCGCAGCATCATGCTGCTGGAAGGCGACGGCGTGCGGCTGTTCACGCAGGACGGGCGAGTGAGCCATGTGCTCGACGCGCCGCATCGCCCGTTCGCATTCAGCGGCGACGACGCGATCGATTGCACGCTGCTCGGCGGCGCTTCGAACGATTTCAACGTGATGACGCGGCGAGGCCAATGGCGTGCCGATGCGTGGGTGCTCGCAGACGCATCGGCCATCGAGCCCGCGCCGCACGGCGTGCTGCTTGTGCTGCGCGGCGCGTGGCGGCTCGACGATGAGACCTGCCGCGAAGGCGAAGGCCTGTACTGGACCGACGCCGCGCAAGCGTGGCAGGCCGTGCCCGAAGGTGAAGGCGCGCGGCTGGCTGTGGTTCGCGTCGTGCCGGCGTAAGCTGCGGAAACCGGAAAGAAAACCATGACATCCGCACACCCATTTCCATCGGCCGACGGCCTCTGGACCGGCCTGCGCCTGGCGCCCGGTGCGGCGCCCGGCATCGCATTGGAAGCCGATACCGAAGCGGCCATTGTGGTGGCAGAGGGCACGATTCGCTGGGTCGGCGCCCGCCACGCACTGCCCAGCGAATTTGCCGCCCTCGCACCGCATGACGGCGGCGGTGCACTCGTCACGCCCGGCCTGGTCGATTGCCACACCCACCTGGTTTACGGCGGCCAGCGCGCCAACGAGTTCGCGATGCGGCTCGCCGGCGCCACCTACGAAGAAGTGGCAAAGGCCGGCGGCGGCATCGTCGCGTCGGTGCGGGCCACGCGCGAGGCCGACGAAGACACGCTCTTTGCGCAAGCCGCGCCCCGGCTCGAGCAGTTGCTGGCCGACGGCGTGTGCGCCATCGAGATCAAGTCGGGCTATGGCCTCTCCCTCGAACACGAGCGCAAGCAGCTGCGCGTGGCGCGGCGCCTGGGCGAAGCCTACGGCGTCACCGTGCGCACCACCTTTCTCGGCGCTCATGCGCTGCCGCGCGAGTACGCCGGCCGCAGCGGCGACTACATCGACCTTGTGTGCGGCGAGATGCTGCCCGCGCTCGCGGCCGAAGGGCTGGTCGATGCGGTGGACGTGTTCTGCGAGCGCATCGCCTTTTCGCTGGCTGAAACCGAGCAGGTCTTCAAGGCCGCGAAAGCGCTGGGCCTGCCGGTCAAGTTGCATGCCGAGCAGCTCTCCGACATGGGTGGCGCCGCGCTGGCCGCGCGCTACGGCGCGCTTTCGTGCGACCACATCGAGCATCTGTCGGCCGAAGGCATCGAGGCCATGCGGCAATCCGGCACCGTGGCCGTGCTGCTGCCCGGTGCGTATTACACGCTGCGCGACACGCACCTGCCGCCCATCGAGGCGCTGCGCGCCGCAGGCGTGCCGATGGCGGTGTCGACCGATCACAACCCCGGCACCTCGCCGGCGCTGAGCCTGCTCTTGATGATGAACATGGCATGCACGCTGTTTCGCCTGACCGTGCCCGAGGCACTGGCCGGCGTCACGGTGCATGCGGCCCGCGCGCTGGGCCTTCAACAAACACACGGCGCGATCGCCGAAGGCATGCCCGCCAACTTCGTGCTGTGGAACGTGCGCGAAGCGGCCGAGCTTGCGTACTGGTTCGGCCAGCGCCCGGCGCGCACCGTCGTGCGCCAGGGCCGAATCGCCGTGGGAGCCGCAGCATGACGCGCACACTGTTCGCGGCCGATGCATTGCTGCCCGGCGGATGGGCGAAGAACGTCCTCTTGTCGTGGAACGAGGCCGGCCAGCTCACGCAGGTGCAGTCCGCTGCTCAGCCTGCTGCCGGCGCGCAAGTAGCGAACGGCCCCGTGATTCCCGGCATGCCCAACCTGCATTCGCACGCCTTCCAGCGCGCCTTTGCGGGCCTTACCGAGCACCGCGCCGAGCAGCACGATAGCTTCTGGAGCTGGCGCACGCTGATGTACCGCTTTGCCGCGCGCCTCGGCCCGCAGCACATGGAGGCCATCGCCACCTGGCTCTACGCCGAGATGCTCGAAGCGGGCTACACCAGCGTCTGCGAGTTCCAGTATGTGCACCACGACATCGACGGCCGCCCTTATGCCGACGATGCGACGCTGAGCCTCGCATTGCTGCGTGCCGCGCAGAAGGTGGGCATCGGCTTCACGCTGCTGCCCGTGCTCTACCAGACCAGCGGCTTCGGCGGCCTGCCGCCCACCGAAGGCCAGCGCCGCTTCATCCGCTCGACCGATTCGATGCTGCGCCTGCTCGACACGCTGAAGCCCGTGTGCGATGCGCAGGGCGCGCCCGGACCGCAAGGCGGTCCTTCGGCCCGCCTGGGCCTCGCACCGCATTCGCTGCGCGCCGTGCCCCCCGACGCGCTGCGCGAAGCCGTGGCGGGACTTGAAGCCATCGACCCCGGCGCGCCGATTCACATCCACATCGCCGAGCAGACCAAGGAGGTCGACGACTGCGTGGCCTGGAGCGGCCAGCGCCCGGTGGCCTGGCTGCTCGACCATGCGCCGGTCGATGCGCGCTGGTGCCTGGTGCATGCCACGCACATGGACACCGCCGAATACGAGCGCGGCGCAAAGAGCGGCGCGGTCGCCGGCCTGTGCCCGACCACCGAAGCGAACCTTGGCGACGGCATCTTCGATTTCGCCGCTTGGCGCCACCATGGCGGCGCCTGGGGCGTGGGCTCCGACAGCCATGCCACCGTCAATGCCGCGGAAGAACTGCTGATGCTCGAGTACAGCCAGCGCCTGGGCAAACGGCAGCGCAACGTCGGTGCGACCACGGCGCAGCCGCACGTGGCCACCGCGCTCACGCTCGAAGCAGTGCGCGGCGGCGCGCAGGCTTCGGGCCGGGCCATCGGCGGCCTGGCTGCGGGGCAGCAAGCCGACTTCGTCGTGCTCGATGCCGCGCAGCTGGCGCTGCAGGGCCTCGGCGCGCCCGACATGCTTTCGTCGCATGTCTTTGCCAGCCACCGCACGTCGGCCATCGACACCGTCTGGGTGTGCGGCCGGCCGCGTGTCGTGGCGGGCCGCCACGCATTGCATAACGAGGCCGCCGCCGCTTTCGTCGCGGCGCGCACTCAACTTCTTTCGGACAATTGAGCCCATGAGTTTCACCACCACCGAACCCGCATTCCGCTTTCGCCAGGGCACGCGTCCCTTGCTGATCTCCATGCCGCATGTCGGCACCCATGTGCCGCCCGCGCTCGCCGCCCGCTTCACCGAAGAGGCGCGCCACGTGCCCGACACCGACTGGCACCTCGAACGCCTCTACGACTTCGCCGATGCACTCGGCGCCTCGGTGCTCGTTGCCACGCATTCGCGCTACGTGATCGACCTGAACCGTCCGCCGGACGGCGCCAGCCTTTACCCGGGCCAGAGCGTCACCGGCCTGTGCCCGGTCGACACCTTCGACGACACGCCGGTCTACGCATCCAGCGAAGATTTGCCGAACGACGAAGAAGTCGCCGCGCGGCGCGAGGCGATCTGGCGCCCGTACCACCAGCAACTGCAGGCCGAACTCGACCGCCTGAAGGCCGCGCACGGCACCATCGCGCTGTGGGACGCGCATTCGATCCGCTCCGTGCTGCCGCGCTTCTTCGAAGGCAAGCTGCCCGACCTGAACCTGGGCACCGGCAAGGGCACGAGCTGCGACCCGGCGCTGGCCACCACGCTGCTCGATATTGCCGAATCGGCCACGGGCTACACCGGCGTGCTCAACGGTCGCTTCACCGGCGGCTACATCACACGCCAGTACGGCAACCCCGCCGCCGGTGTGCACGCGGTGCAGCTGGAAATGACGCAGTCGAGCTACATGCAGGAGAAGCTGCCCTTCGACTACCTGCCCGAGGTGGCGGCCGGCGTGCAGCCGCATGTGCGGCGCATGATCGAGGCGGTGCTGGCATTCGTCGAAAGCCGCTAAAGCACCGACGGCCGCCAAGGGCAGCCCCGCTTCCTACAATCAGGGGCTATGAAGCCCCTTGTCTACACCCGCGGCCAGGCACTCGCCGGCATCCTCGAAAAGCGCATCGCCATCCTCGACGGCGCCATGGGCACGATGATCCAGCGCTTCAAGCTCACCGAGGCGCAGTACCGCGGCGAGCGCTTCAAGGACTTCGAGCGCGACGTGAAGGGCAACAACGAGCTGCTCTCGCTGACGCGGCCCGACGTGATCTCCGACATCCACGAGGGCTACCTCGCGGCGGGCGCAGACCTCATCGAGACCAACACCTTCGGCGCGACCACCATCGCTCAGGAGGACTACAAGATGGCGCATCTTGCGCGCGAGATGAACCTCGAATCGGCCAAGCTCGCACGCGCCGCCTGTGACAAGTTCAGCACGCCGGACAAGCCGCGCTTCGTGGCTGGCGCCCTGGGCCCGACGCCCAAGACCGCGAGCATCAGCCCCGACGTGAACGACCCGGGCGCGCGCAACGTCGACTTCGAGCAGCTGCGCGCGGCCTATTACGAGCAGACCGAGGCGCTGGTCGAGGGCGGCGCCGATGTGATCCTGGTCGAGACGATTTTCGACACGCTCAACGCCAAGGCCGCGCTGTTCGCGGTGGACGAGTATTTCGACAACAGCGGCCATCGCCTGCCGCTCATCATCAGCGGCACCGTGACCGATGCCTCGGGCCGCATCCTCAGCGGCCAGACCGTGACCGCGTTCTGGCATAGCGTGCGCCATGCGCAGCCGCTGGCCGTCGGGTTGAACTGCGCGCTGGGCGCGGCGCTGATGCGCCCCTACATCCAGGAACTGGCGAAGGTGGCGGGCGACACCTTCATCAGCTGCTACCCGAACGCCGGCCTGCCCAACCCGATGAGCGAAACCGGCTTCGACGAGACGCCCGACGTCACCTCGCGGCTGCTGCACGAGTTTGCGGCCGAAGGCTTGGTGAACATCGTCGGCGGCTGCTGCGGCACCACGCCGGACCACATTGCGGCCATCGGCCAGGCCGTGGCGCCAGTGCCCGGCCGCTTGTTGAACAGCAACGCCCGCTTCTACCGCGAAGCAGCGTAGCCGCGGCGCCCCGGGGCTTCGCGTCCTCGGCTGATTGACGGCCCCAATGCCGCCGCCTACGCTGGCTGCGCAAAGGAAGCCTCATCATGAACAACAAACCCTTCATACGCTGGATCGGCGTCGGCGCGATGGCCCTGGTTGTGCCGCTCGCTGCCGCGGCGCAGCAGGCCTTCACGCGCGGCACCGTCAATATGCGCGCCGGCCCCTCGGGCGACTACCCGCTGGTGGCGCGGCTCGGGCCCGGCCAGCCGCTCGACGTGATCGGCTGCACCGGCGGCTACAGTTGGTGCGACGTGGTGCTGCCCGACGGCGGACGCGGCTGGGTCTGGGCGAGGAGCCTCGACTACGCCTACCAGGAGCGGCGCGTGCCGCTGGCAACCTACGCCGCGGTGATCGGCGTTCCCGTCGTGACTTTCGTGATCGGCAGCTACTGGGCCGACTACTACCGCGACCGCCCCTGGTACGGCGAACGGCGCTGGTGGGGCAGCCGGCCACCGCCTCCGCCGATGCCCGGCTGGCGTCCGCCGCCGCCCGTGCGGCCGGCTTGGCAACCCAAGCCCTGGCCGGGCCCGGGGTTCAAGCCGGCGCCAGGCCCTGGCGTCCGCCCCCAACCCGGACCGGGCTATCGCCCACCGCAGCCGGGGCCGGGCTATCGGCCGCCGGCCGACCCGGGCTTCAAGCCGCCCCGGCCCCAGCCGGCTTTCCGGCCCGGGCCATTGCCCGGCACCCCCCAAATGCATCCGGGGGGCGGACGACCCGGCGGGGGTGGCGGAGGCGGTGGCGAGGGGCGCGGCCGCCCGCACCGCGGGGATGATGGAGGAGGCGGCAAGGGCGGAGGCCACGGCGGTGGCAAGGGCGGCGGGCACGGCCACCGCGACTAGCTAGCTCGCGGGAGGGATGCCCGCGGCAGCCTGCCGGTCGCGCGCAATCAGCGCCACGAAGCGCTGCGCCCCCAGCCCCAGCGGCCGCTCGCGCGACCACACCACGTCGACCCACAGGTCGAGTCCGTTGCTGAGGTTTTCGAACGGAATCTCGACCAGCGCGCCGGCGGCCACGTGGGGCTTGGCGAAGTTGCGGGGCAGCCAGCCCCAACCCAGCCCGGCGGTAATCAGGCTCAGCGCGGCCAGCGCGTTGTCGGTGCGCCAGACATGGCGCGCGAATACGAAACGCGGGTCGCTGGTGGCCAGGTCGCGCCCAGCCACGACGATCTGCCGCGTGTTCGTAAGATGTTCTTCGCGCAGGCGCTCGCCAGCGGCGGCCAGCAGCACGGGATGGTTCGGCGCCATCACGGCCACCATGGTGTCGCTGCCGACTTCCTGGAAACCTTCGCGGCCATCGAGGCTCGGGCGCTCGAATACCAGCGCCAGTTGCGCGCGGCCGCTGTGCAGCAGCGCGAGCGCGTCGGCCTGCGGCGCGGCCAGCACCTCGACCTGCAGCAGCGGATATTCCTCGGCCAGCGCGGCCAGCGGCCCGCTCCAGGGCGCGGCCAGCAACTCGGGCGCAATGGCCAGCGTGAGGCGGTTTTCCAGCCCCTGCGTGAGCGCCAGCGCCTGCACCTGCAGCTGCTTCAACTGGGCCGCCAAGAGCCGCGCCTGCGGCTCCAGCGAGCGGGCGGCGGCGGTCGGCTGCGGCTCGCGGCCGCTGCGGTCGAAGAGGGGCAGGGCCAGTTCGGCTTCGAGATTGGCAATGGCCATGCTGACGGCCGAAGGCACCTTGTGCAGCGCGCGTGCTGCCGCCGAAAAGGAGCCGTGGTCGATCACGGACAGGAAGACTTCGACGGTGTCGCTGGAAAAAGCCATTCAGCCGCTCCGATCTATCAATTAAATTGAAATAACTTAACTTTTTATATCAGCACGAGGCAAATAAAGTCCAGCCATCACCTTCATTTGCCAGAGGAAATATTCATGCAGGGGTTTCAGCGTCGCGTCGTCTACATCACCCTTTACGAAGGGATTGCCATCGTGGCCGCCAGTGCCGGCCTGGCGCTGATGACGGACGCCGGGCTGGGCCACTCCGGCGTACTGGCGGTGGCCGCCTCGGTCATCGCGGTGATCTGGAACCTGGTCTTCAACGCCCTGTTCGAGCGCTGGGAGTCGCGCCAGGCGGTGCGCGGGCGCAGCGTGCGCCGGCGCGTTGCGCATGCCATCGGCTTCGAGGGCGGGCTGATCGCATTCCTGGTGCCGCTGTTCGCCTGGGGCCTGGGCGTGTCGCTGTGGCAGGCGCTGGTGATGGACCTGGGGCTCGTGGTGTTCTTCCTGGTCTACACCTTCGTCTTCAACTGGGCCTTCGACCGGGTGTTCGGCCTGCCGGCTTCGGCCGCACCCATCAGGCCGGCCAGGGCGGCCGGGCAGGGGGCCTGAACATCCCCAACGGCCGCGGCCCTTGCCGCAGCCGGTAAAATTGCGCTCCCTTCCAAGGAGCGTTGCAGCGGCGGCCCACATCAAGAGGCCCGCCGTCAGGCTTGGAAGGCGCCCCGTTAGCCGGGGCGCAAGCCGCAAACGACGCTCACCTGACGTTTTTTCCTGCACAGGTGAGCTCCATGTCCACGCCCTCCGTTCCCCCGATGAAGTTGTCCGGCCTCGAACCGGTGGCCATCGATTCCGGGTCGCTGTTCGTCAACATCGGCGAGCGCACCAACGTCACCGGCTCCAAGGCCTTCGCGCGGATGATCCTGAACGGCCAGTTCGAAGAGGCCCTGGCCGTGGCACGCCAGCAGGTCGAGAACGGCGCACAGGTCATCGACATCAACATGGACGAGGCCATGCTCGACAGCAAGGCCGCGATGGTCCGCTTCCTGAACCTGATTGCCAGCGAGCCCGACATCGCGCGCGTGCCGGTGATGGTCGACAGCTCCAAGTGGGAAGTGATCGAGGCCGGCCTGCGCTGCATCCAGGGCAAGGGCATCGTCAACTCCATCTCCATGAAGGAAGGCGTCGACAAGTTCAAGCACGAGGCCAAGCTGGTGAAGCGCTACGGCGCCGCCGCCGTGGTCATGGCCTTCGACGAGAAGGGCCAGGCCGACACCTACGAGCGCAAGATCGAAATCTGCGAGCGCGCCTACCGCATCCTGGTGGACGAAGTGGGCTTTCCGCCCGAGGACATCATCTTCGACCCCAACATCTTCGCGATTGCCACCGGCATCGAGGAGCACGACAACTACGCGGTCGACTTCATCAACGCGGTGCGCTGGATCAAAGAGAACCTGCCGGGCGCCAAGGTGTCGGGCGGCGTGAGCAACGTGAGCTTCAGCTTCCGCGGCAACGACCCGGTGCGCGAAGCCATCCACACCGTGTTCCTGTACCACGCGATTCAGGCGGGCATGGACATGGGCATCGTCAACGCCGGCATGGTGGGCGTGTACGACGACCTGGAGCCGACCCTGCGCGAGCGCGTGGAAGACGTGGTGCTCAACCGGCGGCCACGGATCGCCGAAGGCGAGCCCGTCATGACTGCGGGAGAGCGCCTCGTCGAAGTGGCCGAAACCGCCAAGAGCGGCGCCAAGGACGACAGCAAGAAGCTCGAATGGCGCGGCACGCCGGAAAACCCCGTGCACGTCAACCAGCGCCTCTCGCACGCCATGGTGCACGGCATCACCGACTTCATCGTCGAAGACACCGAAGAGGCCTACCAGCAGATCCTCGCCAAGGGCGGCCGCCCGCTGCACGTGATCGAAGGCCCGCTGATGGCCGGCATGAACATCGTGGGCGACCTGTTCGGCCAGGGCAAGATGTTCCTGCCGCAGGTGGTGAAGTCGGCGCGCGTGATGAAGTCGGCCGTGGCCCACCTCATTCCGTACATCGAGGAAGAAAAGCGCCAGGACGAGGCCGCGGGCCGCGACGTGCGCACCAAGGGCAAGATCATCATCGCCACCGTGAAGGGCGACGTGCACGACATCGGCAAGAACATCGTCACCGTCGTGCTCCAGTGCAACAACTTCGAAGTGGTGAACATGGGCGTGATGGTCCCGTGCCACGAGATCCTGGCCAAGGCGAAAGTCGAGGGCGCGGACATCGTCGGCCTCTCGGGCCTCATCACGCCGAGCCTGGAAGAAATGCAGTACGTGGCCGGCGAGATGCAGAAGGACGACCACTTCCGCATCAAGAAGATTCCGCTGCTCATCGGCGGCGCGACCACCAGCCGCGTGCACACGGCCGTCAAGATTGCGCCGCACTATGAAGGCCCGGTGGTCTACGTGCCCGACGCTTCCCGCAGCGTGAGCGTGGCGCAGAGCCTCTTGTCCGACCAGGCCAGCGCATACATCGACGAGATCAACGCCGACTACGAGAAGGTGCGCACGCAGCACGCCAACAAGAAGCAGGTGCCGATGTGGAGCCTGGCCCGCGCGCGCGCCAACAAGACGCCGGTCGCTTTTGCGAACTACCTGCCGCCGGTGCCCAAGTTCATCGGCCGGCGCCTGTTCAAGAACTTCGACCTGACCGAACTCGCCAAGTACATCGACTGGGGCCCCTTCTTCCAGACCTGGGACCTGGCGGGCCCGTTCCCCGCCATCCTGAAAGACGAAGTCGTCGGCACCGAGGCCGTGCGTGTGTACGCCGACGGCCAGCGCATGCTCAAGCGCCTGATCGAAGGCCGCTGGCTCAGCGCCAGCGGCGTGGTCGGCTTCTGGCCCGCCAACACGGTGAACGACGACGACATCGAGCTCTACACCGACGAGACGCGCAGCGAAGTCGCGCTCACCTGGTACGGCATGCGCCAGCAAACCGAGAAGCAGGTGATCGACGGTGTGATGCGCCCCAGCCGCTGCCTGGCCGACTTCGTCGCGCCGAAAGACAGCGGCCTCGCGGACTACGTGGGCGTGTTCGCGGTCACCGCGGGCCTGGGCGTCGAGAAGAAGGAGAAGTACTTCATCGACGACCTCGATGACTACTCCGCCATCATGCTGAAGGCGCTGGCCGACCGGCTGGCCGAGGCCTTTGCGGAGGCGCTGCACCACCGCGTGCGTACCGACCTCTGGGGCTATGCGCCCGACGAGGGCCTGAGCAACGAAGACATGATCGCGGAGAAATACCGCGGCATCCGTCCCGCGCCCGGCTACCCGGCCTGCCCCGACCACAGCGTGAAGGGCCCGATGTTCGACCTTCTGGGTTGCGCGGACATTGGCATGACGCTGACTGAAAGCCTCGCTATGATGCCCGCCGCCAGCGTGAGCGGCTTCTACCTGAGCCACCCGGAGTCGACGTACTTCAACGTCGGCAAGATCGGGCACGATCAATTGCAGGACCAGGCGGTGCGGCGCAAGGAGAGCGAATCCGATCTCGAGCGCCTGCTGGCGCCGAACCTTTGAACCTGCCGGCCGGCATGGCCGACCGGCGCCGGGAGTTGTTATTCAGAAGTTGATATTTGCCGCCGCGCACTACGCGGCACTGGCGATCTTTGTCGTCGGCTGCTGGGGTTTCGGACGCGCGCTGCTCGCGCGTCTCGCACCGCCGACGCGCCGGGATGCCTGGCTCGAAGCGGCCATGGCCGCGGCCCTGGGCGTGGGCCTCTTCATCTGCGCCTTCCAGGCGCTGGCCATCTTCGGTGCCTTCAAGGTGGGTGCCACCGTCGCGCTGATTGCCGCCGGCGTGGTGGCGGCCGCGCTGCAGCTGCGGCCCTGGCTGCGCGAGCTGCGCACGCTTCGCGCAGCTGCCGCCGGGGCGAACGCCGCGGCGCCGTGGACCCGCGCCGACAAGATCGCGACGATGGCACTGGCCCTCGTCGCGTTGCCTGCGCTGGTCGCACCGCTCGCGCCGCCCGCCGCCTTCGACGAACTGATGTACCACTTGCCCTATGCGCGGCAGGTGGCGGAGCAGGGCTTCCTGGGCATCCACGAGTGGCTGCGCTACCCCTGGTTCCCATACAACTACAACCTGCTCTATGCCGCCGCGCTGCAGGTGGGCGACGACGTGCTGCCGCACTTTCTCAATGCGCTGGCGGGGGCGCTGTCGGTGGTGATGGTCTTCCGCCTCGGCATGCAGCATGCCAACCGGCTCACCGCCTGCATCGGCGCGGCCATCTGGCTCGGCATCGGCGACTATTCGAATGCGCTCATCGACATGGGCGTGGCGCTCTTCGTGCTGAGTGCATGCGTGGCGCTGTGGTGGTGGCGCGAATCGGAGCCGGTGCACGGTGGCATGCGGTGGCTCGGCGTGGCGGCGTTCTGCCTCGGCGTGGCCGCGGGCTCGAAGTACCAGGCGCTCACCTTCCTGCCGCTGGTGGCGCTGTTCGTCGTCTGGCACGAGCGCCGTCCCAAGGCCTGGGCGCTGGCGCTGCTCTGCTTCCTGCTTCCGTGCGTGTACTGGTATGCGCGCAACGCTGTCATGACCGGCGACCCGTTCAACCCGATCGGCGCGCGCGTGTTCGGCTTTACCGACTGGATTCCGGCCGACTACGTGCAGCAGCTGGCCGACGTGCGCGACCACGCCGCGCGCCCCAACGTGCTGATCTGGTCGGTGGTGCTGGTGCCCTTCAGCGTCATGTGGAAGCGCTCCGCCGCGGTGCGCGCCGCGGGCTGGTTCTGCTTCTACTCCGTGGCGGTGTGGCTGGTGACCTCGCGCTATCCGCGCTACCTCACGGCCTCGTTTCCGTTGCTCGCGTTCACGGCGGCGATCGGCTGGCAGGTGCTGTTCGGCTGGATCGCCACGGGCTTGCGCCGCCTGTTCGGCCTCAAGGCCGGGCAGGGCGCTGACTCCGTCGCTGTACCCGTCGAAGCCTCTTCCGGCCGCGCCGGCCTTGTCGGCGACTGGGTGGCCGTGCTGCTGCTGGCCGTGCTGGCTGCCGTGTCCGTTCGTCAGACTGCTGCCAAGGTCGCGATGATCTCGCCCACACAGGAGCAGCGCGAGGCCTTCCTGCGCCAGCACGTGCCGGGCTATGCGGTGATGGACTACCTGCGCCGCACGGCCACCGGCCGCGTCTACCAGATCAACCTGAACGAGGCGATCTACTACGGCCCCAACCCCATTTGGGGCGACACCCTCGGGCCATGGCGCTACACCGACTTCGGGCGCTTGTCCGGCGCAGACCTGGCGCGCAAGCTCGGCGGCCTGGGTTTCGTGGCTGTCGTTCTTCCGGATGCGGTGGTGCCGGTGTTCAGCGGCCGAACCGACTTCGACAAATATTTCACCCTGCAGTACGAGAAAGACGGCAGCCGGGTCTACCGTATTCTTCCCCCTGCACCATGACCGACTTCGACCAATCCGCGGCAGCCCGCGCGCCGATGCGCATCGCGGCGGTGATCCCCTGCTACAACGAGGCGCTGTCCGTTGCACAAGTGGTCGCGCAGTTTCGTGCGGCGCTGCCCGAAGCCGAGATCCACGTCTTCGACAACAACTCGACCGACGACACCGCGGCCATCGCGCGTGCGAGCGGCGCATTCGTGACGCACGTGGCCGCACCGGGCAAGGGCAACGTCGTGCGGCGCATGTTTGCCGATGTCGAAGCCGACGTGTACGTTACCGTCGACGGAGACGCTACCTACGACGTGGCCAGCGCGCGCCGCCTGGTGGATGCACTGGTGGCGGGCAACCTCGACATGGTGGTGGGTTGCCGCGTCGACGACGGGCAGAACGCGCTCACCTACCGCGCCGGCCACCGCTTCGGCAACCGGCTGCTCACCGGCGCCGTGGCGCAGCTGTTTGGCGGCAGCCTGACCGACATGCTCTCGGGCTACCGCGTGTTCTCGCGGCGCTATGCCAAGTCGTTTCCGGCACTCTCGCACGGTTTCGAGATCGAGACCGAGCTCACGGTGCACGCGCTGGAACTGCGCATGCCCTATGCCGAGCTCGACACTGTCTACAGCACGCGGCCCGAGGGTTCGCACAGCAAGCTTTCGACCTACCGTGACGGCTGGCGCATCTTGAAGACCATCTGCAAGCTGTTCATCAGCGAACGGCCGCTGCAGTTCTTCTCGATCATTGCGATGCTGCTCGCGGCGGGCGCGATCGCGCTGGTCATTCCGCTGCTGCTCACTTACATGAACACCGGCCTGGTGCCCCGGCTCCCCACGGCGGTGCTGGCGACCGGCGCCATGCTGGCCGCGATGCTGTCGATGGTTTGCGGCGTCGTGATGCACGCCATCCGGCTCGGCCGCCGCGAGGCCAAGCGCCTGCGCTACCTGGCGACACCGGGCGTGCGCCACTGCGCCGCGAAATGAAGCTCGGCCGGGAGTTCCTGTCGTTCGCCGTGGTGGGTGCGATCGGCTTCGTGGTCGACGTGACCGTGCTGTATCTGATGGCACCGCTGCTGGGCTGGTACGGGGCGCGGGTGGTGTCTTTCCTGGCGGCCGCAACGGCCACCTGGGCATTGAACCGCCGCTACACCTTCAACGCCCGAAGCGCCAATGCCTCCGTGCTGCGCGAGTACCTCGGCTACCTGGTGACGATGCTGGGCGGTGCGGTCGTCAATTACGGCGCGTATGTACTCGTGCTGCATTGGGTGACGGGCCCCTGGGCGCCCGCGGCCGGCGTGGCCTTGGGCAGTTGTGCGGGGCTTGTCGTGAACTTCTTGTCCGCGCGCTATCTGGTGTTTCGCGCGAAGTAGCCGTGTTGCTCCCTCCCCCTCTGGGGGAGGGCTGGGGTGGGGGCACGCGGCGCATCCATCAGGCGCTCTGCCTGCCCCTATCCCGACCTTCCCCCAGAGGGGGAAGGAGAAAGAAAAGCGCTGGCGCTCAGTGCGCGCCCGACACCACCACCGGAATCTCGGTCGCCGGCGGCGTGTTGCGGCTGCGGCCGCAACGCACGATGCCGTCGATCATCACCATGCCCACGCCCGGGATGTCGCCCAGCTGCACGCTCTCGAGCAGGCCCGGCGCGGGCGAATGCTGCGCGCGGTCCATGAAGACGAAGTCGGCATCGCGGCCCACTTCGATCAGCCCGCAGTTGAGCTTGCGGATCTTCGCCGTGTTGCCCGTGGCAAAGCAGAACACCAGCTCGGCCGGAATGTTCGCAATGGACGACAGCATGGCCACCATGCGCAGGATGCCCAGCGGCTGCACGCCCGAGCCGGCCGGCCCGTCGGTGCCGAGGATCACGCGGTGCGGGCACTTGAGTTCGAGCGCCGCCTTGGCCGCTGCAATGGCCACCTTCTCGTTGCCGTTGTGCACGATCTCGATGGCGCGCGAGCTCTTCTCGCACAGCTCGCACACATGCGCCTCGGGCAGCGAGGTGTGGCCGCCGTTGATGTGGCCGATGATGTCCGCGTCGGCCTCGAGCACCACGTCCTTGTCGATCAGGCCCGAGCCCGGGATCGACGGGCCGCCCGTGTGAATGGTGCTCTGGATGCCGTACTTGCGCGCCCACGCCACCATTTCCTTGGCCTCGTAGCCGGCCTTCACCGAGCCCAGGCCCACTTCGCCGAGCAGGCCCACGCCGGCTTCTGCAAGCTCCTTGAAGTCGCTCTCGACCATGCCCTTTTCGATGACCGGCGCGCCCGCCAGCACCTTCACGCCGCCGGGGCGGAAGTTGTCGAACGCGCGCTGCGCCGTGATGGCCAGTGCCTTCAGGCCCACGATGTCCTTGGGCCGGCCGGGCAGGTGCACCTCGCCCGCGGAAATCATCGTGGTCACGCCGCCGTGCATGGTGGAGTCGATCCAGCCGATCTGACCCTGGCGCGGTGTCCAGTCGCCGAACACCGGGTGCACGTGGCTGTCGATCAGGCCGGGCGCCACGCAGGTCTTCTTTGCGTCGATGACGGTCTGCGCGCCTTCGAGGTCGCAATCTTTTTCCTTGCCGACCGCGACGATCAGGCCGTCGTTCACCACGATGGTGTCGGCATCGAGAATGGGCTTGTCGATGTTGCCCGAGAGCAGCAGCCCGATGTTCTTTATGACGACCTTGCCCGACTTTGCGCCGGCTGCGATTTCTGCCATTTCGTGGTGTCCTCGTGGGGTGGGGTGTTGTCTTGTATGTCGTCCGAGCGCACGGTGCGCAGCACGGTCTCGATCACGAAGTCTTCCCAGTGCGTGATCGCCTCCGGCGACTCCAGCGGCTCGCCCAGGAAGGCGGTCAGCGTGTGCCGGTTGGAGGTGTAGAAGTAGCCGGTGGACGCAATCAGCAGGTAGATGTCGCGTGCCACGAGATCTTTGCGGAACAGGCCCTGGGCTGCGCCGCTCGCGAGGATCTCCGAGATGATGGCCACCGCCCGCGACGAGTATTCGCGCGCCCTGAGCGACTTCGAGATGTGCCGCCCCTTGTGCAGGTTCTCGGTGTTCAGCAGCGTGACGAACTCGGGGTTCTTGCGGTAGTAGCCCAGCACGAAGCGGATGACTTCGGTGAGCGCCTCCACGGGCCGCGAGGCGTCGAGCGCAATGGCGGCCTCGGCGTCGTCCATGCGCTGGTAGATGCCTTCGAGCACCGCGATGAAGAGGCCTTCCTTGCTGCCGAAGTAGTAGTAGATCATCCGGTCGTACGACTTGGCGGCCTTGGAGATTTTCTCCACGCTGCCGCCGTCGTAGCCGTACTTGGCGAATACCTTGGTCGCCGCCTTCAGGATGCTGTCGCGCGTGGCTTGCGCCGCCGCCTCGCGCACGCCGGTGCGGCGCTGGGGCTTGGGCTTTGGGATGGAGCGGCTGTCGGCCATCGTGCGCGCAGCGTCTCGGGCCTTACTTCTCGGCGAAGGCGCGTTCGACCACGAAGTCGCCCGGCGTGCTCGTGTTGCCTTCCTTGAAGCCGCGTGCCTCGAGGATGTGCTTCAGGTCGACCAGCAGGCCGGGGCTGCCGCACAGCATCACGCGGTCTTCCGCGGCGTTGATCGGGGGCAGGCCGAGGTCGTCGGTGAGCTTGTTGGTCGAGATCAGATCGGTGATGCGGCCCTGGTTGCGGAATTCTTCGCGCGTGACCGTCGGGTAGTAGAGCAGCTGCTTGGCGACCATCTCGCCGAGGAATTCGTGCTTCGGCAGGTGGTCGATCACGAGGTCGTGATAGGCCAGCTCGTCGACCTGGCGCACGCCGTGCACCAGGATGACCTGCTCGAACTTCTCGTAGGTGTCCGGGTCGCGGATGATGCTCATGAACGGTGCGAGGCCCGTGCCCGTGCCGAACAGGTACAGGCGCTTGCCCGGCAGCGTGTAGTCGATGAGCAGCGTGCCGGTGGGCTTGCGGCCAACGATGATGGTGTCGCCCACCTGGATGTGCTGCAGCTTCGAGGTGAGCGGGCCTTCTTCCACCTTGATGCTCAGGAACTCGAGATGCTCCTCGTAGTTGGGGCTCACGATGCTGTAGGCGCGCAACAGGGGCTTGTTGTTCACCTTCAGGCCGATCATCGTGAAATGGCCGTTCGAAAAACGCAGCGCCGGATCGCGCGTGGTGGTGAAGGTGAACAGGCGGTCGGTCCAGTGGTGGACGCTCAGGACGCGTTCTTCGCTGAATGCACTCATACGGAACTCAAGAGTTGGTTGGTAACTGGGGAAGGTGGCTGAGCCGAAATGCACGCCTTTGGGGCGCAAGCCGTCGGCCGGCTCCGAACCCTCCATTGTCGTTGGTCGGAAAAACCCCGATGAACACCGCGAGAAAACACCATTGCAAGCATCGGGCCTGTTTGCTACATTGACCGCGAATGTAGTGAACGCAACATGAACGTGTAGGGAATGCTACACAAACGGAACACGGCGCACAAGCGGGCAGACGGCACGTTTGTTGCAAACCCCACCGCAACGACTGGCCCCCTGCACACACTGCCCACGAGATCGCCCCGATGACCGAACACACCAAGACAGACGGAATGCCCGGCATGGACATGCCGGTGGTCGCCGAAGCCGGCGGCAGCGCCTTCGGCAAGGCGCCGCCGCGCAACGAGCGCATGAGCACCGCCAAGGTCGAGTGCAACGCCTGCCCGGTGCTGTGCCAGATCTCCGACGGCCGCACCGGCGCCTGCGACCGCTATGCCAACCGGGAGGGCGTGCTGGTGCGCGTCGACCCCGTGGTGCTGCTGCGCCGCGAGATCGCGAGCGAAGCGCCCACGCTGGTGCCCTTCGACCGGCCGGCCGCCGAAAAGACAGAGGCCGCCGAGGCGGGCACCCCCGACTGGAACGGCGACCTGCTGCGCGCCGACGAAGTCTTCGTCACCGGCGTGGGCTCGTCCACCACCTATCCCGACTACAAGCCGGCCCCCTTCATCGTGGCCTCGAAAGCCCAGGGCGTCGACATGGTCACCGTCGTCACCGAGGGCATCTTCAGCTACTGCAGCTTCAAGGTGAAGATCGACACCGACCGCTTCCTGGGTTCCGAACAGGCCAACGTGCGCTACCGCGGCGAAGTGGTCGGCCACGTCACCACGGCCGAATATGGATCGCAGATGCTCTCGCTCGGCGGCGTGCACCACCTCACCGGCGGCAGCAAGAAGGAAGGCCGCATGACGGCCGAGCTGATGCAGCTGCTGGGCAACAAGAAGGCGGTGGAGTGCACCATCGACGGCGGCTCCACCCTCGTCATCCAGGCCGGCAAGGCGCCCATCGTCAACGGGGTGGAAGAGCAGCGCATGCGCGTGGGCTGCGGCTCGGCGGCGGTCGGCATCTTCGCGCGCCAGTTCGCGGGCGTGGCCGATGAGGTGGTGGTGGTCGACGACCACATCACCGGCGTGCTCACCGAGCACCAGGCCGGTCGCTGCCTCGACATGGCGCCTTCGGGCATCCAGATGCTGGGGCGCAAGTCCACGCCGGGGCGTTACTTCCAGGTGGCGAACCCGGGCAACGGCTGGGGCGGCACCGACATCGCCGATCCGCTCTCGATCATCGAAGGCTGGGAAGAGGGCGTTGCGCGCCCGGGCCTGCGCCTCCTGATGACATCGACCACCGGCGAGCATGCGCAGTGGTACGTGCTCGACGAGGCGCTGAAGCCCGTCGAACAGGAGATGCCCGCCGAGGTGAAGCGCATCGTCGAGCGCATCGGCGAGAACTGCGAACCGTCGCTGTGCACCGTGCTGTTCCTCGGCGGCGCGGGCGGCAGCCTGCGCGCGGGCGTGACCGAGAACCCCGTGCTGCTGACGCGCGCCATCAAGCGCGCGCTCGTCAACGTCACCTGCGGCGGCGCGCCGGCCTATGTGTGGCCCGGCGGCGGCATTACCGTAATGGCGGACGTCATGCGCATGCCCGACAACAGCTTTGGCACCGTGCCCACGCCGGCCATCGTGGCGCCCATCGAGTTCAGCATGCGGCGGGACGACTACGCAGCGCTCGGCGGCCACATGGAACACATCTTCTCGCTCGAACAGGCGCTCGCGCGCGGTGCGTGGCAGGAAGACGGCGCACCGCTGGCGCGCCAGTGGCTCGCGATGGACGCAGCCAACCCGTGGCCGCTCGGCCATGCCCCCATGCTGGGCTGACCCATGACCGCCCAACGCGCCGCGCTCGACAAGAACCGCTGGCACTTCAACCATGGTCCGATCGACATCGTGGCCGAGGCGTACGGCGACCCCTACGCCGTCGCCGCCGCGCATGACGCGGCATGGGCACGCTTCGTTCACGTGCTCGACGAGCTGGTGCGCGAGCTGCCGCTGCTGCGCCTGCCCGCGAGCGACAACATCCGCCCGCGGGGCGTGGTCGCCAGACGCATGTGGAACGCGTGCGCCGCGTTCTCGCCGATGTTCATCACGCCCATGGCGGCCGTGGCCGGGTCCGTGGCCGAGGAACTCATTGCGTTCTACGACCGCCCCGGCATCGAGCGTGCCTGGATCAACAACGGTGGCGACATCGCGCTGCACCTCGCGCCGGGCCAGTCGGCGCGCGTGGGTGTGTACGCCGACCTGGCGCGCTTCGACTGGCGCAAGCATGTCGATGGTGAAGGCGGCATCCTCACCACCGACGGCCAGTTCGAAATCAAGGCCGAGCAGCCGGTGCGGGGCGTGGCCACCAGCGGCTGGCGCGGGCGCAGCTTCTCGCTGGGCATTGCCGACAGCGTGACGGTTCTCGCCGCCACCGCCGCGCAGGCCGACGCCGCCGCCACCGTGATTGCCAACGCTGTCGACGTGGACGATGCCGCCATCCAACGGCGCCCGGCGAACGAATGCAAGGACGATAGCGATCTGGGCGACATCCCGGTCACGGTCGACGTGCCGCCGCTGGCGCCTTCGCAGGTGAAAAGCGCCCTCGATACGGGGGCCATCTGCGCCAAGGTGCTGCAGAAGGGGGGGCTCGTCTGGGCCGCCCTGCTCGTTTGCCAGGGGCAGTGGCGACTTATTGAACCCTTATGCTCGAAGGCGCTGCCGACAGCGCGTCCCGATGCAGTTGGTTCAGTATTTGCTTAACGAAAAGCAAGGTTCTTTTTCATGATCGATATACGCCGCGTCTTCACCCATGTCGAGCACATCCACCACGAGTTCGGCCCGCGCGCCGACACACCGTTGGTGCGCGGTGCCATCGGCGCGGTGCTGACCAATCCGTTCGCGGGCCGCTACGAGCCCGACATCCTGCCAATGATGGCGCTGCTCGACCCGGTGGGCGTCGACATGGCGCACAGGCTGCACGCCGCCATGGACGTGCCGCTCGAGCAGATTGCCACCTATGGCAAGGGCGCCATCGTCGGTGCCGGCGGCGAACTGGAGCACTGTGCGCTCTGGCACGTGCCCGGCGGCTATGCCATGCGCGAACTGCTCGGCTGGAAGGGAAGCCGCGCCGCCTACACCGCGGGCAAGGGCGAAGAAAAAACCGGCCAGCCCGGCAACGCGCTGTCCATCGTGCCCTCGACCAAGAAGGTCGGTCCGCCCGGCGCCGCGCTCGACGTGCCGCTCACCAACATCAACGCCAGCTACGTGCGCGGCCAGTTCGATGCCATCGAAGTGCGCGTGCCCGGCGCGCCGGCCGCCGACGAGATCGTCTTCATCCTGGCCATGAGCACCGGCTACCGGGTGCATGCACGCGTGGGCGGGCTGCTCGCCAAGGACATCAGCAAATGGGACGGCCTGCGCTGAGCCGGCCCTACAGAGACAAGAAGGAACACAAGACATGACCGCCAACATCCGCAAGCTCGTCATCCAGGTCGACGAAACCCGCAAGGAAATGGGCCGCGACATCACGCCGCCCACGCGCCGCGCGGTGGCCATCGCCGTGATCGAGAACCCTTATGCGGGCCGCTTCAGCGAGAACCTCGACGAGCTGATCGCCATCGGCGAAGAGCTCGGCGCGCTGCTGGGCCAGAAGGCCGTGAAGGCACTCGGCATCGAGCCCGGCCAGGCGCAGAGCTACGGCAAGGCCGCCATCGTCGGCGAGAACGGCGAGCTCGAGCATGCGGCCGCCATCCTGCACCCCAAGCTCGGCGCGCCGTTGCGCGTGGCCGTTGAAAAGGGTGCGGCGCTCGTGCCTTCGGCCAAGAAGCGGGGCACGCTGGGCACGGCCATCGACGTGCCGCTCGGCCACAAGGACGCCGCGTTCGTGCGCAGCCACTTCGACGCCATCGAGGCCCGCGTGTCCGACGCGCCGCGCGCCAACGAGATCGTGGTGGCCGTGGCCGTCACCGACAGCGGCCGTCCGCTGCCCCGTATCGGCGGGCTGCAGGCCAGTGAAATCAAGGGTGAAGACGGGCTGCGTTAAATCCACTCATCGTTCACGCGCTTCCATCTCCACGCTCTTTCTTTTTTCTCCCTCTCTTTCTCGATCCCAGGAGTTTCACCATGAACCCATTGCGTCACGTCTTCAGCGCCGCAGCAGTTGTCACGCTGGCCACTGCCCTCGTTCCTGCCCATGCCCAGGGCGTGATCAAGATCGGCGAGGTCAACAGCTACAAGGCCCAGCCCGCCTTCCTCGAGCCCTACAAGAAGGGCATGGAGCTGGCCGTGGAAGAAATCAACGCCAAGGGCGGCGTCAACGGCCGCAAGGTCGAGCTCATCACGCGCGACGACAACGCCAACCCCGGCGACGCGGTGCGCGTGGCCGAGGAGCTGGTGGCGCGCGAGAAGATCGACGTGCTCACCGGCACCTTCCTGTCGAACACCGGCCTGGCCGTGGCCGACTTCGCCAAGCAGAAGAAAATCTTCTTCCTGGCCGGCGAACCGCTGACCGACAAGATGACCTGGCAGGGCGGCAACGAATACACCTTCCGCCTGCGCCCCGGCACCTACATGCAGGCCGCGATGCTGGTGCCCGAAGCGGCCAAGCTCAAGAAGAAGCGCTGGGCCGTCGTGTATCCCAACTACGAATACGGCCAGTCGGCCGTGGCCGCGTTCAAGACGCTGCTGAAGGCCGCGCAGCCCGATGTGGAGTTCGTCGCCGAACAGGCGCCGCCGCTCGGCAAGGTCGATGCGGGTGCCGTGGTGCAGGCGCTGGCCGATGCCAAGCCCGATGCGGTCTTCAACGTGCTGTTTGGCGCCGACCTTTCCAAGTTCGTGCGCGAAGGCAACACCCGCGGCCTCTTCAAGGACCGCACGGTGGTGAGCGTGCTGACCGGCGAGCCCGAGTACCTCGACCCGCTCAAGGACGAAACGCCCAACGGCTGGATCGTGACCGGCTACCCCTGGTACGGCATCCAGACGCCCGAGCACAAGGCCTTCTTCCTCGCGTACCACGGCAAGTACAAGGACTACCCGCGCCTGGGCTCGGTGGTTGGCTACACCATGATCAAGTCGGTGGCGGCCGGCATCGAAAAAGCAAAGAGCACCGAGACGCCCAAGCTCATTGCCGCCTTCAAGGGCCTGCAGGTCGACTCGCCCTTCGGCAAGATCAGCTATCGCGCCGAAGACCACCAGTCGACCATGGGCGCCTTCGTCGGCAAGACCAAGAACGACAACGGCAAGGGCGTGATGGTCGACTACACGTACTTCGACGGCGCCAAGTTCCAGCCGAGCGCCGCCGACGTGAAGAAGTCCCGCGCCGCAGACTGATCTTTTCTTCTCCCCGGAACGCTTGCACCCATGAGCCTCTCGTCCCTGCTGCTTCAGTTCCTCACCGGGCTGTCGTCGGCTTCGTCGCTGTTCCTCGTGGGGGCCGGCCTTTCGTTGATCTTCGGCGTCACGCGCATCGTCAACTTTGCGCATGGCTCCTTCTTCATGGTGGGCATCTACCTCGCCTACACGCTGGTCGAGAAGCTCGGCACGCTCGGCTTCTGGCCGGCCGTGCTGATCGCCGCGCTCGCGGTGGGCGTGATCGGCGCGCTGATCGAAATGGCGCTGCTGCGCCGCATCTACAAGTCGCCCGAGCTGTTCCAGCTGCTGGCCACTTTTGCACTGGTGCTCGTCATCAAGGACGCGGTGCTCTATTTCTGGGGGCCGGACGAACTGCTCGGCCCGCGTGCACCGGGCCTCTCGGGCTCGGTCGAAATCCTGGGCCGGCAGTTTCCGACCTACGACCTGTTCCTGATCGTCGTCGGCCCGGTCGTGCTCGGCCTCATGTGGCTGCTGCTCACGCGCACCCGCTGGGGCACGCTGGTGCGCGCCGCCACGCAAGACCGCGAGATGGTCAGCGCGCTGGGCGTGAACCAGGCCTGGCTGTTCACGGCCGTGTTCGCGCTCGGCGCAACCCTGGCGGCTCTCGGCGGTGCGCTGCAGCTGCCGCGCGAGCCGGCCACGCTGGCGATGGACCTCAACACCATCGGCGCGGCTTTCGTGGTGGTGGTGGTGGGCGGCATGGGCTCGATTCCCGGCGCGTACGTGGCGGCGCTGCTGCTCTCCGAAATCAAGGCGGTGTGCATCTGGCTCGGCGTGGTCGACATCTTCGGCTACAGCGTGTCGTTCTCCAAGCTCACGCTGGTGGTCGACTTCATCGTGATGGCCATCGTGCTGGTGTGGCGACCCTGGGGCCTGCTCGGCCGGCCGCAGGCGCCCAGCCGCTACGTGGGCATGCAGGAAGAGCCGCTGCGGCGCGCGAGCAAGGGCTATCTGTGGCTCGTTGCCGCGCTCGGCGTGGTGCTCATGGCCATGCCGCTGCTGACCGCCGATTCGCCCTACACCACGGTGCTGATGATCGACCTGCTGATTGCGGCACTCTTCGCGGCCAGCCTGCACTTCATCATGGGCCCGGCCGGCATGCATTCGTTCGGGCATGCGGCCTACTTCGGCCTGGGTGCCTACGGCGCCGCTTTGCTGGTACGCGCGAGCGGCATGCCGATGGAGCTGGCGCTCATCGTCGCGCCGCTGGTCGCGGCCGTCGGCGCTTTCGTCTACGGCTGGTTCGCGGTGCGGCTTTCGGGCGTGTACCTTGCCATGCTCACGCTGGCCTTCGCGCAGATCACCTGGGCCGTGGTCTACCAATGGGATTCGTTCACCGGCGGCAGCAACGGGCTCACCGGTGTCTGGCCTTCGGAGTGGCTGTCGGACAAGCGCACTTACTACTGGCTCACGCTGGTGCTCGTGGCGGCCGGCATCTTGATGCTGCGCCGCGTGCTGTTCTCGCCGTTCGGCTATGCGTTGCGCGCGGGGCGCGATTCGGTGCTGCGCGCCGATGCGATCGGCATCGACGTCAAGCGCATGCAATGGACTGCTTTCGTCGTCGCGGGCGCGGCGGCCGGGTTGGCCGGGTCGCTCTATGCTTTTTCGAAGGGCAGCATCTCGCCTGAAAGCCTGAGTGTGGACAAGTCGGTCGATGGGCTGGTGATGGTGCTGCTGGGGGGGATCCAGACGCTGGCGGGGCCGGTGGTGGGGGCTGTGACTTTCAGCTGGCTGCATGACACGGTGGCGCGCAATACGGATTACTGGCGGGCTACGCTTGGGGCGATCATCTTGCTGCTGGTGTTGTTGTTTCCGCAGGGGATTGCGGGGTTTGCGAAGCAGCTCAGTGAACGCTTGTTGCGGGGGCGTCGCCGTCAGGAAGTGGATGTTGGTTTGAAGGAGAAGCGGACGTGAGGGCTGGTTGTCTTTCGTCTGGCAGGGGTTTTGTTTTTTCCCGAGGCCGGGTCTCGCCCCGGCGGGCGACTCACTTTCTTTGCTTCGCCAAAGAAAGTAAGCAAAGAAAGGCGACCCCTACTGTCTGCGTCCCTTCGCTGCGCTACGGGCAACCTGCGGTGCTCGACTCCGGCGGGGGTCCGCAGAACTCGCTTCGCTCAAACAGCTGCGGCCCTGATCCCGCCTCCATCTGCGCTCCTCGGCACATACAGAAGGGGCGGGAGCCGACAGGCCATCGCTTCGCTCGGCCCCAAGACCAACAGCCAATCCCGACCCCCGCGAAACGCGAGCACCGCAGGTTGCCTCGTAGCGAAGCGCAGGGGTCGCAGACAGTGGGGTCGCCTTTCTTTTGCCTACGTTTCTTTGGCGAAGCAAAGAAAAGTAGGTCGCCCGCCGGGGCGAGACCCGGCCTCGGGAAGCAACGTCTTGGCACAGTTCAAGAGCCGCTAGACCTCACCCCAACCCTCTCCCAGAGGGAGAGGGAGTAAAGCCAAATGACCCTCCTCAAAGTAGACAACCTAGGCAAGTCCTTCGGCGGCGTCAAAGCCGTAGACGGCATCAGCTTCGAGCTCAAGGCAGGCGAGCTGCTGGCCCTCATCGGCCCGAACGGCGCCGGCAAGTCGACCACTTTCAACATGGTGAACGGCCAGCTCAAGGCCGACCAGGGCTCGATCGTGTTCGACGGCCATGAACTCGTGGGCCAGAAGCCGCGCGCCATCTGGCGCCTGGGCGTGGGCCGTACTTTCCAGATCGCCGAAACCTTTGCATCGCTCACCGTGGTTGAGAACGTGCAGATGGCCATGCTCTCGCACGACGGCAAGCTGTTCTCGATGTGGCGCCGCGCGGCGGATCACAAGCGCGACGAGGCGCTGGCCCTGCTCGACCAGGTCGGCATGAAGGCGCAGGCCGACCGGCCCTGCAGCGAGCTTGCGTATGGCGACGTCAAGCGTGTCGAACTCGCGATTGCGATGGCCAACGCGCCGAAGCTGCTGCTGATGGACGAACCCACCGCCGGCATGGCGCCGAAGGAGCGCAATTCGCTGATGGCGCTCACCAAGGAACTCGTGGTCCAGCGCGGCCTGGCGGTGCTCTTCACCGAGCACAGCATGGACGTGGTGTTCGCGTACGCCGACCGCATGATCGTGCTGGCCCGCGGCCGCCTCATCGCGCAGGGCAAGCCGCTCGAGATCCGGGACCACCCGAAGGTGCAGGAGGTGTACTTCGGCAGCGGCAAGACATTCGAGAAGATTGCAGAGAAAGCCGCCGAAGTGAACGCGGCCGTGGGAGCAGCAACAGCATGAGCACGCATGAAACACTGTTGAAGGCCAACGCGCTGTGCGCCTGGTACGGCGCCGCGCAGATCCTGTACGACGTCGATCTTGAAGTGCGGCGCGGCGAGGTCGTCGCGCTCATGGGCCGCAATGGCGCCGGCAAGTCGACCACGCTCAAGACGCTGATCGGCATGCTCGCCAAGCGCAAGGGCAACGTCAGCTTTCTCGGCCACGACATCTCGAAGAGCGAGCCTCATCACGCGGCGAAGCTCGGTCTGGGCTTCGTGCCTGAAGACCGCCGCGTGTTCACCGACCTCACGGTGATGGAAAACCTCGAGGTCGGCAAGCAGCCGCCGCGCCGCTGGGCCGACGGCACCGAAGCGCCGCTGTGGACGCCCGAGCGGCTGTTCAAGCTCTTTCCGAATCTGGGCGAAATGCCGAACCGCCCGGGCGGGCGAATGAGCGGCGGCGAGCAGCAGATGCTGACCGTGGCGCGCACGCTCATGGGCAACCCGTACCTGGTGCTGCTCGACGAGCCCTCCGAGGGCGTGGCGCCGGTCATCGTCGAGCAGATGGCCAACATGATCCTGGAGCTCAAGGCGCAGGGCGTGAGCATCCTGCTGTCGGAACAGAACATGCACTTCGCCGAGCTGGTGTCCGACCGCGCCTATGTGCTCGAGAAGGGCCAGATCCGCTATCACGCCACCATGGCAGAGCTCGCGGCCAACGAGGAAGTGCGCCGCGCCTACCTGAGCGTCTAGCCAGCCCACGGGCGCTTCGCTTTTTTTCTTCAACCACCGGAGCACACACCATGCACGACGCGCACCGCAGATCACTCCTCAAATCCACGGCTGCATTGAGCTTGCTCGGTGCGACCGGAACATTGTTCGCGGCGTCGAAGATCAAGCCGAACGACAAGTCCGCGCTGATCGTCATCGACGTGCAGAACTGTTTCGTCGATGGCGGCACGCTGCCCGTCAAAGGCGGCGCCGAGGTGGTGCCGGTGATCAACAAGCTGGCCGACTCGTTCCAGAACATCGTGGTCACGCAAGACTGGCACACGCAAGGCCATGCGTCGTTCGCGAGTGCGCATGCCGGCCAGAAGCCGTTCAGCAGCATCAAGCTCTCGTACGGCAACCAGGTGCTCTGGCCCGACCACTGCGTGCAGGGCACCGACGATGCGGCGCTGCACAAGGACCTGAAACTCCCCACCGCGCAGGTCATCATCCGCAAGGGCTTCAACAAGGGCGTCGACAGCTATTCCGCCTTCGAAGAGGCCGACCGCAAGACCGCCACCGGCCTGGGCGGCTATCTCAAGCAGCGCGGCATCAAGACGGTCTATGTGGTTGGTCTTGCCACCGACTTCTGCGTGGCCTGGACTGCGCTCGATGCGCGCAAGGCCGGCTTCGAGGTGTACGTGATCGAAGACGCCACGCGCGCCATCGATCTCAACGGCTCGCTCGCCGCGGCATGGAAGCAGATGACCGCCAAGGGCGTCAAGCGCATCCAGTCAGGCGACATCCAGACCGCCTGAGCACATACACCGCCACCGCGTTCCCTCGCACGACAACAACGACAACGGACTGACGATACGCATGAAGACTTCTATTTCGAGGCGCACCCTCGTGGCGGGCGGCGCAGCCCTGGCAATGGGCCCCGGACTTCTCCGTTCTGCACGCGCGGAGAACGGCGTAACCGACAGCATCATCCGCATCGGCCAGTCGGCCGTATTCAGCGGCCCGGCCAAGGACTTCGGCGTGGATTACCGCGCGGGCATCAAGCTTTACTTTGACCGCGTCAACAAGTCCGGCGGCATCAACGGCCGCAAGATCGAACTCGTCTCGTACGACGATGCCTACGATCCCGCGAAGACGGCCGTCAACACGGCCAAGCTGATCGACGAGGACAAGGTCTTCGCGCTCGCGGGCTTCGTGGCCACCGGCAACCTCGTGGCCGCGATGCCGCTGGCCGAGAAGGCCGGCGTGCCCATGTTCGCACCGCTGGTGGGCACCAGCTCGTTCCGTGCCAAGGTCAACCGCCTGCTGTTCCACGTGCGCGCCGGCTACGACGTGGAGTTGCGCAAGATCATCAGCCATCTCTCGACCATCAGCCTCTCGTCGATCGCGGTGGTCTACCAGGACAGCGCCTTCGGCAAGTCGAACCTTGCCACCTGCGAGCAGCTCGCCGCCGACTACAAGGTGCAAGTCGTGAAGGCGTTGCCGCTGGCCATTACCGCCGAAGACGCCAAGCAGGTGGTCGCCAGCCTGGCGGAGGTCAAGCCCGGCGCGGTCGTGATGATCATGGCGGGGCGCATGGTCGAGGTCTTCATACGCGACTACCGTGCGAACGGCGGGGCGGCGCCGCTCTACACGCTGTCGGTCGGCATTACCGATGCACCGGGTTCCGCCAAGCGGCTCGAGGGCAAGCTCGCGGGGCTGGTCACGGCCAGCATCGTGCCGCCGCCCGAGGCGCTGCGCGTGCCCATCGTGGCCGACTACCAGCGCGACCGCGCCGAGTTCGGTGAGAAGATCGACGGCTACACGACGCTCGAGGGCTACATTGCTTCGCGCGTGATGGTCGAAGGCCTGCGCCGCGGGGGCAAGACACTCACGCGCGACAGCTTCATCGCGGGCCTGGAGAGCATCGGCAACACGCGCTTCGGCGATTTCCCGGTCGAGTACAGCGCGAAGAACCACAACGGCTCGACGTTCGTGGACCTGGAGATGTACACCCGTGACGGCCAGTTGCGGCGTTGAGCTGCTGCAGCTGCAGGTCAACGGGCAAGCCTGTTCGTTTCCGGGCGTGCCGCGCGAGGCCACGCTGCTGCACTTGCTGCGCAACGACCTGAGCCTGAACGGGCCCAAGTACGGCTGCGGCCTGGGCCAATGCGGCGCCTGCACGGTGCATGTCGACGGCGTGGCGGCACGTGCTTGCGTGATTCCCGCGCATGGGGTGACGGGCCGCGCCATCACCACGCTCGAGGGCCTCGGCACGCGTGGCCGCTGGCATCCAGTGCAGGCGGCCTTCGAAGACGCACAGGCCGCGCAGTGCGGTTATTGCCTGAACGGCATGGTGATGCAGGCCGCGGCGCTGCTCGCGCGTGATCCGCATGCGAGCGAGGCGCGCATCCGCAGCGAGCTGTCGGGCAACCTGTGCCGCTGCGGAACGCATATTGAAATTCTGGACGCGGTGCAGCGGGCTGCCGTGCGCATGCGCGCGGAGGCAAACCGGTGAGCCGCCCGTCTTATCCCCTCTCCCAGAGGGAGAGGGAGCAAAGACCATGACACGGCGCGCCGATCTGCCGCTGACGCGCGCAGAGTTTCTCGCTGCCGACGGCGTGCTGCTGGTGGTGCGCGAAACACCACCAGCCCCTCCACCCGCCAAGGGCCAGCCCACAGCCGTAGCCGGCAACCCCATCGAAGGCGATGAAATCCTGCTCGCCGTGTGGGACGACGGCAGCGCGTCGGCACTCAACGGCCACGTCGATCTCGGCACCGGCATCCAGACCGCGCTCGCGCAGATCGTGGCCGAGGAGCTCGACCTTGGCATGCCCTGCGTGCGCATGATGCTCGGCGACACCGCGCGCACGCCCAACCAGGGCGCGACGATTGCAAGCGCCTCGATCCAGATCCACTCGCAGCCGCTGCGCCTGGCCGCCGCGCAGGCGCGCGCATGGCTGCTGGCGCGCGCGGCCGAGCGGCTCGGGGTTGCCACGGACGCACTGCAGGTGCGCAACGGCGTGGTACGCGTGGCCGAGGCGCCGGACCGCCACCTGAACTACGCCGAGCTGGTGGCGGGGCAGCGCACCGTGCTGCGGCTCGACCCCGGCGCGCAACCCAAGAACCCCGCCGACTACCGCATCGTCGGCACACGCCAGCCGCGCGTGGACATTCCCGCCAAGCTCGCGGGCGAGAGCGTGTTCGTGCACGACATGCGCGTGCCGGGCATGCTGCACGGCCGCGTGGTGCGCCCGCCGTACGCCGGCGCAGACCACGGCGAGTTCATCGGCAACACGCTCGAGTCGGTGGACGAGTCGTCCATTGCGCACATTCCGGGCATTCGCGCGGTGGTCGTGATCCGCGACTTCGTCGGCATCGTGGCCGAGCGCGAAGAGCACGCGGAGCAGGCGCTGCGCGAAATGCGCGTCACGTGGAAGCCCTGGCCCGGCATGCCGGACCTCTCCGACCTGGCGCAGGCCTTGCGCGACAACCCGTCGACGCAGCGCCTGCTGGTCGATGAAGGCGATGTCGATGGCGCGCTTGCCGCGGCCGCCCAGCCGATGCATCGCACCTATGTGTGGCCCTACCAGATGCACGCGTCCATCGGCCCTTCATGCGCGCTGGCCGAATGGCTGCCGCAGGATGACAGTGGCGTGCGGCTTCGTTGCTGGGCCGGTTCGCAAAACCCGCATGTGCTGCGCGCCGATCTCGCCAGGCTCATGGAGGTGGACGACGTGCAAATCGACGTCATCCGCATGGAAGCCGCGGGCTGCTACGGCCGCAACGGCGCCGATGACGTGGCCGCCGATGCGGCACTGCTCGCGCGCGCCGTGGGCGCGCCGGTGCGCGTGCAACTCACGCGCGAGCAGGAGCACGCCTGGGAGCCCAAGGGCGCCGCGCAACTCATGGAAGTGGATGGCGGCCTCATGGCCGATGGCCGCATTGCGGCCTACGACTTCGAAACCTCGTACCCGTCCAACGGCGCGCCCACGCTCGCGCTGCTGCTCACGCGCACCATCGAACCGGCGGCTCAGGCCTTCGAGATGGGCGACCGCACGGCGCGTCCGCCTTACAGCTACGACAACCTGCGCGTGAAGGTCAACGACATGGCGCCGATCGTGCGCGCCTCGTGGCTGCGCGGCGTGTCGGCGCTGCCGAGCTCCTTCGCGCACGAGTCTTACATCGACGAGTTGGCGAGCGCGGCGGGCGTCGATCCGGTGCAGTTCCGCTTGCGCCACCTGCACGATCCGCGCGCCGTCGAGCTCGTGCAGGCCACAGCGCAAAAAGCCGGCTGGCGTATGCGCACCGGCCCGCAGGAGAACTCCAACGACGGGCTGGGCGAGGGCGGCGACATCCTCTTCGGCCAGGGCTTTGCGTACGCGCGCTACATCCACAGCAAGTGGCCGGGCTTCGGCGCCGCCTGGGCCGCATGGGTGGCCGACGTCGAGGTCAACCGCAAGACCGGTGAAGTACATGTGCGCCGCGTGGTGGTGGGGCACGACGCGGGGCTGATGATCAACCCCGCGGGGGTCGAGCACCAGGTGCACGGCAACGTGATCCAGACGACCAGCCGCGCGTTGAAGGAAGAAGTGCAATTCGCGCCGCAGCAACAGCAAGGCACGGGTTGGAATGGTGGCGCGCAGTTGCCCGGCGTACTGCCTTCGGGCGTGGTCGCAAGCCGCGAGTGGGGCAGCTACCCGATCATCAACTTCCGCGAAGTGCCGGTGATCGAGATCATGCACATGCCGCGGCCCGGCGAGCCTTCCCTGGGGGCGGGCGAATCGTCTTCGGTGCCGGGGACTGCGGCCATTGCGAATGCGATTTTCGACGCGACGGGGGTGCGGTTTCGCGAGCCGCCGTTCACGCCGGAGAAGGTGCTGGCTGCGTTGAATCGGGAGTTTCTCCCTCCCCCTCTGGGGGAGGGCGGGGGTGGGGGCGAGCGGCGCTTGAGTGGTGACGCTGCCGTGCCCCCATCCCAACCTTCCCCCGGAAGGGGAAGGCGCAAGACGGATGCAGCCTGGCCCCAACGCAAAGGCCTCTGGGCCACCGGCGCCGCCCTCTTCATCGGCGGCATCGGCCTCATCGCCGGCCTGCTCGGCTGGCGCTCCGCCATCGCGCCGGTTTCGCTCACTGCACCGGTCTACAGCGAAGCCACCATCGAACGCGGCCGTGTGCTCGCCGCGCTCGGCGACTGCGCCGTGTGCCACACCGCACCGGGCGGCGCGCCCAGTGCGGGTGGCCGCGCGATGGAAACGCCGTTCGGTACGCTCTACACCACCAACCTCACGCCCGATGCCGACACGGGCCTGGGCCGCTGGTCGTTCAGCGCTTTTCAGCGCGCGATGCGCGAAGGCGTCTCGCGCGACGGTCATCACCTGTACCCGGCGTTTCCGTACACGGCATTCGCCAAGACGAGCGACGATGACCTGCAGGCGCTCTATGCGTACTTCATGTCCATGCCCGCAGTGCGCGCCGAAACGCTGAAGGCCGAACTGAAGTTTCCGTTCAGCATGCGGCCGTTGATGGCCGGCTGGAACGCACTCTTCCACGACCCGGCACCGCTGCAGCCGGTGGCCGCGCAAAGCGCCGAATGGAACCGCGGCGCCTACCTGGTCAACGGCCTGGGCCATTGCGGCGCATGCCACACGCCGCGCAACGCGCTCGGTGCGGAGCAGGGCGGCAGCGCATTTCTTTCGGGCGCAATGATCGACGGCTGGGAAGCCCCCGCGCTCACCGGCCTGTCGAAGTCGGCCGTGCCATGGGACGCCGACGAGCTGTACCGATACCTGCGACAGGGCCACACGCAGCGCCATGGCATGGCGGGCGGCCCCATGGCGGAGGTGGTGCGTGAACTTGCACAAGTGCCCGACGCCGACGTGCGCGCGATGGCTACGTACCTCGCGTCATTCAACCCGGCGCCGATGGCCGAGCCACAGGCCGTGGCGCAACAGGTTGTCGACACCGCCGCGCGCACGCAGGGCCAGTTGCTCGGCCCCGCGCAGCGCATGTTCGACAGCGCATGTGCATCGTGCCATCACGATGGCGACGGCCCCACGCTGCTCGGCGTGAACACGCCGCTTGCACTCAACAGCAACCTCGCGAGCGCGCGACCCGACAACCTGCTGCGCACCATCCTCGACGGCGTGCGCGCGCCCGCGAGCCGCGACATCGGCTTCATGCCCGCGTTCCGCGATGCGCTCGACGACCGGCAGATCGCCGAGCTCGCCGGCTACATGCGCGCGCGCTTCGCACCGCAAGAGCCGGCATGGACCGACCTGCAGGCGCAGGTGGCACGCGTGCGGGCGGCATCGGGGCGATGACGCTACCGGACGCGCCAGAAGCAGTTTTCGAATGAGATGCGATGCGACCTAGCTGAGAAGCGACGCAATCACGAGACCATAGGTGAGAACGCCGAGGAAAGCTGCGGCCAGCCGCTTCCAGAGGGAAGGCTGCACCGGAATCGTGGCAAGGAGAAATCCGATGGCGACTGTGGCGCCGCCTTCGAATTGCGCTTTCAAGCCATGGGTACAACGCACCGAAGTTCGTCCCCACGAGCAATACTCCGATGTCCAAATCGCCTCGACTCCAATGGCTAAGGCCGCGATTGCCAGTAGGCGAGCGAGCCAGGGAAGCATCCGAGAGAACCATTGCTCGCGTTGTGAAGGAGACCGGGTCCCTTCCGACCTCTCAATGGACGCATTTACGCGCTCCTTGGACTCGCGGATGTCCTTGAGCACAGCAAGCGCTTCGTCTTTCAGAGGTGAGGCCGGAAGAGCTTTTAACTCTTCCTCTGCATCAGTATGCAAATGAGTGCTCATGTCTGATTTGTTCCAAACGCCGTTTCTCGCTGCATTGTGCCGGCAGGCGAATGTTCGCTCCTGGCTGTAGCCTCTCACGGTACGGGCGCGCTTTTGAGACCTTCACGACGCACAGGACGCCAAGCGACGATGCCCTCCGTCCGAGCCCGTATTTCGGGCGCAGCCAGACAAGTGGCGACTGCCTCGTAACCGGGAGCACCCGGGTATGGCGCGACCCAAGTCGGCGGGCTGTGATTGGCAGGGCAGAGGATGATGGCCTCGTGAGCCCCTACGGCTGCCAAGTCCAGGAACGCACAGGAGCGCGTGATCAGGAAGAGCGGGCGTCTATCGGTCATGCGGCGACGCAGATGAGCGACCATGGCCTGCTGTGTCGCTGAATCCAGCCCTTGCTCCACCATGTCGACGATCAGGATGGCCGGGCTTTCGGCTTTCAATCCGGCAACCAAAGCGACCAAGGCGTCGGACACGGTAGCGCCGTCCTCGACGAGCCAGGCTAGCGTCTGATCGACCCGCGATCTGAGGGCCGGGTCAGCGTCGAGCCGCGCCGCGGCGCCGTCGTCTCCAACTCGCCGCTCGAGACCCAGGAAGGCCGCAGCCGGCAGAACCTCGGCCAGCCGCAGGGCCAGCCGGGTCTTGCCGCTGCCTAAAGGGCCGACGATGTAGTTCAGTGGCCGCATCTCGCGCAGCTTGAATAGCTCGCCACCCCAGGGCCACGGAAGTTCAAATTCAATGCCGAGCTCAGTGGCCGAATCCCGCAAGCGCGTCAGCTCTTCGACCGTTGGTTTCTGACCTCGTTCGAGATTGGCCCGCAGGCCTCGCACTCTCTCGATGGTGCCTGCGAGTTGACGAACGTTAGCTTCAAGCACAGATTGATGGGCGGCCAGGATGGGCTCCAAATCCTCAGCCTCGCCCTTCAACACCCGCGCCACTTGCGCAAGGCTGAGGCCGAGCGCGCGCAGGGCAACGATCTCAGTGACGCGCTGCATTTCCCCTGGGCCATAGGACCGCCATCCGGCCGCGTTACGCGCTGGGGCGACAAGGCCGCGCTGCTCGTACAGGCGCAGGGCCTTGGCAGAGACGCCAAGCCGGGCAGCGGCTTGTGCAGGACTCAGGAAGCGAACGGACGAGTTCAAGAATCACCTCATGGTTGAACGAAGTCCTGTCTTTGTAAAGGCGGCCACTGGGGCCGGGTCAAGTGAATCTTCGGTCCGGTCCGGGTGAATGACTTTGGAAGCCGCAGTTTCTGCTTCTGAATACCGCCGCGATGGCTGAGTCACTACTGGGCTCCACCAGCGCCTGCCAACCGGGAGCAGGCCGAGCTCAATAGCACGCGCGAATAAACCCTGTGGAATCCGAGCAGAGCCTTGAACGGGAAGCTCATTCGCCGCTCGCCGGTGGTTCGGTCGACCGAAGGGACTACGGCGGAGCCGAAGAAGAGCTTGGTACCTGCCGCGGTAGGCTCGACCATAAGCCACGACCGCGTCTGACCGGCGAGATCGCACATGAGCAACTGGGTCGTCGTCTGTTCCTCGATCCGCCATGCGGCGAACTCTCCAATCTCACCTCGCGCAAGCTGGCGAGCCTGCGCATCCGTGGAGGCCCTGGAAAGGAAAATCCCAATCAGCGCTCGCTCTAACTTGAATACGCCGCTGGTGTAGAACGCCTCGACGAACCGCGCCTGTGAAACTGAAGTGGCTGAATCGGCTGCGTAGCAGTCCGTGTATGCGCCGTTTTTCGCGTACGCGGCGAGTAGCGCCCCGGGTGGCAGAGGGAAAGGGTAAACGCGCGTCAAATCAAATCCCCGGTGGCGCAGTTTGAATGCCGGCTCGACGGAGAATTCTGCCTTGCTTCGAAGCTCCGCTCCTGGCCGCATTCTGTCCTATCGTCTCCACCGAAAAGAACGACTTATGCATCGGCTGCCGCCAGGTGGAAGACATGCATCTCTTCCCAGCGGCCTGTTGAGTTTTCGATCAGCACAACGGAGGCGCAATCCGCCTTGATCCCTCCAGATGCATCTAATCGCCCTTGCAACTCAGCAGCGGCTGCATCGGCCTCGGATGGATTCCCATGCGCAACAGTAAGGTGCGGAACCACTCCTTCGTGCTCTCCTCCGTACGGCCGAAAATCTGAAAAGACGTCCACGAGCGCCTTGGTCATGGCGATGAACGGCTCGGGAGGTTCCGGCGCGAGATACGCGGTCGCGGGAAAGCGCGCCACCCTGTCCAGCGAAAAGGAGAAAGCGGCGACTCGATTCAATGCGTGTTGCGCTCGGTCCAGTACGGCAGGCGTAATGTGCTGAGGGTCCATGAACGGCACAAGCACAGTGATATGCGCTGGCACGCCCAGCTTCGTCGTCGCGTCGAAGCGCTTCCGAAGATCACCGACGAGCGGCTCGGCCGAGGGCACTTTGACAGCAAACGCGGATATCGCCATGGCCTGATGGTATTCAACAGGCGGCGATGTGCCGGAAGGTCCGGTTGTGGCCGACTGTGCCGGTTGCGACCGGCAGAGCTTGAGAGCCCGGAAGAGTCATGCCTCGCTGCTGCAGCGGTCACGAGGAGGCGGCTTCATCCACCTGCGCCTGGATGACCGCGAACGTCTGAGACGGACTCACCGAGCGAGAGATGGAACGTCCGACGACGATGTGGCTCGCGCCCCAACGTACTGCGTCGAAAGGCGTAGCCATTCGTGCTTGGTCATTCTTTGCATCGGTTCGCAGTTGCGTGCCCGGGGTAACGATGAGCATTTCCGCCGGGAGAAGGCCGCGGAGCAGCAGCGCCTCTTGGGCTGAAGCGACCACGCCGTGGCAGCCGGCCGCGGCCGCCAGCTTGGCGAGTCGAACGACTTGCTCTCGGACCGTAGCGTTCAAGCCCAGTTCCGTGAGGTCCTCGTCTCGCAAACTCGTGATGACCGTCAGTGCCAGGACTTTCAATTGGGGGTATGGGCGAGCAGCTTCCACCGCGGCCTGCAGCACAGCAGAGCCCCCAGATGCATGAACGGTGACCATCGACGCCCCCAAAGCACCGGCCGCCGCCACCGCACCGGCCACTGACGTGGGTATTTCGTGGAGCTTCAAGTCTAGAAAGACTTCCTTGCCGCCTGCAATCAGCGTTCGGACCACGGCCGGGCCCACCGCAGTCAGCAGTTGAAGGCCGACCTTGTAGAACTGTGCCGGCGGTCCGAGCTCCTCCACCAACTCCAGTGCTTCACCGGCCGAGTCGAAGTCAAGCGACACGATGATGTTGTTCTTCCGTGGCATCGCGGTGTGCAAAGTGAAGGGCTCGTTCGGATGACCGGTCCTGGTCGGCTGTAGTCAGATGCTACGGCCGGCAGATCGTCGAGACGTTGAGCATCGTTGAGTTGCTACCGGGCCATGACTGGTGCTGGGTACCTGGCAGGATGCTCCGGCTGCCCTTCAGGGGTCAGCCTTGCCTTCGCAAAGCAGTCAATCTCGGCAGGCAGGGCGACTCCCGACTGCGCCGAGCGGGTCCAGATGTTCGCTGCTACCTCCACTGCATTGGGGTTGTCGTAGCAACCCCGCGAGACTGCGCGGAGATTGGGCCAGCGCTCAAAGGTAAGGCCGATGGTCGTTCCGCAAGTTGGGCAGAATTCAACGTAGACGCTTCTCCCGCTTGCATCCGATGTGTGCTTGTACTTGCGTACCTCCCCATCGTTGAACTCGACTGCCTCAATGGGGAACACGGAGTTGGCATAGAACGAGGAGCCCGTCATCCGCTGACAGAAAGTGCAGTGACAAACAAGGGTTCTAAGCGGCGCCTGTTTGACGTGGAACCTGACCGCTCCGCAGAGGCAGCCACCGTCAAGAACAAGCGACATCGTGAAGCTCCTGGTTCAATTCTTTGATGATGCGAGGCGGCATCTTTGAATCCTGCCACAGGTCTGACCGTCCGCTTCCGCTGCCGACAGCACTCATTCAAAGCAACGAAGTTTCGGTTCTATTTCTCCACCGCACTTGGCCGATTGGTGTCAGGCATTCGTCCCATCATGTTCTCATTCCCCGCCTCGATCGTCCTCCGGCGCATCGGTGCGAGGAGCAGCTTGGCGGCAATGCCAGCGCCGATCGACACCACGGCAGCCACCAGGAATACGCGGTCCCAATTGCCGCCCGCGGCGAGTACCGAACCGAGCGGCACGAACAGCGACGCGGTGCCCTTGGCCGTGTACATGGTGCCGGCGTTGCTGGCGGCATTCTTGCCCCCGAAGGTATCGGCCACCAGCGCCGGAAAGATCGAGTAGATCTCGCCCCAGAACAGGAACACGAGCGCCGCGAAGGTCATGAAGGCCGCAGGTTGATGGCCGTACAGCTTCAAGCCGAGCAGCGCCAACCCTTCGCCGACGAAGACCAGCAGCATCGTGTTCTCTCGACCGATCCTGTCCGAGACGAAGCCGCACAGCGGCCGGGTGAAGCCGTTCGCCAGGTTGTCGATGGCAAGCGTCATGGTCAGCAGCGGCATCGACATGCCGAGGAAGTGCATCGGCAACTTGTCGATGTGAAAGTCCTTCGCGATCGGGCCGATCTCTGCCGTCGCCATGAGTCCGCCGGCGGCCACCAGCACGAACAGCAGATAGGTGAGCCAGAAGACAGGCGTCTTCATCATCTGCGCGGGCGTGTAGTCGACCTTGGTCATGACCAGGCGGGTTTGCGCGGCCACGCCCTTGGGCGCAAAGGGCTTCGCCATGAACATCGCGAGCACGAGGATGCAGCCTCCCTGCAGGATGCCGAAGTACACGAAGGTGTGTTCGTAGCCCGTGCTCTGGATCATGTTCGCAATCGGGATCACGGTGAGCGCCGCGCCGGCACCGAACCCGGCCGCCGTGAGGCCCGCGGCCAGACCGCGCTTGTCAGGGAACCACTTCAACGCGTTGCCTACGCAGGTGCCGTAAACGCAACCGGCGCCAACGCCGGAGATCACGGCGGCCGTATAGAGCATGGGCAGCCCGTCGGCATAGGCATTGAGAATCCAGCCCAGTGCGGCGAGCACCGCGCCGGAGGCCACCACTGGGCGGGGGCCGAAGCGATCGACAAGCCAGCCTTCGACGGGCACCAGCCAGGTCTCCACCACGACAAAGATCGAGAAGGCAATCTGGATCGCGCCCAAGCCCCAGTGATGCTTGGCTTCCATCGGGGCGACGAACAGGGTCCAGCCGTATTGGACGTTGGCGATCATCGCCATGCAGACGATGCCCAGTGCGAGCTGCACCCAGCGCAACGAACTGCTCGGGGCGGTTGTGGTGGTGGTAGTAGTGGCCGTGGCGGCCGCGTGGGGGGTGGTGGCGATGGCTGCGCGCGAAGGCGTGCCATCCCTGGGCTGAGGGATCATGAGAAGAACCTTTCCTTTGTCTCTTTGTGGAGTCTGTAGTTGTGGAAAGCCATCGAATCGCCGCACTCGCGTGCGATCGATCCGAAGGGGCAATGTCCGGGCGATCGCAGGAAAAACTCTTGACCTGCGTCAAGATTGCCGCCGCCTGTCACAAAACGATGTGCCTGCGCGTCTAAGAGGTGTTTCCCCCAACCCTCAAGCTACAAGGAGCTCACAATGTCCTCAGCCCGACTCGACTACCACGCCCTCGCGCCCGCCGCAGCGCGCGCCGGCGCCCAGTTTTCCCACGCCGCCGGCAGCACGCTGGACAAGCGCCTGCGTGAATTGGTGAACTTGCGCATCAGCCAGATCAACGGCTGTGCCTTCTGCATCGACATGCATTGGGCCGACCTGGTCAAGCAGGGCATGGATCCCCGCCATGTCAACGCTGTCGCCGGTTGGCGTGAGGCGGCACGCTTCTTCAGCGAAGCCGAGCGCGCCGCGTTCAACTGGGCGGAGGCCGTCAATGCGGTGCCGCAGCGCACGCCCAGCGACGCGGACTTCGATGCAGTGAAGCGGCATTTCAGTGATGCGCAGATCGCGGACCTCACGTTCGCGGTCTGCGCCATACGCTCGTGGAACATGCTCAATGCCAGCTTCCACATGCAGGTGCCCGAAACGCCATACACGGTCGGCTGAATCCGGCCGGCCGGCGGCGAGGACCGACGCCCTTCGTGGTGCGGCAGATGTGGCTTTCGCGGTAAATTGTGCTCAAACCACAGGAGACGACCGGCATGCCCACTGTTCCACACTTCAACCGGTTCGCCTTGCGAGCCGCCTTGTACTCCTGCCTGGCGATGCTCGCGTTGACGAGCCGGGCCGCCGATTACCCGGCGCCCAAGGAGGGCAGCTGGATCGCCAAGGACTTTCGCTTTCACACCGGCCAAGTCATGCCGGAACTGCGCCTGAACTACGTCACCATTGGCGCGCCCAGCGGCGAGCCGGTGCTGATCCTGCATGGAACCACCGGCTCGGCAGCAAGCATGCTGACACCCGCATTTGCCGGCGAGCTGTTCGGCGTGGGCCAGCCGCTGGATGCCACCCGCTACTACATCATCATTCCCGACGGTTTGGGAACGGGCAAGTCGGCCCGCCCGTCAGATGGCCTGCGCGCCAGCTTTCCCCGCTACAACTACGACGACATGGTGGACGCACAGTACCGGCTCGTCACCGAGCACCTTGGCGTCAAGCACCTCCGAGCGATCATCGGCAATTCCATGGGGGGCATGCACGCCTGGATGTGGGGCGCGAAGTACCCTGGTGCGATGGACGCGTTGGTGCCGATGGCGTGCCAGCCTACCGAAATGTCCAGCCGCAACTGGATGACGCGCCGGCTGCTGACGGAGTCCATCCGCAGGGATCCGGAGTGGAACAACGGCAACTACACCACTCAGCCTCGCAGCGCGCAGTTTGCCTCCGTGTTCTTCGCCACCGCCACCAACGGCGGCAACCTGGCGATGTACAAGGCCGCGCCGACGCGAGCCCAGGCGGACAAGCTGCTGGAGACGCGCCTGGGTGCGCCCTTCACTGCGGATGCAAACGACATCCTTTACCAATGGGAAGCGTCCGCCGACTACAACCCATCCCCCGGGCTGGAACGCATTCAGGCTGCCGTGCTCGCCATCAACGCCGCCGACGACGAGCGCAATCCTCCTGAGACCGGGATCATGGAACGTGAAATGAAGCGCGTGAAAAATGGCCGCTACTACCTGATTCCGGCCAGCGACCGAACCACCGGGCACGGAACCACGGGCCAGGCGACGTGGTGGAAGGCGCAGCTTGCGGAACTGCTGCAAAAAGCGCCGAGACGGGGGTTGTAATCAATATCGCTACCGCCTTCCTGTGGAAGCCCGGCGCTACGATCACCTACTTACATACCGAAGAGAGACAACTCCATGCCGCTGAACCTCGACACCTCCTCGAGCCTCCCGCAAGACGCCGCGCGTGCCACGCTGGTCGGCCGCCTTTGGCAACCCGGCGTCGGGCCGGTGCTGGTGGCCGTCCATGAGGGCGGGCTGCACGACCTTTCCCAGCTTGCGCCCACGATGAGCGACCTGCTCGAAGCGAAGGAATCGCCCTCCGACGCGGTGCGGCGCGCGCTGCAGGGCGGCCAGGCCCCGCGCATCGCCTCGCTCGACGAGGCCATTGCCAACAGCGACGCAACCGCGCGCGACGAAGCGAAGCCCTGGCTCCTGGCGCCCTGCGACCTGCAGGCCATCAAGGCCAGCGGCGTGACCTTCGTCGAGAGCCTGCTCGAGCGCGTGATCGAAGAGCAGGCGCGCGGCGATGCGTCGCGCGCCGAAGCCACGCGCGCGGCGCTCGGCGGCGTGCTCGGCGACAACCTTGCGGGCATCGTGCCGGGATCGGCCGAGGCCGCAAAGGTGAAGGAGGTGCTGCTGGCGCAGGGCGCATGGTCGCAGTACCTCGAAGTGGGCATCGGCCCCGACGCAGAGATCTTCACGAAGGCTCCGGTTCTCTCTTCGGTGGGCACTGGCGCCGACATCGGCATTCATGCCGCTTCAGTGTGGAACAACCCCGAGCCCGAAGTCGTGCTTGCAGTCAACAGCCGCGGCCAAACGCTGGGCGCGGCGCTCGGCAACGACGTCAACCTGCGCGACTTCGAAGGCCGCAGTGCGCTGCTGCTCGGCAAGGCGAAGGACAACAACGCTTCCTGCGCCATCGGTCCGTTCATCCGTTTGTTCGATGCGCACTTCGGCATCGACGACGTGCGCCGCATCACGGTGGCGCTCGAAGTCACGGGCCCCGAAGGCTTCAAGCTCGAAGGCTCGAGCTCGCTCTCGAAGATCAGCCGCGACCCGCTCGACCTGGTTTCGCAGGCCATTGGCGTGCACCACGACTACCCCGACGGCCTCATGTTGTTTCTGGGCACGATGTTCGCGCCGACACAAGACCGTCACGGTCCTGGGCAAGGATTCACCCATGTCGTCGGTGACCGCGTACGCATCGCCGCACCGGAACTCGGCGCTCTCGTGAATCGCGTGGTCCATTCGGATCAGGCGCCCCGGTGGACTTTTGGGTTAAGCGCACTGATGCGCAATCTTGGTGGGCGCGGATTGCTGTAACCGTTCTTTCTACGCTTTAAGAGGAGTTGTACTCCTTTGTAATTCATAGGCAGCACGTAGCAATGTGTTGCTGTTGACCGCGCTTCGCGTTCCCCTCAAGATAACCATTGTTGATGGTTGTTAATAAAAGGGAGATGGGGTTGTCGCCGAGCGAGATCGAACTACTGCAGTCGCCTGTTGAAGGCCCGCTTCCGTGCGGCGAAGACCTCGAATACGACCCCGACTTCATGGCGTTGCAGCAAGCAACGACCGGAAAACGGGAGCAGCAGTTCGGCTCCACCATCATCCCTGCCGAGCCGCCCGACTGGGCTCGCGTCGAACGCATTGCGAAGCAGCTGTGCCAGCGCACGCGTGATCTGCGCGTGCTGGTTCCATTGACGTTGGCGTGGACCGAAAACCGAGGGCTGTCCGGCTACGTCGACGGGCTGCGGCTGGTCGATGGCGTTCTGCAAAAGTTTTGGGACGACGTGCATCCGCGCGTTGTCGATGAGGGTTTCGAAGACCCGCTGCCACGCATGAATGCGTTGGCCGCATTGGCCGAAGCCGAGGGACTCGGGCGCAGCGTGCGCGATGCGCGCCTGCTCGAAGACGCCGGTGCGTCGATGAGCCTGCGGCAGATCGAGGCGCTGCTCGATTCGAGCAAGGCCGACCAGATCGATTACCCCGGCGGCATCGGCCGGCTGCGGGAGGCGGCGCGCCGCGCGCAGGAGAAATCGGCGCCGCCGGTGATGGCATTGCACGCGGCGCTGGAGTTGCTGCAGCGAATTCGCGAGACCTCGGAGCGAGCGCTCGGACAAAGCTGGGCGCCCGATTTTTCGAGGCTCGAGCGCTCTCTTCGCACCGTGGCCCAGCTGCTGCCCGAACAGGCCCGGCCGGCGGCGGCCGAAGCGTTGCAGGCTGCCGATGGCCATGACACGGCGCAACCCGCTTCAGCGTCAGCGGGCCAAAGCGCCGCAGGTGCTGCAAACGCAAACGCAAACGGCACGTCCGGCGGCCAGCGGCCGGCAAGCATTAAAGATATTGAAATATCGAATCGTGATGATGTGCAGGTGTTGTTGGAAAAGGCGTGCCAGTACATGGAGCGCACCGAGCCCAGCCACCCGGCACCGATGCTCATCCGAAGAGCGCAAAGGCTGCTGGACCTCAACTTCTTCCAGATCATCGAAGAACTCGTGCCCGAGGGCTTGCAGAAGATTGAAAGCCTGGCGGGGCGACCCCTGAGCAATGGCGCCGAGTAGAGGTACCGCCCGATAGCAAGGCAGGCAAGACAGCGCGAGACGCAGGTTCAAATGTAGACAGAGTCAGCTCCGACCCACACGCATAGAGATTCAAGAGGAAGCTTATGGCAGACAACCGTGTCAGAAACAGTGGACAGAAGTTCATCGCGCGCAACCGCGCGCCGCGCGTGCAGATCGAGTACGACGTCGAGATCTACGGCAGCGAACGCAAGATCCAGCTGCCCTTCGTGATGGGCGTGATCGCCGATCTCGCGGGCAAGCAGGTCGATCCGATGCCCGACCTGGCCGATCGCGATTTCATGGCCGTGGACATCGACAACTTCGACGACCGCATGAAGTCGATCAAGCCGCGCGTGGCCTTCCAGGTGCCCAACACCCTCACGGGCGAAGGGCAGATGAACGTCGACATCACCTTCGACAGCATGGACGACTTCTCGCCCGCGCGCATTGCCCGCCAGGTGGGCGCGCTGCAGCATCTGCTCGAAGCGCGCACCGAGCTTTCGAACCTGCTGTCCTACATGGACGGCAAGAACGGCGCCGAGCAGCTGATTGCCCAGGCGCTGCAGAACCCGGAGCTGCTCAAGTCGCTCGCGTCTGCGCCCAATCCCGCCGTTGCCAAGGCGGTGGAAGCGGCGAACGAAAAGTCGGGCGCCCCCGGCACGTCTTCCGAGTAAGCCGACAGGACCTCCATCATGAGCACCGCACCCAAACAGACAGCGCGCGCGCAGACCGTCACCATCGATGCGCTGGCGCCCAACGAGTTCTCCGACCTGCTGCAGCGAGAGTTCAAGCCCAAGACCGACCAGGCCCGCGAGGCGGTGCAAAGCGCCGTCAAGACCCTGGCGGTGCAGGCGCTCGAAAGCACCGTCACCATCTCGAACGATGCCTACCGCACCGTGCAGGCGATCATCACCGAGATCGACCGCAAGCTGTCCGAGCAGATCAACCAGATTCTTCACCACGAAGACTTCCAGCAGCTCGAAGGCGCATGGCGCGGCCTGCACTACCTGGTCAACAACACCGAGACCGACGAACAGCTCAAGATCCGCGTGATGTGCGCGTCGAAGCGCGAAGTGGCGCGCTCGCTCAAGCGCCACAAGGGCATAGGCTGGGACCAGAGCCCGCTGTTCAAGAAAATCTACGAACACGAATACGGCCAGTTCGGCGGTGAGCCCTTCGGTGCGCTCATCGGCGACTTCCACTTCGACCACAGCCCGCCCGACGTCGAGATGCTCGGCGAAATGGCGAAGATCGCCGCGGCCGCGCATTGCCCCTTCATTGCCGGTGCATCGCCCACCGTGATGCAGATGGATTCGTGGCAGGAACTCTCCAACCCGCGCGACCTGACCAAGATCTTCCAGAACACCGAGCACACCGCATGGCGTTCGCTGCGCGAATCGGAAGACGCGCGCTATATCGGCCTGGCCATGCCGCGTTTCCTGGCGCGCCTGCCGTATGGCGCGCGCACCAATCCGGTCGACGAGTTCGAGTTCGAGGAAGAAACCGATTCGGCCCTGCACAACCGCTACACCTGGGCCAACTCGGCCTATGCCATGGGTGTGAACATCAACCGCTCGTTCAAGCAGTACGGCTGGTGCACGTCCATTCGCGGCGTGGAGTCGGGCGGTGCGGTCGAGAACCTCCCGACCCATACCTTCCCGACCGACGACGGCGGCGTGGACATGAAGTGCCCGACCGAGATCGCCATCAGCGACCGGCGCGAGGCCGAGCTCGCCAAGAACGGATTCATGCCGCTGGTGCACCGCAAGAACTCCGACTTTGCGGCCTTCATCGGCGCGCAGTCGCTGCAGCAGCCGGCCGAGTACTACGACGCGGACGCCACGGCCAATGCCAACCTGGCGGCGCGCCTGCCGTACCTGTTCGCATGCTGCCGCTTTGCGCACTACCTGAAGTGCATCGTGCGCGACAAGATCGGTTCGTTCCGCGAGCGCGAGGACATGGAGCGCTGGCTCAACGACTGGATCATGAATTACGTGGACGGCAGCCCAGGCACGTCGTCCCAGGATACGAAGGCAATGAAGCCGCTGGCGGCGGCGGAAGTCCAGGTGGAGGCCATCGAGGACAACCCGGGCTACTACGCCGCCAAGTTTTTTCTCCGGCCGCACTATCAGCTCGAAGGGCTGACGGTGTCGTTGCGGCTGGTTTCGAAGCTGCCATCCAACAAGAAGGACAGCAGCTAGTTCAACGGTGTCCCGCAATCGGGCATATATAACTTTGGGGGTTAATCATGGCAGTAGACATGTTCATGCGCGTTGAGGGCGCAAACGGCGAATCCAAGGACTCGAACCATAAGGACTGGACGGATATCAAGTCGTTTGCATGGGGAGCGACGCAGCCTGGAAACATGGTCAGCGGCGGTGGCGGCGGTGTGGGCAAGGCGAGCTTCAACGACCTGCAGGTTCTTGCGCGCATCGACAAGGCGGCCCCGTCCGTCATGAAGAACTGCGCCAGCGGCAAGCACCTGAGCAAGGTCGAAGTGTCGGTGTGCAAGGCGGGCGGCTCGCAGATCGAGTACACGCGCGTCACGCTGGAAGAAGTGCTGGTGACCTCGGTGCAGTACACGGCCGAGCAGGGCAGCGATGCGGTGCTGGTGCAGTTCGCATTCCAGGCCGCCAAGGTCAAGCAGCAGTACTGGGAACAGACCGACAAGGGCGGCAAGGGCGCTGAAACCGTGCTGGCCTGGAACATCAAGGAAAACAAGGAATCCTGATTTTCCTGTGGTGTCCGACCGGACCCGCGCGCGCCGCATTGCGGCGTGCCGCGGGCCGGTCGCCCGCAAATATTCACCGACGGCCCGAGGGCCGTGTGCGAGTCAATGAGGAAGTTTCATGGGCGATGGGTTTGCAGTGCTGGGCGAGCGCTCCGTGGCCGAGCACACCGAATGGGTACAGCGGCAGATCCGCGCGAGTCCCCAGAACGCCAGCCTGCGGCTTGCCCTGTGCCACTTTCTCGCGCTGCGGGGCGAGTGGCAGCGGGCTGAAGACCAGCTCAAGCTCGCCGCGAAGATCGATCCTTCCTTCGCTCCGGCCAGTGCCACCTGTGCGATGGCCCTGGCCGCCGAGCGTCACAGAACCGAATTCTGGAACGGCGGCCGTGCGCCGACCGTCATTGCCGGCCAGGCCGATTGGGTCGCGGGGCTGATTGCCGCCGCGGCGCTGCCGGTCGCCCAGGCCGCCGAAGCGGCCGACCTGCGCGAAGACGCGCGGCAGGCCGCGCCTGCATTGCAAGGCACCTTGAGCTGCGTCGACCGATCGGACTCCCGCGCCGTGCAGGCGATCGACGGCGAGCCGGTGGAGAGCAGCGAGTTCGCTTGGCTCTGCGATGGCGACGTGCGCATTGGCGCCGTGCTCGAGCTCCTCACGCCTTCGGGCTATGCGTGGCTGCCGCTGCCGGCGGTGCGGCGCCTGAAGTTTTCCCGTCCGCAGCACCTGGTCGACCTGCTCTGGGCGCCGGCCGAGATCGTGCTGCACGACGGCCGTGGACTCAACGGCCTGGTGCCGGTCCGCTACCCCGGCGCGCTCGAGGCGCTGGACGACGAAACAATGCTGGGCCGCCGCACCGATTGGCAGCCGCTGGCCGGCGAAGAGCAGTACGCCGGCACAGGCCAGCGCACGCTGATCAGCGAAGCCGGCGACCATTCGCTGCTCGACATCCGGCTTGTCGAGTTCGCCGCCGCGGAGGATGTTGCGCAGTGAGTTCCCTCCTGCCCGCCAGCCGTTCGGCCATGGATATCGCCGACGGCGACCAGCAAGAGAGCGTTGCACGCGACCGCCTGCAGCCGGTGCTGCTCGACCGCCTGACCGACAAGCAGCCGCAAAGCCGCCAGGAGCGCGCGGGTGCGTTCCTGATGAGCGGCAAGCTGCTGCGCGATTCTGTGCTGCGCGACCTGCAATGGCTGCTCAACACCACCAATTTCGGCGCCGACCACACCATCAACGCCATGCCTCGTGCGCGGCGCTCGGTGGTCAACTACGGCGTGCGCGGCTGGGCCGGCGGACGCATGTCGGAGGTCGACTTCACGGACGTCGAGGCCGCCATCCGCGCCGCCATCATCGACTTCGAGCCGCGCATCATGAAAGACAGCATCGACGTGCGCTGCGTTACCGATGCCACCGACCTGGAGCACCACAACCTGCTCGCGCTCGAGATTCGCGGCACGCTGTGGTCGGTGCCTTACCCCATCGAATTCATCCTGCGCTCCGAGCTCGATCTCGAAAGCGGCCACATGATCCTGCGCCCGACGGGAGGGCTCTGATGGACGCGCGGCTGCTCGACTACTACAACCGCGAGCTCACCTACATGCACGAGCTCGGCGCCGAGTTCGCGCAGCGCTACCCGAAGATTGCCGGGCGGCTGGGCATGCGCGGCATCGAGGTCAGCGACCCCTATGTGGAGCGGCTGCTCGAAGGCTTCAGCTTTCTTACGGCGCGTATCCAACTCAAGATGGATGCGGAGTTTCCGCGCTTCTCGCAGCGGCTGCTGGAGGTGGTGTACCCGAACTTTCTTGCGCCGCTGCCCGCGATGGGCGTGGTGCAGATCGACGGCAACCTCAACGAAGGCTCGCTGAAGGCCGGCTACGAACTGCCGCGCCACACCATCCTGCGCGGCCGCATGATCAAGGGCGAGCAGACGGCCTGTGAATTTCGCACCGGCCACGCGGTCACGCTGTGGCCCATCAAGATCACCGAGGCGAGCATCGGCCCCGTGCCGGCGGAAATCGCACACGCCATGCCGGCCGTTGCGCGGCAGGCCAAGAGCGCGATCACCATCAAGCTCGAAGCGGTGGGCGGCGCCAGGTTTGCCGAGATGCCGCTCGACCGGCTCGAGTTCTTTCTTTCAGGCGCCGAACTGCATGCGCTGCGCGTGCTCGAACTGGCGGTGCACCACAGCGTGGGCACCGTGTGCCGCAGCGGCCCGGGCAGCACGGCGCGCATCGTGCCGCTGGGCGACGAGGCCATTCGCCACGAAGGCTTCGATCCCGACCAGTCGCTGCTGCCTTACGACGCGCGTTCGTTCCAGGGTTACCGGCTGCTGCACGAGTACTTCGCCTTTCCCGACCGCTACCTGTTCTTCAGCGTGAAGAACCTGCGCGCCGCGGCCGCAGCCATGAGCGGCACCACGATGGAAATCGTGATCCTGCTCGACCGCGCCGACGGCGACCTGGAGCGGCTCGTCGATGCGCGGCATTTCTCGCTGTTTTGCACGCCCATCATCAACCTGGTGCCGCGCCGAAGCGACCGCATTCCGGTCGGGCCCGGACAGCACGAGCACCATGCGGTGATCGACCGCACGCGCCCGCGCGACTTCGAGATATTCACCGTCGAGCGCGTCACGGGTCACATGGCGAGCGGTTCGGAAGAGCGGGAGTTCAGGCCCTTCCTGGGATCGTTCGCGGCCGACGACGGCGACTTCGGTTCGTACTTCTCGCTGCGCCGCGAGCCGCGCCTGGTGTCCGACCGCGCACGCGCGCAGGGCACGCGCACCAGCTACACCGGCAGCGAGGTGTACGTGTCGCTGGTCGACCAGCACGACGCGCCCTTTCCGCACAGCCTGAGGCACATCACGATCGATGCGCTGTGCACCAACCGCGACCTGCCACTGCTGCTGCCGACCGGGCTGGAGTCCGATTTCACATTGCGCGTTTCCGCGCCCGTGCGCGCCGTGCGCATACTGCGCGGCCCGTCGCGGCCGTACCCCGCGCTGGCGGAAGGCGCGCTCACCTGGCGCCTGATCAGCCACCTCGGGCTCAACTACCTGAGCCTGACCGACGTCGATGCCAACCAAGGCGCGGCTGCCCTGCGCGAGATGCTCGACCTGTACGGCAACCTGGCCGAGCCGTCGGTGCGCCGGCAGATCCAGGGCGTGCGTTCGATGGCGTTGGCGCCCGTGTTCCGGCGACTGCCCGAGCCGGGCCCGATCGTCTTCGGGCGCGGCGTGGAAATTGCGCTGAAGATCGACGAGGTCGCTTTCTCGGGTTCGAGTCCTTATCTCTTCGGCGCCGTGCTGGAGCAGTTCTTCAGCCGGCATGTGTCGCTCAACGCGTTCACCGAGTTCGCGCTCTCCAGCCTGCAGCGCGGAGAAATCGCGCGGTGGATGCCGCGCATTGGACGCCGCCCCGCCGTATGAGTGCCCTGGACTTCACCGACGATTCACCGGCGCCGCCGGCGGTGACCGATCCACCAGGCGCGCCTGTCAACACGGCGCGGCGCGGCGCACCGGAGGCCGACCCTGTCTTGTGGGCCGGCCTCGTCGACCAGCCTTTCGAGCACGACCTCTTCATGCTGCTGCGCCGGCTCGATGCGCAAGGCGGCCATCCCTTGCTGGGCCGCGCGCCGCGCCCGCTCGACGAGCCGCTGCGCCTCGGGCAAGAGCCGTCGATGGCGTTTGCGCCGTCGAATGTTTCCGGTGTCGATGTCGACGGCGACGGCCCGCCGCGTATCTCGATCTACGGCTTCGGCCTGTTCGGTCCCAACGGGCCGCTGCCGCTGCACCTGACCGAGTACGCACGCGAGCGCAAGCGGCACCACAGCGACGACACGCTCAGCGCCTTTGCCGACCTGTTCCATCACCGGCTGATCCTGCTGTTCTACCGGGCCTGGGCCGATGCGCAGTCGGTCAACAGCCTCGACCGCCCCGACGGCCATCGCTTCGTCGACTACGTGGCCAGCCTCATGAACATGGGGCAGCCGGGCCTCAAGGAGCGCGACCGCATCGCCGACCATGCGCGCACCTTCATGGCCGGGCACCTCGTGCGCCAGACGCGCAACCCGGAAGGCCTGATCCAGATCCTCAAGTTGTACTTCGACGTGCCGGTGCGCGTCGATGAGTTCGTGAGCGACTGGGTGATGATCGATGAGCGGCAGGTGAGCCGCCTTGGCCTCTTCGGGCGCAACCACAAGCTCGGCGGCGGTGCCACCATCGGCCTGGCGGTGCGCGATGCGCAAAGCAAGTTCCGCCTCGAACTGGGGCCGCTTTCGCAGGACGAGTTCCGCGAGTTTTTGCCGGGCAGCAAGCGGCTCCAGCAGGTGGTCGACTGGGTGCGGCAATACATCGGCATCGAGTTTGCCTGGGAGCTCCGGCTCGTGCTCAAGAAGCAGGAAGCCCGCGGCATGCAGCTGAGCAGCGACCAGCGCCTGGGCTGGGGCAGCTGGCTCGGCACGCGCCTCTCGGACACCGATGCCGGCGACATGCTGTTCCAGCCCGAAGCACTGTTTTCCCGTTCCGCATCGGCAGCTTCCGTGGCGGCTGAATCTTCTTCCCTGGCCTTATGACCGATATTCGCCGCGTCTCTCTTTTCTCGAAATTGAACCCGATGCTCTACAAGGCATTGGAAACCGCCACCGCGTTCGCCAAACTGCGCGGCAATGCGTATGTGGAGCTGGTGCATTGGCTGCACCAGATCCTGCAGCTGCAGGACAGCGACATGCTGCGCATCGTCAAGCGCGCGGGCCTGAACATCGATGCGGTCGAGCAGGACCTCGTGCGCGCGCTCGACCGCCTGCCGCATGGCGCCACGTCGATCAGCGACATCTCCGAGCATGTCGACAACGCCGTCGAACGCGCCTGGGTGTATGCCAGCCTGCGCTTCGAAGCCACCTCGATCCGCGGGGCCTACCTGCTCGCGGGCATCGTGAAGACACCGGGGCTGCGGCAGGTGCTTTCAGGCATCTCGCGCGAGTTCGACAAGATCGTGCCCGACGTTCTCATCGCCCAGCTCCCCGCGTGGACCGAAGGTTCGCCCGAGGACGACTTCGATGCCGCAAGCAGCGTGGGCGCGGGCGGCGGCGCACCGGCGGCTGCACATCAGGGCGACGGCGCTCCGGCGGGCGGCTCGGCCCTTGCCAAGTATGCGAGCGACCTGACGGCCAAGGCGCGCGCGGGCGAGCTCGATCCGGTCTACGGTCGCGACGACGAGATCCGCCAGATCATCGACATCCTGATGCGCCGGCGCCAGAACAATCCGTTGCTCACTGGCGAAGCCGGCGTGGGCAAGACGGCCGTGGTCGAGGGCCTGGCTTCGCGCCTTGCCGCTGGCGACGTGCCGCCGTCGCTCAAGGATGTGTCGCTGTGGGTGCTCGACCCCACGCTGCTGCAGGCCGGCGCGGGCGTGAAGGGCGAGTTCGAGCAACGCCTGCGCCAGGTGATCGACGAAGTCGAGAAAAGCCCCAAGCCCATCGTGCTGTTCGTCGACGAAGTGCACACACTGGTCGGCGCGGGCGGCACGGCCGGTACCGGCGATGCGGCCAACCTGCTGAAGCCGGCGCTTGCGCGCGGGCGGCTGCGCACCATCGGCGCGACCACGTGGTCGGAGTACAAGAAGTACATCGAGAAAGACCCGGCACTCACGCGGCGCTTCCAGACCATCCAGGTGCACGAGCCCACCGAGCCCAAGGCGGTGATCATGCTGCGCGGCATTTCGGCGGAGCTGGAAAAACACCACGGCGTGCTCATTCTCGACGCCGCGCTCGAGGCGGCCGTGAGCCTCTCGCACCGCTACATTCCCGCGCGCCAGCTGCCCGACAAGGCCGTGAGCCTGCTCGACACCGCCTGCGCGCGCGTGGCCCTGAGCCAGCATGCGCTGCCCGCCGCCATCGAAGACCTGCAACGCCGCATCGAGGTGCTCGGCATCGAATCGGGCATTGCCGGGCGCGAGGCGGCCATCGGCGTGGGTGAGCACCAGCGCGTCGAAGACATCGCGGCCCAGGTGGCTGCGGCGCAGGCCGAGCTCGACCTGCTGGAGCAGCGGCGCCTGGAAGAAAGCGTGCTCGTCGAACGCATCGTGGCACTGCGCAAGCTGCTGTCGCCCGCGGCCGTGCCGGTGCAGGCAGAGGCCGCACCGGATGACGGAGCGGAAAGCGAGGTGGAAGGCGACGATGTCGAAGCATCGGCGCAGGCCGAGGTCGTGCTGTCCGAACCTGAGCGGCCACCCGAAGAGATTCGCGCCGAACTCAACGAGGCGCAGGACAAGCTCGTGCAGCTGCAGGGCGAATCGCCGCTCATCCTCGCTGCCGTCGATGCGCAGGCCATCGCCACCGTGGTGGCCGACTGGACCGGCATTCCCATCGGCCGCATGGTGCGTGACGACGCGCAGTCGGTGCTGCGCCTGGGCGAGATTCTTTCGGCTCGCGTGGTGGCCCAGCCCGATGCGCTGGAGACCATTTCGCGGCGCATCCGCACCGCGCGTGCGCGGCTCGACAACCCGAACAAGCCGGTGGGCGTGTTCCTGCTGTGCGGCCCTTCGGGTGTCGGCAAGACCGAGACCGCGCTGGCGCTGTCGGAAGCGCTGTACGGTGGCGAGCAGAACCTCGTCACCATCAACATGAGCGAGTTCCAGGAGTCGCACACCGTCTCCACGCTCAAGGGCGCGCCGCCCGGCTACGTGGGCTACGGCGAAGGCGGCGTGCTGACCGAGGCCGTGCGCCGCAGGCCCTACAGCGTGGTGCTGCTCGACGAGATCGAGAAGGCGCACACCGACGTGCACGAGATCTTCTTCCAGGTGTTCGACAAGGGCTGGATGGAAGACGGCGAGGGCCGCCACATCGACTTTCGCAACACCGTGATCATCATGACCTCCAACGTCGGCACCGACCTGGTCATGCAGCTGTGCGAAGACCCGACCCTGCGCCCCGACCCCGAGCCGCTGGCGGCCGCGCTGCGCGAACCGCTGCTCAAGGTGTTTGCGCCGGCGCTGCTGGGCCGGCTGGTTGTAGTGCCTTATTACCCGTTGCACGCCGATGCATTGCATCGCATCATTCGCCTTCAGCTCGACCGTATTGCCGCTCGCCTCGATGCGAACCACGGCATCGCGCTGGACTACGACGACAGCGCCGTCGAACTGGTGGCACGCCGTTGTACAGCCATAGAGTCGGGCGGACGGATGATCGATGCGATCCTCACGCACACCATCCTTCCGCGGTTGAGCGAAGAAGTCATCGGAGCCACGGTCAGCGCGCGCAAGCTCGCCGGCGTGCGGCTGTCTGCAGCGGGTGACGACTTCCAGTACGAATTTTCCGAACGCTAAGCGAAGAAAGGGAGTAAGCCATGGCCACCAGAGTTGTCAAAGCCCACACGCCGTTGGCAGAAGACCAGCTGATGTTCCGCTCGATGCATGGCGCCGAGGGGTTGTCGCAGCTGTTCGAGTTCGAGGTGGACCTGGTGAGCCCGAGCGTATCCCTCGACATGAAGTCGGTGTTGGGCAAGCCGCTCTCGCTTGAGATACTGACGGCCGGCGAGCCTCGCTTCCTGAATGGGCAGATCGTTCGCTTCACCATGGTCGGCAAGGAGGCGGGCAGTTCGCGCTATGTGCTGTACCGCGCCACCGTGCGGCCCTGGCTCTGGTACCTGACGCGCACCAGCGACTGCAAGATCTTCCAGAACAAGTCGGTCGTCGACATCCTCGAGGAAGTGTTCGCCGACTACAACTTCGCATTCGAGAAGAAGCTCAGCGGAACCTACCGCCAGTGGGAGTACTGCGTGCAGTACCAGGAGACCGACTTCGCATTCGTGAGCCGCCTCATGGAACACGAGGGCATCTACTACTACTTCAAGCACGAGAAGAACCAGCACACGCTGGTGCTCGCGGACGACATCGGCGCGCACGAAACCCTGCCGGGCTATCCCAAGATCAGCTATCTTGCGGCGGACCGCGACCCGGAACCTTTCCAGGAAGTGATCGACCAATGGCAGGTGACCGAGGAAATCCGCCCCGGCACCTACGTGGTGGACGACTACGACTTCAAGAAGTCGAAGGCCGACCTCATGGGCATGCGCAGCCAGCCGCGCGGAAATCCGCACGACACCTATGAGATCTACGAATGGCTGGGCGGCTTCAGCGAGGCCGAGCAGGGCGATCACTACTCGCGCATCCGGCTCGAAGAGGCGCAGTCGCAAGCCGAGCGCGACGTCGGCCATTGCAGCGTGCGCGGAATGGCGCCGGGCTACCGCTTCACCATGCAGAACTGTCCGCGGCAGGACGACAACCGCGAATACCTGATCGTGTCGGTGGCCTATTCACTGCGCGAAGGCGGTTACGAGAGCGGTGCGGCCGACAGCCACTACAGCTTCAGCTTCGCGGTACAGCCGACCTCCTACGCGTTCCGCCCGCCCCGCGTGACGCCGATGCCCCGAACCAACGGACCGCAGACCGCCACCGTGGTGGGCAAGGCGGGCCAGGAGTACTGGGTCGACCAGTACGGCCGCGTGAAGGTGCAGTTTCGCTGGGACCGCTACGGCAAGAGCGACGAGAACAGCTCCTGCTGGGTGCGCGTTTCCAGTGCCTGGGCAGGCTCGAACTACGGCGCCGTCAATCATCCGCGCAAGGGCCAGGAAGTGATCGTCGATTTCATCGGCGGCCATCCTGACCGGCCAATCATCATCGGCCGCGTCTACAACTCCGACCAGATGCCGCCGCTCGAGTTGCCGGCGAAGGTCACCGTGAGTGGCTTTGTGAGCCGCAGCCAGGACGGCACGCCGGCAAATGCCAACGAGTTCATCCTGGACGATGCGCCGGGCTGTGAGTTGGTGCGGATTCATGCCGAGAAGGATTTTGAACTCGATGTGGAAGCGGACGAGAGGGACACCATCGCCGGCGATCGCACGACCACGATCACCGGAAACGAAACGCTGACCGTTGGGGAGGCGCGCACCACGACAGTCAAAGCGGGCCTCGACCATGCGAAGTACCAAACCGGCTCGAAGCTCGAGGTGTCGGGCGGATTGACCGAGCATTTTTTCAGGGATGGCATCGAGATCACGACCGACAAGGGTGCCACGGAGACCGTGCAAACCGGCACTTCAACGGTTGAGGTCAAGGCTGGGTTGCGCCAGGAAACCTTCGACAAGGCCCTGCATGTGGACGTGAAGGAGGGAATGACCGAGCACGTCAGGACAGGCGACTCGCGGCTGGAAACCTGGGCGGGGAAGCGGTGGGAGCGCTACGAGACCGGGTGGGATCGGAAAATCCTGGGCGGTGGCGGCAAGGACGACGTGACAGGTGGACTGGAGGAGACCATCCATAGCTTTCACAACTCCACGGTCACCGGCCCTTACGTGGGCAAAGCCACAAGCATCCGTATCGAGTCCACCGAGGGTGACATCAACATCGTTTCCGCAGGGGATGTGCTGCTCGAAGGCGACAACGTCAGGCGGACGAACCGCACACACGTGATCGACACCGCGCCTTCGCGAGAGACGGAAACCACGGGCCTGAGCTGGTCGAAGAATGGCTCCATGGAGCTGTACAACGGTTATGCCGAGTTTCACAACGACAGGCAGATGGCCTATAGCTGGGCAAAAGCGGATTTCACCTATATCCATTCCTTTACATGGGCTACGACTTCCGTCACCTTTGCTGGATTCACGACAACGCAGTCGTTCTTCCATTTCTCGAACCAAGGCATGGATTTGGAAGCGCCAATCCTCAAGTTGATCACTTAGGCGTGGCTGAATCACACCCATTGAAAAGGCGAAGAAGCGAAATGCTAGAGGCGATGAAATGGGTCGCTCTTGCCTTGGCAGCCTTGGCGGCGTTCTTCGTCCTCCAGAGAGCAGTGGTCCGCAAGCTTGCCGGAGAGAGAAAAGCCGACGAAGTGCGCAAGAGGGGTGAGCCTGCGACGGCGGTGGTCCTGGATACCTACGATACGGGCAACCGCGTCGCGAGGTACTTCATCCTGACCCGGCTGACGCTTCGGGTGGATGGTTCGACCGGTAGCTTCGAGACGACGATCACCACGCCGATCAGTCCCGTGAAGCAGGCTGAGTTCTCGCCGGGACGCACGATCAAGGTCCGCGTGGACACAGGGACGCACGAGGTGGCCGTGGACCAGGCACGCCGGTGAGCGACGCACCATGAAGACCATCAAGCCTCTGCGGCTGAGTCTGCTGAATCGCCCCTATGCGCAGGCCGGAAGGAATTACCTGGGTGTGGCGGCGCTCGGCCTTGTGGGCCTTGAGCCGGAACCCAAGCTCTACTCGGAACAGGATCTCTGGCGAATCGCGTCCGAGGAAATCGGCACAGGCGGTGTCCTGGATCTGGGCTTGCCGAAGCTGGTGCCGGAATGGCTGTTGAGCGGCTATGGCCATACTGCCCATCAGGCCGACAAGACGACCTGCGCCGTGCAGGTGCGCGTCGGTAGCCTGGAGAAGTCGCTGATCGTTTCCGGCGATCGGTACTGGCTGGATGGCCGGGCGACGGAACCGCAGGCATTCGATCGCATGCCCCTGGACTGGACGCGCGCGTTCGGCGGCCCCGGCATTCCGGAGAATCCGCTCGGCACAGGCGCCGAGGAGGAACGGGTCAACGGTGTGCGCACCCGTCGGTTGCCCAATGTGGAGGCGCCGCACCAGCGCATGCGTTCACCGCGCGATGCCGTCCGCCCTTCGGGCTTCGGCGGCATCCCGCCGGATTGGCCGCAGCGCCTGCGTCTGCTCGGCAGCGACTATGGCGAGCAATGGCGCGAGCAGGACTTCCCCGGACTGGCACGCGACGCAGACTGGCGCTACTTCAATGCTGCGCCTGTCGATCAGCGGTGGGAGGGGCTGCAGGAAGTGCCGGCAGGCTTGCCCTACGAACTCTGGAACATGCATCCAGCCCAGCCCGTTCTGCGGGGATGCCTTCCAGACTGGCGCGTGCGTGCCTTCGCCAGCTGGAACAAGGACGGCAGCGCGCTGAAGGAAGCCGGCTTGCGGCTGACCACGGTCTGGTTCTTTCCGCACCTTGAACGGGCCGTGCTGATCTGGCACGGTGTTTTCTCGATCATTGAAGACGACGCGGCCGATGTCCGTCATCTGATGGCGGCCATCGAGATGCCGGATGCGCCGCGGACGATGGACCACTATGCGCCGGTGCTGGCCAAACGCCTGAACCCCGAAACCGCGATCCATGCGGTTCGCGACAGTGACCTGGCCCCCAAGTCGATCCTGGGCGCCCTGGAATTGGACGAACAGTTGCGGGCCGCGGAACGACCCTCGGTACGCAACGCGAGGGCGGGGGCGCGCCGCGCGTATGAGCAGAGGAAGCAGGTGCTCCTCCAGCGGGGACTCGACCCTGAGGTTCATCTGCCGCCTTTCGCGGAGTCGGAGACGTTGCCCGATCTAGATGACCTGCCCCTGTACCAGGAGCGATTGAAGCGGGAGTTCGAAGACCTCCGGCGCGCCAAAGGCGCAGTGGGTGGCGTTGGCGCCGACGGCGCGCAACAGAAGCCATCCGTAGCGTCGGGTTCGCAGTCTGCGGCCGTCGCTGCGCCCGCGATGGACGAAGACCTGCTCGCGCAGATGCCCGACGGCGGCGCCAGGGTTGACCCCGGCGAAACCATCCAACGTCTGCGCGCGCGCCGTGCAGCGGAGGCAGGTGTCGAAACCCGCTCCCCCGACGATGCCCAAAGACAGGCCGCGCAGGACGAGGCCCAGGTGCAGCGGATCCGCGAGTCTCACCGGCACATGGCGCACCTGCAGCCGGCGCCCCCGAAGGCGACGAGCTTCCGCTCCGCCAAATGGCGTCGCCGATTGGACCGAGCGCGCGACGGAGCGAAGCAATTCGTGGGCGCCAACCTGTGCGGCGTGGACCTCTCGGACATGGACCTGCGGGGCTACGACCTGTCGCATGCCAACCTCGAGAGCGCCGATCTCACCCAGGCGCGGCTGGACGGGGCCAACCTGTGCGGCGCGGTCCTGGCGCGCGCGACCCTGGCGCAGGTGAGCCTGGTCAATGCGCGGCTGGATGGCGCCAGTCTCGCCAAGGCCCATTGCACACGCGCCGACTTCACGGGCGCGAGCATGGACGGCACGAACTGCCAGGGCGCCATGTTCGACGAAGCGGTGTTTCGGCAGGCCCGGTTCCATGCCAACGAATTGCGAGACAGCCAGTGGTGCCGTTGCGATCTGCGCGAGTCCCACTGGTCGAACCTGGTCTTCTGGAAGGTTCGTCTTGAGCACCTGCGCTTCGATGCGGCGCAGTTCAAGCAGGTGATATGGATCGAATGCGCATTCGATCAGGTGGCCTTTGTGGGCGCGCGGCTGGACAGCTGCGGTTTCATCACGACCGACGCCAGCGCAGGCGTGGATTTCAGTGACGCTTCTCTCGAGGCCTGCAGCTTTGCGCATGGCACGGTCATGCCGGCTGCGATATTCCAGCGTGCTCGCCTGAAGCAGTGCGGCTTGAGGACGACGCGGCTGGAAGGCGCCGACTTCACGGGCGCGTGCTTGGAGAATTGCGATTTCTCCGAGTGCGATTTGACGCGCGCGCGTCTGGACGGACTGGTGGGAGGGGAGAGCCTCTTTATCCGCGCCAACCTGACCGCCGCTTCCTTGAAAGGGGCGGATCTGATCGATGCCAGCCTGGCCAAGGCCGATCTGAGGTTCGCGAACCTCGAGGGGGCCAACCTCTATCGGGCCGACGTTTCACAGGCATGGATCGATGCCACGACCTTGCTCGCAGGCGCCTACACGCAGCACGCCAAGCAGTGGCCGAAACGTCGTGAAGAGGCAGGTGCATGACGCGCGAGCAGTTGCTGGATCGCATTCGCAATGGCATACCCCTGCTCAATGTGGATCTCGGCGGTGAGAACCTCGAAGGGCTTGATCTCTCGGGTGCGCAGATGCAGGGCGTCAACCTCATGCAGGTGAGGATGGCCGGCGTGAACCTGGAGGATGCCAGCCTGATCGGTTGCAGTCTGTCGCAGGCGGACATGTCCGGCGCGCTCCTGAAGGACGTGCGTTTCGTGCGCTGCGGGCTTGCCGGCGCTCGCCTCGAGGCTGCGAACCTGTCGGGCGCACAGTTCTCGGAGTCGAATCTGGAGGGTGCCATGCTGAATCGGGCGGATGTCTCCGGAAGCGCCTTCTACAAATGCACGGCCAAGGATGCGGTGTTGAACTTCGGCCGTTGCGACCGGATGGCGATCTTCGAGACCACCCTCGATGGCGCCAGGTTGTCCGACGTGCAGATGAGCTTCTGCGTCTTCATGAAGTCCGATCTGCGTGCCATGGCCTGGGACGGCGGTTCATGCGACAGCTGCGTGTTCAACGAGTGCGTTCTGGAAGGCATGGATCTTTCGGGTCGCACACTGGTGCGCTGCCAGTTCACCGGGAGCCGGTTGCAGGGCGTCGACCTGTCCCGCGCCGTGCTCACGCAGAGCAACTTCAAGGGGGCGGCCATGCAGTCCGTCCAGCTCGCCGATGCCCACGGGGAGGCTGCGTTGTTTCCCGAGGCCGACCTCCGGGGCGCGAATTGCCGAGGCGCCAGGTTTCCGCGATCCGTGTGGGTCGGGGCATGCCTCGAAGGGGCAGACTTCACTCAGGCGCAGCTCGATCTCTCCGCGTTGCACCGGACCCGATGCCACGCCGCCGTGTTCGAGCGTGCCAGCCTGTCCGATGCGGACTTTTCGTACGCGGACCTGAGGGACTGCAATCTGCGAGGCGCGATCTTCCAGCGAACCCGCATGCACCATGCCCGGATGGCAGGGGCGCTGCTTTCCGCGCGCAGTGGAATCATCGAGGTCGACGAGGGCTTGCACAAGGCGCAGCAATGGTCGGCCTCACGTACGTGACCCGAATAGGGCATGCGAGGACATCCGGACTTTATTCAGAAGGGACAGCCATGAACGTCGTATCACTGCATCCGAATCCGCCGAGGGAACCATCCTCGGTCCACGTCCTGGGGCATCTCCTGGGCAGCACGCCCGACGGCCAGTGGACGGTCGTCGATGAAAGCGGCGCGACCTGGACCTGCCGCCGGGCCGCGAGCTGCCTGCTTCGACCCGAGCCGGGGGACACGGTGCTGGTGTCGGGACCGGATCGTTATCGGCTGTACCTGATCGCCGTGGTCGAACAGGCGGAGGCCTCGGCAAGCTGCATCGAGGCCGCCGGCGATGTCACCCTGACCGCCATGACAGGCGGGCGGGTCAGCCTTGAAAGCAGTTCGGAACTGCGACTGCATGGCGGGCGCATGCTGAACCTGGCGGCCTCCAAGGCCACCTGTGCCGTGACCGAGATGGACTTCTGCGCACAGTCGACCGAGGCCAGCGTCGGGCACCTGCGATTCTTCGGGAAGGCCCTGGAGTCCGTGGTGGATCGCATGGTGCACATGGCCCGAACGGCACTGCGCATCGTCGATGAGACGGACCAGTTGCGCGCAGGACACGTGGACCATGAAGCCAGAGAAACAGTGCGTGTCCACGGCAGGCACACCGTGGTCACGGGGCAGGACCTGGTCAAGGTCGACAGTGCACAGATCCACATGGGCTGACAGGCCCCGGACCCACTCAATCCACAGGAGATCCCATGTTCGCAAATTGTCAGTTGATGGGAATGGACCTCGCGTTTCCCGATGTGTGCAAGACGCCAGTCCCCGTGCCCTTTCCCAACGTGGCACTGGGGCCCATGGCGATTCCGAACGTTCCCAACATCCTGCTCATGGCCATGCCTGCCCACAACCTGGGAACTGTCACGCCCATCACGTTGGGTGATCAGCCGGGCGTTCTGGGAGGCATCATTTCGCAGACGTTCATGCAGCAGTCGCGCCACATCACCGGCGCGTTCACGGTTCTGACGAAGGCGCTTCCCACGACGCGGGTAACCAGCGTGTCTTTGCAAAACCGCATGAATATCGTTGGCATGCGTTTGATCCCGAGCCAATTCAAGGTGCTGGTCCTCGCGCCCTGACTGGTCACTCTAGGCGGCAGCGCGCACGGTCGCCGTCCCCGCCAGCGTCACCTGCTGCGGAAACCCCACCCACACCGCCAGCGCCGAGTAGTTGTCGCGCGACTCGTCGGCCTTGGCTTCGGCCGCGCGGCGCAGCAGTGCGAGCCATTCTTCGGCGCTGTCGGCCAGTTGCAGCGAGCGCTCCATCACCTGCTGGGAGATGAGCTGCCACAACCCGTCGGTGCACAGCAAAAATGCATCGCCGTCGGCGAGCCGCTGTGGCGTTGACACAGTGGTTTCCGCCGTCGCCCTTGCACCGAGCGCGCGGTACAGCAAATTGGTTTTCACAAGCCGCTCGCCGCCATTGACACCGTTGTCCATGGCGGCTTCGCCCGAGCGTTCCGACAGGCTGTGGTCTTCGGTGCGCTGCATCAGCGCGCCGCGGCGAAACCAGTAGAGGCGGCTGTCGCCCACGTGGGCCCAGCAGGCCTGGCCGCTGGTGCGGTCGACGAAGAGCGAGACGATGGTCGCGCTCATCCGGCTCTGGTCGGCGAGCTCCCGCTGCTTGGCGAGGATGGCGTCGTTGGCTACCGTCACGGCGTGCTGGATATCCTCTTTCTCCACCGACGGGTTGCGGACGAAGGTGTTGAGCGCGGTGTCGACAGCAATGCGCGCGGCCAGTTCGCCGCCCGCGTTGCCGCCGACGCCGTCGCTCACGACGAAGCAGGCGTTGTATTCGTCGAGGTGGTAGCCGATGGCGTCCTGGTTGCCGCTGCGCTCGCCCACGCAGGAGAACTGCGAGGTGGAAATGGGAACCGCGAAAGCACGGGGGGTGGTTTCAAGCACGGCGTGCCTCCTTCAGTCGCTCCATCTCCTTGTCGTAGGCCTGCTGGAAGGCCCGGCCGAAGACGGCCTGGAAATCGTCCTCGACAGCCGCTGTGGTTTCCGCGTGCAGCTTCTGCAGCTGGCGCCACAAGCGCGCCTCGCGGCCGCCGGGCAGCAGCTTCTCGCCCAGTCCGCCGTCGTGCGGCGTGGCGGTGTTCAGCGCCGTGGGGTCGAAGCGCTTCAGCACCGTGAGCAGCGCGGCGCGCATGCCGGCCACCATGCCGAGCTGGTGCGATTGCAGGTCGCCGAGCGCGTCGTGCACGGCGGCTTCGGGCGCCAGGAAGCCGGGCATGCGCGCGCCGAACATCTGCATCAGCACGGCGCGGCCGTTGGGAAGAATCTTGAAGGGGTTGTTTTCCTCGTCGACGATCATCGTGATCTCGGCGCGCACCTCGCGCTTGAGCATGGCGCGCGACGAGAGCAGCTCGATGGTGCCGTCAGTGAACGCACGCATGAGCCGGCCGAGGCGACGCATGGCATCGGCGTCCAGCGGCTGCTGGCCGGCCACGTCGGGCACGCCGGCACCTTCGAGAAAGGCCTTGAAGAGTTCGTCCGAGGAGGAGGCCGGCGATGCCAGTGGAGCCGCCGCGGCGGCCGCCGGCGGAGGCGCAACAGGCTGCGGTTCCGGCGCGGCCGGTTCGGGTGGCACGGCCTTCACGGGCGGTGCTACCTCCACGGGCGGTGCCAACTCCACGCGGGCGGCCGGAACCGGTGGCGGTGGTTCCGCAGGCGCAGCCGCCACCTCTGCCTTCATCGGCTTTGCAACGGGCGCAGGATCGAACGGCACCGGGTTCGGCGGCCTGAACTGCGCAGAAACTTCGCGTGCGTGGTTCGAATGGCTGTGCCCTTGCGGCGCGGCCGGCTTGGCCAGCAGATCGAGGGCGGGATGCACGTCGCTGAGCGGGTCTTCGTGGGTCAGCGAGGTCGGGCGCGGATCGGAAAGCGGCGAGGGCGCGTTGCTGTCGGCGGCAAAGAAAGAGAGCGGGTCCACGCCGCGCTTCAGCGCCACGTCGGACATGTCGCTCGCCGCATGCGGGTTCAGTTCGGCCAGCGGATCGACCGGGTTCCTGCTCGCCTGCGAGGGCAGCTCGAAGGGCTGGTGCGCCATGGGGTCGGGCATGGGCTCGGGTGCGCTCTTTTCGCGGCGCGGCGCATTGGCGAGGATGGCGTCCCAGTCAGCCGCGGAGGGAATCTGCGATGCACTCGTTCGAGCGCTTGCTGGCGGCGCTGGCACCGGCGCTGGCGGCGGAGCCAGTACAGGCGGTGCTGCCTGTTCTTTCGGCGCGAATGCCGGCGCGGCCGCAGAAGCTTCGACGCGCGGCGGTGCCGATACCGGCGCCGGCATGGCCACGGTGACGGGCTGCGCATCGCCGATGGGCAGCGCGCCCGCGCCGAAGAGGTCGGAGAACACATCGGAGACCGGTGCGTCCGGCGGCAACGAGCCCATGGGCGCTTGCGTCTGCGTCTGCGCCGTTGCGTTCGCAAAGGGGACATCACGCGAAGGCGTGGCAGGCTGCTGCGGCGGCGTCGACACGACGGGTGCGACCGGTGGTGCGACGGTGGCAGCGCGATGGCCGCTTGCCGCTTCCAGCACATAGCTTCCGATGGTGACGCGGTCGCCGTCGGCCACCGGCGATTCCTGCTCGTGCTGCAGCGTGCGTTCGTTGACGCCGATGGGCAGCACCGCGCTCATGTTGCGCAGCACCGCCACACCCTTGTCGTCGAAGCGCACGGTGGCCTGCAGGCGCGAGATCTGGCGCTGTTCGTCGGGCAGCACAAGGTGGTTGTCGGGGCTGCGTCCAATCGTTCCACCGGGCGCCGCGAGAAGCGCCGAGGCCCCCGACGTCACCGGCCTGCCGGCATGTTCGATCACCGTCCAACGCATGGCATCTCCATGTTCATGTCGAGCCGCGGCTCATCTCGACCGCGGCATTCAACGCTTCATTCGCTTGGCGGCTTCGAAGGCAGGGCCCCACACCGGGTGCTTGCGTTCGGCAACGCTCAGGTCGAAGTTGGGAAACGTATCGAGGATCTTGCGAAACTGCGTGCGGCATTCGGGCACCTGGTTGGCCACGCAGTAGCTGAATGCCTCGAGCTTCATTGCATCGAGCCGCGTGCCGGGCTCCGCGGCTTCGAACACCGACACGCCGCCGCTCTTGAGCGTGGTAATGGCCTTGGCATAGTCGCCCTCGTCATACGCCTGTTGCGCGCGTTCGAGCGTGGTGCGCGCCACTTGCTGGCTCAGGCGTTCGGGTTGCGGATCGGGCGCTGGCGTGGTCGTGCAACCAGCAACCAGAAATAACGCGAACGCCAAAGCAGGCAGACATGATTTCAATCTTCTCTCCTACCTTGCAAAAGGCAATGCTTGCGATAGTGTGCCGCTGTCATGCGACAGGCACGCGATGCGACACGGTTCGTGTGCACGACTTCGATAATATAGGCCGCGAACCTCTGAGGGAGATCTCATGCATCGACGAACCTTGCTTCAAGGCGCACTTGCAACCGCACCGTTGTTTGGCGGCCTCAGTGGATGCGCATCGACTGCGAAGTCGTTGCCCACACCGTACGCCGTCACCATTCGCATCGACGATGGCGTCAACCCCGACGGGCGGGGCCAGCCGGCGCCCATTCTCGTCAAAGTCTTCGAACTGAAATCTTCCGGTAACTTCGAGACGGCAGACTACTTTGCACTACAGGATCGCGATCGCGAGACGCTTTCGACGGAACTCGTGAACGCCGATCAAGCCATCTTGCGCAGCGGCGACGAGCGCGTCTTCAAGCGCGAGGCGGGGCTCGACTCGCGCGCCATCGGCATCATCGCCGGCTACCGCAAGCTCGAGGTTTCGCGCTGGCGCATCGTATTGCCGCTCAAGGAGCCAAAGCAAACCAACCTCTACAAGGTATGGCAGTTTTCGCCGAGCGAGCAAACCGTGCGCATCGCGATTCGCAAGACCGGCATCGAGTTACTACCAAGTCGTTAATTTCTCGGCGTTGTAGCTAAAAAGTGCGAGCAATCCGCACGCGAAATTCGGTGCAAAACGTAAGAAGCGCCGTGTAGCATCAGAGAAAAAAAATCGAATCAATCAGGAGGTCGTTAACAAACACCTCCCGCTTCAGTGTGGGCACCGCCCAGGAGGTTCTTTGGTGACAGTTCGCAACCCGGGCGCTGGCAGACAGGGCGCCCATCCGCAGGCATTGGCGAATCGCGTGGTGTGGTCCGAAGGCATGTACCTGCGGCCCCAGCATTTCCAGCAACTGGAGCGCTATGTCGAGCAATACGTCACGCGCCGTACCGCGGGCCTGCAAGGCGCCTACTGGGGATGGCTTCACCTGGACATCGACCGCGATGCCTATGCGCTCGGCCGGGTGTCGTTGCTCGGCGGTGCCGGTGTGCTGCCCGATGGCACGCCGTTCTCGTTCGGCGCCGAAGATGCGCCGCTGCCCTATGAAGTGCCGAGCGACCTGACCGATGAATTGATCGTGCTTGCATTGCCTTTGCGCCGCACCGGCAGCGAAGAAGTCATCTTCTCGGAAGACGAAGGTTCGGCCGCGCGCTTCGGCGTGATCGAACGCGAGGTGGCCGACGGCAATGCGGTGGCGCTCGGCCCCGCGGTGCTGCAGCTGGCGAAGCCGCGGCTGCGTCTTGCGCGCGCATCGTCGCTCACGGCGGAGTGGCAGGCCATTGGCGCGGTGCGCGTGATCGAGCGCCGCACCGACCACAAGCTGGTGGTCGATGCCAACTACATTCCGCCGGTGCTCGATGCGTCGGCGCACGCCATGCTGCGCAGCATGATCGCCGAGCTGCACGGCTTGCTCACGCAGCGTTCGGAGGCACTGGCTTCCCGGCTCTCGCAGCCAGGCCGCGGCGGCGTGAGCGAGGTCTCCGACTTTCTTCTGCTCGAACTCGTCAATCGCTATCTTGCAACGACCTGGCATGCACAGCAGGCGGTGCAGGTGCACCCGGAGCAGCTGTTCACCGATTGGCTCAAGCTGGCCTGCCATCTGGCCACGCACACCTCGCCCACGCGGCGCCCCGTGGTGTGGCCGGTGTACGACCACGACAACCTCAACGAGAGCATCCGGCCGCTGATGGAAGAGCTGCGGCGCTCGCTGTCGGCGGTGCTCGAGCAGAGCGCCATCGCCATCGAGCTCGAAGAGCGCAGCCACGGCGTGCGCGTGGGCCGCATGCCCGATCCGGTGCTGGTGCGCAACGCGGGCTTCGTGCTCGCGGTGCATGCCGACCTGCCCGCCGATGCCATCCAGCAGCGCTTTCCGACGCAGGTCAAGATCGGTTCGGTCGAACGCATTCGCGACCTGGTGCAACTGCAGCTGCCCGGCGTGACGGTGCGGCCGCTGCCGGTCGCTCCGCGGCAGATTCCGTACAACGCGGGCTATCACTACTTCGAACTCGACAAGAGCGGCGACATGTGGCGCCAGCTCGAAAAATCGGGCGGCGTTGCGATGCACCTGGCCGGCGACTTTCCGGGCCTGGCCATGGAGTTCTGGGCAATTCGTCCGTGAGGGACCCTATGAACGGTGTCAACGACATGGCCGTCGGTCCGGGAGGCTTCGTGCCTCCGAACCCGGGCGGCGGCAACAACGGCAATGGCGGCAACGGCGATCCGGCGGGCATGCCCCAGGCGTCGCGCGGCCTCGGCCAGCAACCCCAGTCGTTCACCGCATGGCACGACGCACGCCGTCCGCATGCGGGCGACACGGCGCTGGCCGGCAACAACCCGCTCGTGGCGGCGGCCAATCCGCTGCTCGACCTGATTCCGCAGATTCGCGCCACCGGCCACCACGATGCGCCCGCGCAATTGCGCGAGCACCTGGTCGACGAGGTCAGACGCTTCGAAACGCGCGCGCAGCAAAGCGGCATTGCGCCCGAGGTGATCATCGGCGCGCGCTACTGCCTGTGCACCGCCGTCGACGAAGCGGCTGCGCTCACGCCCTGGGGCGGCAGCATCTGGTCGTCGCAGAGCCTGCTCGTGATGTTCCACAACGAGACCTGGGGCGGCGAGAAGTTCTTTCAGCTGCTGTCGCGACTGGTGCAGAACCCGCAGCAGCACCTGCAGCTGATCGAGCTCATCTATTTCTGCCTGGCCATGGGCTTCGAAGGGCGCTTCCGCGTCATCGACAACGGCCGCACGCAACTCGAAACGCTCAAGCAGCGGCTGCTGCAGATCATTCGGCAAACGCGCGGCGAAATTGCCGTGCCGCTGTCGCCGCACTGGCAGGATGCGAGCGCGCCGGTGCGCCGCACGCGCAACTGGCTGCCGCTGTGGGCCGTGGGCGCCGTGGCGGCGGTGCTGCTGGTGCTGGTGTTCGGGGTGCTCACGTTCAGCCTGGCCGGCCGCTCCGACGGCGCGTTCGCCGCGGTCAATGCGGTGCGCCTGCCGCAGACGCAGCGCGCCGTGGCCGTTGCGCCGGCGCCGCAGCCGCGGCTGCAGCGCTTTCTCGAACCCGAGATCCGCGACGGCCTGCTGACGGTGCGCGACGAGGCCGACCGCAGCGTGGTGGTGTTGCGCGGCGACGGGCTGTTCGGCTCGGGCTCCGACCGCGTGCTCGACCGCTATGCGCCCGTGCTCGCCCGCGTGGCCGACGCGCTCAATTCGGTGGAGGGCAACGTGCTCATCAGCGGCTTCAGCGACGACCAGCCGATTCGCAGCGTGCGCTTCCCGTCCAACTGGCAGCTCTCGCAGGCGCGTGCCGATGCCGTCAAGAAAATGATTGCTACGCGCGTCACCCGGCCCGAGCGCTTGCGCGCCGAAGGCCGAGGCGATGCCGATCCGCTGGTGCCCAACGATTCGCCGGCCAACCGCGCGCGCAACCGGCGTGTCGAAGTGACGCTGCTGGTGGCCCCCGTGGCCGCAGCCGCGCCGCAGCCGCAGCCACAGGGAGGAACCCGCTGATGCTGCGCGCGATTTTCCGTTTTCTCGTGAGCCGCGACCTGTGGGTCTTTTTCGGGCTCCTGGCGCTTGCGTTCCTGATCTGGGTCATCGGCCCCGTCATCGCTGTGGGCCGCTACCGGCCGCTCGAAAGCGAGTTCGTCCGCATCGTGGTCATCGCGCTGATGTTCGCGATCTGGATTGCGCGCGTGCTGTACCGCAAATGGCGCGAGCGGCGCCTGAACGCGCAGCTGCTCAACCAGCTGCGCACGCCGTCCACGAAAGAAAAGGCCGCCAAGCCCGAAGACGCACCCGAGATCAAGGAGCTGCAAAGCGGCTTCACCGACGCCACCGCCATCCTGAAGAACATGCGCTTCGGTTCGGGCGCCGAAGGCAAGGCCGCGGGCCGCTTCGCGGTGTTCGACCGGCAGTACCTGTACCAGCTGCCCTGGTACATCTTCATCGGCGCGCCGGGCTCGGGCAAGACCACGGCGCTGGTCAACTCCGACCTCGACTTTCCGCTGGCCGACCAGCTCGGCAAGGCCGCGGTGCGCGGCATCGGCGGCACGCGCAACTGCGACTGGTGGTTTACCAACGAGGCGGTGCTGATCGACACAGCCGGGCGCTACACCACGCACGAGAGCAACCGCGAAACCGACGAAAGCGAGTGGAAGGGTTTTCTCGACCTGCTGAAGAAGTTCCGCCCGCGCCAGCCGATCAACGGCGCGATCCTTACGATCAGCATTGCCGATCTGCCGCTGGCCGACGACGCCCAGCGCGCGCGCCACGCCATGGCGCTGCGCAAGCGGCTGCTCGAACTGCGCAACGATCTGGGCATCAACTTTCCGGTGTACGTGCTGGTCACCAAGACCGACTTGCTGGCCGGCTTCAACGAGTACTTCGGCTCGCTGGGCCGGGCCGAGCGTTCGCAGGTCTGGGGCTTTACCTTTCCGATCGACGCCAACCCGGCGGACCCGGCCAAGGCCGACCTGCGCGAACGCTTCCACCAGGAATACAAGCTGCTGCACCAGCGCCTGGACGAGCGCCTGCCCGAGCTGCTGGCGGCCGAGCCCGACCAGATGCGCCGCGCGCAGGCCTACCTGCTGCCGCAGCAGTTCGCGAGCTTCGAGGACATCCTGGGCACCTTCCTGGCCGATGTGTTCAACCCCTCGAAGTTCGAAGTCGCGCCGATGCTGCGCGGCGTGTACTTCACGAGCGGCACGCAGGAGGGCACGGCCTTCGACCGCGTGATGGGCGCCATCAAGCGCTACCTGCAGGTCAACGCGCCGCCCGCGCCGCCGCCGGGTCCGGGCAAGAGCTACTTCCTGAAGGAGCTGCTGCAGCAAGTGATCTTCCGCGACGCGGGCGTGGCCGGCACCAACCTGCGCTGGTACCGGCGCAAGCGGGCCATCGACCTGGCGGGCTACAGCCTCATCGGGCTGCTGCTGGTCGTGCTGCTGGGTGCGGGCATCAACAGCTGGCGCAACAACCGCGACTACGTGGCCGAGGTCGACAACAACGCCAAGGCCTTCAACAAGGCCGCGGCGCGCGGCGAGCTGCCGACGGTGGTCGATTCGAACAGCGATCTCGCCAGCTCGCTGCTGGTGCTCGACCGGTTGCGCGACCTGCCCAAGTCGAGCCAGTTCGACATCGGCGATCCGCCGGTGAGCTACCGCTTCGGGCTCTACCAGGGTGAGAAGCTGCAGGCGGCGACCGATGGCGTCTACCAGCGCGCGCTCGAAAGCGTGCTGTTGCCGCAAGCGGCGCAACGCGTGGAACAGGCGTTGCGCGAAGCCTCGAAGACCGATGCCGAATACAGCTACGAGGCGCTCAAGGCCTACCTCATGCTGTACGACGCGGAGCGCTACGACGCCGACTTTCTGCAGGCCTGGCTGCTGACCGACGTGGACCGCAAGATCGGCGCCGCGCTCACGCGCGAGCAGCGCACCAACCTCGAGACGCATCTGCAGGCGCTGTTCGCGGGGCGCGTGGTCACGTCGCCGTTCGCCAAGGACGACCGGCTCGTGGTCCAGACGCGCGACCGCCTGGCCGGCGTGCCGCTGGCGCAGCGCTCCTATGCGCGGCTGCGGCGCATCCTGCTGCAGACCAGCCCGCCCAACGCCTTCAGCATTGCGGAGGCGGCGGGGGCCGAGTCGGCGCTGGTCATCAAGCGCGCAAGCGGCAAGCCGCTGACCGACGGCATCCCGACGCTGTTCACCTACCGCGGCTACTGGGACATCTTCGACAAGCGCATGGCGGAGACCACGCTCGCGCTCGAGCAGGAAGACCGCTGGGTGCTGCAGATCCGCGCGCCGGGCATGACCGACATCACGTCGCGTGAGCTGCTGCTGCGCGAGGTGCGCCGGCTTTATCTCACCGACTACATCCGCATCTGGGACGAGTACCTGGCCGACGTCCGCCTGGCCGACAGCCGCTCGCTGCTGCAGAGCATCCAGATGACGCGCGTGCTCTCGACCTCGGAGTCGCCGATGTCGCGCCTCATTCGCGGTGCCGCGCGCGAGACCGACCTGCTGCGCAACCACGACGAGGCCACGCGCAGCCTGCTCGACCAGGCGCAGAACCGCGTGGCCAGCACGCGCGAGCGCATCGAACAACTCATCGGTCAGCCCGACGGCAGCCAGCGCCGCAACACCGCGCCGGACCGGCCCGAGTCGCTGGTGGATAACCACTTTGCGCCGCTGCGCCGCATGGTGACCGCGCCCAAGGCCGGCGGTCAGGCGCCCATCGACGCCACCGCCGCGCTCATCAACGAGCTCTACACCTTCCTTACCGCCACCGACACGGCCTTGCGCAGCGGCAACATCCCGCCTTCGAGCGATGCGGTCACCAAGGTGCAGGCCGAGGCGGGCCGGCTGCCGGTGCCGTTCCAGGGCATGCTGAACGACCTTTCGGCCACCGCGTCGTCCAAGGCGGCGGCGGTGACGCGCCAGAACATCGGGCAGAGCGCGGCCGCCACCATCGGCCAGTTCTGCAACCAGGCCATTGCGGGGCGCTATCCGTTCTCGCGCGGTTCGAACCGCGACGTGGCGGCCGGCGACTTCGCGCAGCTGTTCGCGCCGGGCGGCATGATGGACGACTTCTTCCAGAAGAACCTCGCCTCGCAGGTCGACACCTCCGTCAACCCCTGGGCCTTCAAGAAGGGCGTCGACGGCAGCTCACCGGGACGCTCGGCGTATCTCGATTCATTCCAGAAGGCGCAGGCGATCCGCGACGTGTTCTTTACCGGCATGGCCGGCGGGCGCACGCCGTCGTTCACCATCGACCTGCGGCCCGAGGACATGGACGCCGCCATCAGCCAGTTCACGCTCGACATCGATGGGCAGACGGTGCGCTACGCGCACGGCCCGCAGGCTCCAAGCACCGTGAAGTGGCCCGGCCCGCGCAACAGCAACCAGGTGCGGCTGCAGGTCACCACTGCCAACGGCACGCCGGCCGGCGGCATCGTGACCGAAGGGCCGTGGGCGCTGCATCGGCTCTTCGACAAGGCCTCGGTCTCGGCGGGCAGTTCGCCCGAATCGTTCAACGCAACCTTCGACATGCAAGGCAAGAAGGTGGTGCTGGCGGTGACTGCGAACAGCGTCTACAACCCGCTGCGCCTGCAACAGATGAACGGCTTCTCGTGCCCGGGGAAATCCTGACATGAACAGCGGCATTCCTTCGACGCGCGTGTGGGTGCCGACCGACGAGCAGATCGGCTGGTACGGCAAGCTGCCTTCGGCCGGCGACTTTCTTTATCGCCGCATGCCGCGCGAGCTCCAGGCCTGGTGGGACCGCTGGATGCAGAACGGGCTCGGTTCCTTCAAGCGCTGGCCCGATGCCATGACGCGGCACTACGTCGTCGCGCCGGTCTGGAACTTTGCGATTCCGGCAACGCAGGGTGTGGACGCGGTGCAGTTTGGTTGCATTGCACCCAGTTGCGATCGCGTGGGGCGCTACTACCCCGTGTGCGTGACGCTGCAGGTCGCGGCATCGAACTACCGGCCTTCCATGCTGGAAGGCTCCGCCGCGTGGTACTGGCAGTGCGGCACCGCCTTGCTGCAGGCCATTCGCCACAGCGTGGCACCCGACCAGTTCGACCACCAGGTGCTGGCCGCGGCGCATGGCGGTTTCCAGACCGCGAGCGGCGGCTCGGACGACATCCTGTCGATCCTGGGGCCCGCGGCCGGGAGCGCCGGCGCGGGTGCCCAGCAGCGCCTCGGCTGGCCCGAGCTTCCGCTGTGCTTCGATGCATTCGGAAGCACCAGCTACTGGTGGACCAACCAGGCGGACGGCTCGCCGCTGCGCACCGCCGCCCACGGCGGGGGCCTCAACACGCCGTTGTTTTCCAAGTTGTTTTCACAGGGGCATGTGCCATGGGCATGAGTAAACAGACCCCCGCCGCGGGAGGAGATGCATGACGACGAACGCCAGCAGCAGCCATGGCAGCAGCGCGCCGCCCGAGCCGCAGGAGCGGCCCCATCCGCTGGAGACCGGCCACCGGCTGGACGAGTTCGAGCTGCTCGAAGTGATCGGTGAAGGCGGCTTCGGCATCGTCTATCGCGCCTACGACCATTCGCTGCAGCGCGAGGTGGCCGTCAAGGAATACATGCCGTCGATGCTCGCGCGCCGCGTGGGCGACAACAGCGTGCATGTGCGTTCCGACCGGCTCACGGCCACCTTCCAGGCGGGCCTGCGCAGCTTCATCAACGAAGCGCGCACGCTCGCGCAGTTCAGCCACCCGGCCCTGGTGCGGGTGCACCGTTTCTGGGAGGCGAACTCCACCGCCTACATGGCGATCCAGCTGTATCGCGGCCGCACGCTGCGCCGCCTGGCCGAAGAAGAGCCGACCAGGATTACCGAAGCCTGGCTGCTCGGCATGCTGGGGCCGCTGCTCGGCGCGCTCGAAACCCTGCATCGCAGCCAGTGCTTTCACCGCGACATCGCACCCGACAACATCTTCATCCAGCAAGACGACCTGCCGGTGCTGCTCGACTTCGGCGCGGCGCGCAAGTCGATTGCCGACCTGGTCGATGAAGTGGCGGTGATGGTGAAGTCGGGCTATTCGCCCATCGAGCAGTACGCCGACGACAACACGCTGCTGCAGGGCGCGTGGACCGATCTTTATGCGCTGGGGGCCGTGCTGTACCGCGCGGTCACCGGCCATCCGCCGCCCTCGGCCGTGGTGCGCAGCGTGCAGGACGCCTACGTGCCGTTGTCTTCGCTCGGCCGCGGCGACCTGAGCCCGGCGTTCTGCGCGGCGGTCGACCACACGCTGGCCGTGCACAGCAAGGACCGCACGCAGACCGTGGCCGCGTTCGCGGCCGAACTGGGTCTGGCCAAGCTCGGCGACACCTATGTGAGCGGGCTGGGGGCACCGACGGTCATTCTTCCAGCGGCTTCCAAAGCCGCGCCGGCGTTGGCGCCGGCACCGCAGCAAGCACCAGCGGCGTCGACACCTCCGAAGCCCGCCGCGGTGCGGGAAGCTGCTGCATCGGCCGCCGCTGCGCAGGCCAAGGCCGCCGCCCCCGAAACGGCCAAGCCCAAACCCCTGACCCAGCCGGCGGCCAGCCCGGAGCCGGTTCCGGCGCCAGCGCCCAAGGCCGCCGCACCGCACGAGGCGACCGCGCCGGCGCGCGCGCCATCGGCCGCAGGCAAGCAGCAGCAGCCGATGTCCGCCAGGAAGCCGTCGTCGTCGCGCCCGCCGTGGAAGCTGGTGGGCGTGCTGGTGATCGCCTTGGTGGCCGTGGGCGGCTGGATCGGCCTTCGCCTGAGTTCGGGCCAGCAGGAGACCTCGACCGCCATGGCACCGGTGCCTCCGCCTTCGGGGCCGATGTCCACCAACGCACCTCCTCCCGCTGCCGTGCCGCCGGGTGAAAGCGCCCCAGGCGGCAACGTGGCGGCAGCGCCCGGCGGGGCCACGCCTCCCGCGGCAGCGGCCAGTGCGCCCGCCGGGTCATTGACGCCGCTGGACAACGTGCCGGTGATCGCACCCAACCCGGCAGCGCCGGCCACCGCGGCAGTGCCACCGGGGCCGACAACACCGACGCCGGCCACACCGCCGGAGGCCGCCCTCGCCACCTCCGAAGTCGAGGACTGGAACCTGGCCCAGGCCGAGAACACGCGCGAAGGCTACGAGGCCTACCTGCGCCGGTACCGGCGCGGCCTGCATGCGCGCGAGGCACGCAATGCCATCGCCGAACTGAACCGGCTCTCGCCGACCGTGCCCGCGGCACCCGGCACGAGCCCGACCAACGCCGTGCCCACCGTGGTGGCCGGCGGCGCCACGCCGCCGCCCGCATCGCCTGCCGCTCCGCCCGGCAATGGCCGCGTGGTGCTCAACATCCGGCCTTGGGGCCAGGTCTTCGTCGATGGTGCGGACCGCGGCGTGAGCCCGCCGCTCAAGTCGCTGTCGCTTCGGCCGGGTATCTACAACATCGAAGTGCGCAACGGCGACCTCGATGTGTACCGGCAGCGCATCACGGTGCAGGACAGCCGCTCGGCACCCGTGGTCAGCCACGAGTTCAAGTAGGCGTGCGGGGCACCCGGCGCCAGCGCTGGGCGCCGACCAGCGCCAGCACCGCGGCGACGCTGGCCGCCAGCAGCACCCAGAGGCCGGGCGTGTAGCCGGCCTCCGGCTGCCACAGCACGCCGAGCATCAATGGCGCCAGGGCGCGGGCGATGGCGCTCGGCAGGCCCAGCGCGCCGTTGAGCGTAGCCACGTGGTCGCGGTTCACATACTGCGCAATGGCGGTGCCCTTCACGATCGTGAGCATGCCGTTGCCCATGCCGTAGAAAAACACGAACAGCAGCGCGGCGCCCGGATGGCCGGCGCCCGCAAGCAGCGCGAGGAGGCCGAGCGGAATCAGGCAGGGAATCAGCCGGTTCGCCAGATGCAGGTCGAAGTGGTGCTCGAAGAAATACAGCAGCGCCCGCCCCAGCACCTGCACCAGCCCGATGCTCGCGGGCACGGCAATGGCCCACGATTCGCTGAGACCCGCGCCCCGCAGCAGGCTCACCATGTGCGGCGGCAGCGCGGCCGTCACGGCCATCAGCAGCACGGTGAAAACACCCACGAGCAGGAAGGGGGCGGTGCGCATGTAGTGGCTCGCGGGGGCAACGGCGGCCGATGCGCTGGCCCGGGACCTCCCGGCTGTGGTCGTTGCGGCGGCAGCGGATGCTGGCGCATGCCGCAGCACCCGCGCATGCAGCGGCGCGCAGATGCACAGGTGAATGGCCGCCAGCACCCACAGCGCATGCCGCCAGCCCAGCTGCGCAATGAGCCAGGCCACCAGCGGAATGAACACCGTGCTGGCCAGCCCGCCGAGAAAAGTCAGCGTGATGATCGCGCGGCGAAAGTCGTTGGGAAAGCGCCGCGTGACGATGGAGAACGCGGGGCTGTAGAGCGTGGCCGCCAGCCCCGCGCCGAGCAGCATCCAGGCCCCGTAGAAACCGAGGGCACTGTGCACCACGCTGTGGAGCAGCAGGCCGGCCGTGATGACCAGCGAGCCGCCCGTCATCACCGCCCGCTCATGCCCACGGTCGATCCAGCGGCCGACCGGCCACGCCAGCGCGCCTTCGGCCAGCAGCGCGAGGCTGAAGGCCAGCGACGACTGCGCCCGGCTCAGCCCCAGCTCGCGTTCGACCGGCTCCATCAGCAGCGCGAAGGCGTAGAAGACGCTGCCCCAGGTGATGAGCTGGCCGAGCGAAAGCCAGCCCACCATGCGGTGGTTGTAGAGCGCGGGCGCGGGGGAGTTCACTGCCGATCAGCAATCAGTTTCGCAACCCCCGACGGTACTGCACCGCCTCCGCCACGTGCACGGCCTGCACCGATTCGGCGCCGGCCAGGTCGGCCACCGTGCGCGCCACCTTGAGCGCGCGGTGGGTGCTGCGCGCCGACCAGCCGAGCTTGGCGGCGGCGTTGACCATGAACTGCCGTGCGGCGTCGTCCAGCGCGGCGTGCCGGTCGATGGCGCCGGCCTGCAGCGCCTGGTTGGGGCTGCCCTGGCGCCGCAGCGCGAACTCGCGCGCGGCGACCACGCGGGTGCGGATGCTGCCGGTCGCCTCGCCGGCCGGCGCATCGAGCAGCTGCTGTGCCGAGACCGCTGGCACTTCGATGTGCAGGTCGATGCGGTCGAGCAGCGGGCCGCTCAGCTTGCCTTGGTAGCGCGATATCTGGTCCGGCGTGCAGCGACAGGCCTTCAGCGCCGAGCCCTGGTAACCGCAGGGGCAGGGGTTCATGGCCGCAATGAGCTGGAAGCGCGCAGGAAACTCGGCACGCCGGGCCGCCCGCGCGATGGTGATGGTGCCGGTTTCGAGCGGCTCGCGCAGCGCCTCGAGGGCGGAGCGCGCGAACTCGGGGAATTCATCCAGGAAAAGCACGCCGTGGTGCGCCTGCGAGATTTCCCCCGGCCGCGGGGGCGATCCGCCGCCCACCAGTGCCACCGCGCTCGACGTATGGTGCGGCGCCGAGGTCGGCCGGTTCATCCAGCGGTCGGTCGAGAAGCTTCCGCCCAGGCTCGCCACCGCCGCGGTCTCCAGCGCCTCGTCGATGCTCATCGGCGGCAGCAGCCCTGCAAAGCGCTGCGCCAGCATCGACTTGCCCGAGCCCGGCTCGCCGACCATCAGGAGGCTGTGGCCGCCTGCGGCGGCGATTTCGAGGGCGCGCTTGGCACCCGCGTGTCCCTTCACGTCGGCCAGGTCGGCATACAGGGGCGCGGGCGCCGCGGTGGCGGCATGGACCCGGGCCCAGCCATCCGCGCTGGGCGGCTCGGTTTGAGGCAGTTCGGCGTCTTCCGCCATGAAGCGCTGCACCACGTCCAGCAGGTGCCTGGCGCCGTACACCTCGCCGCCGGGCACCAGAGCCGCTTCTTTTGCGCTTTCGGTGGGCAGCACCAGGCGTGTCGCGATGCCGCGGGTGTGCAGGGCGAGCGCCATGGCCAGCGCACCGCGCACGGGCCGAAGTTCGCCTGAAAGGGAGAGCTCGCCGGCGAACTCATGCCCCGCCAGCCGGGCGGACTGTATCTGCCCGCTGGCCGCGAGGATGCCGAGCGCAATGGGCAGATCGAGGCGGCCGGAGTCCTTGGGCAGGTCTGCGGGCGCCAGGTTGACCGTGATCCGTTTGTTATTGGGAAACTCGAGGCCGGCGTTCTGGATGGCCGAGCGCACGCGCTCGCGCGCTTCCTTGACCTCGGTTTCCGCCAAGCCGACGAGCGTGAAGCTCGGCAGGCCGTTCGCCAGATGCACCTCGACCGTGACACTGGCCGCTTCCAGCCCAAGCAAAGCGCGGCTTTGCACCAAAGACAAGCTCATTCTTCTACCTCTCCCCAATATGGTGCGCCCGTTTTTGGTCGGACTTATGCACCGCGGTGCCCGAAGGGGCGCCGCACCTGAACACTCTTGTAACTTTTCAATCGGGTTGCGGAGACAGGGGCCATGGCCACACAGCAGGGCGGAACGAGCACTTTGGCACGCTCCCTGCTATGAAACGGTGTCCCCCAACAATCCAACCAACTCCGAGGAGTCTCGATGATGCACCGTAAATTCGCCCAGGCAGTGGCCATGGTCGCCCTTGCAGCCCTGCCGATGCTGGCGAGCGCTCAGCTCACGGGGAATGTGGCCCTGACCAGCAACTACAAGTTCCGCGGCCAGGACCAGGACATGATCGGGAACAACGACTACGCCAAGACCAAGAGTTTCAAGCCCGCCATCCAGGGCGGCTTCGACTACGCGTTCGGCGAAAGCGGCTTCTACATCGGCAACTGGAACTCCAGCGTCAACTGGCTGCAGGGCAACAGCATCGAGAGCGACCTCTACGGCGGCTACAAGTTCAAGGCCGGCCCGTTCGACCTGGACGTGGGCGCGCTCACCTACATCTACCCGGGCAACTCCATCGGCAACACCACCGAGCTCTACGGCGCGGGCACCTGGGCCGACGAAGCCATCGGCTCGTTCACCCTGAAGTACTCGCACACGGTTTCCAAGGACTACTTCGGCTACGCCGGCTACAAGTCGGGCTCGGGCCTGAAGGGCCGCAACACCGGCTACCTGAACCTGGCCTACAGCAAGGAAATCGTGCCCAAGCTCACGCTGAAGGCCGCCGTGGGCTACACCCACATGTCCAGCGACATCCGCAGCCTGGGCTACAAGAGCTACGTGGACTACAACGTGGGCGTGTCGTATGACTTCGGCAACGGCCTGGCACTGGCCGGCTCGGTGCAGGGCGCCAACAAGAAGAGCTCTTACCTCGCGCTGAGCAACCCGGGCGTCGACTTCGGCTTCGGCCCCATCGGCGAGCAGTACTACTCGCCCAACAAGGCGCGCTTCATCGTTACGCTCAGCAAGACCCTGTAAGCAGGCACAAGAACAAGGTGCGGCCCAAGCTGCCGCACCATTCATTCCATCCAAGAAGGAGAAAGTCATCATGAAGCTGGTCACAGCCATCATCAAACCGTTCAAGCTCGACGAGGTGCGCGAAGCACTGTCGGCCATCGGCGTGCAAGGCATCACGGTCACGGAGGTCAAGGGATTCGGTCGCCAGAAGGGCCACACCGAGCTGTACCGCGGCGCCGAGTACGTGGTCGACTTCCTGCCCAAGGTCAAGATCGAAGCGGCGGTGTCCGACGACCTCGTCGACCGCGTGATCGAAGCCGTCGAAGGCGCGGCCCGCACCGGCAAGATCGGCGACGGCAAGATTTTTGTCTACAACCTCGAGCAGGTCGTTCGCATCCGCACCGGTGAAACCGGCCGCGAAGCCCTCTGATCAGCCCGGAAAAAAACAACCATGAAAAAACTGCTTGTTTCTCTTGCGCTCGGCTTGAGCGTGCTCGCTGCCGGCACCGCCTCCTTCGCACAGGCGCCGGCGGCCGAAGCGCCGGCTGCCACCACGGCACCGGCTGCAACCGCCCCGGCTCCCGCGGCCGCCCCTGCGGCTGCGGCACCTGCCGCCGCGCCCGCTGCTGCCGAAGCAGCGCCCGCCGCGGCTCCCGCTCCTTCCTTCAACAAGGGTGACACCAGCTGGATGATGCTGTCCACGCTGCTCGTCATCATGATGACCATTCCCGGCCTGGCCCTGTTCTACGGCGGCCTGGTGCGCAGCAAGAACATGCTGTCGGTGCTGATGCAGGTGATGGTCACCTTCTCGATGATCGTCGTGCTGTGGCTCATCTACGGCTACAGCATCGCGTTCACCGAAGGGAATGCCTTCTTCGGCGGATTCGACCGGCTCTTCATGAAGGGGATCTTCGATCCGGCCACCGGCGTGTTCGCGCCCGCCGCCACCTTCAGCAAGGGCGTCTACATCCCCGAGCTGCTGTTCGCTGCCTTCCAGGCCACGTTCGCCGGCATCACCTGCTGCCTGATCGTGGGTGCCTTCGCCGAGCGCGCCAAGTTCTCGGCCGTGCTGCTGTTCATGGTGATCTGGTTCACCTTCAGCTACGCGCCGCTGGCCCACATGGTCTGGTTCTGGCTCGGCCCCGATGCCTACACCGCCGCCAACGTGGTGGATGCCAACAACGCCAAGGCCGGCCTGATCTGGCAGTGGGGCGCGCTCGACTTCGCGGGCGGCACCGTGGTGCACATCAACGCAGCCGTTGCAGGCCTGGTCGGTGCCTTCGTGATCGGCAAGCGCGTCGGCTACGGCAAGGAAGCCTTCACGCCGCATTCGCTCACGCTCACCATGGTCGGCGCCTCGCTGCTGTGGGTCGGCTGGTTCGGCTTCAACGCAGGTTCGGCCCTCGAAGCCGGCACCAGCGCCGTGCTCGCCTTCATGAACACCTTCTCGGCCACCGCCGCCGCCGTGCTCGCATGGTGCATCGGTGAAGCGCTGATGCGCGGCAAGGCCTCGATGCTGGGTGCCGCTTCGGGTGCCGTGGCAGGCCTGGTGGCCATCACCCCCGCGGCCGGCAACGTCGGCTTGATGGGCGCCCTCGTGATCGGTTTCGTTGCCGGCTTCGCCTGCCTCTGGGGCGTGAACGGTCTCAAGAAGCTGCTCGGCGCGGACGATTCGCTCGACGTGTTCGGCGTGCACGGTGTCGGCGGTATCGTCGGCGCGCTGCTCACCGGCGTGTTCAACACCCAGGCACTCGGCGGCCCCGGCCTCGTGGGCGACTGGGTCACGGCCGGCATCGTGTCCAACGGCATCGGCGCCCAGGTCTGGATCCAGCTCAAGGGCGTGCTGCTGACCATCGTCTGGTCGGGCGTGGTGGCGTTCATCGCCTTCAAGATCGCCGACCTCACCATCGGCCTGCGTGTGTCGGAAGAAGAAGAGCGCGAAGGCCTCGACATCTCCTCGCACGGCGAAACCGCATACAACAGGTAAACCCCAAGCAATAGGTAACCCCCCAGTCTTCGCGCACTTCGTGTCGCTTCGCCAACACCAGCGGCCCGGAAAAGCCGGTTCCGCGGTGTTCCACGAAGAAGGCATGTGGTGCGCGGGCTGCTGGTGACAAGAAGAAAAACAGGAACGAATTTTTCAGCAAGGTCTCCTTTGGATGTTCAGCCCGCGAGCGCTTCGGCGTCAGCGGGCTTTTTTTTGTCTGGGTCGGATGCACAATCCGATCATCATGTGGACCACCCTCGAAGACAGCCTTTGCGAGCTCGGCGAGTCGCCGTTCTGGCATCCGCACGAACGCTCGCTCTACTGGCTCGACATTCCCGGTCGTGCCGTGTTGCGCACGCGCGGCGAAATCGGCACGCCGGCCGCCAGGGTGGAGCGCTGGTCCTTGTCCACCGAGCCCGGCTGCATAGCGCCGGCCAGGAGCGGCGGTTTCGTGATCGCACTGCGCGACGGCATCTACCGGGCCCGCGAATGGGGCGGTGAACTGGTCGCGATGGCGCGCGTGGAGCACGACGTGCGCACCATGCGCTTCAACGATGGCAAATGCGATGCGCTGGGCCGTTTCTGGGGCGGTTCGCTCAACGAGGCCAAGGACCGGGCCAACGCCGCGCTCTACTGCTTCGACGCGCGCACAGACACCGACGTGGCGCCCACATTGACGCAGATGGCCAACGAGTCCACCACCGGCAACGGCCTCGCGTTCTCGCCCGATGCCCGCACCCTCTACTGGGCCGACACCGCCGCGCATGTGGTGTGCGCCTGGGACTGGGATGCCGAGGCCAATTCGCTTTCGCATGCACGCGTGTTCCACCAGTTCGAGGCCAAGCCCGAAGGCTGGACACCCGGGTCGCCCGTGCGCTATGAAGGCCGGCCCGATGGCGCCACGATCGATTCGGAAGGCCACTACTGGGTTGCAATGTTCGAAGGCGCCCAGCTGCTGCGCTTCGCGCCAACGGGTGAAATCGTGGCGTCTGTCTCCGTTCCTGTTCAGTGCCCGACCATGCCTTGCTTTGGTGGCGACGACCTGAAGACGATGTTCGTCACCAGCGGACGCAAGGGCCGGCCTGCCGCGGAGATCGAGCAGAAGCCGGCATCGGGCACAGTGATTTCGATGCGCGTCGATGTGCCTGGGTTGCCTGTCAGCTTCTTTGAGGACTGAGATGGGGCATTCAGGGCGCGCTCCCGCCGACGGGGTACCTTGCTCCGCGAATGTCCCCCGCCCTGCGGGCTCCTCCTTTATTTCGCTGCGCAAGGCACCCCATCGACGTGAGCGTTATTCAGAGCGGTCGTTGATCGGTCGTACACCAGCTGCGCGCCCTGGTGCACAGGGCATCGGGTGCTCCCCGCAGCGAAATAAAGGAGGAGGCGAAGCCGGGGGACATTCGCGGAGGGGAGTACCCGGTGGCCTTTGCACGCGCCCTGAACAGCAGCGCCCTGAACAGCAGCGCCCTGAACAGCAGCGCCAAGAACAAGACACAAGAGGGTAAAGACATGGCCCTCCAGCACATCCCCCCGATCCAGTGCCTGCTGACCTTCGAAGCCGTGGCCCGGCTGCGGCATGCGGGCCGTGCGGCAGATGAACTGTGCGTAACGCCCAGCGCGGTAAGCCACCGCATCCGCCAACTCGAATCGCATGTCGGCTTCAAGCTGTTCGGTCGCAGCGACTTCAGCCTGACGGCCGACGGTGCGGCCTACCTCGCCAATGTGCGCACCGGCCTCGCGGCGCTGCAAGCCACACCCACCGGCAACGCAGCGCAACAACGCGCGACGCGCCTGCGCATCGCTGTCACGCCCACCTTCAGCCGCCAGTTCCTGATGCCCCGGCTCGAGCTGTTCCGCAACATCTATCCGGACATCGAGCTGGTGCTGCAGGTGTCGATTCCGTTGCTCGACGTCACGGCCGAGCAGGCCGATCTCGAAGTGCGCTACGGCACCGGTGCGTACGCCGATTGCGAACACCGCCTGCTGCTCGAAGAAGAAGTGGTGCCCGCCTGCAGCCCGAGCTTCCTCAACGAATTCGGCCCGTTCGACGGCTTTCGCACCGCGGCCGAAATTGCCAGTGCGCGGCTGATCCGCAGCCCGCTCGAACCCTGGGGCACCTGGTTCGCGAGCTGCGGCATCGACCAGCCCGAGCCGCACGTCGGCTCCCAGTTCAATGACCTGGGCCTGGTCTACGACGCCGCCGCCAGCGGCTTCGGCGTGGCGCTGGTGCGCCTGAAAATGGGTGCCGCCTGGTTCGAATCGGGCCGGCTGGTGCCGCTTTCCGACCGGCCCGTGCCCTCGCCGCACCGCCACACCATTTGCTGGCAGCCCGGCACGCTCGATCGCTGGGAATGCGCTGCATTTGTCGACTGGCTGGTGCAGAGCCTGCGCTGAAGAAGAAAAAAAAGGGGCCGCACGGCAAAGTTCTTTCAAGCGCCGCGCAAAAAAGCTTCAACCCAGCGGCTCCGCAATTCCGTAGAGTGCGGTACACCACGAGACAACTTTCGCCCGAAGAGAAGAAGAGAGAGGCTTCCGCATGAACGCGCCGCTCACCGCCGTCCAGCAAGATTCGCTGCAGAAATCCGAACGCCAGTCGCAGATCGTGCGCGCCCTGCAGGTCCATCTGCCGGCGCATGCACTCATCTGGCACACCGAAGACACCACGCCCTACGAGTGCGACGGCCTCACCGCCTACCGGCAGCGGCCGCTCGTGGTGGCGCTGCCCGAAACCGAGGCGCAGGTGGCGGCCGTGCTCAAGACCTGTCACGGGCTCGGCGTGCCCGTGGTGGCGCGCGGCGCGGGCACCGGGCTCTCGGGTGGCGCCATGCCGCATGCGCTGGGCGTGACGCTCTCGCTCGCCAAGTTCAACCGCATCCTGAAGATCGACCCGGTGAGCCGAACGGCCGTGGTGCAGTGCGGCGTGCGCAACCTCGCCATCAGCGAAGCCGCCGCACCTTTCAATCTTTACTACGCGCCCGATCCATCGAGCCAGATCGCCTGCACCATCGGCGGCAACGTGGCCGAGAACTCGGGCGGCGTGCATTGCCTGAAATACGGCCTCACGCTGCACAACGTGCTGCGCGTGCGCGGCTTCACGGCCGAAGGTGAGCCCATCGAGTTCGGCGGCGAGGCGCTCGATGCACCCGGCCTCGACCTGCTCGCGCTGGTCATCGGCAGCGAAGGCATGCTGGCCGTGACCACCGAGGTCACCGTCAAGCTCGTGCCCAAGCCGCAGTTGGCGCGCTGCATCATGGCCAGCTTCGACGACGTGCGCAATGCGGGCGATGCGGTGGCTGCGGTGATTGCGGCCGGCATCATTCCCGCGGGGCTCGAGATGATGGACAAGCCGATGACCGCCGCGGTCGAAGACTTCGTGCGCGCGGGCTACGACCTCGATGCGGCCGCGATTTTGCTGTGCGAATCCGACGGTACGCCCGAGGAGGTGGAAGAAGAGATCGGCCGCATGACCGCCGTGCTGCGTGCTTCCGGCGCCACCGCCATTGCGGTGAGCACCAGCGAAGACGAGCGCATGAAGTTCTGGAGCGGCCGCAAGAACGCCTTTCCGGCTTCGGGCCGCATCAGCCCCGACTACATGTGCCTGGACTCCACCATTCCGCGCAAGCGGCTCGCGGACATCCTGCTCGCCATCCAGCAGATGGAGAAAAAATACAACCTGCGCTGCTGCAACGTGTTCCACGCCGGCGACGGCAACTTGCATCCGCTGGTGCTGTTCGATGCCAACGACCCCGACGAGCTGCACCGCTGCGAGCTTTTCGGCGCCGACATTCTCGAGACCAGTGTGGCCATGGGCGGCACCGTGTCGGGCGAGCATGGCGTGGGCGTGGAAAAGCTCAACAGCATGTGCGTGCAGTTCACCGCGGCCGAAAACGAGCAGATGTTCGGCGTGAAGCGCGCCTTCGATCCGGCGGGGCTGCTGAACCCCGGCAAGGTCATTCCGACGCTGCAGCGCTGCGCCGAGTACGGCAAGCAGGTGGTGCGCGGCGGACAACTCCCGCACCCCGATCTGCCGCGCTTCTGAAAAAACAAAAGAGACCATGGATCAAGCCCTCAGCCAGATCGCCCGGCGCATCCGCGCCGTGGCCGCCGACGCCACGCCGCTTCGCATTCGCGGGGGCGGCACGAAGGACTTCCACGGCGAGGTGCTGCAAGGAGACGTCCTCGACACCGCCGCGCTGACAGGCATCACGAGCTACGAGCCGAGCGAACTGGTCGTCACCGTGCGCGCCGGCACGCCGCTCGCTGAACTCGAAGCCGCATTGGCCGAGAAAGGGCAGTGCCTGCCTTTCGAGCCGCCGCACTTCGGCGAAAACGCCGCAGCCGGCACCGTGGGCGGCATGGTCGCCGCGGGCCTCAGCGGCCCCGCGCGCGCCAGCGTGGGCGCGGTGCGCGACTACGTGCTCGGCGCCACGCTGGTCAACGGCCGCGGCGAGGTGCTCACCTTCGGCGGCCAGGTGATGAAGAACGTGGCCGGCTACGACGTGTCGCGCGTGCTGGCGGGCTCGCTCGGTACGCTGGGCGTGATTGCCGAGGTGAGCCTCAAGGTGCTGCCCGTCGCGCCTGCCGAGGCCACGCTCGAATTCACCTGCAACCAGGCGGACGCACTTCGCCTGCTCAACGAGTGGGGTGGCCGGCCGCTGCCGCTGAATGCGAGCTGCTGGTTCGAACAAGCAGGCGTCGGCACTTTGTACCTGCGCCTGCGCGGCGCGGTCGCGGCGGTGGAGGCGGCCTGCGCGCACCTGGGCGGCGAGCGCAAGGAGAACGCGCTCGCTGCCGTTGAATGGCGATTGCTGCGCGACCAACAGCACCCTTGGTTCGCCGCCGACGAAGGCGCCATGGCGCTCTGGCGCCTGTCGGTGCCGCAGACCGCGCCGGTGCTCGCCATCGACGGCAACGCGCCGCTCGTCGAATGGCACGGCGGACAGCGCTGGTACAAGGCGCCAGCCGAACACGCCGCACGCATCCGCGACATTGCGCATGCGGCCGGCGGACACGCCACGCTGTTCAGGATGCCCGCTTCCCGTGCAGCGGGTGGGGACGTTCCGCGCTTCGATGCATTGAGCGCCCCCGTGGCCCGCATCCACCGCGCGCTGATGCACGAGTTCGATCCGCACCGCATCTTCAACCGCGGCCGGCTCTTCGCAGCCGAATAAAGACAAACGACACCCCACCCGCGATGCAAACCGAACTCGCCCCCGAATTCCGCGACACCGACGACGGCCGCGAGGCCGAAGCCATCCTGCGCAAATGTGTGCACTGCGGCTTCTGCACGGCCACTTGCCCGACCTACCAGCTGCTCGGCGACGAGCTCGACGGCCCGCGCGGGCGCATCTACCTGATCAAGCAGGTGCTCGAAGGCAAGGCGCCGACGCGCAGCACGCAGCTGCACCTCGACCGCTGCCTGACCTGCCGCAACTGCGAGAGCACCTGCCCGAGCGGCGTGCAGTACGGCCACCTGGTCGACATCGGCCGCAAGATCGTCGACGGGAAAGTGCCGCGCCCCGCCATGGAATCGGCCACGCGCTGGCTGCTCAAGGAAGGCCTGCCGTCGCCGCTCTTCGGTCCTGCGATGAAGCTCGGCCAAGCGGTGCGCGGCCTGCTGCCCGATGCGCTCAAGGCCAAGGTTCCCGCCAGGCAGGAGGAGGGCGCCTGGCCCACCGCCACGCATGCGCGCAAGGTGCTGATGCTCGCGGGCTGCGTGCAGCCGTCGATGATGCCCAACATCAACAGCGCGACGGCGCGCGTGCTCGACGCGGCGGGTATCCAGACCATGATCGCGAAGGAGGCCGGCTGCTGCGGCGCCGTCAAGTTTCACCTCAACGACCAGGAAGGCGGCAAGGCGCAGATGCGCGCCAACATCGATGCCTGGTGGCCGCAGGTCGAACGCAATGAAGTCGAAGCCATCGTGATGAACGCCTCGGGCTGCGGCGTCACGGTGCGCGAGTACGGGCACATCCTGCAGCACGACGCGGCCTATGCCGCCAAGGCGGCACGCATCAGCGAGCTGACACGCGACCTGAGCGAACTGCTGCCCGATCTGGTTCCGGCGCTGAAGGCCCGCGTGCGCGCACCGGAGGGTGTGGTGGCCTACCACCCGCCCTGCACGCTACAGCACGGCCAGAAGCTGCGCGGCGGCGTCGAGACGCATCTGCGCGCGCTCGGCTTCGACGTTCGCGTGGCCATGAACGAATCGCACCTGTGCTGCGGCTCGGCCGGCACCTACTCGGTATTGCAGCCCGAACTGGCTTACCCGCTGCGCGACCGCAAGCTCGGCCACCTGCGGCAGCTGCAGCCGAGCGTCATTGCCTCCGCCAACATCGGCTGCATCACGCACCTGCAAAGCGGCAGCCAGGAAACGCCCGTGCGCCACTGGGTCGAGCTGCTCGACGCGGCGCTGGCGGCGGCCTGATCGCACACGCAAGAGCGCTCTGGTCCGACTCGCGCGGGAGACTTTCGCGCCGCATCATCGAGGCACCGATTTTCCAAGGAGCAAGCCTCATGTCTTCCGTTCAAGCTTCTTTCATCGCCCCGAAGAACTTGCGGCGTGCCTTGCTGGCGTTTGCGTGCGCGGTGGGCGCTGCCGGTGGTGCGCAAGCCCAGTCCGCCATGCCGCAATGGAAGGGCGAGGGTGCGGTGCGCTATGTCTGCGGCGGCATCGGCTCGGACGAATCCAACGCGATGCGTGCCGCCATGAAAGAGCATCCGCTGGCGCTGCTTTTCGCGCGCTCCGACGGGGCCTACCTGGCGGATGTCCAGGTCGACATCAAGGGCGCCGACGGCGCGCCTTCGCTGGCGCTGCGCGCCAATGGTCCGGTCTGCCTGGTCGATCTGCCGGCGGGCCGCTACACCGTCGAGGCCGCCATGAGCGGCGGCAACGTCAAGAGCCAGGCGGTGACGGTGGGCGGCGGCTCGAAGACCGCCAGCTTCCGCTTCTGAGCGAAGGCCTCAGGCGGCCGCCAGCGCCGCCTCGACGTCGCGCGTGAGCGAGGCGGGCGTGTCGAGCGGCGCATAGCGCTTGCGCACCTGCCCGTCGCGCCCGACCAGGAACTTGGTGAAGTTCCACTTGATGGCCGTGCTGCCCAGCAGCCCCGGCTTCTCCTTGGCCAGCCACTGGTAGAGCGGCGCGGCGTTGCTGCCGTTGACGTCGATCTTTTCCATCATCGGAAAACTCACGCCGTAGTTCGTGGTGCAGAACGCGCCGATTTCCTCGTTGGTGCCCGGGTCTTGCGAGCCGAACTGGTTCGATGGAAAGCCCAGCACCACGAGTCCCTGGGCGGCATACTTTTCGTACAGCGCCTCGAGCCCCGCAAATTGCGGCGTGAAGCCGCATTGGCTGGCCGTGTTGACGATCAGCAGCACCTTGCCCCGGAAGTCCGAGAGCTTCACGTTCTTGCCGTCGATCTGGTTGGCTTCGAAGTCGTAGATGCCGGTCATGGGTGTACCTTAGGTGGTGGGAGACGAAAGACGATCATCGCCCTGTGTCGGTGTTCGTGCAAATGCCGACCACACGGCTGCCAGCACGATCAGCGCGCCGCCGGCCAGGATGCGCGGGCTCATGTCGGCCGCGCCCAGCGCAACCGACGAAACGCTGGCGAACAGCACCTCCGACAGCATGATGACCGCGGTGGCGCTGGCCGCCAGCCGGGCCGCGCCGTACTGCAGGCAGACGTTGGCCACCACGAAACCGACGCCCAGCAATGCGGCCCATCCGATCCAGCCCGGCGCGGCCGACAGGGGAGAGGCGAACGCACCGGCCAGGGTGCCGCTCGCCGCGGCGATGCCGGCCACCAGCGCGCAGCCGCAGAACATGGCCAGGGCGCGCGATTCGCCCGGCGCGTTGTGCAGGTGGCGCAGCAGGATGTTGGTCACGGCAAAGCTGAAGCCGGCCGCCACGCCCAGCCAGTCCGGCAGGCTCGAAGGCACGGGCCAGTCGACGCCCGGGGCCTTGAGCACCACCACCACGCCGGTGAGCGCCAGCGCCACCCGTGCGAGCGCACCCGCCGTGGGCCGCTCGCCCAGCACGGCCCAGCCCAGCAGCACGCTCCACAGCGGCATCAGGTAGAACAGCAGCACCACGCGGACGACGTCGCCCTGCGTCACGGCCCAGTTGAAACCCAGGTTGGTAAAACCGGCCGCCAGCCCCAGCGCCACCAGCATCGGGAACGCCGCGAAACCGCGCCAGGCGTGCCGGCGAAAGAAGCCCATCGCCAGTGAAATGGCCACGTAGATCAGGCAGGTGGTCCACACCGGGTGCAGCCCGTGGCTTTCGATCTGCCGGAACGGAAACCACGAAACGCCCCACACAAAGGCGTTGAAGATCAGTGCAAGAGCGGCCATAAAAAATATTGCTCGCCCCCAAGCTGCGCGCACTTCGTGTCGCTTCGCCAACCCCCTACCGGGGGCAACACCAGCGGCCCGGCAAAGCCGGTTCCGCGGTGTTTCTGGTGAAAGCAAAAGGCCGCAGCGGCGGGGCTAGTGGTGCTTATCGCTGCGGGCGATGGCGAGCAGGTGCTCGACTTCTTCGGGGTATTTGCGCAGGTTGTGATGATGCCAGCGCTGAATGAGCCACATGCAGCCCGCCACCACGCCGCCGAAGGCGCCGATGGCCGCATAAGCCGACAGGCCCAGGCCGGTGCAGGCGCTGTAGAAGCCGCCGAGCAGCAGGATGCAGGCCTGCTCGTTGAAGTTCTGCACCGCAATGGAGCGGCCCGCGCCCATCAGGTTGTGGCCGCGGTGCTGCAGCAGCGCGTTCATCGGCACCACCAGGAAGCCGCCCAGCCCGCCCAGCAGGATGAGGAACGGCACGGCGATCCAGACGTTGCCGATCAGGTTCATGCTGATCACCAGCAGGCCCATGGCAATGCCCATGGGAATCACGCGCGTCGCCATGTCCAGGCGCATGCGCATCGACGCGACGATGGCGCCCACCGCCATGCCGATGGTGACCACGCCGGTGAGCGCCGTGGCCTGCGTGGTGTTGTAGTTGAGCGCCAGCGAGGCCCAGGCCAGCACGATGTACTTGAGGTTGGCGCCGGCGCCCCAGAACAGCGTGGTGGTGGCGAGCGAGATCTGCCCCAGCTTGTCGCGCCACAGGCGTGCGTTGCAGTGCCAGAAGTCGGGCAGCAGCGCCAGCATGTTGCGCGCCAGGCCATGCTCCGGAATGGCGCGCAGTGGCCGCATCTCGACGCCGGTGTGCGGAATGCGCGTGTTGAACCAGGCGGCCAGCGCGTAGACGAAGATCAGCACCGAAATGGCCGCCTCGGCCGGTGAATCGACGCCGGTGTTGATCAGCGGCATGTCGAAGGACAGCAGCTGGCTCGACACGGCGTGCCCCACCAGCGAGCCGCCGAGCACGATGCCCAGAAGAATCGATGCGATCGTCAGCCCTTCGATCCATCCGTTGGCTTTTACCAACTGCGAAGCCGGCAGCAGCTCGGTCAGGATGCCGTATTTGGCCGGCGAATAGGCCGCGGCGCCAAGCCCCACGATCGAGTACGAGAGCAGCGGATGCGAGCCGAACAGCATCATCAGGCAGCCGATCACCTTGATCGCGTTGCTGATGAACATCACCCGCCCCTTGGGCAGGGCGTCTGCGAAAGCGCCCACCAGCGGCGCCAGCACCACGTAGAAAACGGCAAAGATCGGCACCAGCGCCGCTCTCTGCCATTCGGCCGCTCCCGAGCTTCGCATGAGCTCGACCGCCACGACAAAGATCGCGTTGTCGGCCAGCGACGAAAAGAACTGGGCCGACATGATCGTGTAGAAACCGCGCTTCATCGATGGGCTGGCTGGCCAGGAGGGTGCTGGCAGTAGTGAAAAAGTGTCGCGTCTTTTGGCGAATGGGCGGTTATAGCATGGGGGTACGGCCGCGAAATCAGCGTTGCTACCCTGGACGGGCCTGCTCGCGATGATGCTAAAACCCGTCTATTCACCATTCGATGTTTTCCCATGCCGCGCCCCATTCTCGCTACTGTCCACACCGCCGCGCTTCGACACAATCTTGACCGGGCCCGGCGCGCCGCGGTCGATGCCCGCGTCTGGGCCGTGGTCAAGGCCAACGCCTATGGCCATGGTATCGAGCGTGTGTATGAGGGCCTGCGCGGCGCCGACGGCTTTGCGCTGCTCGACCTGGCCGAAGCCGAACGCGTGCGCGCGCTCGGATGGCGGGGCCCGGTGCTGCTGCTCGAAGGCGTGTTCGACGCACGCGACCTGGAGCTGTGTTCGCGCCTCGACCTCTGGCATACGGTGCATTGCGACGAGCAGATCGACATGCTCGCGGCCCACAAGACGCTCAAGCCGCAGCGCGTGTTCCTCAAGATGAACTCCGGCATGAACCGCCTGGGCTTCGCGCCCGAGCGCTTCGGCTCGGCCTGGACGCGCCTGAACGCGCTGCCGCAGGTCGACGAGATTTCGCTGATGACGCATTTCAGCGACGCCGACGGCGCGCGCGGCATTGCGCACCAGCTGGCGGTGTTCGAGCGCGTGACGCACGACCTGCCGGGGGAGCGCTCCATCGCGAACAGCGCCGCCACCTTGCGCCACGCCAAACAGACCCGCGGCGACTGGGTGCGCCCCGGCATCGTGCTGTATGGCAGCGCCCCCGACTTTCCGCAGCACGATGCGGCGCACTGGCAGCTCCAGCCCACCATGACGCTGTCGACCAAGCTGATCGGGGTGCAGACGCTGAAGGCCGGCGACACCATCGGCTACGGCTCCAACTTCGCGGCCGACGGGCCGCTCACCATCGGCGTGGCGGCGGTCGGCTATGCCGACGGCTATCCGCGCCACTGCAACACTGGCACGCCGGTGCTGGTGAACGGCGTGCGCACCCGCATGGTGGGCCGCGTGAGCATGGACATGATCACCGTCGACCTCACGCCCGTGCCCGACGCGAAGTTCGGCACCGAGGTCACGCTGTGGGGCCGCTCGGCGGTGACCGGCGCGGTGCTGCCTATCGACGAGGTCGCGCAGGCGGCCGGCACCGTCGGCTACGAACTCATGTGCGCGGTGGCGCCGCGCGTGCCGTTCGCTCCCGCCGACGAATGAAGGTTCTTTCCAACTGGCGTTCGGTGCGCCTTTGGGAAACGCAGCTCGAGCGCGACCTGCATCGCAACTACAGCCTGCGCACGCACGGCATCCTGATCGGCACCTTCACGCTGCTGCTGATGTGGGGCGTGTCGGCGTTGCAGATGCATGTGTTCGACGTGCAGTCGCTGGCCGTGCGCTATTTCCTCACGCTGGGCGTGGGATATCTCGGCTACCTGCTGGTGCTGCGCTGGTGGGCCAGGCGATTGGTCGAGGGACGCCGCGCCAACTTCGACGTCGATGCGCCCGACATCGACCTTGGCGGCGGTTCGCACAATCATCCATCCGCCACCGGCACCGCTGACGAAGGTGGCGTGCTTTCCGATGCAGCCAGCGGCGCGCTCGAGGTCGCAGGTGGCGCCGACGAAGGCGCCATCATCGTGGTGCCCGTGGTCGCCATCTTCCTGATCTGCGTGGCCATCGTGCTCGGTGCCGGCTCACTCGTGCTGCTGTATTTCAGCTGGGACGCGCTACTGGCCGTGGCCGTCGAGGTGGCGTTCTCGTACGTATCGGCCCGCGCTGCCGTGCGCGTGGCGCGCGAGGGCTGGTTGATGGCCGCCGTGCGGCTCACCTGGAAGCCGCTGCTCGGCGCGGTGGTCTGCGCCGTCGCCCTCGGCGCCGTGCTCGACCACTTCATGCCTCAGGTCAACTCCTTGCCCGAGGCCGTGCGGACCCTGCTGAAGAAGCACTGAGCTTCTTCCGGCTGCCGTCCTGGGTGGCCAGCGCCTCCAGCAGGTGGTCGATCAGCACCCGGCACTTGGGCACGGTGAAGCGGCTGGGCGGATAAAGGATGTACGCGTGCCCGCGGTAGTTGCCCTGGAACTCCCAGCCGGCCAGCACCCGCACGACGCGGCCGTCCTTCAAGGCCTCTTGCGCCATGAAGGCCGGCACGCAGGCCACGCCCAGTCCCGCGAGCGCGGCTTCGAGCCGCACCTCGCTGTGGTTGGAGACATAACGGCCTCGCACCACGACCTCGGTTTCGCCTTCATCTTCATCGCCTTTTCTGAAGCGCCAATGGTTGTCGCGCTCGTGCTCGCCGAGCGAGAGGCAGCTGTGCGCGAGCAGGTCGCGCGGGTGTTCGATGGCAGCGCCCTCTGCCAGGTAGCGCGGCGAAGCACACAGGATGTGCGCGACCGGCATCAGCGGCCGCGCCACCAGCCCTTCGGGCGGCTTCGTCGTCAGCCGCACCACCAGGTCCACGCCTTCGCGAATCGGGTCGATGTCGCGGTCGTCCACGATGAGCTGCACGTCGACCTCGGGATGGCGCTGCAAAAACTCGAGGATGTGCGGATGCAGCACGCGCCGCGCAAAGGCCTTCGGTGCGCTGATGCGCACCAGCCCGCTCGGCTTCTTCGAGAACTGCTGCGCGATGTCCATCGTGCCCTGCGCCGCCAGCACCAGTTCGCGGCACCGTGCGAAGGCTTCGACGCCGGGCTCGGTCAGCCGCAGCTGGCGCGTGGTGCGCTGGAGCAACTGCACGCCGATTTCCTTTTCCAGGCGCTTCACCTGCCGGCTCACGGCCGACGGCGTCATGCCCAGCAGATCGGCGGCCGCGGAGAAGCTGCCCAGCTCGGCGACCCGCAGGAAGGTCACCATCTCCGGCAGTACTTTGAGAAATGAATTCGTTCCCACGGCGCAAGGGTCCTGTTCCGGCCGACGGCTGTTCGGCCCGTGTGATGCCCGGAACAATTCTTTTCTTTGTTGTTCAGGACGGCGGGTCGACAGTATGGATTCAAAGCAGGTGCGCGGCATTGCCCCGGGCGCATGGGGCGGGAGAAAGTGGGCCGGCATCGGCGCCGCCGAGGTCATGCTGCTGCTCGTGGCGGCCGTGTGGGGCGGCAGCTATGCGGTGGCCAAGCAGGCCACGCAGCAGTTGCCCGTGCTGGAGTTCATCGCGCTGCGCTTCGGGCTGACCTTCGTCGTGCTGCTGCCGGCGCTCAAGCCGCTCTTCAACGCGCAATGGCGGCAAGGCGTTGCGGTGGGCGGCCTGCTCGGCGCCAACCTGCTGGCGATCTTCGTCTGCGAGACCTTCGGCGTGTCGCTCACCACGGCGAGCAACGCCGCGTTCCTGATCAGCCTGTGCGTGGCGCTCACGCCTTTTGTCGAATGGTGGCTGCTCGGGCAGCGGCCGGCGCGGCGCATGTTCTGGGCGGCGGGCCTGTCGGCGGTGGGCGCCGCGATGCTGTCGGCCACTTCGCCCGCGGACATCTCGGTAGGGTGGGGCGACGGCCTGATGGTGATCGCCGCCTTCCTGCGCGCCGTGATGGTCTGCATGACGCGAAGGCTTGCCGGCCGCCATTCGATGCCGGCACTCACGCTGACCGCCGTGCAATCGGGTGTGATGGCGCTCGGCGCGATGGCGCTGTCGCTCGCTGTGTCGAAGGGCGCGTGGCACATGCCGCCTGCCACGGCCTCCTTCTGGTGGGGCATGGCTTACCTCGTGCTGCTGTGCACGGTCTTCGCTTTCTTCGCGCAGAACCATGCGGCCTCGCGTTCGAGCCCGAGCCGGGTGTCGCTGCTGATGGGAAGCGAGCCGGTGTTCGGCGCGTTGATCGCGGTGTTCGGGTTCGGCGAGCGAATCGGACCGTGGGGGTGGGCCGGTGGATTGCTGATCGTGGTGACGGCCTGGTGGGTGACGATGCCGCGAAAACCTGTGATGGGTTGAGGATGAACGTAGAGCGCCCAATCAATACAGGCCGAGCTGCCGCATCCTCAACCGGGCCAATCCCAGCAGCGCATCGGTGAACGGCGTGGCCACCGCCGTCAGTTCGCCCAGTTCCCGCACCACGGTCACCAGCGCGTCCAGCTCCACCGATCGTCCGGCTTCCACGTCCTGCAGCATCGAGGTCTTGAACGCGCCGAGCTTCATCGTCACCGCGTGCCGGTCTTCGGGGCTCTGCGTGATCTCGATACCGATGCGGCGGCCGATTTCCTTGGCCTCGAGCATCACGGCCGAGATGAAGCCGCGCACGTAGTCGTCGCCCATGATCAGGTCGGTGGTGGCGCCCGTCAGCGCGCTGATGGGGTTCACCGTCATGTTGCCCCAGAGCTTGAACCACACGTCCTTCTGGATCTGCGGCGACAGCGTGGTGTCGAAGCCGCCGTTCTTGAGCAATTCGACCAGCTTCTTCACGCGCGGCGTGGCTTCGCCCGAAGGTTCGCCCACGATCAACCCGTTGCCGAAGTGATGCCGCACCACGCCGGGCGCATCGAGCGAGCAGCTCGCGTGCACCACGCAGCCGATCACGTTGCGGGCGGGAATGGCCCTGGCAATCGCTCCGTCGGGGTCCACCGCCGCCAACCGATGGCCGGTGATGGCGCCGCCGAAGCCGCCCTCGAGGAACCACCACGGCACGCCGTTCATCGCAACCAGCACGATGGTGTCAGGCCCGATCAGCGGCCCGATGCGTTCGGCCACACCGGCCAGCGCGGGTGCCTTCACGGCGATGACCACCAGGTCTTGCACGCCCAGCGATTCGGGGTCGGCCACCGCGTTGACGGGCATGCGCGTGCGCACGTCGCCGCGCATCAGAGACAGGCCGCCCTGCTGCAATGCCTCGAGCGTGGCGCCGCGTGCCACCACGTTGAGGCGTTCGCCGGCCTGCGCGAGGCCGGCACCGATCCATCCGCCGATCGCGCCGGCGCCGTAAATGCAAATCTTCATGGAATCGATCGCTTCAGTTGCGGTAGCTGGGGTCGATGCGGTCCACCTGGCGGATCAGGGCATCGAATACGTCCTGTCCCGCGCCGTGCTCGGGGCTGAACTGCAGCGCATCGCGCGTACAGCGCTGCGCGATGTCCTCGCTCACCGGAATGGCCGCGCCCATGGAAAACGTTGCCATCTGGACTTCGCAGGCGCGCTGCAAGGTCCACAGAATGGCGAAGGTCTGGGGCAGCGTTTGTCCCCAGGCCAGCAGGCCGTGGTTGCGCAGGATCACCGCGTTGCGGTTGCCGATGCTCTTGAGCAAGCGCGGACCTTCGTCGGCATGGATGGTGATGCCCTCGAAGTCGTGGTACGCCACCATGTCGTGCAACTGGGCGGTATAGAAGTTGGTCTGCTGCAGGCCGCCCTGCAGGCAGGCCACGGCCACGCCTGCCGTGGTGTGCGTGTGCATCACGCAGTGCGCGCCGGGCAAGCCGTCGTGAATGGCGGCATGCACCGTGAAGCCGGCCGGGTTCACCGGGTAGGTCGAACCGTCGAGCACCTTGCCCTGCAGGTCGATCTTCACCAGGTTGCTGGCCGTGACTTCGCTGTAGTGCAGCCCGAAGGGGTTGATGAGGAACTGCTTTTCTCCCCCCGTCACGCTGTCAGGCAGCCGCAGCGTGATGTGGTTGTAGATCATCTCGGTCCAGCCCAGCATCGCGAAGACGCGGTAGCAGGCCGCAAGCTCTTCGCGTGCGGCGCGTTCGTCCGGATGGATCGAGGGATGGACCGGTGCCGACGGCGGCACGCGGGTGGCGAGTGTGTTCATTGCAGTTCCTTCATATGGGTTATCCCTCCGCGGTGAAGCCGACTTCCTTGACGATCGGCGCCCACTTGGCGGTATCTTTCTTGAGCAGGTCGGTCAGCTCGCCCGGCGTGGAAGACATCGCCTCCAGTCCGAAGTTGCCGAGGCCTTCGATCACGTCCTTGTGCGCCAGCGCGGTCTTCATCGAGGCGTTCAGCCGCGCCACCAGCTCCGGCGAGGCCTTGGCGGGCAGGAAGAAGGCGAACCATTCGCTGTGCGCCATGTCCTGGATGCCCTGCTCGCCGAAGGTGGGTACGTCGGGCGCGAAGCGGCTGCGCTTGGAACCCGAAACACCGAGGATGCGCACCTTGCCCGAGGCCAGGTGTTGCGTGATGTCGCCGATGGGCCCCGACACGGCCGAGATGTTGCCGCCCAGCAGGTCGAGCATGGCCGGCTGCGTGCCGCGGTAGGCGGCATGCTTGAGTTCGACGCCGCCTTTCTTGCCCAGCAGCGCGCCGATGAAGTGCGGCGTGGAGCCCGCGGCGGGCGAACCGAAGTTGGCGCCGGTCGGGTTGGCCTTGGCCCAGGCGAGGAAATCGGGCACCGTCTTCACGGTGGCCGGCACCGAGGGGCCGACTGCAAAGCCGAAGTCGAAGATGCAGGCGATGCTGACCGGCGTGAGGTCGACCATCGGGTCGTAGGGCAGCTTCTTGTAGATGTGCGGGTAGATCGTGAGGATGGAGGTCGGCGTCTGCAGGATGGTGGCGCCGTCGGCCGGGCGGCCCTTCACGTAGCTCACCGCGATCTGGCCGCCCGCGCCGGTGCGGTTTTCGACCACGGCCGACTTGGCGTAGTCGGGGCTGAGCTTCTGCGCGATGCGCCGGCAGGTGGTGTCCGAGGTGCCGCCGGCCGCAAAGCCGGTGACGATGGTGGCGGTTTCAAGCGACGCTTGCGCGAAGGCGTGCTGGCCCAGGCTCGCGAGCAGCGCCGAGGCGCCGGTGGTCTGCAGCATGTGGCGGCGGGTGAATGTCATGGTCTGTCTCCGGGTGTTGGTGGTTGGTTGCGGTTCACGACTCGTCGCGCAGCCAGGTGACTGCGCCCGAATGGGTCACTGCGCCCTGGTGGGCAGGGCGCACGGTGAGTGCATATTTTTCCAGCAAGCCGCGGTGCGGGACCCCCGCGTTTACCTCACGTTGGGAGAGCCGGAGCGCAATTTCTTCCGCCGTCAGTTCCACTGAAATGCTGCGCGCCTCGGCGCGCGCGTCGATGGCCACCACGTCGCCGTCGCGCAGCACCGCAATCGGCCCGCCGTCGGCTGCCTCGGGCCCCGCATAGCCGATGCACAGGCCGCGTGTGGCGCCCGAGAAGCGCCCGTCGGTCAGCAGTGCCACCTTGTCGCCCATGCCCTGGCCGTAGAGCAGGGCGGTGATGCCCAGCATTTCGCGCATGCCGGGGCTGCCCTTGGGGCCTTCGTTGCGGATCACGATCACGTCGCCGGGCTGGTAGCGGCGGTTCTGCACCGCCGCCTGGGCTTCTTCTTCGGAGTTGAAGACGCGCGCCGGGCCGCGGTGCACCAGCGTCTGCAGGCCCGCGGTCTTGAGCAGCGCGCCGTCGGGGCAGAGGTTGCCCTTGAGCACGGCCAGGCCGCCGTCGCGCGTGATCGGGTTGCCGGCTGCGCGCACCACGCGGCCGTCGGGCGCGGCGGCATCGGCCAGCTCTTCGGCCATGGTGCGGCCGGTGAAGGTGAGCGCGTCGCCGTGCAAAAAGCCCTGCTCCATCAGCGTGCGAAGAATGACGCCCGCGCCGCCGATGTAGAACACGTCGCGCGCCAGGTACTGGCCGCCCGGGCGAAGGTCGGCGATGAGCGGCGTGCGCGCGAAGATCTCGGCCACGTCGTCCAGGTGGAACTTGATGCCCGCCTCGTGCGCGATGGCCGGCAGGTGCAGCGCGGCATTCGTCGAGCCGCCCGTGGCCGAGACCACGGCGCAGGCGTTTTCGAGCGCCTTGCGCGTGACGATGTCGCGCGGCAAGGGGCTGTCTCCCATTACCGCCTTCATGAGGTTCTTCGCGGCGCGGCGCATCAGGGGCGCGCGTTCGCTGAACACCGCCGGCACCATGCTCGAGCCGATGGGCGCAAGGCCCAGCGCCTCGGACACCATGCCCATGGTGTTGGCCGTGAACTGGCCCGCGCAGGCACCCGCCGTGGGCAGGCAGGCGCGGCTCATGGCGTCGAGCTCGCCGTGCGTGGCGGTGCCGGCCAGCACCTTGCCGATGGTCTCGTAGGTGTCGACCACGTTGAGGTCGCGGCCATCGGGCCCGAGCATCTGCCCCGGCAGCGCCGAGCCGCCATGCACGAACACGCTCGGCACATTGCAGCGCACCATGCCCATCATCAGCCCCGGCAGGTTCTTGTCGCAGGCGCCGATGGCGAAGATGCCGTCCCACTGGTGGCCGCGCGTGGAAGCCTCCACGCTGTCGGCAATCAGCTCGCGCGAGATCAGCGAGAAGCGCATGCCCGAATGCGCCATGGTGAGCCCGTCGCTCACCGACACCACCGGGCATTCGTGCGGCGTGCCGCCGCCGGCGTAGATGCCGGTCTTGGCGTGCTGCGCCTGCTCGCGCAGGTTCAGGTTGCACGGGCTCATCTCGCCGCCGGTGTGGAACACGCCGATGTGCGGGCGCGCGATGTCCTCGTCGTCCTGGCCCAGCGCATGGAGAAAGCTGCGCGTGGTGGCGCGGATCGTGCCCTCGCGGATGGTGGCTGAGCGAAAGCGCGGCGGGGAATCTTTGGGCGTGGTCATTCGGCTGGCGTGGGCTGGCTCGTGGATGAAGGATGAGGCGTCAGAACATGCCGTTCTTGTTGGCGGCGGTCTCGGGAACGGGCTGCACCACATCCCAGTGCTCGACGATCTTTCCGTTCTCCAGCTTGAAGATGTCGACGATGGCGCTGCCGCGCGTGCCCGGCTCGCGCACCGCGTTCACGTGCAGGATCACGTAGTCGCCGTCGACAAAGCTGCGCTTGATGTCGCTGCGCGAGTTCGGAAACTTCTCGCGCAGGAAGGCGATGAACTTGCGAAAGCCCTCGGGCCCGTCGGCCGCCGTGGGGTTGTGCTGCACGTAGCGGTTGCCCACGTATTGCAGGGCCGCGTCAGCGTCCTTCTGGTTGAGGCCCTTTTCGTAGAACGCGAGCACCGTCTGGCGGTTGGTTTCCTGCTGGGCGGTGGTGGCTTGCGGCTTGCCGGTGCCCATGGGGGCGCAGGCGGCGAGGAACAGGGTGGCGGCCGTGGAAATGGCCGCAAGCGTGGCGCGTTGCATCAAAGGTGCTCCGGTGCGAAAGAGAATGAATGAATGGATCTATCAGTAGCCGCTGGGTGTCACGGCGCTCGCGGCGTTCTTGTATTTCGACGCCAGCTGCTTCGCCGCCCCTGTGAGCAGAATGGTGTCCACGCCCACGGCCACGAACTGCGCGCCTGCGGCCAGCCACTTGCGCGCTTGTTCCTCGGTGGTCGAGAGAATGCCCGGCGCTTTGCCGGCCTTGCGAATGCGCGCGATGGCGTCGGCGATCACGGCTTGCACCTCGGGGTGGTTCGGCTGGCCCACGAAGCCCATCGACGCCGACAGGTCGGCCGGCCCGATGAACACGCCGTCCACGCCCGGCGTGGCGGCAATGGCGTCGAGGTTCTTCATGGCTTCCACCGTCTCGGCCTGTACCAGCAGGCAGGTCTGCGCGTTGGCTTCGTGCAGGTAGTTGGGGTACGCCTGCCAGCGCGAGGCACGCGCCAATGCGCTGCCCATGCCGCGGATGCCCTCAGGCGGGTAGCGCATGCCCTGCACCATGCGTGCCGCTTGCTCGGCGTTGTCGACCATCGGCACCAGGAGGGTCTGCGCGCCGATGTCCAGGTACTGCTTGAGCAGCGTGGTGTCGCCGACCGGAACCCGCACCACGGGATGCGAGCGCTCCGACTCGGGCTGTGCCGACCATGTGCTCGAAATGCCCTGCAACTGCGCAAGCACCGAGCGCACGTCGTTCGGCGCATGCTCGCCGTCGACCAGCAGCCAGTCGAATCCGGTGCCGGCCAGGATCTCGGCCACGTAGCCGTCGGCCAGGCCAACCCAGAGGCCGATTTTCTGTTCGCCGGCCTGCATGGCCTGCTTGAAGGTGTTGAGCGGTGTTTGCATGGAAGTCTTTCAAGCGAAACGGAAGGCGATGCTGCCCAGCGGGCCGTAGTCGGCATGGAATGTGTCGCCCGGCAGGGCGGTGGTCGGCCGGGTGAACGAGCCGCCGAGCACCACCTCGCCGGCTTCGAGGTGTTCGTCCCACGGCGCGAGCTTGTTCGCGAGCCAGGCCACGCCTGTGGCCGGGTGGTTGAGCACGGCCGCGGCCACGCCCGATTCCTCGATCACGCCGTTCTTGTAGAGCAGCGCGCTCACCCAGCGCAGGTCGACCGCGTCGGGTTTTACCGGCCGGCCGCCGAGCACGATGCCCGCATTGGCCGCGTTGTCGGCGATGGTGTCGAACACCTTGCGCGGCGCTTTTGTGTGGCGGTCGAACTGCTCGATGCGCGCGTCGATGATCTCGATGGCGGGCACCACGTAGTCGGTGGCGGCCAGCACGTCGAAGATCGTGACGTTCGGGCCCTGCAGCTTCTTGCCGAGGATGAAGGCCAGCTCCACCTCGATGCGCGGCGCGATGAAGCGCGTGAAGGGAATATCGCCCTGCTCGAAGAACATGTCGTCGAGCAGCGTGCCGTAGTCGGGCTCGTCGATCTGGCTGGAGAGCTGCATGGCGCGCGAGGTGAGACCGATCTTGTGGCCCTTCACCGTGCGGCCTTCGGCGATCTTGGCTTTGACCCACTCGCGCGAGATGGCATAGCCGTCTTCCACCGTCATTTCGGGAAAGCGCTTGGAAAAGTGCTCGACCTGCACGCGCGACTTCTCGCTCTCGTGCAGTTCGGCCGCAAGCCTGGCGATGGTGTCGGAAGTGAGCATGAGGTTATTTGTTGAAGAGGGGATGCAGGTTGCTGTGCTTGCCGTCATACACCTGGCCCGGGCTTTCGTCGATCTGCAGCGTGATGCCGATGTGGCGCTTGTCGAAGATGGGCTCGAAATGCGTGCGCACGTCGGCCAGCAGATCGTCGCCGGCTTTTTTCTTCACGGCTTCGGAGCGCCCGCCTGCCATGCGGATGTTGAGGTACACGAAGGCGTAGTCGGCCTTGCCGTCTGCCACCGCGTAGTGCGCGGCCGGGTAGGCCAGCACGCGCGTGCCGCCGACGGGGAACACCGGCTTGCCGGCCTCGTCGTGCTGCTTCAGCATGGTGTCGGCCAGCGTGCGGCAGAGGGCCGACATGTCGGTTTCGGCTTCGATGTTGGGCGTGTACAGGATCACGAGATGAGGCATGGCGGTGTTCCGTTCATTCTTCGATCGACATCGTGGCGGCGGTGCATGTCACCGCGAAGATGGGGATGGCCTTCATATGCAGGATCTCGCCCTTGCCGCGCGCAGCGGCTGCCACGCTCAGGAAGGTGCGGATCTCGAAGCCGCCCTGGCCCGCTTCGCGGTAAGTGGCTTCGTCGTTGTACTCGGCCTGCGAGAGCAATGCGTCGCGGTCGTTCGCGCACCAGCGACGCATGAACTCGGCGTCCCACTCGGCGTTCACCTTGCCCGAATCGGGCGTGGCCGGCCAGTGCGAAATGCCGCCTGTGCCCACCAGCGCAATGCGTTCGGGCGCCTTGTCGCAGGCGCGGCGCAAGGCTTCGCCAAAGGCCCATGCACGGTGCAGCGGCGTGAGCGGTGGCCCCTGGCAGTTGATGTTCACGGGGATGATCTTGGTGTCGAACTTCGGCGTGAGAAAGTGCAGCGGAACCATGATGCCGTGGTCGAATTTCCATTCTTCCGCGTAGGCCACGTCTACCGTCTGCATCACTTCGCGAATCAGGCGCTGCGAGAGCGCGGCGTCGCCCGGCACTTTGGTCTTCTCGATGCCGAGCCACTTCGGGTCTTCGATCGGCCCTTCGTAGCTGTCGGCCATGCCGATGGCGTAGGCCGGCATGTTGTTCATGAAAAAATTCGCGAAGTGCTCGGCCGCGACCACGATCACCGCATCGGGCTTCGTCGCGCGCATCGCTTCGCCGAAGCGATGAAACTGCGCGTGAAATTCGTCCTTCACCGCCGGATCGGCGAGGTGCGCGCGGCCGGTGATGCCGGGGGCGTGGCTGCAAACGCCTGCAAAAACCAAACTCATACGCCTGCCACCTTTTCGTCTGTGCCGGTCGTCATCGCATAGATGCCTGCGCGCACCGGACCGTATTTGCGCACGCCTTCGCGCATGGCTTCGAGGTAGTCGGCCCATGCGATGCCTAGCAGTGGTGCGAAGTGCATCAGGAGCTGTCCGTTGCAGCCGAGCACGTAGAGCTTGCCGATGTCACCCTTGTCGATGGCTTCGCGCTCTTCGTCGTTGAAATCATAGGCTGCCAGCAAGGCTTTGCGCGTGCCGCCGCCTTCTGCATAGCGGCGCTGCACGTCTGTGTCGCGGTTGAGGACGAACAGGAATTTCTGCATGGCGTAGAGGCTCATTGCAATTGCTCTGTGTCGTTGTTCAGGGCGTGTGCACAGGCCACCGGGTACTCCCCTCCGCGAATGTCCCCCGGGGCTGCGCCCCTCCTCCTTTATTTCGCTGCGGGGAGCACCCGATGCCCTGTGCACACCGGGCGCTGCGCTTGTTCCGCCCGATCAACCACAGCTCTGAACAACGCTCACGTCGATGGGGTGCCTTGCGCAGCGAAATAAAGGGGGAGGCCGAAGGCCGGAGGACATTCGCGGAGCAAGGTACCCCGTCGGCGGGAGCGCGCCCAGGACGGTATTCCGTGTTCATCTCACACACCCCAATGCGGAATATGGTGCGACCCCATCGACACCGCAACGTTCTTCGGTTCGCAAAACACTTCATAACTCCAGGTACCGCCTTCGCGGCCCGTGCCCGAGGCCTTGGTGCCGCCAAAGGGCTGGCGCAGGTCCCGCACGTTCTGGCTGTTGACGAAGCACATGCCGGCCTCTACCGCGGCCGCCACGCGGTGCGCGCGGCCGATGTTCTCGGTCCACACGTAACTCGAGAGGCCGTACTCGATCTCGTTGGCCAGACGGATCGCATCGGCCTCGTCCTTGAACGGAATCAGGCAGGCGACCGGGCCGAAGATTTCCTCTTGCGCTATCCGCATGCGGTTGTCGACGTCGGCGAACACGGTAGGCATCACGTAGTTGCCCTTCTTCACGCGGTCCGGCAAGTTGCCCGGGACCTCGAGGCCACCGCACAGGAGCGTCGCGCCTTCCTTCGGGCCGAGCTCGATGTAGCTGCGTACCTTGGCCAGGTGAGCCTGCGAAATCATCGGGCCGACGATGGTCTTCTCGTCGAGCGGGTCGCCTACCACGATGCGCTTCGCACGCTCGGCGAACTTCGCGGCAAAGTCGGCGTAGATCGACCGCTGCACCAGAATGCGCGAGCCCGCTGTGCAGCGCTCGCCGTTGTTGCTGAAGATCATGAACACCGCCGCGTCCAGCGCGCGGTCGAGGTCTGCGTCTTCGAAGATCACGAACGGGCTCTTGCCGCCCAGCTCCATGCTGAACTTCTTCAAGCCCGCGCTCTTCACGATGCGGTTGCCCGTGGCGGTGGAGCCGGTGAACGAAATCGCGCGCACGTCGGGGTGTGCCACCAGCGGCTCGCCGGCTTCCTTGCCGTAGCCGTGCACCAGGTTCAGCACGCCCGGCGGAATGCCGGCTTCGAGCGCGAGCTCGCCCAACCGTGCGGCCGTGAGCGGCGAGAGCTCGCTCATCTTCAGCACCGCAGTGTTGCCGAAGGCCAGGCAGGGCGCGACCTTCCAGGTGGCTGTCATGAAGGGCACGTTCCACGGGCTGATGAGCGCGCACACGCCCACCGGATGGAACAGCGTGTAGTTCAGGTGCGTGGGCGTGGGGTAGGTGTGGCCGTCCACCCGCGTGCACATCTCGGCGAAGTAATAAAAGTTGTCGGCCGCGCGCGGGATCAACTGCTTGCCGGTTTGCGAGATGACCTGGCCGCAGTCGTCGGTCTCGGTCTGCGCGATCTCGGGTACGTGCTTGGCGATCAGGTCGCCCAGCTTGCGCACCAGCTTCGCGCGTTCGGGTGCGGGCATGCCGGCCCACTTCGGAAAGGCTTCCTTGGCGGCGGCCACGGCCGCGTTCACTTCGGCTTCACCGCCTGAGGCAACCTCGGCCAGCACTTCTTGCGTGGCGGGATTGACGGTCTCGAAGTAATCGGTGCCGGCCACGCGCTTGCCGGCGATCAGGTGATCGACTCTCATGCTGTTCCTTGGATGGTGTTGACCAGCGCGCCAATGCGCTCGATCTCGCAGACGACCACGTCGCCCGGCTTGCAATCGACCACGCCGTCAGGCGTGCCCGTGAGGATCAGGTCGCCCGGCGACAGCGTCATGAAGTGGCTGAAATACTCGATGAGAAAAGGCGCGTCGAAGATCATGTCGCGCGTGCTGCCCTGCTGCGTGACGGTGCCGTTGACGGTGGTGCGCAGTGCGAGCGCCATCGGTCCGCCCGGAAGGCTGTGCACGTCGGCCGCGTCGACGAACCACGGGCCGAGCGGCGTGCAGGTGTCGCGATTCTTCACCCGCAGGTTGGGGCGGTACCAGTTCTCGAGATAGTCGCGAATGGCGTAGTCGTTGGCCACGGTGTAGCCACCGATGAAGTCGTAGGCGTCGCCCTGCTTCACGTTCTTCGCGGTCTTGCCGATCACGATGGCGAGCTCGCATTCGTAGTGCATGAACTGCACGCCATCCGGGCGGTGCGTGTGCTGGCGATGGCCGATGAGCGTGCTCTGGCCCTTGACGAACACCAGCGGTTCCTCGGGCGCCTTGAACTCGAGCTCCTTGGCATGGTCGGCGTAGTTGAGGCCAAGTGCGAGGATGGTGCGCGGTCGCGCGGTGGGCGCGAGCGGGGGCAGCCAGGTGAGCTGCTCTTGCGGCACGATGCGGCCGTCGTCCAGGCGCACAGCCGCGTCGGGTTGGCCGTTGAACTCGTGAGAGATGCCGGTGTGTTCGCGGCCTTCGTAGATGACGCGTGCGTGCTTCATGCGGTGGTCTCCTGCACCAGCGTGTTGATCAATGTCTCGAAGCCCGGAGAGGAAATTTCGATGCGGTCGCCCGCGCGCGCCAGCGGCCGCCCGGCGTCGCAGCCCAGCAGCAATATGTCGCCGTGCGCGAGCGTCATGAATTCGCCCACATCCGCGAGCAGTTGCTGCGCCGGCCGCACGAGCTGGGAGAAGTCGATCGACTGTTTCAGCACGCCGTTGATGCGCACCTCGACGCGAAAGTTCGCCGGGTTGGCGACCTCTTGCGCGTCCCGCAGCGCCGGGCCGATGCCCAGGAAGCCGTCGACGCACTTGAACTTCACCGGTGGGCGGAAGAAGCTCGCATGCGGAATCGAGAGGTCGTTCATCAGCACGAAGCCTTCGATGTCGCCCTCGGCGCCGATCACCATGCCGATGCTGGCGCCGATCTCCACCTCCGGCACGGATGAAGGCACCGCAATCGCGCTGCCGTGCGGACTCCAGGTGTTGGCTGTCTTCACGTAGAGCACGGGCGCCTTCGGTGGCGCCTTGTAGGGCGGCTGCGTCATCTGCTGCGCGAGCGCTTCCACTTCCGCGCGGAAGTTCAGCAGCGTGCCGTAGACAGTGCCGGTGGGCACGAAAGAAGAGGGGGTCATTCAGGCTGCTCCAGCGCGATCAGTTCGTCCAGCAGCCCATACAGCTGCGTCAGCTTGGTTTTGCCCAGCGACTGCTCCAACCACTGGTAGTGCGCCTCAATGCTTGAGGACAGCTTCTTCACTAGCTTCATTCCATGCGCAGTGGCTTCGACGACGGTGCGGCGCTGGTCTTCGGGGTCGCGGCTGCGGGCAATGAGGTTGTCGCGCTCCATGCGCGCGAGCACGCCGGTAAGGCTGGGCCCAAGGATGAACGCCTCGCGCGCCACGCGGCCGGTTTCCACCGCGCCGTGCTCGCCCAGCACGCGCAGCACACGCCACTGCTGGTCGGACAGCGCGTGCTCGCGCAGGCTGGGCCGCGTGTGAGCCATGACGGCTTCACGGGCCTGCAGCAGCAGGCGCGGGAGGTTGCGGTGGGTAAAGGTGCTGGCCACGGTTCTAGTTCGGCGAATTAGTTAACATGTTAAATGATTGGGAATTTCTTTCCAAGCCGTTTTCCATCAGGGTTTGTGCGGACACCTAAACTCCTTGCATGGCCAAGGAAAAATCTCTCTTCGTCTGCAGCGAATGCGGCGGCACCAGCCCCAAGTGGCTCGGCAAATGCCCGAGCTGCGGCGCCTGGAACACACTCATCGAGCAGGTGGCGGGCAGCAACAGCGGCCCGGCCAACAACCGCTTCGGCACGCAGTACGCCGCGCTCGCGGGCGTGTCAGAACTCGCAACCCTCTCTGAAATAGAAGCGACCGACGTCGCGCGCACGCCCACCGGGCTCGACGAGCTCGACCGTGTGCTGGGCGGCGGCATCGTGTCGGGCGGCGTCACGCTCATCGGCGGGGACCCAGGCATCGGCAAGTCGACGCTGCTGCTGCAGGCCGTCGATGCGCTGCAGCGCGCGGGGCAGAACGCACTTTACGTCACCGGCGAGGAAAGCGGCGCGCAGGTGGCGCTGCGCTCCAAGCGGCTCGGGCTCGACCACTCGCAGGTGCAGGTGCTGGCCGAAATCCAGCTCGAAAAAATCATCGCCACGCTCGATGCCAACCGGCCCGCCATTGCGGTGATCGATTCCATCCAGACGGTGTATTCCGACCAGCTCACCTCTGCCCCGGGCTCGGTGGCGCAGGTGCGCGAATGCGCGGCCCACCTCACGCGCTTCGCCAAGACCAGCGGCACTGCGGTGGTGCTGGTGGGCCACGTCACCAAAGAAGGCGCGCTCGCGGGCCCGCGCGTGCTCGAGCATATGGTCGACACGGTGCTGTACTTCGAGGGAGACACGCATTCGAGCTTTCGCCTCGTGCGGGCCATCAAGAACCGCTTTGGCGCCGTGAACGAAATCGGCGTGTTCGCCATGACCGAGCGCGGCCTGAAGGGCGTGACCAACCCGAGCGCGATTTTCCTCAGCCAGCATGCCGAGCCGGTGCCCGGCAGCGTGGTGCTGGTCACGCTCGAAGGCACGCGGCCGATGCTGGTGGAAATCCAGGCGCTGGTCGACAACGGCGGGCCAAGCCCGCGCCGCCTTTCGGTAGGCCTGGATCGCGACCGCCTCGCGATGCTGCTGGCCGTGCTGCACCGCCATGCGGGCGTGGCCTGCATGGACCAGGACGTGTTCGTGAACGCGGTGGGCGGCGTGCGCATCAGCGAACCGGCGGCCGACCTGGCCGTGATGCTGGCCATTACCTCCAGCCTGCGCGGCAAGCCGCTGCCCAAGGGCTTCATCGCGTTCGGCGAAGTGGGGCTGGCGGGCGAAGTGCGCCCCGCGCCACGTGGGCAGGAGCGCCTGCGCGAAGCGGCCAAGCTGGGCTTCAGCGTGGCCGTGGTGCCCAAGGCCAATGCGCCGCGCAAGGGCACGAAGGAAATCGAAGGCCTGACCATTCACGCCGTCGAACGCATCGAAGAGGCGATGGACGTGGTCCGCCGCCTCGATTGATTGATTGCCGGGGAAAAAATGCCCGGCGCACCACAGGCGCGCCGGGCTACCCTCCCTACCCCCCGATGTGCATCGTGAACGCCGGTCCGCCGTTGAGCACGCATTGGCCGCTACCCAACGTGGCCGAGTTCATCGTGTACTGGCAACTCAGGTTGCCGCCGCGATTGCCGCTGGCATTCGCCAGGCCGGCACCTCGCGAGCCCGCAACCCGGGTCGCCTCTCCCTGAAACTGCTCATTGCCGATCACCGTATTGAAGCGTCCGCGTCCGTTCATGTCGTTGGTCACCGTGCCCGCAATGGTTCCGTAGCGCGCCGCTTCGGCGTTCGACGGATACAGCCGCGCGCTGAAGCTCTGCGCCACCGGGCCCGGTGCCACGGCATAGGCCTGCGAAGGCGGCGCTGCGGGAGCGGGTTGTCCGAGCGGCACCACGTAGCAACCGCTGAGTGCGGCGGCCGTGAGTGCGGCGCAAAGGCTGAGACGAACGAATGTGACGGATCGGGGAATACTCATACGCTTTTCAGTGGCCCGGGCTGATGCCCGTGAGATGAAATGTGCCGGCTGGCGCCCCCGCGCCACGTGCTTTTCAAGGCGAGTACCGCGCCGCGCGCCCGGCGGTAGCCACGGCCGCTACTGCCGCCTGCCTTGCCGGGGGCGGCAAGAAAGTGCCCGCTATCCAGATGCGTACTTTCGAATGACGCCGGCAAGGCGGGGGCCGTCGCGCGGCGACAATGCGCCCCATGAATTTCCAGAAATTGCTGGTGCCCGTGGGCGCCATCGTCCTTCTCGGGCTGGCTTGGCGCAGCGGCGGATGGGGCGGCGTCGCCCTGGCGGGCGGCGTGATCGTGATGTTCCTGCTGATGCACTTCACCCGTGCCATGCAGGTGCTCAAGCGGGCGGCCGATCGCCCGGTCGGCTATGTCGCAAGCTCGGTGATGCTCAATGCCAAGCTCAAGAAGGGCGTCACGCTGATGCACGTGATCGCGATGACGCGCGCGCTTGGCGAACTGCGCTCGCCGCAAAACGAGCAGCCCGAGCTTTATCGGTGGACCGATACGGGCGGCTCGTATGTCGACGCTGTGTTCAACGGCGGCAAGCTGCAAAGCTGGACGCTGACGCGCCCCGAAGCGGAGCCCGACAACGCTCCGCCTTCCGAAGAAAACGCGGCGGGCTGAGCGGCCGCGGGGCGCCGTCAGATCAGAACGGCGCGTCTTCCTCGACCTCGGCGTCCGCCGAGGTGGTGGTCGTGGGCGCTTCAGCTGCAGCCTTGGGTGCTGCATCCGTTGGCGCGCCGCTGAAGGCCGCTTCGCCACCCAGCGCATCGAGCAGCGCCGGCACCAGCTGGCCGAGCTCGCCGGTGGCAATGGCCACGTCGGCGTCGAAATTGTCTTCCTTCTTGCCGCCCGAAGCGCCGTCGCCCGTGCCTTCGAGGAACACGATCTTGCGGATCAGCATGCCGTGCGTCAGCTCGAAAGACACGCGGTCGTCCCAGGTGAGTGCCAGGCGCGTGGGGCGTTTGCCATCGGTGATGTGCTTTTGCACTTCCTCGATGTCGAGCGGGTGCTTGGCGTAGCGCACCACGGCCTTGGAATCGTCCGAAGCCTTGAGCTCGCACTCGCGGTCGATCGTGAAGCCGGCCGGCGGTTCCTGCGTCAGGAGCCAGTTGGCCATGGCGGCGGCCGGTTCCACCTGCGTGTTGATGAGGGCCACGGCAAAGCCGTCGAGCGACTTCACGAGGCTGGTCACCACTTCGTCGGCGCGCGCGGCATTGGCGCTGTTGATCACCAGGCGGCGTTCGGCCTGGTCAATCCACACGGCCACGCGGGCGCTGCGGGTGAAGGCCATCGGCAGCAGCTCGAGGGTGATGTCCTCCTTGAGTTCCTTCTTTTCCTTCTTGCCGGGCTTGCGGCCGGTGGTGGCTTCGATTTGCGCGCAACGCTCGTCGAGCTTGCGGCGCACCACGGAGCCGGGCACTGCCTTGCTCTCGATCATGTATTCGACGAGCCACTGGCCGCCGATGGATTCGACCAGCGGGCCGTTGGCCTCGCCGCGGGGCTCCACCCAGCCGGCGGACTTTTCCTGCGAGGGGCCGCAGGGCTCGAAGCGCTGCTTGCCAAGCCCTTCTTCTGCCTCGGTCAATGTCTGGGACCAGGCAGGTTCGATGCGATAGACGATGACGTTCTTGAATACGGACACGGAAACCCTTTTTCCACTGGTTTGCACAACCGGCCATTGTCGGGCACGCCGTTCCGGCGGCCACCGTAAAATCGAAAGCTTTTGCGACTTCCCCCGGTCGCTCCCTACACAGCTCCCAAAGGAATCAGGAAATGAGCTCGATCCCCCCCTCGCTGGACGACCGTGACGGCAAGATCTGGATGGACGGCGAACTCGTGGACTGGCGCGACGCCAAGATCCACGTGCTGAGCCACACGCTGCACTACGGCTGCGGCGCCTTCGAGGGCGTGCGCGCCTACAAGACGGCAGATGGCGGCACGTCCATCTTCCGCCTGGCCGAGCACACCGAGCGCCTGTTCAACAGCGCCAAGATCCTGCGCATGAAGATCCCCTTCTCGCAGGAACAGCTCATTGAGGCCCAGAAACAGGTCGTGCGCGAGAACAAGCTCGAAAGCTGCTACCTGCGCCCGCTGATCTGGATCGGCTCCGAAAAGCTCGGCGTGAGCCCCAAGGGCAACAAAGTCCACGCCATGGTCGCGGCCTGGTCCTGGGGCGCCTACCTGGGCGAAGAGGGCATGCGGCGCGGCATCCGCGTGAAGACCTCGAGCTACACCCGCCACCACGTCAACATCACGATGACGCAGGCCAAGTCGGTGAGCAACTACACCAACTCGATCCTCGCCAACATGGAAGCGCTGGACGACGGCTACGACGAGGCGCTGCTGCTCGACGCGAGCGGCTTCGTCTCCGAAGGCGCGGGCGAGAACATCTTCGTGGTCAAGGGCGGCGTGGTCTACACGCCCGACCTGTCGGCCGGCGCGCTCAACGGCATCACCCGCAACACCATCCTGCACGTGTGCAAGGACCTCGGCATCGAGCTGGTGCAGAAGCGCATCACGCGCGACGAGGTCTACATTGCCGACGAAGCCTTCTTCACCGGTACTGCCGCCGAAGTCACGCCCATCCGCGAACTCGACCGCATCGAGATCGGCAACCGCGGCGACGGAGGCTCGCGTGGCCCGATCACCGAAAAAATCCAGGCTGCCTTCTTCGACATCGTGAACGGCAAGAACCCCAAATACGCCCACTGGCTCACGAAAGTCTGAGAGAACCCATGCCTACCAACGCAGTCGTAGAACTCCTGGCCAGGGAGCTCAACCACCAGGGCGGCGTGTTCTGCCCCAGCCCCAAGGCGGACATGAAGCTCTGGGATACCCATCCCAAGGTGTACCTGGACGTGGCGCGCACCGGTGAAGCCAAGTGCCCGTACTGCGGCACCGTCTACCGCCTGAAGGCGGGTGAGACGGTGTCGTCGCGGCACTGAGCGGGGCCGCTATCGGGTAGCTAGCCTCTAGCGGCTAGCTCTCTAACTGGAAGCGGGAGCCTCTGGCACCGCTGCAATGCGGCTTCCCGGCCACAGGTCGTTCCAGGGCTGGGTGCTCCGGGGTTCCTGCGCAAGCCGCAGGTACACCATGGCAATCCACAACAGCGCCAGGCCAATCTGCGCGTCGCGCACCGCCGAGTTCACGCTCGACGCGATCAGCGCAATCAGCGTGGCGGCGAGCGCATAGCGGCCCGCAATGTCGGGCCGCTTCCACGCCTGCCAGACGGCGCCGACCATGATGACCAGCAGGCTCAGCAACGCCGGCAGGCCGCCCTGCGCGCCGACCCACAGGAAGTCGTTGTGCGGCATGTTCGAATCTGCAAAGAGCGCCGGGCCGCGCTTGTGCCATTGGTTGGTCCAGCCGCCGATGCCCCAGCCGGCGAGCGGCCGGTCGGCGATCATGAGGCCGGTGTCGCGGTACATGTAGTAGCGGATGACCCAGCTGCCCTTGAAGACCGCGCCGGCCTGCGCCTTCTCGATTTCCTCGATGCCGGTCTCGACCTTGTGCTGGAGCTGCGGCAACTGATAGAGCCCGGCCGCCAGCACCACGGCCCCCAGCACCAGCGCGCTCACCAGCATCTTCAGGTGGCTGCGCCATTGGTGGATGCACACCACCGGAATCACCAGCATCAGCGCGAGCACCGAGGTGCGCGAGGTCAGCGGCAGCGCCACCACCAGGCCCAGGCCGAGCACCAGCACGAAGGCGGGAATGGCGCGCAGCGGCCTGTGCGCGGCGATTTGGGCAATGCCCCACACGGCGGCCGTGGACGCCACCACGCTGAACAGCAGTGCGTTGCTGATCGATTTGTTGCCCACTTCCATGACCACCGCGCGCAGCGGCGACCAGATCGGAAAGCCGATGGCGTAGAAGCCCACGATCAGCAGGACGTTCAGCGCCGCGATCAGCAGGAAGCCGCGCAGCGCCCAGATCGCTTCTTCGCGCGTGAGCGCCATCGCCATCAATATCGTGAGGCCGATGCGCAGCCCGTGGAACAGGTTCGAGCCGGTTTCGGGGTAGTGCGGCCCGAAGGCCAGCACGATGAAGGTCCAGGCCAGGTATGCCACCACGGGCCACCACAGCGGGTTGGAGCGCAGCCGCGCGAAGCGTTCGCGGTACCCGCCGGCGAGCCCCATGGTGGCGAGCAACAGCAGGGCCGAAAGGTAGGTGACGCCGACGGGCATGAACACCACCAGCCCCCAGAACATGGCCGCGGGCCTGACGATGTGCGATCTCTGCATAGGGGCGGGATTTTAGGTGGGGCCGACAGGCCCCAGCCTGACTTCGGCCCCGCCGTGCGGTCAGCTTCGGCTGGCCGCCGGCAACCGGATGACGAAGCTGGCGCCTCCGCCCGGTCGCTCTTCGCAGCGCACGGTGCCGCCGTGGCGCTCGGCGATCGACTTCACCAGCGCCAGCCCGAGGCCGACGCCGCCGTTGCGCTCGCTGGCGCCGGGCAGCCGGTAGAAGGGCTCGAAGATGCGTTCGCGCAAGGCGGCCGGCACGCCGGGCCCACGGTCATTCACGCGCACCGTGGCAAAGCCGTTGGCGCTGCCGAGCTCCACCGAAATTTCGCCCGCGCCGTAACGGCGCGCATTCTCCAGCAGGTTGCGGATGGCGCGGCGCAGCAGGCGCGACACGCCGGGCACGGTGAGCTTCGCGTTGTCGGTGCCTTCCACCAGGTCGAGCTCGGCATTCACCTGCGAGCACTCCTCGGCCGCGAGCCCGGTCAGGTCGACCGCCTCGATGGTGCCCACGTCGGCCTCGCTCGCGTCGAGCCGGCTGGCCAGCAGGATTTCGTCGATGAGCTGGTCGAGCTCGCCGATGTTGCGCGAGATCTCGTCGCGCGCCGCGGGGCTCGGGCGTTCGCCCATCAGTTCCAGGCCCATGCGGATGCGGGTGAGCGGCGAGCGCAGCTCGTGCGATGCATTGGCCAGCAGCGATTTGTGCGAGCGCACCAGCTTTTCGATGCGTTCGGCCGAGGCGTTGAAACGTTTGGAGAGATCAGCCACTTCGTCCTGCCCTTCTTCGATCACGCGCACCGAGAGATCGCCTTCGCCCCAGCGTTGCACGCCGCGCTGCAGGGACTCCAGCCGCTGCGTGAGCCGCCGCACGATGGGGTACACGCCCAGCGCCACGGCAATGCCCACGAGCGCGATCATCCAGCCGAGCCCGAAAGGCGTGCGCCAGGGCGCGAACCCGCCGGTGCCCGAGGGCCGGTCGCGCGGCGCCACGCGCAGAGTGATGGCCTTGCCGTCGCCGAGCGTCACGTCGAATTCCAGCCCCTGGCCCGGCACGCGCAGGGCCTTGCCGGTGCCGATGGTGCGGTCTTGCGCGTCGAGCACCACCACGTTGCGCGGCACCGGCGCCAGGCGCTCGCGCTCGGCCTCCGCGGCTTCGCGCACGATCCAGTTGGCCATCAGCGTGAGGATGACGACGCCGCCCACCACCGCGAGCCAGATGCGGACGTAGAGGTGGCGCGAATACAGGCTTCGAAGCATCAGTCTTGCTGCTTGGCGAAGACGTAGCCCACGCCGCGAACGGTAAGGATGCGCTTCGGGTTCTTGGCATCGACCTCGATGGCGGCGCGGATGCGGCCCATGTGCACGTCGATCGAGCGGTCGAAGGCTTCGAGTTCGCGGCCGCGCACGGCTTCCATGATCTGGTCGCGCGTGAGCACGCGGCCCGCGCGCTCGGCCATCGCGACCAGCAGGTCGAACTGGTAGGAGGTGAGGTCGGCCAGCGCCCCGCCCACCGACACGGTGCGTGCGTTGCGGTCGATCTCGAGCGTGCCGAAACGCATCACCGTGCTGGCTTCCGTGTCAGTGGCGTTCTCGCTGCGGCGGCGCAGCACCGCGCGAATGCGCGCCAGCAGTTCGCGCGGCTCGAAGGGCTTGGGCAGGTAGTCGTCGGCGCCGATCTCCAGGCCGATGATGCGGTCCATCGGGTCGCCTTTGGCGGTGAGCATCAGCACCGACACCTTGGAAGCCGGAGGCGGCAGCGACCGGATGCGGCGGCAGATTTCAAGGCCGTCGGTGTCGGGCAGCATCAGGTCGAGGATGACCAGGTCGGGCGCGTGCTGCTGCAGCTGCTCGAGGCCGCTGGCGCCGTCGCCGGCATGGGTGAAGAGAAAACCCGACTGCGTCAGGTATTCGCCCACCATCTGCGCCAGGCGGGCGTCGTCTTCGATCATCAGGAGTTGGGGGGTGCTCATGCGCTTCATGGTCGTGCACGGGGGGCAACGGGGCTTGAACGCTCCGTAAAGTTGGGTAAACGCGGCTTCCGGGCGTCAACCGGAAGTGCTGCGAAAAGCATAGCGCCGCTTTCCGCGTTGGCGGGCGGCGAACTCATGTTTTCTCCGAGGATCGAGGGAAGGGCGGAGCCGCTCAGGTCCGCATTGTCCGCCCGGGCCCGCGCGAGGATTTCGCGGGCGAGCTGCCGCAGCTGGGCGGTCGAGGCCCGGATGCGCGCCTTGAACCCGGCATCGTCCAGCCGCGGGCCTTTCAGGCTCTGGTTGAGTTCGGCGAACCACGGCATTGCGGCCTGGTCGAGCAGGACCGCGGCGTTGCGCCTGGCGCTTGCGGCGGACCAGGCGCGCAGCAGCTGCTGCACCGCCAGGTTCAGGCGTTGGCAGTGCTGCAGCTCTTCCTTCAGGCTGCCGAGCAGCATCAGGTCGGTGAGCCGCTGCTGGAAAAAAATCTGCGACAGCACGCCCCAGTAATAGGCGTAGTCCCAGATCACCTTCACCGGCAGTACCTCGGGGTCGCCGAAGAGCGGGTACTGGTCCTGGTAGAGCGCCAGGGTGCTCTCGTAGAACGAGTGATAGATCTGGTCGTAGAGCTGCGCGCGGGCCTCGAGCGAACGGCCCGCGCGGTCATGCGCCACCAGATCGGTGATGTAGGTGTTGCTCATCGCGATGAAGTCGCTGCCCGGCGAATAGAACGGGTCGAGGAACAACCCGGCCTCGCCCGTCAGCGCCCATCGGTGCCCCGAGAACACCTGCTTGCAGCCGTGCGAGAAGTGCTTGAGGAACGCGAAGTCCTGCAGCAGGTGCCGCTTGCCGTCGAGCGCGTCGTACAGCCGCGGCTGGTAGGTGGCGAACCACTGCATCGCCTTCTCGAACGTGTCGAAGGTGTCGAGCGGATGCAGCTTGGGGTCGGCCACGATGCCTACTGAATGCGAGCCCGAAGCCAGCGGAATCAGCCACGCCCAGTACCCGGCGCCGCACAAGTGATTGGTTGAAAGCCAGCGCGCGCGGGGATCGCAGCGCGCCTGCCAGTCGGCGTTGTCGCTCCAGTCGTCGATGGCAATGCGATCGGCAATGCGGAACCACACCGCGTTGACGTCGTGCGCATTGGGCTCGGCCAACCCCAGCTTGCGCTTGAGCAGCCCGGCGCGCCCGCAGGCATCGATGATCCAGCGCGCCTCGGCGCTGTGGGTTTCGCCGCCGCGCGACCATTCGAGGCGGTGCGGCGCGTCGGCATCCTCGGCCAGGTCGACATGGCGTACCAGCGCGGCATCGTCGAAGCGCACGCCGCGCCGAACGGCTTCCTGCGCGAGATAGTTCTCGAAAATACCGCGGTCGATCTGGTAGCTGGGCACCGCCAGGTAGCGGCTGGCGCCGATTTCGGTGACCTGGTCGATGTCGCGCCGGCCCTCGCTGAAGAAAAAGCGGAAGCCGAACTTGCGCAGCTGCGCACCGTCCATGTGGGGCTTGAGGCCGAGCACTGTGTCGAAGTAGTGCGCACCGATTTCCACCGACGACTCGCCCACCTTGTGGGCCGCGTGCGGCACCGGGTGCTTGCGCCGCTCCAGCACCAGCACGTCGATGTCCTGAAAGCGCTGCTTGAGCTGCAGCGCCAAGGTGAGGCCCGCGAGCCCGCCGCCCATGATCACTGCGTCACACGTATGCGCAGTGCCGGTCATGGAGCGTCAGTCCCGGACCCGCTGCAGTTGCAGCCGCAGCGCCAGGGTGGAAGAAAGCGGCAGGTCGAGCGGCGCGGGCGGGTCGTCGTCCGCCACGCGCGCCAGCGATTCGAACAGGCCGAGCGCATGCGCCATCGGGTTGATATGCGCCAGCGTCTTCGCGGCGTCGGAAAGCGGCGCCGGCATGGTGCCGCTGCCGTTCTCCAGCGACCAGTCGAAAGACGCCACGGTGCGCTCGGTGCGCTCGGGTGCAATTACCAGCGCCACGGCCAGGAGGCCCTGGCTGTCGGTGACCGAGGTCAGCGCACCCACGGTGGGCGTGTCGTAGCCCACCAGCAGCACTGGCGACTGGTCGGCCGCGCATTGCACCGCGGCTTCGAGCAGGCCGGCCGCAAAGCTGTTTTCGTAGGCCGAGACCGAATTGCTGGCCGCCATGCAGCCGGTGCCGATGGTCCAGTAGCCCACGGCCGCGTTGTGCACCGAGTTGTGAAAGCGCGTGGGCGACAGCACCGTGGGGTCGGTGGCGAGCGTGCTGCACATGTAGTCGTTGATCGAGAGATCGCCATGCGCCGACACGAACACGCAGGGTACGTCGGCCGCGTTGCGGCCCGCGCCCGCCATCGATGCGGCCGCCACCTCGAGCGCCAAGGCCACGGTGTCGGGCGCGCGGCGGCGCTCGGCCGGCGCCAGCACCTGCGGCGACGGGCGCTTGGCGGGCGGGTCGGTGAGCGTGCCTTCGCCGCGGAAGGCGGCGCGGGCGGCGTCCCAGCCGGGCAGGGTCGGCGTCCAGAAGGCCGGGCCTTCGATGTAGAGCGTGGGCGGCTTCGGAGCCTGGTTCGCGGCGGTCATTGGGCGGCCTTGCCGAAGACCAGCGAGCAGTTGTTGCCGCCGAAACCGAAGGAGTTGGTCAGCGCGTAGCGAACCTCGCCATGCGCGGGCTGCAGCTTGATCTGCGGCCCGAAGCCCGTGTCGAGTTCGTTCGTGTTCACGGTGCCGGGCATCAGGCCGCGCTCGATCGCCAGCAGGCTGATCACCGATTCGACGATGCCCGCCGCGCCCAGCGTGTGGCCCATGAAGCCCTTGGTCGAGCTGGCGTGGGTGGTGGCGGGGAAGCGGCGCGCCACCAAGGCACCTTCGACCTCGTCGTTCTTCTGGCTCGCCGTGCCGTGCATGTTGATGTAGTCGATGGCCTCGGGCGCAAGGCCCGCGCGCGCCAGCGCCTCGTCGAGCGCGCGTTCGGCGCCCAGGCCTTCGGGGTGCGGCGTCGACATGTGATGCGCGTCGCTGGCTTCACCGTAGCCGAGCAGCCGAAGCGGCAGGCCGGCATCGTCCTGCACGCGCTCCACCAGCGCGAAGCCGGCCGCCTCGCCGAGGCTGATGCCCTTGCGGCCGGCGTCGAAGGGCCGGCACGGCTCGCTGGACACCAGTTCGAGCGAATTGAAGCCGAACAGCACGCTGCCGCACAGCGTGTCGACCCCGCCGACCACGGCGGCGTCGGCCAGCCCGAGGCGGATCAGCCGCTCGGCCGAGGCGAACACCTTGGCGCTCGACGAGCAGGCGGTGGAAATCGTCTCGCTGGGGCCGGTGAGCCCAAGCACCTGCTGCACGAACATGGCCAGCGAATGCGGCGTGTGCACGGCCGGGCGGCGCTGGTTCTGGGGAAAGAGCCCTTCGGCGTCGAGCTGGGTGTAGGCCAGTTCGGTTTCGCCGATGCTGGATGTCGATGTGCCCAGGATCAGCGCGATGCGGGACGGCCCGTACTTGGCCCGCGCGGCCGCCACGGCTTCGGGGAACCCGTCTGCATGCAGGCCCAGCCAGGCGAGCCGGTTGTTGCGGCAATCCCACGAGGCCAGAGTTTCGGGCAGGCGAATGTCTTCGAGTCCGTCGACCCGGCCGATCCAGGTGGGCAGTGGTGCGTCGCCGAAATCGTTGGCGCGCAGGCCGCTGCGCGAATGCTCGAGCGCTTCGGCGAGCGGCTCCTTGCCGACACCGACGGCCGAGGTGGCCGTGAAGGCGCTGATCTGAAGGGGGGAAATGCGGGGCGGCACGTTGCTTGTGGGTTGCGGGGGCGAAAGTAAACGCTTTGAAAGCGATGCGAAAGGTAACCAGAAAGTGACAGCCTACCAGTTGCGCGGGCCGCGCAGCGTCAGCTGTTTTCCTATAGGGCCCGTGCTCTATTGACGCTCTGCGGGGCCTGTGGTCGTGGTGATGCGGGCGGCGAGCGCCACCAGCAGCAGCACCGGCACGCCCAGCAGGGCGGTGGCGGTAAAGAACGGGGCGTAGCCGTAGGCATCGACAAAAACGCCCGAGTAGCCGGCGATGAACTTCGGCAGCAGCAGCATCAGCGAGCTGAACAAGGCGTACTGCGTGGCTGAATAACTGATGTTCGTCAGGCTCGACAAGTAGGCAATGAAGGCCGCCGAGGCGATGCCGCCGGCCAGGTTGTCGGCCGACACCACCGCAATCAGCGCCGTCAGGTCGTGCCCGCGCGAGGCCAGCCAGGCAAACAGCAGGTTGCTGGCGGCGCTGAGCACCGCGCCCAGCATCAGCACGCGCATCACACCCAGGCGCATCGACAGCACGCCGCCCACGAAGGCGCCGGCCAGCGTCATGATCACGCCGTAGATCTTGCTGACCGTGGCCACCTCGTCCTTGGTGAAGCCCATGTCCACATAGAAAGGGTTGGCCATGATGCCCATCACCACGTCGCTGATGCGGTAGATGGCAATCAGCGAAAGGATCAGCGCGGCCTGCCACTTGTAGCGGCGGATGAAGTCGGCGAAGGGCTCGATGAGCACGCTTTGCAGCCACTCGGCCGCATTCCTGGCCTTGGGCAGCACGCGGCGCACGGGTTCGGGCGAGAGCAGCACCGTGAGCACCCCCACCGCCATCGAGGCGGCCATGACCAGGTAGGCCGTTTTCCAGGCCGCGTTCTGGTACGCCGCCGCGCCCGTGACGCCGGCCGCCGGCACCACCTCGGCCCAGGCCGCGACCCACAGCACACCGGCACCGGCCCAGATCATCGCGAGCCGGTAGCCGGTTTGATAGGCGGCAGCGAGCGCAGCCTGCTTGCGGGTTTCGGCCGATTCGATGCGGAAAGCGTCGAGCGCGATGTCCTGCGTGGCCGAACCGAAGGCCACCAGCAGTGCGCACCAGATCAGCGGCACGAGGCCCTGGCGCGGGTCGTTCAGCGCCATGCCGATCAACCCCGCGATCACCAACCCCTGCGCCAGCAGCAGCCAGCCGCGCCGGCGGCCGAGCAGCGTGGTCAGCGGCGGCAGCGGCAGCCGGTCGACCAGCGGCGCCCAGACCCATTTGAAGCCGTAGGCCAGGCCCACCCAGCTCAGGTAGCCGATGGTGGTGCGGTCGATGCCCGCCTCGCGCAGGCGGAAGCTCAGCGTGCCCAGCACCAGCAGCAGCGGCAGGCCGGCGGAAAAGCCGAGCGCCAGCATGCGCAGGGTGGCAGGCTCGAGATAGACCTTCAGCGCGTCGCGCCAGGGCAGGGAAGAGGCGGTGGGAGTTTCGGCGGGCTGGGCAGACATGAACCCCGGATTGTCCATGAGGGCGCGGCGTGCGCCGAGCCGTCTTTTTGTCGGCAATTGTTCCTATGATCCGCGCATGTGCACACGATGCGAGCTTCTCGACCCTTCCGCGGTTTCACCATCCAGCTCCTCGGCCTGGCAGCCGCGGCGGGCCTTTCTGCTTGCCGCGGCCGGCGTGGCGCTGACCGGACCGGCACTGGCGCAGGTGAGCGTGGGCAATGCATCGATGGCGCGCAACCTGGTGCCGGCCGACCGGATCGAGGCCGCCGGCGTGCAGCAATACGGCCAACTGCTCGCGCAGGCGCGCGCCAAGAGCGCGCTCGCGGGCGACGGCAATGCGCAGCTGCAGCGGCTGCGCACCATCGCCAACCGCCTGATTCCGTTCGCCACGCCCTGGAACACGCGGGCGCGCGACTGGAAATGGGAGGTCAACCTCATCGGCAGCAAGCAGATCAATGCCTTTTGCATGCCCGGCGGCAAGATCGCCTTCTTCACCGGCATCCTCGAGCAGCTCAAGCTCAGCGATGACGAAGTCGCGATGGTGATGGGGCACGAGATGGCCCATGCGCTGCGCGAGCATGCGCGCGCCCGCCTGGCCAAGAGCGCCGGCACCGGCGCCGCGCTTTCCATCGGTGCGCAACTGCTGGGGCTCGGCCAGATGGGCGACTTGGCCGCGCGCGCGGGAACGCAGCTGATCACCCTCAAGTTCAGCCGCAGCGATGAAACCGAGGCCGATCTGGTGGGCCTGGAACTCGCGGCGCGGGCGGGCTACGACCCGCAGGCTTCGGTGTCGCTCTGGAAGAAGATGGCCACGGCATCGAAGAACCAGGGCGGGCTGAGTTTCCTTTCCACCCACCCGAGCGGGCCGGACCGCATCCAGAAGCTCGAAGCCAATCTGCCGAAGGTAGAGAAGCTTTACAGGGAAGCCAAGCGCAGCTGAGGTCTTACTCCCTCTCCCAGAGGGAGAGGGGGCAAAACCCCGAGCAGAAATTCCCTGAAGGGCGACCTCCGATCGCCCTGGCACATTGCTTGCATCTCATCTTGTACACAAGTTTGGATGCTTTGAAATGGTGCATGAAGAAAACGGATCGACTGCCGCGGCGTGGATTGCACGCCTGGCGCAGCCCGTGCCCGGCGCGGCTTCCGGTAACAGCCCGCTCGCCGGCCTGCGCTTTGCCGTCAAGGACAACATCGACGTGGCCGGCGTGCCCACCACGGCCGCTTGTCCGGCCTTCGACCGCAAACCCTCGGCACATGCAGCGGTGGTGCAGAAGCTGCTCGATGCCGGAGCATCGCTGCTCGGCAAGACCAACCTCGACCAGTTCGCCTGCGGCCTGAACGGCACGCGCTCTCCTTATGGCGAAGTGCCCAATGCCTTCGACGCGCGCTACGTCTCGGGCGGTTCCAGCTCCGGGTCGGCCTACGTGGTGGCCACCGGCGAGGTCGATTTCGCGCTTGGCACCGACACCGCCGGCTCGGGCCGCGTGCCCGCCGGGCTCAACAACATCGTCGGCATCAAGCCTTCGCGCGGGCTGCTGAGCGCCTTCGGCGTGGTGCCCGCGGCACAGAGCGCGGACTGCGTGTCGATCTTTGCGCGCACGGTCGGCCTGGCTGTCGATGTGCTTCTTGCGGCGGCGGGTCCGGATGCGCGCGACCCCTATTCGCGGGAGCTCGCCTTGCGCAGCGACCCCTTTCCGTCGGCATTCCGATTCGGTGTGCCCGATACGCTGAGCTTCTTCGGGGATGCCGAAGCCGAAAAGGCTTTCCGCGACGCACAGGCGCGGCTGGTCGCGCTCGGCGGCACGCCTGTGACGATTCCCTTCGCCCCGCTGGCCGAGGCCGCCGCGCTGCTCTATGAAAGCGCACTGGTGGCCGAGCGCTATGCCGCGGTGCGCGAGTTCTTCGATGCACACGGCTCCCAGGTGATCGAACCGGTGCGCGGCATTCTCGAGAGCGGGCGCGGGTACAGCGCCGCCGATGTGTTCGAGGCGCAGACAAGACTGCGCGCGCTCGCGCAACAGGTCGAGCCGATGTGGCGCGGCATCGACGTGCTGCTGGTGCCGACCGCTCCCACGCACTACACGCGCGACCAGATGCGCGCCGACCCGATCGTGCTCAACCGCAACCTCGGCGCATACACCAACTTCGTCAACTTGCTGGACTACACCGCCATCTCGGTGCCGAGTTCATTGCGCGCCGATGGTCTGCCGTTCGGCATCACGCTGATCGGCCCTTGCGGCAGCGACCTTGCGCTGGCCGATCTGGGCCAGCGCTATCACCACGCCACGGGCTTGCCACAGGGGGCCACTGGTTTGCCGCTGCCAGAGCCGCGCGCCATTCCCCGCCTGGGCGTTTCGCAAGTGCAAACCATGTCCATCGCGGTCGTCGGCGCGCACCTTTCGGGCATGCCGCTCAACAGCCAGCTCACAGAACGCGGCGCCACGCTGCTGCGTGCCACGACCACCGCGCCGCACTACCGGCTTCATGCATTGCCCGGCACCGTGCCGCCCAAGCCGGGGCTGCAGAGCAGTGCCATGGGCGGTACGGCCATCGCGCTCGAAGTGTGGTCGGTTCCGGTTGCGCAGGTCGGAAGCTTCCTGGCCCTGATTCCGCCTCCGCTGGGGCTCGGCAGCGTGGAGCTTGCCGACGGCAGCTGGGTGCACGGCTTCATCTGCGAAGGCCACGCGCTGGCCGACGCCGAAGACGTGAGCCACCACGGCGGCTGGCGTGCCTACATCGCGAGCCGCACCGCTTCTTCCCAAGCCATTTCAACCTGACCGATCGAGGAGTCTTCATGAGCATCCCTGAAAAATTGACCGCCACCGCGTCGCGCCGCCACGTGCTGCAGGCCGGCGCAGCGGGCTTGGCCGTGCTGGCCGCACCGGCCATCGTGCGTGCGCAAGCGGCACCGAAGATCCGCATCGGCTTCTGGCCCGTGGCCGCGGGCCTGCCCTTCTTTGCCGCGGTCGACCGCGGCTACTTCAAGGAAGCAGGGCTCGATGTGGAGCCGCTCAAGTTCGCGGGCGCCCAGCAGGTCATGGAAGGCATGCTCGCGGGCCGCTGCGACGGCAGCTCCAACGGCACGGGCTCGGCCAACCTTGCCATCGGCGAGATCGCGCAGCCGGGCCTCTTCAAGATCTTCTGCACCAACCCGAGCAACGCCAAGTTCGTACTTGACGAATTCATCGTCGCCAAGGACAGCCCGATCAAGACCATGGCCGAGCTGGCCGGCAAGAAGATCGCATCCGGCCCCGGCATCCAGAACGTGACCCTGTGCAAGACCATGCTCGAACGCGCCGGCGCCAAGGGCGCCACGGTGAGCGAGCTTCCCATCGGCCAGCACGTGGCCGCGCTCGTTGCGGGCCAGGTCGACGCCTGCTACACGCTCGAGCCCACCGGTACTGTGGGCCGCATGAACGGCACCACGCGCGTCATCGAGGCCGGCGTGGTCGCCAAGTACATCCTGGGCGATCCGATGGCGCCGTGGCACGGCGGCGCCGCCAGCCTCACCAGCGAGTTCATCAAGAAGAACCCCGAAGTGGCCAGGAAGTACATCGCCGCCTACGCGCGCGGCGTGGAACTGGTGCGCAGCAAACCCGACGATGCGCGCCAGCACATGAAGGGCTACACCGCCATCGAGGGCAAGCTCACGGCCGAAGTGCCGCTCGCCTCGTACATGCTCTACAACGAGTTCAAGCCGAGCGACGTGGCGTACTTCCAGAAGTTCTACGACCTGTTCACCGAAAAGGGCATCTTCGAGAAGAAGGTGCTGGTGGACGGCCTCCTCTACAAGGCATGACCATGGCCGACGCAAGCACGACCACGGCCGCGCCGTGGACGCCGCCGGCCGCCGGAGCCACGGCAGCGGCAATGCCCAAGCCCCCGCTGCGCGACCGGCTGCTGCCCTTCATCGGACCCGTGGTGCTGTTCATCGTGTGGGACCTGGCGGTGCGGCTCGGTTTCATCAAGCCGATCCTGCTGCCCACGCCCGCCGACACCGTCGCGGCGCTGATCACGGGGCTCGCGGGCGGGCCGCTGCTCACCGACTTTGCAATGACCGTGTGGCGCACGCTGCAGGCCTTTCTGATTGCGGCGGTGGTCGGCGTGCCGCTGGGCGTGCTGCTCGGCAGCAATGAAAAGGCCTACCGCAGCGTCGAATTCCTGATCGACTTCTTCCGCTCCACGCCCTCGTCCGCGCTGATTCCGCTGTTCCTCCTGATCTTCGGCGTGTCGGACGTCAACAAGGTGGCCATCGCAGCCTTCGGCGCGCTGCTGATCGTGGTGTTCAACAGCGCCTATGGCGTGATCAATGCGCGCAAGCAGCGCGTGATGGCGGCACGCGTCATGGGCGCCTCGCGCTGGCAGATCTTCAAGGACGTGCTGGTGTGGGAAAGCCTGCAGCCCAGCTTCGTGGGCCTGCGCTCGGCGGTGTCGATGGCATTGGTGATCGTCATCGTGGCCGAGATGTTCATCGGCTCCGACACCGGCCTCGGCCACCGCATCATCGATGCGCAGCAGGTGCTCAACGTGAAGAGCATGTACGCGGCCATTCTTGCCGCCGGTGCGCTGGGCTATGCGCTCAACATTCTTTTTCTTGTGGCCGAGCGCCGCATCGTGCACTGGAGCGGCCGATGAAAGCCACGCAAGACATCGTCGTGAACGGCCCCGTGTATGCCGACGTGCCCAAGCCCGTCTTCAAGCCCGGCCCGGCCGGCACGCACATCACCATTCGCGGCCTGACCAAGTACTTTGCGGGCTGGCCGCTGTACGAGAACTTCGACCTCGACATTCCCAAGCACAGGATCGTCTCGGTGTTCGGCCCCAATGGCTGCGGCAAGTCCACGCTCATCAACATGATCGCGGGGCTGGTTCCCATCGACTCGGGCGAGATCCTGTTCGACGGCAAGCAGCGCAAGGACACCAAGATCGGCTACGTGTTCCAGAACTACCGCGAGGCGATGTTCCCGTGGATGCGCACCATCGACAACATCGCCTATCCGCTGAAGCTCGAAGGCCGCAGCAAGGCCGAGGTCGACCGGCGCATGGAAGAACTGGTGGCGTCGTTCGACGTCAAGTTCGACCTGAAGCGCTTTCCCTACGAACTCTCGGGCGGCCAGCAGCAGACCGCTTCGATCATGCGGGCTCTCGCACCCAACCCCGAAGTGCTGTTTCTCGACGAGCCGTTTTCGGCGCTCGACTTCGAGATGACGCTCTTCATCCGAGAGAAGCTGCAAGAGGTGTTCATGCAGACCGGCACCACCATGCTGCTGGTGTCGCACGACCTGGAAGAGGCCGTGTACCTGGCCGACGAGGTACTGCTTTTGACCAAGCGGCCCACCAAGGTGGCCGAGATCCTGCGCTACGGCGATGCACGGCCGCGCACGGTAGAGACGCTGAGCACCGAGAGCTTTGTCGCAATGAAGAAACTCAGTCTCGACATCTTTCAACGTGAGGTTCGCAGATGACCCTGGAAATCAACATCCCCGAAGTGCTGGCCGAGGTGAGCGCAGTTTTTGCGCGGTACGAAGAGGCGCTGCTGGCCAACCGCCGTGATGTGCTCGACGAGCTGTTCTGGAACAGTTCGCACACGCTGCGCTACGGCTACGCCGAGAACCACTACAGCCATGCAGCCATCAGCGCCTTTCGCGCGTCGCTGCCGGTGCAGAGCCCGCCGCGCGAGCTGCTGCGGACCGTCATCACCACCTATGGCCGCGACTTTGCGACCGCCAACGTCGAGTTCCGCCGCGAAGGCAGCCGCCAGACCGGCCGCCAGAGCCAGACCTGGCTGCGCACCGCCGATGGCTGGCGCGTGGCCGCCGCCCACGTGAGCCTGATCGGCTGAACACGCAGGCACATTTTTTGCACCCCACCTTGTATCCAAGACCGGAGAACGCCATGACCAGCCCCCTGAATCGCCGCGAGTCCCTCAAATCCCTGGCCGCGCTCGGCGCCGCTGGCACCCTCGGAGGCTGGAGCGCCCTTGCCGGCGCACAGGCCAAGCCGCTCACCGTTGGCGTGATCTACGTCGGTGCACGCGACGACTACGGCTACAACCAGGCGCACGCCATGGCCGCGGCCGAGGTCAAGAAGCTGCCCGGAGTGAAGGTGGTCGAGGAAGAGAACGTGCCCGAGACCGCCGCCGTGCAGAAGACCATGGCCGGCATGATCTCGCAGGACGGCGCCAAGCTGCTGTTTCCCACGTCGTTCGGCTACTTCGATCCGCACATCCTTGCCGTGGCGCCCAAGAACCCCGACGTGCGCTTTTCGCACTGCGGTGGCCTTTGGACAGAGGGCAAGCACCCCAAGAACGCCGGCAGCTTCTTCGGCTACATCGACGAGTGCCAGTTCCTGAACGGCGTGATCGCGGCGCACATGACCAAGAGCAACAAGATCGCCTTCGTTGCCGCCAAACCGATTCCGCAGGTGCTGCGCAACATCAACGCCTTTACGCTCGGCGCGCGCTCGGTCAAGCCCGGCATCACCTGCAGCGTGATCTTCACCGGCGACTGGTCGATGGCCGTGAAGGAAGCGGAAGCCACCAACAGCCTGGCCGACCAGGGCTGCGACGTGTTCACCATGCACGTCGATGGCCCCAAGGTGGTGGTCGAGACGGCGGCCAAGCGCGGCAAGATGGTCTGCGGCTACCACGCGAGCCAGGCCAAGCTCGCGCCCAACGCGTACCTCACCGGTGCCGAGTGGAACTGGCTCACGGCCTACAAGGCCGCGATCGAGGCGGCGCAAAGCGGCAAGCCGCACCCCAACTTTCTGCGCGGAGGTCTGAAGGAAGGCTACGTGAAGATGTCCGCCTACGGCCCCATGGTGCCGGACGCCGCGAAGAAGCAGGCCGACGAAATCAAGGCCAAGATGATCGCGGGCACCTTCGACATCTTCAAGGACGGCATCAAGGACAACAAGGGCGCCGTCGTGGTGCCGGCGGGCAAGGTGCTGAAGCAGACCGACCTGGAGCTGGAAAAGATGAACTACCTGGTCGAAGGCGTCATCGGCTCGGCCTGATTCCGGGTTCATCCTCACCATGCGCCACGCGCTCAAGGAATTCGCCCTGCCGGTGTTCGCCATTGCGGCGGCGCTGCTGTTGTTCGGCGTGCTGGTGGCCTTTGCCGGGGTCGATCCGGTGGAGGTCTGGGCGACGCTCTTCAAGGGCGCGTTCGGCGACTGGTTCTCGTGGCAGAACACCCTGCAGCGCGCCGCGCCGCTGATGCTCACCGCGCTGTGCGTGGCACTGCCGGCGCGCGTCGGGCTCATCGTCATTGGCGGCGAAGGCGCGCTGGTGCTGGGCGGTCTGGCCTCGGCCGCGCTCGCGCATGCGCTGCCGCTTCCCGGCAACGTGCTGGGCACGGTGGTGGTCTGTCTCGCCGGCGCGGTGGCCGGTGCGCTGTGGATCGCTCTTGCGGGCTGGCTGCGCCAGTACCGCGGCATCAACGAAACCATCAGCAGCCTGCTGCTGGCCTACATCGCCATCGGCATCTTCAAGCACCTGGTCGAAGGGCCGCTGCGCGATCCGGCGAGCCTCAACAAGCCGTCGACCTATGCGCTCGACGCCGGCTTGCTGATCGGCGGCATCGGTGGTTCCGACGTGCACTGGGGCCTTGCCATCGGCGTGGTGGCTTGCCTGGGCCTCGGGTGGTGGCTGCGTGCCACGGCCTCGGGCTTTTCGGTGCGCGTGGTGGGTGGCAATCCGCGCACCGCGCAACTCGTCGGGCTGCCGGCCACGCGGCTCATCCTCGGCGCCTGCGGACTCGGCGGCGCCTGCGCGGGGCTCGCGGGTGCGGTCGAGGTGGCGGCGGTGCACACCAACGCCAACGCCTCGCTGATCGCGGGCTACGGTTATGCGGGCATCCTGGTGTCGTTCATCGCGCGGCACAACCCGGTGGCCATCGTGCCGGTTGCCATTCTCTTCGGCGGCTTTGGCGCGGCGGGCAGCCTGCTGCAGCGCCGTCTCGGGCTGCCCGATGCGTCGGTGCTGGTGCTGCAGGGCATCGCCTTCGTGCTCATTCTTGCGAGCGAGGGGCTGCGCACGGTCGACTGGAAGGCCTTGAGCCGAAGGGCCGCGCCCAAGGCGAATGCCGCAGCGCGCGGCGCGCAGGCCGCCCCATGACCGCGGACCAGTGGATCGCCCTCGTGGCCGGCATCGTCGGCGGCGCCTTGCGCGTCGGCGCGCCATTCCTGTTCGTGAGCCTGGGCGAATGCCTCACCGAGAAATCGGGCCGCATCAACCTCGGGCTTGAAGGCGTGCTGGTGCTCTCGGCCATGGCGGCCTTCGGCGGCGCGTATCTCACCGATTCGGCATGGCTCGGCGTGCTCATCGGCGCGGTGGCGGGCGCATTGCTTGCGCTGCTGCACGGCTTGCTGTGTTCGCTCGATCGCGTCAATGACGTGGCGACCGGCATCGCACTCATGCTGCTCGGTACCGGCCTGGCGTTCTACCTGGGCAAGCCGCTCATCCAGCCACAGGCGCCGCAGATTCCCGCGATACCTCTCGGCTTCTGGAGCGACAACCCGGTGGTGAGCTCCGCCTTGCAGCTGAACGCGCTCGTGCCCTTGGGCGTGGTGCTGGCCGTGCTGCTCTGGTGGGGCTTTGCGCGCACACGCGCCGGCCTGCTGGTACGCATGGCGGGCGATTCGGCGCAGGCGACGCGCGCGCTTGGTTATTCGGTGTCGGGCCTGCGCATTGCGGCGACGACGGCGGGCGGCTTCATTGCGGGGCTCGGCGGCGCGTCGCTCACGCTGTTCTATCCAGGCAGCTGGAACGAAGGCATCTCCAGCGGCCAGGGCCTCATTGCGGTAGCGCTCGTGATCTTCGCGCGGTGGAGCCCGCTGCGCTGCGTGGGCGCTGCGTTTCTCTTCGGCGGTGCGGGTGCCATCGGGCCCGCGCTGCAGTCCATCGGCATCGGCTGGGGCTACCACCTGTTCAACACCGTGCCCTACGTGCTCACACTGGTCATTCTGGTGCTTACCTGCAGGCCCGGCAGCACGGCGGTCGGAAGCCCCGGCGAACTTTCATCGACAAGGAACTGAACGCCATGACAACGACACCCATCCGCCACGTTGCCGGCGAGCCCTATGCCTGGCCCTACAACGGCGCATTGCGGCCCGACAACACCGCGCTGATCGTGATCGACATGCAGACCGACTTCTGCGGCAAGGGCGGATACGTCGACGTGATGGGCTACGACCTCTCGCTGGTGCAGGCACCGATCCAGCCGATCGCACGCACGCTCGCGGCGCTGCGGCCACTGGGCTTTCACATCATCCACACGCGCGAAGGCCATCGGCCCGACCTGGCGGACCTGCCCGCCAACAAGCGCTGGCGATCGCGGCAGATCGGCGCCAACGGCGTGGGCATTGGCGACGACGGGCCGTGCGGGCGCATCCTGGTGCGCGGCGAGCCGGGCTGGGAGATCATTCCCGAACTGGCGCCGCTCGCCGGCGAGGTGGTGATCGACAAGCCCGGCAAGGGCTCGTTCTACGCCACCGACCTGGAGCTGATCCTGCGCACACGCGGCATCGAGAACCTGGTCCTCGCGGGCATCACCACCGACGTGTGCGTGCACACGACCATGCGCGACGCCAACGACCGCGGCTTCGAATGCCTGCTGCTGTCCGATTGCACCGCCGCCACCGACCACGGCAACCACCTTGCGGCGCTGAAGATGATCACGATGCAGGGTGGCGTGTTCGGCGCCCACGCCACGTCGCAGGCGCTGCTGGCCGCGCTGGACTGACGAACGCATGGCCGACACGTCCCATGCCATCGGCGCACTGCCTGCGGGCAGCGGCGCCCTCGCGCTCGACACGTACGAACTGACCAAGCGCTTCGGCGCCTTCACTGCGATGGACCGCGTGACGATGCGCGTCGAGCCTGGCACGGTGCATGCGCTGCTCGGCGAGAACGGCGCGGGCAAGAGCACGCTGGTGAAATGCGTCGCGGGCTTCCAGCGCGCGGAAGAAGGCAGCATCCTGATCGACGGCCGCGAGCAGGACATTGCCAACCCCATCGTGGCGCGCGCGCTCGGCATCGGCATGGTGTACCAGCATTTCACACTGGCGCCGGGCATGACGGTGGCCGAGAACCTGTTGCTCGCGGGCGGCAAGACGCCGGCATTGATCGACTGGAAGGCGAAGCGGGCCGAGCTCAAGGCCTTTCTGGGGACCACGCCCTTCAGCCTCGATCTCGATGTGCGGCCATCGGAGCTCGCGGCGGGCGAAAAGCAGAAGCTCGAACTGCTGAAGCAGCTCTACCTGAAGCCGCGCCTGCTGATCCTCGACGAACCGACCTCGGTGCTCACGCCGCAGGAGGCCGACGAGGTGCTCGGCCACGTGCGTGAATTCGCGCGAAGCGGCTTGTGCACCGTGCTCATCATCACGCACAAGTTCCGCGAAGTGATGGCCTATGCCGACAGCGTGACGGTGCTGCGCCGCGGCAAGGCGGTGCACCACTGCCGCGTGGCGGACACGAGCCCTGCGCAATTGGCACAGGCCATGATGGGCGGCCAGGCTGCGATGTCGTCTGCGCCGGCGGCATCGCCTGCTGCCAGAAAGACCGTGCCCGAGGCGGTGCCCGTCGCGTTGAGGGTCGAAGGCCTCAAGGCGCAAGGTGACCGCGGCACGCTGGCACTGCACGATCTGAGCCTTTTCGTGCGCGCGGGCGAAATCCTCGGCGTGGCGGGCGTTTCGGGCAACGGGCAGCGCGAGCTGGTCGAGGCCCTGGTCGGGCAGCGCCCGCGGCTGGCCGGCCGCGTGACGGTCATGGGCCAGCCCTACAGCGCACGCCGGAGCGAGAACCGCAGTCTCAAGGTGCGCAGCCTGCCCGAGGAGCCGCTGCGCAACGCCTGCGTGGGCGACCTCAGCGTGGCGGAGAACATGGCACTGCGCGATTTCGACAGGCCGCCTTTGTCACGCGGCGGCGTGTTGAACTTTCCCTTCTGGCGCAATCGGGCGCGCGAGTGGATCGCGGAATACGGCGTCAAGACGCAGGGCGAGGGCGCTGCGATTCGCAGCCTTTCGGGCGGCAACGTGCAGCGCGCGGTGCTGGCGCGCGAACTCGCGGGCGACATCAATGTGCTGATCGCGGCCAATCCCGTGTTCGGCCTCGACTTTGCTGCGGTTGCCGAGATCCACGAGCGCATCGTGCAGGTGCGAGAGAAGGGCGGGGCGGTGCTGCTGATCAGCGAAGACCTCGACGAGCTGCTGGAGTTGGCCGACCGCATCGTCGTGATGAGCGAGGGCCGCATCGTGTTCGAGACTTCGGCGGCGGGCGCTGAAAGGCATGTGATCGGGGCACACATGGGTGGCGGGCACCATGAGCCTGTAGAGGCTGTGGCATGAGTGCCCTGCTGTCGATTGGGAGGCCGCCCGGTTTGCGGTGGGGTGTTTGCCCTCGGATGCACCCGTTGAACAAGCGAGCAACAAAATGCGCATAGAAGAAGCCATTCCCTTCCCCTACGAGTTCGAGATAAAAAACACCGCGTTGGTCCTCATCGACATGCAGCGCGACTTCATCGAACCTGGCGGCTTCGGCGAAACGCTGGGCAACGATGTTTCGTTGTTGGAAGCGATCGTTCCTGCCACGCAGGTAGCGCTGCAGGGCTGGAGAGAAGCCGGCGGCCTCGTGGTGCACACCCGGGAGGCGCACAAGCCTAACCTCTCCGATTGCCCGCCCGCCAAGCGCGATCGCGGCAACCCTGCGTTGCGCATCGGCGACGAAGGCCCGATGGGCCGCATTCTCGTGGCGGGCGAACCGGGCAACCAGATCATCGAGGCGCTGGCACCCGTCGGCGGGGAGATCGTCATCGACAAGCCCGGCAAGGGCGCGTTTTATGCCACCGGCCTGCACGAACTGCTGCAACAGCGCGGTATCACGCACCTGCTGTTCGGCGGCGTGACCACCGAAGTCTGCGTGCAGACCTCGATGCGCGAAGCCAACGACCGCGGTTACGACTGCCTGCTGCTCGAAGACTGCACCGAGAGCTACTTTCCGGCCTTCAAGGCCGCCACGCTCGAGATGGTCTGCGCCCAGGGCGGCATCGTCGGCTGGACCGCGCCGAGCACCGCGCTGCTGGCGGCGCTGCGCGGCGGGCGATGACAGCGACTACCATTCCACACGTGCCTACCGTTCGTTCCCGCTCCGCTTCGCCCGCATCTGCCGTTCCCGCCGCCGACGCGACCGTTTTTCGTACACGCGCCGACGAGGTCTACGCGCAGCTCAAGCGCGACGTGGCCGATTTCATCCTCGTTCCGGGCGACCGCTTCACCGAGAACGAAATCAGCGAGCGGCTCGGCGTTTCGCGCACGCCCGTGCGGCAGGCGCTGTTCCGCCTCCAGCAGGAAGGGTTCGTCGAGGTGCTGTTCCGCAGCGGCTGGCGCGTGCTGCCGTTCGACTTCGACCAGTTCGAGCAGCTCTACGACCTGCGCATGGTGCTCGAGACCACCGCCGTGCATCGCCTGTGCGAAGCCGACCGCCGCGTCGACCGCAGCCTGCTCGACGCGCTGGCCGAGATCTGGCTCGTGCCCGCGGCCCAGCGCAGCAGCGACACCGCGCAGGTGGCGCAATGGGACGAGGCTTTTCATTGCGCGCTCGTGGCTGCCGCGGGCAACGCCGAGATGGCGCGCGTTCACAGCGACGTGACCGAGCGCATCCGCATCATCCGGCGGCTCGACTTCACCCAGCAGCCGCGCATCGACGCCACCTACGAGGAGCACGCCAAGATCCTCAAGGCTGTGCGCGCCAACCGCGGCGACCAGGCCGCGATGCTGCTGCGCGCGCACATCGAGACCAGCCAGGCGGAGGTGCGCAAGATCACGCTGCACCAGGTGCACTTGGCGCGGCACGCGGGCAAGACAGCGCCGCGCTGAAGGAACTCAGTCCGCGGTGATGTTGCCGCGCTTGACCACGCCCGCCCAGCGGTCCGCATCCTTCTTCACCAGCGCGCCGAATTCGGCCGGCGTCGAGCTCGCCGGCACCATGCCCTGCGATTCGAACGACTTTGCCACCTCGGACTGCTTCAGCACCGCTGCAATCTCCTTGTTGAGCCGCGCCACCACGTCTGGCGGCGTGCCCTTGGGCGCGAGCACGCCGTACCACATGTCCACGTTGTCGGCGGTCACGCCGGCCTCGGCCAGCGTCGGCACCTCGGGCAGCTGTGGCAGGCGCTTGCTGCTGCCCGTGGCAATGGCCTTGAGCTTGCCGGCCTGGATGTGCTGCAGCGCCACGTGCACCGGCAGGAACATGTAGTCGATGCGTCCGCCCAGCAGGTCGGTCACCGCGCCGGCCGTGCCCTTGTAGGGCACATGCATCAGCTCCGTGCCGCTGCCCTGCATCAGCAGTGCCATCGACAGGTGATGCGGCGTGCCCACGCCGGGCGTGGCGTATGTCAGCTTGCCCGGCTCCGCCTTGGCCGTGCTCACCATCTGCGCCACCGAAGCCGCCTTCTGCACGTTCGGGTTGGTCACCAGCAGCAGCGTGCCCCACGAGGTGAGCGACACCGGTGCGAAGTCAGCCACGGGGTCGTAGCCAAGCGACTTGTAGAGGCTGCGGTTCATCACCAGCGTGTTGACCTGCACCAGCAGCGTGTAGCCGTCGGGTTTGGCGCGCGCGGCCTTTTCGCTGCCGATGTTGCCGCTGGCGCCGGCGAGGTTTTCCACGATCACCGGCTGGCCCAGCAACGCGGGAAGGCGGGCCGAGAGCTGGCGCGCGACAAGGTCGATGCCGGTGCCCGGCGTGTAGGGCACGACGAGCGTGATCGGCTGGTCGGGCCAGGCATGGGCGGCTGCAGCGCTTGCTGCGACGAGCAGGGTGGTGAGGGTCTTGGCAATGAATCGCATGGGTTGTCTCCGTCTTGTTCTGTGAAGGAAGGATCGGCGCTCAGAGGTACGAGGCACGCGCCTTCAGCGCCACCGGGTCGTAGCCAGCCACGCGCTTGTAGTTGTCCGAGATGGCCTGCAGCTCGGCCTGGCTCACCACGTCCTCGATCTGCCCGAAGCGCTGGCCGCCCGAGCGCTCGAACACCTCGCGCAGGATCGCGTCGGGCGGGTTGATGCGGTTGGTCAGCACCACGTCGGTGGTGGCCTTCACGCGAATGCGGTCGTAGTCTTCGAGCGCCGCGGTGCCCACGCCCAGGTCCTTGAGCGCGCCTGCGAGGAAGCGCGCATCGATGATCGCCTGCCCCGCGCCGTTGGAGCCGCGCGGCACCATCGGATGCGCGGCGTCTCCCAGCAGCGTGACGCGGCCGTGCGTCCAGCGCGGCAGCGGGTCCTGGTCGACCATCGGGTACTCCAGGATGGTGTCCGAGGCGCGGATCAGCGCCGGCACGTCGAGCCAGTCGAAATGCCAGTCGGCGAACGCGGGGAGAAAGTCTTCGAGCCGGCCGGCGCGGCTCCAGTCGCGCATCGCGGGCTGGGGCGCGTGGATCTCGGCGACCCAGTTCACGAGCTGGCGGCCTTCGGCGTCGATGTCGTTGCGGATCGGGTAGATCACCATCTTGCCGACTGCGAGCCAGCCCGCGCGCACCATGCTCGCGCCCGAGAGAAAGGGCTTCCAGCGCGCGGTGCCGCGCCACATGTTCACGCCCGAGTAGCGCGGCGCGCCTTCGTTGGGATAGAGCTGCTTGCGCAGCGCCGAGTGGATACCGTCGCAACCGATGGCCACGGCTCCTCGCACATCCTGCACGGCGGCCCCGCCGGCGAAGTGCACGGTGACGCCGTCCGCGTCCTGCGTCACGCCGGTGCAGCGGTGGTTGCAGACCACGCTGTCAGGGCCCAGGCGCTTGAGGGTTTCTTCGAGCAGCACCGTCTGCAGGTCGCCGCGATGAATGGAGAACTGCGGCCAGTCGTAGCCCGCGTGCTCGCCCGCTGCTTCGCGGAAGATCAGCTGGCCGTGTTCGGTGAAGAAGATCGATTCCTTCGTGCGCACGCCCACCGCATCGAGCTGCGGCAGCAGGCCGAGCTCGGTCAGCTCGCGCACCGCGTGCGGCAGCAGGTTCACGCCCACGCCCAGCGGCTTCAGTTCGGGCACGGCCTCGTACACGCGGCAGGGAATGCCGGCCTGGTGCAGGCTCAGCGCGAGGGTCAGGCCGCCGATGCCGGCGCCGAGGATGATCACTGGGTTGTCGTTCATGGCTCTTGAAATGGTTCCGGGGGTTCCGTTTGTCTCCAGCCGTATTGGGAACGGAAGTTCATCATTTGTGAAATTTAGATGTGCTATGGATTTATCATGAATCCTTATGAACCTCTCGACCCGCCAGATGCGCGCTTTCCTGCAGGTGGCACGGCTGGGCAACTTCACGCGTGCGGCCGAGCAGGCCCACATCACGCAGGCGGGGCTGAGCATCCTGATCCGCGAGATGGAGCGACAACTGGGCTGCCGCCTCTTCGATCGCACCACGCGCATGGTGAGCCTCACGCCCTCGGGGCGGCGCTTGCTGCCGGTGGTGGAGCGGCTGGTCACCGACCTCGACGACGTGGCCGCGCAGCTCGGCGCGGAGGGCGACGAGGCGCGCCAGACCTTGCGCATCGCGGCCACGCCGCTGGTGTCGTCGCACCTGCTGCCGCAGGTGTTCAGCACCTTCCGGCAAGCGAATCCGCAAGTGAGCCTGCGTCTCTTCGATGCGGACCTGCGCGATGTGGAGGCCATGGTCGCGGCCGGCGATGCCGATCTGGGTCTCGGCTTCTTTTTCAAGGCGGCGGCGGGTCTGGAGCGCACGCCGGTCGGGCGCTTTCACCTGATGCGCGTGGCGCCGTCTGCAAAGGAGGCCGATGAAACACCGGCCATCGGCACCGTGCCGTGGTCCGCGCTGCGCACGGCCGAACTCATCGGCCTGCCGCCGGGCAACCCGATCCAGAAGGTGATCGACCGGCACCTGGCCACCATTGGCCGTGCCGATGCGCAGCGGCCCGCCTTCAATTTCTTCGGCACGCTGATCTCGATGATCGAGGCCGGCTTCGGCACCGCGGTGATGCCGACCTTCGCGCTCGCAGCCTGCCGCAGGCACCGCGTGTGCACCGACGTGCTGGTCAAGCCGAAGGTGGGGCTGGACTTCTACCGCATCGCCAAGCGCGGTGCGCACGAGACCGAAGCGATACAGGCCTTCGTCGCGACGCTGGAGAAGGCGCTGCCCGCGCTGTCACGCTGACAGGGCAATCAGAGCGTGAAGTCGTAGTCCACCGTGATCGGCGCGTGGTCCGAGAACTTGATGGTCTTGTAGATCTGCTCGGTGCGCGCCAGCGCGCCGAGCGCCGGCGTGGCCAGGTGATAGTCGAGCCGCCATCCCACGTTGTTGGCGTAGGCCTGGCCGCGATTGCTCCACCAGGTGTAGGCCTCGGCCGTGGTGTCGGGCTTGAGCGTGCGGTACACGTCCACCAAGCCCGCGCCGTCGGTGCCGGCGTCGAGCAGGCGGGTCATCCAGGCGCGTTCCTCGGGCAGGAAGCCGCTGTTTTTCTGGTTGCCGCGCCAGTTCTTGAGGTCGATTTCCTTGTGCGCGATGTTGATGTCGCCGCAGAGGATGAATTCACGCTCCTTCTTGAGCGCGGTGAGGTGCGGAAAGAATCCCTTCAGGAAGCGGAACTTGGCTTCCTGGCGCTCCTCGCCCGAACTGCCGCTCGGAAAGTAGCAGCTGATGATCGAGAGCTTGCGCTTGGGCGTGTCGAAGCGCAGTTCGAGGTACCGGCCCTCGGCGTCGAATTCGGCGTCGCCCCAGCCCACCACCACGGCGCTTGGCGCATGCTTCGTGTAGATGGCGGTGCCGGCGTAGCCTTTTTTCTCGGCGAAATGGAAATGGCCCTTGAGACCGGCCATTTCCTCGAAGCGGCCCTCGATGTCGCTCGCCTGCACCCGGATCTCCTGCATGCAAATACAATCCGGCGCAAGTTCGGCCACCCAGTCCGCCACCCCCTTCGTGGCGGCCGAACGCAGGCCATTGAGATTGAGGCTGGTCAGTTTGAACACAAGGAAATTCCGATGGCTGTAGATGGTGTGGAAAGCAGTGCGGTGGCGCAGGATTTCGTCCAGTTCGCACTCGACGCAGGCGTGCTGCGCTTCGGCGAGTTCAAGACCAAGGCCGGCCGCCTGAGCCCCTACTTCTTCAATTCGGGCCTCTTCGACGACGGCGCCAAGATCGCGCGTCTCGCCGGATTCTATGCAGACCGGCTGATCGAGAGCGGTGTCGAGTTCGACATGATCTTCGGCCCCGCCTACAAGGGCATCCCGCTGGGCGCCACGGTGGCAGCCGAACTGGCCCGGCGCGGGCGCAACTACCCCTTTGCCTACAACCGCAAGGAAGCCAAGGCCCACGGCGAGGGCGGCAACCTGGTCGGCGCGCCGCTCAAGGGCCGCGTGCTCATCGTCGACGACGTGATGTCGGCCGGAACCGCGGTGCGCGAATCGATTGCGGCCATCGAAGCCGCCGGCGCTACCCCGCACGCAGTGTCCATTGCGCTCGACCGGCAGGAGAAAGCGACCGAGAACGGCGTGGACGTGGACCACAGCGCGGTGCAGTACGTGCGCAACCAGCTGGGCCTGAAGGTGGTCGCCATTGCCACGCTCGACGACCTCTTGAACTACCTGTCTGGCAACGCCGCCGCCGACCTCGGGGCGCACCGTGAGCGCGTGCTCGCTTACCGCGCCCGCTATGGCGCCAACTGAGACCCATCTCATGCCTGTGCGCAAGCTCGATCAGACGGCCCGGCCCTTCGCGGCCATCTGGGCGCCGCCGCCGCTGTTGCTGCTGATGGTGGCGCTGCTGCCTGCCGCAGCGCCGGCACAGCCCGCGCCCGCGCCGGCGCCGCCCGCCATCTATTCCTGCACCGACGCCCGCGGCCGCACGCTCACGGCCGACCGGCCGATTGCCGAATGCATCGACCGCGAGCAGCGCGAGCTGAGCCCGAGCGGCACCACGCGACGCAAGATCGAGCCGACGTACACCGCGCGCGAACTGGCCGAGCGCGAAGACCGGGCCCGCGAGGCGGCGTTGCAGGCCACGCGCCTGATCGACGAGCGCCGGCGCGAGCGTGCATTGCTGGTGCGCTACCCCAACGTGACCGTGCACGAACGGGAGCGCAAGGAGGCGCTGGTGCAGGTCGACGCAGTGATCCAGGCCGCACAGAAGCGTCTGGCCGAACTCGCTGAAGACCGCAAGAAGATCGACGAGGAACTCGAGTTCTACAAGCACGACGTCAGCAAGGCGCCGGGCGCGGTGCGCCGCAAGCTCGAGGACAACGCGCAGAGCGTGGCGGTGCAGAACCGCTTCATCGGCGAGCAGGAAGACGAGAAGAAGCGCGTGAATGCGCGCTTCGACGAGGAGCGCTCGCGCCTCAAGCAGATCTGGTCCCCCCAGAACGGCGGCGGCAAGTAGCCCGCCGCCGGCGGGCGCCGGTCAGGCCAGCTTGGCTTTCAAGAGTTCGGTGACCTGCGCGGGGTTTGCCTTGCCGCCGCTGGCCTTCATCACCTGGCCCACGAGGCCGTTCAGGGCCTTTTCCTTGCCGGCGCGGTATTCGTCGACGTTCTTCTGGTTCTTGGCGATGACGTCGTCGAGGATCTTGTCGAGCGCGCCGGCGTCGCTCATGGGCTTCAGGTCCTTGGCTTCGATGATGGCGTCGACATCGCTGCCTTCGCCAGTCCAGAGCGCATCGAACACCTGGCGCGCCGCGTTGTTGGGCAGCGTGCCGTCGGCAATGCGCCCGACCATCTGCGCCAGCTGCTGCGCCGTGACCGGTGCCGCTTCGATGCCGATTTCTTGTGCATTCAGGCGGCGCGCCATCTCACCGGTAATCCAGTTGCTGGCGAGCTTGGGCGTTGCGCCGGCTTTCACCGCGTCGTCGAAGTAGCGTGCGAGCGCGGGGCTCTGCGTGAGCTGTGCCGCGTCGTATTCCGACATGCCGTGGTCGCGCACATAGCGCTCGGCCATGGCGCGCGGCAGTTCGGGCATGGTGGCCCGAACGCGCTCGATCCATTCGGGTTCGATGGCGAGCGGCGGCAAGTCCGGGTCGGGAAAGTAGCGGTAGTCGGCCGCGTCTTCCTTGGTGCGCATGGTGCGCGTCTCGCCGGTGTCGGGGTCGAACAGCACGGTGGCCTGCTCGATCTTGCGGCCGTCTTCCAGCTCGTTGATCTGCGAGTTGATCTCGTAGTCGATGGCCTGCTGCATGAACTTGAAGCTGTTCAGGTTCTTGATTTCTCGCCGCGTGCCGAGCTTCTCGCCGGGCTTGCGCACCGACACGTTGGCGTCGCAGCGGAAGCTGCCTTCCTGCATGTTGCCGTCGCAGATGCCGATCCAGGTGACGATCTTGTGCAGCTCGCGCGCATAGGCCACGGCTTCGGCGGTGGAACGCATGTCGGGCTCGGTCACGATTTCGAGCAATGGCGTGCCGGCGCGGTTCAGGTCGATGCCGCTCTGGCCGATGAAGTCTTCGTGCAGCGACTTGCCCGCGTCTTCCTCGAGGTGGGCCCGCACCAGGCGCACGGTCTTCTTTTCTTCGCCGAGGAAGAACGAGACGGAGCCGCCCTGCACGACGGGAATCTCGTACTGGCTGATCTGGTAGCCCTTGGGCAGGTCGGGGTAGAAATAGTTCTTGCGCGCGAACACGCTGCGCGGCGCAATGTGCGAGCCGAGCGCGAGGCCCAGCTTGATGGCGCGTTCGACCGCGCCCTTGTTCATCACGGGCAGCGTGCCGGGCAGCGCAATGTCCACCGCGCAGGCTTGCGTGTTGGGCTCGGCGCCGAAGGCGGTGGAGGCGCGACTGAAGATCTTGCTCGCGGTCGACAGTTGCGCGTGCGTCTCGAAGCCGATGATGACTTCATAGCCCCGCACCAGCGGGCCGGTCGGGCGGCCCTGTTGTTGTGCTTCGAATGTGTTCACGGGTTCGCTCATCTCAAAAGCCCTCCGGCGTGCGCATGTGCCAGTCGGTGGCTTGCTGGAAGCGGTGGGCCGCGTTCAACAGCTTCGCTTCGCCGAAGTAGTTGCCGATCAGCTGCAGGCCCACGGGCATCGGCTTGCCGATGCCCTGCTTCGAGCCTTGCATGCCGCTGTCATCGAAGCCTGCGGGCACGCTCATGCCCGGGAGGCCTGCGAGCGATGCAGGTAGCGTGAAGATGTCGGCGAGGTAGTCGGCCACGGGGTCGCCGCCGTGCTCGCCGATCTTCCATGCGGTGGTCGGCGCGGCCGGACCGGCGATCACGTCGCACTGCTTGAAGGCCTGCTGGAAGTCGTCGGCGATCATGCGGCGTACCTTCTGCGCCTGCAGGTAGTAGGCGTCGTAGTAGCCGTGCGAGAGCACGTAGGTGCCGATCATGATGCGGCGCTTCACCTCGTCGCCGAAGCCTTCGGCGCGTGTGCGCTCGTACATGTCGCCCAGGTCTTTGTACTGCTTTGCGCGGTGGCCGAACTTCACGCCGTCGAAGCGGCTCAGGTTGCTCGAGGCTTCGGCCGCGGCGAGGATGTAGTACACCGGAATCGACAGCTCGGTGAGCGGCAGCGTCACTTCGACGCGCCTGGCGCCGAGCTTCTCGTACTGCGATAGCGCCGCATCGATGGCGGCGCGCACGCCGGGCGCCACGCCTTCGCCGAAGAACTCCTTCGGTACGCCGATGCGCAGGCCCTCGAGCGAATCGTTCAGCGAACGGCCGAAGTTCTCGGCGGGCTTGTCGAGCGAGGTCGAGTCGCGGTCCAGGTCGGGGCCGCAGAAGGCCGACAGCAGCAGCGCGCAGTCTTCGGCCGAGCGGGCCATGGGGCCGGCCTGGTCGAGGCTCGATGCGAACGCCACCATGCCGTAGCGCGAGGCGCGGCCGTAGGTCGGCTTGATGCCGGTCACGCCGCAGAACGAGGCCGGCTGGCGGATCGAGCCGCCGGTGTCGGTGCCGGTGGCCGCGGGAGCCAGGCGCGCCGCAACGGCGGCCGCGCTGGCGCCCGACGAGCCGCCGGGAATGCGTTCGCGGTTCCAGGGATTCTGCACCGGCACGGCCTTGTCGTGGCCCACGGCGGGCACGGCGACGTTCTCGTTGGCCGAGCCCATCGCGAACTCGTCGCAGCTCAGCTTGCCGAGCGTGACCGCGCCGGCCTCGGCCAGGCGGCGCACCACGGTGGCGTCGAAGGGCGAGCGGTAGCCCGCGAGCATCTTCGAGCCGGCGGTGGTGGCGAAATCGGTGGTAACGAAGATGTCCTTGTGCGCAATCGGCACGCCGGCCAGCACTGGGGCATTGCCGGCGGCAAGCTGCGCGTCGGCCGCGCGGGCCTGTGCCAGCGTGACTTCCTCGTTCACGTCGACAAAAGTACCAAGCGATTGGTGGGCGTTCATGCGGCCGAGGAAAACCTGCGCGGTTTCGACGGCGGAAACCTTGCGGTCGGCCAAAGCCTTGGCCAGGGCGACCACGCCCATTTGATGCAATTCGCCGCTCATTCGATCACCTTCGGCACGAGAAACAGGCCGGCTTCGACGGCCGGGGCGCTCTTCTGGTTGGTTTCGCGGTTATTGGGCTCGCTCACCACGTCGTCGCGCAAACGCAGCGTGATGTCCTCGATGGCGGCCACCGGATGCGCCAGCGGCTCGACGCCGGCGGTGTCGACCGAACGCATACGTTCGACTAAATCAAAGAAGCCGTTAATCTGGCTGAGCATGCGCTCGCTTTCGTCGGAAGCAAGCTGTAGCCTTGCCAGCGAGGCAATGCGTGCAATATCTGAAGCGGAAAGTGACATGGGTCGAACCGGCTAAAAAACCGGAAGTAATCGCACGCCGGAAGGGGTGCTAACACGGGATTCAGAGGGGATTCGGGTATTATCCCGCCTTTGCCGCAACCCCCGCGAACGCGCCGGCTTTTGCGCCAAAAACGATCAATTCACCCCGTCAAACGACCAAAAACAGAGCGACGACCTGCCGATGCGCAGGCGTGCTCCAGAGGATTCCGCACATGTTTGGAGCTTTCCGTCGGTACTTTTCCACCGACCTTGCGATTGATCTCGGCACCGCCAACACACTGATATTTGCCCGTAACAAGGGCATCGTGCTGGACGAACCCTCCGTGGTCGCCATCCGCCACGAGGGCGGTCCGCACGGCAAGAAGGTGATCCAGGCCGTCGGCCGCGAAGCCAAGGCCATGCTGGGCAAGGTGCCGGGCAACATCGAGGCCATCCGCCCGATGAAGGACGGCGTGATTGCCGACTTCGTGATCACCGAGCAGATGATCAAGCAGTTCATCAAGATGGTGCACCCGCGCACGCTGCTCACGCCGAGCCCGCGCATCATCATCTGCGTGCCCTGCGGCTCGACCCAGGTCGAGCGCCGCGCCATCAAGGACGCGGCCGAGGCGGCGGGCGCCACCTCCGTCTACCTCATCGAAGAACCCATGGCCGCGGCCATCGGCGCCGGCCTGCCCGTCAGCGAGGCTTCGGGCTCGATGGTGGTCGACATCGGCGGCGGCACCACCGAAGTGGGCGTCATCAGCCTGGGCGGCATGGTCTACAAGGGCTCGGTCCGCGTCGGCGGCGACCGCTTCGACGAAGCCATCATCAACTACATCCGCCGCAACTACGGCATGCTGATCGGCGAGCCGACGGCCGAAGTCATCAAGAAGAACATCGGCTCGGCCTTTCCGGGCTCCGAGGTCAAGGAGATGGAAGTCAAGGGCCGCAACCTTTCCGAAGGCGTGCCGCGCAGCTTCACCATCAGCAGCAATGAAGTGCTGGAAGCCCTGACCGATCCGCTCAACAACATCGTCTCGGCCGTGAAGAACGCGCTGGAGCAAACGCCGCCCGAGCTGGGCGCCGACATCGCCGAGCGCGGCATGATGCTGACCGGCGGCGGCGCGCTGCTGCGCGACCTGGACCGCCTGCTGGCCGAGGAAACCGGCCTGCCGGTGCTGGTGGCCGAAGACCCGCTGACCTGCGTGGTGCGCGGTTGCGGCATTGCTCTCGAGCGCATGGACCGCTTGGGAAGCATCTTCACGAGCGAGTGAATGCGCTACCGCCATCATCGGCCGGCTCTGCGTGTGCAGGCCGGCCTTTTTGCCATCTGACGTTGCGCAGCCAGGTCTGAACCATGCCCTTGGGCACGCTCGATCGCACAGCCCCACCCCTGTTCAACCAGGGGCAGTCGGCCCTGAGCAAGCTGATTTTCTTCGGTGCGCTGGCCCTGTTCCTGATGGTGGCCGATGCGCGCTTCCATCTCGTGCAGCCGATACGCGCGGCCGTCGGCGCGGTGCTTTATCCGGTGCAGTGGCTGGCGCTCAAGCCGGTGCAGATGGTGGTCGGCGGCAGCCGCTACTTCGAAGACCTGCAGGCGGCCCAGCACAGTGAGCAGGAAGCCCGCAAGGCGCTCATGCTGCAGGCGGAGCGCGCGAGCCAGGCCGACACGCTCGCGGAGGACAACGCGCGCCTGCGTGCGCTGCTCGAGCTGCGCCAGACCACCCAGGCGCCCGGCCGCGCGGCCGAGGTGCTCTACGACGCCGCCGACCCGTACACGCGCAAGATCGTCATCGACCAGGGGCTCACGCAGGGCGTGGCCGCCGGTTCGCCGGTGATCGACGCCTACGGCGTGCTCGGCCAGGTGACGCAGGTGCAGCCCTTCACGAGCGAGGTCACGCTGGTCATCGACCGCGACCTTTCCATTCCCGTGCAGAACACCCGCACCGGCGTGCGCAGCGTGGCCTTCGGCGACGCGTCGGCGCACAGCGCCGGACTTGAGCTGCGCTTCATGGCCGCCAATGCCGACCTGCAGGAAGGCGATCTGCTCTCCACCAGCGGTGTCGACGGCGTCTATCCGCCCGGCCTGCCGGTCGCGAAGATCGAGCGCATCGAGCGCCGCGCCGATTCGGCCTTTGCGCGCATCTACTGCGTGCCGCTGGCCCACGTGACGGCCGCGCGCTACGTGCTGGTTCTGGCGCCCACGGGAGCGCCCGCGGCACCGCCTGCGGCGCCCGCTGCGGCGGGGCGCAAGAAGCCCGAGTCCAAGCCCACCTCCAAGACGGACAAGGCGGACAAGGCCGAGAAGAAAGCCGCGGAGCGCGCCCGATGATCAAACGTCCCGGCCAGCAGCAGCTTCTGCTGCCCGTCAGCCCGCTCTTCATGTGGTCGAGCCTCGTCGTGGCGCTGCTCATCAACATGATTCCGATCGGCCGTGCCGCATGGATGCCCGACCTGCTCGCGCTGGCCATCGTGTTCTGGGGCGTGCACCAGCCGATGCGCGTGGGCATTGGCGCAGCCTTCGTGTTCGGCCTGTGCATGGACGTGCACCAGGCCTCCATGCTGGGCCAGCATGCGCTCTCGTACACCACGCTGGGCTTCTTCGCGATCACCATCCACCGTCGCCTGCTCTGGTACCCGGTGGCGTCGCAGGCGCTGCAGGTGCTGCCGCTCTTTGCGCTGTCCCAATTGATCGAGGTGGTCACGCGGATGATCGGCGGCGGCGTGTTTCCGGGCTGGACGGTGCTCATCTCGCCGGCCATCGAGGCCGCGCTGTGGCCGCTGGCGACGGCGCTGCTGCTCGCGCCGCAGCTGCGCACCCCGGAACCGGACGAGAACCGTCCCCTATAAGGCCCAGCCTCGCATTTGCCAAAAGCACTTGCACGCGCCTAAGCTCACGCCGCCATGACTGAAATCCGCAACGTTGCCGCCGACCTCGCGCGCTTCAAGCGCCGCGTGATCGTGATCGGCATGGTGGTGCTGTTCGCCTTCGGTTTGCTCGGCTCGCGGCTGTTCTACCTGCAGGTGGTGCGGCACGAAGACCTGGCGGAACAGGCCGAGAGCAACCGCACGGCCATCGTGCCCGTGGTGCCCAACCGCGGCCTCATCCTCGACCGCAACGGCATCGTGCTGGCCTCGAACTATTCGGCCTACACGCTGGAAATCACGCCTTCCAAGGTGGGCGATGTCGAGGAAACGATCGAAAGCCTGACGCAGGTGCTCGAGGTCTCGCCGCGCGACCGCCGCCGCTTCAAGCGCCTGCGCGAGGATTCGCGCAGCTTCGACTCCATTCCGATCCGCACCCGCCTGAGCGACGAGGAAGTGGCCCGCTTCGCGGCGCAGCGCTATCGCTTTCCGGGCGTGGAAATCAAGGCGCGGCTGTTCCGTAACTATCCGCACGGCGAGATCGCCTCGCACGTGCTCGGCTACATCGGCCGCATCAACCAGCGCGAGAAGACCGCGATGGAAGACTGGGCCGAGGAAGACCAGGCCAACTACAAGGGCACCGACTACATCGGCAAGCTCGGCATCGAGCAAAGCTACGAGAAGACGCTGCACGGCCAGACCGGCGTCGAGCAGATGGAAACCTCGGCCGGCGGCCGCGCCGTGCGCCGGCTCGCGAGCCATCCGGCCACGCCGGGCAATACCGTGATGCTGTCGCTCGACATCAAGCTTCAGAAGCTGGTGGAAGACATGTTCGGCGACCGCCGCGGCGCGCTGGTCGCCATCGACCCCAGGACCGGCGAGGTGCTGGCCTTCGTGAGCAAGCCCACCTTCGACCCCAACCTGTTCGTCGAAGGCATCGACACCGAGAGCTGGAAAGAGCTCAGCGAATCGCTCGACAAGCCGCTGCTCAACCGCGCCCTGCGCGGCACCTACCCGCCCGGCTCGACCTACAAGCCCTTCATGGCCATGGCTGCCCTGCAAACCGGCAAGCGCGGCGCCAGCGTGGTGGTGAACGACCCCGGCTACTTCAATTTCGGCGGCCACCGCTTCGGCAGCCCCGAAGGCAACCTGGGCGGCGTGGACATGCGGCGCTCGATCCAGGTGTCGAGCAACATCTATTACTACTCGCTGGCCAACGAGATGGGCGTGGACCTGATCCACGACTTCATGAAGCCGCTCGGCTTCGGCCAGATCACCGGCATCGACCTGGGCGGCGAAGTGCGCGGCGTGCTGCCGAGCACCGAATGGAAGCGCAACGCCTACAAGCGGCCCGAGCAGAAGAAATGGTATGCGGGCGAGACCATCTCTCTGGGCATCGGCCAGGGCTACAACGCCTTCACCATGCTGCAGCTCGCGCAGGCTACGGCCATCGTGGCCGACGGCGGCATGAAGCACAAGCCGCATCTGGTGCTGGCCACGCGCAACACGGTGAGCGGGGAGGTGGCGCCGCTGCCGCAGCCGCCGGCCGAGAACCTCGGCTACACCGCCGCCAACGTCGCGGTGATCCGTGAAGGCCTCACCAGCGTGGTGACCAGCGGCACCGCGCGCAGCGTGTTTGCCGGTGCGGGCTACCAGGCGGCGGGCAAGACGGGCACGGCGCAGGCGGTGACGCAAGCGCAGAACACCAGGTACAACGCCCGTGCGCTCGAAGAGCACCAGCGCGATCACGCGCTGTTCATGGCTTTTGCACCTGCCACCAACCCGAAGATCGCCCTTGCGGTGATCGTCGAGAACGCCGGCTGGGGTGCCGGCGCCGCGGCGCCCATTGCGCGCCGGGTGTTCGACTATGTCTTGATGGACCAGTACCCGAGCGAGGCCGACATGGCCGCCGTCAGGATCGGCAAGGCCGGCGCGCCGATCGGCAAGCCGCGCGTGGCGAGCGAAGTGGCGTGGCCGGCAGCCGGCACCGCCGCGACCGCGCCATGACGGTTTTTCTCCCTCTCCCAGAGGGAGAGGGGACAACACGCAGACCTCAGGCGATCACGGTTCCGGCAACTTCACCCAGGCCGATGCGCACCGCGCCCGCGCGCTCGCAGTAGCCGCGCATGACCAGCGTATCGCCGTCTTCAAGGAACGTGCGCTTCTCGCCATTGGGCAGCGTGATCGGCTGCTTGCCGCCCAGCGTGAGTTCGATCAACGAGCCGGCTTCGTCGGGCTTGGGGCCCGAGAGCGTGCCCGAGCCCAGCAGGTCGCCGGGCTGCAGGTTGCAGCCGTTCACCGTGTGGTGCGTGACGAGCTGCGCGGCGGTCCAGTAGACGGCTTCGGTGGTGTTGCCGCGTGTGAGGCGTGCGGGCGCCTCACCTGCGGCGCGCATCTTCGCGGTCTGCAGCAGCACCTCGAGCGTGATGTCGAGCGCGCCGTTTTCGCGGTTCGACGGCGCATCGAGGTACGCGAGCGGCTGCGGGTCTCCCGCGGGCCGCTCGAACCTGGCGCGGAACGGCGCCAGCGCTTCCATCGTCACGATCCACGGCGAGAGCGTGCTCGCGAAGTTCTTCGAGAGGAAGGGGCCGAGCGGCTGGTATTCCCAAGCCTGCAGATCGCGCGCCGACCAGTCGTTGAGCAGCGTCACGCCGAACAGGTGGTCTTCGGCCTCGCCAAGGGCAATCGGCTCGCCGAGCGCATTGCCGCGGCCGATGAAGAAGCCCAGTTCCAGCTCGTAGTCCAGCCGCTTCGAAGGGCCGAAGCTGGGCTCGGCCGCATCCGGCGCCTTGGTCTGCCCCTGCGGGCGCTTGAAGACCTGGCCGCTCACGCCGATCGACGAGGCGCGCCCGTGATAGCCGATGGGCACCCACTTGTAGTTGGGCATCAGCGGCTGGTCGGGGCGGAACAGCTTGCCGATGGTGGTGGCGTGGTGAATGCCGGTGTAGAAGTCGGTGTAGTCGCCGATGCGGCAGGGCACGGTGAGCTCGGCCCGGGCCTGCGGCAGCAGCGCCTTCGCCCACGCGGCCTGCTTGTCGCTGCCTTCGGCGAGGCCCATCGAAATTGCGGCGCGAAGGGCCTGGCGGTCTTTCACGCTCGCGCTCATCAGCACGTTCATGTCGTCGGGATCGACGAGGCCTGTAGCCTTCAGGTCCAACACCTGGTCGCCGATGGCCACGCCGATGCGGAAAGCCTCACTGCTGCCCGACGCGCGGAAGCGGCCGAAAGGCAGGTTCTGGATCGGGAAGTCGCAGCCGGCTTCATTGGCCGAGGCAACCCAGCTGCGCAGCTTCGGGTCATGGGTGGCGTTGAGTGCGGTCATGGAATGTCTTTCTTTAGGTGTGGCGTCTGCTCGTCGGCCGTCAGGGCTTGAACTGGTCTTTAAGGCCGGCCCAGCAATCGGCGTAGTCCGTGTCCAGCGCAGGACTCTGCAGCGCGAAGTTCGTCGGAATGAAGCGGTAGCGGCTCTCGAACATGAAGGCCAGCGTGTTGTCGAGCTTGTGCGGCTTCAGGTCCGAATGCGTGGCCTTGTCGAAGGCTTCCTCGTCGGGCCCGTGCGGCACCATGCAGTTGTGCAGGCTCGCGCCGCCAGGCTTGAAGCCGCCCGGCTTGGCGTCGTACTCGCCGAGCACCAGGCCCATGAATTCGCTCATGAGGTTGCGATGGAACCATGGCGGACGGAAGGTGTTTTCCATCACCATCCAGCGCGGCGGGAAAATCACGAAATCGCAGTTCGCGGTGCCCGGCGTGTCGCTGGGCGAGGTCAGCACGGTGAAGATCGAGGGATCGGGATGGTCGAAGCTGATGGAGCCGATCGCCATGAAGTGCGCCGTGTCGTACTTCACCGGCGCCAGGTTGCCGTGCCATGCGACCACGTTGAAGGGCGACTGCTTCGTCGGTGCCTTCCAGAAGCGGCCGCCGAATTTCTTGACGAGTTCATAGGCACCGCCGTTTTCCTCGAAAGCGGCCACGGGCGCCTGGAAGTCGCGTGCGTTGGCCAGGCCGTTCGAGCCGATGGGTCCCAGTTCAGGCAGGCGGAAATGCGCGCCGTAGTTCTCGCAGACATAGCCGCGCGAGATTCCGTCGGGCAATGCCACCTTGAACACCATGCCGCGTGGCAGCACCGCGATCTCGCCGGGCTTCACGTCGAGCACGCCCAGTTCGGTGGTGATGACCAGGCGGCCCTGCTGCGGCACCAGCAGCATCTCGCCGTCGGCATTGACGAAGGCGCGGCGTTCCATCGAGCGGCCCGCAAGGTACATCAGCGAGCCGATGCCGACCTGCGATTCGGCATCGCCGTTGGCGGCCACCGTGTGCATGCCGTCGATAAAGTCCACTTCGGCCGCGCCGTCGAGCGGCATCGGGTGCCAGCGCAGGGGCTCGGGCGGCAGCGCGATCCCGCGGTCGGCGCCGGTCGTCCAATGCGGCTGGGCGTAGGGTTGGTAGCGTCCCGACACCACCGAAGGCTGGCGGCGGTAGAGCCAGGTGCGGCGGTTCTCGTGGCGCGGCGCGGTGAAGGCGGTGCCTGAGAGCAGCTCGGTGTAGAGATCGAACGGCCCGCGTTGGGGGTTGTTGCGGCCCTGCGGCAGGGCGCCTGGAACGGCTTCGCAGGCGTACTCGTTGCCGAAGCCGCTCAGGTAGCGCCGATCGTCGTTGGCGGAAGCTTGGGTCATGGTGTTCTCTTTCGAAAAGCGCGATGAGGTTGGATGGCGTGCGGCGCTCAATTGCTGCGCGCGGCCTCGAAGGCCTCGCGCAGCACGGCCGGCGAGCCGATGTGGTTGGCCAGCACGAGCACGAGCCGTGCGTTGAAGGCGTGGCTTTCCTCGGTGGAAAGCCCTTGGTGGGCCTCGATGAGCGCCTCGTAGAAGTCGTCGGGCGCTTCGAGGTTCGGCGCGGTGATCAGGTGTTGTTGCATGGTACGGTTCATCCCTTTTTTGCCAGTGCTCGGTCGATGGCGGCGCGAACGTTTGCCGCCGTGGGGTGCCGCCAGCGCGCGCACACATGCTGGTCGGGCCGCAGCAGGTAGATGGTGCCGGGCTGTGCGTCGTAGCGCCGCATGGCGAATTCGCCTCCGGACGTTGCGGCTTCCACGCGCACGATGTGCAGCGGAAAGTCGCATGCCTTCAGCGCCTGCACACTGCGCTCGGCCGCGTCACCGGTGCCGAACACCAGCGCAGTGAACTGCACCGCATGGCATTCGCGCAGCAACCAGTTCGTGCTTCCGTCGGCGCGCACGATGGGCGCGTCGGCCGCCGCGGCGCCGGGCACCATCGCCCCGGCGAAGGCATCGGCGTCGGGCGTGTTGAGCGGCGAATCGCGCAGCACAGCGGGCACCGAGAGCCGCCCGCTGTTGACCAGCGTGCGCGCGAAGGCATGGCGTTTCGTCAGCTCCAGCACCGCATCCCGGAACAGGCGGCTCACGTCGCTCTTGGGCGTGATGAAGTCGGTGGCCCGCGTGGAGTGGCGGATGTTCTCGTCGGCTGCGAATTCGCGCTCGCTCGCGTAGCTGTCGAGCAGGGCATCGGGTGCCTCGCCCTCGAGCACGGCCGCGAGCTTCCACGCGAGGTTGTCCGCATCCTGCACGCCCGAGTTGGCGCCGCGCGCGCCGAAGGGCGACACGCCGTGCGCCGAGTCGCCCGCGAACAGCACGCGGCCGTGGCGGAAGCGCTCCATGCGCTGGCAGGCAAAGGTGTAGACGCTGGCCCAGCCGATGGTGAACTGCACGCCCTCGAACCCGATGCTGTTGAGCAGCGCGCGCACGCGCGGCGTGATGTTCTCGGGCTTGCGTTCTTCCACCGGGTCGACGTCCCAACCGAGCTGGAAGTCGACGCGCCACATGCCGTCGGCCTGCTTGTGCAGCAGCACGCTCTGGCCGGGGTGGAACGAGGGGTCGAACCAGAAGCGGCGCTCGGTCGGGAGCTGCGCGTCCATGGTGATGTCGGCAATCAGGAAGCGGTCGCGGAACACGCGGCCCTTGGCTTCGAGGCCCAGCAGCTGGCGCAGGTTGGAGCGCGAGCCGTCGCAGGCGGCAACGTAGCCGGCTTGCAGCCGGTATTCGCCCTCGGGCGTCTCCACGTTGAGAACGGCGCCGTCGTCGCGCTGCTCGATGCCCGTCACCTTGTTGTTCCAGCGCAAGTCGATCAGCGGCAGCGCCGCGGCGCGCTCGACGAGATAACCCTCGACGTAGTACTGCTGCAGGTTGATGAAGGCCGGCCGCTCGTGGCCAGGCTCGGGCAGCAGGTCGAAGCGGTAGACCTGCTCGTCGTGGAAGAACACCTTGCCCACGTGCCACGACACGCCCTTGTCGACCATGCGGTCGCCGCAGCCCAGGCGGTCGAACACCTCGAGCGTGCGTTTGGCGAAGCAGATCGCGCGCGAGCCGCTGGAGAGGGTGTTGTCGTTGTCGAGCAGCACCACCGGCACCTGGCGCAGCGCGAGGTCGATGGCCAGCGTGAGGCCGACCGGGCCGGCGCCGACGACGACCACCGGGTGGTGGGCGGGCGTGGCCGCGTCCTGGTCGGCGTGGCGCTTGTAGTCGAAGCGCAGGCTTTGATAGTCGATCACGTTTTGTCTCCGTGTCTTTGTATTGCTCCTTCCCCCGCTGGGGGAAGGTTGGGATGGGGGCTGGCTGCGCTCGAAATTGGCGCCGCGTGCCCCCACCCCAACCCTCCCCCGGAAGGGGAGGGAGAAAAACCGATCAGCCTTCCAGCGCCTTCCACATCTCGACGTCCCGCTCGGCCGTCCACACACGCGGGTCGGCATGGCCCGAGGCTTCGTCGTACGCGCGGCTCACGTCGAACGGCATGCAGTGGTCGAAGATCACCCACTGGCTGTACTTGGGCTTGAGCTTGGCGTAGGTGTCCTTGTAGACCGTGTTCAGGTCGCGGCCGGCCTTCACGCCCTCTTGCACGCTGGCGTACACGTCGGAGATGAAGTTGCGCGTGCCGGTCAGGCCCTCGGCCACTTCGGCCGGGGTGGTGAGTGCGGCGCCGCGGCCCGGCACCAGCGCGGCGGGCTTCAGCGCCGCGATGTTGTCCAGTGTTTGCGGCCAGTCCTGGAAGTAGGCGTCGCCCGCATACGGCGTGGCGCCGAACTCGACCAGGTCGCCCGACAGCAGCGTGCGCTCCTCGGGCAGCCAGACGACCGTGTCGCCCTTGGTGTGGCCGCGGCCCAGCTGGATCAGCTGCACCTCGAGCTTGCCGAGCCACAGCGTCATCTTGCCGGTGAAGGTCATGGTGGGCCAGGTCAGGCCTGGCGGCACCGTTTCCACGTTCTGGAACAGGCGTGGAAAGCGGCCGATTTCACTGGCCTTGTCCTGTTCGCCGCGCTCCACGATGAGGTCGCGCGTGTCCTGGCTGGCCAGGATGTGCCCGGCGCCCTTTTCGAAATACCCGGCCGCGCCCAGCACGCGCACCGCGTGGTAGTGCGTCAGCACCACGTACTTGATCGGCTTGTCGGTCACCTCGCGGATGCGGCGCACCACGTCGGCGGCCATGGCGGGGGTGGCCTGGGTGTCGGCCACCAGCACGCAATCGTCGCCGATGACGATGCCGGTGTTCGGGTCGCCCTCGGCCGTGTAGGCCCAGGCGTGCTCCGAGATCTGGCTGAAGGTGATCTTCTTTTCTTCCAGGTCGGCCTGGCTGGCGAACTTCTTGGCTTGGCTCATCGTGTGTCTCCGTCGGTGGATCGAAATTTTGATTCGTCTAAAGCAAATGAATTCGCGGTTAACGAATCATCGAAGTGTAAACCCGAGATCGGTTAATGTCTAATCCCTTCTTCATGAACGAACAATCAGACGCCAAGGCGGGCCATGGCAGCCAATGACACCGACCGCGCCGCCCAGCGCGGCATCCAGAGCATCGAAGTGGGTGGCCAGCTGCTGCGCGCGCTGGTGCACCACGGCCGGCCGATGGCGCTGAAAGACCTGGCGCGCGAAGCCGACATGACGGCCGCCAAGGCTCACCCGTACATGGTGAGCTTCGGGCGGCTGGGCCTGATCGAGCAGGACCGCGCCAGCGGCCACTATCTGCTCGGCCCGCTGGCCTTGCAACTGGGGCTCATCAGCCTGCAGCAGGCCGACCCGGTGCACATTGCGACGCCGCTCATCGCCGAGGTGGCCCAGCGCATCGGCCATACGGTGGCGCTGGCGGTTTGGGGGGCGCGCGGCGCAACCATCGTCCGCACGGCCGAGTCGCCGTCGCCGGTGCATGTGAACATGCGGCACGGCACGGTGTTCTCTCTCACCAACACGGCCTCGGGCCGCGTGTTCGCCGCCTACCTCGACGCCGAAACGGTGCGGCAACTGCTCGACGCCGAGCGCCAGCGGCAGAAGCAGCGCAAGGCCGGCGAGCAGCCCGCAGAAGCCGGCATGCCGCCGCAACCGCCCCTGCCTTCGTGGAGCGAGTTCGAGCGCCAGCTGCAGGAAGTGCGGGCGCATGGCATCAGCCGCTCGGAAGGCGAGGTGATCGAGGGCGTCAGCGCCATGTCGGCGCCGGTATTCGACCACACGGGCGCCATCGTGCTGTCGGTCACGGCCATCGGCCCGGCGGCCATCTTCGACACCGCCTGGGACGGCGAAATCGCACGCGCGCTCAAGGCCTGCGCGGGCACGGTCTCCGAGCGGCTGGGTGCAACGTCGGCCGGAAGGAACGCTTCCGCACATCTGGATCCATGACCCTGGGCACTGCTTTTTCCACACCCCCCATCGAATCCGCCATTGCCCTGCTGGGCGCCGCCCGACGCATCGTCGTGTTCTCCGGCGCGGGCCTTTCCAGGGCTTCGGGCATTCCGACCTACCGCGACACCGACGGTCTCTGGATGAACCAGAACGCGCTGCAGTATTCGCACGCCGAAGACTTGCAGCGCGATCCGGCGGGTTTCACGCGCTTCTGGGCCCAGCGGCTTTCCACCGTAGAAGATGCGGCGCCGAACCCGGGGCATACCGCGCTCGCGCTGCTGCAGCGGCTGCGTCCCGCCACGCGCCTGGTCACGCAGAACGTCGACGGCCTGCTGACGCTGGCCGGCGGGCTGGACGTGCTCGAACTGCACGGCTCGCTGCGCCGGTGGCGCTGCGACCACTGCGGCAACCGCCAGGGGCCTTGGCCCTTTCACCGCTGCATGCGCTGCGCCTCGCGGGCCCGGCCGGACGTGGTCATGTTCGGAGAAATGCTGAACCACGGCGTGCTGCTCGATGCGCAGACGGCGGCGCAGGAGTCGGACGTGTTCATGGTGGTCGGCAGCACGGCCATCGTCTATCCGGCGGCCGAACTGCCGCAGCTGGCGATGGCGCACGGCTGCCAACTGATCACGCTCAACATGGAGCCGTTGCCGCATCTGGACGATGCGGCGGCAGTGGTCTTGCGCGGGCCATCCGAAACCCTGCTGCCGCAGTTGCTGGCGGGGCTCGGCGGCTCGCCGCCCTAGGGGTCGATCAGCTCTTCTTGCCGCCGAACAGCACCAGCGCACCGCCCACCACGATGGCGGCCACGCTCGCCCAGGCGGGGAAGTTGACCTGCTGCTTCTCCTTCACCGAGAACTCCAGCGGGCCGAGTTTGGCCTGGTGCGTTTCCTTCGTGAAGCTGAAGCCCCCGAGCCCGAGGCCCGCGATACCGGCCACGATGAGCAGGATGCCGGCGATGCGTGTTGCGTTCATGGTGAGGTCTCCTCGGGGTTGTTGGTAGGGCACTGTCGAGCCGAAGCAGAGCTTACTGCCGCGGCAACTGATCCACCCATTGCACGACGTCGGCCACGGCGGCATCGGTGGCCGCGGCGAGCGCTTTCACGCCGCCGGGTGCATCGGCGCTCGGTGCCGGCCGGCGCACGGTGAAGGTGCGCTGGCCCAGCACGCGGTCACCGGCCGTGGTGCCGCGAATCAGCGTGGCGCGCAGGCGGACCAGGCCCACGCTGCTGCCGGCCGATTCGAAATAGTGGCTGAACTCGTCGAGCGAAATGCGCAGCGTGTCGGGCACCCGGCCCTCGGTGCGCGCGATGGTCGCGCTTTCTTCCGGGCCGAGCACGGTGCGCCGCTCGGTGAGCGCATCGCGCAGCCGCTGGCGCAGCAGCTGAGCCGGCGGCAGGCTCCAGCGCGACTGCCCGTAGGGACGAAGTTCGTTGGCATCCGCATAGCCGAGCCGGTAAAGAATCTGCGTGCCGTCGAGCCGTGTGTTGCTCTCGATTTCGGCCAGCGCGAGCGTGGGCAATGCGGTTGCGGGCGGATTGGCCGTGGCCGATGCGGCAAGGCCGGGCCCGAAGTCGTACAGCGTGGCGCGCGCGGGCTTGTCGGGCAGCGCGCCGCAGCCGGCGAGCAGCAGCGCAAGGCCGAGACCCAAGCCGAGACCGAGACCAGAACCAAGGAGCGGACGGGGGTGAATGGCGTTCTTCATGGTCATCACTTCAGGGGCGTCCGAGGGACGTGGTGGCGGGCGGCGCGGAGAAGCCCGGCTCGCCGGGTCCCGCGGCGGTGCCACCGTTGCCGAACAGCAGCGATTGCGGGTTGTCGTTGATGCCGTCGGCCGCACGGCCGAGCCGGCGCACGGCGCGGGAGGTGTCGTCGGCCACCCGGTTCACGCGCGGCAGCGTGGCCGAGTTGAACGAATCGACCGCTTGCGCCAGCGCCTTGGTGCCGTCGCCCAGGCGTTCGATCGGGCCATCCGGCGCATTCAGGCGGCCCACGGTGGTGTTGAAGTTGTTGGCCACGCGCGAGACGTCGCCCGCCGCCGTCTTTACCGAAGACAGCGTGCCGGGCAGCGCGGCGAGCGTCGGATTCAGGCCGGTCTTCACGGTGTTGTCGAGTTGCTTCAGGAGCGTGTTGGCGCTGGCCGAGGCTGCCGCGATGTTCTCCAGTGCCTCGGCTGCGCGTTTCTGGTTGTCGTCGCCGAGCAGCCGGTTCGCGCGCTTCGTCGCCTCGTCGACCTGGTTGATGATGGCTTCGCCGCGGTCTTGCAGTTGCGCCAGCATCGAGGGCTTGAGCGGAATGCGCGGCGGATCGTCGTTGTTCGGCGCGAGCGCGACGCTCGATTCGCCCTTGTCGTCCAGCGCGATGAAGGCCAGGCCGGTCACGCCCTGGTAGCTCAGCGTGGCGAAGCTCGAGGTGGTGAGCGGCACGCGCTGGTCGACCGTGATGCGCACGCGCACATTGCCGCGGGTCTTGGGGTCGAAGTCGATCGAGGTCACCTTGCCGACCGCGATGCCCCGGTAGCGCACCATGGCCTGCGGCTGCAGGCCGCTGACCGCGTCGCGCGTGGAGAGCTCGTAGATGTTGCGCACGGTGTTGTCGCGCGTGAACCAGACCACCAGCCCCACGAGCACGGCGATGAGGCCGAGCACGAAGGCGCCGGCGGCGAGGGCATGGGCTTTGTTTTCCATGTGTGGCTACCTTTCAGTGGGCCGCGCCGGCGGATGGCGGCGGGGCGTTGGAGGGTTTGTCATGAAGGGCCTCCAGGGCGCGCTGGCCGCGCCCTCCCAGAAAATATTCGTGAATGAACGGATGCGGATACGCGATGACTTCGCGCGCCGAGCCGCTGACGATGACCTTGTGGTCGGCCAGCACCGCGATGCGCGTGCTCAGGTCGAACAGCGTGTCCAGGTCGTGCGTGACCATGACCACCGTCAGGCCCAGTTCGCGGTGCAGGCCGCGCAGCAGGTCGCAAAAACTGTCGGAGGCCTCGGGATCGAGGCCCGCCGTGGGTTCGTCCAGCAGCAGCAGCGGCGGGTCCATGATGAGCGCGCGCGCCAACGCCACGCGCTTGATCATGCCGCCCGACAGGTCCGCGGGGCTCATGTTGGCGTGCCGGGGCTCCAGGCCCACCATCTGCAGCTTGACCAGTGCCGCGTTGCGGATCAGCTCGTCGGGCAGCAGCTTGAGCTCACGCAGCGGAAAGGCGATGTTCTCGAGCACGCTGAAGGCCGAGAACAGCGCGCCGTGCTGGAACAGCATGCCCACGTTGGCCGCGCCCTTGGCGCTGAGCTCGCCGGGTGCCCGGCCCAGCACCTCGACGGTGCCCTTCGAGGGTTTTTCAAGGCCGAGAATCTGCCGCAGCAGCACGGTCTTGCCGGTGCCCGAGCCGCCGACCAGCGACAGCACTTCGCCGCGCTCGATGCGCAGCTCGAGGTCGCGGTGCACCACGACCTCGCCGTCGGCGCTCTTGAATACCGTCCAGAGCTTGCGGATATCGACCACGCTGTTCGAATCGCTCATGCTCTAAACCCCACGCCCTTGAACAGCACCGCGAACAGCGCGTCCACCAGGATCACCGCGGTGATCGAGGTCACCACCGACGAGGTCGTGCCGCGCCCCAGGCTCTCGGTGTTGGGTTTCACCTTCATGCCGAAGTAGCAGCCGATCAGCGCAATCAAGATGCCAAACACCGCCGACTTGGCGAGTGCGAGCCAAAGATTGACGATCGGCACCGCGCGAGGGAGGGCCGATAGAAAGTAGGCGGGTGAAATGTCAAGCGCGGCATCAGCCGCCAACATGCCACCCGCAAGCGCCGCCATCGACGTCCACAGGCTGATCAGCGGCATCGCAATGGCCAGGGCCAGCACCCGCGGCATCACCAGCCTGAAGCCGTGCGGAATGCCCATCACGCGCATGGCGTCGAGTTCTTCGGTCACGCGCATCACGCCGATCTGCGCCGTGATGGCCGACCCGGAACGCCCCGCGATCAGCACCGCGGCAAGCACCGGCCCGAGCTCGCGGATCAGCGACAGCCCGAGGATGTTGACCACGAACGCCTCGGCACCGTACTGGCGCAACTGCTGCGAGATGAGGTAGGCCAGCACCACGCCGATCAGAAGGCCGACCAGCGCCGTGATGTGCAGCGCCGTGGCGCCGAACTGATAGAGGTGGCCCGAAAAATCGCGCCAGGGCGCGCGATGCGGCGCGCGCAGGAGCGTGCCCACGTCGAGTGCGAGCTGGCCGACAAGCCCTACGAAATCGCGCATCACTTCCAGCGCGCGCGCGCCGGTGTGCGAGAAATGCCGCACCCGCTCGGCCAGCGTGGGCGGCGGCTCCTCGGGCGTTCCGACCGTGTACTGGGCCACCTGGTCGAGCACCGCCTTGTGCTGCGGCGACATCTCGAGCGTGGCCGGCCAGTTGTGGCGCCAGTGTTCCCACAGCAACTGCGCGCCGATGTGGTCGAGCTGCTCGATGGGGCGAAGGTCCCAGGCGCGGTCGTCCGCGGGCGGTGCGCCTGCCAGGTCTTTCTCGAGGGCCTGCCACGCGGTCCGCGACGACATGGCCAGCGTGGTCCAGCGGCCGCTGGCCACGGTCCAGCTGCGGCCGTCCTGCTCGCGCTGCTCGATGCGCGGCAACACGCTGCCGGCGGCGGATGCGTCGTCGGCAGGCGAAGTTGCTATGGGCATGGTGCGGCGGGGCAGGGCGGAGTAAGAAAAAAGAAGCGGTCGGAAAGGGCGCATCGTAACCGGATGAATCGTCTTTTTCCGTACGCTGCGCCTTCGCTTTGCGTAGGGCGGAACGCCGTCCGAACGATCATTTGCGGCCCTGTTCCGATCAATTCCAGGCCCGCGCCAGCGCGTTCCATGCGCTCGCGATCACCGGCTCGTTGCGCCGCGCTGCCAGCGAGACGAAGCGCAGCGCGCAGTCCAGCTGTACGCGGTCGGCCATCACCAGGCCGTGCGACTGGCTCTCGCGAATGGCGATGGAGTCGCGCAAGAGGCTCAGGCCCACGCCTGACTTCAGCAAGTCGAGCATCGAGGCTTCCTGGTCCACCAGCGCCGCGCGGCGCGGCGAAAGCCCGAGGGGGCCGAACACTTTGCCGAGCAGCCGGTGGTGCGCGGACTCCGGCGGCGTGGCAAGCCAGGGCAATGCCGCCAGCGTCTTCCAGTCGCGGCCCAGCACCTGTGGGCCCCAGCCCGCGGGCGCGACCACGCGGTAGGTGAAGCGGGTGAGCGTGCGCGCCGCGAGCAGCGGCGGCGTGGCGGCATCGCCGTCGTCGTCCGTATCGAGATGAAAGCCCACGTCGAGCTCGCCGCGCAGCACCTGGGCCATCACCGTGCCGCTCATGCCGTGGCGCAACTCGGTTTCGATCTGCGGCGCGGATTCGACGAGCTCGCGCAGGAACACGCCGAGCCGGGTGAACTCCGGGTCGAGGATGGTGCCGATGCGCAGCGCCCCGCGCACCGTGCCCTGCAGGTTGCGCGCGGCCTGCTGCAGGTCGCCCACGGCCGAGAGCACGCGCTCGGCCTGCGGTAGCAGCGCGGCTCCGTCGGCCGTGAGCGCCAGCCCGTGCGGCGTTCGTGTAAAGAGCTGGAGCCCGGTTTCTTCGGCCAGGCGCTTGAGTTGCAGGCTCACCGCCGGCTGCGTGAGGTGCAGCCGCTCGGCCGCGCGCGACACGCTGCCCTCGCGCGCCGCGAGAACGAAGGCACGCAGAATCTGGAGGTCCAAGGCGGCGGCAGTCATATAAGAGCGATTTATAAGCCAATCGCGCCAAAATCATTGGCTTTTTGCCGGCAGCTTGGGCGAAACTTGCCCAACAGGCCCGCGGAGGGCCCATGAGCATCAAAAATATCGTTCCCCGGAGACAAGCAGGCGCCATGAGCGACAACACATTCGACTACATCGTCATCGGCGGCGGCACGGCCGGTGCGCTGATGTGCAACCGGCTGACCCGCAAATCGCAACAGCGCACGCTGCTGATCGAGGCCGGCCGCAAGGACGACTACCACTGGATCCACATTCCGGTGGGCTACCTTTACTGCATCGGCAATCCGCGCACCGACTGGCTCTACAGCACCGAGCCCGATGCGGGCCTGAACGGGCGCACGCTGCGCTATCCGCGTGGCAAGACGCTGGGCGGCTGCTCCAGCATCAACGGCATGATCTACATGCGCGGCCAATCGCGCGACTATGACCAGTGGGCGCAGCTTACGGGCGACGATGGGTGGAAGTGGCAGAACGTGCTGCCCGACTTCAAGAAGCACGAGGACTACTACCTCGGCGCCGACGAGCTGCACGGCGCCGGCGGTGAATGGCGCGTGGAGAAGCAGCGGCTGCGCTGGGACATCCTCGACGCGTTCGCCGAAGCCGCCGTGGAGGCCGGTGTGCCGCACAGCACCGACTTCAACCGCGGCAGCAACGAAGGCGTCGGCTATTTCCAGGTCAACCAGAAGAACGGCTGGCGCTGGAACACGGCCAAGGCCTTCTTGCGGCCTGTGTGCTATGGCCGGCCCAATTTCGAGATGTGGGTCAACGCGCACGTCACCAAGTTGATCATCGAGACCCAGCCCGACGGCAGCCAGCGCTGCACCGGCGTGCAGGTGTGGGACGGCCACGAGATGATCACCGCGCATGCCACGCGCGAAGTGGTGCTGTGTGCCGGCAGCATCGGCTCGCCGCAGATCCTGCAGCTTTCGGGCATCGGCCCGGCCGAGCTGCTGCGCCAGCACGGCATCGATGTGGTGGTCGACGCGCCCGGCGTGGGTGCCAACCTGCAAGACCATTTGCAGATTCGCGCGGTCTACAAGATCAACGGCGCGCCCACGCTCAACGTGCTGGCCTCGTCGATGTATGGCAAGGCAAAGATCGGTCTCGAATACCTGATGAAGCGCAGCGGGCCGATGAGCATGGCGCCTTCGCAGCTCGGCGCCTTCACGCGCAGTTCGCCCGAGCACGAGTGGCCCAACCTCGAGTACCACGTGCAGCCGCTGTCGCTCGACGCCTTCGGCGAACCGCTGCACAGCTTTCCGGCCTTTACGGCGAGCGTGTGCAACCTCAATCCGACGAGCCGCGGCACCGTGCGCATCAAGAGCCCGCGCTTCCAGGACGCGCCCGCCATTGCGCCCAACTACTTGAGCACGGACGAGGACCGCAAGGTGGCCGCCGATTCGCTGCGCGTGACGCGCCGCATAGCGTCGCAACCCGCACTCGCCAAGTACAAGCCGGAGGAATGGAAGCCCGGCGTGCAGTACCAGAGCGACGAAGACCTGGCGCGCTTGGCCGGCGATATCGCAACCACCATCTTCCATCCGGTGGGCACAACCAAGATGGGCGCCGACGGCGACCCGATGGCGGTGCTCGATTCGAAACTGCGTGTGCGCGGCGTGCAGGGGCTGCGCGTGGTCGACGCGGGCGCCATGCCCACCATCACGAGCGGCAACACGAACAGCCCGACGTTGATGATGGCCGAGAAGGCTGCGGGGTGGATTCTGGAAGCGAATCGCTGAGGCGTTTGCTTGTTGGGGCTGTGTGTTCGAGGCGCTGCTGTCCAGGGCGAGTGCACAGGCCACCGGGTACTCCCCTCCGCGAATGTCCCCCGCCTTCGGCTCCTCCTTTATTTCGCTGCGGGGAGCACCCGGTGGCCTGTGCACCTGGACACGCTCTGGGTGTTCCGCTGATCAACGACCGCTCCGTATAACGCACCCGCTGGCGGGGTGCCTTGCGCAGCGAAATAAAGGAGGAGGCCGCAGGCCGGGGGACATTCGCGGAGCAAGGTACCCCGTCGGCGGGTGCGCGTCCCGAACGCCACGGCCCTAACACTCACGTACTAATCACTTCTCGATAGTCTTGTTCCAACGCGCATTCCAAGCAGGACGGTTCGCATTGATGCTGTCCCAGTCGATGGTGACCGCAGTCTTCATCCACTTGTTGATATCGGCTACCTGCTGCACACCGTCACCCACGGCAGGTGCCTTCGGGTTGGTGGGGATCTGCGCGCCATACTGCAACACATTGGCCTGAGCCAGCGGGCTCAGCAAGAACTCGGCGAGCTTTTGCGACAGTTCCGGCTCGCTGTTGTTCGCAATCACGCACTGGCCCACCATCAGCACCACGGCGCCTTCCTTCGGCGGCGCGTATTCCACCGGAATGCCCTTGGTCTTGAGCGCTGCCACGGCCGTGGGCGTCAGCGGGAAGATCGCGGCCTCGCCGGTCTGCACCATTTCAGACAACTTGGCCGAGCTCGGGATGTACTCGAGCACATTCGGGCCGACGGTGGTTGGCCAGGCCTTGAAGCCCGGTTCCACGTTCTTGTCGTTGCCGCCCTGGATGCGGTTGAACATCAAAAAGCCGTGCAGCCCGAACGACGATGACGACATCGACTGGAACACCACCTTGCCCTTGTACTTGGGGTCGGCCAGGTCCATCCACGAGGTGGGCGCCGCCCAGCCCTTTTCCTTGAACATCTTCGCGTTGTAGGCCAGGCCCGTCATGCCCAGGCTCACGCCGCTGGCCATGTCGTCCTTGAAGCGCGCGGCCGGGTAGATCTCGGCCAGCGAGGGGTTGGGCCGCTGCTTCTGGCACAGGCCCATGCCGATGGCGCGCACCATGATGCCGTCGTCCAGGAACATCACGTGCATCTGCGGGCGGTCCTTGTTGGCCTGTGCCTTCGCGAGGATGTCGGACGAGGTGCCCGGCACCACCACCACCTTGGCGCCATGCAGCTTCTCGAAGGCGGGGAACACGTACTGCGTGTACGCCTTCTCCATGGTGCCGCCGTTCATGCCGATGTAGAGCGTCTTGGTCTGCGCGCCGGCCGCGCCGCTGGCCGCGAGCGCGGCAACCGCCGCCGCACCGAGCACGGTCCGGCGAAGAGAGAAGAAAAAAATCTTCTGGAAACGGGACATGGTGTTTTCCTTTCAGGGTGGGCTGGTGGTGGTTTCTTCGGGAAAGAAGCGTTCGATCGAGAAGGCCTCGATCGGCGTGCTGCTGCGGCCATCGCGCACGAGTTCGGCCAGTACCTCGCCGGCGGCTGGGCCAATCTGGAAGCCCGCGCCCGCAAAGCCGAAGCCGTGGAACAGGCCCGGCGTGGTGCGGCTCGGGCCGAGCACCGGCTGGCGGTCGGGCAGGTAGCCCTCGGTGCCGCTCCAGGTGCGGATGAAGTGCGCATGGCGTAGCGCGGGCAGCAGCTCGATGGCTTGCTCAGAGAGCGAGGCGATCGCGTCGCGGTCGGAGCGCGCGCGATCGGCATCGAGCGCCACGCCCGCGCCGCCGCCGCCCAGCACGAGGTTGCCTCGCGCCACCTGGCGGCAGTAGATGCCGCCGCCTTCGACGCCGAGGCTCCAGTTCATGAAGAAGGGCAGCGGCTCGGTCACTGCCATCGCGGGATGGCCCGATTGCAGCGGCACGGCTTCGCCGAAATACGTGGCCACGGGACCGGCCCATGCGCCCGCGCAATTGAGCAGCGCCGGCGCAAGCACTTCGAGCGCATTGCCCGATCGAAGTATGAATTTCGTGCCGTCGTGCGCCACTTCGTCGACCTTGTGGCGCTCGAAGATTTGCGCGCCTGCGCGCTGTGCCGCGAGCGCGAAGGCCGGCGACACCAGCCGCGGGTTCGCCTGCCCATCTTCCGCGCACAGCGAGCCGCCGACGGCGCGCGTGCCGAGCCAGGGGCAGCGCTCACGCAGGCGGGTATCGGAAATCAGTTCGAGCCCCAGATCGAAGTCGAGGCTTTGCGCGCGGTACTGCTCGAGCGACGCCATGTCGGCTTCGCTGCGCGCGATCTTGAAGTGGCCCGAGCGCAGGTACTCGCCGTCGGTGCCGATCGTTTCGCGCAGGCGGCCCCAGATGCGGTGCGCGCGTTGCGCCAGCGGCAGTTGGCTCACCGGCCGGCCCTGGCGGCGCACGCCGCCGTAGTTCACGCCGCTGGAGCGCGAGCCGCAGAGGTCTCGCTCCAGCAGCGCGACGCCGATGCCCATCTGCCGCAATGCGAGTGCGGCGGAGGCGCCGACGATGCCGCCGCCGACGATGGCAACATCGGTGCGCAATGTCTTGCGCCCGGTCATTCGCCGGCTCCTTCGGCGGATGGCGCGGCGGCCAGGTGAATCGGAATCGGCTTGATCGGTGCCTGCCCGCGCAACCGGCCCACCTGCTGCAGCGGCTGCCCGGTGGCGTGCGCCAGGATCTCGGCTGCGGCTACGCCGCACATGCGGCCCTGGCAACGGCCCATGCCCACGCGCGAGAGCGCTTTCAGGCGGTTCATTTCGTCGGCGCCGTTCTCGATGACGGTCTGGCGCAGCGTGCCCGCCGTGATGTTCTCGCAGCGGCAGACCACCAGCTCGTCGGGCGCATGCGCGGCCCAGTCGTCCGGCACGGGGAAGGCGCGCTCCAGCCCCTCGCGGAATCCCGAGAGCTTGTGGAACTTGCGTTCGAGCACTTCGGTGCGCGCGGTGTCGACGGCTACGCCATGGTCGGCCAGCAGCGCGAGCGCGGCGCGTTCGCCGGCCCATTCGGCGGCATCGGCGCCCATGATGCCGGCGCCATCGCCCGCGAGGTACACGCCCCGCACGCTGGAGCGGCCGGCCGCGTCGCGCACCGGGAGATGGGCGCGGTGCAGCGGCGCAAATTCGAAGCGGCAGCCGAGCAGGTCGGCCAGTTGGGTTTCGGAGCGCAGCGCATAGCCGAAGCCGACGGCATCGCAGGACAGCGTGCGCTCTTCGCGCCCGTCGTGCCACGCCACGCCGGTGACGCGGCTTTCTTGTGCATCGCCGCGCACGCGCAACGGGCGAACGCCGCTGTGCAGCGGCACGCCATGCGCGCGCAGCCAGGCCACGTAATACACGCCCTTGGCGAACACCGTCGGTTGCCGCAGCATCGCGGGCGTTGCCGCCACCTGGTCGGCGAGCCGTGCCGTGTCGAGCACCGCGGCCACCTTTGCGCCTGCCTTTGCATATTGATAGGCCACCAGATAGAGCAACGGGCCGGTGCCCATGAACACCACGCGCTCGCCGATGGTGCAGCCCTGGAACTTGAGTGCCACCTGCGCGCCGCCCAGCGTGTAGACGCCGGGCAATGTCCAGCCCGGCACCGGCAGCACGCGGTCGGTGGCGCCGGTGGCGACGATCAGTTGGCCGTAAGGCACGCTGGCCGTGCTGCGCGTGGGGCCGTGCAGCACGTCGAGCCGGCCGCCCTGCGCGTTCCACACCAGGCTGTCGGGGCGGTAGTCGATGCGTTCGCGCAATGCGTCGAAGGCGGCGTGCACGGCGTTGGCGCGGCGGGCCTCGAATCCGTAGAGTGCTTGCGCGGTGCGTTGGACCAGGCTTGCGGGCGGGCGCCGATAGATCTGGCCACCGGCGCGCGAAGCTTCGTCGATCACCACGGGCCGCAGGCCGTGCGCCACCAGCGCCTCTGCGGCACGCACGCCGGCCGGCCCCGCACCAACGATCACCGGCTGCAACGCGGAAGAGGCCGTCATGCGGTGCTCCTTCCCGTGACCAGTGCCATGCCCGGCGCAATGAAGGTCGAGCAGGCGCGCAGCCGCTCGCCTTGCTCGGTGGCGATCCAGCAATCCTGGCAGGCGCCCATCATGCAGAAGCCCGCACGCGGTGCGCCGCTGAATTCGTTGCGCCGCAACTGGGTGGCTTGCGTGAGCACCGCGGTCAGCACCGTGTCGCCCGCGAGCGCGGAGGCGGGCTCGCCGTCGAGCGTGAAGGGCACCGCGGCGCGGCCGGTTTCGGCCACGCGATGCAGCAGCGGTTGAAGCTTTGGCAAGCTCATCTATCGGCGCCCCACCAGCACGCGGTCCAGCCCATAGACGCGATCGAGCACCACCATGGCGATGGCCGTTACCGCCACCATCAGCGCCGACACGGCCGCCATCAGCGGATCGATCGACTCGGTGGCATACATGTACATGCGCACCGGCAGCGTCACCGTGCTGGGCGAGGTGACAAAGATCGACATCGTCACTTCGTCGAAGCTGTTGATGAAAGCCAGCAACCAGCCGCCCGTGACGCCCGGCAGGATCATCGGCAGCGTGATGCGCCGGAACATCGTGGCCTGGCTTGCGCCCAGCGAGAGCGCGGCCTGTTCGGCGCTGCGGTCGAAGCCCACCAGCGCAGCCACCACGAGGCGCAGCGTGTAGGGCGTGACGATCAGCGCGTGCGCCATCACCAGCCAGCCGAAGCTGCCCGTGCCGCCCACCAGCGCGAAGAGGCGCAGCAGCGCCACGCCCAGCACCAGGTGCGGAATGATCAGCGGCGAGAGAAACAGGCCATTGAGGAAGTCGCGCCCCGGAAACTCGTAGCGCGTGATCGCCATGCCAGCCGGCACCGCGAGCAGCGTGGCAATGGTGGCCGAGGCCAGCGCGAGCCACAGGCTGTTCCAGAACGACTGCATGAAGTCGGGGTGCGCGAACACCGCCTTGAACCAGCGCAGCGAGAAGTGCGTGGTGGGAATCGTCAGCGTGTTCTCGGGCGTGAACGCGACGATGCACACCACCACGAGCGGCGCCAGCATGAAGGTGATGACGAGCGCGTTGAACGCGAGGGCGAGGGGGCCGTTCTTGGTCATCTGACTACCCCAGCGCTTTCTTGTAGCGGCCTTCGACGAGGCGGTTGTAGCTCAGCATCACGATGAGGTTGGCCACCAACAGAACCAACGCGACGGCGGCGCCGAGCGGCCAGTTGAGTTCGTGCAGGTACTCGTCGTAGACCACCGTCGCGACCATCTTCAGTCGCCTTCCGCCGAGCAGCCCCGGAATCGCGAACGAGCTCGCGGCCAGGCCGAACACGATCAGGCTGCCCGAGAGAATGCCCGGCATCACCTGCGGCAGCACGATGCGCCGCAGCGTGGTGAAGGGCGAGGCCTTGAGCGAAAGCGCTGCGTTCTCCACGCCGGGGTCGAGCTTCTGCAGCGAGGTCCAGACCGGAATCACCATGAAGGGCAGCATCACGTGGACCAGCGCCACGATCACCGCGATCTCGGTGTAGAGCATCTTCACCGGCCCGATGCCCACCAGCCGGAGCAGCCCGTTCACCGCGCCTTCGGGCCCGAGCAGCATGCTCCAGCCAAAAGCGCGCACCACCACCGACACCAAGAGCGGCGCCAGCACCACCAGCAGCAGCACCGAGCGCCAGGGGTTGCGCATGCGGCTCAGCACATAGGCCTCGGGTGCGCCGATGAGCACGCAGATCAGCGTGACGACGCCCGAGATCCAGAAGGTGCGCCAGAAGATGCCGTGGTAGTACGAGTCGGTGAACACATGCGTGTAATGCTCGAGCGTGAACTCGCCGGCCTTCGGCCCGGTGGCCGGGTCGTAGACGTTGAACGACAGCACGGCGGTGAGCGCGAGCGGCACCACCAGCAAGGCAGCGAACAGCAGCAGCGCAGGTCCCGACAGCCACCATGGCGTGGCCTTGTTCTTCATTCCGCTCATGCGGCCGCCACCGCCGCCTCGGCCGGCAACAGGCGCGTGCAATGCGCGGGCCAGTCGATGCCGGTGGCATTGCCTTCGTCGAGCGCCTCGCGGCCGTCGTTGGGGCTCAGCACCGTCAGGTCTCCGGCGGGCGTGCTCAGGCGGTAGAGCCATTGGCTGCCCAGGAAGAAGCGTTCCCGTACCGTGCCGTCGAGACGCCCGCGGCCAGCCTCCACCAGCTGCAGCTTTTCGGGGCGCACACTCATCAGCACCGGGTCGCCCGGCTTGTAGCCGGTGTCGTCGACCTCGACCGTGAGCGAACCGACCTCGACATGGCAGCTGCGCGCGCCGCAGGCGACGACGCGGGCGTCCAGCAGGTTGGCCTTGCCCACGAACGTGGAAATGAAGCGCGTGCTCGGGTGCTCGTACACGCGGTGCGGATGGTCGATCTGCGTGGCGCAGCCGCTTTCCATCACCACCACGCGGTCGCTGATCGACATGGCCTCGCTCTGGTCGTGCGTGACCATGACCGTGGTGGTGCCGACCTTGCGCTGGATCTGGCGCAGCTCGAACTGCATTTCCTCGCGCAGCTTGGCGTCGAGGTTGGAGAGCGGTTCGTCCAGCAGCAGCACCGGCGGCTCGATCACCAGCGCGCGGGCCAGTGCCACGCGCTGGCGCTGGCCGCCCGAGAGCTCGCGCGGGTAGCGCGTGGCGTGCGCTTCGAGATGAACGAGCGCGAGCGCCTGCTTTACTCTTTCAGCGCGTTCGGCTTTCGGCATCTTGCGCATCTCGAGGCCGAAGCTCACGTTGTCGGCCACCGTCATGTGCGGGAAGAGAGCGTAGGTCTGGAACACGATGCCCAGGCCGCGCGTGTTCGCCTTGGCATGCGTGATGTCCTTGCCCGCGAGCTCGATGCGCCCGCTCGACACGGCTTCGAAGCCCGCGATCATCTGCAGCGTCGTGGTCTTGCCGCAGCCCGAAGGGCCGAGCAGCGAGACGAACTCGCCCTTCTCAACCGTGAGGTTCATCGCCGACACGGCGCGCGTGGCACCGTAGAACTTGGTCACGTCGGTGAGCCGTAGGAATGACATGGAAGGGCCTTTCTGCGCGGTCGTGAATGGCGTGCAGCACCTTGGTGCACGCGACGGACAAGAGAGAACTTTCAATTCACTCTATTGCAACGATTGCGCCAGATCGCCTCGGGTATTCCATTAATCAGAATATTTCTCTGATTTATTCCGTTCAACGGAATATCATGAGAGGAAGCGATCTCAAGAATTCCACAGGAGCAAGGTATGGAAACCCCCTCGGCGGCCAGCGGCGGCGTGCCGCGTGTCTTTTCGGTGATCCGCGCGCTCGGCGCGGTGCAGGCCGAGGGCGGCCGCGTGACGCAAATCGCACGTTCGGTGGGCCTTACGCAGGCCACCACGCACCGCCTGCTGCAGTCGCTCATGGCCGAGGGCATGGTCGAGCAAGACGAGCGCAGCAAGCTCTACCGGCTGAGCATCGATTTCTTCGCGCTGGCCGCCAGTGCAGGCAACCCCGGCGACCTGCGCTCCATTTGCCGCCCCGTTCTGCTGCGCCTGTGCGCGAGCCTGGGCGACAGCATCTTCTTGCTGGCGCGCAGCGGCTTCGACGCAATCTGCCTCGACCGCAGCGAAGGGCCGTTTCCGATCCGCTCGTTCACGGGCGACATCGGCGGGCGCATTGCGCTGGGCGTGGGGCAGGGCGCGCTCGCGATCCTGGCCTTTCTGCCGGAGGCCGAACGCGAGGAAGTGATCCGTTTCAACCTCTCGCGCGTGCGCGAGTACGGCGTGTACGACGAGGTTTATCTGCGCACCGAGATCGAGCGCGTGCGCCAGGCCGGCTATGCGGGGCGCAACACGGGCCTGCTCGAAGGCATGGCCGGCGTGGCGGTGCCCATTCTCGACCGCGAAGGCCGCGCGGTGGCCGCGCTGAGCGTGGGCACGATTGCCGACCGGCTCAATGCCGACCGCATGCCCACCGTGGTCGAGCTGCTCAAGCGCGAGGCAGCGGCCATCGGGCCGAAGATCAATCCCTTCGATGCAACGCTCAGAAGGCCTGCGCAGAGCCTGGCGGGGTCGCCGGCAGGGCAGAAGATCCCGTTGCCCGATGCGCCGGGCCCGGCATAGGCGCGGCGGCGGCGGCGGCCGGATTCATTTCAGCTTCCTGTCTTCGCTCTTGGCTTCCGCCATTGCCTCGGGCTCCAACTCCTCGGCATAGCGGTTGAGGCGGATGAAGAGGCCCCAGCCCGCCATCAGCAGCCCCACGGCACCGAGCATGGCGGCGGCGTGCAGCATCAGTTCGGGCGCCTCGCGCGCCTTGAACGTCGCGACCAGCCCTTCGACCGCGACGGCGACCACGATCACCACCATGAACCGCGAGAGGAACCTGCGCACCCGCGTCGGCGCGCCGATGTGCGCGTCGCGCACCACTTCCTCTTCCAGCACGGTCTGCGAGATCTGAAGTGCCACCACCCCGGCGGCGAGCAGACCCACTGCTTCGATGATGGCCTCCGCCGCTGGAAGATCGAGGCCCTGCATCACCGCGCCCCAACCGGCGCGCGCTGCGATCACGATCAGGACGAGTGAGGCGATGGCGAAGGCAAGCGCCATCAACGCGTGGATCGCGGCGTAGAGGGTGTGGATCACTTTCATGGCGGTATGGCGATTGAGCGTGCGGTGGTTCGGGCTCCCGGGGGCCGCGCACGGGGCACACCGGGGTGCGGATCTTCAGCGCCGGGCGGCGCCTTGCGCGTAGGCGCGCAGCCCGTCGCGTACGGGGCGGAGGCCCGGTTCATTCCGCAAACGCATCAGGTCCTTCCAATTTTTCACTAGGCAACCGCGCAGGATTCGCAGATATTGGCCGGGTTTCCCGCCCCCCCCTGTTTTCCTTCTCTCCTCCTTCCCGGAGCGCGCCCATGCCCGAAGCCCAAGCCCCTCTCTCCCTCCCCACCGAAGTCGAACAGCTGCTGCAGCGACTGGGCGTGCCCCGCAGCGCCTGCACCGGCGGCGAGCTGACGGTGCGTTCGCCGGTCACGGGCGAGGTCATCGCGCAGGTGCCGCAGACCAGCGCCGCCGAAGCGACAGCGGCCATCGGCCGGGCGCATGAAGCCTTCAAGGCCTGGCGCAACGTGCCCGCGCCGCGCCGCGGCGAACTGGTGCGCCTGCTGGGTGAAGAACTGCGCGCCGCCAAGGCCGACCTCGGCCGCCTCGTCACGCTCGAAGCCGGCAAGATCCCGAGCGAAGGTGCCGGCGAAGTGCAGGAAATGATCGACATCTGCGACTTCGCGGTCGGCCTCTCGCGCCAGCTCTACGGCCTGACGCTGGCCACCGAGCGCGCCGAGCACCGCATGATGGAAACCTGGCATCCGCTGGGTGTGTGCGGCGTCATCTCGGCTTTCAACTTTCCGGTGGCCGTGTGGTCGTGGAATGCGGCGCTGGCACTGGTGTGCGGCGATTCGGTGGTGTGGAAGCCGTCGGAAAAAACACCGCTCACCGCGCTGGCCGTGCATGCCATTGCGCAGCGCGCCATCGCGCGCTTCGGCGATGCGCCCGAAGGCCTGCTCGGCCTGCTGGTGGGACAGCGCGACATCGGCGAAGTGCTGGTCGACGACCGCCGCGTGCCGATTCTCTCGGCCACCGGCTCCACCGCGATGGGCCGGCAGGTGGGGCCGAAGCTGGCCGCTCGTTTCGCCCGTGCCATTCTCGAACTCGGCGGCAACAACGCCGCCATCGTCACGCCTTCGGCCGACCTCGACCTCACGCTGCGCGGCATCGCGTTCTCGGCGATGGGAACGGCCGGCCAGCGCTGCACCACGTTGCGGCGGCTCTTCGTGCACGACAGCGTGTACGACGCGCTCGTGCCCAAGCTTGCGAAGGTGTACGGCAACGTGCAGGTCGGCGACCCGCGCAAGGCCGGCACGCTGGTCGGGCCGCTGATCGACCGCGCCGCGTTCGACGGCATGCAGAAGGCGCTCGGCGAAAGCCGCGAAATCGGCGCCACGGTGCATGGCGGCCAGCGCGTTGAAGGCATCGGCACGCAGGACGCTTATTACGTGCGTCCGGCGCTGGTGGAGCTGAAGTCGCACGACGGCCCGGTGCTGCGCGAAACCTTCGCGCCCATTCTTTATGTGGTGCGCTACAGCACGCTCGACGACGCCATCGAATGGCATAACGCGGTGGGCGCGGGGCTGTCGTCGTCGATCTTCACGCTCAACGTGCGCGAGGCCGAGCGCTTCCTGTCGAGCGCGGGGTCCGACTGCGGCATTGCCAACGTCAACATCGGCCCGAGCGGTGCCGAAATCGGCGGCGCCTTCGGTGGCGAAAAAGAAACCGGCGGCGGCCGCGAAGCCGGCTCCGACAGCTGGAAGGCGTATATGCGCCGCGCCACCAACACTATCAACTACTCGACGGCGTTGCCTCTCGCGCAGGGCGTCACCTTCGACATCGGAGATTGAGGCTCGCCCCCAGGCTCCGCGCACTTCGTGTCGCTTCTCCAACCCCCTACCGGGGGCGACATCTGCGGCCCGGCGAAGCCGGTTCCGCGATGTCCCACGAAAAAGCATGCCGTGCTGGCAGGACGTGCCGCGCCCTTTCACAGAAAAACCACCAGGAGACAGAGAACATGAAGATGCGATTCAAGACCCTCACCGCCGCAGCGCTGCTCGCGCTCGCATTCGGCGCGGCCGCGCAGCAGGCTCCGGCCGGCGGCACGCTCGACAAGATCAAGAGCAGCGGCAAGGCCGTGCTCGGCGTTCGCGAGGCCTCGCCGCCCATGGCCTACATGCTGGGCGCGAACGAGAAATACGTGGGCTACCACGTCGAGCTCTGCGAGCGCGTGCTGAAGGACATCGCGCCCTCCGCCAAGCTCGAATACATGGCCGTCACCGCGCAGAACACCATTCCGCTGGTGCAGAACGGCACGCTCGACATCGGCTGCGGCCCCACCACCAACAACACCGCGCGCCAGCAGCAGGTCGCCTTTGCGCTCACCACCTATGTGAGCGAAGTGCGCATGGCGACCAAGGTCGATTCGGGCATCACCTCGCTCGACCAGCTGGCGGGCCGCACCGTGTCGGCCTCCACCGGCACCACTGCCGTGCAGTTGCTGCGCAAGCGCGAACGGGCGCAGAACACCACCATCAACACGATGCTCGGCAAAGACCACCTCGAGAGCTTCCTGCTGATGGAGTCGGGCCGCGCCGATGCCTTCGTGCTCGACGACAACCTGCTCGCGGGGATCATCGCCAACTCGAAGAACCCCGCGGCCTACCGCATCGTCGGCGATGCGCTGGGCTCCGAGCCGATCGCGCTGCTGTTCCGCAAGGACGACCCGGCCTTCAAGGCCGCGGTGGACGACGCGCTGCGCCGCCTCATGAAGAGCGGAGAGCTCGAGAAGATCTATACCAAGTGGTTCGTCGCGCCGATTCCGCCGAAGAACACCAGCCTGAACCTGCCGATGAGCGCGGCGCTCAAGCAGCTCTTCGCCGAACCCAACGACAAGCCGCTGGAGGCCTACGCGAAGTGACATCCACCGTTCTCGATTCCGCGCCTTCTTGTTCGACTGCTTCCGCGTTCGAGCCCGCGCAGCGCGTGCGCGCCATCGGGGTGTCGGAAATCCTGCGCATCACCGACCATGCCAACGCGTTGAAGCGCGCCGGCCGGCCGGTGATCGTGCTGGGCGCGGGCGAGCCGGACTTCGACACGCCCGAACACATTCGCGCCGCCGCGGCCCGTGCCATGGAGCGCGGCGACACGCGCTACACCGTGCTCGACGGCAGCCCGGCCATGAAGGCCGCGGTGCAGTTCAAGTTCAAGCGCGACAACGGGCTGGACTTTGCGTTGAATGAAATCAGCGTGGGCGCGGGTGCCAAGCAGGTCATCTTCAATGCGTTGATGGCCAGCCTGAATCCGGGCGACGAGGTGATTCTGCCGGCGCCCTACTGGACCTCTTACGCCGACATCGTGCAGATCTGCGGCGGCGTGCCAGTGAGCGTGCCGTGCAGCGAGGCGCAGGGCTTTCGGCTGGATACCGCGCAGCTCGAGGCGGCCATCACGCCGCGCACGCGCTGGCTCTTCTTGAACTCGCCATCGAACCCGAGTGGCGCGGCCTACAGCGCGGCGCAGCTCGCGCCGTTGTGCGAGCTGCTGCTGCGGCATCCCGCGGTGTGGGTGCTGGCGGACGACATCTACGAGCACATCCTCTATGACGGCCTGGCGTTTGCCACGCCGGCGGCCGTGGAGCCGCGGCTGCGCGAACGCACGCTCACCGTGAACGGCGTGTCGAAGGCTTATGCAATGACGGGCTGGCGCGTAGGCTACGGGGCCGGGCCGCGCGCGCTGATCGCGGCCATGGCGGTAGTGCAGAGCCAGTCGACCTCGTGCCCGTCGTCGGTGAGCCAGGCGGCCGCGATCGAGGCGCTCACGGGGCCGCAAGACATCGTGGCCGAACGGTGCGACGACTTCCAGTCACGCCGCGATTTCGTGGTGGCCGCATTGAACCGCGCGCCGGGCCTGCATTGCCGCGTGCCCGAAGGCGCCTTCTATACCTTTGCGAGCTGTGCCGGCGTGCTCGGACGGCGCACGGCGAGCGGCGCCCTGCTGCAGACCGACAGCGACTTCTGCAGCTACCTGCTGCAGGATTACGAAGTGGCGGTGGTGCCGGGCAGCGTGTTCGGGCTGGCGCCGTATTTCCGCATTTCGTATGCGACGTCGATGGCGCAGCTCGAAGAGGCGTGTGCACGGATTGCCGCGGCATGCGAAGCTCTCGAATGAATTTCTGATTGGACACAGCATGACTTCTCCCCGCACCGGCGGCCAGATCCTGGTCGACCAGCTCATCACCCACGGCGTCAAGCAGCTCTTCTGCGTGCCGGGCGAAAGCTTTCTGGCCGTGCTCGACGCGCTGCACGATGCATCCATCGACGTGACGGTGTGCCGCCAGGAAGGCGGCGCCGCGATGATGGCCGAGGCGCAGGGCAAGCTCACGGGCCAACCCGGCGTGTGCTTCGTCACGCGCGGGCCGGGCGCCACCAACGCGGCGGCCGGCGTGCACATTGCGCACCAGGATTCGACGCCGCTGCTGCTCTTCGTGGGCCAGGTCGCGCGTGAGGCCCTCGGCCGCGAAGCCTTCCAGGAGCTGGACTACGGCGCGGTGTTCGGCACCATGGCCAAGTGGGTGGTGCAGATCGACGATCCGGCGCGCGTGCCCGAGCTGGTCTCGCGTGCCTTCCACGTCGCCACCTCGGGCCGGCCCGGGCCGGTGGTGATTGCGCTGCCGGAAGACATGCTGACCGAAGCCGCTTCAGTGGCCGATGCGCAGCCCTATGCCGTGACCGAAACCTATCCGGGCGCGGCGCAGATGGCTGAATTGCAGCAGCGCCTGTCGCAAGCGCAGCGGCCCGTGGTCATCCTCGGCGGCAGCCGCTGGTCAGAAGCCGCAACCCGGCAGTTCGCGGGTTTCGCCGAGGCGTTCTCGCTGCCGGTGTACTGCTCGTTTCGCCGCCAGATGCTGCTGTCGGCCGAGCATCCCTGCTATGCGGGCGACCTGGGGCTGGGCGCGAATCCGCGCATGCTCGAACGCATCCGCAATGCCGACCTGGTGCTGCTGGTCGGCGGTCGCATGTCCGAGGTGCCGTCGCAGGGCTATGAGCTGCTCGCCATTCCACAGCCCAGGCAGGCGCTGGTGCATGTGCATGCCGATGCCGACGAACTCGGCAAGCTCTACCGCCCGGCGCAGGGCATTCACGCCACGCCGCAGGCGTTTGCCGAGGCGGTAGCTGCATTGCGCCCGGCTTCACCGCCGGCCTGGCAGGCCGAGACGAAAACCGCGCGCGAGGACTTCCTGCGCTGGAGCGATCCGGCGCCGATCCGCATTCCGGGCCCGCTCCAGATGGGCGAGGTCATGCAGCACCTGCGCGAAGTGCTGCCGGCCGACACCATCTTCTGCAACGGCGCGGGCAATTTCGCCACATGGGTGCACCGCTTCTGGCCGTTCCGCGCGTTCGCAAGCCAGCTGGCGCCGACCAGCGGATCGATGGGCTATGGCCTTCCGGCCGGCGTGGGCGCCAAGCGGCTGTGGCCGCAGCGCGAGGTGGTGGTGTTTGCGGGCGACGGCGACTTCATGATGCATGGGCAGGAGTTCGCCACTGCCGTGCAGTACGGGCTTCCGATCATCGTGGTGCTGCTCGACAACGCCATGTACGGCACCATCCGCATGCACCAGGAAAAGCACTATCCCGGCCGCGTGAGCGCTACGCAGCTCAAGAACCCCGACTTCCGCGGCTATGCCGAAGTGTTCGGCGGCCACGGCGAGCGCGTGACCCGCACGGAAGAGTTCGGTCCTGCGCTGGCCCGCGCCCGCGCGAGCGGCAAGCCCGCAATCCTGCATTGCCTGCTCGATCCGGAAGCCATCACGCCCGCGAGCACGCTGCAGTCCATCCGCAAGGCGGCGCTCGCTGCGGGTTAAGTTGCGGGGTGTGGCGCGATCCCGCCGACGGCGTGCCTTGCATCCCCCACTCTGAACGCCGAGCGGGGAAAGAATCAGCGCAGGCGGCCCACGTAGCGCGCCAGCGGGTTCGGCGGATTGCCGTTGGGCGCACGCGCCGCCAGCCTTGCGGCGCGCGCCAACGGCTCCATGGCCTGCTCGAGGCGGGTGGCGAGCAGGTAGAGATCTTCGTCCTTGGTCTCCGCGGCATGTGCACGCGTCATGCGCACGATCTCGGTGGCGTACTCGGCATTGGTGGCCATCCATTCGGTGTCGGTCACGCGCCCGTGCTTTCGCCGCAGCGCCACGTGCAGGCGCGCGGCAAGGGCAATGCGTTCGCTTTCGGACATGGACATGGCACGGTCCCTCCACGGATGGCTCAGTCGCTTGCGTGCACAAGTCGTGCCACCTCGGAGTCGTGTTGTTAACGCTCCGAAACACTTTTGCTTGTCAACAGGTCTTCGCAGGTAAGGCAAAGCGGGTAATTCCCAATGCACTGACCCGGTGCACCGCCTAAAGTCTGCCCACTCGCGAACGGGCCAAGCTCGTGCTGCCGAGGGTCCGAGGAGACAAAATTCGGTCTACAAGAAAAATTCTTCAAGGCTTCCGTTCGAGAAGCCGTGTTTGAACTTGAAAGGCGCCGCTGGTCGGCGCCTTTTTTATGTGCCCCACAAACGCGATCCAGACATTTCTCCCCGCTTGAAGACAGCAGTTCTGCCTCATCCTGTCTCTGTCTGATGCTCCTGTTTTGGTAGCAATGCCGATGCGACAATCACGGCATGGAAATGCTGGTGGTCACGGGCGCCTCTCTGCTCGCGGGTTTTGTCGATTCGATCGTGGGCGGCGGCGGTTTGATCCTCGTGCCGGCTCTCTTTGCCGTCTTTCCAGGCGCGCCGCCGGCCACGTTGCTGGGCACCAACAAAAGTGCGTCCATTTGGGGCACGGCCGCCGCGGCTGCCCAGTTCAGCCAGCGGGTCCAGATGCGCTGGGGCGCACTCTGGCCGGCCGCCGTGCTCGGTTTCGCGGGTTCGATGCTCGGCGCCTGGGGCGTCACCCTGTTTCCGGGCGACTTCCTGCGCCGGGCCTTGCCCATCGTGCTGCTGGGCGTGCTGCTCTACACGCTCGCGCGCAAGGATCTTGGCCGCCACCACGTTCCGCGTTTCAGCGGGCGCGCCGAAACGCTGGCGGCCTGCGCCATCGGGCTTTCGATCGGGTTCTACGACGGCTTCTTCGGCCCCGGGGCGGGCAGCTTCCTGGTCTTTCTGTTCGTACGCTGGATGGGCTACGACTTCTTGAACGCCTCGGCCTCGGCCAAGATCATCAACACGCTCACCAACGCCGCGGCCCTGCTGCTGCTCGCGCTCAAGGGGCATGTCTGGTGGCACTATGGGCTGGTGATGGCCGTGGCCAACGTGGCCGGCAGCCTGCTGGGTACGCGTGTTGCGTTGAAGCACGGGGCCGGCTTCGTGCGGGGGGTGTTCATCGTCGTGGTGAGCGCGCTGATCCTGAAGACGGCCTATGACGCATTCCTGAAATAGCCAAACGAGAAAGTCCCATTTCATGGCAGCGCCAGAGCCCGTTGGTCCCCCCGCACCCGTCAGCTTCTGGCAGGCCTTCGGCTACTGGCTCAAGCTCGGCTTCATCAGCTTCGGCGGCCCGGCGGGGCAGATTGCGCTCATGCACCAGGAACTGGTGGAGCGCCGGCGCTGGATTTCGGAAAAACGCTTTCTGCATGCGCTCAACTACTGCATGCTGCTGCCCGGCCCCGAAGCGCAGCAGCTCGCCACCTACATCGGCTGGCTCATGCACCGCACCTGGGGCGGCATTGCGGCGGGCGTGCTCTTCGTGCTGCCTTCGCTCTTCATCCTGATCGGGCTGTCGTGGGCGTACATGGCGTACGGCCACGTGCCGGCGGTGGCGGGCTTGCTCTATGGCGTGAAGCCCGCGGTCACGGCCATCGTGCTGTTCGCCGCCTGGCGCATCGGCTCGCGGGTGCTCAAGAATGCATGGCTCTGGGCGATTGCCGTTGCCGCCTTTGTCGCGATCTTCGCGTTGCGGCTACCGTTTCCGCTGATCGTGCTGGCCGCCGGCGCCATCGGTTACTTCGGCAGCCGTTTTGCGCCGGCGTACTTCGCACCGGGCGGCGGGCACGGCGGCGCCGCGGCATCGGACGGCCCGGCGTTGATCGGCGACGACACGCCGACGCCGCCGCACGCGCTTTTTGGCTGGGGCCGCTTCGCGCGCGTGCTGGTGGTGTTTTTCCTGCTGTGGCTCGGCGCCCTGGGCGCACTCACGGCGTTGTACGGATGGAGCGGCGCGCTCACGCAGATGGCCTGGTTCTTCACCAAGGCGGCACTGCTGACCTTCGGCGGCGCCTACGCGGTGCTGCCCTATGTGTTCCAGGGCGCGGTCGACCATTACCACTGGCTCAGCGCCACCCAGATGATCGACGGGCTGGCGCTGGGGGAAACCACGCCCGGCCCCTTGATCATGGTGGTTTCGTTCGTGGGCTTCGTCGGCGCCTGGGGCCAGGCGCTGTTCGGCCCAAATGCGTTGTTCGCGGCGGGCGTTGCAGGCGCGACGGTGGTGACCTTCTTCACCTTCCTGCCGTCGTTCCTGTTCATCCTGCTGGGCGGCCCTTTCATCGAGTCGACCCACGGCAACCTGAAATTCACCGCGCCGCTGACCGCCATCACCGCGGCCGTGGTCGGCGTGATCGTCAACCTGGCGGTCTTCTTCGCGTACCACGTGCTCTGGCCGAAGGGCTTGTCAGGGCCCTTCGAGTTTCCCTCCGCCGTCATCGGCGCGCTCGCGGCCATCGCGCTCTTTCGCTTCAAGGCCGGCGTGATTCCGGTAGTGCTCGCATCGGCACTCGCAGGCATGGCCTGGCAACTGCTCATGCGCTGACGGCTTGGGGCGGGCCTATTCCTCGACGAAGGCTTCTTCGCGTTTTGCCTTGATCGACGGCAGCAGCACGATGCCGAGCAGCAACGCCGCCGCGACCAGCAAGCCCGCCGACAGGGGCCGCGTGACGAACACGCTCCATGTGCCGCGCGACAGCAGCAACGCGCGGCGCAGGTTTTCTTCCATCATCGGCCCGAGGATGAAGCCCAGCAGCAATGGCGCGGGCTCGGTCTTCAGCTTGATGAACAGGTAGCCGATGAAGCCGAAGGCCGCCACCATCCAGATGTCGAAGGTGTTGTTGTTGGTCGAGTACACGCCAATCGCGCAGAACAGCACGATGGCGGGGAACAGGAACTTGTAGGGCACCGTCAGCAGCTTGATCCACATGCCGATCAGCGGCAGGTTCAGCACGATCAGCATGGCGTTGCCGATCCACATCGAGGCAATCAGCCCCCAGAAGAGTTCCGGGTTGCTGGTCATCACTTGGGGGCCGGGCTGGATGTTGTGGATGGTCATCGCACCCACCATCAGCGCCATGACCGCGTTGGGCGGAATGCCCAGGGTGAGCAGCGGAATGAAGGAGGTCTGCGCACCGGCGTTGTTGGCCGATTCGGGCGATGCCACGCCGCGGATGTTGCCCTTGCCGAAGGGCACTTCGCCGGGACGCATCTTGATTTTCTTCTCGAGCGCATAGGCCGCGAAGGCCGCCAGCAGCGCGCCGCCGCCGGGCAGGATGCCGAGCGCCGAACCCAGGGCGGTGCCGCGCAGCACCGCGGGCGTCATGCGCTTGAAGTCTTCCTTGGTGGGCCACAGGCCCTTCACCTTGTGCGTGAAAACTTCGCGCTCGTCGTCGGGCTGAGAGAGGTTGCCGATGATTTCGCCATAGCCGAACACGCCCATGGCAATCACCACGAAGCCGATGCCGTCGGTGAGCTCTGGAATGTCGAAGCTGAAGCGCGCGACGCCCGAATTGACGTCGGTACCGACGATGCCGAGCAGCAGGCCGAGCACGATCATGGCCACGGCCTTGAGCAGCGAACCCGAAGCCAGCACCACCGCGCCGATCAGGCCCAGCGTCATCAGCGAGAAGTACTCGGCCGGGCCGAACTTGAAGGCCAGCTCGGTGAGCGGTGGCGCAAAGGCAGCCAGGATCAGCGTGCCCACGCAGCCCGCAAAGAACGAGCCCAGGCCCGCGGCGGCGAGCGCGGGGCCCGCGCGGCCCTGCCTTGCCATCTGGTAGCCGTCGATACAGGTGACCACGGAAGACGATTCCCCCGGCAGGTTCACCAGAATGGCGGTGGTCGAGCCGCCGTACTGTGCGCCGTAGTAGATGCCGGCCAGCATGATCAGCGCCGACACGGGCGGCAGCGCGTACGTGGCGGGCAGCAGCATCGCGATGGTCGCGACCGGGCCGATGCCCGGCAGCACGCCGATCAGCGTGCCCAAGATGCAGCCGACCAGGCAATACAGCAGGTTGGTGAAAGTGAAGGCGACGCCGAAGCCGGTCGCGAGGTTGTGGAACAGTTCCATGGCGGTGTGCTCCTCAACCCGAAATGAAAGTAGGCCAGACCTGGATCTGGAGCTTGAGCGCCCAGATGAAGGCCACGTAGCTGCCGGCCGCCAAGATGGTCGACAGCACCAGCACGTCGCGCAGCTTGAAATGCTGGCCGGCCATGCTTGAGATGATGGTGAGCGCGTAGATCGCGACGATCATCCCCATGGCGGGCAACCCGATGCTCGGCAGCCCGCCGAGCAGCACGCCGAAAGCCAGATTGGCGCCGAGCACGAAAGCCAATGGCTTCCAGGCCCATTTGCCGATCGGATCTCCGCCGGCGGTTTCGACCACCATCGCCTGGAACATGATGAATGCCCCGAGCACGGCCAGCAGGATGCCCAGCATGAGCGGGAAGTAGCCGGGGCCCATGCGGGCACCGTCGCCGATGGTGTAGGTGGTGGCACCGATGGCGAAGGCACCGCCTACTGATGTGAACATGACTCCCGAAAAGAAGTCAGCCTGACTCTTTATACGCATTGTCTCGACCCTCTTGATTGGACGGGTGAGGGTCGTCGCCCGCGGCTGACCGTTGGCTGACCGGCGCGGTAAGGACAAATGCGTACAAGGGTGCTCCCAGGGCCTCGCGCAAAAAAGACGAGGAGGGCAGAAACGAAAAAAGCTCCCGAAGGAGCTTTTTTATTTGAGAGCGAAGTCTCGGGGGAAGGGCTTAGTAGCCGCCGCGACCACCGCCGCCGCCGCCGTAACCACCGCCACCACCGCTGCGGCCACCGCCGCCGCCGCCACCACCGTAGCCGCCGCCGCCACCACCACCGTAGCCGCCGCCACCACCGCCAGCGCCGCCGCCGTAGCCGCCACCACCGGTACGGGGGGGACGAGCTTCCATCGGACGTGCTTCGTTCACGGTCAGGGCGCGGCCCTGGAGCGAATGGCCGTTCATGGCTTCAACGGCAGCCAGCGCTTCAGCGTCGGTGCCCATTTCCACGAAACCGAAGCCCTTGGAGCGACCGGTGTCGCGTTCCATCATGACCTTGGCGCTGACGATCGAGCCGAACTCGCCGAAAGCCTGTTCCAGGTCGTTGTCACGCACAGAGTAGGCGAGGTTGCCTACGTAGAGTTTCTTGCCCATTGAGGGACTCCTAATTCAAACCAACAAGACAAAGCGATGGAGTCCCAGAATCACAACAAACAAATGCGCTGTGGCGCGAAACTGACCGATCACCGAATTACGTGCACGGGAGACAAGCTCACAGACACGTAGGCTCGATTATCAATCCGATCCGGCAAAAGCGTGCCGAAATTCGCGGTTATTACGAAACATCACGTCTGGGCGGGCGATTTCGCAACGGTTGGAGCAGGCCGGAAAGCCCATTGTGGTCTATTTCATGCATTAAATGGAGCAGCCTGCCGATCTCACCCGCGGGAAAACCCTCGCGTGCGAACCAATTCAGATAATTGCCCGGCAAATCGGCAATCAACGTGCCCTTGTGCTTGCCGAAAGGCATTTCGAGTGTGACGAGACGCTGCAGGTCTTCGGGTTTCATGGGGTTCAGCCTCCGGCGCGCTTGACCACGTGGCCGTGCTTCGTGAGTGCCGCGATCACCAGTTCGCGGTGATCGCCCTGGATCTCGATGGTGCCGTCCTTCACCGTGCCGCCCGAGCCGCAGGCCGTCTTGAGCTGTTTGCCCATGGCCGCGAGCGCCGCCGCATCGAGCGCCAGGCCCTTGACCACCGTCACGCCCTTGCCTTTGCGGCCCTTGGTCTCGTGCGATACACGCACAATGCCATCGGTGGCCGGAATGCGTGCGTTCGCTGCCTTGCAGCGGCACTGCGCCATCGGCGCGCGGCATTCGGGGCACATGCGGCCGCCGGCCTCGGTGGAGTACACCAGGGCGCTGGCCTGATTGTTTTTCATCGTTGCCATTCGGTCGATCTCTTCTTCATCGCTTCGTTTTTACTGTCTCTCGGTTCATTTTTCTCTGTCTGTTCACATGCCATTCGAATCACTGGGCCTGGCCCCCGCGCTCGTGCAGGCTGCCGCCGAAAGCGGCTATGCCGCGCCGACCGCCATCCAGGCTGCGGCCATTCCCGCGATTCTGCAGGGCCGCGACGTGCGGGGCTCGGCGCAGACCGGCTCCGGCAAGACCGCCGCATTTTCCCTGCCGCTGCTGCAGCGCCTGGCCGGTGAAGCCGCAGGGACGCCGCGCCGCGTGCGCGCGCTGGTGCTCGTGCCCACGCGCGAACTCGCGGCCCAGGTGGGCGAAACCATGCGCAGCCTGGCGCAGCACCTGCCCGAACGGCTCAAGATCGCGATTGCCTTCGGCGGCGTGTCGATCAACCCGCAGATGATGAGCCTGCGCGGCGGGGCCGACATCGTGGTGGCCACACCGGGCCGGCTGCTCGACCTGGTGGACCACAACGCGCTGAAGCTCGGCGCAGTGTCCATGCTCGTGCTCGACGAGGCCGACCGCCTGTTCGACCTCGGCTTTGCCGAAGAACTGGGCCGCATCCTCGCGCTGCTGCCGGCGCAGCGCCAGAACCTGCTGTTCTCAGCCACGTTCCCGCCCGCCATCCAGGCGCTGGCCGACGGCACGCTGCGCGACCCGGCGGTGATCGACGTGCAGGGCGAGCCCGGCACCGAGCCCGCCATCGTGCAGCGCGTGATCGAAGTCGACGCGAACCGCCGCACGCAGTTGCTGCGCCACCTGCTGAAAGAAAACGAGTGGGAGCGCGTGCTGGTCTTCGTCGCCACGCAGCATTCGGCGCAGATCGTGGCCGAAAAGCTCTACAAGAACGGCGTGTATGCCGTACCGTTCCATGGCGACATTGCACAGGGCACGCGCACCGGCATCCTCGCGCAGTTCAAGGAAAGCCGCTGGGACGTGGTGATTGCCACCGACCTTGCGGCGCGCGGCATCGACATTGCGCAGCTGCCCGTGGTGATCAACTACGACCTGCCGCGCTCGCCCACCGACTACATCCACCGCATCGGCCGCACCGGCCGCGCCGGCGAAAGCGGGCTGGCGATCAGCTTCGTGAGCGCGGCCACCGAGGCGCACTTTCGCCTGATCGAGAAACGCCAGGGCCTCAGCCTGCCGCGCGAGCGCATCGAAGGCTTCGAGCCGACCGAGGCCCCCGCGCCGATGGTCGATGCCTCGGGCACCGGCGGCATCAAGGGCAAGCGGCCGAGCAAGAAGGACAAGCTGCGCGCGGCGAATGCACTCGCTGCGGGCCGGCAAGGCGAGAGCGAGCAGAACGACTGACCGCCGGGGCCTAGGGTCTAAAGCCAGCCCATCTGCCGCGCAGCCAACTCCTTCATGATTTCTTCGGCGCCGCCGCCGATCATCATCACCTTCACTTCGCGGTAGACGCGCTCGCTCACCGTCCCGCGCATGAAACCCATGCCGCCCAGGATCTGCACGGCCTGGTCGGCGCAGAACTGCATGGTCTGCGTGGCGTGGTTCTTCAGCATGCAGACCTGCGCGACCCATTCGGGCGCATTGAAGCGGCCGGCCGCTTCGTGCGCATCGCCTTCGGCCGATACGGCTTCGAGCCACGCTTCGGTGGACGTGATGCGCATCTGCATGTCCACGAGCTTGTGCCGCACCGCCTGGTGCTCGATGAGCGCGGCGCCGAAGGTCTTGCGCTCGCGCGCCCAGGCCAGCGCTTCGTCGAGGCAGGCTTGCGCAAACCCGAGCGCGCCGGCTGCAAGGCCGATGCGCTCGCCGTTGAAGTTGCCCATGACCATGCGGAAGCCTGTGCCTTCGTTCCCAAGAAGGTAGCGCACGGGCACGCGCACGTTGTCGAAATGCAGAGCCGCGGTGTCGGAACACAGCCAGCCCATCTTCGCGAGGCGTGTGCGCGTGAGGCCGGCCGCATCGCCGGGCACCAGCAGCATCGAGATGCCCCCCGCACCGCGTTCCTCGCCGGTGCGTACCGCCACCGTGATCCAGTCGGCGCGCATGCCCGAGGTGATGAAGGTCTTCTCGCCGTTCACCACGTAGTGCGCCCCGTCGCGCCTTGCCGTGGTGCGCAGCGCCGCCACATCGGAGCCGCCGCCGGGTTCGGTGATGGCGAGGGCCGCGATCTTCTCGCCGCGCAACACAGGCGGAACCACTTCGCCGCGCACCGCATCGCTCGCATGCAGCACCACGGGCGGCAGTCCGATGTTGTGCGAGAACAGGCTCGCGAGCACGCCGCCGCTTTTTCCGTGGCGCGCGAGCGCGATCCATGCGGGGAGCTTCAGCGAATACGGGGCCGGCGTGCCGCCCAGCGCCTCGGGGTAGCCGAGGCCGAGCAAGCCCAGTTCCGCGGCGCGTGCATACAGCGCACGGGGAAACTCGCCGGCGTCGTCCCAGGCCTGCACGTGCGGCGCGATCTCGCTTTCGGCAAAGCGCCGCACCGTGTCGGCCAGCGCCGCGCGGTCGGCTTGCAGTTCGGCATCCATGTGCGCTTCAGCCGCCGTCAGCCGCGTGGTGGCCGCTTGGCGATGCCCATCGTCTTGGCGAGGATGCCGAGCATCACTTCGTCCGCGCCGCCGCCGATCGAGCCGAGGCGGCCGTCACGGTACAGGCGCGAGACGCGGTTCTCGAGCGTGAAGCCCATGCCACCCCAGAACTGCAGGCAGGTGTCGGCCACCTGCCGCGTGAGCCGGCCGGTCTTGAGCTTGGCCATCGAGGCCAGTTCGAGCACGTCTTCGCCCTGCACATGCAGGTCGCAGGCGCGGTAGGTGAGGGCGCGCAGCGCTTCCACCTCGGTCTTGAGCTCGGCCAGCTTGAACTGCACCCACTGCTGGTCGGCCAGCGTGGCGCCGAACATCTTGCGCTCCTGCGCCCATCCGATGGTCTGCGCAATGCAGTCTTCCATCGGTTCGAGCGAGCTCGCGGCGGCCCACAGCCGTTCTTCCTGGAACTGCTGCATCTGGTAGACGAAGCCCTGTCCTTCCTCGCCGATGCGATAGCGCTGGGGCACGCGCACGTTGTCGAAATAGATCAGGCCGGTGTCGCTCGAATGCATGCCGATCTTGCGGATCTTCTTCGCCTTCTCGATGCCAGGGCTGTCCATCGGCACCATCACGAGCGACTTGTTGCGGTGAGGGCTATAGCCCGCTGCGCTCTGCCCATCGCTGGTGTTGACCAGCATGCACATCCAGTCGGCCTGCAGGCTGTTGGTGATCCACATCTTCTGGCCGCTGACGAGGTAGTCGTCGCCGTCCTTGCGCGCATGGCTCTTGAGGCCCGCCACGTCGCTGCCCGCGCCGGGCTCGCTCACGCCGATGCAGCCGACCATATCGCCCGCAATGGCGGGCGCCAGGAACTCGCGGCGCAGCTCGTCGCTGCCGAAGCGCGCAAGCGCGGGCGTGCACATGTCGGTCTGCACGCCAATGGCCATCGGCACCCCGCCGCAGCTGATGTGGCCCAGCGCCTCGGCCATGGCCATGGCATACGAATAATCGAGGCCCGCGCCGCCGAAGGCCTCGGGCTTGTTGAGGCCCAGCATGCCGAGGTTGCCGAGCTTCTTGAAGACCTCGTGCGCGGGAAAGATCTCGGCTTCTTCCCATTCGTCGACATGCGGATTGATCTCGTCGTCGATGAAGCGGCGCAGCGTCTTCTGTATTTCGAGATGCTCGTGGGTGTACTGCATGCGGTTGTCTCCAGTCAGTCGTTCGGTTCGTCGCCGTTCTTGAAAACGCGCGGCGTCTGCGCGAGGTGAAAGCCGTCGAAAGGCCGCACCGCCGCGCGCTGTTGCGCCTGCGCATCGGGCAGTGCCATCGGCCAGCCCATGCGCACCTGCGGGCGCGCGCCATCCACGCGCAGCACGCTGCCGCTGATGAAGCTCGCGGCCGGGCTCAGCAGGAAGGCGATGGCGGCGGAGGTCTCGGCCTCGTTGCCGAAGCGGCCCGCGGGCACGGTGTTGCGCATGGCGCGCAGCATGTCGCCGGCTTCGGGCGGATAGTGGTCCATGCCGCTCGATGCGATGTAGCCCGGCGCCACGGCATTCACGCGCACGCCGCTCGCGGCCCATTCGAGCGCCGCGGTCTCGGTGAAGCTCACCATGCCGGCGCGCGCGGCGCCGCTGTGGCCCATGTTGGGCATCGAGCCCCACATGTCGGCCACGATGTTGACGATGGCGCCGCCGTGCGCCTGCATGCTCTGCAGAAAGCACTCGCGCGCCACGAGGAAGCCGCCCGTGAGGTTGGTGTGGATCACCGCCTCCCAGCCCTTGGCCGAAATGGCCGCGAGCGGCGTGATGTACTGGCCGCCCGCGTTGTTCACCAGCCCGTGGATGCGCCCGTGCGCGGCCACGATGGCGGCCACCGCGCTGCGCACGGCTTCTTCCTGCCGGATATCGAAGGCCTGCGTGCCGGCCTTGCCGCCGTCGCCGGCGATTTCGGCTTGCACCGCCTCGAGCTTTTCGAGGTTGCGGCCGACCAGCACCACGTGCGCACCGAGAGACGCGAGTTCGTGTGCCGTGCAGCGGCCGATGCCGGAGCCGCCGCCCGTGACGACGATCACCTGGCCGGCGAACAGGCCGGGGGAGAAAACGGAGCGGTACCGGGAAGAAGCGTTCATCGGACGGCTTTCGAAAAATATCGTCGCAAGTGCGGCATCGTCATGCGTCGGCGATTTCCGCCATCACATGGCGCGCGGCCACCTGCGTGCCCACGGCCACATGCAACGCGGCCACCCGGCCGCCGCGCGGCGCACAGTGCATATGTTCCATCTTCATCGCTTCGAGCGTGACGAGCGGTTGGCCGGCGGCCACGGTGTCGCCTTCCGCCGCCAGCAGTGCGATGACGCGGCCGTTCATCGAGGCGCGCAGCAGCCCGTCGCCGGCGGTGGCGTCGTCTCGCGCGACCGCAACGTGCGTGAGGTTGTCGAGCTGAAAGGCCCGGCCGCGAAAGTGAAAGAAGAGGCGGTTCGCCGACTCGCGCGCCACCACGGTTTGTTCGGCCAAGCCATCGCAGGAGAAGCGCACATGCCCGTCACCGGGCAGCGCAAGCAGTTCGATGCGTACCGGCGGCCGGTCGCCGAGGGCGATGTCGAAGCCACACGCACCCAGAGGCTGAACGCGTGCCGCGTGAGGCGTGCCGCCGAGCGCGAAGCGCAGCGCATTCGGCAGCTTGTGCGCGAGCGGCGAAGGCCAGCCTCGGTCTCCGAGTTGAAGCAGCAGCGCGGCCAGCAGCGAGGCGCGGGCTTCAGCCGCGGCGTCGGGTGCGAGCAGGCCGTCGAGCTGTTCGGCGATGAAAGCGGTGGTCGCCCCGCCGCTCGCGAACACCGGATGCGCCAATGCGCGTTGCAGCAACTGCTGGTTCGTCGCGACGCCCAGCGCCACCGTGTCCTGCAAGCCCGTGAGCAGCCGCTGCCGGGCTTCGTCGCGCGTGCGGCCGTGCGCCACGAGCTTTGCAATCATCGAATCGTAGAAGGGCGGCACCGAAGCACCGTCGCGCAGCGCGTGTTCGGTGCGCAGGGCTGGAGCAAGGCGCCACCTGGCGAGCGTGCCGCTTTGCGGCAGAAAGCCCTGCTGCGGATCTTCTGCGCAAAGCCGCACTTCGATGGCGTGGCCGCTGATGCGCACCTCCTGCTGCGTCAGCGGCAGCGGCTCGCCGGCCGCGACGCGCAATTGCAGTTCGACCAGGTCGAGGCCGGTCACGGCCTCGGTCACCGGGTGTTCCACCTGCAGCCGCGTGTTCATTTCCATGAACCAGTACCGCCCCTCGGCATCGAGCAGGAATTCGAGCGTGCCCGCCCCTTCGTAGCCGATGGCTTTCGCGGCCGCCACGGCGGTGGCTCCCATGCGTTCGCGCAAGGCCGCGGACACCGCCGGCGAGGGCGATTCCTCGATCACCTTCTGATGCCGCCGCTGCACCGAGCAGTCGCGCTCCCCAAGGTGGATGACGTGGCCATGCCGGTCGGCGAACAGCTGGATCTCGATGTGGCGCGGCGCGGCGATGGCACGTTCCAAAATCACCGTTGCATCGCCGAAGGCGTGGAGCGCTTCCGATTGCGCGCCTTGCAGCAAATCGGCAAAAGCCTCGGCCGAGGGCACGAGCCGCATGCCGCGCCCGCCGCCTCCGGCCGTTGCCTTGATCATCACCGGCCAGCCGATGCGCGCGGCTTCGGCAGCGAGCGTGGCGGGGTCTTGCCGGGCGCCTTCATAGCCCGGAATGCAAGGCACGCCGGCCGCTTGCATCAGCCGTTTGGCGCCCGCCTTGTCGCCCATTGCGCGAATGGCTTCGGGCGACGGCCCGATGAACACCAGCCCCGCATCGCGGCAGGCCTGCGCGAATTCCGCGTTCTCGGCCAGGAAGCCGTAGCCGGGATGCACCGCCTGCGCGCCGCTCGAGCGCGCGGCTTCGACGACGGCGGCAATGTTCAGATAGCTTTGCGCGGGCAGCGGCTCGCCGATCCACACCGCCTGGTCGGCGTGGCGCACATGTTCGGCATCGGCGTCCACGCTCGAATACACGGCGACCGTGCGGTAGCCCATGGCGCGCGCGGTGCGCATCACGCGCACCGCGATTTCGCCGCGGTTGGCCACAAGAATCTTGCTGAAGCTCATGGTCTTGCCACCGAAAACTGCATCGCCTGCGGCACGCGCGCATCGGCGTCGCGGCACACCGAAAGCACTTCCGCCAGCACCGCACGCGTGTCGCGCGGGTCGATCACGCCGTCGTCGAGCAGCAGCGCGCTGGTGGTGAACACGCTCATCTGCCGCTCGAAGCGTTCGACGATCTGCTGCTGCATGGTGTCGATCTTCGTGCGGTCGACCGTGCCCTTTCTGGCCATGCCCGCCTCCATCACGATGGCCATGGTTTTCGCCGCCTGCTCGCCGCCCATGACCGCGGTGCGCGCGTTGGGCCACGAAAAGCAGAAGCGCGGCGCGAAGCCCCGGCCGCACATGCCGTAGTTGCCCGCGCCGTACGAGGCGCCGCAATGCAGTGTGATCTGCGGCACCGTGGCGCTGGTCACGGCCTGGATCATCTTGGCGCCGTGCTTGATGATGCCGGCCTCCTCGTGCGCGCGGCCCACCATGTAGCCCGTGATGTTCTGCAGGTAGACGATGGGCGTGCGCGACTGGCAGCAGGCCTGGATGAAATGCGTGGCCTTGGTCGCGCCGTCGGAGTCGATGGGGCCGTTGTTGGTGACGATGCCCACCGCGTGGCCTTCGAGCCGGATGTGCCCGCACACGGTGGCGCTGCCGTAGTGCTCGCTGAATTCGAGGAACTCGGAGCCGTCGGCAATGCGCGCGATCACCTCGCGCATGTCGACCGGCTGCCGTCCGTCGCCCGGCATGATGCCGAGCAGCTCTTCGGCTTGGTAGAGCGGTGGGGCGAACTGGCGTGTCGCCTCGCCGCGCGCCCAGTCGATGCCGCCCAGGATCGAGCGCGCGATGCGGATGGCATCGCGGTCGTCTTCCGCCAGGTAGTCGCCGAGGCCCGAGACATGGGTGTGCATCACGGCGCCGCCCAGCTCTTCCTCGGTGGCGATTTCGCCGGTGGCCGCCTTGAGCAGCGGCGGGCCCGCCAGGAAAGCGCGGGTGCGGTCCCGCACCATCACGATGTAGTCCGAAAGCCCCGTCTGGTACGCGCCGCCCGCGGTCGAAGAGCCGTGCGTCACCGTCACCACCGGCAGCCCCGCGGCGGAGAGCCGTGCCAGGTTGCGGAAGATGCCGCCGCCGCGCACGAAGTCCTGCACGCGGTATTGCATGAGATTGGCGCCCGCGCTTTCCACCAGCTGAACGTAGGGCAGCCTGTTTTCGAGCGCAATCTCCTGCACGCGCAACTGCTTGTCGAGCCCCATGGGTTGCAGCGCGCCGGCGTCGATGCCCGAATCGGATGCGCTCACCATGCAGCGCACGCCCGAGACCTGGCCGATGCCCGCGATCACGCCGCCGCCGGGCACGCTCTTGCCGAGGTCTTCGTTGTCGTGGCCCAGCCCCGCGAGCGAGGCCAGCGGCAGAAAAGGCGCGCCGGTGTCGAGCAGCAGCGCGAGCCGTTCGCGCGGCAGCAACTGGCCGCGCCTGGCAAAGCGCTCGGCCGAGGCATTCGAGGCCGCCGCCGAGCGGGCCTCGTGCGCCCGCACCTGCCCGAGCAACGCCAGCATGCCGGCGCGGTGGGCCTGGAAGGATTCGCTGGCCGCGTGCAGCCGGGATTCGATGACGGGCATGGAGGAGTCAGTGCAGATGGCTTTCGCTCTGCACCGACTCTAGGGCGCCGCCGCGCGCCCGGCTTGCGCCAATTAGCTGGTGCGGACCCGGCGCGCCGCAGCGGGTGCGTCCAGGCTGCTTCCCGTGATGACCCAGTAAATGAAGATCAGCACGGCGCCGGCCGTGCCGAACACCGTAAGGCCCATGTAGCTGCCGCCGATGGCGAGCGCATCGGTGGGCGCGGCCGCAATGCAGATCATGCTGGCAGCGCTCATGCCCACGTAGTGCATGGTGCAGACCGCCACGCCCATCACGGCCGCCGCCGCGATCTGGTGGCTGAGCCGGCGCAGGTTGAAGGCCAGCCACAGGGCCGCGCCGGCCGCGGTAATGGCAATGGCCACCGACAGCGCCACGACGTTGGAGTCGAAATCCATCGAGGCGCGCATGTTCATCGCGAACATGCCCATGTAGTGCATCACGCAAACACCCAGGCCCGCCAGCAGGCTGCCGGCCAGCCAGCCGGACTTGCTGAATTTGCGCCGCCCGCCCGCCAGGTACAGCGCAATGCCGGAGATGAGGATGGCCGCCACCAGGGACACGATGGTGAGCGGCACGTTGTACGAAATGCCGACCGGCAGGCGGTAAGCCAGCATGCCGATGAAGTGCATCGACCAGATGCCGATGCCGCCCAGCGCCACGGCGGCGCATGCGACGACCGCGAGGTTGGGTTTGCCGTCGGCACCGACCATGCGCCCCGCGCAGATCAGCGCCACCAAGGAACCCGCGAACGAGATGAGAAACGAGAGCGCCACCAGCCCCAGCGAATACTCGGGCGACAGCAACTGGCCAACAACGAGGGGAGTCATACTTTTCTTCTCCTTGGAAAAGAACGACTCGCACCGTGATTCGGGTGTCGAAAGGGTTGTAACGAGTCGTTCGCCGACCAGTTTGTAATGATTGTTTTTAAAAGTAAACGGAATTCGGTTTGGTTCTGTTTACATCCTTGCGGCTCACCGTTTGGGGCGAATCCGATAGATCGCGTTGTTCCGATCGGCTGCCATGTAGATGGTCCCGTCGCCCCCCACGGCGACGCCTGTCACCACATAAGGCGGCGGCAATCCCGGGCCCGCGGCCAGCCCGATCGGCAGGTTTTCCGCCACGGTGCGGCGCGTACCGTCGGCGGGGTCGATTTCCACCAGCCGGCGTGCCGCGCTTTCGGCCACGATGAAGCTGCCCCACGGCGTTTGCGCCACGCCTTCCGGCAGCGCCAGGCCCTCCGCAATGGCGCGCAGCGGTGCGCTGGCATCGAGCGGAATGCGGGTCAGTTTGCCCGCCGCCTCGGTGACGTAGAGTGCGCCGTCCTGGCCGATGATCATCTGCACTGGGCCGCCCAGGCCGCTAGCGAGCACTTGCTTCTCGGCAAACTTGGGGCCCTTGGCGCGCGTGATGCCGCCGGTGGCAATTTCGGCATAGATCACGCTGCCGTCGTCCATGGGCATGGCGTCGAAGGGCGCCTTCAGGCCGTGGAGGGTCTCGACGGTCCTGAGCGTCTGGCGATCGACCAGCTGAATGGTGCCGGTGAACCACGAGGTCAGCGCAAACAGCTTGCCCGACAGGCCGATGGCGAAAGGGTAGTCGAGCTCGGGGTCGCGCTGCATGCGGAACACGTCGCGCACTTCGCCGCTGCGCACGTCCACTTGCCGGAAGCCGAACACATCGGCCACCCAGAGCGTGTGGCCGTTGATCTTGAGACCCGCCGGCGCCGCGAGCTTGCCGCTGGTGAGCGTGCGCAGCGCGCCCGTGGCGGGGTTGAAGGCCTGTATCTCGTTGTTGGCCATGTTCGAGATGTAGATCGTGCCGTCGGGCGTGTCCCGCGCAATGGCGAGGTTGTCGAGCGACGGCCGCAGTTGCTTTGCGACGGTCTTGCGGCCGGTGGCCAGGTCCACCCGCACCAGCTCGCCGCTGCGCGCATCGACCACCCAGAGGTTGCCCTTGCCGTCGAGGTTGGCCGCGGCGGGAATCTTGAAGCCGTCGGCAATCACGGTCATCTGGCCGTTGGCCGGATCGATCTTCACGACCTGGCCCTTGAACCACAGCGGCCCGTAGAGCATGCCGTCCGGCCCGACCTCGAAGCCGTTGAAGCCGCCCATGTCCTTCTTGATGAGCCGCGGCGGCTTCTGGCCTTCGCGGTCGATTTCCCAGAGCGCGTCGCCAAGGAACACCTGCGAGGCATAAAGCTTGTTGTTGCGGCGGTCGAAATCGAGCGAGTTGAGGCCGGGCAGGTCCTTGGCGAGCACGCGCATCGGCGCGCTGTCGCTCTCGCGGTAGCGCAGCATGCCCATGAGGTAGTTGGTCCACGCCAGTTCGCCCTTGGGGCCGACCGCGATGTCGTCGGCCTGGCCTTCGGGCGCGTCGATCAGCACCTTGGCCGCGCCGGTGGTGCGGTCGACCTCCCACAGCGTGTTGCCGAGCACCGAGCCGGCGAGCAGCCGGCCCTTGGCATCGATAGCCACGCCGTGCACGCCCGAGAATGAAGACGGCGGCACTAGCACCTCGGGCGCGGCCCACGAGACAGGACGCGTGGACGGTGGCGGCGGCGCGATGGTGCTGCAAGCGCCCAGCAGGGCGAGCGTGGCGATCAGCGCTGCGGCGGCGCGGAGCGGGCGACGGGGCATGTCTTCTCCTTCGGGTGGATGCGCGCGCAGTCTAGAAGGAGGAAGGGGATGTGGCGCAGTCTCTCCCGCGACATGTGGACTTTCGTCCGCTGCGGATTACCCGCGGGAAAAGGAATGGGCGCGGGGCCCTTCACCCGCGCAGCAGCTGCGTCACCGTGTGAATCAGGAGCCCCACCAGCCCCCCCACCAGCGTGCCGTTGATGCGGATGAACTGCAGGTCGCGGCCGATGTGGTGCTCGAGCTCCACGGTCATTTCCTCGGCGTTCCATTCGGCGACCCGCTCCTCGATGTAGCGGCGGATGTCCTCGCGGTAGCGCTCGATGGCCAGCGGCGCGGCCGCCTCGATCTGCTCGTTGATCCAGCGGCGGATCGCCTCGTCGGCCTGCAGCCGCGTGCCCAGCGCGCCCGCCATCGACGCGATGCGCCGCCGGATCGTCGAGTCGCCCCGGCCGAGATCGTCATGCAGCCAGGCCAGCAGTTCGCCCCAGAGCCCGTGCAGGTAGTCGCCCAGGGCCGGGTGGGCCATCAGCTCGGCGCGGATCTGTTCGCCGCGCTGCTGGAACTCGGGGTCGAGCTTGAGCCGCACCACGAAGTCGTCGACAAAGTGGTCGAAGCGCTTGCGCATCGGATGGCCGGGCTCGGCCGCCAGTTCGCCGATGGTGCGCGCCACCGCCGCCACGATCTTGCGCGTGGCGAGCTTGGCCGCCATCTGGTCCAGGCCCACGTAGCGCAGCGTTTTTATCTCGCGCGCAATGGCTTCCGTGATGTGCGCCTGAACCTCCTCGCCTTCGAGCAGGCCGGCCACCTGCTGCAGCACGTCGTCGAGCAGCGCCTGGTGGCGCCCGCCGGCCGTGAGGGCATCGAGCGCCTGGCCGGTGAGGCGCGAGAGATCGATCTTCTCGAGGCCGGCCGCGGCGGCCCGGCCCATGAAGTCGCGCACGCGCTCGTCGTCGAAGGCGCCGAGCCCGTAGCGCGCGGCGGCCACGCCCCATTCGCCCAGCTTCTCGCCGCTGGCGGGCCGCGCCAGCCAGTCGGCGATGCGGCCGGCCGCGTCGAACTCGCGCAGCTTGGCAAGCACCTGCGCGGTGCTCAGGAAGTTGTTGCAGATGAAGCCGGCCAGCTTGGCGCCGATGCGGTCCTTGTTGCTCGGGATGATGGCGGTGTGCGGAATCGGCAGGCCGAGCGGGTGCCGGAACAGCGCCACCACCGCAAACCAGTCGGCGATGGCGCCGACCATCGCGGCTTCGGCAAAGGCGGCCACGTAGCCCCAGGCCGGATGCTGCCCGTGCAGCGCGCTGGCCAGCGCATAGAGCAGCGCCGCGGCGCACAGCAGGCCGAGCGCGACGCGCTTCATCTGCTGCAGCGCACTGCTGCCGTGGTTGTCTTCAGCCAATGGTCGGCGTGGCCGCGAGGCGCTCCATGAACAGTTCGCAACGCGCCAATTGCTCCAGGCTCACGAATTCGTCGGGTTGGTGCGCCTGGTTGATGCTGCCCGGGCCGCACACCACGGTGGGGATTCCGGCATTCTTGAAAATACCCGCTTCGGTGCCGAAGGCCACCAGCGTGGTGCGCTCTTCGTTCGCGAGGCGCTGGGCCAGCCGCGTGACCGGGTCGTCGGCCGCGCCCAGGAAGCTCGGGATCTCGCAGATGGTCTCGAACTTGAAGCCCGCATCCGGCGCCACCTTCTTCATCGCGGGCTCGATGCTCGCGGCATAGGCCAGCACGTCGGCCTGCATGCGCTTCGCGTCGGCCGTGGGAAGGTCGCGGAATTCATAGCGAAACTCGGCGTCGCGCGGCACCACGTTGTCGGCAATGCCGCCGTGGAACTGACCCACGCTCGCGGTGCTGAAGGGCACGTCGAAGCCCTCGTAGCGCGGCTCGCTGCGCTCGAAGCCTTCGGCCATGTCGCGCACCTTGCCGACCAGGCGCGCCGCCATCTCGATGGCGTTGACCGAGTGCGGCGTGAGCGACGAATGCGCCTCCTTGCCGCGCACGCAGCACTTGTAGCGGTACACGCCCTTGTGCGCGATGGCCGGCACCATGTTGGTGGGCTCGCCCACGATGCAAGCCAGCGGCTTGATGCCCGCGTCGCGCATGTCGGCAATGAGTTCCCTCACGCCGAAGCAGCCGATTTCTTCGTCGTAGCTGAAGGCGAAGTGCACCGCGAAGGGCGAGTCGCTTTCCAGGAAGCGCCTGGCATTGGACAAGGCGATGGCAATGAAGCTCTTCATGTCGGCCGAACCGCGCCCGTAGAGGCGCTCGTTCTGCACCACGGCGGAGAGCGGGTCGACGCTCCATTCCTGCCCGTTCCAGGGCACCGTATCGGTGTGGCCCGAAACGATGACGCCGGCCGGCTTGCCTTCGCCGAGAGTGGCGAACAGGTTGGCCTTGGTGCGCTCGGCGTTGTAGGTGATGCGGCTTTTCACGCCTAGCGCGGCCAGGTGGCTCTGCGCGAGGTCGATCAGTTCGAGATTGCTGTTCGCGCTGACGGTGTTCATGCGCACCAGCGCCTGGGCCAGTGCGAGGCTTTGAGGGGAAAGCGTATGGAGCATGCAACACATTGTCCAAGAAGTCGGCGCCATGCGCCGGCGGTTGTCGCCGGGTGTCATGCGAAGCGGGTACGCTGCGCCTCTTTTGGATGGAGAAAAAGACGATGCGCAGACTTCACTTCGCCCTTGCCGCGACCGCCACCCTCTGCCTTGTGGCCTGCGGTACCACCGGCCCCGGTTCATCCCACAAGCTGCTGACGCTCGACGGCCAGCCGCCGCTGGTCATTGCGCACCGTGGTGCATCGGGCTTGCTGCCGGAGCAGACGCTCGAAGCCTATGCGCGCGCCATCGAGCTCGGCGCCGACGTGATCGAGATGGACCTGGTCTCCACCAAGGACGGCGTGCTCATCGCCCGCCACGACCCCAACCTGGCCATCAGCACCGACGTGGCCAAGCACCCGCGTTTCGCCTCGCGCAAGAAGACCATCAAGGTCGACGGCGAAACCCAGACCGGCTGGTTCAGCAACGACTTCACGCTGGCCGAAATCAAGACGCTGGGCGGTATTTCGACCGACCCCGAGCGGCCGCAGGAGTTCAACGGCAAGTTCAAGGTCGTGACCTTCCAGGAGATCATCGATTTCGCCAAGGCCAAGACGAAGGAAACCGGCCGCACCATCGCGATCTATCCCGAGACCAAGAACCCGACCTACTTCCGCGACCTGGGCCTGCCGATGGAAGACAAGGTCATCGCGGCCATCAACGCCGCAGGCTGGAACAGCAAGACCGCGCCCATCTACGTGCAATCGTTCGAGCCCGGCAGCCTCAAGTACATGAAAGCCAAGGGCCTGAACACCCGGCTCATCCAGCTGATCGACGGCGACGGCATCGACATGAAGACCGGCGCCATGACCTATGCCGTGCCGGTCGACCGCCCCTACGAATGGACCAAGGCGGGCGACAAGCGCAACTTCGACGTCATGGTCACGCCCGCGGGCCTGGCCGAGATCAAGACCTATGCCGACGGCATCGGCCCGTGGAAGCGCTACATCGTGAGCGTGAAGGGCAGCGTGGGCGCCGACGGCAAACCGATCGACGTGAACCAGGACGGCAAGATCAACGACGCCGACGCCACCTCGGTCTCGCCCACCACGCTGATCGCCGACGCGCACAAGGCCGGCCTGTTCGTGCACCCGTTCACCTTCCGCAACGAGTCGCGCCGCCTGGCGGCCGACTACAACAAGGACGGCAAGAACGAGTACGCGATCTATTACAAGCTCGGCGTGGACGGCGTTTTCACCGATTTCACGGACACCGCCGTGGCCGCCCGCGCCGAGTACCTGAAGAGCCTCGGCCGCTGACCGGTTTCCTGAACGCTGCCTGGGGGTTTGCCCGGCACAGTCTTTGCGGCGATTTCCGCAAAGCCTAGACTGTGCCCCATGAAACTCATCGATTCGCTCGTCACGCAGGCGGCCGGCATCGCCGCCGTGCGACGTGACCTCCACGCCCATCCCGAACTCTGCTTCGAAGAAGTCCGCACCGCCGATGTGGTGGCAGGCAAGCTCACGGAATGGGGCATTCCCATTCACCGCGGCCTGGGCACCACCGGCGTGGTGGGCATTGTCAAGAACGGCACCAGCAACCGCGCCGTCGGCCTGCGCGCCGACATGGATGCGCTGCCGGTGACCGAGCTCAACACCTTCGCCCATGCCAGCAAGCACCACGGCAAGATGCACGCCTGCGGGCACGACGGCCACACGGCGATGCTGCTCGCGGCCGCCCAGCACCTCGCGAAGAACCGCAACTTCGACGGCACGGTGTACCTGATCTTCCAGCCGGCCGAAGAGGGCGGCGGCGGCGCACGCGAAATGATCAAGGAAGGGCTCTTCGAGCAGTTCCCCATGGACGCCGTGTTCGGCATGCACAACTGGCCCGGCATGAAGGCCGGCCAGTTCGCCGTGAGCCCGGGGCCGGTGATGGCGTCGGGCAACAAGTTCTATATCAACGTCATCGGCAAGGGCGGCCATGCCGCGCTGCCGCAGACCGGAATCGACCCGGTGCCGGTCGCCTGCGAGATCGTGCAGGCCTTCCAGACCATTCTCACGCGCAAGATGAAGCCGACCGATTCGGCCGTGATCTCGGTCACCACCATCCACGCGGGCGAAGCCAACAACGTGATTCCCGACAACTGCGAGCTGACGGGCACCGTGCGCACCTTCTCCATCGAGGTGCTCGACATGATCGAAGCGCGCATGAAGAAGATTGCCGACCACATCTGCGCGGCGCACGACGCCACCTGCGACTTCCGCTTCGAGCGCTACTACCCGCCCACCATCAACACCGAGGCCGAGGCCGACTTCGCGCGCCGCGTGATGGGCGGCATCGTCGGCGCCGAGAACGTGCTGCGGCAGGAACCCGCCATGACCTCGGAAGACTTCGCCTTCATGCTGCAGGCCAAGCCCGGCGCCTATGCCTTCATCGGCAACGGCGACGGTTCGCACCGCGACGTGCACCACGGCGAAGGGCCGTGCACGCTGCACAACGCGAGCTACGACTTCAACGACGACCTCATCCCGCTGGGCGCCACCTGCTGGGTGCAACTGGCCGAGCAGTTCCTGAAGCCCGGAGGAACCGCGCCTTGATCGGCATCGGCGAGGCGTTTTCGCCGCGTTACGCCCAGGCGCGCCAGAAGTTCCTGCAGGCCTGCGTGAGCGCGGGCCTGACGGTCGAGCCGCACGCGCATCCGGCCAAGGGGCAGGGCGGCGAAGAGCTTTCGATGGATGTGGCGCTCGACGGCAATGCCAACGCCGAACGCCTGCTGATCGTTTCCAGTGCCTGCCATGGCGCCGAAGGCCATTGCGGCAGCGGCGTGCAGGTGTTCGCGCTGCACGACGCCGAGTGGCGCGAGAAAGCCAAGGCGCAGGGTGTTGCGGTGCTGTACGTGCACGCGCTCAATCCGCACGGCTTTTCCTACGGCCGGCGCGTCACGCACGAAAACGTCGACTTGAACCGCAATTTCGTCGATTTCTCGCAGCCGTTGCCGGTCAACGAAGCCTATGCCAAGCTGCATCCGCTGCTCTTGCCCGACAGCTGGCCGCCCACGCCGGAGAACCAGGCCGCCGTCGAGAAATGGATCGACAAGCACGGCGCCGCCGCATTCCAGGCGGCCGTGACCGGCGGGCAATACCAGTTCGACGACGGGCTGTTCTTCGGCGGCAAGGCGCCAACCTGGAGCAACAGGACACTTCGCAACGTGCTGCGCCGCCACGCGGGCAGCGCGCGACGGCTGGCCTGGATCGACCTGCACACGGGGCTCGGCCCGAACGGCATCGGCGAACGCATCTTCGCCGGCAGGGACGACAAGGCAGCTTACGCGCGCGCCAACGCCTGGTGGGGCGCGCCCGCGGCGCCTGTGACCTCGATCTACGACGGTTCGTCCACCTCGGCCCCGTTGCGCGGCCTGATATGCGAAGCGGTGTACCAGGAGTGTCCGCAGGCCGAGTACACCGGCATTGCGCTCGAATACGGCACGCTGCCGATGCTGGAAGTTCTGGGCGCCCTGCGCGCCGACCACTGGCTGCACAAGCACCCCGAAGCACCGGCCGACCTGGCCGACGGCATTCGCACGCAGATGCGCGACGCCTTCTATACCGACACCGACGCCTGGCGCGGCCAGGTCGTCAGCCAGGCCCGCCAGGCCATGTTCCAGGCGGTGGACGGCTTGAGCGGCTGATACCGCCCGGTCAGGGCGGTCAGGTCCTGATCTTGCCGTCCGCGGTGATCATCGACAGCTCGACGAACTTCGAACCGACGTGGTTCTTGGCCGAGAACGACACCTCGAAGCCGCCGAACTGCTGGCGGTCGATGCTCTCCAACCCTGCAATGAGGCCGTCGCGCGAGGCCTTGCCCGGTGCCCGGCGCAGGCCTTCGGTCAGCACCTTGGCCGCAAGGTAGCCTTCCATGCTCGAGAAATTGGCGCTCGCCGCGGCGCCGGCTTTTTTCACGGCATCGCTGAACTCGCGCGTGATCGCGTTGGCGGGGTTGTAGGGCGAAGGCACCACCTGGGTCACCATCACGCCCGCGCCGCCCTTGCCGAGCTCGTCGGCCAGCGCCTGGGTACCCACGAAAGACACATTGAAGAAAGTGCCGCCGTAACCTGCCTTGCGGGCCTCGCGGATGAAGGCCGCGCATGCCTTGTAGGCGCCCACCTGAACCACCGCATCGGGGCGTGCCGCCACGATGCTCTTCACGGCCGAAGCCACCTCGACCGAATTGCGCTCCACCGTGGCCAGAGCCACCGGCTTGAGGTCCTGCTGCGACAGCGCCAGGGTCACCCCGTCGAGCCCGGCCTTGCCGTAGGCGTCGTTCTGGTAGAAGACCGCGATCTTCTTCAGGTGCAGGTGCGTCAGCTGCTTCACGATGAGCGCGGTCTCGTCGTTGTACGAGGCGCGCAGGTGGAACACGTTCTTCTGGAACGGCTCGCGCAGCGACATCGCACCGGTGAACGGCGCGATGAAAGGCACCTTGTCCTTCACCGCGAGCGGCAGCGCCGCCATGCTGGTGGGCGTGCCGATGTAGCCGAACAGCGCGAACACGTCTTCGTCGATCAGCTTCTGGGTGTTGGCGGCGCAGCGGTCGGGCTCGTAGCCGTCGTCCAGGTTCTTGATCACCACCTGGCGGCGGCCGGGCTGGGCGTTGTATTGGTCCAGGAACAGCTTGGCGCCCTGGTGAAACTGGATGCCGAGCTGAGCGGCCGGGCCGGTGAAGGGGGCCGATTGACCCAGCACCAGCGGCGTGTCGCCCTGTGCCCTGGCCAGCTGGAAGCCACCCAGCGCTGCCGCGCCGGTGGCCAGTGAAAAATGTCTGCGATTCATCATGGTGAAAACCTCTTTTGCGCAATGCCGCGCACTACCTGGAAAACTTTAGACTTGCCGGATGGACGATGCCCCGGTCTCTACAACTGCTGTTCTCCCCACCGAAACTTCCACGGTTCTGGGCGCCTGCCCGCACGACTGTCCGGACACCTGCGCTCTGGTCACCACCGTCAAAGACGGCGTGGCCGTAAAGCTGCAGGGCAATCCGGCCCATTCGCACACTGGCGGCGTCCTTTGCACCAAGGTTTCGCGCTACATCGAGCGCAACGACCATGCCGAGCGCCTCGTGCAGCCCATGAAACGCACCGGACCCAAGGGCAGCGGCCAGTTCGAACCCATAAGCTGGGACGCCGCTCTTGACGACATCGCCGCGCATCTCCGTGCATTGCAGACAGATCCGGAAACAATTGTGCCTTATAGTTACGCAGGCACCATGGGTCTTGTGCAGGGCGAGTCCATGGATCGGCGTTTTTTCCACAAATTGGGCGCCACGTTGCTGGACCGCACCATTTGCTCCATGGCCGGCGGCGAGGCGATGGTCTACACCCTGGGCGCCAAGATCGGCATGCGGATCGAGTTTTTCGCCGAGGCCAAGCTGATCCTGATCTGGGGCAGCAACTCCATTGCCAGCAACCTGCACTTCTGGCGCCATGCCCAGGCCGCCCGGCGCGCCGGGGCACGGCTGGTGTGCATCGACCCGCGCAAGACCGAAACCGCCGACAAATGCGACGAGCACATCGCCTTGCTGCCCGGCACCGACGCCGCGCTGGCCCTGGCGCTGATGCACGAACTCATCGTGCACGACTGGCTCGACCACGACTACATCGAAAACCACACGCTCGGCTGGGAGCAGTTGCGCGAGCGTGCATTGCAATGGCCGCCGTCGCGCGCCGCCGCCGTGTGCGGCGTGCCCGAGGCGCAGATCGTCGCGCTGGCCCAGGCCTACGGCACCACCAAACCCGCCGCCATTCGCCTGAACTACGGCATGCAGCGCGTGCGCGGCGGCGGCAATGCGGCGCGCGCCATTGCCTGCCTGCCCGCGCTGGTGGGCGCCTGGCGCGACCGCGCGGGTGGGCTTCTGCTGAGCAGTTCGGGCCACTTTCCGGCCGATCGCGCCGCGCTGCAGCGGCCCGATCTGCTCGCCGGGCGCCGGCCGCGCACCGTCAACATGAGCACCATCGGCGACGCGCTGCTCGACGAAGCCAAGCCGGTAAAGGCCATCGTGGTCTACAACAGCAACCCGGTCGCGGTGGCGCCCGAATCGGGCAAGGTGGTGGCGGGCTTTGCGCGCGAAGACCTCTTTACCGTGGTGCTGGAGCAGTTCCAGACCGACACCGCCGACTACGCCGACTATCTGCTGCCCGCCACCACGCAACTCGAGCACTGGGACATCCACTGCAGCTATGGCCACACCGACGTGCTGCTGAACCGCCCTGCGGTGGCGCCGCGCGGCGAGGCGCGCAGCAACGCCTGGATCTTCCGTGAGCTGGCGCGCCGCATGGGCTTCGACGAACCCTGTTTCTCCGAAGACGACGAGACGCTGTGCCGCACCGCTTTTGCGCCTGGCGCCATCGACTACGAAGAGCTGCTCACGCAAGGCTTCACCAGCCTGCCGCTGCCTGAAGCGCCTTTTGCCGACGGCAAGTTTCCGACGCCTTCGGGCCGTTGCGAATTCTTCAGCGCACGGCTCCAGGCGCAAGGCATGGACGGGCTGCCCGACCACGTGCCCAACTACGAACCCGCGGGCGGCTCCACCGAGTTTCCGTTGGCAATGATCTCGCCGCCGGCTCGCAATTTCCTCAATTCGACCTTCGTCAACGTGACGAGCCTGCGCGCCATCGAAGGCGAGCCGCTGCTCGAGATCCACGAGGCGGACGCCGCCGCCCGCGGCATCGAGAACGGCGCCACGGTGCGCGTTTTCAACAGCCGCGGCGAGCACCGCTGCCGCGCCGAAGTCTCGCGCCGCGCGCGGCCCGGCGTGGTGCACGGCATGGGCATCTGGTGGCGCAAGCTCGGCATGGACGGCACCAACGTCAACCAGCTCACCAGCCAGCACCTGACGGACATCGGCCGGGGGCCAACGTTCTACGACTGCCTGGTGCAAGTCGAACGTGCGGTTCCCTCACCCTCCGGAACAGGGTTGGAGTGAGGGCTGCCCCCGCATTCACCCTGGCCGCCGCGCTGCTGTTGCTCGGCGGTTGCGCCGACCTCGGCTACTACTGGCAGTCGGCCAGCGGCCACATCGGCATCATGCGGGCCGCCAAGCCGGTGCCCGAGTGGCTGGCCGACCCGGCGGTTTCCGAGCCGCTGAAAGCCAAGCTCGAGCTCGCGCAGCGCATCCGCCGCTTTGCCGTGACCGAACTGGCGCTGCCCGACAACCCGAGCTACACCTCTTACGCCGACCTGCGCCGCCGCGCGGCGGTGTGGAACGTGGTGGCCGCGCCGCCATATTCGCTCACGCTCAAGAACTGGTGCTTTCCGGTGGCTGGCTGCGTGGGCTATCGCGGCTACTACGACGAGGCCGCGGCCAAGGCCGAAGCCGAGGCGCAGAGCGCCAAGGGCCTGGAGACCGCCGTCTACCCCGTGCCGGCGTATTCCACCCTGGGCTGGATGAACTGGGCCGGCGGCGACCCGCTGCTTTCCACCTTCATCGGGTACCCCGAAGGCGAGTTGGCGCGCATCGTGTTTCATGAACTCGCGCACCAGGTGCTCTACGTGCCCGGCGACACGGTCTTCAACGAGTCGTACGCCACGGCGGTGGAGCGCATCGGCGGCGCGCTGTGGCTGCAGCGCGAGGCCAGCGACGCCGCGCGAAGCGAATACGCGCGCTTCGATGCGCAGCGCCAGCAGTTTCGCGCCCTGGCCCTCACTACGCGACGTGCGCTCAACCAGGTGTACGAATCCACGCAGGCCAAGGCCGGCGAGTGGGCGACGGTCGACGCCATGAAGAAGGCGGCGATGGACGATTTCCGCGAACGCTACGCAAGGCTGCGCGCAGAATGGCTGGGCCCGCGCCAGGGTGCTTACGACCTCTGGGTGGCACGCGCCAACAATGCGACTTTCGCAGCCCAGGGTGCGTATGACGACCTGGTTCCGGGTTTCGAGGCGCTGTTCGAGCGCGAGGGCCGCAACTGGCCGCGCTTCTACAAGGAGGTGCGCCGCATTGCCGCGCTGCCCTCGATGGAGGAGCGGCGCCACGCGTTGCAAACGGCCACCGGTATCCTGCAGACGAAGAAATCCATCCACAAGAACCAAGACAACCACGGAGATCACGGTGCCTGACATCCTTATCGAACGAAACCACGCGCTGGGCATTGCCGGCGCACGCGAAGTCGCACGCCAATGGATGCAACAGGTCGAGCAGGACTACGGCCTGGAATGCACCTACACCGAGGGCGAGACCAGCGACGTTGCGCAGTTCAGCCGTGCGGGCATCGACGGCACCGTGGAGGTCACGGCCAACACGCTCACGCTGGAAGCCACGCTGGGTTTTCTGTTCAGCAGCTTCAGCGACCAGATCGAGCAGAAGATCGCGAAGAACCTCGACGCGCTGCTCGATGCGCCGGGTGGCAAAAGCCGCTTTGCCTGACGACGCTTCGCCGCGGCAGCTTCAGACGATGGTGTAGCCGCCGTCCACCGGCAGCGCCGCACCGCTGATCATCGAAGCGCCGTCGGAGAGCAGAAACAAGATCGGCGCCACCACCTCATCGACCTGCGCAAACCGCCCGAGCGGAATATTCCTGAGCGCCGCGGCGCTCTTGGCAGGATCGACCCAGGCCTGTTCGGCCATGGGCGTGAGCGTGACGGTCGGGTTCACGCTGTTCACGCGAATGCCGTGCGGCCCGAATTCAAGGCAGAGCGAACGCGTGATCGCGTCCATGGCGGCCTTCGACGCACAGTAGCAAAGATGCGCATCGAGCGCGACCAGCGAAGCCTGGCTCGACACATTGACGATGCTGCCGCGCACGCCGGCCGATGCCATCGCCTTGCCGCAGCGCGAGGCCACCAGCGCCGCGGCGCGCGCGTTGACGGCCATCACGGCGTCGAAGTTTTTGGGCTGGAAGTCGAACGCCGATTCGAGCAGTGCGATGCCGGCGCAGTTCACCACGAGATCGAAGGCTGGCAACGTTGCGAGTTCTCGTTCCAGTGCGGCCGCGTTTTCGACGTCGATCACCAGTGGGGTACAGCCGGCTTCTGTGTGCAGGGCGTCGAGTGCTGGGGCATTGCGGCCCACGGCCGTTACCGCCGCGCCTGATTGCGCGAGCCGGACTGCGACTGCGCGGCCGATGCCGCTGCTGGCACCGGTGACGAGTGCGCGTTTGGTGGAGAAGTCGAAGGATGTTTTCATGTTGGTTGTTTACTGTGGTGGCATGGCGTGCGCTGGAATGCATTCGGGGCGCGTGCACAGGCCACCGGGTACTCCCCTCCGCGAATGTCCCCCGCCTTCGGCTCCTCCTTTATTTCGCTGCGGGGAGTACCCGATGGCCTGTGCACACTGGGCGCTGCGTTTGTTCCGTTCGATCAACGACCGCTCTGAACAACGCTCACGTCGATGGGGTGCCTTGCGCAGCGAAACAAAGGAGGAGGCCGCAGGCCGGGGGACATTCGCGGAGCAAGGTACCCCGTCGGCGGGTGCGCGCCCTGAATGCCCATGCCCCCCAACGCAACAAACCGAAGAGCAAGATTTCACGTCAGCCCATGCATCGCATCACGCAATGCGGGGTAAAGAGATTTGTAGATTTCGAAGCGCTTGCGATAGATAGCCTGCGCTTCAGGTTGCGGCCGAGCGCGTTCCACCAGCGTGACCCAGCCGCGCTCCGCAGCCGCCGCATCCACCAGACCCGCACCAAGCGCCGCGAGCATTGCAGCACCGAGAGCCGCCTCGACTTCTTCCTCGATGGTGAACACCGGGTAGCCCGTGATGTCCGCCACGATCTGCATCCAGAGATCCGAATGCGCGGCGCCACCGACCACGATCAGCCGGTCGTCCAGCGGTTGCCCGCTTTGCCGGCCAGCCTCGATGTTGTGCTGCAGCGCGAAGCTCACGCCTTCGAGCACCGCGCGATACAGGTGCGCGCGGCTGTGCGCGAGCGAGAGGCCGATGAACGCGCCCTTGGCTTGCGCATCCCATATCGGGCTGCGTTCGCCCATCATGTAGGGCAGAAAGACCAGGCCTTCCGCACCGGGCGGCACCTCAACGGCCTTGCGCTCGATGAGTGCGTGCGCGTCTTCGCCGGTGCGCGCGGCCTCGGCCATTTCGGCCTGGCAGAAGGTTTCGCGAAACCACGTAACGGCCGCGCCCGCGGTGATGGCGCCGCCGAACACGTAGCTGCGGTCCGCGCCGCGGTACACATGAGGCATGGTGACGAGCCTGTGTCGCGCATCCACCGTCGGGCTCACGAAGCCCCAGCACATGCTGGTGCCGATCATCGCGACGTGGTCGCCACTGCCGGTCACGCCCGCGCAGAAAGTGGCCACCGCCGCATCGACGCCGCCCGCCATCAGCGGCATGCCTTCGGCGAGGCCGAGCTTCGCGGTCCACTCGGCGTTCAGGCCGCCGACCACGCCGCTCGATTCGATCAGGCGCGGCGGCATCATGCGCGCCGGAATGCCGAGCATGCCGAGTGCTTCTTCCGACCAGCTGCGCTGCGCCGCGTCGTACACGCCGCCGATGTTGCCGGCCGAACTGTGGTCGACCGCGAGCTCTCCGGTGAGCCGCCAATTGACATAGCTGTTGGGCGGCAGGAAGTAGCGCGTCTTTGCCCACACATCGGGCAGGTGCTCGCGAATCCACAGCATCTTGGTGAAGCCGTAGTAGCTGTCGACGCCGTTGCCGGTGATGGCCTGCAAGCGCGCCACGTCGACCGTCGCGTTCACCGCATCGACCTCTGCCGTGGCGCGGCGATCCATCCAGATCAGGCACGGGTGCAGCGGCTGCATCGCCTTGTCGACCGGGATGCCCGCGCCGCCGTAGAGGCTGCTCACGCACATCGCCGCGATATCGGATGGCGCGACGCCGCTCTTCGCGACGCAGGCGCGCACGCTCTCGCACACCGCGTCGAACCACACCTCGCAATCTTGCTGTGCCCACAGCGGCTTCGGCGTCTCCGGCTGGTAGGCCACGCTGCTTTGCGAAAGCACCTTGCCGTCGATGCCGACCAGCAGGCACTTGGTGCTCTGCGTGCCGATGTCGACGCCGATCACGTATTTCATGGCAACACCGTCTTTCAGGATCGGGGCTGCGGCTTGAGCAGCACCTTGATGGAATCGAGCGAGTTGGCCAGTGTGAAGGCGCGCTCCCACTCGGTCAACGGAAAGTCGTGCGTCACGATGCCCTTCGAGGTGACGAGCCCGCGCGCCAGCAGGTCGATGGCAATCGGGTAGCAGTAGGGCCCCAGGTGCGCGCCGCGCACGTCGAGCTCCTTGCGGTCGCCGATGATCGACCAGTCCGCGCTCGTCTCCGAACCGAACACGCTGAACTCGACGAAGCGGCCGAGCTTGCGGATCATGTCCAGCCCCTGCGTCACGCCGATGGGCGCGCCCGTGGTCTCGATGTACACGTCGCAGCCGTAGCCCTCGGTCAGGCCCTTGACGATGGCGTCGGCGTTCTCGGTCTTCGGGTTGATCGTCACGCCGGCACCGAACTGCTTCGCGAGTGCGAGGCGTTCGGGCACGAGGTCGATCACGATCAGCTTCTTCGGCGTCTTCAAGTGTGCGGCCTGCACCATCATCAGGCCCAGCGGGCCGGCACCCGCGATCACCACCACGTCGTCGAGCTGGATGTCGCCGCGGTTCACCGTATGGATCGCGCAGGAGAGCGGCTCGATGATGGCCGCGTCTTCGAGCGAAATGCCGTCGGGAATCTTGTGCACGCGCGAGGTCGGCGGCAGCCGCATGTAGTCGGCCATGCCGCCGTCGGCCACGATGCGCTGGAAGCCGAAGATGTTGTGCACCTCGCACATCCAGTACTTGCCCGAAGTGCAGAAGCGGCACTTGTCGCAGGGCACGATCTGTTCGGCGATCACGCGGTCGCCTTTCTCCACGCCGAAGTGCTCGGCCGCGCCTTCACCCAGCGCTTCGACATAGCCGAAGAATTCGTGGCCCGGAATGACGGGTGCCTTGACCCACGAAGGCTGGCCGTCGCCGCCCCAGAACATCTTCGCGCCCGAGTGGCATTTGCAATCGGAGGCGCAGATGCCGCAGGCCGCAATGGAGATGAGCAATTCGTTCCGGCCGATGGCGGGCATCGGCACGGATTCGAGGCGGTAGTCCTTCGGGCCGTGGCAGACGACGGCCTGCATGGCGGCGAGGTCGCCGATGGCGCCCGATGCGCCGGGCTGGAGTTTTTGGTACGACATGGGATCCTTGTGGTCAGAGGTTGTGTTGGGTTTGGTTTTTCCCCCTCCCCCTCTGGGGGAGGGCAGGGGTGGGGGCAAGCGGCGTCACCAATGGCCACGCTCTGCCTGCCCCCATCCCAGCCTTCCCCCAGAGGGGGAAGGAGCAAGACAGGGGAGTCAGCGTTTGGCTTCTCGGCTGATGAAGATCGCAAGCAGCACGATTCCGCCCTTGATGATCAATTGCAGGTACGGCGAAACGCCGATCATGTTGAGCCCGTTGTTCAGCACCCCCAGCAAGAGCGCGCCGACCAGCGTGCCCACGATGGCGCCGCGCCCACCGGCGATGGACGTGCCGCCCATCACCACCGCCGCGATGGCGTCGAGCTCGAAGCCCACGCCCACGCCGGGTTGCCCGCTCGTGACGCGCGCCGCCTGCACGATGCCGGCGACGGCTGCGGTGAAACCGCTCAGCGCATACACGAGCAGCTTGTAGCGCGACACGCGCACGCCGGAGAGCCGCGTCGCCTCCTCATTGCCGCCGATGGCATACACATAGCGGCCGAACGGCGCCATGTTGAGCAGCACATACGCCACGAGGTACGCGGCCAGCATGATGAGGATCGGTACCTTGATGCCCGCGAGCACGCCGCCGCCGAGAAAGGCGAACGAGTCGGGCAACCCGTCGATCGGATAGCCGCCGGTGTAGATCAGCGCAATGCCGCGTGCGATGCCCATGGTGGCCAGTGTCACGATGATCGGCGGCATGCGCAGGTAAGCCACGCAGTAGCCGTTGAAGAGGCCGATCACCACGCCCACCGCCAGCCCGAGCGGCACGGCGAGCATCGGCGGCAACCCGAACTGCACCATCATTCCCGAGGCCAGCGTGCCCGAGAGCGCCACCACCGCGCCCACCGAGAGATCGATGCCGCCGGTGAGGATGGCGGCTGTCATGCCCACCGCGATGATCGCGTTGATCGACGACTGCAGCGCAATGTTCTGCAGGTTGCCCCACGAGAGAAAGTTGTCGGTCGCGACGATCATGAAGACCGAGATCGCAACCAGGCCGACCAGCGGCAGAAGGGCCGTGGAGCGGCGCAGCTGGGTGAAGAACCCGCCGTCGGGTGTGGGCGGTGTAGGGTGGATGGCGGTTGCATTCATTGCGGGCCCCCTGTCGTTGCGTGGCGCATGATGTCGCCGGAGTTGATGGAGTCGCCCTCGAGCGTGGCCACGATGGACCCGCCCGAAAACACAGCGACGCGGTCGCACATGCCCACGATCTCGGGCAGCTCGCTCGAAATCATGATGATCGACTTGCCCTGCTGTGTGAGCTCACGCATCAGGCTGTAGATCTCCGCCTTGGCACCCACGTCGATGCCGCGCGTGGGCTCATCGAAGATCAGTACTTCGCAATCGTGGTCGAGCCAGCGCGCAATCACCACCTTCTGCTGGTTGCCGCCCGACAACGTGGCCACGCGCGTCTCGACGCTCGGTGCCTTCACACCCACACGCTTCGAGAGTTCGGCGGCCGACTGCTTTTCCGACTTCTGGCTCACCAGCCCGGCGCTCTTGTGCTTGCCGAGGTTGTTCATCGAGATGTTGAAGCGGATCGTGAAGTCGGTGATCAGCCCCTCGACCTTGCGGCTCTCGGGCAGCAGGCCGATGCCGTTCTCCAGCGCCTGCGTCGGGTCGTTCAGGCGCACGGGCTTGCCGTTGCGCAGCACGGTCTTGCGGTGCACGCGGTCGGCGCCCATCATTCCCAGCGCCAGTTCGGTGCGGCCCGAGCCCACGAGCCCCGCAAAGCCAAGGATCTCGCCCTCGTGCAGGTCGAAGCTGTTGATCGGCCCGCCTTTGGCGAGCTGGATCTCCGGCACCTCGAGCACCTTGCGCCCGCGCGGTGCAGGCTGCGGCTTGGCCGGAAAGCTGTGCTCGATCTTGCGGCCGACCATCATCTCGACCAGCGCGTTCACATCGGTCGCGCCCACCTCCGCGTGCCCCGCATTGGCGCCGTCGCGCAGCACGCTGATGCGGTCGCACACCTCGAAGATTTCGTCCAGGTGGTGCGAGATAAAAATCATCGCCACGCCCTTGGCGCGCAGCTCCCGCATGATCTTGAACAGATGCCCGGCCTCGTTAGGCGTGAGCGTGGCGGTCGGTTCGTCGAGCACCAGCAGGCGCGCCTTCAGCGACAGCGCCTTGCCGATTTCCACGAACTGCTGCTGCGCCACCGAGAGCCGGCAGATCGGCACGCCGAGGTCGATCTGCACACCCAGCTCCTCGAAAATCGCCTGCGCCGAGCGCTTCATGGCGGCCCTGTCGAGCAGCCCGAACCGGTTCTTCAGATAGCGGCCCAGAAAAATGTTCTCCACCGCGTTCAGGTACGGAATGAGGCTGAACTCCTGGAAGATGATGCCGACGCCCGCCGCGATCGCGTCGCTGTAGCCCGCGAACTCGCGCTCGCGGCCGTCGATGAAGATGCGGCCCTCGTCGGCCTGGTAGATGCCGCCGAGGATCTTCATCAGCGTCGACTTGCCCGCGCCGTTCTCGCCGAGCAGCGCGTGCACCTCGCCCTTGCGGATCGAAAGGTCGATGCCCGAGAGCGCCTTCACGCCCGGAAAGCGCTTGGACACGCCTTCCAGCCGGAGCATCTCTTCTGCGGAGGAGGTCATGGCCAATGCGGGTTACCAGGTGAAGGTCTTCGCGCCCTCGGCGTCGATCAGCTTCACATCCACCGGCACCGCGGCCGGCACGTTCGCGCCCCACTTCTTCGCAAGCGCAATGCCGATGGCCAGGCGGATCTGGTCACGCGGGTACTGCGCGGTGGTGGCAATGAACTTGGAGTTCGGCTTCTGCATGGCCTTGATGGCTTCGGGCGCGCCGTCCACGCTCGCGAGCTTCACGTCCTTGCCGCTGGCCTCGATGGCGGCGAGTGCGCCCATCGAGCCGCCGTCGTTCACGCTGAAGATGCCCTTCAGGCCCTTGTTGGCCTGCAGGATGTTCTCGGTCACGGTGAGCGCGGTGGCGCGTTCCTGCTTGCCGTTCTGCGTGCTCACCACCTTGATGCCGGGGTACTTGGCGAGCGCCTCGCGGCAGCCCTTCACGCGCTCCAGGATCGGCACGACCGGAATGCCGTCGAGAATGGCCACATCGCCTTTTTCGCCGATGTTCTTCGCCAGGTATTCGCAGGCGAGGCGGCCCGCGTCGGTGTTCTTCGAGCCCACGAAGGAATCGACCGGCCCCTGTGCGTTGGCATCCACCGCCACCACGATCACGCCCGCCTTCTTGGCCGAGCGCACCGCCGACTGCACGCCGGTGGAATCGGTCGGGTTCAGCAGCAGGATGTCGATCTTCTTCTGGATCATGTCTTCCACGTCGCCGATCTGCTTGGCCACGTCGTGCCGCGCATCGGTGGTGACCACGGTCGCGCCGATGCTGGCCGCGGCTTCTTCGAGCGCCTGCTTCATCGTCACGAAGTAGGGGTTGTTCAGTTCCTGGAAGGTCATGCCGATGCGCAGCGGCTGCTTGGGGGCTTGCGCCTGCGCGGCGGAGGCGCCGCAGACCAATGCGGCAACGATGGCAGTGGCTTTGAGAAGGTTCTTCATGGTGGCTGTGTCTCCTGGGTTTATGGCTGTCGTGAAAAAACGCGGGCAAAGGCTCGCCCCGCACGGCGCCCGAAGCGCCGCGCCGGTGACGGCATGGGGAACTCGAAAAGCGCGCTACGGCGGGCTGGCGGCACGCGAGGCCGCGGCCTGCATGCGGTGGAAACTGCGGAACTTCGTCGGCGGCATGCGCTTGTGCAGCAGGAACTGGCGGTTGAAGTTCGACACGTTGTTGAAGCCCACGTCCATGCAGACGTCGAGCACCGGTTTTTCGCTGTTGGTGAGCAGCTCGCAGGCGCGGCTGATGCGCAGGCGGTTCACATAGCGCACGAACGACTGGCCCGTGTGCTTGCGGAACGAGCGCGAGAAGGCGCTCGGGCTCTGGCCCACCAGCTCGGCCAGCATCGGCTCGCGCAAGTCGTCGCCCAGGTTGGCTGCGATGTGCGCCAGCACGTTGTTGATGGCGTGCGACATGAACGCCTTGGGGTCGGGCCTGAACGCCGGGCTCGCGAGCCGCTGGCGGTCGTTGCTGCCCTCCAGCAGTTCGAGCAGCGACATCAGCAGAATCACGCGGCGCAGCCCGCGCGCCTCGAGCAGCGCTTCCATCATCGGCTTGGCGGTTTCCGCCGTCTCGGCCGAGAAGAGCAGGCCCGAACCGGCCTCGGCCAGCAGCGGGCCGATGCGGGCGAATTCGGGAAATGTGCCCGCCATCCTGTCCACCAGCCCGGCCGGAAACTGGATCACGATGCCGCGCCGCTCGACGCTCTGGCCTGCGGGCACGTCGCTGATCCAGTTGTGCGGCAGGTCGGGGCCCATGAGCACGAGATTGCCCGGCTCGAAGTGGCCGACGTGGTCGCCCACGAAATACACGCCGCGCGTTTCGACGATCAGCTGGATCTCGTACTCGGGATGGAAGTGCCAACGCACCGTGCGATACGGATAGCCGTGCGCCCAGGCGGTGAACGATTCGTCCCCGCGGACTTCGACGATTTCCAGATCGGGTTGCATGGACGTTCCTTTTTCCTTGTCTCTTCGTTCTGCTCGGTGCCGCATGACGGCGTGGGGGGGACTGTACGAATCGCTCCGGACGCCCACAACCAGAGTTGAGCCCCGAAACTGATACTTTTTTGACCTTCATGCAAGCGGCTGGACGAGGACATTGCGATGCAGCAAACCGCTTTCTCCTCGGGAGAGAGGGCACCTGGCTGGGCGAATGCTGCACTGCGGAAAGAACCGAAAACGTCAGGTCAAGAATTCATAGGTGTTTTCCCGCCCCACAAGGGCTGCCCGGAACCACGGCAAGGCCACGGCACACTCTGGCGCCATGACGAACACTTCTTCTTTCGCTGCCGAGCCAGCCGTCGCAGGCCCCTTGGCCGGCCTCAAGGTCGTCGAGCTCGGCCAGCTCATTGCCGGGCCCTTCGCGGCACGCACGCTGGCCGATTTCGGCGCCGAGGTGATCAAGATCGAACCGCCCGGCGCGGGCGATCCGCTGCGCACCTGGCGGCTGCTGAAAGACGGCACCTCGGTGTGGTGGCAGGTGCAGTCGCGCAACAAGCGTTCGCTTGCGCTCGACCTGCGCCAGGCCGAAGCCCAGGCCATCGTGCGGCAGCTTGCCGCCGAGGCCGATGTGCTGATCGAGAACTTCCGGCCCGGCGCGATGGAAGGCTGGGGCCTGGGCCCCGGTGAGCTCTTGGCCGCGAACCCCGCGCTCGTGATGCTGCGCATCAGCGGTTATGGCCAGACCGGCCCCTACCGCGACCGCCCCGGTTTCGGCGTGGTGGCCGAGGCCATGGGCGGGCTGCGCCACCTCACGGGCGAACCGGGCCGCGTGCCGGTGCGCGTGGGCGTGTCCATCGGCGACACGCTGGCGTCATTGCACGGCGTGATCGGCGTGCTCATGGCCATGCAGCACCGCCATGCCACGGTGAGCCCCGAATATCCGAAGGGCAGGGGGCAAGTGGTGGACGTGGCGCTTAACGAGGCCGTTTTCAACTGCATGGAAAGCCTGCTGCCCGAGTACAGCGCCTTCGGGGCGGTGCGCGAGGCGGCCGGCAGCGCGCTGCCCGGCATTGCGCCCACCAATGCCTACCGCTGCGCCGACGGCGGCTATGCCATCGTGGCGGGCAACGGCGACAGCATCTTCCGCCGGTTGATGGAATGCATCGGCCGGCCCGACCTCGCCGCCGATCCGGCGCTGGCCGGCAACACGGGCAGGGTGGCGCAGGTGGAAATGCTCGATGCCGCCATCGGCGACTGGGCCGCCGCGCATACCGTGGACGAAGTGCTTGCCGCGCTCGATGCGGCGCACGTGCCGGCCGGCCGCATCTACACCATCGCCGACATTGCGGCCGACCCGCACTACGCCGCGCGCGGCATGCTGCAGCAGGTGCGGATGGCGGACGGCAGCACGCTCGCGGTGCCCGGCTTCGTGCCCAAGCTGTCGCTCACCCCGGCCAGCCACCGGTACAACGCGCCCGCTCTGGGCGCGGACACCGACGCGGTCTTGAAGGAGATCGGCCTGAGCGCCGAGCAGATCGCCGCGCTGCACGAGCGCGGGATCGTCGGCTGAAGGGTGGAGGTCAGCCTCGCAGCGATTCGATCAGGTCGATGTACTTCTGCTTGGCCTCATCGGCGCCGAGGCCCTTTTGCGTGGTCCACGCGTCCCACTTGGCACGCGCGACGATGTCGCTGAAGCTGGGCTTCTTGGCGGCGTTGTCGCCTTCGGTGGCCTGCTTGAAGAGGCCGTAGATCCTGAGCAGCGTCGGGTTGTCGGGGCGCTCGGCCAGCAGCTTTGAATTGGCTTGGGCGGCTTCGAATTGGGCGTTGAGGTCGGACATGGCGGTCAAGAATTGAAGAAAAAGCAGACAGCGCGCATCTTAGATGCGCGCGGTAGCCGGGAGTACCGGCCTTGCCCATCGGGGGCCTCAGTCCGACAACCCCGCGCGGGCCAGTTCCACGTCCAGCCGTTCTTTCGCGTCCACCGGCTCCAGCGCCGCGGCCTTTTCGTACAGCTGCGTTGCCTCGCCCATGCGCGCGTCGCCGTGCAGCATGAGCAGCGCACGGCCGTATTCCATCAGCGCGCTGGGCGAGTGGGGGTGCAGCTCGAGGCCGCGCTCGAACAGCTCGACCGACATTTCGGCGCGCACGCCATACGTCATGCGCCCGACCAGCGCGCCCACCTTGTCGATCACCTCGGCGTGGAAGGCGGCCAGTGCGATGTGCGCGTCGGCGTGGTCCGGCCGCAGCTCGATCACGCGTTCGAGCGCGCCCTTGAGCTTGCTGCCGAGGCCCTGCGCCAGCGCGCGCGCCACGCTGATGCCTTGGCTGTAGCGGCCGAGGGCGTAGGCCTGCCAGTAAAGCGCCTGGCAGTTGTCGGGTTCGGTGGTGGCCTGCGCACCGGCGCGTTCGATGATCTGGCGGAACATCGAAAGCCGCACCGCCTCGCGGGGCTCGAGGTAGTTGGCGTAGATCGCGGTGGCCTGGTTGGCCAGCACCAGGCCGTCCGGCCCGTGCAGCAGGCCGAGCGCGGCGGCGCGCTCGAACTCGCCGCTGTGGTACAGCGCCCAGCCGTCGGCCAGCGGATGTTCCCGGGCCGGGGGCGGCATGGGGTGGCCGGCATGCAGGCGCGGCCACTGCGACTGCACGGTGTGCGCGTCGTAGCGCGGCACGTCCACGTAGGGCAGCGGCGTCCAGGGTTCCGCTGCTGCTCCTGCCGCGGCAACCGGACTGGCGGACATCAGCGAAAGCGGTTTGAAGTCTGGATGGGGCATGGTCATCTAGGCCGCCAGATCGAGGGGAGCAACCGGCGGCGGCGGCGCGTTTGCGGGATCTTCGCCGCTGTAAGCGTTGCTGAGTGTCAGCAAATGCCTCCGCTGCTCGCGTCCCAAGTAGGGCGCGAGCAGGTGCAGCGTGTGCTGGCCGCCGCGCATCAGTGCGCCCTGGGCATGCGCGGGTTCGAGCGCCTCGCGCGGGTTGCGCACGTATTCATAGCTGAGCCAGTAGGTCAGCACCACCACCATGCTCTGCGCCAGCGTGTCGACTTCGTGGGCATCGATGTCGAGGTGCCCGGCCCGGCTCAGCCCCGCGATGAGCACGCGGATGGCGCGCGCCTTGTTCTTGAGCACGAGCTGGAACTGCGTCTCGAGATGCCGGTTCTTGCTGAGCAGGTCGTTCAGGTCACGGTAAAGAAAGCGGTAGCGCCAGATCAGCTCGAACAGGCTGTGCATGAAGAACCAGGCGTCTTCCACATCGTGCACGCCCTCGCTGGCATGCAGGAGCTCGTTGAGCTCGGCCTCGTAGCCTTCGTAGAGCTTGTTGATCAGCTCTTCCTTGGCGGGGTAGTGGTAGTACAGGTTGCCCGGACTGATGTTGAGCTCGCCCGCCACCAGCGTGGTGGAGACGTTCGGCTCCCCGAAGCGGTTGAACAGCTCCAGTGCGGCTTCGAGGATGCGTTGCGCTGTGCGGCGTGGCGCCTTCTTGGCCATGTCAGTCCCCGTTTTTGACTCTTATGAGGACACTCTAGCGTATGTGCACTGCCCCACAAACGGGGCAGGGCAATGTTTTACGGCAGCGCGCGTTGTGCGCTGCCGCAAAAAGAGGGCGATCCCGGCTCGCACCGGGCTGGCCTGGCTAGGTGTGAAGCTTCAATAGGTTGTATCCGGTGTTCATCCGGATTGGGTTTGAGAGACTGGAAGTCGCCAAACACCCAATCCACTCAGGACGCCCAACC
>NZ_JBEPKJ010000002.1:0-446603 GCF_040544635.1 Variovorax paradoxus
GAGGAGCGCAGATGGAGGCGGGATCAGGGCCGCAGCTGTTTGAGCGAAGCGAGTTCTGCGGACCCCCGCCGGAGTCGAGCACCGCAGGTTGCCCGCAGCGAAGCGGAGGGACGCAGACAGTAGGGGTCGCCTTTCTTTGCTTACTTTCTTTGGCGAAGCAAAGAAAGTGAGTCGCCCGCCGGGGCGAGACCCGGCCCCGGAACCCTCCCAGAGGGAGCAAGGTCAATTAGCCGGTCGCTCAACCAAGTCATCATCAATATGCGGATCAGCCGGCTGCCCACGCAGCCTGCGCACAGTGCGCCGTATCCAATGCTCGATGTCGTCCACATAAGTGAACACAGCCGGCACCACCAGCAGACTCAGCACGGTAGAGGTAATCAGTCCACCAATCACCGCCATGGCCATCGGCGAGCGGAAGCTCGAATCGGCGGTGCCGATGCCCACGGCAATCGGCAGCATGCCCGCGCCCATCGCCAGCGTGGTCATGATGATGGGGCGTGCGCGCTTGTGGCAAGCATCACGCAGCGCATCCCAGCGGCTCATGCCGTGGTCGCGCCGCGCCACGATGGCGTATTCCACCAGCAGGATCGAGTTCTTGGTGGCAACGCCCATCAGCATGATCAACCCGATCAGCGACGGCATTGAAAGCGCCTTCTGCCCGATGAGCAGGCCCACGAATGCTCCGCCGAGTGCCAAGGGCAATGCGCAAAGAATCGTCACCGGGTGCAGGAAGTCCTTGAACAGCAGCACCAGCACGATGTAGATGCACAGCACGCCCGTGAGCATCGCAAGGCCGAAGCTCGCGAACAGTTCGGTCATCACTTCCGCGTCGCCGATCTCGGTCACGCGCACGCCGGGCGGCAGCTTCTGGATCGAGGGCAGCGCCGTGACCGCGGCCTTGGCATCGCCGAGGCCCACGCCAGAGAGTTCGATTTCGAAGTTGACGTTGCGCGAGCGGTCGTAGCGGTCGATGACCGCGGGGCCGCCTTCCATCGTCAGCGAGGCCACCTGGCTCAGCATGACCGGGCCGCGTGTACCGGGCACCGAGAGGCGGCCGAGCAGGTCCAGATTCTTGCGAGCCGAATCTTCGAGCTTCACCACGATGGGCACCTGCCGCTGCGCGAGGTTGAGCTTGGCCAGCGCCTGGTCGTAGTCGCCCAGCGTGGCCACGCGCAAGGTCTCGGCAATGGCCGAACTGGTCACACCCAGATCGGCGGCGCGCGCGAAGTCGGGGCGCACGGCAATCTCGGGACGGATCAGGCTCGCGGTGGAGGTGATGTTGCCAAGGCCGGGCACCGTGCGCAGGTCTTTCTCGACCGCGCTGGCCGCGGTGGCCAATGCCGCCGGGTCTTCGCCGGTGAGCGCGAGGATGTACTTTTCGCCCGAGCCGCCGAGGCCCACGGTGCTGCGCACGCCGGGCAGCGTTTCGAGCGTTGCGCGAATCTCGTTTTCGATCACCTGCTTGCGGGGCCGGTCACCGCGATCGTCGAGCTTGATGGTGAGCGTGGCCTTGCGCGTTTCGGGCGTTCCGAAGTTGGCGAACGGGTCGCCGCCCGCGCTGCCCCCGGCCACCGTGGTGTAGACGCTTCTCACGTGCTTGATCTTCATCACGCGGTTTCGCGTTTCTTCCGCGGCCGCAGTGGTTTGCGCGAGCGTGGAACCGGGGGCGAGCGAGAGATAGATCTGCGTCTGCGAGTTGTCGTCCGGCGGAATGAAACCGGTCTTCAGCAGCGGAATCATCGCCAGCGAACCGAAGAAGAAGAGGGTGGCGAACACCATCGTCTTGAAGCGGTGGTGCGTGCTCCACTCCACCGCGCGCATGTAGGCCGTGAGCCAGCGCGGCTCCTTCTCGGCGCCGACGACCGGCTTCAGGATGTAGGCTGCCATCATCGGCGTGAGCACCCGCGCCACCACCAGCGACGCGAACACCGCCAGCGAAGCCGTCCACCCGAACTGCTTGAAGAACTTGCCGGCCACGCCGCTCATGAAGGCCGTCGGCAGGAACACCGCAATCAGCGTGAAGGTGGTGGCGATCACTGCCAGGCCGATTTCGTCGGCCGCCTCCATGGCCGCCTCGTAAGGCGACTTGCCCATGCGCAAATGGCGCACGATGTTTTCCACCTCCACGATGGCGTCGTCCACCAATATCCCGACCACCAGCGAGAGCGCAAGCAGCGAAATCACGTTGACCGAAAAGCCCAGCAGGTGCATGCCGATGAAGGCCGGAATCACGGACATTGGCAATGCCACGGCCGAGACGAAAGTGGCGCGCCAGTCGCGCAGGAACAGCCACACCACGATCACGGCCAGGATCGCACCCTCGTACAGCAGGTGCAGCGAGCCCTCGTACTCTTCTTCCACCGGCTCGACGAAGTTGAAGGCTTCGGTCAGCTCGATGTCGGGGCGCTGCGCGCGCAGGTCGGTCAGCGCCTTTTGAATGGCGTGGCCCACCTCCACCTCGCTGGCGCCGCGGCTGCGCGCCACTTCGAAGCCGACCACGGGCTTGCCGTTGAGCAGCGCCGCGGCGCGCGGCTCGGCAATGGTGTCGCTGATGCGTGCCACCTGGTCGAGCCGGATGCGGCGGCCGTCCGAAAGAGCAATCTGCATGTCGGCGAGCTGGTCGGCCGACTGCACCGTGGCCAGCGTGCGCACCGGCTGTTCGCTGCCGCCCAGGTCGATGCGGCCGCCCGCGCTTTCGGTTTGCACTTGCCGCAGCTGGCGCGAGATGTCGGCCGCCGAGGCGCCCAGCGCCTGCAGCTTCGCCGGATCGAGATCGACATGCACCTGTCGCGTGACGCCGCCCACGCGATTGACCGCGCCCACGCCGGGCAGTGCGAGCAGCTTCTTGGTCACGTCGTTGTCGACGAACCAGCTCAGCGCCTCGATGTCCATGCGCGACGAGGCGATGGTGAAGGCCAGCACCGGCTGGGCCGCGAAGTCGAGCTTGGTGACGACCGGGTCGCGCACGTCCGCGGGCAGGTCGGCGCGCACGCGCTGCACTGCGGAGCGCACGTCGTCCACGGCTTCCTGCACCGGCTTCTCGAGGCGGAACTCGACGATCAGCGTGGCAGCGCCGTCCTGCACCTTGGTGGTGATGTGCTTCAGGCCCTGCACCGTGGCAATGGAGTTCTCGAGCTTGCGCGCGACGTCGGTCTCCAGCTGCGAAGGCGCGGCGCCGGGCAGCGCTGCCGAGACCGTTACGGTCGGCAGGTCGATGTCCGGAAAGTTCTGCACCTTCATTGCGTTGAACGACAGCAGCCCACCGAAGGTGAGCAGCACGAACAGCATCACCGCCGGAATCGGGTTGCGGATGGACCATGCGGAAACGTTCATGGGCGTGCCTTCGTTTCGTTGGTGCCCGCGTTGCCCGCGGGGGCCGATGCAGGCGCTGCGGCAGGCTGGGCTCCGGCTGCTGCCGGTGCGGTCGCCGCCACGACGCGCACCAGGTCGCCGTCGTTCAGGAAGCCCGCGCCTTGCACCACGATTTGCGCGCCTTCGGGCAGCGCACTGGTGATTTCGACGCGCTCGCCGACGCGGCGGCCGGTCTGCACCTTGAGCTGCGCCACGCGGTTGTCGGGCAGCAGCATGAAGACGTTGTTGAAGCCGTCGCGCGGAACGATGGAGCTCTGCGGCACCGTGGGTGCCGAGCTGCGTCCGAGTTCGAAGTCGCCGCGCGCGAACATGCCGGCCTTGATGCCGGTGTTCTGCTGTACGTTCGGCAGATCGACATAGACCAGCGCCGCGCGCGTTTGCGGGTCGACCGTGGGTGCGATGCTGCGCACCTTGCCGCGCACTTGCGCGCCGCTTGCGCTGACCACGAAAGCTGTGGTGCCCACCGCGATGCGGCTGAGTTCGGCGGAGGTCACCTCGGCGCGCCATTCGAGCCGGCCCTGGCGGATCAGCCGGAACAGCTCGGTGCCGGCGGCCACCACGCTGCCGACCGTCGCGGTGCGCGAAGAGATCACGCCGTCGTCGGGTGCCAGCACTTGCGTATTGCGCCCGCGCACTTCCTGCGCAGCCAGCACGGCTTCGGCGGCTTCGACGCGCGCCTTGGCGGTCTGTTCGGCCGTCTGGTATTGGTTGATCTGTTGCTGGCTCAGCGCACCCGTGGCCTGCAGCGTGCGGGCGCGCGCCGCGTTGCCCGCGGCATCGGCCGCCGTGGCCCTGGCTTCGGCGAGCGAGGCGCGCGATTGCGCGATGTCCGCGCGCACCGTCTCGGGCGAGAACACTGCAAGCAACTGGCCCTTCTTCACCACGTCACCCACGTTCACGCGCACCTCGGCGAGCTTGAGTCCGCTCGACTCGGAGCCCACGCTGGCCTCTTGCCAGGCCGCCACGTTGCCGTTGGCCGCCAGCGTGATGGTCAGCTCCGTAGGTTCGACCTTGGCGACGGTGACCGTCAACGTCGGCCGGGGAGGCGGTGCGCCGTCCTTGCCCTTGGCGGCCGCGGGCGCGGCGCCGGGTTCGTTCGCGGGCTTGCCGCGCGTCAGCCACACGGCCGCGGCAACGACCACAACGAGCGCCAGCAGCGCGATGACGAGGGTAGAGCGTTTGATTCTTTTCATGGCGACGTCGCGACCTTGGTGGTCGGGTTGGAGGTCATAGAGGGCGATTCGGGACGGGCCCAGCCGCCGCCCATCGAGCGATAGAGCGCAACCCAGGCTTCGGTGCGCTCGCGTTGCAGCGAGACGCGCGCGGTTTGCGCCGCGAAGAGCGTGCGGCGCGAATCCTCGAGTTCGAACAGGCTGGCCAGGCCGCTCTGGTAGCGCGCCTGGGTGGCATCGAACGAGGCCTGGTAGTTCTGCACGGCCGTGTCGGCATCGGTGGCGCGTGCGTTGGTGCTGTCGAGGTTGACCAGGGCTTCTTCCACCTCGCGCACCGCCTGGCGCACGTTGGCCCGGTAGAGCGAGACGGCTTCGGTGTAGCGCGCCTTCGCCGCTTCGGCATTGGCGGCGCGCGTGCCGCCATCGAACAGGGGCACCGTCAGCGACACCGGCCCTACGGTCCAGGTGTCGAGCGTTTCGCGGAACCCGCTGGTGCGAATCTGCATGCGGCCGATGGAGCCCGAGAGCGACAGGCGCGGATAGCGCGCAGCCTCGGCCGAGCCCACGTCGGCGCTTGCGGCGGCCACACCCAGTTCGGCGGAATAGACATCGGGCCGCTGCGAGATGGCTTGTGCCGGCACGCTGGCAATGCTGCCCACGACAGGCAGGGCGCGTTGTGCCGGCGAAGCGGCGAGCTTTTGCTCCAGCGTCGTTTCGTCGACGCCGCTGAGCGCCACCAGCGCCTTGCGCTGCACGGCGCACAGGGCGCGCTGCTGGGTCAGGCGGCCGGAAGCATCGGATGCGCTGGCGCGTGCGAGCGCGGCATCGGCCGGCGCAGTAAAGCCGGCACGCGCTGAAAGGTCGGTGAGCCGCGCGGTTTCGCCGCGCGAGCGGGCGTCGGATTCGGACACGCGCAACTGCTGCTGGCAGGCGCGCTCGGCGAAGTAGGCGTTGGCGGTTTCGGCTGCCACCGCAACGCGCGCGTCATGCCACTTGGCATCGGCGCTTTCCTGCCGGTTGCGCGCCGCATCGCGGTCGGCACGCAGCCGGCCGAACAGGTCGATTTCCCACTGCGATTGAAGGCCCGCCTGCAACGTGGTTACCGGCGCGATCGCGGAGAGACTGCTGCCGCCGGACGAGCCGCTGGAACCGCCTGAGCCGAGCGAAGATCCCGAGACGCCGCGGCTGGCCGACAGCGTGCCGTCCAGGTTGGGCAGCAGCGCCGCACCGGCCGCAATGCGCGTGGAGCGCGCCTCGGCCACGCGCGCCGCGGCACTCGCGACGTTGGGGCTCGCGGCTTCGGCCGCGGCGATGAGCTCGACCAGCAACGGGTCGTCGAGCTGGCGCCACCAGTCGGCCAGCGACGCGAGCGAACCGCCGTGCGGCAGCGGCGCGTGCCACTGCGCGGGCATCGGCGCTTCGACAGCGGCGGGCGGCCTCATGAACCCGCAGCCGGTGAGCCCGAGCCCCAGGCCGAGCGGCAGGCACAGCGTGTAGATCAATCGAAGTCGTCTCATGTCTTCTTTCTCCCGGATCGGGCGGATGCGGCCGCAGCTGCAGGCTTGGCGGCCGCCTGGCGGCGCAAGGCTTCGGCCTCGACCAGTGCAAGCGCATAGCCGGTGAGGCGCTGCGCCCAGGTGTCGACGCTGCGCGGCGTGTTCAGCAAAGAGGGGCGTATCGCTTCGACCAGGTCCTGGCTCACGAAAAGCTGCATGGCAAGGCCGGTGATGGCGAAGGTCAGGCGATGTACGTCGTCGTCGGGCCGCGCAAGGCCGAGGCGGCGGCACAGCACGCCCGCAATGGCCTTGTGCGGCGCCTTGATGTCGCGCTCCATCTCTTCGGCCCACTGGCTGGTCGGCTCGAGCATTTCGCGCAGATGCAGTTGAATGCATTGCCGCACGATCTCGCCCTGCTTGAGCGGCTCGATCATGTGCGTGAAGAAGATGCGCAGCGCTTCTTCCATCGGCATGTCGGGGGCATCGTAGAGCTGCACGAAGTCGCCGGCATTGCCGCCCATCGGCTCGCCGAACGTGGCGGCGTACAAGCCGGCCTTGTCGCCGAAGTAGTAGCTGATGGCCGAAATGTTCACACCGGCGGTACGCGCAATTTCGCGGGTCGAGGTCTTGGCGAAGCCGTTGGCGGCAAAGAGGGCGAGCGCGGCGTAGAGAAGACGCTGGCGCGCTTCAACGCCGTCGCTTCGGGGGGCACGGGCTGTAATGGCTTGAAGTGCGGAGGCGCTCATGCCGGCGATTAGACCATGCGAGCAATCAAACGATTGATTTACTTAAGGCCGGATGAGGGCTTTAGTCGCACTCGTCGGCCGAATGTGAATTCTGGACAATTCCCGCGCCGCATTGATGTCCGATTTGTTGCGGATTGATGCACGCTACGATCCGCCCATGTCTGACGTCCCGCCCGTTGCCGCACCGCCCGCATTGCCCCTCGACGCCGAGGGCATCCTCGCGCTCGCCGCGCGCTCGATGTTCCATCTGTTCTCGAGCATCAGCCAGGGCATGTTCCTGGTGGACCGCAGCGGGCGCATCGTGTGGGTCAACGAAGGCTACCGGCGCTTCTTGCCGGCGCTGGGTTTTTCGTCGATCGACCAGTTCATGGGACACATGGTCGAAGACGTGATTCCCAACACGCAGATGCGGCGCGTGCTCGAAACCGGTGAGCCGATATTGGTCGACCTGCTCACCAACAAAGCAGGAACTTTCGTTGTCAGCCGCATTCCGCTGCGCGCCGAGCACGATGGGCGCGAGGGCGAGGCGGGGCAGGTTATCGGAGCCATCGGCATCGTGTTGTTCGACCAGCCGGAAACCACGCTACAGCCGCTCATCAGCAAGTTTGCTCTGCTGCAGCGCGACCTCGACGATGCGAGGCGCGAACTGGCGAGCCAGCGCAACAACCCGCTCTACCAGCATGCCGCCGACGGACAGCGCCGCTCGAAATACACCTTTGCGAGCTTCATCGGCAGCAGCCCCGCGGCGGTGGAGGTGAAGCGCCATGCGCGGCGCGCCGCGCAGTCGACGAGCCCGGTGCTGCTGCTGGGCGAAACCGGCACCGGCAAGGAACTGCTCGCGCATGCGATCCATGCGGCGTCGGCACGGGCCAAGGGGCAGTTCGTCAGCGTAAACATCGCGGCCGTGCCCGACACGCTGCTGGAGGCCGAATTCTTCGGCTTTGCGCCTGGCGCGTTCACCGGCGCCGACCGGCGCGGTCGCGAAGGCAAGTTCAAGCTCGCGGATGGGGGCAGCCTGTTCCTCGACGAGATCGGCGACATGCCGCTCGGCCTGCAGGCCAAGCTGCTGCGCGCGCTGCAGGAGGGCGAGATCGAGCCGCTCGGCTCCAACAAGCTCGTGCCCTTCGATGCGCGCGTGATCGCCGCCACCTCGCGCGACCTGCCCGAGCTGGTGCGCCGCGGCCAGTTTCGCGAAGACCTGTATTACCGTCTCAATGTGCTGCCGTTGCGCGTGCCGCCGCTGCGCGAGCGCCGCAGCGATATTCCGGCGTTGGTCGAAGCGCTGGGCGAAGACATGGCGCTGCGCAGCGGCGAGGCCCCGCCCGAACTCACGCCCGATGCGCTCGCGCTGCTCGCGGGCCAGCATTGGCGAGGCAACATCCGCGAGCTGCGCAACGTGCTGGAGCAAGTGACCATGCGCAGCGATTCGCAGCGCATCGACGCAGCGCAGCTCGAAAGCATCCTGCGCGAAGCCGGGCTGGAGCAGATCGAACTGCCCGCCACGCTGCAGAGTGCGCATGACGCCGACGAGCAGGCGGCGCTGCTGCGCCCGCTTGCGCAGCAGGTGGCCGAACTGGAGCGCAAGGCGATCGCGGCGGCGCTGGGGACCACCGGCGGCAACAAGCTGGCGACCGCGCGGTTGCTCGGCATTTCGCGTGCAACCTTGTATGAGCGGATGACGAGCCAGGAGCGGCCGGAGTGAAGCTTCGGCCCGCCGTACGCAAGTCCGAAATCCTCGCGAAAACCCTGACTGATTGACAGACATATGCCTGAATATCAGACACATCAATTGTTCTGAATTCAGTCGAAAGGCACTTCTTCCAAATGAAGATGTGTTTGTTATCAACGGGTTAACCGTTGGCACGAAGTGTGCAATATTCAGGCACCTAATAAGGAGACAAAGAATGAACCGTCGCCACCTCGTTGCCTTGGCCGCACTCACTGCCTGCACCGCCGCAGCACCCGCCTGGGCCCAGTCCAACGAAATCCGCATCGCGCACATCTACAGCAAGACCGGCCCGCTCGAGGCCTACGGCAAGCAGACGCAGACCGGCTTCACCATGGGCCTGGACTACGCCACCGGCGGCACGATGACCGTCAACGGCAAGAAGCTCGTGGTCATCGAGAAGGACGACCAGGGCAAGCCCGACCTCGGCAAGTCGTTGCTGGCTGCCGCCTATTCCGACGACAAGGCCGCGCTGGCGGTGGGCCCCACGGCTTCGGGCGTGGCGCTGGCCATGCTGCCGGTGGCCGAGGAGTACAAGAAGATCCTGATCGTGGAGCCTGCGGTTGCCGATTCGATCACCGGCGACAAGTGGAACAAGTACATCTTCCGCACCGGCCGCAACTCGAGCCAGGACGCGATTTCCAACGCGGTGGCCATCGACAAGGGTGGTGTGACCGTGGCCACGCTCGCGCAGGACAACGCCTTCGGCCGCGATGGCGTGAAGGCTTTCGGCGCCGCGCTCAAGAAAGCGAAGCTGGTGCACGAGGAGTACCTGCCGCCTGCCACCACCGACTTCACGGCCGGTGCCCAGCGCCTGATCGACAAGCTCAAGGACCAGCCGGGCCGCAAGATCATCTGGATCGTCTGGGCCGGCGCGGGCAACCCGTTCAAGATCGTCGACCTGGACCTGAAGCGCTACGGCATCGAGATTGCCACCGGCGGCAACATCCTGCCGGCCATGGCGGCCTACAAGAACCTTCCGGGCATGGAAGGCGCGGCGTACTACTACTTCGGCATTCCGAAGAACCCCGTCAACGAAGCGCTGGTGTCGGCCCACTACAAGGAGTTCAAGACGCCGCCTGATTTCTTCACGGCCGGCGGTTTCTCCGCCGCCATGGCGGTGGTCACGGCGCTCAAGAAAACGGGCGGCGACACCAACACCAACAAGCTCATCGGCGCCATGGAAGGCATGAGCTTCGACACGCCCAAGGGCAAGATGACCTTCCGCAAGGAAGACCACCAGGCGATGCAGTCGATGTACCACTTCAAGATCAAGGTCGACCCGGCGTTCGCGTGGGGCGTGCCCGAGCTGGTGCGCGAGATCAAGCCTGAAGAGATGGACATCCCCATCAAGAACAAGCGCTGAACTGAGCGCAAACGCACAACCGCGGCCCTGAGGCCGCACTCCCTTCGCCCCGGAATGGCCGCCGGGCGAAGCGCCAGCCTGCGCCCTTGCGGCGCAAGCGCGGCGCCACCAATGGCCGATTCGTCAGCAAGCAAGCGTTCGACACACCTACAACAGAAGGAGACAGCGATGGCAGCGATGCGATGGAACTGGAAGGGACTGGCCGCGGCTGCGGCAACGGCGTTCGGCGCGTATGCCTGCACGGCAACTGCGGCGGTGCCGCTGCCGTCTCTGGGCGCGAACCCGGCGGAAGTGAGCGTGTCCGGCCTCTCGGCGGGCGGCTTCATGGCCGTGCAACTGCACGTGGCCTATTCGGCCACCTTCAAACGCGGTGCCGGCGTGGTTGCCGGCGGGCCGTATTACTGCGCCGAGGGCTCGGTGCTCAACGCCACCGGGCGCTGCATGACGCACAGCACCAGCATCCCGGTGTCGACGCTCGTGAGCACCACCAACAGCTGGGCCGCCAGCGGCGCGATCGACCCGGTGTCGAACATGACCGCCTCGAAGGTGTACCTGTTCTCCGGCACCTCGGACAACACCGTGAAGCCGGCGGTGATGAACGACCTGAAGACCTATTACCAGAGCTTCGTGCCCGCCGCCAACACGGTCTACAAGAGCAACATCGGCGCCGGCCACGCCATGGTGACCGACGACTACGGCGGCGCCTGCAGCACCACCGCCGCGCCCTACATCAACAACTGCGGCTTCGATCTTGCGGGCGACATCCTGCAGCATCTGTACGGGCCGCTGAACCCGCGCAACAACGGCACGCTGGGAGGCACGTTCACCGAGTTCAACCAGTCGGAATTCATCACCGGCCATGGCGTGGCCGCGACCGGGTGGATCTACGTGCCGCAGGCCTGCACCACAGCTTCATGCCGCGTGCACATGGTGCTGCACGGCTGCAAGCAGAACTACACCGACGTCTCCGACCAGTACGTGCGCAAGACCGGCTACAACCGCTGGGCCGACACCAACAATATCGTGCTGATCTATCCGCAGACCAGCACCGCGGCGACCAACAGCTGCTGGGACTGGTGGGGCTACGACAACGCGAACTACGCGAAGAAGTCGGGCCCGCAGATGGCGGCGCTCAAGGCCATGGTCGACCGCGTGACGGGTTCGGGCGGCGGCTCGTCGCTGCCGGCGCCCACCGGCGTTGGCACGTCGGGCGCGACCAGCAGCAGCATGGTGATCGGTTGGGCCGGCGTTTCGGGTGCGAGCGGCTACAACGTCTACCGCGGCGGCAGCAAGGTCAACGCCGCGCCCGTTGCCGGCACCAACTACACGGACACCGGCCTGGCGGCATCCACCACCTACAGCTGGACCGTGGCGGCGCTGGACGCCAGCAACGCGCAGGGTGCGATGTCGGGCGCGGCCACGGGCACCACGCTTGCCGGCAGCGGTGGTGGCGGCACCTGCTACACCGCCAGCAACTACGCGCACACCGTGGCCGGGCGCGCCTACGCGCTGTGGGGCCTCACCTATGCCTATGGCTCGGCGCAAGCCATGGGGCTGTGGAACATCTACGTCACCACCACGCTGAAGCAGACCGGGCCCAATTACTACGTGATCGGCAGCTGTTGAGCCCGACCGGTACCGACTTTTCCATTTGCAAATGACCAACGATGCTTGAGACCCGAGATCTGACCATCCGCTTCGGCGGGCACGTGGCCGTCAACAACGTGAGCTGCGCCTTCGCGCCGGGCACGCTGACGGCCATCGTCGGCCCCAACGGCGCGGGCAAGACCACTTATTTCAACCTGATCTCGGGCCAGCTCAAGGCGAGTGCGGGCACGGTGTCGCTCGATGGGCAACTGCTCTCGGGGCTGTCGCCGTCGGCGCGCACGCACGCGGGGTTGGGGCGGGCCTTTCAGCTCACCAACCTGTTCCCGAACCTCACGGTGCTGGAGAACGTGCGTCTTGCGGTGCAGGCTACGCGTGAAGGTGCGCACCGGCGCGGGCTCAATTTGTGGAGCATCTGGAGCGACCACAAGGGCCTGACCGAGCGCGCCGACCAGATCCTGGCCGACGTGGCCCTGAAGTCGCGCGAGCACGCCACGGTGGCCAGCCTGCCGCATGGCGACCAGCGCAAGCTGGAGGTGGCGCTCTTGATGGCGCTCGAACCCAAGGTCTTCATGTTCGACGAACCCACGGCCGGCATGAATGCGGCCGAGGCGCCGGTCATCCTCGATCTGATCCGCAAGCTCAAGCAGGACAAGAGCAAGACCATTCTCCTGGTCGAACACAAGATGGACGTGGTGCGCGAGCTCGCGGACCGCATCATCGTGCTGCACAACGGCACGCTCGTGGCCGATGGAGAACCGGCCGAGGTGATTGCCTCGCCGGTGGTGCAGGAGGCCTACCTGGGCATCGCGAAGGAGGCCGCATGAACCTGCTCGAACTACAAGGCGTGCAAACGCACATCGGGGCTTATCACATCCTCCACGGCGTCGACCTGCAAGTGCCCAAGGGCCAGCTCACCATGCTGCTGGGCCGCAACGGCGCGGGCAAGACGACGACGCTGCGGACCATCATGGGCCTGTGGCACGCGTCGGAGGGCAGGGTGCGCTTTGGCGACAAGGACATCACGGCCATGCACACGCCGCAGATCGCGGGGCTCGGCATTGCCTACGTGCCCGAGAACATGGGCATCTTCTCCGACCTCACGGTGAAGGAGAACATGCTGCTGGCCGCGCGCGGCGCCAAGAACGCCGAGCAAATGGACGACACGCGCCTGAAGTGGATCTTCAAGCTCTTCCCGGCGGTCGAGAAGTTCTGGAACCATCCCGCGGGCAAGCTTTCGGGCGGGCAGAAGCAGATGCTGGCCGTGTCGCGCGCCATCGTCGAGCCGCGCGAGCTGCTGATCGTCGACGAGCCCAGCAAGGGGCTCGCGCCGGCCATCATCAACAACATGATCGATGCGTTCGGCGAACTCAAGCGCAGCGGCGTGACGATTCTGCTGGTGGAGCAGAACATCAACTTCGCCCAGCGCCTGGGCGACACCGTCGCGGTGATGGACAACGGCCGTGTAGTGCACAGCGGCGGCATGGCGGCGTTTTCCGCGGACGCGCAACTGCAGCAATCGCTGCTTGGACTGGCTCTATGAAATTCGACTTCGACTGGAAGCCGTTGCTTCTCGCCCCCATCCTCGCGGCGGTGGCGCTGCCGCTCACCGGCTCGTTCTCGACCTGGCTCACGCTCACGGTGGCGGGCCTGGCGATGGGCATGATCATCTTCATCATCGCCTCGGGCCTCACGCTGGTGTTCGGGCTGATGGACGTACTCAACTTCGGCCACGGCGTGTTCATTGCGCTCGGCGCCTTCGTGGCGAGCAGCGTGCTCGGCCTGATGGGCGACTGGACGGGTTCGCAAGAGCTGTGGCGCAACCTCGTCGCGGTGTTCCCCGCGATGCTGGTCGCGATGGCGGTGGCCGGCGCGGTCGGCCTCGCCTTCGAGCGCTTCATTGTGCGGCCCGTGTACGGCCAGCACCTGAAGCAGATTCTCATCACCATGGGCGGCATGATCATCGGCGAGGAGCTCATCAAAGTGATCTGGGGGCCGGCGCAAGTGCCGCTGCCATTGCCCGAAGCCCTGCGCGGCTCGCTGCTGATCGGCGATGCGGCCATCAGCAAGTACCGGCTGCTCGCGGTGGCGGTGGGCGTGGTGGTGTTCGGCCTGCTCGCATGGACGCTCGGCCGCACCAAGATCGGCCTGTTGATCCGTGCTGGCGTGCAAGACCGCGAGATGGTCGAGTCGCTCGGCTACCGCATCGGCCGGCTGTTCGTCGGCGTGTTCGTGGTGGGCAGTGCGCTGGCCGGCCTGGGCGGCGTGATGTGGGGGCTGTTCCAGCAGAACTTGGTGCCGCAGATGGGCGCGCAGGTCAACGTGCTGATCTTCATCGTGATCATCATCGGCGGGCTCGGTTCGACGGGCGGCGCGCTCATCGGCGCGCTGCTGGTGGGGCTCATGACCAACTACATCGGTTTCCTGCTGCCCACGCTGACGCAGTTCGCAAGCATCCTGTTGATGGTCGCTGTGCTGCTCTGGAGCCCGCAGGGCGTGTACCCCGTGGCAAACCGTTGAGGAAGAAGACGACATGTTCCTGAAACGACTTCTCTCCAACGACATGCCCCGAAGCCGCCTGCTGGCGCTGCTGCTGGTGGCGCTGTTCATCGCGCTGGCTTTCGCGCCGTTCATCTTCCCGGGCGTGAAGGCGCTCAGCGTCGCGGCCAAGATCCTGGTGTTCGTGGTGCTGGTCGCGAGCTTCGACCTGCTGCTGGGCTACACCGGCATCGTGAGCTTTGCGCACACCATGTTCTTCGGCATCGGCGCCTATGGCATCGCCATCTCGGCGTCGCGGCTCGGGCCCAGCTGGGGCGCGGTGCTGCTGGGGCTCGCGGCATCGCTGGCGATATCGCTGGCGCTCTCGTTCGCCATCGGTCTGTTCTCGCTCAGGGTGCGCGCGATCTTCTTCGCGATGATCACGCTGGCCGTGGCCTCGGCCTTCCAGACGCTGGCGTCGCAACTGTCGGATTTCACCGGCGGCGAAGACGGCCTGACCTTCAAGCTGCCTGAGCTGATTTCGCCGAGCTTCGAATTCTCCGAAGAGCCGTTCCTGGGCGTCTCGCTCGACGGCCGGCTGCTGTGCTACTACCTGCTCTTCGTGGCCGCGGTGGTGCTGGTGCTGGCATTGCTGCGCATCGTGAATTCGCCGTTCGGCCGCGTGCTGCAGGCCATCCGCGAAAACGAGTTCCGCGCCGAAGCCATCGGCTACCGCGTGGTGGTGTACCGCACCACGGCGGCGGTGCTGTCGGCACTCTTCGCGACGCTGGCCGGCGCGATGCTCGCGATCTGGCTGCGCTACAACGGGCCCGATACGTCGCTGAGCTTCGAGATCATGATCGACGTGCTGCTGATCGTGGTGATCGGCGGCATGGGCACCATGTACGGCGCGGCCATCGGCGCGGTGCTGTTCGTGCTGGCGCAAAGCTACCTGCAAGACCTGCTGCGTGTCGGCAGCGAGGCGGCGAGCGGAATGCCGTGGCTTGCCGCGCTGCTGTCGCCCGACCGCTGGCTGTTGTGGCTGGGCGTGCTGTTCGTGCTCTCGGTGTACTACTTTCCGACCGGCATCGTCGGCAAGCTGCGGGCGAGGGCTGCGCGATGAGCAACAACGATCTTCCCGTTCCGGCGTCCCGCTACGCCCAACTCGCGGGCCGCGAAGTTCACTGGCTCGACTGGGGCGCGCCCGATGCGCCCGTGGTCATTGCCTGGCACGGCTTGGCGCGCACCTGCCGCGACATGGACGAGCTGGCGCAGCACTTTGCCGCACGCGGCTTTCGCGTGATCTGCCCCGACACCATCGGCCGCGGCCTCAGCCAGTGGAGCCCGGTGCCCGACGAGGAATACCAGCTTTCGTTCTATGCCCGCATCGCCAGTGCGCTGTGCGACGAGTTGCGGCTGGGCCGCGTGCATTGGGTCGGCACCTCGATGGGCGGCGCCATTGGAACGGTGTGCGCTTCGGGCCTGTTCGAGCCGCGCATGAAGGCGCGCATCGCGAGCCTGGTGCTCAACGACAACGCGCCGCAGCTGGCGCAGTCGGCCATCGAGCGCATCCGCTCCTATGCCGGCGAGCCGCCCGCATTCGACACCGTGGCCGAGCTCGAGCTTTTCTTCCGCACCGTCTACAAGCCCTACGGCTGGCTCAGCGATGCACAGTGGCGCCGGCTCACCGAGAGCTCCACGCGCCGCCTGCCCGACGGCCGCGTGACGCCGCACTACGACCCGGCCATGGTCCGGCAGTTCAGCGCGCACGACAACGACTACCTGATCTGGCCGCACTACGACGTCATCGAGGTGCCGGTGCTGTGCTTGCGCGGCGCCGAATCGGACCTGGTGCTGCCCGAGGTCACGCAACAGATGCAGCAGAGGGGGCCGGGCGTTTCAGGGCTGCTGAAGGTGGTCGAAATTCAGGGGTGCGGCCACGCGCCCGCGCTCAACGTGCCGGAACAACTGGGGCTCATTGAAGGGTTTATTCGGGCCGCCGGCCGCTAGTGGCGAGTCGGCGAGACAATCGCCGCCGTTTCCAACCACAAGGATTTATGCCATGGCGCTTTCGATGTACGACCTGTCCGTGCCGGTCTTCTCCCGCGGACTCGGCCAGCTCACCCATCTGCTCGAGAAGAGCCTGGCGCACGCCAAGGCCAACGACATCGATCCCGGGGTGCTCGTGGATGCGAGGCTCGCGCCGGACATGCTCACGCTGGCCGGCCAGATCCAGCGCGCAAGCGATGCCTCGAAGCTCGGGGTGGCCCGCATTGCCGGCATCACGGCGCCGAGCTTTCCCGACGAGGAAAAGACGTACGACGAATTGCTGGCCCGCATCGTGAAGACGCAGGATTTCCTCGCAAGCGTGGATCGTGCGCTGATCGACGGCCAGGAAGAGCGCCCCGTGACCATCAAGGCACGCGAAGGCGAGGAGCGTTTCACCGCGCAGCGCTACCTGCTGCAGTTCGCGCTGCCCAACTTCTTCTTCCACGTGACCACGGCCTACGGCGTGCTGCGCCACAAGGGCATGCCGATCGGCAAGATGGACTATCTGGGCAGGTTCTAAGCACGAGCCTTCCAGGTGCCGGCCGGCCGCAGGGTCGGCCAGCCCGCGAGATTGCGTTCGGCAATACCCGCCAGTGCGGTGATCCATGCCGGACTGTCGTTGAGGCAGGGGATGTAGCTGAAGGCCTCGCCGCCGGCATGCATGAAGGCCTCGCGGCCCTCCATGGCAATTTCTTCCAGCGTTTCGAGGCAGTCGGCCGGAAAACCCGGGCACACCACATCGACCCGCTTGACGCCGCTCGCGCCGAGTTCGCGCAGTGTGGGTTCGGTGTAGGGCTCGAGCCATTTGGCCCGACCGAAGCGCGACTGGAACGTCACGCGATGTTGGGCGGCAGAAAGGCCGAGCCGTGCCGCAAGCAGGCGCGCGGTTTCGAGGCACTGCGCCTGGTATGGATCGCCCAGCGCGATGTTGCGCGCCGGAATGCCATGGAAGCTCATCAGCAGCACCTCGCCGCGGCCTTCTTTCTTCCAGTGCTGCTCGATACCCAGCGCAAGCGCCTCGATGTAGGCCGGGTCGTCGTGGTACTGGTTGACGAAACGGAACTCCGGAATGCGCCGCTGGCGGCGGCTCCAATCGTTCACCGCATCGATCACGCTGGCCGTGGTGGTGGCCGAATACTGCGGGTAGGCCTGCAGCACCAGCACGCGCGCCGCGCCTTCGGCTTGCAATGCATCGAGACGCGAGGCGATCGATGGGCTGGCATAGCGCATCGCATCGCGCACCGTCACGCGGTGGCCGCGTTCGCCGAGCCAGCCGCCGAGCAACGTGGCCTGCTTTTGCGTCCACACCTTGAGCGGCGAGCCCTCGGGCATCCAGATGCTCGCGTACTTGGCGGCCGACTTGGCGGGCCGAACGCGCAGGATGATGCCGTGCAGGATCAACGCCCAGATCACCCTGGGAATTTCGACCACGCGCGGGTCACCGAGAAACTCCGCAAGATAGGGCCGAACGGCGGCTGCGGTGGGGGTGTCGGGCGAGCCCAGGTTGCACCAGAGTACGGCGGTGCGTCCGCCGATGGAACTGTCGTGCGTGTTGTCTTGAGGCATGCGATATTCTGGGGCATGACTTCCGCTTCCACGGCGCCGGCAGGCGCCGCGCCACTCGACATCAAGCGCATCTCGGCCATCTCGCTCGACCTGGACGACACCCTGTGGCCGATCTGGCCGACCATCGTGCGCGCCGAGACCGTGCTGCAGCAGTGGCTGCTGCGCGAGGCACCCAAGACCGCGTCGCTGCTGCTGACCCCGGGCGTCCTGCGCGAGTTGCGCGAAGCCACCGCCAAGGAGCGTTCGGACCTGGCGCACGACCTGAGCGCGCTGCGCCGCGAATCGATTCGCACGGCACTGAAGCGCGTGGGCGAAGACCCTGCGTTGGCCGACCCCGCCTTCGATGCCTTCTTTGCAGAACGCCAGCGCGTGACGCTGTACGAAGACGCGCTGCCCGCGCTCAAGTGGCTGAGCGAACGCTATCCGCTGGTGGCGGTGTCGAACGGCAATGCGGACATTCACCTGACCGGTGTGAGCCGCTGGTTTCGCACCGCGTTCAACGCACGCGCATTCGGCAGCGGCAAGCCGCATGCGCCCATCTTCCGCGCCGCGGCCGCTTCGGTCGGCCTGCTGCCGAAAGACGTGCTGCACGTGGGCGACGACGCGGAACTGGACGTGGTCGGCGCACTCAACGCCGGCATGCAGGCGGCCTGGCTGGTGCGTGACGAGCGCCCCTGGGTTCACGGCGCGCGGCCGCAGCTGATCGTGCCGAACCTGCACGCCTTGTGCGTGGCACTCGGCGCCTGAACTCAGTCGCTACGAGAACACCGGCCGGAAGAAGCTGCGCTCGTAGCTCACGATGCACCGGGTGTCTTCGGCGTACTTGAACGCGGCCTGGCATTCGGCGTCTTGCATCGAATCGGCCCGGTACTGCTCGTACGCCGCCAGGCTCGGAAAGCTGAACATCGCCAGCGCCACATTGTTCGTGCCTTCCGACGGCAGGAAGTAGCCATGGTGCTGCCCGCCGAACTTCTCGACCAGCGGGATCCACAGCTTGCCGTAGTGCTCGAATTCCTTGAGCTTGTAGGGGTCGACGATGTAGCGGAGATAGCAGGTGACCATGGTTCTTTTTCCGTGAACGAGTGGGGGTCGGCGATCGGGTTTTTCAGTCCAGCTTGAATTGCTCGCGCAGCGCCGCGCAGAAATCGGCCGTGCCGCTGAGCGAGAAGGTCACGGTGTCGAGGTCCGGTGCTTCGCGGGTCTGCTGCAGGTCGAAATCCCACATCGCCCCGTTTTCCAGGGCGCCCTGCATATCAGGGAAAGTGGCGTTCGCCCAGGCCAGCACCTCTGCGACTTCGGCAAGCACCTCGCACGTTTTCGCGGGCGCAGTCGTGGCCATCGCGTCGAAGGTGCCGTGGCCTTCGGTGTCTTCGCTGTAGTCGAAATCCAGGTAGCGCAGTTCGGTCATGGTGTTGTCAATGCCTTGGCGGCGGCCAGTCCGCTCCGGACCGCGCCTTCGAGTGTGGCGGGGTAGGGGCCTTCGATGTAGTCGCCGCAGGCCTGCAGGCCGGGCGCAATGGCTGCGGGCGGCCGCGCCAGCCCGGGCAGGCAGGCGAAGGTGGCGCGCTTCTCGACGACAGTCTGCACGATCTGCAGCGCGGTCTGGCCCAGTTGGATTGCGGCCTGTGCCATCACCTGCTGTTCCAGCGCATCGCGCGAAGTTTCGTTCGCGCTGACGACCATGGCAAGCACGCCTTCAGGTCCGCCGAGCTGGCCGCGATCGAACACGAATTGCGCCGGTGCGGTGGTGGGATGGCTGCGCAGCGCCAGCATCGGTTCCGCAAGCGGCAAGGCGCCGCGCACATAGACCGTGGCAATGGCTTCGAAGCGCAGCGCTTCGGTGATCTCGCACCAGCGGGCCGCCGGCAGACCCGAGGCGCGCACGAGCCGCGCGGCATCCCATGGCGCACAGGCGAGCACGACACGGTCGAAGCGCTCGCCGTCGACCCGCCACGCCGCGCCTTCGGGCGATATGGCGTGCACGCGCGTGCCGATGCGTAGCGTTGCGCAGTGCCGCTCCAGCCATGCCATGGCTGCATCGGGAAAGAGCGCACCCAGATCCACGCGCGGCAGCAACAGGTCGGCGCCGCCGCTGCCGCTGAAGAGCGCGTCGTGCAGCACCCGCAGAAACACCTCTCCGCTCGATTGGTCGACCGGTGTGTTGAGCGCCGAGACGCACAGCGGTTCGATCAGTTCCTCCATCACGCGCGGCGTGAGGCCTTTGCTGAGCGTGGCAACGGTGGTGCCGGCGGCGCAGCGGAATCCGGCGAGGCGCCATCCGATGGCGGTGCGCAGCAGCGTGGACTTGTCCCGCCACGTCCAGCCGCGCGCCGTGAAGATGCCGGCCAGCAGATCGAGCGGCGCCGGCAGCCGCGGCAGCTTCAGGCCGCCGCCATCGGCAAAGCGCAGCGAGAGCGGCAGCCGGAGCAGGGCCCGGTCGACATCGACACCCACCTCGCGCATCAGCTGCAAGGTGGCGGTGTAGGCGCCAATCAGGATGTGCTGCCCGTTGTCCAGCGTCAGCCCATGCATGTGGTCGACCCGGCGCGCCCGCCCGCCGGGCATGTGCGCCGCCTCGAGCAGTGTCACGGCATGGCCGAGGCGGGTGGCTTCGACGGCACAGGCAAACCCGGCCCAGCCGGCACCGATGACGGCCGTTTTCAAATGCGCCCCAGCGCCTGAACCTTCCACGCCAGCCAGAACTTGCGCACCGGTGTCAGGCTCACGCGCTGGTTCAGCACCTGGAAGTTGTCGCGCTCGATTTCGCGCAGCAACGTGCGGTAGATGCTGGCCATCATGAGGCCGGGCTTCTGGGTGCGACGGTCCGCGGCGGGCAGGAGGGCCAAGGCTTCGTCGTAGGCAGCATGGGCGCGCTCGGCCTGGAACTTCATCAGCGCGATGAAGCGCTCCGAATGCACGCGGTTGAGAATTTCATGCGCCTTCACGTCGAACTTCTGCAGCTCGTTCACGGGCAGGTAGATGCGCCCGCGCAGCGCGTCTTCTCCCACGTCGCGAATGATGTTGGTGAGCTGCAGCGCCAGGCCGAGCTTGTGCGCATAGGCGGTGGTCTGCGGATCGGTCTGGCCGAAGATGCGGGCCGCGACTTCGCCGACCACGCCGGCCACCAGGTGGCAGTAGCGCGCGAGGCCCGGAAAGTCGAGATACCGGGTCTGGTCGAGGTCCATCTGGCAGCCGTCGATCACCTCGTTGAGCAGCCTGGGCTCGATGCCGTACGCGCCGGCATGCGGCACCAGCGCCTGCATCACGGGGTGGCGCGGCGGGCCTGCGAACGATTGCGCCACCTCGGTGCGCCACCAGGCGAGCTTGGTGGCGGCCACGCCGGGGTCGCTGACCTCGTCGACCACGTCGTCGATCTCGCGGCAGAAGGCATAGAACGCCGTGATGGCGGCACGGCGCGGCTTGGGCAGGAACAGGAAGGCGTAATAGAAGCTGCTGCCCGAGGCGGCGGCCTTGTCTTGTACGTATTGCTCGGGAGTCATCGGGGGAGCGCTTTCATGGGCGGCAATTGTCTCCGCATCCGCAGGGCTCGCCAGAGCAGCAAGGGCGCATCGGTCTTGCCGATCTTGGGGCGCTGCGAAAAGGTGTCGAAGCCCAGGTCTTCGATCTTGTCGAGAATGCGCAGGCCGCCTTGCACGACGAAGCGCAACTCCCAGCCCGCGCGGCCGGGCAGGCGATGGACCAGGGGCGCGCCTTCGGTCATGAGCTCCCGGGCCCAAGCGCTTTCGACGGCGATCAGGTTGATGGCTTCCTGCGGAGGCGGCGAGTCGGCCAGGGGGGCGAAGACCTTGAAGCTCTCGCGCGTCAGGCCGCGCCGGGCGCAATCGGTGAGCGGAAAGTAAAAGCGGCCGCGCGGCAGGTCCACGCTCGGGTCCTGCCAGAAATTGATGAGTTGCAGCGCGCTGCAGATGGCATCGCTCTGCGCCAGCGCCTGCGCATCGTTCACGCCGTAGAGGTGCAGCAGCAGGCGGCCGACCGGATTGGCCGAGCGGCGGCAATAGTCGAGCAGTTCGGCGCGATCGGCGTAGGTTCCGCCGTCGCGGGTCTTCTCGATGTCTTGTATGAAAGCGCTCAGCAGGTCGGCCAGCAAGTCTTCGGGCAAGGCGAACTGCGCGATGCTGTGGGCGAGCGGGCCGAACACCTGCGGCCAGCGCGAGGAGGGCGGCACGCTTTGGCTTGCGGCGGCGCGGAGCTCTTCGCGGTAGGCGCACAGGTCGGCCAGCCGTTGGTCGGGCGAGGCGTCGCCTTCGTCCGCGATGTCGTCGGCGGTCCGGGCGAAGTGGTAAATGGCGGCAATTGGCGGGCGCAGGTGCGGCGGGCACAGCCAGGAAGCCACGGGGAAATTTTCGTAGTGCGCCGGCGGCGCGGCAATGTGAGATGGTGCGGACACGCGGCGATTGTCCGCGACGACCGAGGCGGCGGACTATGCTCGTGGCGTCGCCATCACCCAAGTACCTGCTTTCATGAACGCATCGGCACCGGTTCCCTCTGCCCCGACACCAGCGCCCGGCGAGGCGCCTCATCCGGCAGGGCCGGGCCTGATGATTGCCGCGCTGGGCGTGGTGTTCGGCGACATCGGCACTTCGCCGCTCTATGCCTTCAAGGAAACGCTGAATCCCGAGCATGGCGTGGCGTTCACGCCCGATGCGGTGCTGGGCCTGCTCTCGCTCATCTTCTGGGGCCTGATGTTCGTGGTCACGCTCAAGTACGTGGTGTTCGTGCTGCGCGCCGACCACGACGGCGAGGGCGGCATCCTCGCGCTGCAGGCCCTTGCACGCAGCGCGACGGCGGGTCCCCGCGCCCGGCCGTGGGTGTGGAACGCGATCGGAGTGCTCGGCCTGGTGGGAGCGGCCATGTTCTATGGCGACACCCTGATCACACCGGCCATCTCGGTGCTGTCGGCGGTCGAGGGGCTGGAGGTGCAGGCACCGGTTCTGCAGCGAGTGGTGATTCCGATCACCATCGTCATCTTGGTCGGGCTCTTTGCGGTGCAGCGCAAAGGGACCGGCGTGGTGGGCAAGGTGTTTGGCCCCGTCATGCTGCTGTGGTTCCTGGTGCTGGCGCTCGCGGGTGGTTGGCAGGTGCTGCAGCACCCGCAGGTGCTGGCGGCGCTTCACCCGGGGCGGGCGGTCGGCTTTCTGGTCGAGCATCGGGTCCAGTCGCTGGCGGTTCTGGGTGCGGTATTTCTTGCCTTCACCGGTGGCGAGGCACTGTATGCAGACATGGGGCATTTCGGCGCCAGGCCGATCCGGCTGGCGTGGCTTTTCATCGCGCTGCCGGGGCTGGTGCTGAACTATTTCGGCCAGGGCGCGCTGGTGCTGGCAAACCCGGCGGCCGTCGACAACCCGTTCTTCCGGCTCTTTCCTTCCTGGGGCGTCTTGCCGATGGTGGTGCTTGCCGCCATGGCAACCGTGATTGCCTCCCAGGCCGTGATCTCCGGCGCCTTTTCCCTCACGGCCCATGCCATGCGCATGGGTTACCTGCCGCGCATGCGCGTGGTGCAGACCTCGGGCTCGGCCATCGGCCAGATCTACGTGCCCGCCGTCAACTGGTTGCTCATGGTGGGGGTGCTGCTGCTGGTGCTGGGCTTTCGCAGTTCGGGGGCGCTGTCGGCGGCCTACGGCATTGCGGTGTCGATCACGATGGTGACCACCACGTTGCTGGCGGGCGTCGTGGCCTGGGGCCTCTGGCGCTGGAATCGGATAGCGGTGGTGCTCGGGGTGGTGGCCTTTGCAGTGGTCGACCTGACTTTCGTGATTGCCAACAGCCTCAAGGTGGCGGAGGGCGGCTGGCTCACGCTGGCCGTGGCGGCCGGGGTGATGGTGCTTTTCACGACCTGGGCGAAGGGGCGCCGGCTGGGGCTGGAGGCCGCCGCGGCCGAAAGCCTGCCGCTCAAGGCCTTTTTCGAATCGCTGGCGCTGCACATGCCGCACCGCGTGAGTGGCACGGCGGTATTCCTGAATGCCGATGCGACCTCGGTGCCGCATGCCTTGCTTCACAACCTCAAGCACAACCAGGTGCTGCACGAGCAGGTGATCGTGCTGCGGGTGTTGGCCTGCGACACGCCTCGCGTGGAGGCACGCATGCGCATCGAGGCTGAATCCCTGATGGAAGGCATCTGGGTGGTCACGGTGCGCCATGGGTTCATGGAGCGACCTGACGTGCCCGAATTCATCCGGATCCTGGCCTACCAGAAGGCACTGGCCATCGATTCGATGAAGACCTCGTATTTCGTCTCGCGCGCTTCGGTCGGTGAAGGAAACCTTCCGGGCATGAACCCGGTGCGGCGTGCGCTCTTCGGCTGGCTGCAGCGCAACGCAGGCCGTGCGTCCGACTATTTCGAGATTCCGGGCAACCGGCTGGTGGAAATGGGGCAGAGAACGTAGACCGAAGCTGGCTCGACTGTCACGCCGTGATTGACAGTGCCTGAGGTTTACCCTAGATTACTAACCGGTGGGTCAGTAATTGACCCGGTTCGACCTTTCTAGGGTGTCTCATGACCGCCTCTTCCGGCTTTTCTCCTCTTGCCCGCGGTGCCGCCTGGCTACTGCTTCCCGCCTTGTTCCTGGCCGGCTGTTCGCAGTCGAAGCCAGCCGAGGAACCTGTGCGCGCCGTCAAGCTCGTGACCGTGGGCACCAGCGATTTCGACGCCCAGCCCGAGTTCTCGGCCGAGGTTCGGGCCCGTGTCGAATCGCGCCTCGGGTTCCGCGTGGCGGGCAAGATCACCAAGCGCCAGGCCGAACTCGGCCAGCATGTGCAGGCCGGGCAGGTGCTGGCCCAGCTCGATCCGCAGGATTACCGGCTGGCCGCCGAGGCGGCGCGTGCCCAACTCGCCGCGGCGCAGACCAACCGCGATCTCGCGGCGGCCGATCTCAAGCGCTATACCGAATTGCGCACGCAGAACTTCATCAGCGGCGCCGAACTCGAGCGCCGTGAATCCACCTGGAAAGCCGCGCAGGCACAGCTCGAACAGGCGCAAGCCCAGCTTTCGTCGCAAGGCAACCAGGCCAGCTACACCACACTGGTCGCGGACGTGGCCGGAATCATCACTGCCATCGAGGCCGAGCCGGGGCAGGTGGTGCAGGCAGGCACGCCCGTCGTGCGCATTGCGCAGGATGGCGCACGCGACGTGGTGTTTGCGGTGCCCGAAGACCGGGCCGCGCTGATCAAGCCGGGCTCGCCGGTGACGGTGCGCGGCTGGTCGGGCGGCAACGAACTGCAGGGGCAGGTGCGCGAAGTGGCGGCCAGCGCCGACGCGGTCACGCGCACCTACGCGGTCAAGGTCGCCATCGACGCGGCCACCTCGCCGGCGCTGGGTGCCACCGTCTATGCGCGCCCGCAGGCATTGGCGCGCGCGGGTGGCGCGGTCATGAAGCTGCCGACGAGCGCGCTGCGCCAGGAAGGCAAGGGCACGTCGGTCTGGGTGCTGGACAAGGCCACCATGACGGTGCGTTCGCAGCCGGTGCAAGTGGCCACGGCCGACGGCAATGAGGCCGTCATCGGCGCCGGGCTCACGCCCGGCATGATGGTCGTCGCCGCGGGCGTGCATGTGCTCTCGCCGGGACAGAAGGTCACCATCTACCAGTCGAAGGAGGCTGCAGCCGCAGCCGCCAATGCGAAGGAATCGGCGCCGCCCGTCGCGGCCGTGGCGGCCACGAAGAAGGAGATCGCTGCAGGTGCTTCCAAATGACGGAAGGCGCAGCAACCACCGACAAGCCCGCAGGCTTCAACCTCTCCAAATGGGCGCTGGACCACGCGCCCCTCACGCGCTACCTGATGGTGGTGCTGATGGTGCTGGGAGCCTTTGCCTATTTTCAGCTCGGCCAGGACGAAGACCCGCCGTTCACCTTCCGTGCCATGGTGGTGCGCACCTACTGGCCCGGCGCCACTGCGCAGCAGGTGGCCGAGCAGGTCACCGACAAGCTCGAGCGCACGCTGCAGGAAGCACCGTACGCCGACAAGATCCGCAGCTACTCGAAGCCCGGCGAGTCGCAGATCATTTTCCAGATCAAGGATTCGTCCAAGGCCGCCGACGTTGCCAACGTCTGGTACACGGTGCGCAAGAAGATCGGCGACATGCGCAACACGCTGCCGCCCGGCGTGCAGGGCCCGTTCTTCAATGACGATTTCGGCGATGTCTATGGTGTGATCTACGCCCTGGAGAGCGAAGGCTTCAGCTATGCCGAGCTCAAGACCCTGGCCGACGATGTGCGCCAGCAATTGCTGCGCGTGAAGGATGTTGCCAAGGTCGACCAGTTCGGCGTGCAGGACGAAAAGGTCTATGTCGAGATCTCGCAGAAGCGCGTTGCGCAGCTGGGGCTCGACTTCAACGCGGTGCTCGCCCAGCTCGGTTCGCAAAACGCGGTGGAAAGCGCGGGCACGATCCAGTCGCCGCTCGACGTGGTGCAGGTGCGCGTGGGCGGGCAGTTCACGAACGTGGAGCAGCTGCGCGAAATGCCCATCCGCGGCAGTTCGGGCAACCAGCTGAAGCTCGGCGACATCGCCGAAATTCGCCGCGGCTACGTCGACCCGCCGGCCGTGAAGGTGCATCACCAGGGCAAGGAAGTCATTGCCCTGGGCGTCTCCATGACCAAGGGCGGCGACATCATTGCGCTGGGCGAGGCATTGCGCGCCACCACCAGGCAAATCGACCAGCGCCTGCCGGCCGGCGTGAAACTGGCGCAGGTGCAGGACCAGCCGGTGTCGGTGGCCAGTTCGGTCAATGAATTCGTCGGCGTGCTGATCGAGGCGGTGGCCATCGTGCTGGCCGTGAGCATCATCGCGCTCGGCCTGCACAAGGGTGGGCGCTTCGGCTGGTACATCGACATGCGCCCGGGGCTGGTGGTAGCTATCACCATTCCGCTGGTGCTGGCCGTGACTTTCCTGGCCATGAACTACTTCGGCATCGGGCTGCACAAGATATCGCTGGGCTCGCTGATCATTGCGCTCGGCCTGCTGGTGGACGACGCCATCATCGCGGTCGAGATGATGGTGCGGAAGATGGAAGAGGGCTACGACAAGGTGCGCGCCGCCACCTTCGCCTACGACGTGACGGCCAAGCCGATGCTGACCGGCACGCTTATTACTGCCGCGGGCTTCTTGCCGATTGGCATCGCCAAGTCGGTGACGGGTGAGTACACCTTCGCGATCTTTGCGGTAACGGTGATCGCGCTGGTGCTGTCGTGGATCGTGTCGGTCTACTTTGTGCCTTACCTCGGCACGCTGCTGCTCAAGGTGAAGCCGCACGACCCCGATGCGCCGCCGCACGAACTGTTCGACACCCGGTTCTACAACAGCTTCCGGCGCACGGTGAACTGGTGCGTGGAGCACCGCTGGCTGACCATCGGCGCCACCGTGCTGATCTTTGCGCTCGGCATCTTCGGCATGGGCAAGGTGCAGCAGCAGTTCTTCCCGGATTCGAGCCGCCCCGAAATCATGGTGGACATCTGGTTCCCCGAAGGCACCTCGTTCCCCGCGAACGAAGAGGTCGCCAAACGCGTCGAGCAGCGCATCATGAAGGAAGAGGGCGTGAAGACGGTCAGCACCTGGATCGGTTCCGGCGTGCCGCGCTTCTACCTGCCGCTGGACCAGGTCTTTCCGCAGACCAACGTGTCGCAGCTCATCGTGCTGGCCAAGGACCTGAAGGTGCGGGAAAGCTTGCGCATCAAGCTGCCCGCGCTGCTGGCGCAGGAGTTTCCGGAAGTGCGCGGCCGTGTGAAGTTGCTGCCCAACGGGCCGCCGGTGCCGTACCCGGTGCAGTTCCGCGTGATCGGTACCGACCCGGCGCAACTGCGCACGCATGCCGACGAGGTCAAGGCCGTGCTGCGCGAGAACGCCAACATGCGCGGCGTGAACGACAACTGGAACGAATCGGTCAAGGTGATCCGCCTCGAGGTCGACCAGGCCAAGGCACGCGCACTCGGCGTCACCAGCCAGGCGATCGCCCAGGCTTCCAAGACGATGTTCTCCGGCACCACGGTGGGCCAGTACCGCGAAAACGACCTGCTGATCGACATCGTGCTGCGCCAGTCGGCCGACGAGCGCGAGGCCATCTCGGACATCGGCAATGCCTATTTGCCGACGGCCTCGGGGCGCTCGATTCCGCTCACGCAGATAGCCCGGCCGGTGTTCAGCTGGGAGCCGGGCGTGATGTGGCGCGAGAACCGCGACTACGCCATCACGGTGCAGGGCGACGTGGTCGAAGGGCTGCAAGGCGCCACGGTCACCGAGCAGTTGCTCCCGCAACTGCGCAAGCTCGAAGCCGGCTGGCATGCGGCCGGCGAGGGTGGCTACCGCATCGAGGTGGCGGGCGCGGTCGAGGAAAGCAGCAAGGGCTCGGCTTCCATCGTCGCGGGCGTGCCGATCATGCTGTTCCTGGTGTTCACGCTGCTGATGCTCCAGCTGCACAGCTTCAGCCGCTCGCTGCTGGTGTTCATTACCGGCCCCATGGGCATTGCCGGGGTCGCCGGTGCGCTGCTGCTGCTGAACCGGCCCTTCGGCTTCGTGGCGCTCCTGGGCGTGATCGCGCTGATGGGCATGATTCAGCGCAACGCGGTGATCCTGATCGACCAGATCGAGAGCGACCGGGCCGCGGGCGTGCCGGCGTGGGACGCCATCGTCGAATCGGCCGTCCGGCGCCTGCGCCCGATCGTGCTGACTGCGGCGGCGGCCGTGCTGGCGATGATCCCGCTCTCCCGCAGCGTGTTCTGGGGCCCGATGGCCGTGGCCATCATGGGTGGGCTGATCGTGGCCACGGTATTGACCCTGCTGGCGCTGCCGGCAATGTATGCCGCTGCATTCCGCATCAAGCGGGAGCCAAAAGAGGGTCTGATTAGCGTTTAAAATACGCGGTTGACCGATTTCAGGCGGACGGTCTTTGGGCGGCGGAGTATTCGATATCAACGGTATCGGATGCCCGCGGCACCAGGGCCGTCCGCTTTTGCATTCACCTGAAAAATGGCAATAGCGCGGGTGGCGAAATTGGTAGACGCACCAGGTTTAGGTCCTGACGTTCGCAAGAACGTGCCGGTTCGAGTCCGGCCCCGCGCACCAGCCACACCCCTCACAAGGAAGACACCATGACCGTGACCGTTGAAACTCTCGAGAAGCTCGAACGCAAGATCACGCTGACCCTGCCGGTCGGCACCATCCAGTCTGAAGTCGATTCGCGCCTCAAGAAGCTCGCGCGCACCGTCAAGATGGACGGCTTCCGTCCCGGCAAGGTGCCGATGAACGTCGTGGCCCAGCGCTATGGCTACTCGGTGCACTACGAGGTCATGAACGACAAGGTCGGCGAAGCCTTCTCGCAAGCCGCCAACGAAGCCAAGCTGCGCGTGGCCGGCCAGCCCCGCATCACCGAGAAGGAAGAGTCGCCCGAAGGGCAGCTGGCCTTCGATGCGGTGTTCGAGGTGTTCCCCGAAGTCAAGATCAAGGACCTGGCGGGCGCCGAAGTCGAGAAGCTCTCGGCCGAAGTGGGTGACGACGCCATCGACAAGACGCTCGACATCCTGCGCAAGCAGCGCCGCACCTTCGCGCAGCGCGCGCAAGACGCCGTCGCACAAGACAACGACCGCGTGACGGTCGACTTCGAAGGCAAGATCGACGGCGAGCCCTTCCAGGGCGGCAAGGCCGAAGACTTCCAGTTCATCGTCGGCGAAGGCCAGATGCTGAAGGAATTCGAAGACGCCGTGCGCGGCATGAAGTCCGGCGACAGCCGCACCTTCCCGCTGTCGTTCCCGGCTGATTACCACGGCAAGGACGTGGCCGGCAAGCAAGCCGACTTCATGGTCACCGTGAAGAAGATCGAAGCCTCGCACCTGCCTGAAGTCAACGAACAGCTCGCCAAGTCGCTCGGCATTGCCGAAGCCACGGTCGAGGGCCTGCGCGCCGACATCAAGAAGAACCTCGAGCGCGAAGTGAAGTTCCGCCTGCTGGCCCGCAACAAGAACGCCGTGATGGACGCCCTGGTGGCCAACGCCGAGCTCGACCTGCCGAACGCCAGCGTGCAGTCCGAAGTGAGCCGCATGATCGAAGGCGCCCGCGCCGAGCTCAAGCAGCGTGGCATCAAGGACGCCGACAAGGCACCGATTCCCGAAGAAGTGTTCCGCCCGCAAGCCGAGCGCCGCGTGCGCCTGGGCCTGGTGGTGGCCGAACTGGTGCGTGCCAACAGCCTGCAGGCCAAGCCCGAGCAGATCAAGGCCCACATCGACGAGCTGGCCGCCAGCTACGAAAAGCCGACCGATGTGGTGCGCTGGTATTTCAGCGACAACAACCGCCTGGCCGAGGTCGAGGCGGTCGTCATCGAGAACAACGTGACCGAATTCGTGCTCGCCAAGGCCAAGGTCAACGAAAAGTCGGTGTCGTTCGACGAGTTGATGGCGCAGCAGCAAGGCTGAGCGCCGGGCCTGCCCGCCGCCCGCAACGCCAATGGGGCTTGTGCTTTACGGCACGAGCCCCATTTCACTCAGGCGTACAGTTAAATTCGAACAGCGAACGAACCCTTTCCGGAGAGCAAATCAATGAGCGCACAGGATATTAAAGGCCTCGGCATGATCCCGATGGTCATCGAGCAGTCGGGTCGCGGCGAGCGGTCTTACGACATCTATTCGCGTCTCCTCAAGGAACGCATCATTTTCCTGGTGGGCGAAGTGAACGACCAGACCGCCAACCTCGTGGTGGCGCAGTTGCTGTTCCTCGAGAGCGAGAACCCGGACAAGGACATTTCGTTCTACATCAATTCCCCGGGCGGCAGCGTGAGCGCCGGCATGGCCATTTACGACACCATGCAGTTCATCAAGCCCGACGTTTCCACCATGTGCATCGGCTTCGCGGCCAGCATGGGCGCCTTTTTGCTGGCGGCCGGCGAAAAGGGCAAGCGCTTCTCGCTCCCCAATTCGAAGATCATGATTCACCAGGTGCTCGGCGGCGCGCGCGGCCAGGCCACGGACATCGAAATCCACGCCCGCGACATCCTGCGCACCAAGGACCAGATGAACCGCATCCTGGCCGAGCGCACGGGCCAACCGCTGGAAAAAGTCAAGTCGGACACCGAACGCGACTATTTCCTGACCGCTGACGAAGCCAAGGACTACGGGCTGGTCGATCAGGTCATTGCCAAGCGCAGTTAAGCCCCGCCGCGGCGCTGCTGGCGTCGCCAAAAGGCAAAAAGCGGCGTTTTCCACGAGGGAAACGCCGTTTTTGTTTAGTTATCATTGTCCTACCCCGTAACGAGGCACCTGTCCATGGCCGAAAAAAAAGGCTCTTCCAGCGAAAAAACGCTTTATTGCTCGTTCTGCGGCAAGAGCCAGCATGAGGTCAAGAAGCTGATCGCGGGCCCTTCGGTCTTCATTTGCGACGAGTGCATCGACCTTTGCAACGAAATCATCCGCGACGAGCTCCCGGCCGGTGAAGAAGCGCGCGAGTCGCGCAACGACCTGCCCACGCCGCTGGAGATCAAGACCAACCTCGACAACTACGTGATCGGCCAGGAGCCGGCCAAGCGCATGCTGTCGGTGGCGGTCTACAACCACTACAAGCGCCTGCGCCACAAGGAAAAGGCCAAGGGCGACGACGTCGAACTCAGCAAGAGCAACATCTTGCTGATCGGGCCCACGGGCTCGGGCAAGACGCTGCTCGCCCAAACCCTGGCGCGCATGCTCGACGTGCCTTTCGTCATGGCCGACGCCACCACGCTGACCGAAGCGGGCTACGTGGGCGAAGACGTCGAAAACATCATCCAGAAGCTGCTGCAGAGCTGCAACTACGAAGTCGAGCGCGCCCAGCGCGGCATCGTCTACATCGACGAAATCGACAAGATCTCGCGCAAGTCGGACAACCCCTCCATCACGCGCGACGTTTCGGGCGAGGGCGTTCAGCAGGCGCTTCTGAAGCTCATCGAAGGCACCATGGCCAGCGTGCCGCCGCAGGGCGGGCGCAAGCACCCGAACCAGGACTTCCTGCAGATCGACACGACCAACATCCTGTTCATCTGCGGCGGGGCCTTTGCCGGCCTCGAGAAGGTCATCGAAAACCGCACAGAGGCCTCGGGCATCGGCTTCGGCGCTTCGGTCAAGAGCAAGGCGCAGCGCAGCATCACCGAGGTGTTCCGCGAAGTCGAGCCCGAAGACCTGATCAAGTTCGGCCTGATTCCCGAGCTCGTGGGCCGCATGCCCGTGGTGGCTTCGCTGGCCGAACTCAGCGAAGACGCGCTGGTGCAGATCCTGACCGAGCCCAAGAACGCGGTGGTCAAGCAGTTCACCAAGCTGCTGCAAATGGAAGGCGTCGACCTCGAGATCCGTCCCGCGGCGCTCAAGGCCATTGCCCGCAAGGCGCTGGCCCGCAAGACCGGGGCACGGGGCTTGCGTTCGATCCTCGAACAGTCGCTCATCGACACCATGTTCGAGCTGCCGAATGCCACCAACGTCGACAAGGTTGTGGTCGAAGAATCCACAATCGACGAAAACAAGCCGCCGCTGCTCGTGTACCGCGAAGCGGCCAAGAAGGCCTGAGTGAACGCGGCGCCGGCTCTTTCCACCAAGGCTTCCGGCGCCTTCGACAAAGACTGGGTGCGCGGGCTTGAAATGCCCGAACACCCATCCATCTTTGCCTGATCAATCAAAGGATATTCATGTCCGGTCATACCCCCCTGCCTGCCGACGCGATCGACCTGCCGCTGCTGCCGCTGCGCGATGTCGTCGTGTTCCCCCACATGGTGATTCCGCTGTTCGTGGGTCGCCCCAAGAGCATCAAGGCGCTCGAGCTGGCCATGGAAGCAGAGCGCCGCATCATGCTGGTGGCGCAGAAAGCCGCCGCCAAGGACGAGCCCTCGGTCGAGGACATGTTCGAGGTGGGCTGCGTTTCCACCATTTTGCAGATGCTCAAGCTGCCTGACGGCACCGTGAAGGTGCTGGTCGAGGGCCAGCAGCGCGCCCGCGTGAACCGCATCGACGACGGCGAAACCCACTTCACGGCCAACGTGACGCCCGTCGAGGCGGCCGAAGGCGGGGAGAAGGGCACCGAGGTCGAGGCGCTGCGCCGCGCGGTGATGCAGCAGTTCGACCAGTACGTCAAACTGAACAAGAAGATCCCGCCCGAGATCCTCACCTCGATCTCGAGCATCGACGATCCGGGCCGCCTGGCCGACACCATTGCAGCGCACCTGCCGCTCAAGCTCGACAACAAGCAGGCCGTGCTCGACCTGGACGACGTCAAGTCGCGGCTCGAGAACCTGTTCGGCCAGCTCGAGCGTGAAGTCGACATTCTCAATGTCGACAAGAAGATCCGTGGCCGCGTGAAGCGCCAGATGGAAAAGAACCAGCGCGACTTCTATCTCAACGAGCAGGTCAAGGCGATCCAGAAGGAGCTCGGCGAAGGCGAAGAGGGCGCGGACATCGAGGAGATCGAGAAAAAGATCAAGCTCGCCAAGATGCCCAAGGAAGCCCTCAAGAAGGCCGAGGGCGAGCTCAAGAAGCTCAAGCTGATGTCGCCCATGTCGGCCGAGGCCACCGTGGTGCGCAACTACATCGACGTGCTGGTGGGCCTGCCCTGGAGCAAGAAGACCAAGATCAAGCACGACCTGGCCAATGCCGAGGCGGTGCTCAATGCCGACCACTACGGCCTCGAGAAGGTCAAGGACCGCATCCTTGAATATCTCGCGGTGCAGCAGCGCGTCGACAAGGTCAAGGCGCCCATCCTGTGCCTCGTGGGCCCGCCGGGTGTGGGCAAGACCTCGCTCGGGCAGTCGATCGCCAAGGCGACCGGCCGCAAGTACACCCGCATGGCGCTCGGCGGCATGCGCGACGAAGCCGAGATCCGCGGCCACCGCCGTACCTACATCGGCGCGCTGCCGGGCAAGGTGCTGCAGGGGCTGAACAAGATCGGCACGCGCAATCCGCTGTTCCTGCTCGACGAAATCGACAAGCTGGGTACCGACTTCCGCGGCGATCCTTCGAGCGCGCTGCTCGAGGTGCTCGACCCGGAGCAGAACCACACATTCGGCGACCACTACGTCGAGGTCGACTTCGACCTCTCCGACGTGATGTTCGTCGCCACCTCGAACTCGATGAACATCCCGCCGGCACTGCTCGACCGGATGGAGGTCATTCGCCTCTCGGGCTATACCGAGGACGAGAAGACGCACATCGCGCTCAAGTACCTGTTGCCGAAGCAGCTGAAGAACAACGGCGTCAAGGAAGACGAGTTGCTGGTCACCGAAGAAGCGGTGCGCGACATCGTGCGCTACTACACGCGTGAAGCCGGCGTGCGTTCGCTGGAGCGCGAGCTCTCCAAGATCTGCCGCAAGGTGGTGAAGGGTTTGCTGCTCAAGAAAATGACGCCGAAGGTCACGGTCGACGGCAGCAATCTCAACGACTTCCTCGGCGTGCGCAAGTACAGCTTCGGCCTGGCCGAGAAGCAGAACCAGGTCGGCCAGGTGGTTGGCTTGGCGTGGACTGAAGTCGGCGGCGACCTGCTCACCATCGAAGCCGTCACCATGCCCGGCAAGGGCGTGATCAGCCGCACGGGTTCGCTCGGCGACGTGATGAAGGAATCGGTCGAGGCCGCGCGCACCGTAGTGCGCAGCCGCTCGCGCCGCCTGGGCATCAAGGACGAGGTGTTCGAGAAGCGCGACATCCACATCCACGTGCCTGACGGCGCAACGCCCAAGGACGGCCCGAGCGCGGGTGCCGCGATGACGACGGCCTTCGTGTCGGCGCTCACGGGCATTCCCGTGCGCGCCGACGTCGCAATGACCGGCGAGATCACGCTGCGAGGCGAGGTCACGGCCATCGGCGGGCTGAAGGAAAAGTTGCTGGCGGCATTGCGCGGCGGCATCAAGACCGTGCTCATTCCCGAAGAGAACGCGAAAGACCTGCAGGACATTCCCGAGAACGTGAAGAACGGCCTCGAGATCGTGCCGGTGAAGTGGATCGACAAGGTCCTGGAGATCGCGCTCGAGAAAATGCCGGAACCGCTGTCCGACGAGGAAGTTGCGGCCTCCGCCGCTGCGGTGGCCGAGTTGGCCAAGCAGCGCGAAGCGCGGCCTTCCGAGGGCTCCGTCAAACATTGATCGGCAAAACTTGCCGGGCCCCGAAAAAGTGTTCTATAATTCGAGGCTCGAAACGCGGGAATAGCTCAGTTGGTAGAGCGCAACCTTGCCAAGGTTGAGGTCGAGAGTTCGAGACTCTTTTCCCGCTCCAGTTTTTGAAAAAGGGAAGCAATGCTTCCCTTTTTTTCGCGAGTTCGATTTCGTTTTAGCAGCGTGGCGCGATAGCAAAGCGGTTATGCAACGGATTGCAAATCCGTCTAGCCCGGTTCGACTCCGGGTCGCGCCTCCACCTCTCTGATCAGTCCGATCCACCCTCCATCGAAAATAGCCCCGCCAACCTGCGTTGCCGGGGCTCGTTTTGTTTGGGTTATCGTCGATGTTCAACCCGAGGCCCGGATGGTGAAATTGGTAGACACATCGGACTTAAAATCCGCCGCTTCCTTAATCGGGGCATACGGGTTCGACCCCCGTTCCGGGCACCACATTTAGACAAGGGAGCACACAATGCCTCGTTACAACGCTCCATTTGAAATTCATGTGCACGGCGACGTGCCGCTGCGGTCCGACGTCAACTTCGACCAGATCCAGGAAGCGCTCAAACCGCTCTGGGTCTACGCGGGTGCCAAATCGCTGGCCGACGGCGCCACGAGCACCTACGAGGAAGAGCCCGGCATCCGTTTCGAGCAGAAGGACCACATGCTCCAGATGTGCTGGACGGTGCCGGGCGACGAAGACTTCCGCCAGGCGCTCGACGAGATGTGCATGGCGCTCAACGAGCTGTCGGAGCGCGGCGCGGCCATCGAGGTCACGTTCTACGACACCGACTTCGACGAGGAAGAGGGCGACCCCGACGAAGAATCCCGCGACGATTTCCTGATGCTGTTCGTCGGCCCCAATCCGGCCGCGATCATGCAGGTGCAGCGCGATTTGCTCGTGGAAGACGTCGTCAACCTGATGGAGCGCCATTTCGACGGCGCCGAGCTGGGCGGCGTGGTTTCCGAAATCGACCGCCTGTTCAGCGACCGCTTCGATGCGCTCGTGAACTCGCTCGAAATCGGCAAGCGCCCGCGCGGCACCGGCGGCAGTGGCAGCGGCGGCGGGCATGGCGGCGGCCGCCGTCCGCGCCACCTGCACTGACGCAGTTCGCGGAACGTCCGGCGCCCTGATCGACTGCCGCATGGCGCTGTTCCCGTCCTCCGCCCTGAACCCCGGCGTGCGCAAGCGCGAGGTGTTCGGCTGGGCGATGTACGACTTTGCGAATTCGGGCTACACCACGGTGGTCATCACGGCCGTGTTTGCCGCGTACTTCGTGGGCGGCATCGCCAAGGGGGCGCCTTGGGCGGCCTTCGCATGGACGGCGGCACTCAGCATCTCCTACGCCATCGTCATGCTTTCGATGCCCGCCATCGGTGCCTGGGCCGACCGGCGCGCAGCCAAGAAGCGCGTGCTCGCCGTTGCGACGCTGGGCTGTGTAGTCGCGACCGCCGCGCTCGCGCTCACACCAGGGTTCTCGGGCGCCGAGGGTGTCGCCTTGGCCATGGCGCTGGTGATTGTCTCGAACACTTTTTATTCGTACGGCGAGTCATTGACCGGCGCCTTCCTGCCCGAGCTCGCGACAGCCGAGGGAATGGGCAAGGTCAGCGGTTGGGGCTGGGGTTTCGGCTATATCGGCGGCATGCTCGCACTCGGCCTGTGCCTGGCCTATGTGCTGTCGGCCCAGGCGAAAGGGCTGCCGGCGTCGCACTTCGTTCCGGTCACGATGCTGATCACGGCGGCCATCTATGGCGCAGCAGCCTGCGTCACTTTTGTATTGCTGCCCGAGCGCGCGCTGCCCCAAGCTGCCAGCAAGGCGATGGGCACATGGCAGCAGCTGCGCGCAACCTTCCGGCAGGCTCGCGCGCACCGCGATTTCATGCAGCTGTTGATCTGCACCGTCTTCTACCAGGGCGGCGTGGCGGTTGCCATCACGCTCGCGGCCATCTATGCCGAACAGGTCATCGGCTTCGTTGCGAGCGAGACCATGGTGCTGATCTTCGTGCTCAACCTGGCGGCCGCGCTCGGTGCCTTCGGCTTCGGCTACGTGCAAGACCGCATCGGCCACAAGATCTCGCTGGCCGCCACGCTGGTGGCGTGGATTGCCGTTTGCGTGATTGCCGCCATGGCGACCACCAAGGGCGCCTTCTGGTGGGCCGCGGCCATTGCGGGTCTGGCCATGGGTTCGAGCCAGTCGGCCGGCCGTGCGATGACCGGCTACCTGGCGCCCCCGCAGCAACTTGCCGAATTCTTCGGGCTATGGACGTTTGCCACGCGGCTGGCGAGCATCATCGGCCCGCTGATGTTCGGTGCCATCACGTGGGCCGCGGGCGGCAACCAGCGCATTGCCATTCTTTCGACGGCGGCGCTGTTCGTGGCGGGATTGCTGCTGTTGCTGCCCATCGATATGGCGCGTGGGCGGGCCGCCGCTCTGCGCAGCCGGTAGAACCCCGCGGCTCAGGGCATCTGCTGTTGCTGCAGTGACTTCGGCACCCGGTAGCGCTCTCCGTCGTAGCGCAGCGTCACGTTGCTGAACCGCGCGGGCAGGGCCTTCTCAGTGCAGCCCTGGTCTTCCTGCATTTGCGCGTGGCTCCGGACCAGCGTGCGTGAGAGCTGCAGATCGGCGTAGCCGTTGCTTGCCGACTTGCCCACCGAAAGCATGGTGCGCAGTTTCTCGAAGCGGCCGGTGCAGGTGCTGTCCCATTCGCCGCTGTCGTGGTCCAGCTCGACCTCCTGCAGCACTTGGCGCAGCTTGCTGCCGTGGTGCACGTAAAGGCGAACGGTTTCGCTCGCGGCGGAGCTGCCCGGCGCCGTGCTCCTGTAGCGTACGCGCAGCCCGAAGGCACGCGTGTCGGAAGACAGCACATAGCGCGAGGTGTCGATGCGAATGTCCTGGATGGCGGTCGCGCTGTCTTCGTCGAGCGCCTCGGGCTGGAAGATGCGGCCGATGACCGTGTCCCGCTCGGTGTTGCCGTTGTCGGGCCGCTGAATGAGCAATAGTTCGAGGTCGAACACCTTGGCGCCCGTGCTGCTGGTCTCGCGCGGCACGGGCAGCACCACGATGCTGCGCCCCGGAAAGGCGGGCCAAGGCTTGCATGCCGCCAAGCGCTCATCGAGCGAGCGGTTCGGATAGAGCTTGGCATGCATGCGCTCGGCAAGGCCGCTCTCGCAGGCTGCATGGCTCAGGCCCGCCGCCGAGAGGCAGAAGAACAGGAGCAGGGCGTGGCGCAAAAGGAGAGGCATGCCGAACGGCTTCAAGCGGCGGTTGCGGCAGGCGCCGCCGCACCTTGTTGTTGTCGAGGCTGTTGCAGCCAGTGCGCGGCCGCAGCCTCGAGCACGGCCAGGTCGCCGCTGCCTTGCAGGACCAGCCCTCCCTCGCCGCCGTCCGCGAGGCGGCCGAGCGAAGCCAGCACGCGCCGGGTCTGCTGCGCGACCGGAGCGCCGGTGTCGATGAAGCGCAGTGCGGGCGGTGCATGGCGCTGAAGCTCGCTCTTCACAAGCGGGTAGTGCGTGCAGCCGAGCACCACGGTGTCGACTTCGCCGGAGGCATGGCCAAAAGGCCCGGCCTCGGTCATGTACCGTTCGCACAGTACGGCAATGGCCTCAGTGTCGAAGCCTTCGATGGCCTTCACGAGCCCGTCGCAGGGCACAGCGCGAACGGTCGCGGAGCCCGCAAACGAATCGCGCAGGGCGGCGTACTTGGCACTGGCCAGCGTTCCGCGCGTGGCCATCACCGAGATGTGGCCCGTGCGGCTGGTTGCCACGGCCGGCTTGAGCGCGGGCTCCAGCCCCACGATGGGCAGCGCCGGGTGTTCGGCGCGCAGAAGGTGGATGGCCGCCGTCGTGGCCGTGTTGCAGGCCACGACCAATGCCTTGATCCCATGCTCGGCGATCAATTGTTCGGTCACCTTGCGCGAGCGCTCGATCACGTAGGCATCGCCGCGCTCGCCGTACGGCGCGAACGCCGTGTCGGCGAAATACACGAAGCGTTCGTGCGGCAGCTCGGCGCGCAGCGCGGCCAGCACGCTGAGCCCGCCGACACCGCTGTCGAAGACGCCAACCAGGTTCAAGCTTCTTCCATCATGATGGTCTTGAACTCGCCGCTGGCGATGCGCTTTTGCCACTCGGCCGGGCCGGTGATGTGCGCGCTGGTGCCGCCCGCGTCGACCGCCACCGTCACCGGCATGTCGACCACGTCGAATTCGTAGATGGCTTCCATACCCAGGTCCTCGAAGCCCACCACCTTGGCGGTCTTGATGGCCTTGCTCACAAGGTAGGCGGCGCCGCCCACGGCCATGAGGTAGGCGCTCTTGTGCTTCTTGATGGCCTCGATGGCGACCGGGCCACGCTCGGCCTTGCCGATCATCGCGATCAGGCCGGTCTGGGCCAGCATCATCTCGGTGAAGCCGTCCATGCGCGTGGCGGTGGTCGGGCCGGCGGGGCCCACGGCCTCGTCGCCGACCGGGTCGACCGGGCCGACGTAGTAGATGACGCGGTTGGTGAAGTCCACCGGCAGCTTCTCGCCCTTGGCCAGCATGTCCTGGATGCGCTTGTGCGCGGCGTCGCGGCCGGTGAGCATCTTGCCGTTGAGCAGCAGCGTGTCGCCCGGCTTCCAGCTCGCCACTTCGGCGGGCGTGAGCTTGTCGAGGTCCACGCGCTTGCTCTTCTTTTCGTCGGGCGCCCAGTTCACGTCGGGCCAGAGGTCGAGCGAGGGCGGGTCGAGATAGACCGCGCCGCTGCCGTCCATCACGAAGTGCGCATGGCGGGTGGCCGCGCAGTTGGGAATCATCGCCACGGGCTTGCTGGCCGCGTGCGTCGGGTACATCTTGATCTTGATGTCGAGCACGGTGGCCAGGCCGCCCAGGCCCTGCGCGCCGATGCCCAGGGCGTTGACCTTCTCGTACAGCTCGATGCGCAGCGCCTCGACCTTGCTGAGTTCGGCGCCCGAGGCCTTCTTGGCCTGCAACTCGTGCATGTCGAGGTCGTCCATCAGGCTTTCCTTGGCCATCAGCGCGGCCTTCTCGGCGGTGCCGCCGATGCCGATGCCCAGCATGCCCGGCGGGCACCAGCCGGCGCCCATGGTCGGCACCGTCTTGAGCACCCAGTCGACCACGCTGTCGCCGGGGTTTAGCATCACGAGCTTGCTCTTGTTCTCGCTGCCGCCGCCCTTGGCCGCGACGGTCACTTCGACGGTGTTGCCCGGAACGATTTCGGTGAAGATCACCGCGGGCGTATTGTCCTTGGTGTTCTTGCGGTCGAACTGCGGGTCGGCCACGACCGAGGCGCGCAGCGTGTTGTCGGGGTGGTTGTAGCCGCGGCGCACGCCTTCGTTGATGGCGTCGTCCAGCGAGCCGGTAAAGCCGCCCCAGCGCACGTCCATGCCTACCTTGAGGAACACGTTGACGATGCCGGTGTCCTGGCAGATCGGGCGGTGGCCCGTGGCGCTCATCTTGCTGTTGGTGAGGATCTGCGCAATGGCGTCCTTGGCGGCGGGACTCTGCTCGCGCTCGTAGGCACGGGCCAGGTGGGCAATGTAGTCGGCGGGGTGGTAGTAGCTGATGTACTGCAGCGCGGCGCTGATCGATTCGATCAGGTCGGCCTGCTGGATCGTGGTCGTCATGGTGGGGGGTGTTTTCTGGAGTGTGGAAACGCCCCCCGATTATCTCAGCCGCCGCGTTCTACCTTGCGGCGGCCCGGGCTTCCTCGATCCAGCCGTCGAACAGCGGCCGGTGCACCCGGATCCAGCCGTCGGTGTGGCGTTCCAGGTCTTGCTGGGTGTTGGCGCCCTGGCTCATGCGCAGGTTCTGGGCGTTGATGTCGCCGATCGGCAGTTTCATCACCTCGAACAGCCTCCCCGCGGCCGGGTTTTTCTCGACGAAGGCCTTGTTGGCGACGATCTGCTCCTGGTTGGCCTGGAAGCCGTAGTTCCTGCCGTTGGGGAGCTGCGTGTCCGCGTTTCCGCCCTGGGAGGACGAGAAGGGCACCTGCAGCCACACCACGTCCTTGCCCGGGCGCAGCACGGCGCTCACCCAGTACGGCGTCCACGTGTAGTACAGCACCGGCTTGTCCTGCTTGAAGCGGGCGATGGTGTCGGCCATCAGCGCGGCGTAGCTGCCCTGCTTGTGGGTGACGGTTTCGCGCAGCTGGTAGGCCGCCAGGTGGTTCTCGATGGCCAGCTCGCAGCCCCAGCCGGGGTTGCAGCCCGTCAGGTCGGCCTTGCCGTCGCCGTCTGCGTCGAACAGCTTGGCGATGGCCGGGTCCTTCAGCTGTGCGATGTTCGTGATGTTGTATTGCTCGGCCGTCTTGCGGTCGATGAGGTAGCCCTGCACGGCGCCGTCCGAGTACACGCCCTTGCGCGAGAGCTTGGCGTCGCCGCCGCTGTTCTTGTAGAAATCGGCGTGCAGCAGGCTCCAGTGGTTGGCCATGAAAGTGGCGTCGCCGTTGGCGATGGCCAGGTGCTCGGTGGCGGGCTCCAGGTCTTTCATGGGCAGAGCGGTGTAGCCGAGCTTTTCGAGCGCGCGCATCACCAGCAGTGTCTGGAACGCCTCTTCGGCGAGCGAGCTCTTGAGCGGCTGCACGGTCACGCCCTTGCCGGGCAGGTCGTTGGCCGCCTGCGCGGCCATGCCGCAGGCCACGAAACCGAGGGCCAGAAGACTTCGTGCGATGAGAGGGGTTTTCTTCATGCGTTGGATTCCTTCGTGGGCGCTCATTGCGCTTGGGTGGACAGGGCAGGTACGGGCTCGTTCGCGTTGTGCGACGGCGAGCTCACCAGGCGCTGCAACAGATGCAGCGCAAAGCCGGCCGGACCGGTGTGCCACCAGCGCCGCCCGGCGCTGCGGCGCGACTTGCCCATCGCCTGCGTCAGCCGGTCGAGCGAGATCGCCAGCAGCACGATGCCCAGTCCGCCCACGGTCGCCAGGCCCATGTCGAGGCGCCCGATGCCGCGCAGCACCATCTGGCCGAGGCCGCCCACGGCGATCATCGAGGCGATCACCACCATCGACAGCGACAGCATCAGCGCCTGGTTGATGCCCGCCATGATCGACGGCATGGCCAGCGGAAGCTGCACCTTCACGAGCATCTGCCAGGGCGAGGCTCCGTAGGCGCGCGCGGCCTCGATCAGGTCGGGCCGCACCTGGCGCAGGCCCAGGTTGGTCAGCCGCACCAGCGGTGCCAGCGCGAAGATGATCGTCACGATCACGCCCGGCACGTTGCCGATGCCGAACAGCATCACCACCGGCACGAGGTAGACGAAGGCCGGCGTGGTCTGCATCGCATCGAGCACCGGGCGCGTGAGGCGCTGGGCGCGGTCGCTGCTGGCCAGCAGCACGCCGAGCGGCAGGCCGATGACCATGCAGAACACGAGCGAGGTCAGCACCAGCGACAAGGTCACCATGGCCTCGGGCCAGATGCCCAGCATGGCCACGAGCAGCAGCGCCACCGTGGTGCCGATGGCGAGCGCGCGGCCGGCGAACTGCCAGGCGAACAGGCCGATGAGGGCGATCATGGCCAGCGTCGGCAGGCCGGTCAGCAGGCTCTGCACCCAGTTCAGCGTGCTGTCGATGGGCAGGCGCACGGTCTGGAAGAACGGGCGGAAATGCGCGACCACCCAGCCGAGACCCTGGTTGATCCAGGATTCGACGGGCAGGGAACCGTCCCAGAGGCGGTGCAGCTGGAGGCCGCTGGTGGTGGCGTCGCCCGATCCGGCGAGCTGGTGGGTTACGTCGACGGGCGCGTCGAGCCAGGCGCTCGTTGCGGAGGCGTCGGGTGCGGCGGACAGTGCGGCCCACGGGTCGACCGGCGCGGTCGCCTGCGGGGCCACTGCGGTGGCGGCATCGTTCAAGGGCGTGAATTCGGAGGGCAGTGCGGTGTCGTTCATCAATGGATCCTTCGAAATCGGTCAGGCAACGGCCACGACGGCCGCAGCAGGGATGGGTTGCTGAGGCTGGTGAGTCGGGTCGATCGGCGGCGTGTCGCGGTCGAGGAACTTCAGCAGCGTCGTCTTGCTGATCGCACCGCAAAAGCGGCCGTCGCCGGCCACCACCGGCACCGCGCACGGTGCCTGGCCCACTTGGCCGATCAGCCCGGCCACGGGCGCATCGGCTTCGATCACGCCCAGGTCGCTCAGGTACGCGTGGCGCAGGCCCAGCGGGCCCGAATGCCCGTCGAGCGCCGCGCGCAGCGTGTCGGCCGACACGGTGCCCAGGTAGCGCTTGTTCGGGCTGGTGACATAGGCGAAGTCGCGGTCCTGGTCTTCCAGCACCTTGAGTGCCGCGCGCGCACCGCGCTCGGGGTGCTCGCACACGACGGTGAGCGACTTGCGCGCGATGTCCGCCGCCTTGAACACGGCCGCCGCATCCACGCCGCGCACGAAGCTGCGCACGTAGTCGTCGGCGGGGCTGCGCAGAATCTCGTCGGGCGTGCCGACCTGGATCACCTGGCCGTCTTTCATGATCGCGATGCGGTCGCCGATGCGCATGGCTTCGTCGAGGTCGTGCGAGATGAAGACGATGGTGCGGCGCTGTTCCTGCTGCAGCCGCAACAGCTCCGACTGCATCTCGGTGCGGATGATCGGGTCGAGCGCCGAGAAGGCCTCGTCCATCAAGAGGATCGACGGGTCGGAGGCCAGCGCGCGGGCCAGGCCCACACGCTGCTGCATGCCGCCGGAGAGCTCGTCGGGGTAGCTGTCGCCCCAGCCCGCGAGGCCCACCTGCGCGAGCGCCAGGTCGGCCTGCGCGAGACGCTCCTTCTTGTTCGTGCCCGACAGTTCGAGGCCGAACGCGGTGTTCTCGCGCACCGTCATGTGCGGCATCAGCGCGAACGACTGGAACACCATGCTGATGTCCTTGCGGCGCAGCGCGCGCAGCTTGGCGTCGGAGTGCTCGTTGATGTCGGCGCCGTCGATCACGATCCGGCCCGCGGTCGGCTCGATCAGCCGGTTCAGCAAACGCACCAGCGTCGACTTGCCCGACCCCGAGAGACCCATGATGACGAAAATCTCGCCAGCCTGGATCTCGAAGGTGGCATCGAACACGCCGATCGACTGGCCCGTTTGCGCAAGGATTTCCTTCTTCGAAAAACCTTGCCGGACCAGCTCGAGCGCCTGCTCGGGCGAATCGCCGAACACCTTGAAAACATGGTCGATGAGAATTCCTTTGGCCATACGCCGGGGCTCCTTGTGTGATGGTTGGACACAGCGCCGCCCCGAAGAGCGGCAACGGCCACGCCATCAGCCGATGGGCAGGCTGAACACAGAGCGCGAGAAAAACGCGTGCAATGGCCCGGCGAGCCTTCGGGGCTGCCGACAGGCACTGAAGACGACGTGGCGACGAAACCAGTGCCCGCCGAATGGTGGCGTGGCAGTGGGACCGGAAAGATCCGGCCGGTTGGCCGGGCAGGGCCCGGCGAGGCAACCCTGCACCGCGACGGGATTCGGAGATCCGCGAGTAGTGCAGGTCAGATCTGCGAAGTCATCATGACTTGCTGATCGTCGTTAGCTTTGGATTATAACTTTTTGGTATGAAGGGGTCAAGCCTGCCATCTGCAATGGAATCGGCGGGAGAACTGACAACCCTGCGAATTTCAGCGATTTACGGAAGGGTTGGCGGCATTCATTCCTATCGCAGGGTCTTGAGACCTCTGAAGATTTCAGGATCAATCAGGAAAGAAGTGCGCTCATGAATTCTCATGAATGTAGTCTTCGTATTCCCAGGCGAAATAGCGCTGCAATGCGAGGCACGAATCGTCCCAGTTATCTCGGTCGCATTTCTCGAGAATGCCCTCGATGCTGCTTCTTAGAAGCTCGTAGTCGAATTTCTCGATAACCATGACCCGACGGTCCACGATCAAGAAGCCCTTTGCCCTGCGTCGCAAGGCTTCAGGCGTTGCGACCTTCACATAGAAAAGGTTCGAGCCTTTTTCCCCATCGCTCATTCCGATGCTGAGATCGATCGCGGTATAGGTGTCCTCGAGCGTCCTGGGACGCCACTGGTCGAGTGGGTCGGTCATCGTCGAAAACATATCGTGCAGGACGAGGTGGTTTCCATATTTTCGCATGGCTGATTCGATGAATTTCGACCGGAGACATCGCAGTTTTTGCACGAAATCCTTCAAGTCCAATTTCCATTCCTGCGAATTTATTTTGCCGAAATGAAGGCCGATGCCTTTTTGTGTCGCATCCACTCGGGAAATATCTGCCAATTTCTCTGTTCTTCGTCCGAGGTGATCGAATAGAAAAAACAACAACTCTACGTGCAGCGCCTGCTTTGCGTGCAGCAATTTCCAGATGATTTTCTCTTCTTCCACGAAGAAAAGTTCATCCTCATTTGAATGCCTAGTAGCGGACCAACCCGCGCACTCCAGAGTTTTTTTTGTAATTCGATCAGATGGGCTCGAGTCATTGGAGGCTGATTTCTTCAAATCAGGAAGACCGAAAGATGTTCGAAGACGTGATCCAGTTGCAAGTAATCCGTGAGTTGATCGAAATCATCGAAACCGTCTGGGAGTGGTAAACCAATTCCCTCGATCCCATCCACAACCACCGCACCACCCCATGCGATCTGGGTGCTGGAGTGCTTGAGTACATCCCTCACCGTCATGCCAGCCCAGAGTTTGTCAAGATAACTTCCTTTAAATTTGGAATTGCACATTACGGAATAGATCAGCCGATTTTCATCATGACCGATGGTGATGAGTCCGGCATCAAGCGTCACGATGTTATCTGAGAAATCCACAGTATAGTCCGAGGAGAATTTCGAAATAACTTGATCAACGGAGGTGTTCAGCAGGATTCCTCCGAGAGATTTTCCGGGGATGATTTCGGGTGTCAATTTCATTTTATGATCTAAATAGGTGAATTCATAAGTACGCCGTCGACATATACTGGGCTGTCAACGATTTTGTCGTATTTCGTAAAGCCGCCGTGGCCGATTCGTCCTTGAACTTCGCCGTTCCTATACACTTTCCAGTAGTCTGACTTATGAGTCGCGTTGGGGCCACCTGGGTGGTAATCAAGGACATCCTTGTTTCCGCTCTTGGTCATACGCGTATATCGAGTATGGGGTGTCGCATTGGGGCTGGTCCTGTGCACATTTGGTGTGAAGCCCTTCTGACGCAAATAGGCATCGACCTGATTCGGCTTCTTTCCACTGAGCGTTTTGACCCATCGCTTGGCTATGCCATTTCGCCGATTAAATGCCTTCCCGCAGACCCAGCCCCACGGATCCGTCCATCCAATGGGGTTGGGTGCGTACTGATATAGATTAGAGCTGCCACTCAATCCAATGGGATCGGTTGTCGTAAACCTCCCCACATCCGGATCAAAGAACCGAAAGGTGTTGTAGTGCAACCCTGTCTCGCGATCAAGGTACTGCCCCTGGAACCGCAGGTTCTGCGGCGCCAGCTGCGCCGGGTGGTATTCCTCCTGAACCGTATTGCCCCACACCCGGTAGCGCGCTTGCCATAGCAGCTGGCCCTGTGCGTCGGTCATTTCCTCCGGTGCGCCGTTGGCGTCGACATGGAAGTGCAGGATGTGCTGGTGCGCGCCGATGCCGTCCACCCGCGCAAGAGGCTCGTAGCTGTCTTCGTCGACGTAAAGGTACAGGCTCTGCTGGCTCGCGCTGCGCTCCCCCGCGAGGCGCATGCCGTCCCAGAGAAACTCTGTTGTGCCCACGATGCGGCCGTCGGCGCGCACGTGCGTCTTGCCGATGCGTCGGCCGATCGGGTCGTAGTCGAAGCGCACGGTGCTCGCGCCGTTGCGGTCCTGGATGTCGACCGCCACCAGCCGGTGCTCGCTGTCGTAGCGGAAGCGCTGCACTGTGTGGTGCCCGATGCGCTTGCAGCGCAGGCGGCCGAAGCGGTCCCAGTCGAAGCGCTTGTCCTGATAGACGCGCAGGCGGTTGTTTTGCACGTAGCCGGCGCTGCCGCCTTCGCCCGTGGCGGTGGAACCGTCGCCGTCGAGCAGGTTTGCGGCCTGGTCGTAGCGGAAGGTCTCGGCAGGCACGCCGGGGTTGGCCTGGTGGTACTGGGCCTGCAGGATGCGACCGGTGGCGTCGTAGCGCAGCGACTGGCGGCGCTCGGGGGGCAGGGTGCCGCCGGCGCCCACGCCGCGGCCCTGCAGGTCGACCAGGCCTGCATGGCCGCCGTGGCGGCTGCGGGCGCGCACGATCAGGTTGTCGGCGAAGTCGTAGCTGTAGGTCTTGTCGAGCAAGCCGCTGGCCGGGGCCCGTCCGTTGGCATTGCCGGTCAGCCGCTGCCGGCGGTGGGTGAGGCGGCCGGCGCGGTCGTACCCGGTGGCGGTGGCAATGCGGCCCTGGCTGCGCAAGACCTCGCGGTGCAGGCCGTCGCGCTCGAAGTCGCTGACGACCTCGCCGTCGAGGTTGATCTGGTGCAGGTGGCCCGAGCCGTAGTACAGCCGGTTGATGCGGCGGCCGTCCGGCAGGCGGGTGCTCAGCAGGTTGCCGAGTTCGTCGTAGGCATGCTGCAGCGCGCCGCCTGCATTGCTTTCCTGCGTAAGCCGGCCCACGGCGTCGTACGTGAAGGCGAGGCGCTGCCGGGCGCCTTGCGCATCGGTGCGCTCGATGGCCAGCAACTGGTCCGCCGCGTCCCATTGGTAGCGGGTGGTGGCGTCGCCGGTGTTCTTGGCGAGCAGGCGGCCGACGGCGTCGCGCTCGAGGCGGTGGACGATGGGCGCGTCATCGCCAGGCGCGGCCAGCGCTTCGTTGGCGGCGCCGGATCCGGTCGGCGGTTCATCGGCCGCATCGGCCGGTGCCGGGACCCAGGCCACCTCGGTGACTTCGCCCAATGCGTCGTACCCATAGCGGCGCGCGCCGCCGTCGATATCGGTCTGCGCGCGCAGCCGGTCGCCCTCGTCCCAGTCGAAGCGGTAGGCCTGGCCGTTCTCGTTGTGCAGGGCGGTGAGCCGGCCGTAGGCGTCGTAGTCGAAGCGCACGTGCCGGCCCATCGGGTCGCGGCGTTCGCGCACCTCGCCGCCGGCGTCGCGCTGGTAGGCGGTGCTCTGCCCGGCGGGGTTGGTGAAGGCTTGCAGGAGGCCCGCACGGTCGCGCGCGTAGCTTTCGGTGCGGCCGTCGGGCAACTGCACCTGCAACAGGCGGCCACGCGCGTCGTGCCGGTAGTGCGTGCTTTCGCCGAGGGCGTCGGTCACCGACTGCATGTGGCCCATGGCGTCCCAGGCGAAGCGGGTGCGCTGGCCGGAGCAATCGATGTGTTCCCGCAGCAGGCCGCGTTCGTCCCAGCGCAGGTGCTTGTGCTTGCCGGTGGCGTCGGTGATGCGCACGATTTCGCCGCGCGTGCCGTGCGCGTACACGGTGCGCTGGCCCAGCGGGTCGACTTCGGCCACGCAGTTGCCGTGCGCGTCGTACACGTAGCGCCAGGCGCGGCCGGCGGCGTCCACTTCGGCGAGCGGCAGCGCCGCGAACTCGAGCCAAGTGGTCGACGCGGTGAGGCCCAGCGGATCGGTCTCGCCCGCCAGATTGCCCGAGGCGTCGTAGCTGCAGCGCCAGATGCCGCCTTTCGGGTCGACGGCGCCCAGCACTTGCCCGTCATCGTTCCACTCGAAGCGCCAGGTGTGGCCGAGCGCATCGGTGTGGCGGGTGACCTGGTAGCCGGCGTCCCATTCGCGTTCGACGCGGCGGCCCAGGCCGTCGATGGCGACGGTGAGGCCGGCGGCCAGGTCGTAGTCGAAGCGGTATTCGTCGCCGAGATCGCTGCGGTAGCGCGTCACGCGCCACTCGGTGCCCCTCGGCCCGATGAGCTCGCTCCACGCGTAGTGGCTCTGAAGGCCGGTAGGCAACTCGTGCATCACCATGCGGCGGCCGCTGTCGTAGGCGAAGCGACGCACCACCTGGCCGGTGGCGTCGATGACCTGCGCAAGGTCGCCCGCGGCGTCGTACGCGTAGCGCGCAAGCACCGCGCGCTCGTGCTGCGCCGTCTCGACGCGCTCGATACGTTCCACGCGCTGCGGGTGGACGGCGGAGTGAAAGAGGGCGATGCGCGTCGGGCCTTCCTGCTCCTCGATGCCGCACAGCCGCCCCTGTTCGTCATACCGCAGGTGCAGGATGTTCTCGTTGCGGTCCCCCAGCATCGCCAGGCGCAGGCGCGCGGTGTCGTGCGGGTCCTGTTCGAACAGGCGGTAGAGGCCGTCCATGCTCTCGACCACCATGCGGCCGTCTTCCGCGCGGCGGAACGCGAGGCCCTCGCCGGCGTTGAAGAAGGCGTCGGGCGCGGCGACCGGGCCCAGTCCCAGGCGTCGGCCCTGCTCGTCAACGTAGACAAGCTGCTGGCCGCCGTCGGGGTGCGCGTCCAGCACGATTTCGACTTCGAACGGCACGCTCCAGCCCGCGCCGAAGAGCCCGCCTGTGCGCGCGTCGCGGCTGTTGTAGAAGCGTTGCCACTCGATGGGCAGCACGCCCGGCAGGCTGAAGTCGAGATCGTCTTCCTCGCCCAGCACCTTCGCGCCGGTGGGCGCATGCACCGGCCGCGGCGACCCGAAAGCCGCATTCATCGCCTGGCCCGCCACCACCGACGCCCCCATGCCAAGGGCCATGCAGGGCAGTTGCCTGAGCAGGTTGCGCGGATTGCCGCGCAGGAGCATGAGCGCGGTGATGGCCAGCGCGACGCCGGGCGTCTTGCCGCTGCGGATCTCGCGCACCACCACCGGCGGTCCGCCAATGCGCACGTTGTGCGACACGCGCCGCCCGGCGGCGTTGTCGCTCACGGTGGCCTCGCAGGTGCTGCGGTCCTTGCTGCGCACCGCGGGCTGGCTGTTAATGTAGACCTTGCTGGAGCCTTCCGCGAGGTACTGCTCCTCCATCGGCGGATGCTTCTCGCAGTCGATCTTGTCGTCGTCGCAGGGCACGGCGCGCGGGTCGGGCGCGGCGACCGTGGGCTTCCACATCTGCGAGAAGAAGTTGCCGACCTTGTCCAGAAAGCCCGGCTCCGGCGCGGGCGAGGGCTCCACGCTGGCGCTGTGGTCGATCATGCCGGCGGCGCGCGCGGCCGGCTTGTCGTTGGTGTGGGTGTCGGGCGAGCCGGTGCGTATCCACGCCTGCTCGGAGGGTGGGAAGAGCGCGTTGCCTATGTCGTCGCAGACGGCTGTGATCTGGTCGCCCGCGCCGTAGGCGAGCGCCGCCCCCACGACGGCGCCGAGCACGACCGCACCGACCCCGCAGGTCAGGCCGGTGATCGCGCAGGCCAATGCGCCTGCGGCGGCGTAGGCGGTGAATTCGAGCGCTCCCGAGACCAGGTCGGCCCAGAAGCTCGTGTGCAGCAGCGGATCGCCTTCGCGCGCCGCCCAGAGTGCGTCGCTCATCGCTTCAGGCGGCAGTGGGTTCGGGCGCGGTGAAGACCAGGCTCGCCTTGATCGCCGTCCAGTGCGCCAGGTCGGCGTTGGTGAGCGGCTCGGCCTTCACGTAGCTCAGCGCCAGCATCACCGCCGTGCCCGGCAGGGTGCAGGCCAGCTGGTACTGGAAGACCTTCTCGGGCCCACGCACGAACTGGTTGCGAATCTCGATGCCCGGGATGTCCGAATCGGGCCCGACCGTGACAGCCTGCCGGTCGTGAAAGTGAAAGTTCTTGACCTGTTGCGACAGCCGCTTCATCTGCTGGTCGAAGCTCTGCTCGAGCGTGCTCGCCTCGAGCGCGCCGCGCGTGATGACGAGCGTGCTCGCGAGGGCGGGAAACTTGACGATGTTGACCGTCATGTCCTGGTGCCCGGTGTCGGGCAGCGCGACGCGGAAATCGTGGGTGAGGTAGTCCATGGCTCAGGCCTCCGGCGGAAACTGGGCGTCGACCTTGCCGCGGATCGTTCCTTGCTGGCCTTCGCCGCCGGGTGCGGTGCCTGCGCCGCCGCCGGGCATGTTCAGGTCGAGGATCTGCGCGAGCGTGTTGATCTGCCCGCTCTCGGAGGCCGTGATGTTGAAGGCCTTGCACGTCAGGTTGACCTGGCCGCTCGCGTTGAGCTCGATCACGCTCTCGCCGCACACCAGGCGGATCTGCTGGCCCGCCTCCATGGTGTAGGTGGTGGTGGCCGAGTCGGACTTGCTCGCGCCCACCAGCACGGTGTCGCTGCCCTTCACGGTGCGTGTGCGGCTGCCGCCGATGGTGATGGTCTCGGCCATGTCCACCGTTTCGGTCCGGTTCTTGTGGATGGTGCTGGTCTCGTTGCCGTCGATGGTCTTGGTGCGGTCGTTGCCGACCCACTTGGTCTCGTCGTTCTCGACCTCGGTGAGCTGGTCTTTCTGCGCATGCAGCCACAGTTGCTCGGCACCGGCCTTGTCCTCGAAGCGGATCGCGTTGGCAGCGTCCGGCGAGCCGCCCTGCGAAGAGCGGGTGAGGGTGCCGCTCTGCGTCTTGTTGGCGGGCAGGTCCCACGGCGGCATCTGCATGGCGTTGTAGACGCGGCCGGTGACGATGGGGCGGTCGGGGTCGCCGTTGATGAAATCGACGATCACCTCCTGCCCGATGCGCGGCACGTGCATCGTTCCGAAGTTGCCGCCCGCCCAGGTTTGCGACACGCGGATCCAGCAGGACGAGTTCTCGTCCATCTTGCCGTAGCGGTCCCACTGGAACTGCACCTTGATGCGGCCGTACTGGTCGGTGTAGATCTCTTCTCCCGCGGGCCCGACGACCACGGCGGTTTGCGGGCCGGTGGTGCGCGGCTTGGGCGTTACGCGCGGGGTGCGGTAAATGGCGCTGTCGGGCAGCACTTCGAAGGTCTGGCGGTAGCTGGTGTTGCCGGTGGCTTCCGCATAGGCGGCGCCGTCGGCTCCATCGGTGCGCAGCGCGTTTTCCTGGAAGTCGCAAGTGACGGCTTCGATCAGGTGGCGCCGGTTTTCCGCTTCGAGCGGGTGGCGGGTGAGTTCGAAAAAATAGCCGGGCGCCATGTGGCGCAGGTTGCCACGGCCCTGCAGCAGTTCGCGCCGGGCGGCTTGCTGCTCGACCCGCACGCGGGCGTAGTTTTCGCCGTCGCCCACCTCGGTGTAACCGCCGGGCCATTCGTACATCTCGTAGCTGTCGCGGCTGTGGCCGGCGGGCGACTGCCGCAGCGTGTCGATCTCGGCGTTCGGCTTCATGAAGTCGTAGTCGTCGGCCGCGAAATGACCCGAGGCGATGTCCTCGCTGTGGCTCAGGGTGTCGATGAAGTCCTGCTCCGGAATCTGCGCGGCCAGCACACCCGCGTGATAAGGGATGCGCGCAGGCCCGGCAGGCAGGTTGGCATGCGAATCCATGGCGTCGCACAAAACGAGGCTGTGGCTGCCCTTGCGGTGCGAGAAGAAGTAGTAAATGCCCTCGAGCTCCATCAGGCGGCTGACGAAGTTGAAGTCGGTCTCCCCGTACTGCACGCAGTAGTCCCAGTTGCGGTAGCTGCCGACGAGCTTCACGTCGATGTCGAAACCGTAGGGCGCCAGCACTTCCTGCAGGATTTCCGGCACCGTCCTGAACTGGAAGATCTTGAAGTTGGACCGGCGGCTTGCGTACCAGAGCCAGGGGCGCAGCACGGCCTCGTGCACATGCATGTCGCCGTCGTCCTTGCCGACGTAGCTGAATTGAGTGACCTGTCCGCTGACGAATCGCGCGCCCGAGTCGCCCGACGCACTGGCCAGGTTCACTTCGACGCTCATGTCCTGGCCGAGCATGGCCTTGGCGGAAACGGCGGCGTCGCCGACCAAGCGGACCCTGTATTCGAAAAGTGTGGAAATCCGTTCCTCGCCGCTCATGGCACGGAACAAAAGACGGTCGTTCATCGCGCTATGGGCGACGAAACTTCGAGTCATTGCGATCCTCCCTGTCAACCTCGAATTGGCAATCAAAGCGCTGCTTTTCCGGCGCACTTTGCCACAATCTTTAACGATTCGGAGCAGGACTCGGGAAGGCTAAAGGTTCGGGAATTTCGAAATTAAATATTTGTATTTAATTTATTCGAATATTTGTTTTCTTTGGATTTAATTCTTTGGCGCGTCGGCTTGCGTCCTCTTGCGTCCTTCCTCCCAGGTGCGCCGAATTCCACCCAAATGATAGTGCCTCTCATCTAGGCCATACTGCCGGCTCCTTGTACTCCGACACAGCAACCGCATGACCACCAATGCCACGCGCGCCGAGCGCGACACCTTCGGACCGATCGACGTGCCGGCCGACAAGCTGTGGGGTGCGCAGACCCAGCGTTCGCTGCAAAACTTCGACATCTCCGGCGAGCAGCAGCCGCGCGAGATCATCAAGGCGCTGGCGCAGGTCAAGCGCGCTTCGGCCGTGGTCAACCATGCCCTGGGCCTGCAGGACGAGAAGAAAACCAAGGCCATCGTGGCTGCGGCCGATGAAGTCATCGCGGGCAAGCACCCGGGCGAGTTTCCGCTGGTGGTGTGGCAGACCGGCTCGGGCACGCAGACCAACATGAACGTCAACGAGGTGCTGGCCAACCGCGCGAGCGAACTGCTCGGCGGCGAGCGCGGGGAAGGGCGCCTCGTGCACCCGAACGACGACGTGAACCGCAGCCAGTCGAGCAATGACGTGTTCCCCACCGCCATGCACGTGGCGGCCGTCGAGGCCATCACGCACAAGCTGCTGCCGGCCATTGCCAAGCTGCGCGGCACGCTGGAACAGAAGTCGAAGGACTTCGCCGACATCGTGAAGATCGGCCGCACCCACTTGCAAGACGCCACGCCCCTCACGCTGGGCCAGGAGTTCTCGGGCTACGTGGCGCAACTGGCGCACGGCGAGGCGCATGTGCGCGCCGCGCTGCCGCACCTGAGCGAACTGGCGCTGGGCGGAACGGCCGTGGGCACCGGCCTCAACGCGCCGAAGGGCTATGCGGAGCAGGTGGCCGCCGAACTGGCGAAGATCACGGGCCTGCCGTTCGTCACCGCTCCGAACAAGTTCGAAGCCATGGCCAGCGTCGATGCGCTGGTGCACGCCCACGGCGCGCTCAAGACGCTCGCCGCCAGCATGAACAAGATCGCCAACGACGTGCGCTGGCTCGCGAGCGGCCCGCGCAGCGGCATCGGCGAACTGAGCATTCCCGAGAACGAGCCCGGCTCGTCGATCATGCCGGGCAAGGTCAACCCGACCCAGAGCGAAGCCGTCACGATGCTGGCCGCGCAGGTGTTCGGCAACGACGTGGCCATCAACATCGGCGGCGCTTCTGGCAACTTCGAGCTGAATGTGTTCCGCCCGATGGTGGCGCACAACTTTCTGCAGAGCGTGCGCCTCCTGGCCGACGGCATGGTGAGCTTCAACGACCACTGCGCGGTGGGCATCGAGCCGAACCGCGAGCGCATCACGGAGCTGGTGCAGCGCTCGCTGATGCTGGTGACGGCGCTCAACACGCACATCGGCTACGACAAGTCGGCCTACATCGCGAAGAAGGCGCACAAGGAGGGCACGAGCCTGCGGGAAGCCGCGATTGCTTCGGGGCACCTCACGGCCGAACAGTTCGACCAGTGGGTGATTCCGGAAAACATGACGGGCCATTGATTTGGGCCGCCCCATGAAAAAAGGACCCGAGGGTCCTTTTTGTTTTCAGTAGCCGATGGTGTAGCGCTGGCGTGAGTGCGCGGGCTTTTCGAGCTCGTCGATGAACGCGATCGCGTAGTCCTCGAAGGTGATCCAACTGCGGCCTTCGGCGCTCACCAGCAGGTCGTCCTTGCCGAGGCGGAATTTGCCGGTGCGCTCGCCTTCGACGAACTCGGCGGAGGGCGAGAGAAAGGTCCAGTCGAGTTCCTTCTCATTGCGCAGCGCGTCGAGGAACACGCCGCCGGCCGTGGCTTCGGCCCGATAGGCATCGGGGAAGTTCGGCGTGTCGATCACCTTCAGGCCGGGTGCCGCGAACAGGCTGCCGGCGCCGCCGACCACCAGCAGGCGCTTCACGCCTGCGCGCTTGACGGGCTCGACGATCGCTGCGGGCGGCACGGTGGAGAAGTGGGCGGCGCTGAACACGGCGTCATGGCCGGCCAGTGCCTTTTCGAGCGCGGGCGCGTCGAGCACGTCCACGTCGACAGCCTTCACATTGGCGCGGCCCGACAGCTTTTCGCTGGCCTTGCGCGCAATGCCCGTTACCGTGTGGCCGCGGCGCAATGCTTCTTCGAGAAGGCGGCCGCCGGCGCGTCCGGTGGCGCCGATGATGGCGATGTGGCTCATGAATGCTCCTGAATGGTTGAGGCGATGAAACGCATCTTAGGTTTCTGGTTTCGAAAGAAATACCTCGATTTCCGCGCTTCTTTATTCCTAAAATCGTTCAAATGGATCGTTTGAACGCAATGCGGGTCTTCGTGACCGTGGTGGACTCGGGCAGCCTTTCGGCTGCAGCCGACAAGCTCGACCTCTCCCGGCCGGTGGTGACGCGCTACGTGGCCGAGCTCGAGCAATGGACCGGCGCACGCCTCTTGCACCGCACCACGCGCCGGCTGAGCCTGACGGCGGCGGGCGAGGAACTGCTGCCGCGCTGCCGCCAGGTGCTCGAACTGGCGGGCGACATGCAGGCGGCGGTGCGGCACCCGGCCGAGGCGCCGCGCGGCCAGTTGCGCATCACGGCGAGCACCTCGTTCGCACAGGCGCAGTTGGCCGATGCCGTGGCCGACTACGTGCGCCTCTATCCGGGCGTGGCGGTCGACTTGGTGCTGCTGGACCGGGCGGTGAACCTGGTGGACGAGCGCATCGACCTCGCGATTCGGGTGGCGGTAGAGCTCGATCCCAATCTCATCGCGCGGCGGCTCACCGATTGCCGCTCGGTGGTGTGCGCCTCGCCGGCCTATCTGAAGGAGCACGGCGAACCGCTGCGCGTGGAGGAACTGGCCCAGCGCAACTGCCTCACGCATTCGTACTTCGGACGCAGCCTCTGGAACTTCACGCGCAAGGACGACGGCACGCCGGTCGCGGTGGCCGTCGGCGGCAACGTGTCGACCAACGATGCCGCGAGCCTGATGCAGCTTGCGCGGGCAGGGGCGGGCATCACGATGTTGCCGACCTACCTGACGTCATGCCTTTTGAAGTCAGGCGAACTGGTTCGGTTGTTTCCGGAATTCGAGCCGCAGGTGGTGGGCATGTATGCGGTGTACGCCTCGCGCAAGCACATGCCGGCCACGCTGCGCACGATGCTCGATTTTCTGGCCGGGCGATTCACCGAGGTGCCGGCCTGGGACGCGCCGCGCGCCGGGTAGGGCGCGGGCCTGTTCTTCAGTGGGGAGCGCCGGGCTTGGAGGCGTTTCCGGTCATCAGCTTGTCGGTATAGGCGATGGCGATGGCCGACAGCAGGAAGGTGATGTGGATCACCGTCTGCGCAATCAGCACGCGGTCGGTGTAGTTGTCCGCGTTGATGAAAGTCTTCAGCAGGTGGATCGAGCTGATGCCGATGATGGCCGTGGCCAGCTTCACCTTGAGCACCGAGGCGTTCACGTGGCTCAGCCATTCGGGCTGGTCGCGGTGGCCTTGCAGGTCCATGCGGCTCACGAAGGTCTCGTAGCCGCCCACGATCACCATGATGAGCAGGTTGGAGATCATCACCACGTCGATCAGCGCCAGCACCACCAGCATGATCACCGTTTCGTTGAGCGTGCCCACCGGCGCGGCGGTCTTGTAGCCGATGCTGGTGATCAGCGCCTGCAGCGCCTCCTTGTTGCCGAAGGCGGCTTCGACAAGGTGCAGCAGCTCGACCAGGAAGTGCACCACGTACACCGCCTGCGCCACGATCAGGCCCAGGTACAGCGGCAGCTGCAGCCAGCGGCTGGCAAAAATCAGCTTGGGCAGCGGCCGAAGCGGCGAGCCACGGGCTGGTACGGGCGGGTTCCGGGTATCGAAAGGGTCTGGAGCGGACATCGGGAGGGAGATTGGGAACGACCGGCGATTCTAGGGTGCCCCCATGTCCGACTCGTGATAACCCTGCGAACTAATATCGGACCATCAGCGATCCGTCAGTGACCCGTAAGTGGGTCCGCCGACATTACGGCCGCACCTACCCAGGAGACAAGAATGAGCAGCAGCGCATCCAAGAACATCGAATCCGTTCTGGTCGAGAACCGTGTGTTCCCGCCCGACACCCGCGCCACCGAAGGCGCCCGCATTGCCAGCATGGCCGCCTACGATGCGCTGTGCAAGGAAGCCGAGCAGGATTTCGAAGGTTTCTGGACCCGCCAGGCCCAGGCCAACCTGACCTGGACCAAGCCCTTCACCCGCACGCTCGACGAATCGAAGGCTCCGTTCTACGAATGGTTCGGCGACGGCGAGCTCAATGCCAGTGCCAACTGCCTCGACAAGCACATCGGCACGCCGGTCGAGAACAAGACCGCCATCGTCTTCGAGGCCGACGACGGCACCGTTACCAATGTCACCTACAAGGAACTGCTCGGCCGTGTGAGCCAGTTCGCCAACGCGCTCAAGGCCGCGGGCATCCAGAAGGGCGACCGCGTCATCATCTACATGCCGATGACGATCGAGGGCGTGATCGCCATGCAGGCGTGCGCGCGCATCGGCGCCACGCACAGCGTGGTGTTCGGCGGCTTCTCGGCCAAGGCGCTGCAGGAACGCATCATCGACGCGGGTGCGGTGGCCGTCATTACCGCCAACTACCAGCTGCGCGGGGGCAAGGAACTGCCGCTCAAGGCCATCGTGGACGACGGCATTGCGATGGGCGGTTGCGAGTCGATCAAGACCGTGTTCGTGTACGAGCGCACGCCATCCGCATGGAACCGCGTCGAAGGCCGCGACAAGACCTTTGCCGAGGCGCTGAAGGGCCAGAGCACCGACTGCCCGCCCGTGCCGGTGAACGCCGAGCATCCGCTTTTCATCCTCTACACCTCGGGCTCCACCGGCAAGCCCAAGGGCGTGCAGCACGCCACCGGCGGCTACCTGCTATGGGCGAAGATGACGATGGACTGGACCTTCGACATCAAGCCTGAAGACGTGTTCTGGTGTACCGCCGACATCGGCTGGATCACCGGCCACACCTATGTGGCCTACGGCCCACTCGCGGCCGGCGCCACGCAGGTGGTGTTCGAGGGCATTCCCACGTTCCCGCATGCGGGCCGCTTCTGGCAGATGATCGAGAAGCACAAGGTGTCGGTGTTCTACACCGCGCCCACCGCCATCCGCTCGCTCATCAAGGCAGCCGAAGGCGACGAGAAGGTGCACCCGAAGAACTGGGACTTGACGAGCCTGCGCATCCTCGGCTCCGTGGGCGAGCCCATCAATCCCGAAGCCTGGATGTGGTACCACCGCAATATCGGCGGCGAGCGTTGCCCGATCGTCGACACCTTCTGGCAGACCGAAACCGGCGGCCACGTCATCACGCCGCTGCCGGGCGCAACGCCGCTGGTGCCGGGCTCGTGCACCTTGCCGCTGCCGGGCATCATGGCCGCCATCGTCGACGAAACCGGCAAGGACCTGCCCAACGGCGCGGGCGGCATGCTCGTCATCAAGCGGCCGTGGCCCTCGATGATCCGCACCATCTGGAATGACCCCGAGCGCTTCAAGAAGAGCTACTTTCCCGAAGAGATGGGCGGCACCATTTACCTCGCGGGAGACGGTGCCGTGCGCAGCGCAGACCGCGGTTATTTCCGCATCACCGGGCGCATCGACGACGTGCTCAACGTGTCGGGCCACCGCCTCGGCACGATGGAAATCGAATCGGCGCTGGTCTCCAAGACCGACCTCGTGGCCGAAGCCGCCGTGGTCGGCCGGCCCGACGACGTGACGGGCGAGGCGATTTGCGCTTTTGTCGTGCTCAAGCGCAGCCGCCCGACCGGGGAGGAGGCCAAGCAGATCGCCAACGAGCTGCGCGCCTGGGTCGCCAAGGAAATCGGGCCCATCGCAAAGCCGAAGGACATCCGCTTTGGCGACAACCTGCCCAAGACGCGCAGCGGCAAGATCATGCGCCGCCTGCTGCGCAGCATCGCCAAGGGCGAAGCCATCACGCAGGACACGTCCACGCTCGAAAATCCTGCAATTCTGGAACAGTTGTCACAGACCAATTGATTCGATCTGTAGGACATGGCCGTTAGTGGGAAGCAGGGGCCGTTGCGGCTCGCGGCCTGAGGTACAACCGGCGGAGTTGCCATGCGCCTCGATGCGCATGGCGGAATCCGTTGTGTTCGATCCTTCCGAAGGAGGCCCCCCATGGGCGTGAGATCTGCTTTCCTGTTTGCCATTCTGCTGCTGATCGCGGCCCTTGCCGCGCTCAACTGGGGCACGCTGTCGACGCCCGTGCCGGTCTCGCTGGGCTTCATGACCGTTTCCGCGCCGCTGGGCCTGATGATGCTGGGGCTCACGGTCGCCCTCGGCGTGTTCTTTCTGGTTTACGTGCTGTACCTGCACAGCTCGGTGCTGCTGGACGCCAAGCGCCACAACAAGGAAATGCAAGTCCAGCGCGACCTTGCCGACAAGGCCGAGGCTTCACGCTTTACCGAGCTGCGCAACTTCCTGGAAGCACAGGAAAACAAGCACATGGCGCAAAACGCCGAGCGGCATGCCGCATTGCTGACGCGGCTGGGGCAGGTCGAGACCGTGGTCCGCCAGCGTTCGGAGCAATCGGACAACACCGTGGCCGCACACATCGGCCAGCTCGAAGACCGCATCGAGCGCCGGCCGCTGCCCACGGACATCGATCCGCGGGTTTGAATCGTGTTGAATGCGGGCCTGGCCGAGCGCCGGCCCGAGGCGCATCAGTGCGTCATCAGCGCGCCAGCAGCACCCAGGCCGCGAGCTTCTTGGCGTCGGCTTCGCTGACCTGATTGTTGGCCGGCATCGGCACCGGGCCCCACACGCCCGAACCACCCTTGATGATCTTCGTCGCGAGCATGTCGACCGCACCGGCGTTGCCCTTGTACTTGGCGGCAATGTCCTTGAAGGCGGGGCCGAGCACCTTGCGGTCGACCGCGTGACAGCTCATGCAGTTTTTCGACGTGGCCAGGGCCAGGTCGGCAAAGGCGGGCGCAGCCAGGCCAAGGCCCAAAAGCGCGAACGACAAGAGTCTTTTCATGGGGGTCTGTTCGTAATGGCTGAGTTACATTCGATGTAACGCGATTGTAGGTAGCGCCGTGCACCGGCGCCCGGAAGCGTTTCCAACAAAACCCGAGGGATTCGCGATGCTTTTTCTGCTGTTGGGCCTGCTGGGCATAGGCCTCAAATACTTCGAAGTGGGCATGGTTGCCGGCTGGAGCTGGTGGATCGTGCTGTCGCCGTTCGCGCTGGCCGTGGCGTGGTGGGCCTGGGCCGATTCGTCGGGCTACACGAAGCGCAAGGTCATCGAGCGCGAAGAGCGGCGCAAACAGGCGCGCATCGACCGCCAGCGCAACAACATGGGCTTGCCGCCCAACAAGCGCCCGAAGCGCTGACACCCGAACCGGGCGGCACCACACGCTGCATGCACCGCGGCCCGCGCCATGGACGAAGAAACAATCCAGCATGCGATGCTGGTTTTCGGGCTCTCGCTGCTGGTCGGGCCAGCCGTCGGTGGATTGGCCGGATGGCTGAAGAACTTGTTCTGGGGCGTGGGCGTCGGGGCCCTTTTGATCGGCTGCGCCGGCTTGTATGCCGCGGCAACGATCGGCTGGCAACGCTACCAATCGATTGCGGGCACGGCCAGCGTGCAGGGCAGCCTGGTCGAGTTCGTCGAAGAGCGCAGCAAAGACAGCAAAGGCCGCACGACGGTCTCGCGCGCACCGGTTGTCGAGTACGTTGCCGCCGACGGCCAGACGCGCCGCGTCAAGGGGCTCGGCGGCGGGCTGTCGGACAAGGAATGGGGCGACCCGGTCGAGGTGCGCTACAGCGTGGCCGACCCCGCGCAGGCCTTGGTGGCCGATTTCCAGAACATGTGGGGCGCTGTCTGGGGGCTCGGCCTCTTCGGGCTGTTCCCGACGATGTTCGGCCTGTTCTTTACCGGCATGGCGATCAAGGAAGGCCGGCCTGCCGGCAAATCCAGGTCGCCCGTGGAGAGCAGTGCGACGCTCGCACAGCAACGCTGGCGCACGCGCGGTACCGTGCTTGCCAACCTCGTCTTCCTGGCCGGCTTCGCCGTGTGCTTTCTCTATCCGGGCGAGAGCCTGGGAAAGGCGCTCGGCGCGGGCTTCATGACCATCGGCACCGGCGCCTTGCTGCACTTCGTCGTGCAGAGTTTCCCTCCGGCCATGGAGTTCGAATTCCGCAGCATCCTCGCGATCGTGGGCCTCGGGTTTCTGGCCTTCGGCTACGGCGCGTGGATGATGCTGGCGTGATGCTTCCTCAGAACTTGTCGAGCACCGCGCCCGAGCTTGCGCTGGAGGCGTTGAACGCGAACTTGGCCTGCACGCCGCGCGTGTAGCGCGGCGCCGGTGGCTTCCAGCCTTCGCGGCGCTTGGCAAGCTCGGCTTCGGGCACGTTGAGCTCGAGCACCAGCTTGTGCGCGTCGATGGTGATCGAATCGCCTTCGTTCACGAACGCGATGGTGCCGCCCGCCGCCGCTTCGGGCGCGACGTGGCCGACCACCATGCCCCAGGTGCCGCCCGAGAAACGGCCGTCGGTGATCAGGCCCACGCTTTCGCCCAGGCCGGCGCCGATCAGCGCGCCCGTGGGGGCCAGCATTTCCGGCATGCCCGGGCCGCCCTTGGGGCCCAGGTAGCGCAGCACCATCACGTCGCCGGCGACGATCTTGCCGTCGAGAATGGCCTTGAGCGCCGACTGCTCGTCGTCGAACACGCGCGCCGGGCCGGTGATGACGGGGTTCTTCAGGCCGGTGATCTTGGCGACCGCGCCTTCGGGCGACAGGTTGCCCTTGAGGATGGCCAGGTGGCCTTCGTCGTACATCGGCTTGCCGATCGGGCGGATCACGTCCTGGTCGGCGCGCGGCACGTCGGGCACGTCCTTCAGCACTTCGGCAATGGTCTGGCCGGTGATGGTGATGCAGTCGCCATGCAGCAGGCCTGCGTTCAGCAGCACCTTCATCACTTGCGGAATGCCGCCGGCCTGGTGCAGGTCGACCGCCAGGTACTTGCCCGAGGGCTTCAGGTCGCACAGCACCGGCACCCTCTTGCGGATGCGCTCGAAGTCGTCGATGGACCACTCGACCTCGGCGGCATGCGCAATGGCCAGGAAGTGCAGCACGGCATTGGTCGAGCCGCCCGTGGCCATGATCACGGCCACCGCGTTCTCGATGGCCTTCTTGGTCACGATGTCGCGCGGCTTCAGGTCTTTCTTGATTGCCTCGATCAGGACCTTGGCCGATTCCTTGGCCGAGTTGGCCTTTTCGTCGTGCGGGTTGGCCATGGTGGACGAGTAGGGCAGCGAGATGCCGAGTGCCTCGAACGCGCTGGACATGGTGTTGGCCGTGTACATGCCGCCGCACGAGCCGCTGCCGGGAATGGCGCGCATCTCGATTTCCCGCAGGTCTTCGTCGCTCATGTTGCCGGCGGCGTTCTGGCCCACGGCTTCGAACACGCTCACGATGTTGAGGTCTTGCCCCTTGTAGCGGCCCGGCAGAATGGTGCCGCCGTAGACGTAGATGGCCGGCACGTTCGCGCGCAGCATGCCCATGAGGCCCCCGGGCATGTTCTTGTCGCAGCCGCCGACCACCAGCACGCCGTCCATCCACTGGCCGCCGACGCAGGTCTCGATGCAATCCGAAATCACTTCGCGGCTCACCAGCGAGTACTTCATGCCTTCGGTGCCCATGGCCATGCCGTCGGAGATGGTGGGCGTGCCGAACACCTGCGCGTTGCCGCCGGCTTCCTCGATGCCTTCGATGGCCGCGTCGGCCAGCTTCTGCAGGCCCGAGTTGCAGGGCGTGATGGTGCTGTGGCCGTTGGCGACGCCGACCATCGGCTTCTTGAAGTCGCTCTCTTGGTAGCCCATGGCATAGAACATCGAGCGGTTGGGCGCGCGGCTCTTGCCTTCGACGATGTTCGCGCTGCGGCGGTTGATCTGGATTGGCTTCGTGTCCATGGTGGGGTGTCTCTTCTCGTGGGGAAATTCTCGGGGAAGCCCAAGTATCGGACTTCTCATTGATTCATTCCAATCCGTTTTTGTGCGCAGATTGATATGCTTGGCATATGAAAGAAGCCTTGATCGACCTGCGTGCCTGGCGCCAGTTCGTGGCCGTGGCCGAAGAGCTGCATTTCGGCCGCGCCGCCGAGCGCCTGCACATGACGCAGCCGCCCGTCACGCAGGCCATTGCCCAGCTCGAAAAGACATTGGGTGTGGTGCTGTTCGACCGGACGCGCCGGCGCGTTGCGCTCACGCCCGCCGGCGAAGCCTTGCTGCCCGACGTGCGCGAGCTGCTGGCGCGTGCGCAGGCTCTTCCGGAGAGAGCCCGCGCTGCAGCGGCGGGGCAGGTGGGGCGGGTGCGCATCGCCTTCGTCTCCACCGTCGGTTTCGAGCAGTTGCCGGCCTGGGTGCGCGAGTTCCGCGTGCTTTGCCCCGAGGTGGCGCTCGAACTGGTCGAGGCCACGGGCGACGTCCAGCTCGAAGCCTTTGCGCGCGGCGAGATCGATGCCGGGCTGATGCTGCATTCGCCCGGCGCCGCGCCGCCGGGGCTCGCGCGGCTGCCGGTGGAGGAGGAGGCGCTGGTGCTGGCCCTGCCGGCGCAGCACCGGCTCGCACGCACGCGGCCCGTGCCGCTGGCAGAGGTGCTGGCCGAACCGCTGGTGATCTTTCCGCGCCGCATCGTGCCTTCGCTGCATGACGCTGTCTTCGACCTCTATCACGCCGCCGGCCGCACGCCGCAGGTCGCACAGGAGGCGATCCAGATGCAGACCATCGTCAATCTCGTCTCGGGCGGCATCGGCGTGGCCTGGGTGCCGCACAGCGTGATGCAGTTCCGGCGCGCGGGCGTGGTCTACCGGCAGGCCGGCGAGTTCAAGGGCGTGGGGCGGCGCCGCGTGGCGCTGCCGGCTTGCGAGACCAGTCTGGTGTGGCCTGCGCAGGCGGCGCACCCGGCACTGGCCCGCTTCGTGGAGTTCGTGCGGGAGCGTACGGCGCGGGCGAAGTAGAGTCACTTGCTCCGGGCACAATCCGCGGATGCTCATGTATCCGCAGATCAATCCTGTCGCCCTGCAGCTCGGGCCCGTTGCCATCCACTGGTACGGCCTGAGCTACCTGGCGGCCTTTGCGCTGTTCTACTTTCTCGGCACGCGCCGGCTGCACCACGAGCCGTACCGTTCGCTGGTCCGCGCCGGCGCCTGGCAGCGCAAGGACATCGAGGACATTCTTTTTCTCGGCGTGGTGGGTGTCATCGTGGGCGGGCGGCTGGGCTATTGCCTCTTCTACAAGCCGGAGTTCTACCTTACGCACCCGCTCGAGATCCTGTACGTGTGGAAGCGCGGCATGAGCTTTCATGGCGGCCTGCTGGGCGTGATCGGCGCCATGATCTGGTTTGCGCATTCGCGCGCCCGGCCGTTCTGGCAGGTGATGGACTTCGTTTCGCCCTGCGTGCCCACCGGCCTTGCGGCAGGCCGGGTCGGCAACTTCATCAACGGCGAACTCTGGGGCCGCTTCAGCAGCCCCGATCTGCCCTGGGGCATGGTGTTTCCGCAGAGCGGCTCGATGCTGCCGCGCCATCCGTCGCAGATTTATCAATTCCTGCTCGAAGGTCTTCTGCTGTTCGTCATCATGTGGCTGTATGCACGCAAGGAACGAAAGCAGGGGCAGGTGGCCGCGGTCTTCCTGATCGGCTATGGCGCGCTGCGCTTCTTTGCCGAGTACTTCCGCGAGCCCGACGACTTCCTCGGCCTGCGCTCCCTGAGCCTGAGCCAGGGGCAGTGGCTCAGCGTGCCGATGGTGACCGTCGGCCTCGCGCTGTGGTTCTGGTTCGGCCGCGCAAATACGGCCACTGCACGCGCCTGAGCCGAAAGTTCTCAGGGTAATGCCGGGTCGCGCATGTCATGCGCAGCACTTTTGGGGCGAGTCATTTGCTCCGGGCACAATCCGCGGATGCTCATGTATCCGCAGATCAATCCTGTCGCCCTGCAGCTTGGGCCCGTCGCCATTCACTGGTACGGCCTGACCTACCTGGCCGCGTTCGCGCTGTTCTACTTTCTCGGCACGCGCCGCCTGCGCCACGAACCGTATCGCTCCCTCGTCGGCGCGGGCGCCTGGCAGCGCAAGGACGTCGAGGACATTCTCTTTCTCGGCGTGGTGGGTGTCATCGTGGGCGGGCGGCTGGGCTATTGCCTGTTCTACAAGCCCGAGTTCTATCTCGCGCATCCGCTCGAAATTCTCTATGTGTGGCAGGGCGGCATGAGCTTTCATGGCGGCCTGCTGGGCGTGATCGGCGCCATGATCTGGTTTGCGCATTCGCGCGCCCGGCCGTTCTGGCAGGTGATGGACTTCGTTTCGCCCTGCGTGCCCACCGGCCTTGCGGCAGGCCGGGTCGGCAACTTCATCAACGGCGAACTCTGGGGCCGCTTCAGCAGCCCCGACCTGCCCTGGGGCATGGTGTTTCCGCAGAGCGGCTCGATGCTGCCGCGCCATCCGTCGCAGATTTATCAATTCCTGCTCGAAGGTCTTCTGCTGTTCGTCATCATGTGGCTGTATGCACGCAAGGAACGAAAGCAGGGGCAGGTGGCCGCGGTCTTCCTGATCGGCTATGGCGCGCTGCGCTTCATTGCCGAATACTTCCGCGAGCCTGACGACTTCCTCGGCCTGCGTGCGCTGAACCTGAGCCAGGGGCAATGGCTCAGTGTGCCCATGGTGATCTTCGGCATCGGCCTGTGGATCTGGGCCGCGAGGCGCCCCCAGCCGGCAACCGCCTGAGCGGCAGGCTCTCAGGGTAAGTCCGGGCCGCGCGTTTTCATGCGCGGCCTTGCGCCGCCTGGACCCCGGGCTCACAATTATGCGTAATTACAGAAAATTACGAGTTCCCCGGCTTTGGCCCAGAGCACTCCACCATGCGCCTTGTCCCCAATTCCCTGCACGACGAAGTCGCCGCGACACTGCGAGAGCAGATCTTCGTGGGCGAGCTGGCGCCGGGCAGTTTCCTGGACGAGGCGGCGCTGTGCGAGAACCTCTCGATTTCGCGTACGCCCTTGCGCGAAGCGCTCAAGGTGCTGACGGCCGAGGGCCTGCTGCGGCACGAGCCGCGGCGCGGCTGCTTCGTGCGCGAGGTCACCGAGCGCGACCTCGACGAGATCTTTCCTGTCATTGCACTGCTCGAAGGCCGCTGCGCCTACGAGGCCGCGCGCAACGCGAGCGATTCCGAGCTGCACGAGCTCGACGCGCTGCACGAGCGGCTGGTGCGCCACGCCAAGGCGCGGCGCATCAACGACTACTACGCCACCAATCACCTCATCCACGAGGCGATCATCCAGCTGGCCGATAACCGGTGGCTGGCGCAGGTGATCGGCGATCTGCGCAAAATTCTCAAGCTCGCGCGGCTTCAGCAACTGCATGCGCCGGGTCGGCTCGAGCAGAGCCTGTCGGAGCATCTGGCGGTGTTCGCGGCGCTCAAGGCGCGCGACAGCGAAGGCGCGGATGCCGCCATGCGCACGCACCTGACGCGCCAGCGCGAGGCGCTGCGCGAAGTGGCGCGACAACAGAAATCCAGGGTGATGTCATGAACGGCACGGAAAAGGGCATCTCCCAACCCGCCAGAATTGGAGTTTGTCGATGAGTGCGACCGAATGGTTCCAGGCGCGACTGCGCTCTGGCGACAAGTCCGACAACAAGGTACCCCTGGCACCCGAGGGTGCCGCCCGCAGCGCGCCCAAGACCGCCGCAAGGCCCAGCGCGCGCTCGACCGCCGAGCGCCTGCAGGCCACCCTGCGCAAGGCGGACGAGGCGCTGTCGCCGCGTGCCTTGCGCCGCGTGCTCACCGCCTTGCAGTCCGTCATCGATCCGCGCGTGAGCGAGGTCGAGGGCGGGCGCCGGGCGCATGCCATTGCGCGCGAATACGCTGCCGCCACGCCGGAGGAGCGCCGCGACTATTGGGCGCTGATGAGCGAGCATTTCGCGGCCGATCCGCACAAGCTCAAGTCGGCGCGCGACCAGCATCAGGCCGCTGTCGGAACCCCCGACGAAGGCCAGGCCGAACTGAAGCTGCGGCGCGCGCTGGTGTCGCCCCGCATGCGCCTGCTGCAGCGCTTTGCGGTCGAGCCGGAGGGCATGCGCTTCCTGGTCGACCTGCGCGCCGGACTGCTGCCTTGCCTGAAGTCCGACAAGCGGCTGATCGCGCTCGACGCCGAACTGGAGCACTTGTTCTCCACCTGGTTCGACGTCGCATTCCTCGAACTCCGCCGCATCGACTGGAATTCGCCGGCCTCGCTGATCGAGAAGCTGATCCGCTACGAAGCCGTGCACGACATCAAGAGCTGGACCGACGTGAAGAACCGGCTCGACGACAGCGACCGCCGCTGCTACGGCTTCTTCCATCCGAGGCTGCCCAACGAGCCGCTGATCTTCGTCGAGGTGGCGCTGGTCGACCACATCAGCGACGGCATCACGCCGCTGCTCGACGAGACCGCCGTGCCGATCCTGCCGGCCAAGGCCACCACGGCCATCTTCTATTCGATCAGCAACACCCAGACCGGCTTGCGCGGCGTGAGCTTCGGCGATTCGCTCATCAAGCGCGTGGTCGAGACGCTGCAGGACGAGCTGCCGCGCCTGAAGGTCTTTGCCACGCTCTCGCCGATTCCGGGCTTTCGCACCTGGCTCGCCAAGAATGCCGCGGACCTGCTGCCGCGCCTGGACGAAAAGCGCGAGGCCGAGCTCGGCCGCCTCGTCGGCTCGCTGCCGCCCACCGCCGACCGCCTGCTCGCCGCGGCGGACGGCGCCACCGCGCTCGATGCGAAGTCGCCGCTGCGCCAATGGCTCTTGCAGGCAGCCGCCGAATATCTGGGCCACACGCTGGTCGACGGCACGCCGGTCGATCCGGTGGCGCGCTTTCACCTGGGCAACGGCGCGCGCGTGGAGCGGCTCAACTGGGCCGGCGATCCGTCGCCCAAGGGACAGAAGCAGTCGTATGGCCTCATGGTCAATTACCTCTACGATCTCAAGCGGCTCGACAAGCATCGCGCATGGCTGGCCGAGGGCAAGGTGGCGGTTTCGGGAGATGTCGAAAGCCTGTTCTTCAAAAAAGGCTGAGTTCTGAAATAAAGTCCGGCGCGTGATGCACCGGCCCGCATGGTGCGGCAATCTACAACGACAGGAGATGACAGATGACTCAGAGTTTTCAACGACGCGACGTGCTGCGCCTTGCCGCAGCCGGTGCTGCCGTTTTGTGTGGCGGTGCAGGCGCGCAGGGGGGGAACTGGCCGACGCGGCCGGTGAACATGGTCGTGCCGTTCCCGGCCGGCGGCGGCACCGATGCCTTCGCGCGCCCACTCTCGGCTCAGTTCTCCAAGGTCACCGGGCAAACACTGGTCATCGACAACCGCGGCGGCGCCGGCGGCACCGTGGGCGCGAGCATCGCCTCCAAGGCGCAGGCCGATGGCTACACGCTCTTCATGGGCGCGGTGCACCACGCCATCGCACCGTCGATCTACCCCAAGCTCGACTACGACATCGAGAAAGACTTCGTGCCGCTGATGCTGCTGGCCAACGTGCCGCAGGTGGTGGTGGTCAACCCGAAGCGCGTTACCGCCAACACGCTCCAGGAGTTCGTTGCGGCTGCCAAGCGCAACCCCGGCAAGCTCAACTACGGCTCCGCAGGTTCGGGCACTTCGCACCACCTGGCGGGCGAACTGTTCAAGCTGCAGACCGGCACCTTCATCACGCACATTCCGTACCGCGGCGCGGGTCCGGCGCTGTCCGACCTGATTGCGGGCAACGTCGACCTGATGTTCGACGGCCTGGGCTCCTCCGCGCAGCACATCAAGGGCGGCCGCATCAAGGCGCTGATGGTGGCCGGCAGCAAGCGCAACCCCGCGTTCCCCGATGTGCCGTGCGCCGCCGAAGTGGGCCTGCCCGATTACACGGTCACCACGTGGTACGGCCTGTGGGCGCCCAAGGGCACACCGGCCGACATGCAGGCGCGCATCGTCGACGAAATGAAGAAGGCCCTTGCGACCGACGAGCTGAAGGCCATCTGGGCCCAGAACGGTTCCGAGATTCCGAGCCTCACCATGGCCTCGTACGGCGGCTTCGTCAGCTCCGAGATCAAGCGCTGGGCCGCGGTGGTGAAGGCCTCGGGCGCCAAGCTCGAGTAATGAGCCAGAGCACGGTTTCGTTGCGCCGCGAGGGCGCCGTTGCGTTCGTCACCTTGTCGAACGCGGGGCGCCTCAATGCCATGACGCGCGCCATGTGGCGCGAGCTGCGGGCAGTGTTCGATGGCATCGGCCAACCGGACGGCGCCGGGCTTCGATGCGTGGTCGTTAGCGGCGAGGCCGGAGCCTTCTGCGCGGGCGGCGACATTTCCGAATACCCGTCGTTCCGCTTCGACGAAGCCAGCTTGCGTGAATTTCACGAGAACGAAGTCTGGGCTGCGCTGCAGGCCATGCTCGATTGCCCGCTGCCCGTGGTCGCGCAGATCGAAGGCGCGTGCATGGGCGCCGGCATCGAGATTGCGAGCTGCTGCGACATCCGGCTGGCGGGCGCCTCCGCGAAGTTCGGCGCGCCCATCGCCAGGCTCGGCTTTCCCATGGCGCCGCGAGAGGCCGCACTGGTTCAAGGCGCCATTGGCGACGTGCTCGCGCGCGACATGCTGCTGGCCGCCGGCGCGCATGGCGCCCAGCGCCTGTATGACGCCGGCTTTCTGCTGCACGTGCTGCCCGACAGCGAAGTGGCTGCCGCCGCGCAGGCGCACGCGTCGCGCATCGCCGCACTGGCACCGCAAACCGCGAAGCTTCACAAGCGCACCTTCGCGATGCTGAAAGCCGGCGCGCAGTCGACACAAGACCTGCTCGCAACGGCCTACGGATATGCCGACTCCGCCGAGCACCGCGAAGGCATTGCCGCCTTTCTTGCCAAGCGCACACCGAATTTCTGAAGACCCGCCCGATGAAGACGAAAGCCAACCCCAACCTGTTTGCCGCCCTGCGTGCGGCCTTTCCCGCCGATCTCGACAGCATTGCCGTCGAAACCGACAACGGCCTGTTCTATTCGTGGCGAGATCTCGACCGCGCCAGCGCGATGATCGCCAACCTGCTCGGCGCGCTGGGCCTGGAAGAGGGCGCCCGCATCGCGGTGCAGGTCGAGAAGTCGGTCGAGGCGATGATCCTGTATCTCGCCACGCTGCGTGCCGGCTATGTGTTCCTGCCGCTCAACACCGCCTACCAAAGCGCCGAGATCGAATACTTCATCGGCAATGCCGAGCCCGCGGTGGTGGTCTGCACCAGCCGCAACGCCTCGTGGGTCGGGCCCATCGCCAATGCGGCCGGTACCCGGCACGTGTTCACGCTGGACGACAACCGCACTGGCACGCTGCTGGAGGTTGCCGCCCAATGCAGCGACCGGCATGCGGTGGCCCACAAAAAAGCGGACGACCTGGCCGCCATCCTTTACACCAGCGGCACCACCGGCCGGAGCAAGGGCGCCATGCTCACGCATGGCAACCTGCTGTCGAACGCCGAGGTGCTCAAGGACTACTGGGGCTGGACCCAGGGCGACGTGCTGATCCACGCGCTGCCCATCTTCCACGTGCATGGCCTTTTCGTTGCGTTGCATGGTGCGCTGCTCAACGGCAGCAAGATGATCTGGTTCTCGAAATTCGACCCCAAGCGCGTGGTCGAGAAGCTGCCCGAAGCCACCGTGTTCATGGGCGTGCCCACGCTCTACGTGCGGCTCCTGGCCGAGCCGGGGCTCACGCGCGAAGCGGTGCGCAACATGCGGCTGTTCGTCGCGGGCTCCGCGCCGCTGCTCATCGAAACCTTCGACGAATGGCGTGAGCGCACGGGCCACACCATTCTCGAGCGCTACGGCATGAGCGAGACCGTGATGCTCGCCTCCAACCCCTACACCCCGGCCCAGGGCGAGCGCCGGGGCGGCACGGTCGGCTTTGCGCTGCCGGGCGTGCAGCTGCGCGTACGCGACGACGGCGGCCGTGACTGCACCACCGACGAGATCGGCAACATCGAAGTCAGCGGCCCGAACGTGTTCGCGGGCTACTGGCGCATGCCGGAGAAAACGAAAGAAGAATTCACCGTCGACGGTTTCTTCAAGACCGGCGACGTCGGCAAGATCGACGGCCGGGGCTACATCACCATCGTCGGGCGCAGCAAGGACTTGATCATCAGCGGCGGCTACAACGTCTATCCGGCCGAGATCGAGGGCTACATCAACGAGCTGCCCGGCGTGGCCGAGAGCGCGGTGGTCGGCGTGCCGCACCCCGACTTCGGCGAGGTGGGCGTGGCCATCGTCATTGCCAAGGCCGGCGGGGCGCTGGATGCCGAGGCCATCGTGGCGGAACTCAAGTCGAAGCTCGCGAACTTCAAGATACCGAAGCGCTGCTTTGTCGTGAACGAGTTGCCGCGCAACACCATGGGCAAGGTGCAGAAGGCGCTGCTGCGCGAGCAGCACAAGGGGTTGTTCGCCTAGGTTTTCGCCGCCTTCGCCGCCCGTGGTGCAAGGGCGGTGGTGCGCGGTTCGTGAAAGATCATCGCGTCCACCGCATCGGGTGCAGGCCGGCGGAACTCCACGCCGTAGCCTTCGAGCGTGTCGACGTTGAAGCTGCGTCCATCGGCCGGAAGCAGCCGGTAGGTCGGCTGGCCCGGAATGGTCATGCCGAGTTCGCCCTGGGCGTCGAGCCTGATCTCGATGATGCGGCCGCTGTGCAGATAGTCGCCGGCGCACAGCCGGCGAAACGCCGGGTCCAGCACGTCGCCGGCCGCGACACGGCGGAACACGATGTCGTCCACCATCTCCTCGAGAGGAATCTCGACGTGATCGATGCGCCCTTGCCGGTCGTAGCGGAAGGTGAGTGTCCGGTTGCTGGGGTGCAGTACCGTCGGCCTGTCGGGGGTGATGAACACGTCGTAGTGGCGGTGCTCGAGCGGTTCTTCGACGCCGCGCCAGCGCCACGCAAGCCCATCGGCTTCCCGGTCGATGCGGATCCGTCCGTAGGCGGGGTGTTCGTAGCCGCCGGCATAGTCTTCGAGCGCGTGGCTCGGCCGGGTTCCGCTTCGGCGGACTTCCGCCTTGGCTTTCTTGTCGATGACCAGCTGCTCCAGTGCCTGTTTGCGCCGCGGCACCAACCGGCCGAACCAGTCGACCGGCTCGCGGCCGCAGATGCGGTCGAGCACTGCGTAGGTGAGGATGGCGGTGGTGCTGCCCGGCGTGCGGTTGGTCAGCACCACCACGCCCGCGCGGCGGTCGGGCTGCATCGTCATGAGCGTGCTCCAGCCGGTCCAGGAGCCCGAGTGCGCAATGGTGCGCTCGCCGCGGTATTGCTCGCAGAAGAGCCCAAGGCCGTAGTGCGAGTCGCCGATCTCGGTGAACTCGGAACGGCCCATGTGCACGCGGGGCGTCGTCATTTCGCGCAGCGCCTGGGCCGACAGCAGCTGGCGGCCGTCCACCTTGCCGTCGAGCAGGAAGCGAGCCCATTTCGCCAGGTCGGCAACCGAGGCGTTGATGCCGCCGGCAGGCACGGCGCGAATGGGCGACAGCGGTGTGCGGTGGCGTTCGTCGCCATCCATCGCATGCGGACGGGCGGCGTCTTCGGCTGCGCCGAGCGCTTCGATGGAGAACCCGAAGTGGTTGAAATCTAGGGGCGTCATCAGGCGCTCGGTGGTGAAGTCTTGGTAGCTCTGGCCGCTGATGCGCTCGGTGATCATTCCGGCGACCAGGTAGCCGAGGTTCGAATACTGGAAGGTGTCGCGCAGGTCCTTGTTCGGTGCAAGGTGCCTGAGCGCAGCCAGCATCTGCGCGTTGCTCAGGTCGCCGGGCATGTGGATCCAGTCGTGCCGCGGCAGCCCGCTGTGGTGGCACAGCAGATCGCGCACGGTCAGCCGTTCGGTTGCCACGGGGTCGTGCAGGCGAAATTCGGGGATCACGTCGCGCACCGGCCGGGCCCAGTCGAGCTTGCGCTCGTCGACCAGCAGGCCGAGCCCGGCCGCGGTGAACGACTTGGTGATCGAGCACAGCAGGAACTGCGTGTCTATCGTCACGGGCAGGCCCGTGTCGGTGTCGCGCACGCCGTAGCCCTTGAGCACGGCGATCTCGCCGTCCTGGATGACGGCCAGCGCGAGCCCGGGTACTTTCCATTCCTGCATCGAGGCTTCGACGAGGCTGTCGAGATCGCTCCACATGGTCGGGTCCTTGCCTTTTGGATAGGGCCGCGCATCCTAAAGCAATCGCCGAGCGGGCGCTTTTTCTACGTTGTGCCCAACCCGTTCATGAGCCCGCTGCGGGCGTGGCAGTTGATGTACTCGTAGCTCTGCTCGTCGGCCTTCAGCACCGACACCTCGTGGTACACGCGCAGCTGCAGCTGGAAGTTCAGCGCCTGCACGTAGCGCATGAAGCTGCCGAAGATGGCAACGTGCGTGGGATGCGACTCGGCCCAGCGCTCCATGTCGGCGAGCGAGCGCCAGAAGCTCAGGCCGAACGATTTCTCCAGCGGCGAGCCCTTGGCGTCGAGGTGGCTCATGTAGCGGTTGCTGTAGCAGCCGATGCCCAGGCCCTGGTCGCGCAGGAAGTCCATGCCCTCGCGCAGCACGGGTTCCATCTCTTCGAGGTAGAGCGTGCGTTCCTGGCCGTTGGTGTCGGCCCACTCCTGGCCGGAGCGGATCATCGCGATGTGCTCGTGGCCCGCGACGCGCACGCGCTGCCCCGGCATGGGAGCGCCCGCAATGATGGTGCGCGTGCCCGAAGGTGCCATGGCATCGGTCTGCGACAACGGAATGCGGTCGCGCATCGAACCCCAGTAGCCGTGTTCCTGCAACTCGCCGCTCACGCCGCCCATCACCACGCCCACGCCTTCGAGGCGGTCCGGCGTGTTGAACATGGTCTCGAAATGCTCGGCGCGTGGCGACACCACTTCGCGAAAGTAGCCGAGGCCGTCCGCCAACCGTTCTTCGGACCGCCACCATGCATCGATCTCGGGCGTCGCGCACCAGCGCGCATGGGCGGCAGGGTCGTCCCAGTAGGCGATGGCCATCATGTTGTCGTAGCCGTCGGCGTCGACTTGGTGTGCGAAGTCGTGGTGGCCGGGGCCGTCGGGCAGGGCAAAGCCGCTCGCGATCTTCATCAGCGCCGCACATGCGCGGCCCTGCATTCCGGCGCCGCGCGACTGCACGCCGAAATAGCCCATCACGACCTGCCTGACCGCGGCCGGCGCGCGCGCCGACCAGACGGGGTAGGGCGGCGCATAGTCGTCCTCCACGCGGCGATGGCGCGTGCGGGGACATTTCAGGTGCTCGGCAATGGCGGATTCCATGGCGTGGCTCCGGTGCTTCAGGCGGCCAGCGGCTGCTGGCGCGGCACCGCTGCCGGCTCGGGCGTGGCGACGATGGCTTCGAACGCGCCGCCTTCGACTTCGGGCGCGCGCTGCAGCACCACGGGCTCGCGGCGCGTCTTGTTCAACAGCAGCTGCGTCACGTCAGGCCGCGAATAGTGGCCGCTCGGGTCGGCCGCCGCCTTGGAGAGCGCGATCATTCCCAGGTCGATATCGGCGATCACCAGCCCTTCCTGGTCTTCGGCCAGCGGCGTGCCGAGCGGCGAGCCATCGGGTGCGTAGATGCGGGCAAAGCCGCCGCCGACGCCCAGCATCTGCCGCTTGCCCGCATCGGTGCACATCAGGTCGCTCATCGCCTGCGAAACGGTGGCGCACGGCGCAATGACGAAGCACTGGCCCTCCGCCGCGTACACCTGGCTCGCGGCATTGTTGAGCTCGGGGCCGAGTGCGTAGGCCGCACCGCGGTAGAGCGAAAAACTGGGCCAGGCGCCGCAGTGGATCTGCTCGTTCTGCGCATACATCGCGTATTTGCTGAGCGGCTGCAGGTGCTCCCAGCACGAGAGCGACCCGATGTTGCCGATGGGTGTTTCGACCACGGCCAGGTCGGAGCCGTCGCCTTCACCGAACACGGTGCGCTCCACGTGCGTGGGCTTGAGCTTGCGGCGCGTCTGCACGGTGTTGCCCTGGTCGTCGATCAGCGCCTGCGCAATGTAGAGGCTGCCCGCGGCCTTTTCGCTGTAGCCGAGCGAAACCCAGATCTTGTGCTTGCGCGCGGCATCCCTGATGCGGTCGAACTCGCCCGAGCCGACGACCAGTGCGTTGTCGTGGTAGCGCTGAACGAACTGCATGCCCCAGGCGGGTGAGTCGAGCCAGATCCACCACGGGTAGCCGGGCACCCAGGTTTCGGGAAAGGCAATGAGCTTCACGCCCTGGCCGGCGGCCTGGGCCATGAGGTCGATGGTCTTGTCGATGGTGCCGTCGAGGTCGAGGAACACAGGCGCGGCCTGCACGGCGGCAACGCGGAGTTTGGGATGAACGGTGGCGGGCATGGCGGGTCTCCAGAAGCGGGGTGGTGAAAGAAACAACTTCGCACACCTTGCACCGGGTTTGCGTGGTGGCATGCGGGTTGCTTCAAGCGTAGATTCGCCGCCGCGGAACGCCTTGACCTGAACTTGCGGCGTTCTTGTTCCAGCGTTGCATGCCGACTTTCCCAGGAATCCGAGGAGCCCCGATGAACCAGTTGCTCAGCACCGATGCCGTCCCTCGCAACCAGCGGCTCGCCTACTGGACCGACATGATCTGCAACGTCTACGTGCAGCTAGGGTGCGACGCGGTGCGCGAAGACGACATGGGCAACTTCGAAGGCAGCATCCGCCAGCACACGCTGCCGAGCCTCGACGTGTCGGTGGTCAAGTCGGGTCCGCAGAAGGTCATGCGCACGCCGGGACACATCTCGCGTTCGGGCGACGATTACTTCCTGGTCAGCATCCAGGCGCGCGGCCAGGGCGTGGTGCGGCAGGACGGGCGCGACGCCGTGCTGGCGGCGGGCGACTTTGCGCTGTACGACAGCACCCGGCCCTACGAATTGCTGTTCGACAACGCGTTCGAGCAAATCGTGCTCAAGCTGCCCGGCGAACGCCTGCGCAGCGAACTGCACGACACCGAGGCATTGACGGCCACCACCGTGTCGGGCCGCGAAGGCGCGGGGCACCTGCTGCTCGGCATGATCCGCACGCTGCGCGAAGATATCGACACCTTGCAGCCTGCGTCGGCACTCGCGGTGGCCAACGGGGTGCAGAGCATTCTGGTGGCAGGGCTGCAGACGCTGCCCGCGGCGCGCGCGCCGGGTGTCAGCAATCTCACGGCGTATCACCTGGCCCGCGTGAAGCGGCGCATCGACGAGCAGCTGGCGGATCCGTCTCTCTCGGTGGGAAGCCTCGCGGCGGAGCTGGGCGTTTCAGCCAGCCACATTCACCGCATCTTCAAGAGCGAGCCGCTCACGCCTTCGCAGTACATCTGGGAGCGCCGGCTCGAAGCCTGCAGCCGCGACCTGCTCGAGCCGCGCCTTGCCGGCCGGCCGGTGGCCGACGTTGCCTACAGCCGCGGCTTCAACGATGCGGCGCACTTCAGCCGCGCATTCCGCGAACGCTTCGGCTGCTCGCCGCGCGAGTGGCGGCAGCAGCGCGTTCAATAACAATAAAAAAAGAAGGCGCGGCCTTCGCCGGGTTACTGCACCAGCAGCACCGAAGTGTCGGTCTCGGAAATGACCTTGGTGGCCACCGAGCCCATCAGCGCACGGCCAAAAATGCCGTGGCCGTGGGTGCCGAGCACGATCAGCTGGGCATGCGCCGCAGTTGCCGACTTGAGAATTTCCTCGGCCGCATGGCCGTGGCGCTTGTCGATGGTGAAGTTGCTCAGGTTGTTCTGTGCGAACAATGCCTTCACGGGGTCGAGCACCTTGGCGCTCTCTTCGGCGTAGTACTCGTCGACCACCTCTTTGCTGAGGTGGCGCGCCACGTGGCCCGAGATGCCGGTGCACACATGCACGATGACCAGCTCATGCCCGTCCACGAACATGGCGCGGTTGGCGAGCAAGTAGTTGAGCGCCTTTTGCGTATAGGCGCTGCCGTCGACTGCGATGAGGATTTTCATGAGGCCGTTATACGGCCCGCGCTTGCCTGCCGCAACGGGTCTCACCCGAGACCCAAGGGGCTTTCGCTCGAAGAGCCGCGCAGTGTGCGAAGCTGCGCGATGGCTCAGCCCTGCAGCCCCTTCCAGAGCATGTAGGCGGCCAGCAGGTACAGGATGCTCGCGAACACGCGCTTGAGCTTCTTCACCGGCAGGTTGTGCGCCGCCCTCGCGCCCAGCGGCGCGGTGAGCACGCTGCACACCGCAATGACCGCGAGCGCGGGCAGCCAGATGTAGCCGAAGGAACCTTCCGGGAGGCCTTGCACCGACTGTCCGCTCACCACGTAGCCCAGCACGTTGGCCACCGCAATCGGGAAGCCGAGCGCGGCGCTGGTGGCCACGGCGTTGTGGATAGAAATATTGCACCAGGTCATGAACGGCACGCTGACAAAGCCGCCGCCTGCGCCGACCAGGCCCGAAATGAAGCCGATGGCGCCGCCCGCCGAGAGCTGGCCCGCCGTGCCCGGCATCTGGCGCGTGGGCTTGGGCTTACGGTCGAGAAACATCTGCGTTGCGGAGAAGCCCACGAACAACGCGAACACGATGGCCAGCACCGTGCCCTTGAGCAGCGAGAACACGCCCAGGCTGCCCAGCAGGCTGCCGATGACGATGCCGGGCGCCAGGCGCCGCACGATGTCCCAGCGCACCGCGCCGCGCTTGTGGTGCGCGCGCACGCTCGACACCGAGGTGAAGATGATCGTCGCCATCGAAGTGGCAATGGCCATCTTCACGGCAAGATCGGAAGCGACTCCGCGGTGCCCCATGATGATCGTGATGAACGGCACCATGAGCATCCCGCCGCCGATGCCGAGCAGCCCCGCCAGAAAACCGGTGCCCAGGCCGAGTGCGGCCAATTCGGCGATCAGGAGGGGGTCGAGCAGGGAGTTCACGCAGCGGGGCCTTGAAAAAAAGCAACGGCCCCGTGCAGCGCGTGCCGGGGCCGTATGAACGAAAAAAGGTGTCTGCAAGTGGGCGCCGAACCCGCATCCTGAACCAGGGTTCAGGTGGGCGAGGGCAGCAAGACTTCGGGTTCATCTAACGCGAGATGATCACGCCCGTCAAGCGATGTACCAAGCCCGGCTCCGGAGAGCATTGGAACAAGGAAATATTAAGCCCGACGCGCACCGCAGACAGTTCGGATTTTACGCCTCCGACGGGCCGCGCGTCTCTGCTCAGAGTAAATGGTCATCGCCCGCAAGGGCTTGATCGAGTTTCTGAATGAGTTGGGCGGCCTTGGCGTCGGCTTCGCCGGCATCTCCCGCGGAAGATGCCGCAGCTGTAGTGGTAGCTGCCGGAACCGGCGCGGCCGCAGCGGCGGCCTGCTGCGCGGCCAGGTCGAAAGCCAGGTTCAGGGAGGCAAGCACGGCGATACGGTCGCGTGCCTTCACCTTGCCCGCATCGCGGATCTTGCACATGGCTGCGTCCACGCGGTCGACGGCTTCGCGCAACTGCGCCTCGCCGCCCTCGGGACAACCGAGCAAATAGCTCTGGCCCATGATCTGAACTTCAATCTGCTTCATGCGGGAGAGTCTTCGGAAGGTGGTTCGGCCGGCAGCCGCTCGAGCAGGGCATCGAGGCGGGTGCGCGCCGCGGCGAGCCGCGACTTCAGCGCATCGCGTTCGCGCGTGAGCGCTTCGACCTGCTCCTGCAGCAGCGCATTGGTGCGCTGCACCTCTTCATGACGCACGAGCAGGCGTTCCACACGCTCGGCGATCTGGTCGATAGGGCTGGAGGCGGGCATGGTTGGCGATTGTAGTTTCCCGGGGAGGCGGTCCCCGGGGCGCTGCGCGCGGCGAGGAACCGGGACGGATTCTGCGGCCTGCGCGATGCCTTTCCAAACTTTCCGCAGCAAACGGAACAACAAGCTGCGCAACTTTTGGCTTACTGCGCCGGCGAGAGGCCCTAGAATCCCGCCCGTTGGTGCCTGCGTCGTGGTTCACACGCCGCGGTTCAACGGGAAGCAGGAGTGAACGCCCCCGGAAGCGGGACAAGGCCGAAGCCGCCTGCGCTGCCCCCGCAACGGTCAAGCAGTCGACGCCGCAAGCGTCAACCTCATCCATCAAGCCACTGGGCGCCCTGAAACAGGCGCCTGGGAAGGCGGTGAGGTCGCACTGCCAGCCCGGATACCGGCCAACGAGGCGGCTGCCGCATGCGCGATCGATTGTCGACGCACGAGGCAGCCATTGCGCCCAAACGCTGGCGGGGAGGCCGGCGACGGGCATAGACGTTCGTTCGGTCCATCATGATTTCCTGCGTTCCCCTTTCCCTCGGCCGTGCTCCCGCGCGCCGTCGCCGCCTTGCCTGCCTGCCGCTTGCGCTGGCCTCCGCTTTCGGCGGCCTGGCATTGATTCAGTTGCCCTCGGCAGCGCATGCCCAGCAAGAAGCGCCCGCGCTCGGCGAGACCGTGGTCACGGCCAACCGCACGCCGCAAGCCCTGTCGGACCTGGTGGGCGACGTGTCCATCATCGACCGCCAGACCATCGAGCGCAGCGGCGCCGTCGGCGTGGCCGACGTGCTGGCGCGCCTGCCCGGCATAGAGATCACGCGCAACGGCGGCCTGGGCAGCACCACCAGCCTGTTCATCCGCGGTGCAGACACGCGCTTCACCGCCGTGTACATCGACGGGGTGCGCATCGATTCGCAATCGACCGGCGGCGCCGGCTGGGAGGGCATTCCCCTCGCGCAGATCGACCGCATCGAAGTGCTGCGCGGCCCCGCTGCGGCGGTGTACGGCTCCGACGCCGTGGGCGGCGTGATTCAGCTCTTTACCCGCCGCGGCGAAGAAGGCGTGGCGCCCTATGCGGGCATCGGGTTCGGCAGCCATGGCCTTCGCAAGGCGGAAGCGGGCGTGAGCGGAAAGTCGGGCGCGTTCGACTATTCGCTGGGTGTTGCGCATGAAGAGAGCAAGGGTTTCAACGCGCTGCCGATCGAAAAGCGCACGCCTTCGAGGGACGGCTTGACGAACCCCGACCGCGACGGATACCGCAATGACTCCGGCAACCTGCGGCTCGGCTACCAGATCAACCCGGCCCAGCGGCTCGAGGCCACGCTGCTCTACAGCGACACCGAAGCGGGCTACGACTCGCCGGTCAGCACCAGGGCCCGGCCGCCGATCCGGTTTGCCAACGACGTTTCCCAGAACACGCTGCGCACCGCGGGGCTTTCGTGGTCCGCCAAGTGGAACGACATCTACAGCACGCGCGTGCAGATTACCGATTCGCAATCGGTCTACAAGACGCAGCCTTCGTTCTACCGCACCGAGACGAATCTTCGCGGCTACCTGTTCCAGAACGAATTCCGCTTTGGCCCGCACCTGGTGACGGCCACTCTCGAACGCCGTGAAGACGCGCTCGAGAACGCACCGACCACCTTCACCGGCCTGCTGTCGCGCAAGCGTTCGCAGGATGCGGTTTCGCTGGGCTACGGTTTCGTGCAGGGCGCGCATTCGCTCCAGTTGCATGTGCGGCATGACGACGACAGCGAATTCGGCGGCAAGACCACCGGCAGCGCCGCCTACGGCTACGCCATCACGCCGAAGTTGCGCGCCACCGTGTCGGCCGGAACCGCGTTCCGCGCACCCACGCTGTACCAGCGCTTCAGCGAATACGGCACGCCGACCCTCAAGCCCGAGTCGAGCCGCAACGTCGAGCTCGGCTTGCGGTACACCGACGGCGGCACGCATGCAGGCATCGTCGTGTACCAGAACCGTGTCAAGGACCTGATCGTTTTCGACGGTGGGGCCACCAATTGCGATTCCGGCTTTGGCTGCTACGCCAGCACGGCGCGCGCGCGCTACCGGGGCATCACCCTGTCGGGCGGCCACCGCATCGGCGACGTGACGCTGCGCGCATCGATGGACTTCCAGGATCCGCGCGACCTGGAAACCGACAACCTGCTTGCACGCCGTGCGCGCCGCCACGGCACGCTGGGGGCCGACTGGCGCATTGCCGGCTGGACGCTGGGCGCCGAGGTGCAATCGTCGAGCAAGCGCTTCGACGATGCCGCCAACACACGCACTCTGAGCGGCTATACCGTGCTAAACCTCGTGGCCAGCACGCAGATCACGCGCGACATCGGGCTGGTGGCGCGCGTCGACAACGTGGGCGACAAGGACTACACGCTGGCACGCGGCTATGCCACCGGCGGCCGCAACGCCTACATCGGCCTGAAGTGGACGCCGCAGTAAGTAGACTTCGCCGCGAGGCAACCGCAAAGGAAGAAAGATGCCCATGACCATTGCGCATGAATTCATCCTCGGAGGCCAGAAAAGCGGCAAGTCGCGCCGCGCCGAGCAGCGTGCCATCGACTGGATGGCCGAAGCGCCCACGGCGCGGCGTGCGGTGCTGATAGCAACCGCGCAGGCCTTCGACGAAGAAATGCGCGAGCGCATCACGCGCCACCAGGCCGACCGCGCGCGGCGTGTGCCGGCCATGCGCACCGTGGAAGAGCCGGTCGAGCTGGCACGCGCGATTGTTTCCGAGAGCGCACCCGAAACGCTGGTGGTGGTCGACTGCCTCACGCTCTGGCTCACCAACCTGCTGATGCCGCTGCGCTCGGAGGGCGCAAAGCCGGCCACGCGAACGCCTTCGGCCCACGTCGCCATGCTGCTCATCGCGCTGCGCGAGGCGCGCGGGCCGGTGGTGCTGGTCGGCAACGAGATCGGCCTGGGCGTGATTCCGCTCGGCCGGGAAACGCGAGCATTCGTCGATACGCTGGGCCGCATGAACCAGGACGTGGCGGCCGCATGCCACCGTGTCACGCTGATGGCGGCCGGACTGCCGTTGACCTTGAAGGCGCCTGCCGCATGATGAAGTACTGGATTCGATTTTTCTCGGCAGCTCTCGGCCTTGGTGTTTTTTCGCTGGCCGCGCACGCTCTCGAGGTGGTTGACGAGCGCGGCATTGCGGTAACCCTGCTGCAACCGCCGCAGCGCATCGTCACGCTGCTGCCTTCACTGACCGAAGGGGTCTGCGCACTCGGGGCCTGCTCGCGGCTGGTGGGTGTCGACAACTATTCCAACTCGCCGGGCGCGGTGCGCACGTTGCCGCAGCTGGGCGGAGGGATCGACCCCAACGTCGAGGCCATCGTGGCGCTGCGGCCCGACGTGGTGCTGCTTGCCAAGTCGTCCCGCGTGACGCAGCGGCTCGAAGCGCTGGGCCTCAAGGTGGTGGTGCTCGAACCCAAGAGCCATGCCGACGTGCGGCGCGTGCTCGACAAACTCGACCAGGTGCTTGGCACCCGCGAGGCGCCGAACGTGTGGCGCGTGATCGATGCCAGCGTCTCGGCCGCGGCCCAATCGCTGCCCGACCGCGCGAAGGGCCTGCGCGTGTACTTCGAGGTCAACAGCGCACCTTTTGCGGCCGGCGAGTCGTCGTTCATCGGCGAAACGCTTGCGCGGCTGGGCGCGAAGAACATCGTGCCGGCTTCGCTCGGTCCGTTTCCCAAGCTCAACCCCGAATACGTGGTGCGCGCGAACCCCGATCTCATCATGGTCAGCGTACGCAGCGCACAGGGCCTGGAGCAGCGCCCGGGGTGGGGCGGCATTCGCGCGGTGCGCGAAGGCCGCATCTGCCGCTTCAGCGCCGACGAGTCCGACGTGCTTGTTCGCCCCGGCCCGCGCATGGACGAGGCCGCACGGTTGATGGCGCGCTGCCTGGCGGAAAAGTCCGGTTAAAGCCGCAAGAATTCTTCATCATGCACACGCACCATCAGCGCAGGGTCTGGCTCTTCGGCATTGCCTTGCTTGGCCTGGGCATTGCGTTCGCGCTGCTCGGCCTGGGCATCGGCAGCACCGGTTTCGAAAGCCTGCTGGCGGCAAGGCGCGACCCGGTGGCGCTGCAGATCGTGTGGGACATCCGGCTGCCGCGCACGCTCGGCGCCTGGCTCGCGGGCGCGTTGCTCGGGCTCGCGGGCGCGGTGGCGCAGGGCCTGTTTCGCAATCCGCTGGCCGATCCCTATCTGCTCGGCAGTGCATCGGGCGCTTCGCTCGGCGTGGCGGTGGCGCTCATGCTGTTCGGCGGCTCGGTTGCAAACATGCAATGGGCACTGCGCCTCGGCCTTACCGGCGCGGCCTTCGTGGGGGCGGTGCTCGCGGTGATGCTCACGCTGGTGCTCGCGCGCGGCGTGCAGCAGACGCTTCGGCTGCTGCTGGCGGGCGTGATCGTCGGCGTGGTGCTCGGCGCAGCCAAAGACCTGATCACCATCGCCTCGGCCGATGTCCTGCAGGCCATCCAGGGCTTCATTCTCGGCAGCACCGGCCTGGTCGGCTGGAGCGCATGCGCCGTGATGGCGGCTGCCGGCGTGGTGTGCCTGCTGCTGGGCTGGGCGCTCGCGCCGGTGCTCGACAGCCTTTCGCTGGGCGAGGCGACTGCAAGGAGCCTTGGCCTGCCGCTGGGCGCCATGCGCGCCGCGCTGGTGGTGGTGCTCGCGCTGGCCACCGGTGCGGCCGTGGCGCAAACCGGCCTGATCGCCTTTGTGGGCCTGGCCTCGCCGCACCTCGTGCGCTCCGTGGTCAAGACCACGCATGCCGGGTTGATCGTGCTGTCGACAGCCATGGGCGGACTGCTGCTGATGTCTGCCGACCTCGCGGCACGCTGGCTCATTGCCCCGCAGGAACTGCCGGTCGGCGTGCTCACGGCCGTGCTCGGCGGCAGCTACCTGCTGTGGCTGATGCACAGGCGCAGCGCGCGAGGCGGTGTGGCATGAGCGGCCACATTCCGGCGCTCGAGGCGCGCGCCGTGAGCGCCACGCTCGGCAGTACCGAGGTGCTGCACGGCATCGACCTGAAGCTCGGCGCCGCGCGGTGGACCAGCATCGTGGGGCCGAACGGCGCGGGCAAGTCGACCTTGCTCAAGGCGCTCGCTGGCCTGCTTCCGCACCGCGGCGAGGTTTTTCTGTTCGGCGAAGCGGCGGCAAAAGTGCCGGGCCGCGTTCGCGCGCAGCGCCTTTCGTGGCTGGGCCAGAGCGGCGCGGCGGGCGAGGGCAGCGCCGACGACCTGATGGTCTACGACATTGCGATGCTCGGCCGCCTCCCACACCAGCGCTGGCTTGCAACACCGAGCGCGGAAGACCGCCAGGCGGTGGAGCGCGCATTGCGCAGCACACAGGCTTGGGAATGGCGCGAACGGCCGCTGGGCCAGCTCTCGGGCGGCGAGCGCCAGCGCGTGCTGCTGGCCCGCGCGCTCGCGGTCGAGGCCGAGCTGCTGCTGATGGACGAGCCGCTCGCCAACCTCGACCCGCCGCACCAGGCCGACTGGATGCAGACTGCTCGCTCGCTGGTGGCCGAAGGGCGCACCGTGGTCAGCGTGCTGCACGAACTGCCCATGGCGCTCGCGGCCGATGAGCTGGTCGTGATGAACCATGGCCGCGTGGTGCACCACGGCGGCAGCAGCGACGCGGCCACCCATGCAGCGCTCGAACAGGTGTTCGACCACCGCATTCGTGTGCACCGCGTGGCGGACCAGTGGATCGCCTTGCCGAATTAACGACATCAGGACACCCACGACATCATGCAGATCGAAACTCCCCCCGGCGACAAGCCCTACGACAAACCCGAGGGCGAACGCCGCGGCATCGTCATCGTCAACACCGGCGACGGCAAGGGCAAGAGCACCGCCGCCTTCGGCCTTGCGCTGCGCGCGCACGGCCGCGGCAAGGCTGTGAAGATCTACCAGTTCATGAAAGTGCCCTCGGCGCGTTTCGGCGAGCACCGCATGTTCGAGCAGATCGGCATTCCCATCGAAGGCCTGGGCGACGGCTTCAGCTGGAAGAGCCAGGACCTCGAGCGCTCGGGCCAGCTTGCGCGCGACGGATGGGAAAAGGCCAGGGCGGCCATTCTTTCCGGCGAGTTCTTTCTGGTGGTGCTCGACGAGATCACCTATCCGCTGATCTACGGCTGGCTGCCGCTCGACGGCGTGCTCGAAACACTGCGTGAGCGGCCGAAGCATGTGCACGTGGTGCTGACCGGCCGCCGTTGCCCGCCCGAGATCGTCGAGCTGGCCGACACCGTGACCGACATGACCATGGTCAAGCACGCCTTCAAGGCCGGGATTCCCGCACAGCGCGGCATCGAGGATTGAGCCATTGGCTGCCGCGGCCGCCTTGTGGCTTGCGTTGGCCATCGATCGCTGGCTGGGCGAGCCCGCGGCGCGCTGGCATCCCGTGGTGTGGATGGGGCACTACCTCGGCTGGTTCGGTACTCGCATTGCACCGCAGGCGGTCGATGCGAAGCCGCGTGATCTGCCGCTGTTCCTGAAGGGCGCGCTGGCGTGGTGCGTTGGCGCGGTGTTGGCAGGTACTGTGGCGCTGGCGGTGCAGGCCATTGCGGTGCGATGGTTGCCCGGCTGGGCAACAGCCCTGGTGCTCGCTCTCGCGCTGAAGCCGCTCTTCGCATGGCGCATGCTGCGGGGCGAAGTGCTTGCGGTCGAGGCGGCGCTGGCGGTGTCGCTGGAGGCCGGCCGCGCACAACTGGCCCGGCTGGTGAGCCGGGATGTCTCCACACTCAGCGAGCGTGAGGTGCGCGAAAGCGCCATCGAGTCGCTGGCCGAGAACCTCAACGATTCGCTCGTGGCACCGGTGTTCTGGTTCGTGCTGCTGGGCTTGCCGGGCGCGGCGGTCTATCGATTCGCCAACACGGCCGACGCTATGTGGGGCTACCGCGGCGAGCGCAACGGCCGGGATTGGACGTGGTTCGGCAAGTGGGCCGCGCGCGCCGACGATGTGCTCTCGTGGCTGCCGGCACGGCTCACCGTGCTGCTGCTCGCACTCGCGGCGTGGCAATGGCCCCGTGGCCTTGCGCTGGAGGCGCGCCGCACGCCTTCACCCAACAGCGGCTGGCCGATGGCAGCGATGGCGTTGCTGCTTGGCGTGCGGCTCGCCAAGCCGGGCGTGTATGCGTTGAACGCCGAAGGGCGGAGGGCTGAAGCGGCCGATACGCTGCGCTCGGCGCTGTGGGGCGGCAGGGCAATGCTGGCACTGGCTGTGTGTGCATCATTGGTTATCGTCGCGGTAGCGAGGTAGACATGACACGGGAACGAACGACTTTGGCCAGTGCGCTGCATGGCGGCCCCGACGAGGCCGGCGCCGCCCGGCACGATTTCTCGACCAATGGCAACGCGGCGGGTTCGTGCCCGGCCGTTCTGGCCGCGCTGCGTACCGCCGACGCGGCGCACTATCCAGATCCGGGCTACACATCACTGCGCCGCGCGCTGGCAGTCTTTCATGGCGTGGCTGCCGAACGCATCGTGATCGCGGCCAGTGCGAGCGAGTTCATTCACCGCATCAGCGCTGCGTTTGCGCAAGGCGACGGACTGGAGGTCTGCCTGCCGGCACACAGCTACGGCGACTACGAGCGTGCGGCATCGGCTTGGGGCTTGCAGGTGCTGCGAAACTCCGAGCCGCGCGGGGGCGCAGCGCTGCGCTGGTGTTGCGAGCCGTCGAGCCCGCTGGGCCAGGCCGAGGGCGGTCTCGCGCTGCATGCGGAAGCAGGCAGCACCTGCGTGCTCGACATGGCCTACGAGCCGCTGCGCCTCGAAGGCCGTGCGTCGCTCGATATGGCGCAACGCAACCGCGTCTGGCAACTGTGGACGCCGAACAAGGCGATGGGTCTCACCGGCATTCGCGCCGCCTACGCCATCGCACCCGACGACACTGCAGCCGGGCCCCTGATGCAGGGCCTCGAGCAACTGGCTCCCTCGTGGCCGTTGGGCACTCACGGCGTGGCGCTGCTCGAGACCTGGGTCGGCGACGAAGCACAAGCCTGGCTCGCGCAAAGCCTGCACACCCTGCGAGCGTGGAAGGCGCAGCAGCGCGCCGTCTGCGAATCGCTGGGATGGCAGTGCCTGCCGAGCGACGCCAACTTCTTCTGCGCGCGCACCGATGCGCCGTATCCGCAGCTGTCCGCCGCGCTGCGCGCCGAAGGCATCAAACTGCGCGACTGTGCATCCTTCGGCTTGCCGGGCCACGTGCGGCTGGGCGTGCTGCAGCCGCAAAGCCAGGAGGCACTGAAAGAGGCCTGGACTCGGGCGGCCCTCAGCGCCGAACATTGAGCGGACGCACAAGCAAGACACTATCCCCATGCTCTACGCCATCACCACGCTCTTTCTTTGCCAACTGGCCGGCGAGTTGCTCGTGCAGTGGTTGGCCCTGCCGATTCCCGGTCCGCTGATCGGCATGCTGCTGCTGTTTGTCGGGCTCCTCGTGCGCGGCGGCGTGCCCGAGGCATTGAGCGAAACCTCCGGCCATCTGCTGCGCAACCTCATGCTGCTGTTCATTCCGGCGGTGACCGGCGTCATGCTGCATTTCGAGCGGGTAGGGCGCGAATGGCTGCCGTTCCTCGCGGCCGGCATCGTGGGCGCGGCCTTCACCATGACCGTGACCGCGCTCACGCTGCGCTGGATGATCCGCATCACCGGCAAGGAGGCGGAATGACCGCTCCTGCGAAGCTGTCCGAGATCTGGGTCTTTCTTGCGCAGTCGCCGCTGCTCTGGCTGTCGCTCACGCTGCTGGCTTACCTGGGCGCGCTGTGGCTGCACAAGCGCAGCGGCAGCAGGCCGCTGGTCAATCCGGTGCTGGTATCGGTGATCGTCATCGTGACGGTGCTGCTCGTCACGCGCACGCCCTACGACACGTATTTCGAAGGCGCCAAGTTCGTGCACTTTCTGATCGGGCCGGCCACCGTGGCGCTGGCTGTGCCGCTCTACGGCCAGTTCGGGCGGCTGCGGCGCCTGTGGTTGCCGATTGGCGTGGCGCTGCTGGTGGGCTCGGTGGCGGCCATCGTCTCGGCCATCGGCATCGCCTGGGTGCTCGGCGGCTCGCACGAACTGATGATGTCCCTCGCACCCAAGTCGGCCACCATGCCGATCGCGATGGGCGTGGCCGAGAAGATCGGCGGGTTGCCCTCGCTCGCCGCGGTGGCCGCCGCCGTTGCGGGCATTTCCGGCGCCATCATGGCCACGGGCCTGCTGAACCTGCTGCGCATCAAGGAACCCGCGGTTCGCGGCTTTGCGGTGGGCATGGCGGCGCACGGCATCGGCACCGCACGGGCCATCCAGGTGAATGAAACGGCGGGCGCTTTCTCCGCGTTGGCCCTGGGGCTGAACGGCATCGCAACGGCGCTTCTGGTGCCGTTGCTGATCAAGCTGCTCGGCGTTTTCTGACGCAGAATGACGCTCCCATAGACGTTGGAGCGCACGGCATGGCCCAGTACACGGCAGAAATCCTCTGGCAGCGAGGCGACCAGGACTTTCTCGGCAACACCTACAGCAGAAGGCATTCGATGCGCTTCGACGGCGGTGCGGAGGTACCGGGATCTTCGTCGCCGCACGTGGTGCCGCTGCCGTTTTCGGACGCGGCGGCGGTCGATCCGGAAGAGGCCTTCGTCGCTTCGCTGTCGAGCTGCCACATGCTGTGGTTTCTCACCATGGCGGTGAAGCGCAAGTTCAACGTCGACCGTTACTTCGACGCGGCTAGCGGCATCATGGAAAAGAACGCCGAAGGCAAGCTCGCGATGACGGTGGTCACCCTTCGGCCGGAGGTCAGGTTCTCCGGCGCCAACCTGCCCACGCGCGAGCAGATCGAGCACATGCACCACCGGGCGCATGAAGAATGCTTCATTGCCAACTCGGTGAAGACCGAGGTGCGCTGCGAGCCGGTGTTCGCTTCAGGCGAGTGAGAAGCAGGCGGCGAAGGAATCAGCGCCGCTGCAACCGCGGGTTCTTCGCAAACAGCTCGGCCGCCCAGTCCACGAACGCCCGCACCTTGGCGCTCAGGTGGCGGTTGGGCGGGTAGACCACGTGAATCGGCAGCGGCTCGCGTTGCCAGTCGGGCAGCACCTCGATCAGTTCGCCGCTTTCCAGGAGCGGCTCGGCCATGAAGGTGATGCACTGCGAAATGCCGAAGCCGCCGAGTACCGCCGCCATGTGGGCGTTGCTCTCGTTGACCGACACGCGGTACGGCCCGTTGAGTTCGATGGTCTCGTCGCCCTTCTTGAACTCGTGCGGGTAGACGCGCCGCGTGCTGCCCGAAAAGTAGCTCACCACGTGGTGGCGCTTCTCGATGTCGTTCGGGTGCTGCGGAACGCCGTAGCGCTTGACGTAGGCCGGCGACGCCACGGTCACGAAGTGCAGGGTGCCGATGCGCCGGGCCACGAGCGACTGGTCGCTCAGCTCGCCCGCGCGGATCACGCAGTCGACGTTGTCGGTGATGAGATCGACCGTGCGGTCGCTCACGCCCAGGTCGACCTGGATTTCGGGGTAGCGATCGCAGAAGCTGGCCAGCGCGGGCAGGATGACCAGCCGCGCCACCGAGGTCCCCACGTCGATGCGCAGCCGCCCCGTGGGGTTGGCTTGCGCGTTGGTCATGCCGGCTTCGATGTCGTCGAAGTCGTTCAAGAGGCGCGCCGCGCGTTCGTAGTAGGCCGCGCCGTCGGGCGTCACGGTTACGCGCCGCGTGGTGCGGTTGAGCAGCTTCACCCGAAGGCGCGATTCCAGCGCCTGGATCTGCTTGGTGACCGTCCCCTTGGGCAGGCCGAGCGAATCCGCGGCTCGGGTGAACGTGCCTGCTTCCACCACGCGGACAAAGATCCGCATTGCCTGGATTTGATCCATTGATGACTGTTCCTGGGAACCCGGCCATTGCCGGGGGGAGCGGATTCTCACACAAGGTGACAACCCTTATCGTTTCCCGGATTGTTCACCGTTTGGAAACAGAGTAGGGGCATGTTCCCTGTTTAACGCCGCACTGGTCGCCTTATATTTCGACTATCGCCAATCCTTCTGAGGTTGCCTCCATGTCACCCCGTCCATCGTCCCGCTCTGCCGAAGCCGCTGCTCTCGCCGCGGCGCAAGGCGTGGAAGCCGATCTTTCGATCGAGCTGCCCGGCCGCGAGCCGGTGGGCGCCCGGGTCTACGGGCAACGCCCGCGGGGCGAAACCGTGCCGCTGGTGCTGCATTTCCATGGCGGCACCTTCATTTGCGGCAACCTGGACAACGGGCGCAACGTGGCCCGGCTGCTGGCCGGCGCGGGTGCGGTGGTGGTGTCGGTGGCGTATCCGCTGGCGCCCGCGTCGCCGTTCCCCGAGCCCATCGAGGTGGGCTATGCCGCGCTCGAGTGGCTCTACAAGCAACGTGTGAAGCTCGGCGGCAAGGGCGCCCAGGTGTACCTGGCCGGCGAAGAAGCCGGCGGCAACCTGGCCGCCGGGGTGGCGCTGATCGCCCGCGACCGCGCACATCCGCCGGTGGCCGGCCAGATCCTGCTGTCGCCCATGCTCGACCCGTGCGCGGGTACCGCGTCGCTGCGCAAGGCGACCAACGACGCGGCCGAATGCCGCTGGGCCACGGGCTGGGAAAAGTACCTGAGCTGCCCCTCGAACGCGATGCATCCCTATGCGGTGCCGAGCGGATCGCTCCGGCTGTCGGCCCTGGCGCCCGCCCTGGTGCTGGTGGGGCAGGACGATGCCATGCGCGACGAGGCGTTGACCTTTGCCGGGCGCCTGCGCGCGGCCGGCATCGACGTGACGAGCGCCGTGTTGTCCGGTGCCGCGAACTGGCCCAAGGCGCTGTACGACCCCGAGCCCTCGGGCTGCAAGGCGTGCGAAGCCAGCGTGCAGCAGCATTTCCGCGAGTTTTTCAGTGCCACCACGCCGCCTCCGGTAGCACCCAAGCCCAGCTAGGCGGGCCGGTCGCGACAGCCTGGCTGACGACGCGACGCCGCCCCTCGGCCCCACCGGTAAATCCGGTCATTTTTCGAATTCCGCCTCCTGGTGCCAAAAGCGCCGGGGTGGCCTGTTGCATCCCAAAAAGTCATCGAGAAGGACGAACCATCATGTCGAACAATAAGCAAAACCTGTCTTCCGTCGCCCGCAAGGGCCTGTGGCCCGCAGTGACCGGCCTCACCGCGCTGCTGGCGGTGGCCGCTGCGGTGCTGGGCATGCAGAGCTTCAAGGCGGAGGCCACGGCACCCGCCGCGGCGCAACAGGGCACCCCGGTCTCGGTCGCGACCGTGGCTTCGAGCGAGATCAATGCCTGGGACGAGTTCTCGGGCCGGCTCGAAGCCGTCCAGCGCGTCGACGTGCGCTCCCGCGTGGCGGGCGCCGTGCTGGCGGTGCACTTCCGCGAAGGTGCGCTGGTGAAGCAGGGCGACTTGCTGATCACCATCGATCCCGCACCGTACGCCGCCGAAGCGGAACGCGCCGAAGCCCAGGTGGCATCGGCCCAGGCCCGCCAGGCGTTCAGCCGCAGCGAGCAGGAACGTGCCAAGCGGCTGTGGGACCAGCAGGCCATCGCCCAGCGCGAATATGACGAGCGTGTGAACGCCAGCCGCGAGGCCGACGCCAACCTGCGTGCCGCGCAAGCGTCGCTGCAGTCGGCACGCCTGAACCTGGGCTATACGCAGGTGCGTGCGCCCGTGTCGGGCCGCATCGGCAAGCTCGAGGTGACCGTGGGCAACCTGGTGGCCGCAGGCCCCGGCGCGCCGGTGCTGACCACGCTGGTGTCGGTGAGCCCGATTTACGCGAGCTTCGATGCCGATGAGCAAGTGATCACGCGGGCGCTGAAAGACCTGCCGAGCGGCTCCAGCGCACGCGGCCAGATCGAGAGCATTCCCGTGCAGATGGGCACCGCCGGCCTCGAGGGCACGCCCTTCACCGGCAAGCTGCAACTGATCGACAACCAGGTCGACGCCCGCAGCGGCACGGTGCGCGTGCGCGCCTCGTTCGACAACAAGGACGGCGCGCTCATTCCCGGCCAGTTCGCCCGCATCCGCATGGGCCAGGCACGCAACGACGCCGCGCTGCTGGTGAGCGAACGCGCCATCGGCACCGACCAGAACAAGAAGTTCGTGATGGTCGTGGGCGAAGACAACAAGGCCATGTACCGCGAAGTGACGCTCGGCGCATCGATCAACGGGCTGCGTGTCGTGAGCAAGGGCCTGAAGGCCGGCGAACGCGTGGTGGTCAACGGCTTGCAGCACATTCGCCCCGGCGCGCTGGTGGTGCCGCAGAGCGTGACGATGGACGCCAAGGCCGACACGAAGCAACAACAACCGGAACGCGTCGCGGAAGCCGCGAAGTCCTGAACTCGGAGGGGAGCGCGTTTGCGCTCGCCGGAGAACCAACATGAATCTCTCTAAATTCTTCATCGACCGGCCGATCTTTGCCGGCGTGCTGTCGCTATTGATACTGATAGCCGGCCTGATCGCGCTGCGCGGGTTGCCGATTTCGGAATACCCCGAAGTCGCGCCGCCCTCGGTGGTGGTGCGCGCGCAGTACCCGGGTGCCAACCCGAAGGTGATTGCCGAAACCGTTGCCACGCCGCTCGAAGAGCAGATCAACGGCGTCGAAGGCATGCTCTACATGGGCAGCCAGGCGACCACCGACGGCGTGATGACGCTGACGGTGACCTTCCGCCTCGGCACCGATCCCGACAAGGCCCAGCAGCTGGTGCAGAACCGCGTCTCGCAAGCCGAGCCGCGCCTGCCGGAGGAAGTGCGCCGCCTCGGCATTACGACCGTCAAGAGCGCGCCCGACCTGACGATGGTGGTTCACCTCGTTTCGCCGAACAACCGCTACGACATCAACTACCTGCGCAACTACGCGGTGCTGAACGTGAAGGACCCGCTCGCGCGTATCGAAGGCGTAGGCCAGGTGCAGATCTTCGGCGGCGGCGACTACTCGATGCGCGTCTGGCTCGACCCGCAGAAGGTCGCGCAGCGCGGCCTCTCGGCAAGCGACGTGGTGGCTGCCATCCGCGGCCAGAACGTGCAGGCCGCGGCCGGCGTGGTCGGCGCTTCGCCGGGCCTCTCGGGCGTGGACATGCAGCTCTCGATCAATGCGCAAGGGCGCCTGCAGAGTGAAGAAGAGTTCGGCGACATCATCGTGAAGAGCGGCACCGACGGCGCCGTGACCCGGCTGCGCGACATCGGCCGCCTCGAAATGGGTGCTGCCGACTACTCGCTGCGCTCGCTGCTGAACAACGACCCGGCCGTCGGCATGGGTGTGTTCCAGGCGCCGGGCTCCAACGCGCTCGACATCTCGTCCAACGTGCGCAAGACGATGGAAGAGCTCAACAAAAACATGCCGGAAGGCCTGGAATACCGCATCGCCTACGACCCGACGCAGTTCGTGCGCGCATCGATCGAATCGGTGATCCACACGCTGCTCGAAGCCATCCTGCTGGTGGTGCTGGTCGTGATCCTGTTCCTGCAGACCTGGCGCGCTTCCATCATTCCGCTCCTGGCCGTGCCGGTGTCGGTGATCGGCACCTTCGCGGTGCTGCACATCCTCGGTTTCTCGATCAATGCGCTGAGCCTGTTCGGGCTGGTGCTGGCCATCGGCATTGTGGTGGACGACGCCATCGTGGTGGTGGAGAACGTCGAGCGGAACATCGAGGCGGGACTGACGCCGCGCGAAGCGACCTACCGCGCAATGCGCGAAGTGTCCGGGCCCATCATCGCGATCGCGCTGGTGCTGGTGGCCGTGTTCGTGCCGCTGGCTTTCATCAGCGGTCTCACGGGCCAGTTCTACAAGCAGTTCGCAGTGACCATCGCGATCTCGACGGTGATCTCGGCGATCAACTCGCTCACGCTGTCGCCTGCGCTCGCCGCACTGCTGCTGCGCGGCCACGACCAACCGAAGGACGCGCTGACGCGCGGCATGGACAAGGTCTTCGGCTGGCTGTTCCGCGGCTTCAACAAGCTCTTCAGCCGCGGGTCGGAAGCCTACAGCGGCGGCGTCAAGAGCGTGATCTCGCGCAAGACGCTGATGCTGGTGATCTACCTCGCGCTGGTTGGCGTGACCTTCGGCCTCTTCAAGGCGGTGCCCAGCGGCTTCGTGCCGGCGCAGGACAAGCAATACCTGATCGGCTTTGCCCAGCTGCCCGACGGCGCCACGCTCGACCGCACCGACGAAGTGATCCAGCGCATGGGCGAGATCATGAAGAAGAACCCGAACGTGGAAGACGCCATCGCCTTCCCGGGCCTGTCGATCAACGGCTTCACCAACAGCTCGAACTCGGGCATCGTGTTTGCCACGCTCAAGCCCTTTGACCAGCGCAAGCGCGCCGACCAGAGCGGCGGTGCCGTGGCCGGGCAGCTCAACGGTGCCTTCGCCAGCATTCAGGACGCATTCATCGTGATGTTCCCGCCGCCGCCGGTGGCGGGCCTGGGCACCACGGGCGGCTTCAAGCTGCAGCTGGAAGACCGTGCATCGGTCGGCTACGACCAGATGGACGCGGCGGTGAAGGCCTTCATGGCCAAGGCGCAAGCCGCGCCTGAGCTCACGGGCATGTTCACGAGCTGGCAGGTCAACGTGCCGCAGTTGTATGCCGACATCGACCGCACCAAGGCGCGCCAGCTCGGCGTGCCGGTGACGGACATCTTCGACACCATGCAGATCTACCTCGGCAGCCTGTACGCGAACGACTTCAACAAGTTCGGCCGCACGTACAGCGTGCGTGTGCAGGCCGATGCGCCTTACCGCGCCCGCGCCGAAGACGTGGGCATGCTGAAGGTGCGCTCGACCACCGGCGAGATGGTGCCGCTGGCCGCGCTGATGAAGGTGAATTCGACCTTCGGGCCCGAACGCGCCATGCGCTACAACGGCTACCTTGCGGCCGACATCAACGGCGGCCCGGCCCCCGGCTATTCGTCGGGCCAGGCGCAGGACGCGATCACCAAGATTGCGGCCGAGACGCTGCCCAAGGGCGTGAGCTTCGAGTGGACCGAGCTGACGTACCAGGAAATCCTGGCCGGCAACTCCGCCTTCCTGGTGTTCCCGCTGGCCATCTTGCTGGTGTTCCTGGTGCTGGCCGCGCAGTACGAGAGCCTGACGCTGCCGATTGCCATCATCCTGATCGTGCCCATGGGCATCCTGGCTGCGATGACCGGGGTATGGATATCGGGAGGTGACAACAACGTCTTCACCCAGATCGGGCTGATCGTGCTGGTGGGGCTGAGTGCGAAGAACGCGATTCTGATCGTGGAGTTTGCACGCGAGCTCGAGTTTGCCGGACGCACGCCCATCCAGGCCGCGATCGAAGCCAGCCGGCTGCGTCTGCGCCCGATTCTCATGACCTCGCTGGCCTTCGTGATGGGTGTGCTGCCCCTCGTGCTGTCGACCGGCGCGGGCTCCGAGATGCGCAAGGCCATGGGCGTGGCGGTGTTCGCCGGGATGATCGGCGTGACGGCCTTTGGCCTGTTCCTCACGCCGGTGTTCTACGTGCTGCTGCGCCGCCTCACGGGCAACCGGCCGCTCAAGCTGCATGGCGAAGTGCCGCACGGCGAGGAGTTCGTCTCCGCGGGCCATCCGGCATCGCCGCATGGCGGCTCCGGTGGCGGCGGGCTGCACCCGGTGCCGGCCTCGCCGCGTCCTTCGCACGGGTCGCATGACTGATCGCGTGATCGATCAAGAAGAAAGTTCATCATGACATTCGCATTTCAACCTTTGGTCCGTACCGCCTTGCTGCCGCTGGTGGCAGCCCTGGCGCTGGCCGGCTGCGCGACCGTGCCCTCCGGTGTGCCGGAGATCCAGACCACCGCCCAGTTCAAGGAGCAGGGCGCCGCCCCGCCCGCGGGCTGGACGCGCGCCGTGCCTTCCGAAGCGCAGGCGCGCGGCGCCTGGTGGCTGGCGTTCAACGATCCGGTGCTCAATGCGCTGGTCGAGAAGGCCGACGTCAATAACAACAACATCCAGGCCGCCGCGGCCCGGCTTGCGGAAGCTCGCGCCTTGGCGCGCAGCGCCCAGGCCGACCGCCTGCCGCAGATCGGCCTGGGAGCCGGTGCCAACCGCGGCGCGGGCCTCGACAAGGCCACGGCCAGCACAAGGCCGGCCACCATGACCAACATCGGTGCCACGTTCTCGTACGAGGTCGACCTGTTCGGCCGGCTCTCGGGCGCAAGCAATGCGGCGAAGCTCGACGCGGCAAGCCGCGAAGGGCTGCTGCAAAGCACGCGCCTCGCGGTGCAGGCCGAGGTGGCCCAAACCTATCTGCAGCTGCGTGCACTCGACGCCGAGCGCGCCCTGGTGCGCGAGCAGGTCGAGGCCTACCGCGACACGCTGCGCCTGACGCAGCGCCGCCAGCAGGCCGGCGACATCGCCGAGCTCGACGTGGCGCGCGTGCAGACCGAGGTGTCGTCGACCGAATCGGACGCGCTCGCGCTCGACCGCCAGCGTGCACAGGTCGAGCATGCGCTCGCGGTGCTGGTGGGCGACTCGGCCTCGAGCTTCGGCTTGCGCACCGACGAATGGGCCACCGCGCTGCCGTCCGTTCCGCCCGGCGTGCCGGCCACGGTGCTGACGCGCCGCCCGGACGTCTCGGCCGCGCAGAACGCGGTGCTGGGGGCACAGGCCCGCGTGGGCGTGGCGCAGGCCGCGTGGTTCCCGGACATCTCGCTGACCGGCGCCGCCGGCTATGCATCACCGGAAATCGGTGACCTGTTCAAGTGGTCGGCCCGTTCGTGGGGCGTGGGTGCGCTGCTCTCGCTGCCGATCTTCGACGGCGGCCGCCGCGAAGCCGGCGTGCAGAGCGCCAATGCCCAGCTGGACGGCGCGCTGGCCAACTACCGCAACCAGGTGCTGGTGGCGTTCCAGGAAGTGGAGGACCAGCTCTCCGCCATTCGCATCCTGCAGGAGCAGTCGACCGTGCAGGCGCAGGCCGTCACTTCGGCTCAGCGCGCGACCAGCCTGTCGGACACGCGCTACCGCAACGGCTACATCAGCCAGCTCGACCTGCTCGACGCCCGCCGCAGCGAACTGCGCAACCGGCGCCAGGCGCTGCAGGTGAAGTCGGCGCAGTACCAGGCGGCCGTGGGACTGATCCGCGCCATTGGCGGTGGGTGGGAAGTGCCGGCTGCCACGGCGCAAGCCCAGCCTCAGCCCGGCGGTGCCGGCGCGGTGCAGACCGCGGCACGCTGAAACACCAAAGGGGCGCAAGCCCCTTTTTCTTTGCTGCTCCGGGTTTCGGAATGGCGCGCGGCGACAACGACAATAGCCGCATGACAACCCGATGCGTGATGGTTCTGGGCACGACCAGTGGCGCCGGCAAGAGCTGGCTGGTCACGGCGCTGTGCCGCTGGTATGCGCGGCAGGGCCTCAAGGTGGCGCCTTTCAAGGCGCAGAACATGAGCAACAACGCCCGTGTGGTGGATGGCGGCGAGATCGGCAGCGCGCAGTATTTCCAGGCGCTGGCGGCACGCGCGGTGCCCGACGTGCGCATGAACCCGCTGCTGCTCAAGCCCGAGCGCGACACCCACAGCCAGGTGGTGCTGATGGGGCAGGTGAGCGCCGAACTGACGGCCATGCCCTGGCGCGGGCGCAGCGAGCGCGTCTGGCCGCAAATCGCAGAGGCATTCGATTCGCTGCGTGCCGAGAACGACGTGGTGGTGATCGAGGGGGCGGGCTCGCCGGCCGAGATCAACCTGATGGCGAGCGACATCGTCAACCTGCGCGTGGCCCGCCATGCGGAAGCCCGCTGCCTGCTGGTGACAGACATCGACCGCGGCGGCGCCTTCGCGCATCTCTACGGCACCTGGGCATTGATGCCCGAGAGCGACCGCGCGTTGCTGCGCGGCTTTGTGCTCAACAAGTTTCGCGGCGATGCCTCGCTGCTGGCCCCGGCGCCGCAGCAGCTGCAGGCGCTGACCGGCATCGCCACCGTCGCGACGCTGCCGATGTGGTGGCAGCACGGCTTGCCGGAGGAAGACGGCGTGTTCGACGACCGAAGCCATGCGAGCGGCGCCGTGACCCGCACGGTGGCCGTTGTGGCGTACCCGCGCATCAGCAATCTCGACGAGTTCCAACCGCTCAAGAACGTGCCCGGCGTGCGCCTGGTCTGGGCGCGCACGCCGGCGGATGTGGCCGGCGCCGACTGGATCGTGCTGCCCGGCTCCAAGCACACCAGCGGCGACTTGGCATGGCTGCGCGCGCAGGGGCTGGACAGCGCCATTGCCGCGCACGCGGCCGCCGGCGGCGCCGTGCTGGGCGTCTGCGGCGGCTTGCAGATGCTGGGCGAGGCGCTGGTCGATCCGCACGGCATCGACGGCAATGCGCCCGGCCTCGGGCTGCTGCCGCTGGTGACCGTGTTCGAGCGCGAAAAAACCGTGCGCCATCGGGCTGCCGTTTTCGGTGAACTGGGCGGCGCATGGGCTTCGCTTTCGAACGTGCCGGTGACCGGCTACGAAATTCATCACGGCCACACCGCGATACATCCGCAGATGGCGCAGGACGGCCAGGCCGTGATGCCCGAGGGGCTGGCCTGGCAGAACGCGCGCGGCAACGTGCTGGGCCTCTACCTGCACGGCTTGTTCGAAGACGCGGCCGCATTGCATGCGCTCTTCGGCGCCGCGGCCCCCACGCTCGACGCCACCTTCGATGGCCTGGCCGATTTCATTGACATCCACTTCGAGGCCGGCGTACTGCAAGGCCTGATCGCATGACCGACAACGACACCATTCCCTCCATCTCCGACATTCACGACGACGCGCTTGCGGCACGCCTGCAAAGCGCGCTGGACAACAAGACCAAGCCGCTCGGCGCGCTCGGCCGCCTCGAAAGCCTGGCCCTGCGTATCGGCCTGATACTGGGCAGCGAAACGCCCGTGCTCGAAGCACCGCAGATGCTGGTGTGCGCGGGCGACCACGGCTTGGCGGCGCGCGGTGTTTCGGCGTTTCCGAGCGATGTGACTTGGCAGATGGTCGAGAACTTCCTCGCGGGCGGGGCGGCCGTGAGCGTGCTGGCGCGCCAGCACGGCTTGGCGCTCACGGTGGTCGACTGCGGCGTGCGGCGCGACTTCCAGGTGCGCCCGGGGCTGGTGTCGCGCCGCATCGCCGCCGGCACCGCCGATGCCTCGGCCGGCCCCGCCATGACGGCGGAACAATGCGCACAAGCCATCGCCAATGGCCGCGAGGTGGTGCGTGCGCTGCCCGGCAACGCCTTGCTGCTCGGCGAGATGGGCATCGGCAACAGCTCGGCAGCGGCACTGCTGCTTGCACGGCTCGCGGGGCTGGACATCGACGGCTGCACCGGCTCCGGTACCGGCCTCGACGCCGCGGGGCTGGCGCGCAAGCGAGAGGTGCTGCGCGAAGTGCTGGCGCTGCATGCATCGGCGGCGGCGCCGCTCGACGCACTGGCTGCTTTCGGCGGCTTCGAGATTGCGACCCTGGTCGGCGCGGTGCTGCAGGCGGCCGAGGAGCGGCGCGTGATCGTGGTCGACGGCTTCATCGCGAGTGCCGCGGTGCTGGTCGCACAGGCGCTGCAGCCGCATGTGGTGCAGCGCTGCGTGGCTGCGCACAGCTCGGCGGAACCCGGGCATGCGCTGTTGTTGAAGCACCTCGGGCTGGAGCCCTTGCTGAATCTGGATTTGCGCCTTGGCGAAGGCTCGGGCGGCGCGCTGGCCTGGCCGCTGCTCGAATCGGCCTGCCGCATCCTGCGCGAGATGGCCAGCTTCGAGGCGGCGGGCGTATCGCGCAAGGACAGCTGAACCTGATGAACGGTGTTCGCCACTACCTGCTGGCCCTGCAGTTCTTCACGCGCGTGCCGGTGACCGGCCGGCTCGCCGAATGGGTCGGATTCAGTCCGCAGATGCTGCGCGCGAGCGCGGCGCATTTTCCGGGTGTCGGCTGGCTCGTTGGCGGCGTGGGAGCGGCTGTTTTCGTTGTGGCACTGCAGGGCCTGCCGGGCGCCGCCGGTGCACTGGCGGCGGCGCTGCTGAGCATCGTCGCGACCGTGCTGCTTACCGGCGCCTTTCATGAAGACGGGCTCGCCGACGTGGCCGACGGGCTGGGCGGAGCGTCCGACCGAAACCGCGTGCTGGAGATCATGAAGGACTCGCGCATCGGTGCCTTCGGCGCCATCGCGCTGGTGCTGGCGCTCGGCCTCAAGGCTGCGCTGCTCGCGTCGATGGCGGGGCAGGGCTTGCAAGCGGTGGCAGGCACCATCGTCGGTGCGCATGTGCTTTCGCGGTTGGCGCCGCTGTTCCTGATTCGCTGGCTGCCCTACGTGGGCGATGCCGGTGCGAGCAAGGCCAAGCCGTTGGCCGATGCGATCGGCGGCGGTGCCTTGCTGGTCGGCGTGCTCTGGTCGGTTCCCGCCCTCGGGCTGGTGCTGGTGACGCAGGGCCCCGGAAGAACGATCGCCATGGCGGTGGCATGCGCTCTTGCGGCGCTGGTCATGGCGCGCATGTTCCGGCGTCGGCTGCAGGGCTTCACCGGCGACGGGCTCGGCGCGACGCAGCAGGTGTGCGAGCTTGCGATCTATCTCGCGTTGGCGTGGCAGGCATGAAGCTGTGGCTCGTGCGCCATGCGCAGACCAACGCCGCGCCGGGGCTCTGCTATGGCGCGACGGATGTGGGCGTGCCGGCCGAGGCGACGCTGGCGGTAGCGAACGCGGTGGTGGCCCGCCTGCCGGCCGGCGTCGCGCTGGCCCACTCGCCCCTGCGGCGTTGTGCCGAGCTGGCACTGGCCATCGGCACGCTACGCCCGGACCTCGTGGTGCGGGCCGATGCGCGCCTGGCCGAGATGGATTTCGGCGCCTGGGAAGGCCGGCCTTGGTCGTCCATCGCGCGTGCCGACTTCGACGCGTGGACCTGCAATTTCGCCGAAGGCCTGCCAGGCGGCCACGGCGAAAGCACAGCCTGTTTCATGCAACGTACGGGCGCTGCTTTCGACGAGTGGCGCGCGTCGGGGCAAGACGCGGTGTGGGTCACGCATGCGGGCGTGATGCGCGCGGTGGAGTTGCTGCACCGCGGTGTGCGGCGCATCGACGACGCCACGCAATGGCCGTCGGAGCCCATTGACTACGGGGCGTGCCAGCTGATCGAATGCGGCTGATGGAAAGCGACAAGACAGCTTGCCGCTGCCGTCACTGCCGCGATGCCGAAACCGCTCACGACCGAACGCCTGTACCTACGCCTCCACGACGACCCATTGCACGGGCCGGAGGCCGATATGCCCGCGGGCACGCTGCACGCCTTTCCCGTGCCTGCGCCGCTGCGCGCGCAGGTTGCGCACATTCTTCTCTACAGGGAAAGCTTTCCCGAAGGCCATGAGATCCTGGAGCGCGTGCTGCCCGATGGGGCAGTGCGGCTGGTCTTCAACCTGGGCGATGCACCGTCGGCGGGTGAAAGTGCCGGGCAACCTGTAGAGGCCTTGGGCGCTTCCGCAGCCCCGGTCCTGGTGCGCCTGCGCCGAAAGATGGAAGGGCTGTCGGTCACCCTGCGCCCCGGCGCGGCCGCGGCCCTGCTGGGAATGCCGGCCGGCGAGATTGCGGGCACCGCCGTGCATCTGGACGAGCTGTGGCACGGCCGCGGTGCCGAACTGCTGGAGCGGATGGCCACGCAGCCGGACGATGCCTCGCGGATGTCGGTGCTGTGCGCCGCACTGCAGCAACGCCTGGCCGATGGCGATGCCATCGTTCATCCAGCGGCGATGCGCGCGGCGCAGCTCATCGCGGTGTCGGGCGGGCGGCGTCCGTTGCGCGAGGTGGCGGCTGCGGTCGGACTCGGCGAGCGGCGATTGCAGCAGGTCTTTCAGCAGCAGGTGGGGTTGTCGCCCCGGGCCTGGAGCCGGCTCGCGCGGCTGCATGCCTGCTTGCGCGCCTTGCGGCTGCAGCGCGCGCCCGCCTGGGCGAGCCTGGCGTTGGACGGGGGTTTCTATGACCAATCGCACCTGGTCAACGAGTTCCAGGCGCTTTGCGGCCTCACGCCAACGGAGTTTCTGGGCCGCGCGATTTCGGGTTCTTCCAAGACGGCGGGCTGAAGCGGCCTTACTGTCGCTTCGAACTCGGAACGAAAGGAAAAAACCAATGCATGCCGAAAACAATGACCAGCCGTTGAAAGGCCGCGTGGCCGTGGTCACCGGCGCCAGCCGCGGCGCCGGCCGAGGCATCGCGACAGAACTGGGCGCCGCGGGCGCCACCGTGTATGTCACCGGGCGAAGCACGCGGGCGCAACCGGCCGACACCTACGGCCAGTTGCTCGCGCTCTCGGAACTCGAAGCTCTGCCCGGCAGCATCGACGAGACAGCCGACGAAGTCACCCGCATGGGCGGACGCGGCATTGCGGTGCGCTGCGATCACACACAAGAAGACGAGGTGATGCGGCTCTTCGCGCAGGTGCGGGGCGAGCAGGGCCGGCTGGACCTTCTCGTGAACAACGCCTGGGGCGGCCACGAGACTTTCACTGGCGTGTTCGAGGCGCCGTTCTGGGAGCATCCGCTCTCCAACTGGGATTCGATGTTCGACCGCGGTGTGCGCAACCACCTGCTGGCCGGCCGATGCGCGGCGCCGCTCATGGTGGCGCAGAAGAGCGGGCTGATCGTGGCCACCACCTTCTGGGACCGCGGCAACTACCTGCGCGGAAACCTGTTCTATGACCTGGCCAAATCCGCCATGACCCGGCTGGCTTTCGGCATGGCGCAAGAGCTGCGCCCGCATGGCGTTGCTTCGCTTGCCGTATCGCCGGGCTGGATGCGGACCGAGTTCGTGCTGGCCGGCCACAAGACCGACGAGGCGCATTGGCACGAGCGACCGGCGCTGGCGCGAACCGAGTCGCCGCGCTATCTCGGCCGGGCGGTTGCCGCGCTGGCCGGCGATTCGCGGGTGATGGAGAAAAGCGGCGGCACGCACCGCGTGGCCGATCTGGCCCGCGAATACGGTTTTACCGACATCGATGGCCGGCAGGTCGAAGCGTTCGAGATGTAGGCGACGAAAGGCGCCGGCCCGGCTTCACTTGGGAGCCGGCGTCTTGGGCTTGTAGTCGCACAGCTGGTGCACGGCGCATTCCCAGCAGCGCGGCTTGCGCGCCACGCAGATGTAGCGCCCGTGCAGGATCAGCCAGTGGTGCGCATGCAGCCGGAATTCGAACGGAACACGTTTCTCCAGCTTGAGCTCCACTTCGAGCGGTGTTTTCCCCGGCGCAAGCCCGGTGCGGTTGCCGACGCGAAAGATGTGCGTATCGACCGCGATCGTCGCTTCGCCGAACGCCACGTTGAGCACCACGTTGGCGGTCTTGCGGCCGACACCCGGCAGCGCCTCGAGTTCGGCGCGCGTGCGCGGCACTTCGCCGCCGTGCAGCTCCACCAGCATGCGGCAGGTCTCGATCAGGTGCTTGGCCTTGCTGCGGTAGAGCCCGATGGTCTTGATGTATTCCTCCAGCCCCTCCACGCCCAACCGGAGGATCGCCTGCGGCGTGTTCGCCACCGGAAAAAGCTTGCGCGTGGCCTTGTTCACGCCCACGTCGGTGGCCTGCGCCGAGAGCAGCACGGCGGCCAGCAGCTCGAACGGCGTGGCGTATTCGAGCTCGGTTTCAGGGGTGGGGTTGGCCGCCTGCAGGGTGGCGAAGAAGAGGGGAATGTTGTCTTTTTTCATGGGGTCTGGAAACGCGGCGCTCACCTGCCATGCAAGGCAGGGCGGCGATAGACGCAATATATCGTTGAAAGGCGATGGCCTTACGCAGCTTTATTGCCCGCGGCTTTCGCCACAATAGCGCCACAGAAAGTGAGACTCCCCATGCAATTCGCTTCCCGCCTCGACAACGTCGAAACCTCCGCCATCCGCGAACTCTTCAAGCTGCTGGGCAAGCCCGGCATCATCAGCTTTGCAGGCGGGTTCCCCGACAGTGCCATGTTCGACGTCGAGGGCCTGAAGGAGGCGAGCCAGAAGGCGCTGACCGAGGAACCCGGCGGCGCACTGCAATACGGCGCCACCGAAGGCTACGAACCGCTGCGCACGCAGCTTTCTGCCTTCATGAAGACCAAGGGCGTCGACGTCGACCCCAGCGGCCTCATCGTCACCACCGGCAGCCAGCAGGCGCTCGACCTGCTGGGCAAGACCATGATCTCGCCCGGCGACAAGGTGATCGTCGAAGGCCCGACCTTCCTGGCCACCATCCAGTGCTTTCGGCTGTACGGCGCGCAGCTCATCAGCGCGCCCATCGACGCCAACGGCGTGAAGACCGACGAGCTCGAAAAACTCATTGCCGAGCACAAACCCAAGTTCGTCTACCTGATTCCCACCTTCGGCAACCCGAGCGGCGCCATGCTGAGCCTGGAACGCCGCAAGAAGGTGCTCGAGCTGGCCGTCAAGTACCAGACGCTGATCGTCGAAGACGACCCCTACGGCGACCTTTACTTCGGCGAGGCGCCACCGCCCTCGATCCTGGCTTTGAGCAAGGACGTGCCGGGCAGCCGCGAATTGCTGGCGCATTGCGGCAGCCTCAGCAAGGTGCTGAGCCCGGGCCTGCGCATCGGCTGGATGATCGCGCCGGCCGAACTGCTCGCCAAGGCCACCATGTGCAAGCAGTTCAGCGATGCGCACACCAGCACCTTTGCCCAGGCCACCGCCGCGCAATACCTCAAGAGCGGCCGCATGCCCGCCACGCTCGCGCATGTGCGCGAGGTGTACGGCCAGCGTGCGCAAGCCATGGGCGCGGCGCTGAAACGCGAACTGGGCGATGCGGTGAGCTTCACGCAGCCGCAGGGCGGCTTGTTCTTCTGGGCCCGGCTTACGGGGGCCAACGGCAAGCTGGCCGATGCGAGCGAACTGGCGAAGCGCGCCATCGAGCAGCTCGTGGCCTTCGTGCCCGGGGCGCCGTTCTATGCGGAGAAGCCCGATATGGCGACGCTGCGGTTGAGCTTTGCGACGGCTGACGTGGCGAAGATCGAAGAGGGCGTGAAACGCCTCGGCCAGGCCCTGTAAATCTTCAGGGCGAGCGATGCAGGCGGGGCGCCGCCAGCAGCGCCAGGTTGTCTGCAACGGCCGCATCCACGTTCGGATAGCGGCCTTTCATTTTCGATAGCGTCATGATGGTCTGAAGCGCCTTCAGGTCCTTGACCGAGGGCGCAACCTTGATCTGCGCGATGGCCGCCGATGCGTTGCCGCCGTTGACCAATGCCATTACTTTGCTTGCCCAGTCGTTTGCGCGCGCCATGTCTTCACCTGCTTTCAATTGAACCGCCGACTGTACACAGCCGGGCAGCGTGTCCGGCCGCTGCCGGTCATTGGTTACCATCACTCATGAGAAAAACCTTTCAGCTTCAGGTCGAGGGCAAGCACCCCGACCGCCTCCTCGAAGCCATCAAGCACGAGATTCGCAAGTACATCAAGCGCGAGCGCCGGCGCGTTCTGCCCGAGGGCAGCGACTTCTGGGACTTCGATTGCAAATTCGGCACCTCGGCGGAAACCGCGGAAGTCGCGCACCTTTCGGCCATCACGGGCCTGATCGACGGCGTCGTCAAGGAGGCCGGCAAGCAGTTCTACGTCGAGATCCTGGCCAAGCCCGGCAAGCGCACACCGCGCCCGGCCGGGGAGCGGGCGGAAGAGCCGCCCGAAGAAGACTGATTCCTGCGTGTCTCGCGTGATCGGGGCCACGTAGTCCAAGGTGCGTGCAAAGGCCACCGGGTACTCCCCTCCGCGAATGTCCCCCGGCTTCGCCTCCTCCTTTATTTCGCTGCGGGGAGCACCCGATGCCCTGTGCACTGGGGCACGTTGCTGGTGTATCGCCGATCAACGACCGCTCCGTGCAACGCACCCGCTGGCGGGGTGCCTTGCGCAGCGAAATAAAGGAGGAGGCCGCAGGCCGGGGGACATTCGCGGAGAAAGGTACCCCGTCGGCGGGTGCGCCGCCCTGAACTGAACAGCGCAACTTCAAATAGATCGCAAACTGCCTCCTAGAGCAGTGCCTGCGCGAGTTGCAGCCCGTAGCGCCGCTCCGCATCCTGCAGCGCACGCGCAATCGACGGGTGCAGCCGCACCCCGTTCTTCGATTGGGTTTCACGGCGCTTCAAACCGCCTTCGCCCGGCAGGCGCACCGGTTTCACCGGATCGATGGGTGCGTTGTTGCGGCACTGGGCCGCCACATGGTCCATCTGGCGCAAGAAGGCTTCCTTGCCGCCGAAGGCGTGGAGGTCGTGCAGCGTGATGTGCACCGTTGCGCCCCAGCCCTCGGGCGGATCGGCCCGGCCATGGCCTGCGAGGCCGGCGGTCAGCGTTTCCACCAGCAGCGCCATTCCATAACCCTTGTGGCCATGGCTCAGTCCGCCGACCGGCAGCAGCGTGCCGGGCGGCTGGTCGAACAGCACCTGCGGGTTGTTCGACGGCTTGCCGGTGGCGTCGATCAGCCATTCTTCGGCAAAAGTCTCGCCGGCCGCGCGCTTGCGGTTGCTCATGCCGTTGGTGGTGATGGAAGCCGAAATGTCGACCATCACGCCACCCTGCGACAGCGGAAAGCCCATGGCCAGCGGATTGGGCGTGAACACCGCCTGCGTGCCGCCGAAGGGCGCAACGCTGGCCGTGTTGGGGTCGGAGCAGGCGAGCAGCATCAGCATGTCTTCCTGCAGCGCGCGCAGCATGTAGACGGCCAGGCAGGCGATGTGATGGCTGCGGCGGATCACGAGCGACGCGGTGCCGAGCTCGCGCGCACGCGGCAGCAGCAGGTCCAGGCCCTGGTCCATGAGCCAGGGGCCGGGCAAGCGCTTGCCGTCCCACAGCACTGCGGCCGGGCGGTCCGACAGCACCTCAGGGGCTCCGTCGCGCGTCATGCCGCCCGATTCGATTTCCTTCACATAGCCGGCCAGCAGGGCGAGGCCGTGCGTGTCGTGGCCCAGCAGGTCGCCTTCGACCAGCGTGCGGGCGACGCTGTCGGCCATCGATGCGGCGAGGCCGGCCTTTTGCAGCATGGCACTGCCGTAGTCCCTGAGTGCGTCTGCGCTGTAGAGCGGCGCGGTGTTGTCAGTCATTTCAGGATCTCCAGCACTCTGTCCAAGCCGCCTTCGTTGATGGCCACCATGGCTTGTTCGCGCACCTTGGGCTTGGCGTGGTACGCCACCGAGAGGCCGGCTTCGCCCATCATCGGCAAGTCGTTCGCGCCGTCGCCCACGGCAATGGTTTCGGCAAGGGAGATGCCGAGCAGAGATGCGACTTCGCGCAGCGTGCGACGCTTCTCGGCGCCGTCGCAGATGTCGCCCCAGCTTTGCTGCACCACCTGGCCCGTGAGTTGGCCATCGGCTTCGTCGAGCAGGTTGGAGCGTGCGAAGTCGATGCCCAGGCGATCTTTCACGCGGTTGGCAAAGAACGTGAAGCCACCCGAGACGAGCAACACCTTGAGGCCTGCTGCCTTGCATGCCGCCACCAGCTCGGCCGCGCCCGGGTTGAGCTTCAGCCGTTCGTCGTACACCTGCTGCAGCGCCTCGACCGGCACGCCCTTCAGCAGCGCCACGCGGCGGCGAAGGCTTTCCTTGAAGTCCTTGATCTCGCCGCGCATCGTGGCTTCGGTAATCGCTGCCACCTCGGCCTTCTTGCCCACGGCATCGGCGATCTCGTCGATGCACTCGATGTTGATCAGCGTCGAATCCATGTCGAACGCGATCAGCTTGAAGTCGGCGAGCTTCAGCGGCGGCTTCACGCGCTGGATAACCAAGCCGGGAGAAATTTCGGAAGCGCTCATGCGGGGGTGGTTTCCTTGACGATGGGTTGGCCGAGGCTGCGCAGCACGTCGCGCACCATTTGCGCGCGGTCCTTCGGCTCTTTCAGTTCGCGCTCGATGCGCAGCTTTTCGTTGCCGGCAAGCTTGATGTGCTTGTTCTTCTGGATCAGGTGGATGATGGCCATCGAATCGACCGGCGGGTCTTTCTTGAAGGTGATGTGGATCACGCCGGGCGCCGCATCGACCTTGACCACGCCGTACGGCCGGGCCAGCACGCGCAGCCGGTGCGTGTCGATCAGCGTCTGCGCCTGCGGCGGCAGCTTGCCGAAGCGGTCGACGATTTCCTCGAGCAGCGTATCGATATGCTCGGGTGTCTTCGCAGTGGCCAGCTTCTTGTAGAACGACAGGCGCAGATGCACGTCGCCGCAGTAGTCGTCGGGCAGCAGGGCGGGGGCATGCAGGTTGATTTCGGTCGTGACCGAGAGCGGCGCGAGCAGGTCGGGCTCCTGCCCGGCCTTGAGCGCGCGCACGGCCTCGCCCAGCATCTCGTTGTAGAGCTGGAAGCCGATCTCCATCATGTTGCCGCTCTGGTTCTCGCCCAGCACTTCGCCGGTGCCGCGAATTTCCAGGTCGTGCATGGCCAGGTAGAAGCCGGAGCCCAGTTCTTCCATCTGCTGGATGGCGTCGAGCCGCTGCGCCGCCTGCTTGGTCAGGCCCTCGGTGTCGGGCACCATCAGGTAGGCATAGGCCTGGTGATGCGAACGTCCGACGCGGCCGCGCAGCTGGTGCAGCTGCGCGAGGCCGAACTTGTCGGCGCGGCTCATCACGATGGTGTTGGCGGTCGGCACGTCGATGCCGGTCTCGATGATGGTCGAGCACAAAAGCAGGTTGTAGCGTTGCGCCACGAAGTCGCGCATCACGCGTTCCAGCTCGCGCTCGGGCATCTGGCCGTGGGCCACGGCAATGCGCGCTTCCGGAAGAATCTCCTCGAGCTTCTGACGCCGGTTCTCGATGGTCTCGACCTCGTTGTGCAGGAAGTAGACCTGCCCGCCGCGCTTCAACTCGCGCAGCACGGCTTCGCGGATCACGCCGGTGCCCTCGTTGCGCACGAAGGTCTTGATGGCCAGGCGCCGCTGCGGCGCGGTCGCAATCACGCTCAGGTCGCGCAGGCCTTCGAGCGCCATGCCCAGCGTGCGCGGAATGGGCGTGGCCGTGAGCGTGAGCACGTCGACCTCGGCACGCATGGCCTTCATCGCTTCCTTGTGGCGCACGCCGAAGCGATGCTCTTCGTCGATGATGAGCAGGCCCAGGTTCTTGAACTTGATCGACGGCGACAGCAGCTTGTGCGTGCCGACCACGATGTCGACCGTGCCTTCGGCCAGGCCCTTGGCCGCCGCGGTGATTTCCTTGGCCGAACGGAAGCGGCTCATTTCCGCCACCTTGACCGGCCACTTGGCGAAGCGGTCGACCAGCGTCTGGTAGTGCTGCTCGGCCAGCAGCGTGGTGGGCGCGAGAAACGCCACCTGCTTGCCGCCGGTGATCGCGATGAACGCGGCGCGCAGGGCGACTTCGGTCTTGCCGAAACCCACGTCGCCGCAGACCAGCCGGTCCATCGGCTGCGGCGAGATCATGTCTTGCACCACGGCGTGGATCGCGGCCTTCTGGTCGGCCGTTTCCTGGAAGCCGAAGTCGTTGGCGAACACCTCGTAGTCGGCGGCCGAATAGCGGAACGCATGGCCCTGCCTTGCGGCGCGGCGCGCGTAGATGTTGAGCAGTTCGGCGGCAGAGTCGCGCACCTGTTCGGCGGCCTTGCGCTTGGCCTTTTCCCATTGGCCGGAGCCCAGCCTGTGCAGCGGAGCCTCGTCGGCGCTGACGCCGGTGTAGCGGCTGATCTGGTGCAACTGCGAAACGGGCACGTAGAGCGTGGCCTTGTCGGCGTACTCCAGGTGCAGCATTTCCTGCAGCAGCGGCTTGCCTTCGGCATCGACGCCCTGGCCCAGGTCCATGTGGATCAGGCCGCGGTAGCGGCCGATGCCGTGGGCGGTGTGGACCACCGGGTCGCCCACGTTGAGCTCGGAAAGGTCCTTGATCAGCGCTTCGACGTCGCTGACCTGTTCCTGCTTCTTGTTGCGGCGGCGCGTGGTGGGCGCGGTGGCGAAGAGCTCGGTTTCGGTGACGAGGTCGATGCCCTGTTCGCGCCATGCAAAGCCCGAGGCCAGCGCGGCGGTGGCGATGCCGATTTTTTCGTCGGGCGAGGCTTCGAACTCGGCCAGCGAGTCGAAAGCCGGCGGGCTCACGCCGCTGGCGCGCAGGAAGTCGAGCAGGCTTTCGCGCCGGCCTTCGCTTTCGGCAATCAGCAGCACCCGGTGCGGGGTTGCCTTGATGTGGGCCTTGAGGCCGACCAGCGGGTCTTCGGCGCCGCGCACCACCGCGAACGGCGGGAGCCTGTCGAACTCGGCGTAAGGCGTTTCGGTGGCCACGTCGCCACGAATGGCGAGCTGCGCATGCGGCTTGGCGCGCTGGTAGAACTGCTCGGCATTGAGGAACAGCGCCTCGGGCGGCAGCGCCGGCCGCTCGGGGTCGCCGCGCACCAGGCGAAAGCGCTCATTGGTGTCTTGCCAGAAATGCTGGAACGCGGGTTCGAGATCGCCGTGCAGCACCACGGTGGCGTCGGGACCGAAGTAATCGAACACCGTGGCCGTCTCGTCGAAGAACAGCGGCAGGTAGTACTCGATGCCGGCGGTGGCCACGCCGTTGCCCATGTCCTTGTAGATGCGGCTCTTGGTCGGGTCGCCCTCGAGCAGTTCGCGCCAGCGGCTGCGAAAGCGCGCGCGGGCGTCGTCGTCCATCGGGAACTCGCGGCCCGGCAGCAGCCGTACCTCGGGCACGGGGTAGAGGCTGCGCTGGGTGTCGGGGTCGAAGGTGCGGATCGAATCGATTTCGTCGTCGAACAGGTCGACGCGGTACGGCACCGGCGAGCCCATGGGAAACAGGTCGATGAGGCCACCGCGCACCGCGTACTCGCCGGGGCTCACCACCTGCGTCACGTGGCTGTAGCCAGCCAGCGTGAGCTGGGCCTTGAGCTTCGATTCCTCGAGCTTCTGCTTGGCCTTGAAGTGAAAGGTGTAGCCGGCCAGGAAGCCGGGCGGCGCCAGCCGGTAGAGCGCGGTGGTGGCGGGCACCAGCACCACGTCGGCCTCTTTCTGGCTGATGCGCCAGAGCGTGGCGAGCCGCTCGCTGATCAGGTCCTGGTGCGGGGAAAAGCTGTCGTAGGGCAGCGTTTCCCAATCGGGGAAGAGGGCGCAGCGCAGGTCCGGCGCGAAGAACGCCATCTCGTCGATCAGGCGCTGGGCGTCGTTGGCGTCTGCCGTGAACACCGCGGTGGCGCGGCCCGCGGCCTTCTCGCGCATGCCCAGTTGCGCCAGCAGGAGGGCGTCGGCCGACAAAGGAGGACGCGGCAGCGTGAATCGCTTGCCCGCCGTGAGGTGGGGGAGGTCCATGGAACGCCTAGGGTCTGTTCACACTATGCAAGGGGTCGCGTTGCTTCGCCAAGGGGCTGGATGCAAGGCGCCCGGGCGCAGCAAGGCTCGCGCCTTGCAAGCGCGGGCAACGCCGCAGACGGCCCCTTGGCGGAGCAACCCGGAGGGAAGCTCGCCACAGCCCGCCCCTCGGCGTTGCGCTCCTTGCGCGTGCGGACGCACGCACGGCGTCACGCGCCTTGATGGGCAGGCTGTGGCGAGCTTCGCGACCCCTTGCATAGTGTGAACAGACCCTTGAAAAATGCACGACACCCCGCGCCGGGCGGCGAGGGGTGTGAAGCGGTCGATTCTAGAATGGCGGCCCCTTATTCGCTCGTCGGCCGCTGGCCGCTGCCGGACCCCATGTCTTCCTCCCGACTTTTTGTGCTGATTCCTTGTGCCGGGTTCGGCCACCGTGCGGGTGGCGCGCAGCCCAAGCAATACCAGCGGCTGGCGGGGACATCGATGGTGGCCCACACGGTGGAGGCTTTCCGGGCACTGGCGAGCCGCTTTGCCGGCCTGGCGGTGGTGGTGTCGCCGGACGACCGCGACGTGCAGGCGGCGCTGCCGCGCTTTCCGGCAACGGGCGAATTCCTGCTGCAGGTGGGTGGCGTGACGCGCGCGGCCACGGTGCGCAATGGTCTCGCGGCGCTGCGGCAGAGGGGCGCCGGGGCGCACGACTGGGTGCTGGTGCACGATGCGGCGCGCTGCCTGGTCACGTCGAGCCAGATCGAGGCGCTGATTGCAGCCTGCGAACACGATGCCGTCGGCGGGCTGCTGGCGCACCGGCTGGCAGACACGCTGAAAGTATCTTCGGGCGACAGCCGGGTCTCGCAAACGCTGCCGCGCGCCGACAAGTGGCTGGCCCAGACGCCCCAAATGTTTCGCATCGGCATGCTGCTCGATGCGCTGGAGCGCGCGGGCGATGCGGTGACGGACGAAGCCGGCGCCATCGAGGCCGTCGGCCTTTCGCCGCTGCTGGTGCCGGGCAGCGCGCAGAATTTCAAGGTGACTTTTCCCGAAGACTTTGCATTGGCCGAAGCGGTTCTGCTCGGCCGTAAGAAGGCCGCGGCATGACAGCGCCGTTCAATATTCGCGTCGGCGAGGGTTGGGATGTTCACCAGCTCGTGGCGGGACGCAAGCTGATTCTGGGCGGCGTCGAGGTGCCGCACACCACCGGCCTGCTGGGGCATTCGGATGCCGACGTGCTGCTGCATGCCATTACCGATGCGTTGCTCGGCGCGGCGGGCCTGGGCGATATCGGCCGGCATTTCCCCGATACCGACGCGCAGTTTCGCGGCGCGGATTCCGCCGTGCTGCTGGGCGAAGCGGCACGGCGTGTGCGCGCCGCGGGCTGGGAGATCGGCAATGTCGACAGCACGGTGATTGCGCAGGCGCCCAAGCTGGCGCCGCATATTCCGGCGATGTGCCAACGTATTGCAGAGACGCTGGGGCTCGTGCCCGATCAGGTCAACGTGAAGGCCAAGACGGCCGAAAAGCTCGGCCCGGTCGGCGAGGGCCGGGCGATGGAAGCCCGAGCGGTGGTGCTACTTCACCGCTGAACCGCTGCGCTGGTGAATCACGCCCGTCGACCGGGCGCTTCCGCAGGTTTTGGCACCGGCATGGCGCGCGGCATGCGGATGTGCGCCGCAAGACCGCGTCCCGGCGTGCTGGTGAGCGCAAAGGTGCCGCCCATGCGCTCGATGTTCTTGGCCACGATCGACAGGCCGAGGCCGGCGCCGGCCGCCGAGGTACGCGCCACGTCGCCACGGAAGAACGGCTTGGTCAATTGCGAGAGCAGGGCGGGCTCGACGCCCGCGCCGTGGTCCCGCACCTTGATCAGCACTGCGTCGTTGTTCGCTTGGGCCTGGATCACCACGTCGGCCACCCCGGTGGAAGGCGTCTTGCCGTAGCGGCGCGCGTTCTCCACCAGGTTGGAAATGACGCGCGTGAGCTCGACCTCGTCGCCCAACACGCGCAGGTCGGTTGGCACGTCGACCCGGATGTTCATTTCCTCGTAGTCCTGCACGGCGTATGTGCAGGCATCGACCACGTCGCGCAGCAGCACGGGCTTGGGGTCGACATGGTCGGGGCGCGCGTAGTCGAGAAACTTGTCGATGATCGCGTCGAGTTGCGCAATGTCGGCCGCCATGTGGTCGCGCGCATCTTCGTCGGCCACGCTCATCTCGGTTTCGAGCCGCAGGCGTGCGAGCGGCGTGCGCAGGTCGTGCGAGATGCCGGCCAGCATGATGGCGCGGTCCTGCTCGATCTTGGCGAGCTGGTCGGCCATGCGGTTGAAGCCGATATTCACCGCCCGGATCTCGTTGGTGCGGGCGCGTTCGTCGAGCCGGTGCGCCTCGTACTCGCCTTCGCGCACCTGCATGGTGGCGCGCGACAACTGCTTGAGCGGCAGGTTGATGAGCCGGGTGATGAGCGCCGCGCCGGCCAGCGAGAGCGCCATGGCCGTGCTGAGCCACACCAGCCAGGTGCGGCCGCCCACGCGGCTGAAGCGGGTCGGGTCGAGCAGCAGCCAGTAGGCGTCGCTTTCGATGGTGAAGCCGATCCACAGGCCCGGCTCCTCGTTGACTCGGCTGGCCACCGTGGTGCCTTCGCCGAGCTGGTCGATCAGCTCTTCGGTCACTCGCTGGTCGAGCGCGCCGCTGGTGTAGGGCTGAAAACGGTCGTTGGGCTCGCGCGGAAGGATGCGCACGCCTTCCTGGTCGGCCAGCGTCTTGATCAGCGACACCCGCGTGATGGCGTCCGAGTACACCAGCGCTGCGCGCGTGAGGTTCACGAGCGAGGCGATCTGGTGCGCGGTCTGGATGGCGCGGGGCTCGTATTCGAGCGAGCGAAAAGTCTGCAGCCACGCGACCGTGCAACCGATCAGCAGCAGTGCGAGCAGGAAGAATGTGCGCCAGAAAAGGCTGAAGCCGAGCTTCAGGCCCGGTCGCCGGTCACGCTGGCCAGCGCCCTCGAGAGGGCTTGGCATCGTGACCTGGGCACCGTCCTCCTGGGCTGGGCTGGGTCTGGCGGAATGCAGGCCGATGGCCACCTCAGGACGTCGTCAGGCCGCGCCGTCCGGCACGAACACGTAGCCCACACCCCACACGGTCTGGATGTAGCGGGGCGCCGCGGCGTCGGCCTCGACCAGCTTGCGCAGGCGCGAAATCTGCACGTCGAGGCTGCGGTCGAAAGGCTCGAACTCGCGGCCGCGGGCCAGCTGGGCCAGCTTTTCGCGCGACAGCGGCTGGCGGGGATGGCGCACCAGCGCCTTCAGCATCGCGAATTCGCCGGTGGTGAGCGAAAGCTCCTCGCCGTCCTTCTTGAGCGTGCGCGAACCGAGATCGAAGGCAAAAGGCCCGAAGGTCACGGTCTCGTTCTCGGTGGAAGGAGCGCCCGGCGCTTCGAGCGGCGGCCGGCGGCGCAGCACCGCGTGCACGCGGGCCAGCAGTTCGCGGGGGTTGAACGGCTTGCCCAGGTAGTCGTCGGCGCCGACTTCGAGGCCGACGATGCGGTCGACGTCTTCGCCCTTGGCGGTGAGCATGATGATGGGCGTGCGGTCGTTGGCGGCGCGCAGGCGGCGGCAGACCGAGAGGCCGTCTTCGCCGGGCATCATCAGGTCGAGCACGATCAGGTCGACCGTGTCGCGCAGCAGGATGCGGTTGAGCGCCTTGCCGTCCTCGGCCACGATCACTTCGAAACCTTCCTGGGTAAGGTAGCGACGAAGCAGGTCGCGGATACGGGCGTCGTCGTCGACGATCACGATCTTGTCAGTGCGAGCGGGAACTTGAGTCATTTCTACAACGTTGAATTTGTAACAGCGCCGATTCTGAAGGCGTTAGGCCCCCGTTGAGCCGGTTTTACTTATGGTTTGACACTAAGTTACAAAACTTGCGGTCGCTAGCTGTCTAGTCATCCGACGTTCGCCCAGCGGTGGCACAGTCCACCTCTCTTATGACTTTCGTTCAATGAGAACTCTTCTTCCCGCCTTGCCGATCATCGTTGCCTGCAGCTGCGGCCCTGCCTTGGCCGTCGCTGGGGACTTTCTCAAAGTCGGCGATGTGCGCCGAAGCGAGGTGCGCGAGGCCGTGGCCGCCCACCGCGCGGCCCAGCGCGACGAAATCCGGCGGGAGGAGGCCGCGGCCGGCCGGCGGCTGACGGCGGCCGAACTCTTCGAGTTGCGGCAGCAGGTGCGAAGGCAGTGGACGCCGCCCGGCACCCCCAATGTGCTGAATTCGGCAGAATCGCAACCGGCCGAGCGAATCGCGCCGGCGCCGATTTCGGCGGCCCGCGCCTTGACCTTGCCACGCAGCCAGCGCCGCTGAGGCGGCGCGGCGCGCGTTCTTGTTGCGTTCTTGAGTACCAATCCAGGGAGTATCTCGTCTTGAAAAAAATCAAATTGATCGCGGCCTGCGTCGCATTGGCCGCGACCGGGGCCGCCGGCACCGCCATGGCCCAGAACATGGCCGCACCGCCGCAGAACGTGCTGCAGCTCACCGCCTCCGGCACGGTCGAAGTGCAGCAGGACTTGCTGAGCATGACGCTCACCACCACGCGCGACGCCCCTGAGGCCGCCACGGTTCAGTCGCAGCTCAAGGCCGCGGTGGACGCCGCGCTGGCCGAAGCCAAGAAAAATGCCCAACCCGGCCAGCTCGACGTGCGCACCGGCAATTTCAGCCTGTCGCCGCGCTACACCCGCGAAGGCAAGATCAACGGCTGGCAGGGCTCCGCTGAAATGGTGCTCGAAGGTCGCGACTTCCCGCGCATCACGCAGACTGCGGGACGCATCACCACGCTCAATGTCGGCAATGTGGGCTTTGCCCTGAGCCGCGAGCAGCGCGCCAGGAGCGAGACCGAGGCCCAGACGATCGCCATCGAAAACTTCAAGCAGAAGGCCACCGAACTGGCCAAGGGCTTCGGCTTCGGCGGCTACACGCTGCGCGAAGTCTCGGTGAACGCGAACGACAGCGGCCCGATCCGCCCGCGCGTCATGGCGGCGGCAGCCAAGTCTTATTCTTCCGACGCGCCGGTGCCGGTGGAAGCCGGCAAGACCGCCGTGGTCGTGAACGTGTCGGGATCGGTGCAGCTCAAGTAAGAAGACCGAGGATCTCAGCTCACTGAGCAGTCCAGCCGCCGTCCATTTGCCAGGCCACGCCGCGCACCTGGTCGGCGGCGGGCGAGCACAGGAACACCGCAAGGCCCCCGAGCTGCTCGACCGTGGTGAATTGCAGCGAAGGCTGCTTTTCTCCCAGCAGTTCGTTCTGCGCCTGCTGGGCCGAGATGCCTTCCCGCACCGCGCGGTCGTCGATCTGCTTTTGCACCAGCTGCGTCAATACCCAGCCCGGGCAGATCGCATTGCTGGTGATGCCGGTGGTTGCGGTTTCGAGCGCAACCGATTTGGTGAAGCCGACAATGCCGTGCTTGGCCGCCACATAGGCCGACTTCTGCGCGGAGGCGACCAGCCCATGGGCCGACGCCACGTTGACGATGCGTCCCCAGTTGGCTTCGCGCATGGCCGGAATGGCAAGCCGTGTCGTATGAAACGCGCTGGTCAGGTTGATTGCAATGATGGCGTCCCAACGTTCTGGCGGAAAGTCTTCGACCTTTGCCACGTGCTGGATGCCGGCGTTGTTCACGAGGATGTCGACGCGGCCGAATCGGTCCGCGGCGAACTTCATCATGTCTTCGATCTGGTCGGGTTTGCTCATGTCGGCGCCGTGATATTCGGCACGCACGCCAAGCGCTTCGATCTGGGACTTGGGAGCCTCGGCATCGCCAAAGCCGTTGAGCACGATATGTGCGCCTTGCTGTGCAAGTGCCTTGGCAATGGCAAAGCCAATGCCGCTGGTGGACCCCGTGACAAGCGCGGTTTTGCCTTTGAGCATGAAGATCAATCTCCGGATGAATTAGGATGCGACGAGACCATTATCCGCACCAGGACGACTTCGTTTTCATGACCGACCCGACGCTTCATTACGTGGCGTGCGATGACGCCCAGGGCGGCCATCGCATGGCCTATTGGCAATGGGGCGACGCGCGCAGTGCGCATGTGGTCATGTGCGTGCACGGACTGACCCGGCAAGGGCGCGATTTCGATGTGCTCGCCCAAGCCATCGTGGCGCGTGCCGGCGGCAACGTGCGCGTGGTCTGCCCCGATGTCGCCGGGCGCGGCCGAAGCGACTGGCTGCGCGACCCGGCTCTTTACCAGGTGCCGGTCTATGCGGCCGACATGCTGGCGCTGGTTGCGCAGTTGCACCGCGAACAGCCGATCGACACGCTCGACTATCTGGGCACCAGCATGGGCGGGCTCATCGGTTTCGTGCTGGCGGGCCACAAGCAGTTGCCGCTGGCCCGGCCGATCCGCCGCTTCGTCGTGAACGACGTCGGCCCGACCATCGAAGCCGGCGCCCTTCAGCGCATTGGCGCCTACGTGGGGCAGGGTGGCCGCTACGCCAGCGTGCAGGAAGCAGCCGATGCCATGTGGACGATTTCGACCACCTTCGGCCCGCACACGCCGGCTCAGTGGCTTGCCTTGTCGCAGCACATGGTGGTGCCTGTATCGCAGCGCACGGCCGATGGTTCGGGCAAAGCAGATGCCGTTGACAACGACAGCGCCGGGCCCTGGTTGCTTCACTACGACCCGGCCATTTCCGTGGCGCTTCGGGCCATCACCCCCGAGGCTGCGGCCCAGGGCGGCGCGGTGATGTGGAGTCTTTACGACGCCATCGATGCACGCACGCTCGTGACGCGCGGCGCCCAGTCGGATCTGCTGTCGCGCGAAACGGCCCTGGCCATGACCGAGCGCGGCCCGCGTGCAAAGCTGATCGAGTTCGAGGGCGTGGGCCACGCGCCGACTTTCGTCGACCCCGCGCAGGTCTGTGCCGTCACATCCTTTTTGTTCGATTGAGTCCAACGTGAAGCGCGAGTCTTCGAGCCTCCAAACGGCAACCACGTCCGACACGGCCATGGTGGACTATCCGTTGTCCGCCGCAACGGCCGATCGCACGCCGGTGATGGAGAACATGCTCGCCCGTGCGCGCGCGTTTGCCGAGCCGCTGATCGTCGACGAAAAGCTCGACACCGGCGAAAACACGCTGGCGCATGCCGACGCCGTGGCCGCCATCGTTGCGAAGATGGGCGGCTCCGAGGCCATGCAGGCCGCCAGCTATCTGGTGTATGCGTGCCAGCACCTGAACCGCCCGCAAGAAGTGATTGCCAAGGTGTTCGGCGACAACTTCGCGGCGCTGGCGGTGGAAACCACCAAGCTGGTTCGCGTGCAGGAACAGGCCCGCTCGGCTTCGCAAGGCCATCATCTGTCGGAAGGCGCGGGAGCGCAGACCGAGAACGTGCGCAAGATGCTGCTTGCGTTTTCACGCGATTTGCGCGTCGTGATGCTGCGCCTGGCTTCGCGGCTGCAAACCCTGCGGCATGCCGCGGCCAGCAAGCAGCCGGCGCCCGAGGGCGTGGCGCGCGAGTCGTTGCAGGTGTTCGCGCCGCTGGCCAATCGCCTGGGCATCTGGCAGGTGAAATGGGAGATCGAAGATCTTTCGTTCCGCTTTCTGGAGCCCGAAACCTACAAGCTGATTGCGCGCCTCCTCGACGAGAAGCGGGTCGAACGCGAAGGCCACGTCGAGCAGCTGCGCTCGCAGCTCGAACGCGAGCTGCAGGCCGAGGGCGTGCGCGCCACGGTGCACGGGCGGCCGAAGAACATCTACAGCATCGTCAAGAAAATGCGCGGCAAGTCGCTCGACTTTGCGCAGGTGTTCGACATCCTCGCGCTGCGCGTGGTGGTGCCCGACGTGAAAGATTGCTACGCGGCGCTGGCCTGGGTGCATTCGCATTTCCTTCCCATCGACGAAGAGTTCGACGACTACATCGCACGGCCCAAGCCCAACGGCTATCAGTCGCTGCACACCGTGGTGCGCGAGGTGGTCGATGGCAAGCCGATCGAGATCCAGATCCGCACGGAAGAGATGCACGACCACGCCGAGCACGGCGTGGCGGCGCACTGGGCCTACAAGGAAGCAGGGCACAAGGGCTATGCGGGTGTGTGGGCGAGCGGGGAGTACGACGCGAAGATCGCCGTGCTGCGGCAGCTGCTGGCGTGGGAGCGCGATCTTTCGGGCGGCTCGCAGGGCCAGGGGCTCTTCGACGACCGCATCTATGTGCTGACGCCGGACGCGGCCATCGTCGAGCTGCCGCAAGGCGCGACGCCGGTCGACTTTGCCTACACGGTGCACACCACGCTCGGCCATCGGTGCCGCGGCGCGCGTGTCGACGGGGCAATGGTGCCGCTGAACACGCCGCTGTCCAACGGCCAGACGGTGGAGATCATCGCGGCCAAGGAGGGTGGCCCTTCGCGCGACTGGCTCAATGCCGAACTGGGCTACCTTGCAAGCCACCGTGCGCGCGCCAAGGTGCGCGCATGGTTCAACGCGCAGATTACCCACGAAACCGTGGCGCGCGGGCGCGAGGCCGTCGAGAAGCTGCTGCAGCGCGAGGGCAAGACCTCCACGCGGCTTGAGGACCTGGCTTCGCAGCTGGGGTTCAAGTCGGCGGACCATCTGTTCGAAGTGGTCGGCAAGGACGAGTTCTCGCTGCGCAACATCGAGATGCTGCTGCGCCCGCCGGAGCCTGCGCCGAACCCTGACGACGGCGTGCAGATCAAGAAGCCGCGCGCAAGCGAGAAATCGGGCAAGGGCGGCGTCCTGGTGGTGGGCGTGTCTTCATTGATGACGCAGCTTGCCAAGTGCTGCAAGCCCGCACCGCCCGATGCCATCAGCGGCTTCGTGACGCGCGGCCATGGCGTGAGCGTTCACCGCACCGACTGCAGCAATTTCCGGATGATGGCGTCGCGCGACGGCGAGCGCGTGATCGATGTCGAGTGGGGTACGGCCAAGGGCGGCGAAACACCGATGTATGCGGTCGACGTGGCCGTGGAAGCGGCCGACCGCCAGGGCCTTCTGCGCGACATCTCCGATGTGTTCGCACGCGAGAAGATGAACGTGATCGGCGTGCAGACGCAATCGGTCAAGGGCACGGCGTGGATGACTTTCACTGTGGAAATCGCCGATGCGGCGCGGCTCGCGCAGGTGCTTGGCGTGGTTACGGCGGTTGCAGGTGTGCGATCTGCACGTCGGCGCTAAAAAGCGTGTTTTCTCCTGCTACAATAGCTGCTTCTCGGACACATCCTTAGGCGCGTAGCTCAGCTGGTTAGAGCACCACCTTGACATGGTGGGGGTCGTTGGTTCGAGTCCAATCGCGCCTACCAATTTCTGTTTCAACTTCCGGCCAACCACCGGGTCTGTTGAACAGAGCTTTCACCGGGTTCCCCGGTGTCTCAATCGTCCTTGCGGTGAAGCAGACAAAGACCATGGCCATGTTGTTGTGCTACCTTGGCCGCTCTGCAAACCTTTTCCAAATTTCTTGATAAGCGATCTGATGAATACGCGATCAACGCTGGTTGATCGGGCTCATGCCGATATGCGCCTGGCCGCATTGCTCAGGCAAGCCCCCATTGAATTTGCGCGCGCGGTCTATGGCATCAACGACCACGCAGGCGGCCGTACCGACACCATGGCCGCGCGCGAAATTGCGCGCGCTCTGCAGCAGGGCATATCCGTGACGCAGGAACGCGCCGAACAGCGCTCCCGGGCTTATTTGCCGACCGCCGGCCATGAGCACTGCCCGCGTTGCTGGGTCGTCTATGGCCACAAAAGCCCCCTGCGCTTTCGAGAGGCGACCGAAGAGCGCCCAGAGAGCGCGGCCTGCAGCGCGTGCGGCGCCGAGTACGCGACAACGCTCGATTAGGGAAGCGGGTGCGCGGTCAGGGTAAACCTTGTCGCGGTGCAGCAAAACCGCTACCTAGAATTGATCGGATGACATGGGCATCCATGTGAAGGAGTCCGCAGTGCAGAGCAAGAAGTCCGGGGTCAAGCCGGTGCAACGTGTAATCAAGAAGTACCCCAACAGAAGGCTCTACGACACTGAGACATCCACGTACATCACGCTCACCGAGGTGAAGCAGCTGGTCATACAGAATGCCCAGTTCGTGGTGCGCGATGCCAAGACCGGGGACGACCTCACGCGCAGCATCCTGCTGCAGATCATTCTCGAAGAAGAAGCAGGCGGCGCGCCCATGTTCACCGAACAGGTGCTGGCCAACATCATCCGTTTCTACGGACAGGCCATGCAGGGCTACATGGGTCCGTACCTCGAGAAGAACATCCAGGCCATGACCGAAGTGCAGGCCCAGCTCGCCGAAAAGGCCGAAGACCTCACGCCCGAAATGTGGTCGCGCTTCATGACCATGCAGTCGCCGATGCTCCAGGGGCTGATGGGCAACTACGTCGAGCAGTCCAAGAATGTCTTCCTGCAGATGCAGGAGCAGATGCAGAAGAACACCGAGCAGGTTCTGGGCGCATTCGGCATCAAACGCCCCTGAAATCCCGGTCCCGGCCGATAGCTGGGACAATAGGGGCATATATGAGCGAAGTTGCCTCCCCCGAACGTACGGCCACGCCGGCTGCCCCCAAAGTCGGCTTTGTGAGCCTTGGCTGCCCAAAGGCCCTTACCGATTCCGAATTGATACTGACCCAGCTCAACGCTGAGGGCTACCAGACGGCCAAGACCTTCGAAGGCGCCGACCTGGTCATCGTGAACACCTGCGGCTTCATCGACGATGCGGTGAAAGAAAGCCTCGACACCATCGGCGAGGCGCTGGCGGAAAACGGCCGCGTCATCGTCACGGGTTGCCTGGGCGCCAAGACCGGCGACCAGGGCGGAAATCTGGTGCGGCAAATGCACCCCAGCGTGCTGGCGGTGACCGGTCCGCATGCCACGCAGGAGGTGATGGATGCGGTTCACGCCAACCTGCCGAAGCCCCACAACCCGTTTGTCGATCTCGTTCCCAATACCTTCGGCATTGCCGGTCTCAAGCTCACGCCGCGGCACTATGCCTACCTGAAGATCAGCGAAGGCTGCAATCACCGCTGCACCTTCTGCATCATTCCGTCGATGCGGGGCGACCTGGTGTCGCGCCCGGTCGGCGACGTGCTCGGCGAGGCCAAGGCCTTGTTCGAGGGCGGCGTGAAAGAGCTGCTGGTGATCAGCCAGGACACCTCGGCCTACGGCGTGGACGTCAAGTACCGCACCGGTTTCTGGGACGGCAAGCCGGTCAAGACCCGCATGCTCGAACTGGTGCGCACGCTGGGCGAAATTGCAGAGCCTTACGGCGCCTGGGTTCGCCTGCACTATGTGTACCCGTACCCAAGCGTGGACGAAATCATTCCGCTGATGGCGAGCGGGCAGGTGCTGCCTTACCTCGACGTACCCCTGCAGCACAGCCATCCTGATGTGCTCAAGCGCATGAAGCGGCCGGCCAGCGGCGAGAAGAACCTGGAGCGCCTGGCGCGATGGCGCGAGGTGTGCCCCGAACTCGTGATCCGCAGCACCTTCATCGCTGGTTTTCCGGGTGAAACCGAGCAGGAGTTCGAGCATCTGCTCGACTTCATCCGCGAAGCCCAGATCGACCGGGCGGGTTGCTTTGCATACAGCCCCGTCGAAGGCGCCACGGCCAACGACATTCCCGGCATGCTGCCGCCGGCAGAGCGCGAGGCGCGCCGTGCCCGCTTCATGGAAGTGGCGGAAGCGGTGTCGATCGCCAAGCTGCGCCAGCGCGTCGGTGCAACCATGCAGGTGCTGGTGGATTCGGCGCCCGGCATGGGCCGAAAAGGCGGCATCGGGCGTACCTACGCCGACGCGCCCGAGATCGACGGCACCGTGCGCCTGCTGCCACCCGAGAAAATCAGCAAGACGCTCAAGGTGGGTGAATTCACCAAGGCCCGCATCGTGGGTGCCGAGGGTCACGACCTGATCGCGCTGCCGGTCTGAGGCGTTTCACCCCGCGGCTCCAGGCAGCGGCAGAGCATCACGCCGCCTTGGCAAAGATGTATGCAGAGCGCGTAAGGCGTCTGACCGGTGAGGTCTACCCGCTTCCAGCTCCGGGCAGCGAGGCAGACGCAAAGGCCGGGCAAGAGAAGCCGGCGATTTACTCGATCGAAGCGAGCCGCAGACCCAAGTCGAATCTGTTGACGTAGCTCGGCTCAAAAAAAAGAACAGCCCGCGTGAAGCGGGCTATTCGATTGGCTTGGAAGGGGCGGCCAGGGCCGGGCAGTTTTCAGTCATCCGAGCGCGAGATGACCAGAAGGCTCATGAACAACGCTCCGAGGAACATGCCGATTAACAAGGTAAATGCTGCGATCACGATGGTGTCCGTTAGGTTTGATGCCCATATTTTCAAACCAAACGTAACGTTCTGTGCGTTTTGAGGTTACTTTTAGAAGCATATTGATGGAAAAGTGTGACTTTTGCCACACTTGGGGAGCGGCGTAAGCGGGGAGCCGGGCCGTGGGTATCCCGCGCTGCGATTCTTTAGAAGGGAAGCGCATCGTCAGCGTCCCTCGCGTGGCCGGGATACAGGTACTTGAAGTAGTCGCCCGACTTGCCGTACAGCTGTGACGCAAGCTTCACGGGGTCTTCGTCGCTGTGCTTTTCGTAGAGCACAGGGCCCCAGATGATGAATCCGTCGATGCTCAGCGAATGAGGGGCGGGTTCGATAGCCTTCCATGCATGTGCGAATTTTGAGATCCATGCCAGTGCTTCGACCAGCGCATGGTTGCGAGGAGGGGAGGTTGCTTCTTCGGACTTGGACATGGCGGTTATTCTTTGTGAAAAGACTGTATAAATATACAGTAAAATAACCGCCTGTCGAGAAATTTCACCCGTGGGCGCGTTGCTAGTTGCGTGTGTTGAACCAAGTCCAGAGAGCAGTGCCCAGGGCGATCCAGATCGCAAGGACGAGCACCGCGCCCGCGACGCTTCGAGGTTTTGCGCCTTGCTCTTTCATCCAGTTGTCTGCGCGCGCTCGGCATTCCTCCAGAACGTCTGCCGGAATGAGGCGGAGGTTCAGCCAGATGAGGCCTGGCAACAACAAGGCGTCGTCGAGATAGCCAAGTACCGGAATGAAATCGGGTATCAGGTCGATCGGGCTCAGCGCGTAGGCAACAACGAACGCGGCGAGCGCTTTTGCGAACCAGGGCGTCCCCGGATGCCGGTAGGCAAACCACAGCGTGACGGCGTCGCGCTTGATTCGCGATGCCCACTGCCGGATGCTTTTCAAAATGGACATGAAGACAGGAAGTGCGGTGCGTCGGCGCAAGTATGGCGCGGAGGTTGAGCGGAGCAGTCGACGTGCAGATCGGCGGATCGGTCGTTGCCGCGGCGTGGTAAGGTGCACAACAGGCTTCGCAGCCTGTCGCAACCCCGCAGATCCATCGGTCCGTGATCTTGCAGCGAGTTGAACGCCGCGCTCATCAGGTTGAGTTTGCGGTTCACCTTTACTGGCAACGCGGTGTATTGACTCGGTTGCCCCGCTTCTTGAGACTGTGCGCGATCATTCGTCGATGTACTGCGTCAGAATGGCGGAAAACCGCTTCTCAGTGAGCGGGTCGCTGCATCACTCCATGAGACGAAGCCCGTTCCATTTGTTCGCATCCGTGCCGTCGAAAACCGTTTCGCAGAAAGTCCCGCTTCGGGGCTGCAATGGAGTGTGCGAGTGCGGCGGATTACCGTCGGTCTGGCCTGCGTTGGCTGCGACCGGCATTTGCGAGGGAGAACATCCCTCGATCATGTTCCCAGGGAAAAGAAAAAACCCCTGTAAATCGAAGATTCACAGGGGTTTCAGCTTGGTAGGGGTGGTGCCCAGAAGAGGACTCGAACCTCCACGATGTTACTCGCTAGTACCTGAAACTAGTGCGTCTACCAATTCCGCCATCTGGGCCCACATAACTGCCGAAGCAGTTATGTTTTGAATTTCAGGAAAGAGAGAATCATATCAAAAATAATGGCCACTCCAGCGGTCTGCTGGATGAATTTGAAGGAACTGTTCAAGGGCATCGCGACGGGCACGGTTTTGTGCAGCGCGACGACGGCGAAGCCGACATCTATCTGCCCCCGAACGAGATGCGTGCGGTGCTGCACAAAGACCGCGTCAAGGCGCGCGTGGTGCGGCAAGACCGGCGCGGTCGTCCCGAGGGGCGGGTGGTCGAAATCGTCGAGCGCCCCGAGCAGCCGATCATCGGCCGCCTGTTGCATGAAGGCGGCATCTGGCTCGTCGCGCCCGAAGACAAGCGCTACGGACAGGACGTACTGATTCCCAAGGGCGCGACCGGTCCCGCGAAGGTAGGGCAGGTTGTGGTGGTGCAGCTCACCGAGCCGCCGGCCCTCTTCGGCCAGCCGGTCGGACGCGTGAAGGAAGTGCTCGGCGAGATCGACGACCCGGGCATGGAAATCGAAATCGCCGTGCGCAAGTACGGCGTGCCGCACGAGTTTTCCGCGGAATGCCTGGCCGAAGCCAAGGCGTTGCCGGAGAAGGTTCGCCCCGCCGACAAGAAGGGCCGCATCGATCTGACCGACGTGCCGCTGGTCACCATCGACGGCGAAGACGCACGCGACTTCGACGATGCCGTGTACTGCGAGCCCGCGAAGGTTGGCCGCGGCAAGGGGTGGCGCCTGCTGGTGGCCATTGCCGATGTCAGCGCCTATGTGCAGACCGGCTCGGCGATCGACATCGACGCCTACGACCGCGCCACCAGTGTCTACTTTCCGCGCCGCGTTATTCCGATGCTGCCGGAAAAGCTTTCGAACGGGTTGTGCTCGCTGAACCCCGAGGTCGAGCGCCTGTGCATGGTGTGCGACATGCTCGTGGCCGCCGACGGCGAAATCTACGCCTACCAGTTCTATCCGGCGGTGATGTTCAGCCATGCACGCTTCACCTACACCGAGGTGGCGGCCATTCTTGGCAACACGCGCGGCCCCGAGGCGGGCAAGCGCAAGGACCGCGTGAAGGACCTGCTGAACCTGGCAGACGTCTACAAGGCGCTGCTCAAGCAGCGCGGCAAGCGGGGCGCGGTCGACTTTGAAACCACCGAGACGCAGATCATTTGCGACGACGCGGGCCGCATCGAGAAGATCGTGCCGCGCACGCGCAACGAGGCGCACCGCCTCATTGAAGAAGCCATGCTCGCGGCCAACGTGTGCAGCGCTGACTTCATCGCCGAAGGCAAGCACCCGGGCCTGTTCCGCGTGCACGAAGGCCCGACGCCCGAGAAGAAGGAAATCCTGCGCGGCTACCTGAAAGCCATGGGCGTGGGGCTGAGCATTACCGACGACCCGCGGCCCGGCGAGTTCCAGGCAATTGCCGAAGCCACCAAGGAGCGGCCAGACGCGCAGCAGATCCACACCATGCTGCTTCGCTCGATGCAGCAGGCGATCTACACGCCCATCAACAGCGGCCACTTCGGCTTGGCGTACGAGGCCTACACGCACTTCACGAGCCCGATCCGGCGCTACCCGGACCTGCTGGTGCACCGTGTGATCAAGGCAATTCTCGGCAAGACCCGCTATCAGTTGCCGATGCTGCCGACGCCGGGCGAGGCGCATGCCAAGCTCGCCAAGCGGCTGGCCTCGCGCGTCAAGGCGCCGACCACCAAGCCACAAAAGGCCACGGTCGCACCCACCAAGGAAGTGCTGGCCTGGGAAGCGGCCGGCCTGCATTGCAGCGCCAACGAGCGCCGTGCCGACGAAGCCAGCCGCGACGTCGAGGCATGGCTCAAGTGCAAGTACATGCGCGAGCACCTGGGCGAGGAATACGGCGGCGTGGTCACTGCGGCCACGACCTTCGGCATCTTCGTGACGCTGGACGCCATGTATGTCGAGGGACTGGTGCACATCACCGAACTCGGCGGCGAGTATTTCAAGTTCGATGAGATGCGCCAGGAACTGCGCGGCGAGCGCACCGGCATCCGCTATGCCATCGGCACCCGCGTGCGGGTGCAGGTGAGCCGCGTCGACCTGGACGGGCGCAAGATCGATTTCCGCCTGGTGCGCGAGGGCGAAGAGCTCACCGCGCGTGCCATGAAGGACAAGGGCGTGAACTCGGCCGGCGTGCCGGTCAAGGCGTCAGCCAAGCGCAGCTCGCGGCACAAGGCCGAGGCTGCTCCCGAGCAGCGCAGCGACCGTGTCGTGACCGCTGCAGCGGGGCCCCAGTCGGCGATGCAGGCCTTCAAGTCGGCGGTGAAGAAGGCTGCCAACAAGATGAAGGGGCGCAAGCCACCGCGCCGCACATGACGCACAACGCATTGCATCCACATACAAGCAAGACAGACAAGCTGAGAAGGAGACACTGAGCATGAGCGTGGAAAACAACAAGGGCCGCATCGCAATCGTCACGGGCGCCGGCTCGGGCATCGGACGCGCCGCGGCGCTTGCGTTGCTGGCCGACGGCTGGAGCGTGGCGCTGGCGGGGCGCCGCCCCGAGCCACTGGAGCAGGTGGCGGAAGAGTCCGGCGCCGGTGCACGGGCCTTTGCGGTGCCCACCGACGTGGCCAATGCCGAATCGGTGCAGGCGCTGTTCGCTGCCGTGGTCGAACGCTTCGGCCGTGTCGATCTGCTGTTTAACAATGCCGGCGTGGGTAACCCGCCGGGTCCGTTCGAAGACTGGACGCCGGAGCAATGGCGGGGTGTGGTCGACATCAACCTGAACGGCATGTTCTTCTGCATCCAGCAGGCGTTCCGCACCATGAAGGCGCAAACACCGCGGGGCGGGCGCATCATCAACAACGGTTCCATCTCGGCCACTGCGCCGCGGCCGAATTCGCCGGCCTACACGGCGACCAAGCATGCAGTCGAAGGCCTCACCAAGACCGCTTCGCTCGATGGTCGCAAGTACGACATTGCCGTGGGTCAGATCGACGTGGGCAACGCCATGACCGAGCTGGCCGCGCGCATGGCCAAGGGCGTGCCGCAAGCCAACGGCGAACTCGCGATCGAGCCGCTGATGGACGTCAAGATCGTCGGCCAGTCGGTGCTCTACATGGCGAACCTGCCGCTGGAGGCCAACGTGCTGTTCCACACCGTCATGGCGACGAAGATGCCTTTCGTCGGGCGCGGATAGAACTCCTCGTCAGCCGGGCGCCTGGCGCGCCAACGCGCCGGCCGTGAGCGGGGGCGCGCCGGCCGGCCACGTATCGGCGATATGGCCATGGCGCCAGATGGCTTCGCATGCCGCCCCGAACGCCGGCTTTTTCGCCGCCAGCGCGGCGCCGATCATTCCGGCCAGCACGTCGCCCGTGCCTGCGGTTGCTAGCCTGGCATTGCCGGTCAAATTGAGCACCGGTGGCGTGCTGCCCCCGTCGGCAACCACTGTTCCCGAGCCCTTAAGCACAGCGACCACGCTGTAACGCGAGGCGAGTTGGCGGGCTGCTGCCAGCCTGTTCGCCTGAATGTCGGCCGCCGAGCAATTCAAAAGGCGTGCAGCCTCAAGCGGATGGGGGGTGATCACGGTCGGCTTTCCGCGCCGGGCACGCGATGCCAATTGCGTTTGCAAACCGCTGTCGGCAGCGATGGCGTTGAGTGCATCGGCATCGAGCACCAATGCCGCCGCTGTCGCCAGCACGCGCGGCAGCACCGCGCGCACGTCTGCGCCGCCGCCGCATCCGCAGACTGTTGTCATGCCGGAGAGGTCGAGCGCATCGGCGTTTCGCAGCATCAGCTCGGGTTGTGCCGGATCGACGGGAGCTGCGCTCGGGTCGAGCAGCCCGACGAACACGCGCCCGGCGCCCGCATGCAGCGCGGCCGCTCCGGCCAGCAGCGCGGCGCCTGCCATGCCGGACGCACCACCGATGACCGCAACATCCCCGTAGCTGCCCTTGTGCGATGCGTGGGTGCGCGGTAGGTCCGTGGGGGCGCCCGTGAGGCGGGCGGCAGGCGGCTCGGCGATGCTGTTGCTGCTGAAACCCAGGTCGTCGAACCAGACTGTGCCCGAGGCGTCGCGGCCTTGTGCTGTGAACAAGCCTGGTTTCAGGGTCAGGAAGGTCACGCAAAAACGGGCCGAGGCGGCCACCGGATGGGCGATGTTCCAAGTGCCGGTGTCGGCATGCAACCCCGACGGCAGGTCGACGCTGAGCACCGGTCGAGGCTCGGCGTGCATCTGCCGCAGCCATTCGGCCATGGTGTTCTCCGGCGGCCGGGTCGAGCCGATGCCGAGCAACGCGTCGATGGCCAGTTCGTAGGAGGCCGGCGGCCGCGGCGCGAAGATCACGCCGGCATCCCGGGCCCGTTGCAGCGAGGCCTTCGCATCCGAAGGCAGGCGGTTTTCATCGCCCGCGAAAGTGACGATCGGCAGAAAACCCCGGCGCTGCAACTGCGCAGCCGCTTCGAAACCATCGCCGCCGTTGTTGCCCGGTCCGCAGGCGATCCATACCGTGCGCGCATGTGGCGCAACCGCCATGGCCAGCCGCGCCACGGCAAGCCCGGCGCGCTGCATCAACGTGTGGGCGGGCAGGGCGGCGGCTGCTGCTTGTTCGATGCGCCGCGTGGCCGCTATATCGAAAAGGTCGGCGACGGTGGCGGAGGTGATGCGCTGCATCGGGCCATTTTGCCGCCCCATGCGCCCTGACTGGAGCTGCGGCGGAATCTCTAGGAAAGATGGAGCCGTTCGACGCCCAGGCCCTCGAGGTCGACGCCGGCATCGCGGCCGGCGACCAGGTCGGCCACAACGCGCGCGCTGCCGCACGACAACGCCCAGCCGCTCGAGCCGTGGCCCAGGTTGAGCCAGACACCCGGCACGCCACTGGCGCCGAGCACAGGGGGCCCGTCAGGCAGCATCGGCCGTGCGCCTTTCCATTGCTGCACGCCGGACTGCAGCGTGACCGCGCCGGGGAACCAGTCGTGCAGCACCTTGTAGAGCGTTTGAACCGCGGATGGGTTCATGGTGCTCAACGAGCCGCCGATTTCGGCGCTGCCGGCCACGCGTACGCGTTGGCCCAGGCGCGAGATCGCGACCTTGTAGCGTTCGTCCATCACTGCGCTGCGCGGCGCATTGAGCGATTCGCGAATCGGCGCGCTGATGGAATGGCCGTAGATCGGTGCCAGCGGAATCCGGAGGCCGAGCGGCCGCAGCAGCGACGCCGAGGCGAGTCCGGCGCACACCACCACCGCATCGAAACGCAGCGGCGGGGAGCCGCTCGCGAGCGACACGGAGGTGGGCTCGGCCCGGCTGAGCGGTGCGATGTCGCAGTTGAAATGGAACTGGGCCCCGAGTGCCTCTGCCTCCCACTTGAGCAGCAGCGCGAACTGGCGGCAGTTGGCCACTTCGTCGTCGGGCAGGTAGATGGCGCCCGCAAGCGCTGTGTCGGTGCTGAGCGCGGGCTCGATGCGCCGGGCCTCGTCGGCATCGACTTCACGAAACACGCTGCCTGCCGCCCGCAGCACGTCGAGGCCGGGCTGCACCAGCTTTTTCTCGCGCTTGGAGCGCAGCAGCACCAGGTAGCCGTCGCTGCGCTCATAGCTCAGCTCGCGTGCCTCGGTCACCTCGTGCAGGCGGGTACGGCTGTAGAACGCCAGGCGCTGCATGCGGGCGCGGTTGGCCAGGTAGGTTTCGAGCTTGCAGGCTTTCTGCCAACGCGACATCCAGCCGAGATCGCGCGAACTCAGCGGCCAGCGCAGCTTCACGGCGCCGTGCGAGGAGAGCAGCGAGCGCAGTACCTTGGCGCGCATGCCCGGCGCCGCCCAGGGAGTGACATAGCCCGGTGCGACCACGCCGGCATTTGCAAAACTGGCTTCTTCGGCAGCCGCGCCGCGGCGTTCGAACACGGACACTTCATGGCCGTCCGAAACCAGTTCCCAGGCGGTGGTGACGCCGATGATGCCGGCGCCCACGATCGCGATTTTCATTGAATTTTTGAGTAAGAAGAGATGGCTGACGCCTGTCGGCAGGCGTGGAGCTATTGTCTTCGCAGTGCGTGTTCCGCTTGTAAGGCAATCGCGAGAACGGCGTCGTCGCGCAGCGCGGCGTGCCACAGCATCAAGCCCACCGGCAACTCGCCGGCAGCATGGCAGGGCAGCGAAATGGCGCAGCCGTCGAGCATGTTGACGATCGACGGGTTGCGCAGCAGCAGCGCATTGACGCGAAAGAACTCCTCGTCGCGCTCGGCGCCCGGCGCCACGCCGGCAATGGGAGGCGCAGTGATCGGCACGGTCGGCGACAGCACGGCGTCGTAGGGCGCCAACGCCGCCTCGACGCGGGCGATCCACGCGTGCCGGGCATTCACCAGGTCAATGTATTCGTGCGCCTTCATGCCCGCGCCCTTGAGGATCCGCTGGGCAACGCGAGGGTCGTAGCCGGCGCCACTGCGCTCCAGCAGCAGCCGGTGCCAGGCGTAAGCCTCGGCCGCCGAAAAGCCGCCGGTGGCGTTGATGGCCTGCAGTTCCGCCAGCTCCGGCAGCGCGATTTCCTCGACCTGGGCGCCGCCGGCACGCAAGGCCCGCAGTGCGTTTTCGAAGGCGTGGGCCACAGCCGGCTCGATGCCGTCGAAGAACACGTTTTTCACGACGGCGAGCCGGTACGCTCCCAGGGAGGCCGCGCCGGCGGTCACCCGGCGCGCCGCGAGGATTTCATGCGCAGCGATGGCGTCCCGCACCGAGCGCGTCATGGCGCAAACGGTGTCGAGCGTGGTCGACAGCGGCAGGGCGCCCTCGGCCGGCACGAGGCGGGCGGTGCTCTTGAAGCCCACGATGCCGTTCAGCGCCGCGGGAATGCGGATGGAGCCGCCTGTGTCGGAGCCCAGGCCGACGAAAGCCGCCCCGGTTGCAACCGAAATGGCGGCGCCGGAAGACGAACCACCCGGAATGCGCGGGGTCGCGGCGTCGCTCACGTTGGCCGGCGTGCCGTGGTGCGGGTTGACGCCCACGCCCGAGAAAGCAAACTCGGTCATGTTGGTACGGCCCGTCAGCACGCCGCCCGCCGCGCGCAGCCGCGCCACGGCCACTGCGTCGACCTTGGCGGCCGGGGCATGCGAAAGCACCACCGAGCCCGCGGGGGTCGGCTGCCCCTCGATGTCGAACAGGTCCTTGGCGGTGAAGGCAAGCCCTGCGAGCCTGCTTTGCGGCGCGGACCGGGCGACCTGCTGGCGGGCCTGGTCGAACAGCGTGCGGGTGAAAACGTGTTCGCAGGCAGGGGATTCGGAGATCTCGATGGCGCGCTCCAATTCGGTGCGTGCATCGGTGCCGCCTGCCAGAAGGTTCAGACGGGCGGCGTGAAGGTCGTTCATGGGTGGGCTGCGAGGGCGCGGACGGCTCGGTTCCAGGGTGGGACAGGGAGAAAAGACAAGGAGGGCCGTGCTATACTCGTTGGGTTTCGCTGATCATGCGACGGCTCCCGTCGCACCCAGCCAGACACATTCGCAAACCGGCCCAATCAAGGTGTTGTGACTCCATTCGAAGGAGGCGCAAAACGGGCTGGATTTTAGACCCAACCTTTGGAGTAATTTCAATGTCGACCACTATGCGCGAAATGCTGGAAGCCGGTGTCCACTTCGGTCACCAAACCCGCTTCTGGAACCCCAAGATGGCCCCGTTCATCTTCGGCCATCGCAACAAGATTCACATCATCAACCTGGAAAAATCGCTCCCGATGTTCCAGGACGCGATGAAGTACGCCAAGCAGCTCACCGCCAACCGCGGCACCATCCTCATGGTCGGCACGAAGCGTCAGGCCCGTGAAATCGTGGCTGCCGAAGCCCGCCGCGCCGGCGTGCCTTTCGTGGACACCCGCTGGCTCGGCGGCATGCTGACCAACTTCAAGACCGTCAAGACCTCGATCAAGCGTCTGAAGGACATGAAGGCCCAGCAGGAAGCCGGCCTCGAAAGCCTGAGCAAGAAAGAGCAGCTCACGTTCTCGCGTGAGATCGAGAAGCTCGAAAAGGACATCGGCGGCATCCAGGATATGACCGCGCTGCCCGACGCAATCTTCGTGATCGACGTGGGCTTCCACAAGATCGCCGTGGCCGAAGCCAAGAAGCTCGGTATTCCGCTGATCGGCGTGGTTGACTCCAATCACTCGCCCGAAGGCATCGACTACGTCATTCCGGGCAACGACGACTCGTCGAAGGCCGTCACGCTCTACGCCCGCGGCATCGCCGACGCGATCATCGAAGGCCGCAACAGCGCCGGCGGCGACGTGGTCAAGGCCATCGCCGAAGGCAGCGACGAATTCGTCGAAGTCGAAGAGGGCGCCTCGGCCTGATCGAGTGCTTTCACGCGCCTGAAGAAGGGGCTTTGGTGCCCCTTTTTTTTAATCTGATTTTTTGGACACGGAGATAGAACAATGGCTGCAATCACCGCAAGCATGGTCGGCGAACTGCGCGCAAAGACCGACGCGCCGATGATGGAATGCAAGAAGGCCCTGACCGAGGCCGACGGCAACATGGAAAAGGCCGAAGAGCTGCTGCGCATCAAGCTCGGCAACAAGGCTGGCAAGGCTTCGGGGCGCATCACCGCCGAAGGCGTGGTCACGGCATTTGTCGAAGGCTCGGCCGGTGGCATGATCGAAATCAATTGCGAAACCGACTTCGTCACCAAGAACGACAGCTTCCTGGCCATGGCCAGCGCTGCCGCGATGCTGGTTGCCAAGAACAACCCGGCCGACATCGCTGCGCTCGGCGCATTGCCCTATGAGCAAGACGGCTTCGGCCCCACGCTCGAAGACGTGCGCAAGGGCCTGATCGGCAAGATCGGCGAGAACATGAGCTTCCGCCGCTTCAAGCACTTCGCCGGCAACGGCAAGCTGGCTTCGTACCTGCACGGCACGCGCATCGGCGTGATGGTCGAGTTCGAGGGCGACGAAACGTCGGCCAAGGACGTTGCGATGCACGTCGCTGCCATGAAGCCGGTTGCCATTTCTGCTGCCGACGTGCCCGCCGACCTGATCGAAAAAGAGCGCGCCGTTGCCGCCGGCAAGGCCGAGGAAGACCGCAAGACGGCCGAAGCCGAAGGCAAGAAGTCGCAGCCTGCCGACATCGTTGCCAAGCGCATCGAAGGCGGCGTGCAGAAGTACCTCAAGGAAGTCTCGCTGCACAACCAGGTCTTCGTGAAGAGCGCCGACGGCAAGCAGACCGTCGAGCAGATGCTCAAGGCCTCCAACACCACCATCAAGGGCTTCACCCTGTACGTGGTCGGCGAAGGCATCGAAAAGAAGGTCGACGACTTCGCCGCCGAAGTTGCAGCCCAGGTGGCTGCAGCCAAGGCCGCTGCGTAAAAACTGTTACGCCCCAAAGCGACGGTGCACACGTGTGTGCCGCCGCTTTTTCACCGCCTCGTTCTACACTCGCCCCCGCCAACCCAAGTAAGGAAATTGCCCATGTCTGATCCCCGCCCAGCCCACAAGCGAATCTTGTTGAAGCTGTCGGGTGAGGCGTTAATGGGAGACGATGCCTTTGGTATTAACCGTGCGACCATCGTCCGCATGGTTGAAGAGGTGGCGGAAGTGGTGAACATGGGCGTGGAAGTCGCCGTCGTCATCGGCGGCGGCAATATCTTCCGCGGTGTCGCCGGAGGTTCGGTCGGAATGGACCGCGCCACGGCCGACTACATGGGCATGCTGGCCACGGTGATGAATTCGCTGGCGCTGGCCGACGCCATGAACAAGCAGGGGCTCGTGGCGCGCGTCATGTCCGCCATTGCCATCGAGCAGGTGGTCGAGCCTTACGTTCGGCCCAAGGCACTGCAGTATCTCGAAGAGGGCAAGGTCGTGGTGTTTGCCGCCGGTACCGGCAACCCGTTCTTCACCACCGACACGGCCGCCGCGCTGCGCGGCGCCGAAATCGGTGCCGAGCTGGTGCTCAAGGCCACCAAGGTCGACGGCGTTTATTCCGCCGACCCCAAGACCCATCCGAATGCAACGCGCTATTCCTCGCTCACTTTCGACGAGGCAATCGCGCAGAATCTCGGCATCATGGACGCGACGGCTTTTGCGCTGTGCCGCGACCAGAAGTTGCCGATCAAGGTGTTCTCGATTTTCAAGAACGGCGCACTCAAGCGCGTCGTCATGGGCGAGGACGAAGGCACGCTGGTGCATGCCTGAGGAGTATTGAGATGACGACCCCAACCATTGCAGAAATTCGCAGTGCGACCGACGCGAAGATGAATCAGTCGCTCGCCGCATTCCAGAACAATCTCACCAAGATCCGCACCGGCCGCGCTAACTCCGCGCTGCTCGACTCGATCCACGTCGAGTATTACGGCTCGCAGGTTCCTTTGAGCCAGGTGGCCAACGTGTCGGTGCTCGACTCGCGCACGATCAGCGTCCAGCCCTGGGAAAAGGGCATGGGCGCGAAGATCGAAAAAGCCATTCGCGAAAGCGACCTGGGATTGAACCCGGCATCGATGGGCGACCTGATTCGCGTGCCGCTTCCCGCGATGAGCGAAGAGCGCCGCAAGGAAATGACCAAGCTGGTCCGCAACGAAGGCGAAACCGCCAAGATTGCCACGCGCAACTTGCGCCGCGACGCGAACGAATCGGTCAAGAAGCTGGTCAAGGAAAAGCTCGCCTCCGAGGACGACCAGAAGCGCGCCGAAGCCGAGATCCAGAAGGTCACGGACCGCCACATCGCGGAAATCGACCGTCTGGTCGCGGCCAAGGAAGCGGAGATCATGGCCGTTTGAGGCTGCGCATGGCCTCCTCTCCGCTGCAGATTCCCCATCACATTGCCATCGTCATGGATGGCAATGGACGCTGGGCCACGCGGCGATTTCTGCCTCGCGTGGCAGGACACAAGCAGGGCGTCGAATCGCTGCGGCGTTGCGTCAGGGCATGTGTCGATCGCGGCGTGGGCATTCTCACCGTCTTCGCGTTTTCGTCTGAGAACTGGAACCGGCCGCCCGAAGAGGTTTCGGGGCTGATGGAGATCATGGTCGGTGCGCTTGCGCGCGAAGTGCCCAAGCTGGGACGCGACGGCGTGCGGCTGCATTTCGTCGGCGAGCGGGCCGGGCTCTCCAAGAAAATGGTGCAGGGCCTGGTCGACGCCGAAGAGGCCACGGCGCAGAACACGAAGCTGATCCTCAACGTCTGCTTCAACTACGGCGGCCGGTGGGACATTGCACGTGCGGCCGCCAAGCTGGCCGAGCAGGGCGAAGCGCTCACCGAAGCCAATCTCGATCGCGCCATGGCCCTGGCGCACGTGCCTGATCCCGACCTGCTCATTCGCACCGGCGGAGAGCAGCGCCTGTCGAACTTCCTGCTGTGGCAGAGCGCGTACGCGGAGCTTTTCTTCAGCGACAAGCTGTGGCCCGAGTTCGATGAGGCGGAACTGGACGCGGGAATTGCCGCATTCCAGGTTCGCGAGCGCCGTTTCGGCAAAACTTCCGCTCAGGTCACGGCCGGCAGCGATTCCACCTCCGATCGCCAGTTGGCCTGACGGCCTTCCCGGCCCGAACTTTCGCCGCATGCTCAAACAACGCATCCTCACGGCCATCGTCCTGCTGGCGATCCTGCTGCCGGCGCTCTTCTATCCGTCGCACATTCCTTTTGCCTGTGTCATGCTGGTGTTGATTGGCGCCGGGGCCTGGGAGTGGGGCCGTCTCAACGGATACGGTCAGCGTCTCTCGGTGTTCCTCGGCCTGGAGACGGTGGCACTTTGTGCGTTGTCGTGGTGGCTGGGGCTTCTCGAGCGCCAGCTGCTGCTCATGTGGCTGCTGGCCAGCGCCGCCTGGGTGCTCGGCGGCGCCGCGTTGTTGCGTGTGGCGGTGCCTGGGTGGCCCCGCATTCCGCGTGGCCTGCGGTTGGTCGGCGGATTGCTGGCGCTCTGGGTGGCGTGGCTCGCGGCCGTGCAGGCGCGCATGGTCGGTATCAACTTTCTGCTTTCGATCCTCGTGCTGGTTTGGGTGGCTGACGTTTTTGCCTATTTCGCCGGCCGCGCTTTCGGCCTCAAGTTCACACGCGGCAAGCTTGCACCCGCCATCAGCCCCGGCAAAAGCTGGGAAGGTGTGTGGGGCGGCATGGCGGGCGTGGTGGTGCTGGCCTTTGCGTGGGTCTGGGCCGACAAGGCTGCGGGCGCAACGGTGGCAAGCCTCTACACCCGGCTGCATGAACGCGGCTGGTGGCTGCTCCTCGTGGGCGTGGTGTTCCTGGCCGCGATGAGCGTCGTCGGCGACCTGGTCGAATCGCTGATCAAGCGCAGCGCCGGTGCCAAGGACAGCAGCCGCCTGCTGCCCGGCCACGGGGGCGTACTCGACCGCGTGGATGCCCTCTTGCCGGCACTTCCCATTGCAATGATGCTGGCTTCCTTGTGAACACACCCAAACAACGCATCACGGTGCTGGGCTCGACCGGTTCGGTCGGGGTCAGCACGCTGGATGTCATTTCGCGGCACCCCGAGCGCTTCGAGGTTTTCGCGCTGTCCGCGTCGACCAAGGTCGACGAGCTGCTGGCACAATGCGCGCGGTTTTCGCCCCGGTTCGCAGTCATGGCCAGTGCGCCGCATGCGGCGCTGCTGGCGGAAAAACTCAAGCAGAACAACCTTGGAACACAAGTCCTGGGCGGCGACGATGCTATAGAAAAGATAGCCTCTCACGAGGAGGTCGATGCTGTCATGGCCGCCATCGTGGGCGCTGCGGGCCTCGGGCCGTGCCTGGCTGCGGCGCGCGCCGGCAAGCGGCTCCTGCTGGCCAACAAAGAGGCGCTGGTGGTCGGCGGCGAGCTGTTCATGCGCACCGTGCGCGAAGGCGGCGCCACGCTGCTGCCGATCGACAGCGAGCACTCGGCCATCTTCCAGTCGCTGCCGGAAGATCCATCGACCTGGGCGCGGCGCATCGACAAGATCATCCTGACCGCTTCGGGCGGCCCCTTCCGCACGCGTGCTCCCGGCAGCCTGGGCTCGGTCACGCCGGAGCAGGCCTGCGCCCATCCGAACTGGGTCATGGGACGCAAGATTTCGGTCGATTCCGCCACCATGATGAACAAGGCGCTCGAGGTGATCGAGGCGCGCCACCTGTTCGGCGTGCTGCCCGAGCAGATCGAGGTGGTCATCCACCCCCAGAGCGTGGTGCATTCGATGGTCCAGTTCACCGACGCGTCCGTCATCGCGCAGCTCGGCACGCCCGACATGCGTGTGCCCATCGCCGTCGGCTTGGCCTGGCCAGAGCGCATCGAAAGCGGAGCGGGGCGCCTCGACTTCCGCCAGATGGCGGCACTGAGCTTCGACGCTCCCGATGCGGCGCTGTTCCCCGGGCTGGGCCTGGCCTGGCATGCGCTGCGAGCGGCGCCGGGGACCACGGCAGTGCTCAATGCTGCCAACGAAGTCGCGGTCGAGGCCTTTCTTGACCGGCGTTTGCGCTTCGATCGCATTCATGCGGTCAACATGGAAACTTTGGAGGCCGTTGCACCCTCCAAGCCCGCATCGCTGGCCGACCTGCTGGCGCTCGATGCCAGTGCCCGGGCGGCGGCCAACGCCGCGGCGCTGCGCTTTGCGGCCTGATACGCCAGACAACCGAGGACCCGGATGCTCACTGTCATAGCTTTTCTGGTTGCCATCGGCGTGCTGATTGCCGTGCACGAATACGGCCACTACCGCGTCGCGGTCGCTTGCGGCGTCAAGGTGCTGCGGTTCTCGGTCGGCTTCGGCAAGACGCTGTACCGCTGGCAGCCGAAGCGCCAGCATCCCGGCCAGTCGACCGAATTCGTCATCGGTGCGTTCCCCCTCGGCGGCTACGTCAAGATGCTCGATGAGCGCGAGGGTCCGGTGGCGCCGGAAGAGCGGCACCGCGCGTTCAACACACAGCCGTTGCGCTCGCGCGCCGCCATCGTCGCCGCCGGGCCCATTGCCAACCTGCTGCTTGCCGTGGCGCTTTACACGGTCGTTAACTGGATCGGCGTGGATGAGCCCGTCGCCAAGCTGGCCCGCCCCGTGGCGGCCTCGCTGGCCGAAGCCGCGGGCTTGCGCGGCGGCGAGCACATCACGCGCGCCGGTTTCGACGGTGACCTGGTGCCCGTGCAGTCGTTCGAGGACCTGCGCTGGCGCATGACGCGCGGCGCTCTCGACGGCCAGGACCTGACGCTCGAAATCGCGGGCGAGGGCGGCCGGCCCGAACGCCAGATCGTGCTGCCCCTGAGCCGCATGGAGGCCAAGGACGCCGATCCGCAGATGTTCCGCAAGATCGGCGTGCTCGCTCCGCTGACGCGGCCCGAAATCGGCCAGGTCATGGCCGGCAGTGCCGCGGAACGCGCCGGCCTGCGCGATGGCGATCTGGTCCGTGCCATCGGCAACGCGCCCATCGTCGACGGGCAGCAATTGCGCGAGGTGATCCGCACATCGATCGACGGCGACCAGCCGCGCGCGCAGACCTGGCAGGTGCAGCGCGGCGGGCAGTTGCTCGATCTTGAAGTGAGGCCCGAACTGCGCGAAGAGGCGGGTGTGAAGGTCGGCCGGATCGGCGCTTACGTTGGCGCCCCGCCCGAAATGGTCACGGTGCGGCAGGGGCCCATCGACGGTGTCTGGCACGGCATCGTGCGCACCTGGGAGGTCTCGGCGCTCACCGTTCGCATGATGGGCAAGATGGTGATCGGCGAAGCCTCGCTCAAGAACTTGAGCGGGCCGCTCACGATCGCCGACTATGCGGGCAAGTCCGCGAGCCTCGGGCTGACCCAGTACCTGGTATTTCTCGCGCTGATCAGCGTGAGCCTGGGTGTGCTCAATCTCATGCCGCTGCCGGTCCTCGATGGGGGACACCTGATGTATTATCTTTGGGAGGGCCTGACCGGCAAGAGCGTCTCTGACGCCTGGATGGAACGGCTTCAGCGCGGCGGTGTCGCTTTGCTGCTGGTCATGATGTCGGTCGCACTCTTCAACGACGTCACGCGGCTCTTTGGTTAACTTTCTGCCGGCCCTTTCCGCGCCGGCCCAATTCACAGATGAACACAAACTTCAGTCGCTTTCGCCTGCGTAGCGTTGCCGCGGTGGTGGCCAGCGCGCTGGCAGCCACGGCAGCTTGGGCCGTCGAGCCTTTCACGGTGCGCGATATTCGCGTAGAGGGCTTGCAACGCGTCGAGGCCGGCACGATCTTCGCGTCGCTGCCGCTGCGTGTGGGCGATACCTACAGCGACGAACGTGGATCGGCCGCCATCCGCGCGCTGTTCGACCTGGGTTTGTTCAAGGACGTGCGCATCGACGTCAACGGCAATGTGCTGGTGGTGATCGTCGAAGAGCGGCCCACCATTGCCGACGTCGATTTCGTCGGCACCAAGGAATTCGACAAGGCAGCGCTCCAGAAGGCGCTGCGTGAAGTCGGCCTGACCGATGGCCGGCCGTACGACAAGGCGCTGGCCGACCGTGCCGAGCAGGAGCTCAAGCGCCAGTACGTGAGCCGCAGCCTCTACAACGCGCAGGTCGTGACCACGGTCACGCCCATCGAGCGCAACCGCGTCAACCTCACGTTCACCGTGACCGAAGGCGACTCCGCCCGCATTCGCGAAGTGCGCGTGGTGGGCAACAAGGCATTCAGCGAATCGACGCTGCTGAGCCTGTTCGACCAGGACAGCGGCGGCTTCATGAGCTGGTACACCAAGTCGAACCAGTACTCGCGTTCCAAGCTGAACGCCGACCTGGAAACGCTTCGTTCGTACTACATCACGCGCGGCTACCTCGAGTTCCGCATCGATTCGACCCAGGTTGCCATTTCGCCCGACCGGCAGGACCTGTCGGTGACCGTGAACATCACCGAAGGTGAAAAGTTCGTGGTGGCCGGCGTCAAGTTCGACGGCAACTATCTGGGCCGCGACGAGGAATTCAAGTCTCTCGTGACCATCAAGCCCGGCGAGCCGTACAACGGCGAGCAGGTCACCGAAACCACCAAGGCCTTCACCGATTATTTCGGCACCTTCGGCTATGCGTTCGCACGGGTGCAGGCGCGTCCGGAAATCGATCGCGTCAACAACCGCGTGACCCTGACGCTGCAAGCCGAACCTTCGCGCCGCGTTTACGTGCGCCGCGTCGCCGTGGGCGGCAACGCCAAGACGCGCGACGAAGTGATCCGGCGCGAGTTCCGCCAGTTCGAGGCTTCGTGGTACGACGGCGACAAGATCAAGATCTCGCGCGACCGCGTGGACCGCCTGGGCTTCTTCACCGAAGTGAACGTCGAAACCCAGGAAATCCCGGGCTCGCCCGACCAGGTCGACCTGGTCGTGAACGTGGCTGAAAAGCCCACCGGCAGCCTGCAACTCGGTGCCGGTTATTCCAGCGCGGAGAAGGTGGCTCTTACCTTCGGTATCTCGCAGGAGAACGTGTTCGGTTCGGGCAACTTCCTTGGCTTGCAGGTCAACACCAGCAAGTACAACCGCACGCTTTCGCTGACCACCACCGACCCGTACTTCACGCAGGACGGCATTTCGCGCACGGTGAGCGTCTATCACACGACGACGCGCCCCTACAACTACTCGGTCGACGGCGACTACCAGCTGGTCAATCAGGGTGCCTCTATCCGCTTTGGTGTGCCGTTCAGCGAAGTCGACACCGTCTTCTTCGGAGTCGGCCTGGAGCGCTATGCATTCGATGCGCAGAGTTCTTTCGCCTTCCTCACGCCGAAGTCGTACCGCGACTACTTCCAGTGCAAGACGGACGCTACCGGTCTGATCATCTCGCGGTGCGAGCAGGATAGCGTTTGGGGCGTGCCGCTGACCATCGGCTGGGGCCGGGACAACCGCGACAGCGCGCTGGTTCCGACGAGCGGGCGCCTGCAGCGCGCCAACGTCGAGCTGGGTGTCGGCGGCGACATGAAGTACCTCAAGACGAGCTACCAGTACCAGCAGTTCTTCCCCATCAGCAAGCAGTACACCTTCGCAATCAACGGCGAAGTCGGTTACGGCAAGGCGTTCGGCGGCAAGACCTTCCCGATCTTCAAGAACTTCTATGCCGGTGGGCTGGGTTCGATCCGCGGCTTCGAGCAGAACTCGCTGGGTCCACGCGACGCGCCGCTGCTTTTCCAGACCGAAGGCGCCGCCCTGGGCGGCACCAAGAAGGCAATCTTCAATGCCGAGCTCAGCACGCCGTTCCCCGGCGCCGGCAACGACCGCACCTTGCGCCTGTACGGCTTCTTCGACGTCGGCAACGTGTTCGGCTCGCGGGCCGAAGGCCTGACCGACGCGCAGTACAAGGCTCAGAAGAAGCTGCGGGCCTCCGTCGGACTTGGCGTCAGCTGGATTTCGCCGCTCGGCCCGCTGCGCCTGGCCTACGCCTTCCCCATCAGGTCCCAGAAGGAAGTGGTGGATCCGGCGACCGGCCTCGTCACGATCCCGAGGGATAGAATCCAGCGCTTGCAATTCCAGATCGGAACTTCTTTCTAAATGACGCATTTGATTCGCGCCGCCGCTGGCGCGTTGTTGATCCCCGTTTTCGCGCTGGTTGCCGCGCCTGCGGCCCAGGCGCAGGAGACTTTTCGCATCGGATTCGTGAATCCGGACCGCGTGCTGCGCGAGGCACAGCCGGCCAAGGCGGCGCAAGCCAAGCTCGAGGCCGAGTTCCTCAAGCGCGAGAAAGATCTCACGACGCAGGGCGAATCGCTGAAAACGGCTTCCGAAAGGTTCGAGCGCGAAGCGCCTACCTTGTCGGAAAGCCAGCGTACTTCGCGCCAGCGCGCGCTGGTCGACCAGGATCGCGATTTCCAGCGCCGCCGCCGCGAGTTCCAGGAGGACCTCAACGCGCGCAAGAACGAAGAGCTCCAGCAGGTCTACGAGCGTGCCAACCGCGTGGTGAAGCAGGTGGCCGAGGCTGAAAAGTACGACGCCATCCTGCAGGAAGCGATCTACATCAATCCGAAGCACGACATCACGGACAAGGTGATCAAGGCGCTGAACGCCTCGAGCACTTCTTCCGCGCCTGCGGGCGGCAAATAACGCCGCGAAAACGGCGTGGCATTGCAGCTCGGAGCCATTGTTGACGCCCTTGGGGGCGAGCTCCACGGCGACGCTGCGCTGTCCATCGAGCGGCTTGCGCCGCTTCAGAATGCACAGCCCGATGCGCTCAGCTTCCTGAGCCATCCCAAATACCAGCAGGAACTGGCGGCATCCAAGGCCGCCTGCGTGATCGTTTCGCCCGCCATGCGCGAGGCGGCAGCGGCGCGCGGAGCGTTCATCGTCGCGGCCGATCCGTACTTGTACTTTGCGCGGCTGACACAGCTCTGGAAGGCGCACCATGCGCGCCCCGAGGCCGATCGCATCCATCCCTCCGCGGTGATTCACCCTGAAGCCCATGTGGACGCCACGGCGCGCATCGGCGCCTTGTGCGTGGTGGAGCGGGGCGCAAGCATCGGGGCCGGCACGGTCCTGAAGTCGCGCGTGACCGTCAGCGAAGACTGTGCGATCGGCGAGCGCTGCCTGCTGCACCCCGGCGTGGTGATCGGCGCCGACGGTTTCGGCCTCGCGCCGCACAAGGGAGAGTGGGTCAAGATCGAGCAACTGGGCGCAGTGCACATCGGCAACGACGTCGAGATCGGTGCCAACACCTGCATCGACCGCGGCGCGCTCGACGACACCGTCATCGAAGACGGCGTCAAGCTCGACAACCTCATTCAGATCGGCCACAACGTGCGCGTCGGCAAGCACACCGCCATGGCGGGCTGCGTCGGCGTGGCGGGCAGCGCCACCATCGGCGCGCACTGCACCTTCGGTGGCGGCGCCATCGTGCTGGGTCACCTGACGGTGGCCGATGGCGTGCACGTTTCGGCGGCGACGGTGGTCACACGCTCGATCCACAAGGCCGGCCAGTACACCGGCATGTTCCCCATCGACGACAATGCGAGCTGGGAAAAAAATGCTGCAACGCTCAAGCAGTTGCACAGCCTGCGCGAACGACTGAAGGCGCTGGAGAAAGCCCCCCAGAAAAAGTGAAGACGATGCAGGAACAGAAAATCATGACGACGACGCTCGATATCCATCAAATCCTCAAGCTGCTGCCCCACCGCTACCCGTTCCTGCTGGTGGATCGCGTGCTGGACATGGAAAAGGGCAAGCGCATCACGGCACTCAAGAACGTGACGATGAACGAGCCGTTCTTCAACGGCCACTTTCCTCACCGCCCGGTGATGCCGGGCGTGCTGATGCTCGAAGCCATGGCGCAGGCGGCGGCACTGCTGTCGTTTCATTCGCTGGACATCGTGCCCGACGACAACACGGTCTACTACTTTGCAGCCATCGACGGCGCGCGCTTCAAGCGCCCCGTGGAGCCGGGCGACCAGCTCACGCTCGAAGTCGAAATCGAGCGCATGAAGGCTGGCATCTCGAAGTTCAAGGGCCGTGCCCTGGTGGGCACCGAGCTCGCCTGCGAGGCCACGCTGATGTGCGCCATGCGCCAGATCAACTGATCTTGCGGCGGTTACGACAAGGCATGACGCAGGTTCATTCGACAGCGCTCATCGACCCGAAGGCAGAACTGGACGCCTCGGTTTCGGTCGGGCCCTACACCATCATCGGTCCGCACGTGCGGGTTGGCGCGGGCACGACCATCGGCGCGCATTGCGTGATCGAGGGCCGCACCACCATCGGCCGCGACAACCGGATCTTTCAGTTTTCCTCGCTCGGCGCGGTGCCGCAGGACAAGAAATACGCGGGCGAGCCGACCGAACTGGTCATTGGCGACCGCAATGTCATTCGCGAGTTCTGCACCTTCAACCTCGGCGTGCCTGGAGCGGGCGGTGTCACGCGCGTGGGCAACGACAACTGGATCATGGCGTACACGCACATCGCGCATGACTGCCATGTCGACAACCACACCACCCTGGCCAACAACACCACGCTGGCCGGCCACGTGCACCTGGCCGACTGGGTCACGATCGGCGGGCTGACGGGCATTCACCAGTTCGTTTCGGTCGGCGCCCACGCCATGGTCGGCTTTGCCAGTGCCGTGTCGCAGGACGTGCCTCCCTTCATGCTGGTCGACGGCAACCCGCTGGCGGTGCGCGGTTTCAACGTCGTAGGTCTGCGCCGGCGCGACTTTTCGGCACCCCGCCTTGCGGCGGTGAAGCAGATGCATCGCCTGCTGTACCGGCAGGGCAAGACGCTCGAGGAAGCGCGCGCCGGCATCGCCGCATTGGCTGCCGAGACGCCCGAGGCGGCCGAAGACGTGGCGATGATGGAGCGCTTCCTCGCCAACTCGACGCGCGGCATCGCGCGTTGAAGTAGCAGTCGCATGGGCAAGGACGAACAGCGACGCTTCGCGCTGGTCGCGGGAGAAGCTTCCGGCGACCTGCTGGCAGGCCTTCTTCTCGACGGCCTGCAGGCGCGCTGGCCATCGCTGCAGACTGTCGGCATCGGCGGCCCCCGGATGCTCGCGCACGGCCTGCAGAGCTGGTGGCCGCAAGAAAAACTCGCGGTACGCGGCTACATCGAAGTGCTGCGCCATTACGCCGAAATTGCCGGCATTCGCCGCCAGCTCAAGGCGCGGCTGCTGCGCGAATGGCCTGAACTCTTCATCGGCGTCGACGCGCCTGATTTCAACCTCGATCTCGAAGCCGGGCTGCGCAGCCGCGGCATGAAGACGGTGCACTTCGTCTGCCCGTCGATCTGGGCCTGGCGTGCGGACCGCGTCGAAAAGATCCGGGCGGCGGCCGACCATGTGCTGTGCATCTTTCCGTTCGAACCAGCGCTGCTGGCCGAGCACGGCGTGCAGGGCAGCTATGTCGGCCATCCGCTGGCCAACGTGATTCCCATGGCGCCCGACCGCGCTGCGGCCCGCGCCGCGCTGGGCCTGGCGCCGGATGCCGAAGTCGTCGCCTTGCTGCCCGGCAGCCGCCGTTCGGAGGTCCGTTATCTGGCCGCCCGGTTCTTCGCCGCTGCGGCGCAGATGCTGAAGGCAAGGCCGGCGCTGCAGTTCGTCGCGCCCATCCTGCCGGGGTTGCGCGCGGAGGTCGAGGCCCTGCTGCAGGCCAGCGGTGCAGCCGGGCGGGTGATGTTGCTCGACGGCCAGTCGCACGCGGCGCTGGCTGCTTGCGACGTGACCCTGATCGCCAGCGGCACCGCCACGCTCGAAGCGGCGCTGTTCAAACGGCCGATGGTCATTGCATACAACATGAACGCGCTGTCGTGGCGCCTGATGCAGCGCAAGCAACTCCAGCCTTGGGTCGGTTTGCCCAACATCCTGGCTCGCGAGTTCGTTGTGCCCGAGCTGTTGCAGGAAGCGGCCACGCCGGAGGCGCTGGCCCACGCCACGCTGGAATGGCTCGACGCGCCCGAAAAAACGCAGGCCCTGCAACAAAGATTTTCAGAGCTGCACGTGCAACTGCAGCGCGATACGCCGACACTTTGCGCCGATGCGATCCAGAAAGTTCTTGAAGGCTGAGCAGGCGGCCCTCGTGTGGGACGCGCCGGGCCTCGTTGCGGGTGTCGATGAAGCGGGCCGGGGTCCGCTCGCAGGCCCGGTGGTGGCTGCGGCCGTCATCCTGGACGACCAGCGCCCGATTCGCGGCTTGGCCGACTCCAAGACGCTCACGGCCCTGCAGCGCGAACGCCTGCACGACCAGATTCTTGCCAAGGCGCTGTGCTGCTCGGTGGCGCAGGCGAGTGTCGAAGAAATCGACACCCACAACATCCTGCAGGCCACGATGCTCGCGATGCGCCGCGCGGTGGAAGGCCTGCGCCTGAAGCCCGCCAAGGTGCTGGTCGACGGCAACCGCCTGCCGACGCTCGATGTGCTGGCCGAGGCGATCATCAAGGGCGACGCGAGGGTCAAGGCAATTTCCGCCGCGTCGATCCTCGCCAAGGTCCACCGCGACCGCCTGTGCGAGCAACTGCACGTCGAATTTCCCCACTATGGTTTTGCCGGCCACAAGGGCTACGGCACGCCGGAGCATCTCGAAGCGCTGCTGCGCCACGGCGCCTGCGTCCATCACCGCCGGTCGTTCAGCCCGGTGGCCGCAGCGCTGGCGCGCACCGCCGTCGGTGCTGCCGTGCCGGCCGAAGCCACGATGCTTGTGCCGGCGGCGTCCCTGACGGTCGAGACCGTGCGCCTCGATTTGCGCGCCGCGCCGTGAGCCGCACGCCTCACCCATGACCACCCCGACCGGCCCGAGCCACATCAGCTCGCGCGACAACCCGCTGCTCAAGGACTTGCGCAAGCTGGCGCAGGACCCGGGCGCCTACCGCAGGCTTGGCCGCGTCTGGCTGGAGGGCGACCACCTTTGCCGCGCGGCACTTGGCAGGGGCATCAAGCCCGCCATCGCCGTTTTTTCCGAATCTTTTTGGCCGCAATCTCCCGCCGAATGGGTGAATGCTGCTATTAAAACGGTAGTGGTTGACGACGATCTGCTGCGTGCCGTCAGCGGCCTGGAGTCGCCGGCGCCCATGGGTTTCGTGCTCGACCTGCCCGAACGGCCGGCGCTGCTGCCCGACGCGCCGAGCGTCGTGCTCGACCGCCTGCAAGACGCCGGCAACGCCGGTTCCATCCTGCGCAGTGCGGCGGCCTTCGGTTTCAAGCAGGTGATCGCGCTCAAGGGTACGGCAGCGCTGTGGGCACCCAAGGTGCTGCGGGCCGGCATGGGCGCACATTTCGGCCTTCGGTTGATCGAAGGCGTGGAGGCCGACGCGCTCGACGAGTTGAAAGTGCCGCTGGTGGCCACCAGTTCGCACCGGGGCGAGTGGCTGCACCAGGCACGCCTGCCGCACCCCTGCGCCTGGTTGATGGGCCACGAGGGGCAGGGCGTTTCACCGGCGCTGGAGGCGCGGGCAACGCACCACATCCGCATTGCGCAGCCAGGCGGCGAGGAGTCGCTGAACGTGGCGGCCGCGGCTGCCATCTGCCTGCATGCCAGCGGCGCGGCCGGGCCGGCGGGGGCGGGCTCCTGAATTTTCGATGCCGTTGGTGCATCGGCAGCGAAGTTTCCGGCCTTGCAGGGCAAGAGGGTGATGCCGCCGAGCTACAATCGGGGGCTTACTCGCAATAGCGTCGCCCGGCCGCCTTTAACGCCAAAATCCCCTTAAGCAGCAGTCCGCAGGCAACGCGCCTGGGGCTCCGGGCGACCGTAACCATCCGGAGAACCCAGTGCTTTTGTCTCTCAAGGGAAGTTTCCCGCCCGCCATCCTGGCGCTCGCAGACGGCACGGTCTTTCAAGGCAATTCGATCGGAGCCACCGGCTCCACGACCGGCGAAGTGGTGTTCAACACCGCCATGACCGGTTACCAGGAAATCCTCACCGACCCGAGTTATTGCCAGCAGATCGTGACGCTCACGTATCCGCACATCGGCAACTACGGCGTCAACGGGGAAGACATCGAAGCCGACAAGATCCATGCCGCTGGCCTGATCATCAAAGACCTGCCGCTCGTCGCGTCCAATTTCCGCAAGACCGCGACGCTGAACGAATACCTCGTGGCCGGCAAGACCGTGGCCATCGCGAACATCGACACCCGCAAGCTGACCCGCCACCTGCGCACCCATGGCGCGCAGAACGGCTGCATCCTGGGCCTGGCCGAAGGCGAAGCGGTCACGCAGGCGCTGATCGACAAGGCCGTTGCGGCGGCCAAGGCCGCGCCGAACATGGCGGGCCTCGACCTTGCCAAGGTGGTGTCGGTCCAGCAGACCTACGAGTGGACCGAGACCGAGTGGAAGCTGGGCGCGGGCTACGGCGTGCAGATCACGCCCAAGTTCCACGTGGTGGCGTTCGACTACGGCGTCAAGAAGAACATCCTGCGCATGATCGCGCAGCGCGGCGCCCGCATTACCGTGGTGCCAGCGCAAACGCCCGCCGCCGATGTGCTCAAGCTCAAACCCGACGGCATCTTCCTGGCCAACGGCCCGGGCGACCCGGAGCCCTGCGACTACGCCATCAGCGCGGTCAAGGAACTCATCGAAACCGGCATTCCCACCTTCGGCATCTGCCTGGGCCACCAGATCATGGCGCTGGCCTCCGGCGCGAAGACCTTCAAGATGAAGTTCGGCCACCACGGCGCGAACCATCCGGTGAAAGACCTGGACAACGGCCGCGTGAGCATCACCAGCCAGAACCACGGTTTCGCGGTCGACGAGAAGTCGCTGCCGGCCAACCTGCGCCCCACGCACATCAGCCTGTTCGACAACACGCTGCAGGGCCTGGCGCGCACCGACAAGCCGGCGTTCTGCTTCCAGGGCCACCCGGAAGCCTCGCCCGGCCCGCACGACATCGGCTACCTGTTCGACCGCTTCACCGCGCTCATGGAGCAGGCACGTGGCTGATGCACCCGCGGTGCTCGACGTCTCGGTCATCGCCGCCTTGCGCGATGCCGAGGGCAAGATCTATGTGCTGCGCGGCCTCAAGGTCATGCTGGCGCAGGATCTTGCCGCGCTCTACGGCGTCGAGACCCGGGTGTTGTTGCAGGCCATGCGCCGCAACCTCGATCGTTTCCCCGCGGATTTTGCTTTCACCCTGGAGAACCAGGACCTCGAGAACTTGAGATCACAACTTGTGATCTCAAAACCCGAGAAGCCGGGTTCCGGCGGCGCGCGCTACCGAAGCGTGGCTTTCACCGAACAGGGCGTTGCCATGTTGTCGAGCGTGCTGCGCAGCGAACGCGCCGTGGCCGTCAACATCGAGATCATGCGTACCTTCGTCAAGCTGCGCAGCATGCTGTCGGAGCACGCCGATCTCAAGCGCAAGCTGAACGCGCTGGAACAGCGATACGACCAGAACTTTCGCGATGTATTCAACGCGATCCATCAACTGATGGATGAGCCGAAGCCGGGCGCCTACAGCGGCCGCGGCATCGGTTTCACCAAGGATAAATAAGATGCCCAAGCGCTCAGACCTCAAATCCATTCTCATCATCGGCGCCGGCCCGATCATCATCGGCCAGGCCTGCGAGTTCGACTACTCCGGCGTGCAGGCTTGCAAGGCTTTGCGCGAGGAGGGCTACAAGGTCATCCTGATCAACAGCAACCCCGCGACGATCATGACCGACCCGGCCACGGCCGACGTCACCTACATCGAGCCGATCACCTGGCAAACGGTCGAGAAGATCATCGCCAAGGAGCGCCCCGACGCCATCCTGCCGACCATGGGCGGCCAGACCGCGCTGAACTGCGCGCTCGACCTCTGGCGCAACGGCGTGCTCGACAAGTACACCGGCGCGGCCACCAACAAGCCGGTCGAACTGATCGGTGCCACGCCCGAAGCCATCGACAAGGCCGAAGACCGCCTGAAGTTCAAGGACGCGATGACCAAGATCGGTCTCGGTTCGGCACGCTCGGGCATCGCGCACACGATGGACGAGGCCTGGGCCGTGCAGAAGACGCTCGGCTTCCCGACCGTGATCCGCCCCAGCTTCACGCTCGGCGGCACCGGCGGCGGCATCGCCTACAACCCCGACGAATTCGAGACCATCTGCAAGCGCGGCATCGAAGCCTCGCCGACCAGCGAGTTGCTGATCGAAGAATCACTGCTCGGCTGGAAAGAGTACGAGATGGAAGTCGTGCGCGACAAGGCCGACAACTGCATCATCGTCTGCTCAATCGAAAACCTCGACCCGATGGGCGTGCACACCGGCGACTCGATCACCGTGGCACCGGCACAGACGCTCTCCGACAAGGAATACCAGATCCTGCGCAATGCCTCGCTGGCCGTGCTGCGCGAGATCGGCGTGGACACTGGCGGCTCGAACGTGCAGTTCTCCATCAACCCGAAGGACGGCCGCATGGTCGTCATCGAGATGAATCCGCGCGTGTCGCGTTCGTCGGCGCTGGCCTCCAAGGCCACGGGCTTCCCGATCGCCAAGGTCGCGGCCAAGCTGGCCGTGGGCTACACGCTCGACGAGCTGCGCAACGAGATCACCGGCGGCGCCACGCCTGCGTCGTTCGAACCGTCGATCGACTACGTGGTCACCAAGATTCCGCGTTTCGCTTTCGAGAAATTCCCGCAGGCCGACTCGCGCCTCACGACGCAGATGAAGTCGGTGGGCGAGGTGATGGCCATGGGCCGCACCTTCCAGGAATCGTTCCAGAAGGCGCTGCGCGGCCTTGAAGTGGGCGTCGACGGCCTCAACGAGAAAACGCAAGACCGCGAAGTGCTCGAGAAGGAACTGGGCGAGCCCGGTCCCGAGCGCATCTGGTACGTGGGCGATGCCTTTGCCATGGGCCTCTCTGTGGACGAAGTGTTCGCGCTGACCAAGATCGACCCGTGGTTCCTGGTGCAGATCGAAGAGATCGTGAAGATCGAACTCGAGCTCGAAACCAAGTCGCTCGACGAGATCGACAAGGACACGCTGCTTGCTCTGAAGAAGAAGGGCTTCTCCGATCGCCGTTTGGCGCGCCAGCTGAAGACCACCGATACCGCGATTCGCGAGAAGCGCCGTGCCCTCGGCGTGCGCCCGGTCTACAAGCGCGTGGACACCTGCGCGGCCGAGTTCGCGACCAACACGGCCTACATGTACTCGACCTACGAGGACGAGTGCGAAGCCGACCCGACCGACAAGAAGAAGATCATGGTGCTCGGCGGCGGTCCCAACCGCATCGGCCAGGGCATCGAGTTCGACTACTGCTGCGTGCATGCCGCGCTCGCCATGCGCGAGGACGGCTACGAGACCATCATGGTCAACTGCAACCCCGAGACCGTGTCGACCGACTACGACACCTCCGACCGCCTGTACTTCGAGCCGCTCACGCTCGAAGACGTGCTCGAGATCGTCGACAAGGAAAAGCCGCTCGGCGTGATCGTGCAGTACGGCGGTCAGACGCCGCTCAAGCTCGCGCTCGACCTCGAGGCCAACGGCGTGCCGATCATCGGCACCTCGCCCGACATGATCGACGCGGCCGAAGACCGCGAGCGTTTCCAGAAGCTGCTGCATGAGCTGGGCCTGCGCCAGCCGCCGAATGCCACCGCCCGCACCGAGCCCGAAGCGCTCGAAAAGGCTGCGGCTCTCGGCTACCCGCTGGTGGTTCGCCCGAGCTACGTGCTCGGCGGCCGCGCGATGGAAATCGTGCACGAGCAGCGCGACCTCGAGCGCTACATGCGCGAAGCCGTCAAGGTGAGCAACGACTCGCCGGTGCTGCTCGACCGCTTCCTCAACGACGCCGTCGAGTGCGACGTCGACTGCATCCGCGACGGCGAAGGCGCCACGCTGATCGGCGGCGTGATGGAGCACATCGAGCAAGCCGGTGTGCACTCGGGCGACTCCGCCTGCTCGCTGCCGCCTTACAGCCTGAGCGCGGAAACCATCGCCGAGCTGAAGCGCCAGAGCGCCGCGATGGCGAAGGCGCTCAACGTGGTCGGTCTGATGAATGTGCAGTTCGCCATCCAGCAGAAGGACGGCAAGGACGTCATCTACGTGCTCGAAGTGAACCCGCGGGCTTCCCGTACCGTGCCTTACGTGAGCAAGGCCACGGGCATCCAGCTCGCCAAGGTGGCGGCACGCTGCATGGCCGGCCAGTCGCTCGCGTCGCAGGGTGTGACGAAGGAAGTCACGCCGCCGTACTTCAGCGTGAAGGAGGCCGTGTTCCCGTTCGTCAAGTTCCCGGGCGTGGACACCATCCTCGGCCCCGAGATGAAGTCGACCGGCGAAGTGATGGGCGTGGGCAAGACCTTCGGCGAAGCCTTCGTGAAGTCGCAGCTCGGTGCCGGCACCCACCTGCCGAAGTCGGGCAAGGTCTTCATCTCGGTGAAGAACAACGACAAGGCGCGCGCCGTGGAAGTGGCGCGCGGCCTGGTCAAGCTGGGCTTCGAGATCATCGCCACCAAGGGCACCGCAGCCGCCATCAGCGCCGCGGGCATCGAATGCGCGACGGTGAACAAGGTGACCGAAGGCCGCCCGCACATCGTGGACATGATCAAGAACAACGAGATTGCGCTGGTCATCAACACGGTGGAAGAGCGCCGCAACGCAATCACCGATTCGCGGCAGATCCGTACCTCGGCGCTGCTGGCGCGCGTGACCACGTTCACCACGATCTTCGGCGCCGAAGCCGCGGTCGAGGGCATGGGCTTCATGGACGAGCTCGGCGTGATCTCGGTGCAGGAGATGCACGCGCAGCTGGCTGCGGTGGCCTGAGCCTGAGCGCCATCATGGAAACGCAGCTCGTCGAACTGGACCTGGCGAACTGGAACGCGGCCACGCCCAACGAGGCGTGGATCGCGGAGCTGGAAGCGGGCAAGGTGCTGTACTTTCCGCGCCTGGGCTTCGAGCTGCTGCCGGAAGAGCGCAGCCTGCTGACACCCGGCCTGCTGTCGGCCGACGTACGCAATATCAGCCTCGACGCCGACGGCAAGCTCAAGGGCGTGGCCGGCGACGAGGCGGTGCAGCGCGCCGTGGCGGCGATGGTCGGGCGCTTTCGCGCGCAGGCGCAGCAACTCATCCATGGCTTGTTGCCCCACTACACGCCGGCTCTGCGCCTGGCGCCGACGAGCTACAGGCCGGCGCAGGTCGAGACGCGCGTGCAATCCTGGCGCGCCGACGACCGGCGGTTGCACGTCGACGCATTCCCGTCGCGGCCCAACTACGGCGAGCGCATCCTGCGCGTGTTCACCAACGTCAACCCCGAGGGCGCGCCGCGCGTGTGGCGCGTGGGCGAGCCCTTCGAAGACATTGCCCGGCGCTTTCTGCCGCGTGCCAAGCCCTATGTGCGCTGGCAGGCCAGGCTGCTGCGCGCACTGCGTGTGACCAAGTCGTTGCGCAGCGAGTACGACCACCTGATGCTGCAGCTGCACGACGGCATGAAGTCGGACATGGCGTACCAGGAAAATTCGCCGCAGGAAACCGCCAAGTTCCCGCCGGGTTCGGTGTGGGTGTGCTTCTCCGACCAGACCTCGCACGCCGTCATGGCGGGCCAGTACATGCTGGAGCAGACCCTTCATCTGCCCGCGGCGAAGCAATACAATCCCAATTCGAGCCCGCTCGCCATCCTGAGCCGGCTGACCGGACGCACACTCGTCTGATCCTTTCCCCCAATCGACCGCCGAACGGCAGCGTTCGGCGGTTTCGCTTTATGGAGAACCAAACATGGCCACCATTCCAATTACCAAGCGCGGTGCCGAGAAGCTGCGCGCTGAACTGCATCAGCTCAAGACCGTGGACCGCCCCTGGGTCATCAACGCGATTTCCGAAGCCCGCGCCCAGGGCGACCTGAGCGAGAACGCCGAATACGAAGTCGCCAAGGACCGCCAGGGCTTCATCGAAGGCCGCATCCAGGAAGTGGAAGGCAAGTTGTCGGCCGCACAGATCATCGATCCGGCCGAGCTCGACGCCGGCGGCAAGGTGGTGTTCGGTTCCACGGTGGAACTCGAAGAAGAGGAATCGGGCGAACCCGTCAAATACCAGATCGTCGGCGAAGACGAAGCCGACCTGAAGCTGGGGCTCATCAATATCTCCAGCCCGATTGCGCGTGCGCTCATCGGCAAGGAAGAAGGCGACGTGGCCGAGGTGCAGGCCCCGGGCGGCCTCAAACGCTACGAGATCGTGGCGGTTCGCTACATCTGATCCGCGCCGGATGAAAGACCGCCTCGCGCTGCTGTTGGCCGCCTTCTGGTGGGGCAGTCTCACGACAATCGGTTTCCTGGTCGTGCCGATGCTTTTCGCGAGGCTCGGCAATCCCGCCGTGGCGGGCAATTTTGCGGGGCAGTTGTTCGAGGCGCAGAGCTGGATTGCCATCGGCTGCGGCTTGCTGCTGCTGGTTCATTTCAGGACGAAGATGGACGACCGCATCGACAACGCCTCGATGACCGCCATCTTCCTGATATTGGGCGCATTGCTGCTGGCGCTGCTCCAGCAATATGCCGTAGCACCCCGCATTCTTGCGCGCGACAACCTGAAGCTTTGGCACGCCGTGGGAAGCGGCATGTACCTGGTTCAGTGGCTGTGCGCGGGCGTGCTGCTGTGGCGCATGGGCGCCAAAGCGCCGGCCGCAAGCTAAGTCCGGACGACGGCGGCGGAGGGCGGGCCCTGCTGCTCCAGCCAGCCGCCCGGCCACTTCACTCTTTCCAGAACTTCGAGATCCAGCGCGCAGGCCGGATAAAGCGGAAAGCCCGGTTGCGCCGGCCCGCCAGCGCGTCGGGCGGATTGCACTCGCCATGGAACACCATGATGCGCGCGCCTTCCGGCACGAAGGGCTCTTCCCAGTAGTTGGCCGGCCACATGGGAATGCCGTGGTACTTGAAGCTCGGGCACCAGGCTGTGGGCCAATAGCCCAGCTTGCCTTGCTTGTGCAGCACGTCGGACAGGTAGGTCTGCTCGTTGCGGTACTCGGCCTGGACCTTGTCCATGTTCTCGCGGAAATACGCCAGCACGTCGGCATGGGCACCCAGCTCGAAGCGGTAGACCGACGAGTTTCCCGTGATCCGCTGGCGCCGCCAGGGGCGCGCGTAGTCGTGAATGATCAGGAACTCGCCGGGGCGCTCGAAGAACGCATCGAGGCTGCCCACGATCACCACGTCCACATCCAGGAACAGGGCGGTGCCGCGCAGGCCGTGCAGGTCTTTTTCGAAGGTGGTGAGCTTCTTCCACGCGCCGTCGCGCTGGCCGGGCGCCAGTTGCAGGTTGAGCGGCGGAATCGGCAGGCACGTCACCTCGGGGCGAATGCCGGTGCCGTCGTCCGTCAGGCACACGAACTTGAAGTCGCCGCTGAGATTGCGGCGCACCATCGCGTAGAGGCGGTTGACGTATTCGGGGCCGTATTTCGTGCCCCACTTCATGCAGAGGATATGGCGCTGGGCGCCTTGCGCTGGCGCCAAGTTCAGTCTGCCTGGTTACGCTTCTTGGCCGAGAGCGGCCGTTTTGCCTTGGCGCGCTTGATGGTGCCGCCGGGGGTGAGCCGCTGGTTGCCGAGCACGCGCAGGGTCTTGATTTCGGGGCGCTGGCCGCCGCGCTTGCTGTATTTCAGCACCTTGATGTCGCGCGGACCGGGCATGCGGTCTTCGTCGACCACGCGTTCTTTCTCGGGCTTGGGGCGCCACAGCACCAGCAGCTTGCCGATGTGCTGGATGGGCGCGGCATCGAGTTCGTCGGCCAGTTCCTGCAGCATGGCGTCGCGCGCCAGGCGGTCGTCGGAGAAGACGCGGATCTTGATCAGCCCGTGGGCCTTGAGCGCCGCGTCGGCCTCTTTTTTAACGGCAGGGGTCAGCCCGTCTCCACCGACCATGACGATCGGATCCAGGTGGTGAGCTTCGGCGCGGTGCACCTTGCGCTCGGCAGGGGTAAGTTGAATGGCGGGCATCCCCGTATTATCGAGGGTAGAAAGCAACCTCTCGAACCGCCGGGCCGCTTCCAAGGCGAATACCGCAGCGCGAAGCACGAGAGGCCACCCATGAGCACCAAGGCAAAGAGCAAAAAAGTCAACAAGGCGTGGCTGCACGACCACATCAACGATCCGTACGTGAAACTGGCCACGCGCGAGGGATATCGCGCACGCGCCGCCTACAAGCTCAAGGAAATCGACGAGTCGCTGGGCCTGGTCAAACCGGGCCAGCTGGTGGTTGACCTGGGCTCCACACCGGGCGCCTGGAGCCAGTACCTGCGGCGGCGCATGTCGCCCGACGGCGCCGCGGCCGGAGCCCTGAACGGAACCATCATCGCGCTCGACATGCTGCCCATGGAGCCGATCGAGGGCGTAACCTTCCTGCAGGGCGATTTCCGCGAAGCGGCGCTGCTGGAGCAGGTGCTGGGCGTGCTGGCCGGCCGGAAGGCCGACCTGGTGGTGTCGGACATGGCGCCCAACCTGTCGGGCATCCATTCGGCCGACGCTGCCCGTGTCGCGCATCTGATCGAGCTTGCAATCGACTTCGCCCAGCACCACCTGAAGCCCGAAGGGGCTTTGGTCGCCAAGCTCTTCCATGGCAGCGGCTACGACGAGCTGGTGAAGTTGTTCAAGGCCAATTTCCGCACCGTAAAACCCTTCAAACCCAAGGCCTCGCGCGACAAATCGTCCGAAACCTTTCTGGTCGGCATGGGTCTGAAGGCACATGAAACGCTTTGATACCTTGACGCGGCAGCCCTTCAAAGGGCGCCGAAAGGGTGTCAATGAGGCGCAAACCCTTGTCAGGCTATGGCTGCATTAGGGAAATGCCCGCTTTTCGTAGCTTGAAAAGCCTAAAATGGGGCGCAATTGCGTATCCACAGCGCGTTCTTTTTCACAATCTTGTCACGCGCTTTCGACTGGAGCTTCGTTTGAACAATCAGTGGTTTTCCAAAGTTGCCGTATGGCTCGTCATTGCCATGGTGTTGTTCACTGTGTTCAAGCAGTTCGACACCCGCGGTGGCGTTGGCTCGGGGACGGTGAGTTATTCAGAGTTCCTGGATCAGGTCCGAAACAACCAGATTAAAAGTGCCGTCATTCCTGAAGGCGCAGGCGGCGGAGAAATCATCGCCGTCACCAACGACGATCGCAAGATCCGCACGACCGCCACGGTGCTCGACCGCGGCCTCGTGGGCGACCTGATCGATCACAACGTCAAGTTCGACGTCAAGCCGCGCGAAGAGGGCTCGCTCCTCATGACGCTCCTGGTGAGCTGGGGGCCGATGCTGCTGCTGATCGGCGTCTGGATCTACTTCATGCGACAGATGCAGGGCGGCGGCAAAGGCGGAGCGTTCAGCTTCGGCAAGAGCAAAGCCCGCATGATGGACGAGAACAACAACACGGTCACTTTCGCCGACGTTGCAGGTTGCGACGAAGCCAAGGAAGAAGTCCGTGAAGTGGTCGACTTCCTGAAAGACCCGCAGCGCTTCCAGAAGCTCGGCGGTCGCATTCCGCGCGGCCTGCTGCTGGTCGGCCCTCCGGGTACCGGCAAGACCTTGCTTGCCAAGTCGATCGCCGGCGAAGCCAAGGTTCCGTTCTTCTCGATCTCGGGCTCCGACTTCGTCGAAATGTTCGTCGGCGTGGGCGCGGCCCGCGTGCGCGACATGTTCGAGAACGCCAAGAAGAACGCCCCTTGCATCATCTTCATCGACGAAATCGATGCGGTGGGCCGCCAGCGCGGTGCCGGCCTGGGTGGCGGCAACGACGAGCGCGAACAAACCCTGAACCAGATGCTGGTCGAGATGGACGGCTTCGAAACCAACCTCGGCGTGATCGTCGTGGCTGCAACCAACCGTCCGGACATTCTGGACGCCGCACTGCTGCGCCCCGGCCGTTTCGACCGCCAGGTGTATGTCACGCTGCCCGATGTGAAGGGGCGCGAGCAGATCCTCGCCGTTCACATGCGCAAGGTGCCCTTGGGCCAGGACGTCAATCCGAACGTGATTGCACGCGGAACGCCAGGCATGTCCGGTGCCGATCTGGCCAACCTCTGCAACGAAGCTGCCCTGATGGCTGCACGCCGCAATGCCCGCGTCGTCGAGATGCAGGACTTCGAGAAAGCCAAGGACAAGATCTTCATGGGCCCGGAACGCCGCTCGGCAGTCATGGACCCGGAAGAGTTGAGGAACACCGCGTACCACGAAGCAGGCCATGCCCTCATCGGCAAGCTCCTGCCAAAGTCGGACCCTGTTCACAAGGTCACGATTGTTCCGCGCGGGCGCGCACTGGGCGTCACCTTCACGCTGCCTGAGCGGGATCGCTACGGCTACGACAAGGAATGGGCGCTCAACAAGATCTCGATGTTGTTCGGTGGCCGGATTGCCGAAGAAGTCTTCATGAATCAGCGCACCACCGGTGCCTCGGACGACTTCAACAAGGCAACCCAACTGGCCCGCGACATGGTGACGCGTTACGGCATGACCGACGCACTGGGCCCGATGGTCTATGCAGAGAACGAGGGTGAAGTCTTCCTGGGCCGTTCCGTGACGAAGACCACCACCATGAGCGAGCAGACCATGCAAAAGGTGGATGAGGAAGTCCGCCGCATCATCGACGAGCAATACGCCCTGGCGCGCCGCCTCATCGAGGAAAACAGCGACAAGATGCACACCATGGCGAAGGCGCTGCTCGAATGGGAAACCCTCGACAGCGAACAGCTCGACGACATCATGGCCGGCCGCGCGCCGCGTCCGCCCAAGGATTGGACGCCGCGCATTCCGCCGTCGGGCAGCGGTGGCAGCGGCGGTACGCCGGCTGTGAAACCGGATCCGGCGCCGACTGCCGCCTGAAGTGCATCCGGCGTCACACAACAACGGGGCCCTTGGCCCCGTTTTCGATGATGAAGGTGCCGCATGACGATGGCTCCGTTGATCTGGCAGACCGCACGTTTTGCGATTGATCTCGCGCAGCCGCGCGTGATGGGCATCGTCAACGTCACTCCCGATTCTTTCTCCGACGGCGGGGCGCATGCTTCTACCGCGGCCGCCCTGCAGCATTGCGAGCAGTTGCTGAAGGAGGGCGCCGATATGCTCGACATCGGCGGCGAATCGACCCGGCCCGGCAGCCCGGCCGTGCCGCTCGACGCCGAGCTGGCGCGCGTGCTGCCGGTGGTCCGCGAGGCTGTGAAGCTGAACGTGCCGCTTTCCGTCGACACCTACAAGCCGGAAGTCATGCGCGCGGTGCTCGAGTTGGGCGCTGACGTCGTCAACGATGTCTGGGCGCTGCGGCAGCCCGGTGCGCGCGAAGCGGTGGCCGCGCACCCCTCGTGCGGCATTTGCCTGATGCACATGCATCGCGATCCGCAAACCATGCAGACCGCGCCCATGCAGGGCGATGTGGTTCCCGAGGTGCTGTCGTTCTGGGCGCAGCAGGTGGCGCAACTGCGTTTGCTGAAGGTCGATCCGTCGCGAATCACCTTGGATCCGGGAATCGGATTCGGCAAGACAGTGGCGCAAAATTTTGCCCTGCTGGCACGCCAGCGTGAACTGCTCGACGCCGGCTATCCGCTGCTGCTGGGCTGGTCTCGAAAGTCTTCCATCGGTACGGTCAGCGGCATTCCGGCTGCTGCCGAACGCCTGGTGCCCAGCGTGATGGCGGCGGTGCTCGCGGTGGACCGCGGCGCGGCCATCGTGCGGGTGCACGACGTGCGCGACACCGTGGCGGCACTCGCCGTGTGGCGTGCCATGAAAACCGAAGAGCCGCATCCAGGCCGACGGGCTTCCAACGATCAACAACAAGAACAAACTTCATGACCCGCAAATACTTTGGCACCGACGGCATTCGCGGCACGGTCGGCCAGTCGCCCATCACACCCGACTTCGTGCTGCGCCTTGCGCATGCCGTGGGCCGCGTGCTCAAGAAAAGCCAGTCGCGCCCGACAGTGCTGATCGGCAAGGACACCCGCATTTCGGGCTACATGCTCGAATCCGCGCTGGAGTCGGGCTTCAATTCCGCCGGGGTCGACGTGGTGTTGCTGGGCCCGCTGCCTACACCGGGCGTGGCCTACCTCACGCGCGCACAGCGCGCGAGTCTGGGCGTGGTGATCAGCGCCAGCCACAACGCCTACCCGGACAACGGCATCAAGTTTTTCAGCGCGCAGGGCAGCAAGCTCGACGACGAATGGGAGCTTGCGGTGGAAGCCGCGCTCGAAGAGGCCCCTGTATGGGCAACCTCGGCCGAACTCGGCAAGGCGCGCCGCCTGAACGACGCGCCCGGCCGCTACATCGAGTTCTGCAAGAGCACCTTCGCCAACGACCTGACGTTGCGCGACATGAAGCTCGTGATCGATGCGGCGCACGGCGCGGCCTACCAGGTGGCGCCGAACGTGTTCCACGAACTGGGGGCCGAGGTCACCAGCATCGGCTGCGCGCCCGACGGGCTCAACATCAACAAGGGCTTCGGCGCGACCCATCCCGAGGCGCTGGTCGCCGCCGTGACGGCGCAGAAGGCCGACTACGGCATTGCGCTCGACGGCGACGCCGACCGCCTGCAACTCGTCGACGCCAGCGGGCGCCTGTTCAATGGCGACGAACTGCTCTACCTCATGGTGGCCGAGCGTATTTCGCGCGGAGAAAAGCCTGTCGGCGTGGTCGGTACACTCATGACCAACAAGGCTGTCGAGGTGGCGCTGCGCGGCCAGGGGATCGAGTTCGTGCGCGCCAAGGTGGGCGACCGCTATGTGCTTGAAGAACTCGACAAGCGCGGCTGGATTCTGGGCGGCGAAGGCTCCGGCCATCTGCTGGCGCTCGACCGCCACACCACCGGCGACGGCATCGTGAGCGCACTGCAGGTGCTGCAAGCCTGCGTGCGCAGCGGCAAGACGGTGGCGCAGCTGCTGGCCGACATCACGCTGTTTCCCCAGACCCTCATCAATGTTCGCCTGACGCCGGGACAGGACTGGAAGAGCAACAGGGCGCTGGCCAGCGAAACTCAGCGCATCGAGGCTGAACTCGGCGACGGCGGCCGTGTGCTGATCCGTGCAAGCGGCACCGAGCCGTTGGTGCGCGTAATGGTCGAGGCACGCGACGCGAAGCAGGCCGAGGCTTGCGCGAAGCGCCTTGCCGCAACTCTCGAGCCCGCGCAATAGCGATGGTCGAAGTCGTTCTGGCGGACTACCGCAACGCAAAGCACTCGGCGGCACTGGTCGACCTGCTCGACAGCTATGCACGCGATCCCGCCGGCGGCGGTACGGCGCTCGACGCCGACGTGCGTGCCGGCCTGCCCGCGGCACTCGCTGCGCGGCCGCAAGCTTTCAGCGTGCTGGCTTACGACGGTGCGCAGCCCGTCGGGCTCGTCAACTGCATCGAAGGTTTTTCGACCTTTGCCTGCAAGCCGCTGGTCAATGTGCATGACGTTGTCGTTCTGGCCAGCCATCGCGGCCGGCGGGTTGCGCAACGCATGTTCGAACGGGTGGAGCAAGAAGCCCGCGTGCGTGGTGCCTGCAAGCTCACGCTGGAAGTGCTGTCGGGCAATGCGCCGGCGTTGCGCAGCTACGAACGTGAGGGGTTCATCGGCTATCAACTCGACCCTGCGTTCGGGCACGCGGTGTTTTTGCAGAAGAAGCTCTGAAAAAGAAAAGGCCGAGGCGAATTGATCGCCGTCGGCCCTCACCCCAACCCTCTCCCAGAGGGAGAGGGAGCAGGACGAATCAGAAGCGCGTGACGGGCGGCTCGGCCTCGGTCTTGCTGGGCGCGTACTTGCCCAGCTCCCACTTCGCGATCGCATTGCGGTGCACTTCGTCGGGGCCGTCCGCAAAGCGCAGCGTGCGCGCGCCGGCATAGGCGTAGGCAAGCGGAAAGTCGTCGCACATGCCGCCGCCGCCATGCACCTGCATGGCCCAGTCGATCACTTGGCAGGCCATGCTCGGCGCGACCACCTTGATCATCGCGATTTCGTTCTTCGCGACCTTGTTGCCGGCCACGTCCATCAGCCATGCGGCCTTGAGCGTGAGCAGGCGGGCCATGTCGATCTTGCAGCGTGCTTCGGCAATGCGCTCTTGCGTGACGGTCTGCGAAGCGACCGTCTTGCCGAAGGCCACGCGCGAAGAAGCGCGCTTGCACATCAGTTCGAGCGCACGCTCGGCCAGGCCGATCAGGCGCATGCAGTGGTGAATGCGTCCGGGGCCAAGGCGGCCTTGGGCGATTTCAAAGCCGCGGCCTTCGCCGAGCAGGATGTTGTCGACGGGCACGCGCACGTTCTCGAAGTACATCTCGACGTGGCCGTGCGGGGCATCGTCGTAGCCCATGACGTTGAGCGGGCGCACGATGCGGATGCCCTTGGCATCGGCCGGCACGATCACCATGCTTTGCTGCGAATGCCTCGGCGCATCGGGGTCGCTCTTGCCCATGGTGATGAAGACGGCGCAGCGCGGGTCGGCGGCACCTGAAATCCACCACTTGTGGCCGTTGATCACGTATTCGTCGCCCTGGCGTTCGATGCGGGTCGAGATGTTGGTGGCATCGCTGGAGGCAACATCGGGTTCGGTCATTGCGAAGGCCGAGCGAATCTCGCCTTCGAGCAGCGGCTTGAGCCAGCGTGCCTTGATGGCTTCGGAGCCGTAGCGGGCAATGGTTTCCATGTTGCCCGTATCGGGCGCCGAGCAGTTGAAGGCTTCCGAAGCCCATTGCACCCGGCCCATGATCTCGGCCAGCGGTGCGTATTCCTGGTTGGTGAGGCCGGCGCCCTCGTAGCCCGAGGCGGAGGCGCTGTCGACCGGCAGGAACAGGTTCCACAATCCCTGGGCCTTGGCCTTTTCCTTGACCTTCTCGACGGTCTTGAGCGCGGTCCAGCGCTTGCCGGCGGCCGTGTTGGCGGCCAGCTCGGCCGCATACGCGGCTTCGGCCGGGTAGATGTGCTCGTCCATGAACGCGGTGACGCGTTTCTGCAATTCCTTGGTCTTGGCCGAATATTCGAAATCCATGCTGTCTCCTGGTGGGGTTTTGGGGCTGGTTACGCCTTTTGGGCAAACTGCCAGGCCATCTCGGCCATCGGTCGCGCGCCGCGGGCGGAGGCCACGGCTTGCTCGCTCGACGCGGTACCGGCCTCGACCCGCTTGGCAATGCCCTGCAGGATCGCGGCCATGCGGAACAGGTTGTAGGCCTGGTAGAAGTTCCAGTCGGGTGCCAGCGCTTCGGGCGTGGTGATGCGCGTGCGCTCGCAGTACCGGCGGATGTATTCGCTCTCGGTGGGAATGCCCAGCGCCGCGACATCCACGCCGCCGATGCCGCGGCCGGTGGTGGGAGGCATGTGCCAGGACATGCAGTGGTAGCTGAAGTCCGCGAGGGGATGGCCCAGCGTGGAGAGCTCCCAGTCGAGCACCGCGATGATCCGCGGCTCTGTGGCGTGGAACATCACGTTGTCGAGGCGGTAGTCGCCATGGACGATCGAGACTTTGCTTTCGTCGCGCGCGCTCGCCGGCATGTGGGCGGGGAACCAGTCGATCAGGCGCTCCATGGCATCGATCGGCTGGGACAGTTCGCCGGCGCCGTCGGTCGAGGCCTTGTACTGCTTGCTCCAGCGGCCGATCTGGCGCTCGAAGTAGTTGCCGGGCTTGCCGTAGTCCGCAAGGCCGCGCTCCGCGAACTTCACGGTGTGCAGCGCCGCAATGACGCGGTTCATCTCATCGTAGTAAGCCGCGCGTTCGGTGTTGGTGAAGCCGGGCAGCGATTGGTCCCAGAGGACCCGGCCCTGCATGAACTCCATCACGTAGAAGGCGCGGCCGATGAAGGATTCGTCCTCGCACAGGCAGTGCATGCGCGGCACGGGCACATCGGTGCCCTGCAGGCCGCTCATGACCTTGAACTCGCGCTCCACCGCATGGGCCGAGGGCAACAGCTTGGCGACCGGCCCGGGCTTGGCGCGCATCACGTAGCTCTGCGTCGGCGTGACCAACTTGTAGGTGGGGTTCGATTGCCCACCCTTGAACATTTCGACCGTGAGCGGGCCCTGGAAGCCGTCGAGGTTCTTCGTGAGCCAGGCTGCAAGTGCTTCGATGTCGAAGGCATGCTGTTGCGAAACGGCGCGTGTGCCGATGAAGTTCGAGAAGTCCTGGCTCATGTCTCTGTCTCTTTTTGGTTTTCTCAGGTCTCAGCTTCGGAGACGCGCATCAAGGCTGCGCGATCCAGCACGACCAGGCCGCCCGGCTCGATCCGGATAGTGCCCTCGCGCTCCATGGTCTTGAGCTCCTGGTTGACCCGCTGGCGCGAGGCACCGAGCAACTGCGCGAGTTCTTCCTGCGCCAATTGCAGGCCGATGCGCGTCTGGCTGCCGTCTTCCAGGTTGGGCACGCCGTAGCTGCGCACCAGATGGATGAGCTGCTTGGCCAGGCGTGCGCGCAAGGGCAGGGTGTTGAGGTCTTCCACCAGCCCGAACAGCGTGCGGATGCGGCGCGCCTGCAGCCGCATCAATGCTTCGTACAGCTCCACGTGCGTGGCCAGGATCTTCTGAAAGTCGGCCCGCGCCACGCAGAGCACTGTCGTGTCGCCATGCGCATAGGCATCGTGCGTGCGCCTGTCTCCGTCGAACATCGCCACGTCGCCGAACCAGATGCCCGGCTCCACGTAGGTCAGCGTCACCTGCTTGCCCGACACGGCCGTCGAGCTGACGCGCACCGCGCCCTTGGCACAGGCAATCCAGTGATCGGGAGGGTCGCCGCGGGCGGCGATCAGGTCGCCGTCCTTGTAGCGTTTGACAAAAGCACATCGGAGAATGTCGTGCCGTAGCGATGGAGAGAGAGAAGAAAACCAGCGACCACTGTTGATCGCTTCACGTTCTTCGATGGTAAGAATGGGGTCGTCCATTGGTCTGTCCTGTCGGCGACTGAAAAGCTGAAGGGTGTCACGGGAGTGACGTCGTGCCGCTATTCGTACTGCGGCGGTTTCTTCTCTAGAAATGAGGCAATGCCGATGCCGGCATTGGGGTGGTGAAGGTTGCGAACGAAGTGGTCGCGCTCCTGCGAGAGCTGCGACGCGAACGTGGCACCGCGCGCCTCGCTGAGCAGTTCCTTGATGCTGGCCAGCGAGTTCGGCGCGCGTGCATTGAGCTTGGCCGCAAGCGCCAGTGCGCTTGCGAGCGCCTGGCCGTTCTCGCTCAGTTCGTTGACCAGCCCGAGCGCATGCAGCCGCGGCGCGCCGATGCGCTCGCCGGCCATCAGCCACTCGCTGGCCAGTTGGCGCGGCAACGCCTGGCCCAGGTGCCAGCTCAGCCCGCCGTCGGGCGACAGCGCCACGTTGCTGTAAGAAGCCGCAAAAATCGCGTCGCGCGCGGCCACGACGAAATCGCAGGCCAATGCCAGCGAGAAGCCGGCGCCGGCCGCCGCGCCTTCGACCGCCGCAATGATCGGCTTGGGAAAGGTGCGGATGGAGTCGATCCAGTTGTGCAGGCCCTCGATGCTTTCGGCCTGCACCGAAGGGTCGCGCTGGCGGTTGTCGGACAGCCGCTGCAGCGAGCCGCCGGCGCAGAACCACGCGCCTTCGCCCACGATGACGACGCTGCGAATCTCGTCGCTGCTTTCGGCGCCGTTGAGCGCCTCGATGCCTGCGGCGTAGATCTCGGGGCCCAATGCATTGCGCTGGGTCGGGTTGGCGATCGTCAGCACCATGGTGCGTCCTTCGCTGGTGCTTTTCAGTTCGGCGGTCATCGCTGTGAGGCTTTCCTTGGTGTTTATTCTTCTTCGTGCAGCAGGCTCAGGCCGATTGCACCGCGGCGGCGCAGCCACGGGCTCGGGCGATAGCGCGGATCGCCGTAGACGGTCTGCAAGTTGAACAGCACTTCGAGCATGTTGGTCGGCCCGTACAGGTTGCCCATGGCCAGCGGACCGCGCGGATAGCCGAGGCCCAGCTGCACGGCAGTTTCGAGATCGGCCGGCGAGCAGATGCACTGCTGGCACATGTCGGAGGCGATGTTCACGATGGTGCCGATCACGCGCTGCGTGACGAAGCCGCCGCTGTCGCGGATCACGCTCACGGCCTTGCCGTCACGCGCGAAGAGGGCGTGCGCCGCATCGCGAATGTCGCGCCGCGTGGCCGGGTTGGTGGCAAGCACGCGTCGCTTGGTGGCGGCATCGTCGATCAGCATGTCGATGCCGACGGTGCGCGTGGCGTCCAGGCGTTCGACCGCGGCCACCGTGGTCACATCGAAGCCCAGCGGTGCCACCAGGATGAGCGAAGTGGGCGCGGCTGTGGCGCCGCTGTCGATTTGCGCACCGAGCGTATTCACCAGCCGCAGCAACTCGGCCCGGCGCGCGGCGCGTGGCGACACCCACACCGAGGGCAGCGCCGCCACCGTTGGCGGCGCGGCTTCGGGAGGCTGCTGCATCACGCCGTCGTGGTAGTTGTAGAAGCCTTCGTTGGTCTTGCGGCCGAGCACGCCCGCTGCAAGGCGCTGGGCCGTGATCACGCTGGGGCGGAAGCGGGGCTCCTCGTAGTACTGGTGATAGATCGACTCCATCACCGGATGCGACACGTCGAGCGCCGTCAGGTCCATCAACTCGAACGGGCCGAGGCGGAAACCGGCCTGGTCCTTCAGGATGCGGTCGATGGTGGCGAAGTCGGCTACGCCTTCGCCCACGATGCGCAGCGCCTCGGTGCCGTAGCCGCGGCCGGCATGGTTGACGATGAAGCCCGGCGTGTCCTGCGCCTGCACGGCGCTATGGCCCATCTGCACCGCATAGCCGGCCAGCTGCTTGCAGACTTCGGCGGAAGTTTTGAAGCCCGCCACCACCTCGACCACCTTCATCAACGGCACGGGGTTGAAGAAGTGAAAGCCCGCCACGCGCTGCGGGTGCTTGAGCCCGGCCGCGATGGCCGTGACCGACAGCGACGAGGTGTTGGTCGCGAGCGTGGCCGTGGGCGCGACGACCGATTCGAGTTCGCGGAACAGCTTGCGCTTGACCTCGATGTCCTCGACCACCGCTTCGATCACGAGGTCGCATGCGGCCAGGGCCGCGACCGAATCGACCGCCTTGACACGGGCGATTTGCGCATCACGCGCCGCGGCGTCGATCTTGCCCTTCTCGTGCAGCTTGTTCCATTGGGCCACGAGGGCTTCGCGCCCGCGCTCCGCGGCACCTGCAAAACTGTCGAGCAATAGCACTTCGCTGCCCGCCTGTGCGGCGATCTGGGCGATGCCTCGGCCCATGGCGCCGGCGCCGACGACGCCGATCCGGGTGTAGTTCACTGTCATTGGAAGAAGATTTTCGCTGGTTGAGGGGTATCCGGGCCTGATGGCAGGCGTTGGGCGCGGAGCTTGCGCAGCCTTCGATTTTGCAGTCACCGGGAGCAGCGGTGTCCCGGGTCTTACGCGGGGCTGCGTTGTCAGGCCGTGCGGCGGCTGCGATCGATGGCCACGCTCAGGCCGATGGCCAGCAGCAGCAAGGTCAGGCCGACCCAGTTCATCCATGCCACCGCCTCATTGGCGAGCAGCCATCCGCCCAGCCCGGCACCCACGGCCTGGCCGATGTAGATGCCCGAGCTGTTGAGCGCCACGGAACCCGGCGCAAGGGCGGGCGCGAGGCCCACCAGCCGTGCCTGCTGCGCCGAATTGGTCGCGAAGCATCCCAGGCCCCAGGGCACGAGAACCGCCGCCAGCCAGGGGAGCGTGCCGGCCCACGGCCAGAGGAAAAGGCTGAGCGCGATCAGCGAACTCGTCAGGAGCACCATGCGGCCCGCGCCCACGCGGTCGATGAAGCGGCTCACCAGCATGTTGCCCATGAGCCCGAAAACGCCGAAGAGGGCCCACATCAGGCTGAGCGTGGTGGGGTCCGCGCCGAAGTTCTGCTTGAGGATGGGGCCGAAGTAGCTGAACAGAACGAACTGGCCGGCACCCTGCAACGCCGTGACCGACACGATGCCCATCAGCACCGGGCTGCGCAGCACGCGCGACCAGGCCGCGGCCGTGAGCGCCGCGGGACGAATGCCACGCGGCAGGGTCAGCCAGATCGACGCCGCGCTCACGACGCTGAGCATTGCAACCGCCATGAAAGCCATGCGCCAGCCCAGGTGGCCGCCAATGAGTGCGCCGAGCGGCAGGCCCAGCACAGAGGCCATCGACCAGCCGAGAAAAACGAAAGTCACGGCGCGCCCGCGCTGCTCCGGCGGCACCAGCATGCCGGCGCAGGCCGCGGCCTGCGGCGTGAAGATGGCCGGCGCCACCACCGTGAGCATGCGCACCGGCAGCAGGGCGCCGAAACTCGGCATCAGGGCCGCAACGACATGCCCGGCGGCGTACCAGACGAGGGTGAGGGCGAGCAACTGGCGGCGGTCCCAGCCCGCGACCACGGCCGCCAGCAACGGAGCGCCAAGGCACATCACGACGGCGGCCACCGTGATCAGCTGGCCCGCGGTAGCGACGGTCACGGCCAGCGATGTGCTGATTTCATTGAGCGTGCCGGGTACCACCATCACGCCCGTGCCAATCACGAAATTGCCGGCCAGCAGCGCCCAGAGTGCGCCCTGGGGCGCCGGCCGGCTCACTGAAGGACCTTCGCCTTCGGCTGCGGTATTCGCCTTGGGGCGGCCCGGCGGCTCATGAACTCACCGGCGAACCTGCAGTGCGCCCGGATTCACGATGTTGGTGGGGTTGCCCTTGATGAAGCTCACGACATTGTCGAAAGCCTGGCCGAAATAGCTCTCGTAGCTGTCTTGCTCCACGTAGCCGATGTGCGGCGTGCAGATGCAGTTTTCGAGGCGCAGCAGCGCGTGACCCTGCAGCGGCGGCTCGCTCTCGAACACGTCGACGGCTGCCAGCCCCGGACGGCCGCGGTTGAGCGCCGCGAGCAGTGCGTCGGGCTCGACCAGTTCCGCACGGGAGGTATTGACGAAGAGCGCCGTCGGCTTCATGCGCGAAAGGTCTTCGAGCGTGACCAGTCCCACGGTTTCTTCGTTGAGCCGCAGATGCACCGACAGCACGTCGGCCGCGGCGAAGAATTCGTGGCGGTTCTGCGCCACCTGGAAACCGTCGGACCTGGCCTTGGCGCAGCTTGCCTCGCGGCCCCAGATGACAACCTGCATGCCAAAGGCCTGCCCGTAGCGCGCCACCAGCTGCCCGATGCGGCCGTAGCCCCAGATGCAGAGCGTTTTGCCCTTGAGCACCGAACCCAGGCCGAAATTGGGCGGCATCGAGGCCGACTTGAGCCCCGACTGCTGCCACGCCCCGTGCTTGAGGTTGCTGATGTACTGCGGCAACCGCCGCATGGCTGCCATGATCAGCGCCCACGTGAGTTCGGCCGGGGCCTGGGGGGAGCCGGTGCCCTCGGCCACCGCCACGCCCCGCTCGGTACAGGCCGTAACGTCGATATGGCCGCCCACACGCCCCGTCTGCGAAATGAGCTTGAGCTTGGGCAGCTTTTCGATCAGCTGGCGCGAGATGTGGGTGCGCTCGCGGACCAGCACGATCACGTCGGCATCCTTCAGGCGGATCGAGAGTTGACCAATGCCCTTGACCGTGTTGGTGTAGACCTTGGCCGCATACGCGTCCAGCTTGGCGGCGCAGCGCAGCTTGCGCACGGCGTCCTGGTAATCGTCGAGGATCACAATGTTCATGGCGTGCCATTGTGCCTCGCAGCATTGGCATGACGCGCGTGTGAACGTTTGGATACCCGCCCCGGCCAATGGTCACCGGGGACTGCACAGGCTCAGTGCAGGCGTGTGGAGCGCGGGGCGGCGCTGACTGCTTCCATGGCTTCGAGTGCCGCCAGCCGGTCGAGTTCGGCGCAAACATCGGCCATGCGGCCCGAAATCACCATGCGGTTGGTGCTGCGTTTTTCGCCCTGCGGCCCGTCGACCACGCGAATGACGCGCAGGGGCCGTACGGGGGCGGGCGCCGCCTTGGGCGCAGCCGCGCCGTGGGCTCGGGCCGTGCAGGCCGGCCGAACCGCGACGTAGCGCAACCCTGCGGAGGCGCTGCCGCTGTCGCGGTGGCGTGAACGGCGCGCCGGCAGCAACCGGCTTGCAAGCGATTGCAGCGGCATCCACAAATCAACGATGGCGAGGAGGGCGATTCCCATGTGAACTCCAAAAAAGTCTGAGGTTGAACACAGGCAGGATTTCTTTGATCGGACGCAACAGGGTGATGGCGACTTCGCGCCATACGCCCGCCACCTGTTGCGGCCGGATGGGGCGCTGCTTTCGGCAGGCCGCGAGGCCTACATCAGCATGGTGTTGCGAATGAGGCCGACCGCCAGGCCTTCGATTTCGAAAGGCTCGCCGGGCTGAACGATGATGGTCGGGTAGTCGGGGTTCTCGGCATGCAGCTCGATGACCTGCTTGTTGCGCTTGAGGCGCTTGACGGTGACTTCGTCGCCGAGGCGGGCCACCACGATCTGGCCGTTGCGCGCTTCCTTGGTGGCCTGGACCGCCAGCAGGTCGCCGTCCATGATGCCGGCGTCGCGCATGGACATGCCGCGCACCTTCAGCAGGTAGTCGGGCTGGCGCTGGAACAGCGTGTTCTCGACGTAATAGGTCTGGTCGACGTGCTCTTGCGCCAGGATGGGCGAGCCCGCCGCAACGCGGCCGATGAGAGGCAGCGCAAGCTGCGCCATGCCGGGCAGCGAAAGCGAAAACTGATTGTTGCGCGACTCGTTGAGCGAACGCAGCGCGTCACCCTTGAGCCGGATGCCTCGCGAGGTGCCGCTGACGAGTTCGATGACGCCTTTGCGGGCCAGCGCCTGCAGGTGCTCCTCGGCGGCATTGGCCGACTTGAAGCCCAGTTCACTGGCAATTTCGGCCCGCGTGGGCGGAGCGCCGGTACGTGCGATGGCGCTCTGGATCAAATCCAGGATTTGCTGCTGGCGGGCGGTAAGCTTCACGGCGAACTGCATATGTGGTTCCTTGCGGCACTGGCTGAATATCCAGTACCTGTATTTTTAACCAGTTTTTAAAAGTTGGCAAGCCATGGTTAATTCCCTTTCGCCCAGCCTGCGGCGCATCGTGGTTCTGGGCACGGGCGGCACCATTGCCGGACGCGCCGCGGATGGCGGAGACAACATCGGCTACACCGCCGGGCAAGTGGAGGTGGCAGACCTGCTCGGCGGCATCGGCGCGCCCGAAGGCCTGGAGCTCTCGGCGGAGCAGGTGGCGCAGCTCGACAGCAAGGACATGGAATTCGATGTCTGGCTGCAACTCGCCCGGCGGTGCGCTTTCTGGCTGGCCGAAGCCGACGTGGCAGGCGTGGTGATCACGCATGGCACCGACACCATCGAGGAAACGGCATTCTTCCTTCAAACCGTGCTTGCTCCCGGCAAGCCCGTCGTGCTGACATGCGCCATGCGTCCGGCCAGTTCGCTTTCGCCCGACGGCCCGCAGAACGTGCGCGATGCCATCGCGGTCGCGGCCACGCCGGCGGCGCAGGGCGTGACGGTGGTCTGCGCGGGCGCAATCCACAGCGCGCTGGATGTTCAGAAGGTGCACACCTATCGCCCGGATGCGTTTGCTTCGGGCGATGCCGGACCGGTCGGTTACGTGGAGGAGGGCTCCGTACGGCGCCTGCGGGATTGGCCGCAATCGCCAGTGGGCAAAAGCCGGAAATTCTTCGAGACGAAGGACGGTGCGGCGGCGCACTGGCCCAGAGTCGAAATCGTCACGAGCCACGCTGGCGTGAGCGGCGCCGTCGTCGACCTGCTGCTGCAGGAGCGGACAGCAGTTGGCGCGGAGCCGATTCGCGGGCTGGTTCTGGCTGCGACGGGAAACGGCACGGTGCACCATGCGCTGGAGGCCGCCGCGCTTCGTGCACAGGATGCAGGGGTTGCCGTGCTGCGCGCCACGCGTTGCGCGAGCGGGCGCATTCTTCCAAGGCCTGACGACCGGCTGCGCGACGCCGGTGCGCTGACGCCGGTCAAGGCACGCATTGCGCTGATGCTGGAACTGTTCGAGACGCCCGCCTGAGCGCTGGGCGGCGGCAACCAGCAAGGCCGGCAGGCCGCTACAGCAGCGAACAGCGCGCCTGTCGCTGTGAAATTCAGTTGCTCAGGGCAGCCAGTGCGCGCTGGGTGATCTCTTCGACCGTGCCTACGCCCTTGATGGCGCGGTACTTCGGTGCCGCGGCCGGATCCGCCTTGGCCCAGGCCGAGTAGTAGTCGACCAGCGGACGCGTCTGCTGGCTGTAGACCTCGAGCCGCTTGCGTACGGTTTCTTCCTCGTCGTCCTTGCGCTGGATCAGGTCTTCGCCCGTGATGTCGTCCTTGCCTTCGACTTTCGGCGGGTTGAACTTCACGTGATAGATGCGGCCCGATGCCGGATGCGAGCGCCGGCCGCTCATGCGTTCGATGATGTCGCTGAAGGGCACGTCGATTTCGAGCACGTAGTCGAGCTTGACGCCCGCCGCCTTCATGGCGTCGGCCTGCGGAATGGTGCGGGGGAAGCCGTCGAACAGAAAACCATCGGCGCAATCGGGTTGCGCAATGCGTTCCTTCACGAGGTTGATGATGAGGTCGTCGCTCACCAGGCCACCTGATTCCATGACCGCCTTGGCCTGCTGCCCGAGCGGCGTGCCGGCCTTGACGGCTGCGCGCAGCATGTCGCCGGTCGAAATTTGGGGAATGCCGTATTTCTGGCAGATGAAGGCCGCTTGCGTACCTTTGCCCGCCCCGGGCGCGCCCAGCAAAATTAGTCTCATGGTGTCCTCGGACGGTTCTTAGATCTTGTGTCGCACCCAACGACGGCCCAGAAGCCGTGCAAGGCGGAATTGCGTCGAGGATAGCATGCGTAAGCGTGAAGAATTTCCGTTACCGCCGCTGTCGCGGGCGCCTCAGAGAGGCGGCTGGGATGCGAACAACGCGCGCACGCGGGCCAGGTCTTCAGGGGTGTCGATGCCCGGCCCGGGAGCCGCATGCGTAACGTGCACCGCAATGCGATGCCCATGCCAGAGCGCGCGCAGCTGCTCCAGCGCTTCGGTCGCCTCGACGGGTGCCGGCGGCAACGAAGGAAATTTGCGCACGAAACCCGCGCGGTATCCGTAGATGCCGATGTGGCGCAGCGGCGCCGGGGTGGGCAGCGCCGACGGCGGCGCACGGTTGACGGAGCCGTCGCGCCACCACGGAATGGGCGCACGGCTGAAATAGAGCGCATTGCCCCGCACGTCGAGCACCACCTTCACCACATTCGGGTTCAGGAAGTCGTCGAGCGAATCGATTTCATGGGCGGCTGTGCTCATGGCGGCTTCCGGATGAAGGGCGAGCGCCGATGCCACGGCGTCGATCAGCGCGGGGTCGATCAGCGGCTCGTCGCCCTGCACGTTGACCACGATATCGTCGGCGTCGAGGCCGAGCTGCTCGCAGGCTTCGGCGAGACGGTCGGTGCCGCTGGGATGGTCCTGGCGCGTGAGGATGGCCTCCACGCCATGGTCCTTGCAGGCCGAGACAATGGAAGGGTCGTCCGCAGCAACCACCACCCGCAAAGCGCCCGATTGGCTCGCCCGCTGCGCCACGCGCACCACCATGGGCAAGCCGGCGATGTCCGCCAGCGGTTTGTCGGGAAGCCGCGTCGAAGCCAGGCGAGCCGGCACCAGGACAGTAAAGCTCACAGCCCCAACTCTTCGTCGGACAGCGTGCGCGCCTCGTTCTCGAGCAACACCGGAATCCCGTCGCGCACGGGGTAGGCAAGGCGGGCGCTGCGCGAGCAGAGCTCCTGCTTTTCGGCGTTCCAGGTCAGCGGGCCCTTGGTCACGGGGCAGACGAGCAGTTCAAGCAGCTTGGTATCCATCGAGCGATGATAGCTTTGCGTCGAGCGCGGCGAAGAAATCCGGCGCGGGTGCGAAATGCAGCGGCACGGCCAATGCGTCGGGGGCTTTTCGCCACAGCTTGACGGCGTCTTTTTCGGTGCAGAGCAGCGTGCGCTCGGTATGGGAGGGGCGCAGCCAGCCGTCGAAGTCGTAGTGGTCGGGAAGTGCGATCGTCTCGGCCAGCACGAGGCCACGCGCCCGCAGCATGTCGAAGAATGCTTCCGGCCGTGCAATGGCCGCCAGCGCAATCACCGGCTTGCCGGCGAGAGCCTCCAGCGGCACGCGTTTTCCGTCGCTTGCCACGGCGTCCTGCGCCAGGGCGCGGGTTGCGGTGTAGCCGCCCTCGAATGCCGGGTGCGCGCCGCTGTGCAGCACCAGGTCGCACCGCCGCGGCCAAGGCTCGCGCAAGGGGCCGGCGGGCAACCGCCAGCCGTTGCCGATGCCGCGGTCGTCGAAAACGCAGATCTCGATATCGCGCGCAAGCGCCAAGTGCTGCAGCCCGTCGTCGCTCACGACGACCTGCGTCGCCGGGTGCCGCGCCAGCAGGGCGCGCGCGGCTTCGATGCGGCGCCGTGCCACGAAAACGGGCGCGCCGGTGGCATGGCGAATCAGCGCCGGCTCGTCGCCGACGTCTTGTGGATCGCTCCCCTCGAGCACTTCACGGCAGTCGTCGGTGCGGCGGCCATAGCCGCGCGACACAACACCAACGCTCAGGCCGCGGGCCTGCAGATGCCGAACCACGGCCATCACGACCGGTGTCTTGCCGGCACCGCCCGCAATCACGTTGCCGACCACGATCACCGGCACCGGTACGCGCTCGGTCTTCAGCCACCCTTGCCGGTAAAGCCAGCGCCGCAGCCCGAAAAGCGCCGCGTAGAGAAGCGACAACGGCCACAGCGCGCAGGCCATCACGCCGCGATGCAGCCAGGCGCGCTGCAGCCCGGAGGCCGGTGCGCTGGTACTGCTGCTGCGGCCGTCGGACGGCACTCAGCGTCCTGCTTGCGCCGTCGATTGGGCTGCGAAGGTGATCTGCACCAGACCCGCGCGGCGTGCCGCTTCCATCACCGTGATCACGGCCTGGTGCGGGCTGCTGGCGTCGGCGCTGATGATGACCACGCTGTCCTTGCCGCCCGTGGCTGCGGCACCGAGCGCGGCGGCCACCGTCGCCACGTTGCGGTCGGCGAGGGCCGTCTTGTTGATCGAATAGCGGCCGTCGGCGGACACCGCCACGATCACTTCCTTGGGATAGTCGCGCTGCGAATCGACATCCGCCGTCGGCAGGCGCAACTGCATTTCCGTGAACTTGCTGTAGGTGGTCGACAGCATCAGGAAAATGAGAACGACCAGCAGCACGTCGATGAACGGGATCAGGTTGATCTCCGGCTCGTCGCGCGCACCGTGGCGGAAATGCATGCGGCCGCGGGTCATGCCAGGCCTCCGTCGGACGGTGCGGCGGTGGCAAGCGTGGGGGCCATCATTTCCGCAGCGCGTTCAGGTGGCGGGCAAAGCGCTCGCCAGACAGCTCGAGGTTCAACAAATATTCGTCGACCCGGCTGCGGAAATAGCGCCAGAAGATCAGCGTCGGAATCGCCACGATCAAGCCGAAAGCTGTGTTGTAAAGCGCAATCGAAATACCGTGCGCCAGCTGTGCCGGATTCCCGGAGCCCACCGCGCCGCTTCCGGGCGACTGCGAGCCGAAGATCTCGATCATGCCGATCACCGTACCCAGCAGGCCGAGCAACGGCGCTGCCGATGCAATGGTCGCCAGTGCCGGCAAGTAGCGCTCCAGCTTGTGCGCTGCGGTGCGCCCCGAAGCCTCCATGGCCGCGCGCAGGTCGTCCTCGGTGCAGCGGGGGTTGGCGTTGAGCGCCCGGAGACCGGCGGCCAGTACCTGCCCGAGCAACGAATTGCGTTCGAGCTTGGTCACCACATCGGGCCCCGGAACCGAACCGTGCGAGACGGTCATCGCTTCGTCGAGCAGTTTGGGCGGTAGGACCTTCACGGTCTTCAGGCTTGTGAAACGTTCTATAACCAGCGCGAGCGCGATGACTGAACAAGCGAGCAATGGCCAAATCGGCCAGCCCGCGGCAACTATGATGGAAAACAAGGAATCCTCCGGCCCCGTAGACTGCAAATGCGCGGCGATTATCCACCGAGCCCACCATCGCCACGCGGCTTGTTTGCATGTAAGCAAGGACGCACAGATTCTGTGGATAACTTTGTGATTAACCTGCTGGGCAACGTGCCCGGACCCGCATGGCACGGGCTTTCCGTTAGATCGATTGAATTTTGAGCAGTACTTTTTCCAATGAAATCAACAGCTTGCACGACAAACCGTGCGCCTGTTTCGTATCGCGGCCTCGCCATTGGGGGGTGGCCGCTCACTGTGGAAGAGTGGTCGCCGGCCACTTGCGCATTTTGTGAACTTGCGTGAATCGAATACAACGCCCGGTCCGCGGATCTGGGCGGTCGGCGCGTTGTGCCGCGCGGTCGCCGATGCGCTCGATGCGCGCTTCAATCCGGTCGCGGTGCGCGGCGAAATCTCGGGGTTTTCGCGCGCTTCAAGTGGACATTGTTACTTCGCGCTCAAGGACGAGTCCGGCCAATTGCGCTGCGCGATGTTCCGGCGGGCGGCCGGCCTGCTCGATTTTTCGCCGCGCGACGGCGACCAGGTCGAGGTGCGCGGGCGCCTAGCGGTGTACGAGCCGCGCGGCGATCTGCAACTGGTGGTCGAGAGCCTGCAGCGCGCGGGGCAGGGCGCCTTGTTCGAGCAGTTCCTGCAACGCAAGGCGCGGCTCGAAGCCGAAGGGCTCTTCGATGCCGCGCGCAAGCGGGCGCTGCCCACCATGCCGCGTGCGGTGGGCCTCGTGACCTCGCTCGGCGCAGCGGCTCTGCACGATGTCGTCACGGCGTTGCGGCGCCGCGTTCCGCACATTCCGGTGGTTTTGGCGCCGGCAGCGGTGCAGGGCGCCGGTGCGCCGGCGGAACTGGTGCGTGCGCTGCAATCGCTGTACGCATTGGAGCCGGCCGTCGACGTGATCCTGCTGGTGCGGGGCGGCGGCTCCATCGAGGACCTCTGGGCCTTCAACGACGAAACCCTGGCCCGCACCATCGTGCAAAGCCCGGTTCCGCTGATTTGCGGGGTGGGGCATGAAACCGACTTCACCATTGCCGACTTTTGTGCCGATCTGCGCGCGCCTACGCCCACGGCGGCCGCGGAACTCGTCAGCGCTCCCCAGGCAATGTGGCTCGATGCGCTCGACCTGTTGGGCGGACGGCTCGACGATGCGTTGGGCACGCGCCTCGACGTGCTGGGCCAGCGCCTCGACCAGGCGGCCGCACGGCTCGGGCGGCCCTCGACACTGGTGGCTCGCCAGCAGCTTCGGCTGGCGCATCATTCGCAGCGGCTGCGCTACGCGCTGCTGTCGAGAACCGAGCGTCTCGCCCATGTGCCGCGGTCGATCTCCGCCGATTTCCCGCAGAAGCTCGAGCGCGCGCTGGCGCAGCGGCGCGACCGGTTGGAACGCGTGGCCCTGCGCCTTCGGCTGCTCGATCCGGCCTTGGTGCTGCAACGAGGCTACGCGTGGCTAACGGGTGCCGACGGCCGGGCGATCGTCAGCGCAAAGAAACTGAATCCGGGCGACGCCGTGGTTGCACGGCTTGCGGATGGCTCGGTCGACCTGACCGTGACGCCCGGCAAAACGGGAACGCGTCCGACGCCGGGTACGTAATTCCTTTCTAGAATCATTAATTCCCCGCAACCAACCCACGAGAAAAAACCATGGAACATGTGCTCCCACCCCTGCCGTACGCCCTCGACGCGCTGGCACCCGAGTACTCGAAGGAAACCCTCGAGTACCACTACGGCAAGCACCACAATGCCTACGTGGTGAACCTCAACAACCTGCAAAAGGGCACCGAGTTCGAGTCGATGCCCCTCGAAGACATCGTCAAGAAGTCCAGCGGCGGCATCTACAACAACGCCGCCCAGATCTGGAACCACACCTTCTTCTGGAACTGCATGAAGCCCCAGGGCGGCGGCGCTCCCGGCGGCGCGCTGGCCAAGGCCATCGATGCCAAATGGGGCAGCTACGACGCCTTCAAGGAAGCGTTCGTGAAGTCGGCCGTGGGCAACTTCGGTTCGGGCTGGACCTGGCTGGTGAAGAAGGCCGACGGCTCGGTGGACATCGTGAACATGGGCGCCGCGGGCACGCCGCTGACCACCGGTGACACCCCGGTGCTGACGGTGGACGTCTGGGAGCACGCCTACTACATCGACTACCGCAACCTGCGCCCGAAGTTCGTCGAGACCTTCCTGGCCAAGCTGGTGAACTGGGACTTCGCGGCCAAGAACTTCGGCTGAACCGGGTTCCCCATTGAAAAAGCCGACCCGAGGGTCGGCTTTTTCGTGGGCAATGGCAGGACGACGGGCAGGAATACGGGTGCTCAGCGCTTCGAAGCGGCAAACAGTTCGCCGCTCAGCTTGGCGCCTTTCTTGATGTTCTTCTTGGCGAACCAGCCCTGGTTCATTTCGAGCACATAGCGCACCGGCTCTTCGGAGCAGTGCGAGTTCTCGGTCTGGGGCTGCATATCGACGAGGTTGACGATGCGGCCATCGTCGGCCACGAAGGCTGCGGTCAGCGGCAGCAGCGTGTTTCTCATCCAGAAGCACTGGGTGGCCGGCTGTTCGAAAACAAAGATCATGCCCTCGGCCTGCGGCATCTCCTTGCGGAACATCAAGCCGATTTCCCGCTGCCGGGGCGTTTGCGCGACTTGCGCATCGATCTTGTACAAGCCGACGGACAGCTTGGTGCGTTGCAGATCGGTCTGGGGTTGCTGTTGGGCTTGTGCCGGGCCGATCAAAGAGGCGGCGAGCAGGAGCAGGGCGGCGAAACGCTGAAACATCGGTGCTTCTTTCAGGGCGGGTTCAAGGGCGCGAAACCAATAAAAATGCCCGCTGATGCGGGCATTGGCAGGCATTGCCGGTGAGCTTGGCAGCTTACACCTTCTTGGCGGCAGCAGTGTGCGCCTTGGCCACGTGGTGGCGAGCCTTGTGCTTCTTGACGGCGTGCTTCGCCGGTTGCTTCGCCTTGTGAACGACGGCAGGTGCGGCCGGCGCCGGTGCGGGTGCGGGTGCGGGTGGGGTTTGCGCAAATGCGCCGGCTGCGAAAAGACCGGCGACGAGGGCTGCGAGCAACTTGTTCATGAGACATCCTTTGAGATTGTTGATATGGATCACCTCCCGTTGGAAGGTGAACCTTCAACGCGTCAGCCGCTCGGCCCGGTTGACAGCAGTTTCGTTCGCGCAAGCGAAAAAAAAGCGCTCCGGAGAGCGCTTTTCGCACGGCCTGGGCCGAATTACTGGGGCGTACCGCCTTGGGTCGACTTGCGCTTCACGCTGCCGTCCTTGTTGCGACGACGATCGTCGCGGGTCTTGGCGCGCTTCTCGCCAGCAACGCCAGCCTTGTCGGCGCCGAACGTGCCGCCTTCGGGCGTCTTGGCGATGTCGCCAGCGGGAGCAGCCACTTGACCAGCGGGCTTGGCTTCCTTCTTGGCTTCAGCGCGGGCTTGCGGCTTGCTGCCGGTAGCGTTCCCTTGCTCGGGTGTGGTGCCGGTCGGGTTCTGGGCGTAGGCGCCAGCGGCGAACAAGCCAGCGATCATGACTGCGAGAATTTTGCTCATTGATGATTCCTCTATCGAGAATTGGTTGGAAACGCCTCCCGGCGAGCAGAAGGTCAGCCACTAACGAGGCCGTTGCCTCGCAGGTTGACAAACGCTTGCTGATGGGTTGCGTCTAAAATGTACAGCGATTTGTTCGCGGGCTGTACAGCGATTCCCCATTGCTGTCTGAATTCGCAGACAGTCGTCCGAATTACGTCACTCCCGGAGTCATTCCCCCCTCATGTCCAGCTACCAGCACATCAAAGTCCCGACCGAAGGCCAGAAGATCACGGTCAACGCCGACAACTCGCTCAATGTGCCTGATCAGCCGATCATTCCCTTCATCGAAGGCGACGGCACGGGGCTGGACATCACGCCGGTGATGCTCAAGGTGGTGGACGCCGCGGTGGCCAAGGCCTACGGCGGCAAGAAGAAGATCCACTGGATGGAAGTCTATGCCGGCGAAAAGTCGACCAAGGTCTACGGCCCCGACGTCTGGCTGCCCGAAGAAACGCTGCACGCCGTGCGCGACTATGTGGTTTCCATCAAGGGCCCTCTCACCACGCCCGTCGGCGGCGGCATCCGCTCGCTGAACGTTGCGCTGCGCCAGGAACTCGACCTGTACGTGTGCCTGCGCCCCATCCAGTACTTCGAAGGCGTGCCCAGCCCGGTGCGCGAGCCGCACAAGACCAACATGGTCATCTTCCGCGAGAACTCGGAAGACATCTACGCCGGCATCGAATTCGAAGCCGAAAGCGACAAGGCCAAGAAGCTCATCAAATTCCTGCAGGACGAACTGGGCGTCAAGAAGATCCGCTTCCCCAACACCTCCGGCATCGGCGTCAAGCCTGTGTCGAAGGAAGGCACCGAGCGCCTCGTGCGCAAGGCGCTGCAATACGCGGTGGACAACGACAAGCCCAGCGTCACCATCGTGCACAAGGGCAACATCATGAAGTTCACCGAAGGTGGCTTCCGCGACTGGGCCTACGCACTGGCCGCCAAGGAGTTCGGCGCCCAGCTGATCGACGGCGGCCCGTGGATGAAGTTCAAGAACCCCCGAACGGGCAAGGAAATCACCGTCAAGGACAGCATTGCCGACGCGTTCCTGCAGCAGATTCTCCTGCGCCCCGCGGAGTACAGCGTGATTGCCACGCTCAACCTCAACGGCGACTACGTGTCCGACGCGCTGGCTGCGCAAGTGGGCGGTATCGGTATTGCCCCTGGCGCCAACCTGAGCGACACCGTCGCCATGTTCGAAGCCACCCACGGCACGGCTCCCAAGTACGCCGGCAAGGACTATGTGAACCCCGGTTCCGAAATCCTCTCGGCCGAAATGATGCTGCGCCACATGGGCTGGACCGAAGCGGCCGACCTGATCATCAGCTCGATGGAGAAGTCCATTGCCAGCAAGAAGGTCACCTATGACTTCGCGCGCCTGATGGACGGCGCCACGCAAGTGAGTTGCTCGGGCTTCGGCCAGGTCATGATCGACCACATGTAATTGCGAGAGCAATAGCATTTTTGGCGCCCCAGGCGCCATGAACGCAAGGCCCTTGAGATCCTCCCGATCTCGAGGGCTTTTCTTCTTCCGGCCAAGCAAAACGGGCACAGGTTGGAGAAATGGAACACCTTGCGCCAGATCCCCATTTTTTCCAAAACGGGTGCCGCGTAATATTTACGCTGTGGCGCGCGCAAACGGCAAAATTTTTTGCATCGTCTGTGGTGTCGTACACGACGCAAGCCCCTTGATTTGTCGATTACGCGCCACCAAGTCTTCTTGCGCCGGCACGGTGCTTGCACGCTCTATAGAATCTTTTTTATGGCAACGAGAATTCCCAAGACTCCCCGCACTCCGCCGGCCCAGAAACCGGCCGGGGATGACGGAGATTCGGTCGTTCTGGAGCGGCGGCCGCAAAAAACAGCGCCGCCCCAGATGTACCAGGTGGTCATGCTGAACGACGACTACACCCCCATGGAGTTCGTCATCGTCGTCCTGCAGGAATATTTCAACAAGGATCGCGAAACCGCGACCCAGATCATGCTAAAGATTCATCTCGATGGCCGCGGCGTTTGTGGGGTTTATTCCCGCGATCTGGCGGCCACCAAGGTCAACCAGGTGATGGAGGCGGCGCACCAGGCCGGGCATCCGCTGCAGTGCGTGAGCGAGCCTGTTGCGTGAACCAGTTGAATTGCGCAAGCTCCAACCCATCTGAGAACTTATTTACAGCAAGGCAAAAGGAAATCACATGATTGCCCAGGAACTGGAAGTCAGCTTGCACATGGCCTTCGTCGAGGCCAGGCAGCAGCGCCACGAGTTCATCACCGTGGAGCATCTGTTGCTCGCTTTGCTGGACAACCCGAGCGCCGCAGAGGTTCTGCGCGCCTGCTCGGCCAACGTCGACGACCTGCGGGCGTCGCTCACCAACTTCATCAAGGACAACACGCCCCAGGTGGCGGGTACCGACGATGTAGACACCCAGCCCACACTGGGTTTCCAGCGCGTGATCCAGCGCGCCATCATGCATGTGCAGTCCACCGGCAACGGCAAGAAGGAAGTCACCGGCGCCAACGTGCTGGTCGCAATCTTCGGCGAGAAAGACTCGCATGCGGTGTACTACCTCCACCAGCAGGGCGTAACCCGCCTCGACGTGGTGAACTTCATTGCCCACGGCATCAAGAAGAGCGATCCGCCCGAGGCCGTCAAGGGCAGCAGCGAATCGTCTTCGGGCGAAGGCGAAGAGGGCGGCGGCGAAAAGAACGAGAAGGCCTCGCCTCTCGAGCAGTTCACGCAGAACCTGAACCAGCTCGCCAAGGACGGCAAGATCGATCCGCTGATCGGCCGCGAATACGAGGTCGAGCGCGTCATCCAGATTCTCTGCCGCCGGCGCAAGAACAACCCGCTCCTGGTGGGTGAGGCCGGCGTGGGCAAGACGGCCATCGCCGAAGGCCTGGCATGGCGTATCACGCAGAGCGACGTGCCTGAAATCCTGGCCGAGGCGCAGGTCTACTCGCTCGACATGGGCGCGCTGCTGGCCGGCACCAAGTACCGCGGCGATTTCGAGCAGCGCCTGAAGGGCGTGCTCAAGTCGCTCAAGGACAAGCCGAACGCCATCCTGTTCATCGACGAGATCCACACCCTCATCGGTGCGGGCGCGGCCTCGGGCGGCACGCTCGACGCGTCGAACCTGCTCAAGCCGGCGCTCTCGAGCGGCCAGCTCAAGTGCATCGGCGCCACCACCTTCACCGAGTACCGCGGCATCTTCGAAAAAGACGCGGCCCTGTCGCGCCGCTTCCAGAAGGTCGACGTGGTCGAGCCGACGGTGCAGGAAACCGTCGATATCCTGAAGGGCCTGAAGTCGCGCTTCGAAGAGCACCATGGCGTGAAGTACGCGGTGGCTGCCCTGCAGGCCGCGGCGGAGCTGAGCGCCAAGTACATCAACGACCGCCATCTGCCTGACAAAGCCATCGACGTGATTGACGAGGCCGGCGCTGCGCAGCGCATCCTGCCGGCGAACAAGCGCAAGAAGACCATCAGCAAGGCCGAGGTCGAGGACATTGTCGCAAAGATCGCGCGCATTCCCCCGGCCAACGTCAGCAACGACGACCGCGGCAAGCTGCAGACCATCGAACGCGACCTGAAGAGCGTGGTGTTCGGCCAGGACAAGGCGCTCGAGGTGCTGGCTTCGGCTGTCAAGATGGCGCGTTCGGGCCTCGGCCGCGAAGACAAGCCGATCGGCTCGTTCCTGTTCAGCGGCCCCACCGGCGTCGGCAAGACTGAAGCGGCCAAGCAGCTCGCCTACATCATGGGCATCGAGCTGATCCGCTTCGACATGTCGGAGTACATGGAGCGCCATGCGGTGAGCCGCCTGATCGGCGCCCCCCCGGGCTACGTCGGGTTCGACCAGGGCGGCCTGCTGACCGAAGCCATCACGAAGAAGCCGCACGCGGTGCTGCTGCTCGACGAAATCGAGAAGGCGCATCCGGACATCTTCAACGTGCTGCTGCAGGTCATGGACCACGGCACCCTGACGGACAACAACGGACGCAAGGCCGACTTCCGCAACGTGATCATCGTGATGACCACCAATGCGGGTGCCGAGACCATGAACAAGGCGACCATCGGCTTCACCAACCCGCGTCAGGCGGGCGACGAAATGGCCGATATCAAGCGCCTGTTCACGCCGGAGTTCCGCAACCGCCTGGACGCGACCGTGAGCTTCAAGGCGCTCGATGAGCAGATCATCCTGCGCGTGGTCGACAAATTCCTGCTCCAGCTCGAAACGCAGCTGGCAGAGAAGAAGGTCGACGTCACGTTCAGCGACGCCTTGCGCAAGCACCTGGCGAAGAAGGGCTTCGACCCTCTGATGGGCGCGCGCCCGATGCAGCGCCTGATCCAGGACACGATCCGTCGTGCGCTGGCCGACGAGCTGCTGTTCGGACGCCTCATCGACGGCGGCCGCCTGTCGGTCGACATCGACGACAAGGGCGAAGTGCAGCTGGACATCCAGCCGCTGCCGAAGAAGGAAGGCAAGTCCAAGCCTGAAGCCGAGGAAGCCGCCGCAGGCTAAAGCGGGGCCGGCAAGGCCGGTTCCGCCGTATTTCTGGCAACACTGAAAAGGCCGGTAGCATTCGCTGCCGGCTTTTTCTTTTGGGGCCGGAACTTACCCCGTACGCAGTTTTACTTTGATCCTCCCCGAGCTCAGTCAGGAATGGAAAACCGGCCTCTCTTTGGCCTGGAGCGGCTATATCGCCGTACTGTCGGTCTGGATCGTGATGCAGAAGCGTGCGCCGGTGTCCACCATGAGCTGGATCCTGTCGCTCGCGCTGTTGCCGTTTGCGGGCTTTGTCATCTATTACTTCCTGGGGCCGCAGCGCCTGCGCAAGCAGCGCGTCAAGCGCTTGCGCAGCCGCGCCAGTGCGCACACGCAGGCCGACCTGGCGCGCCTGCGCGACGCGGCCCAGAACGCACCGCCGGCGCTGCAGCAGATGGCGCGGCTGGGCACCGCGGCCTGCGGGCTGCCGGTTTCCAGCGCCACGGGCGTGGAACTGCTTTCGGGCGGCGCGCGCACCTTCGACGCCATCTTCGATGCCGTGCGCGCGGCGCGCGACCACATTCATCTCGAGTACTACATCTTCGAGCCCGACAAGATCGGCACGGCGCTGCGTGATCTGCTGGTGGAACGCGCCCGGCAGGGCGTGGCGGTGCGCCTTCTGCTCGACGCGCTGGGTTCCAAGCGCATCGGCCGCAAGTTCATGGCGCCGCTGCATGCCGCGGGCGTGCAGGTGGCGCTTTTCCACGACACGCGCATCGGCCGGCGCCTGCGCCCGGTGACCAACTACCGCACCCACCGCAAGATCGTGGTGTGCGACGGCCGCGTGGGCTTTACCGGCGGCGTGAACATCACCGACGAGGAAGACAAGCGCACGCGGCCCGATGCGTACCACGACGTGCACCTGCGCATCGAGGGCAGCGCCGTGCGCTGGCTCCAGACCACCTTCCTCGAAGACTGGACCTACGCCACGGGCGAAGATCTCCGCAATATCGACCACCTGATGGGCGCCATGCTGCCGCAGGTAGCAGCCGGCGACATTCCCGTGCAGATCGTGACCAGCGGCCCCGACAACATGCTGGAACCTATCCACCGCATGCACGTGGAAGCCATTCATTCGGCCAGCGAGCGCGCCTGGCTCACCACGCCGTACTTCGTGCCCGGCGAGCCTGCCATGATGGCCCTCACCAGCGCGGCGCTGCGCGGCGTCGACGTGCGCCTTCTGGTGCCGCGCCGCAGCGATTCGGCCATTGTGAGCGCGGCCGCGCGCTCCTACTTCGACGAGCTGATTGCGGCCGGCGTCAAGGTGTGGGAGTACAAGGCGCGCATGCTGCACTCCAAGACCTTGGTGGTCGACGACCATTGCGCGATGATCGGTACCGCGAATTTCGACAACCGCAGCTTCCGGCTCAATTTCGAGGTGAGCGCGGTGGTCTACGGCCCCGAGCTGGCGCGCCCGCTGGCCGCGCAGTTCGAGACCGACCTCCACAGCTCCGGCGCGGTGCGAGCCCATCGGCCGCAGAGTTTCTGGCGCCGCCTCGGCGACGCGATTGCACGATTGTTCTCTCCCTTGCTCTGAATGAACCACACCTTTCTCTGGCACGACTACGAAACCTTCGGTGCCGTGCCGCGCCGCGACCGGCCCTCGCAGTTCGCCGCCATCCGCACCGACGCCGAGCTGAACGAGATCGGCGAGCCGCTGATGGTCTATTGCAAGCCGGCGCCCGACTATCTGCCCAGCCCTGAGGCCTGCCTGATCACCGGCATCACGCCGCAGATCTGCCTGGAGCGCGGCATTCCCGAACACCTCTTCGCCGCGCAGGTCGAGAAGGCTTTCTCGCAGCCCGGCACCATCGGCGTGGGCTACAACACCATCCGCTTCGACGACGAGGTCACGCGCTTCCTGTTCTGGCGCAACCTCATCGATCCGTACGCCCGCGAATGGCAGAACGATTGCGGCCGCTGGGACCTGCTCGACGTGGTGCGCCTGACCTATGCGCTGCGCCCTGACGGCATCGAGTGGCCGAAGAAGGAAGACGGCAAGCCCAGCTTCAAGCTCGAAGACCTGGCGCGCGCCAACGGCCTGCTGCATGAATCGGCGCACGATGCGTTGTCCGACGTGCGCGCCACCATCGCGCTGGCGCGGCTGATTCGCGACCGCCAGCCCAAGCTGTTCGAGTTCGCCTTCGGCCTGCACAAGAAAGACCGCGTGGCCAGCGAACTTGGCTTGCCGGCCATGCGGGAAACGGCTCGGCCTTTCCTGCACGTGTCGGGCATGTTCCCGGTCGAACGCGGGTGCCTCGGCGTGATGTGGCCGCTCGCGAGCCATCCGACCAATAAAAACGAACTGATCGCCTGGGACCTGGCCCATGACCCCAGCGAGCTGCGCGACCTCGATGTCGAGACCTTGCGCCTGCGCCTGTTCACGCGCACCGCGGATCTACCCGAAGGCGTGGTCCGCCTGCCGGTGAAGGGCATTCATCTCAACAAGTCGCCGATGGTGGTCGGTAACCTGCGCACGCTGGCGCCCGCCATGGCCGAGCGCTGGAACGTCGATCTCGACGCGGCCATGCGCCATGCGGCCATTGCGCGCGACCTGCCCGATATGAGCGCGATCTGGTCGCAGGTGTACGCCCGGCCCAAGGAGGCCACGCCCGATGTCGACGAAGACCTCTACGGCGGCTTCGTCGGCAACGCCGACCGGCGGCGGCTGAACCAGCTGCGCGCGCTGTCGCCCGAGGAGCTCGCCAAGGATCGCACCGGTTTCGATGACGGGCGCCTCGAGGAAATTCTCTTTCGCTATCGCGCGCGCAACTGGCCCGAGATGCTCAGCGCCGAGGAGGCCGAACGCTGGGAGGCGCTGCGCGTCGCGCGGCTTTTCAAGGGCGAGGGCGGGGTGCGCACCATTGAAATGCTGTTCAGCGAAGTCGATGCACTGTCCGAAACCGCGGACGAGCGGGGCGAAGAAATCCTGGGCGCGCTTTACGAGTACGCCGAGGCCATCGCGCCCGAGGCCTGAAACCCACGCACCCAGTGAGCTGCGCCATGCCCCAGGTCGTCACCCGCTTGCGCCTGGCGGTCGCTGTGGCAACGGTTGCCATCATCCTCGTCGGGTGCGGCGCATTGCCATCTGCGCCTGAGCCCTCGAGGGCTTGCGCCGCGGGCTTCGAAGCCTTCGAGCGCGACACGCTGTATTTCGGCCGTGCCATCCCCGCTGGCGGACAGGTGTCCGATGCGCAGTGGACCGCGTTCCTCGATACGGTCGTGACGCCCGCCTTTCCGAAGGGCCTCACGGTGATCGATGCCGCGGGACAGTGGCGCGGCGCCTCGGGCAGCGTGGTGCGAGAGCCCTCGAAGCTCGTGGTGCTGCTGCATCCGCGCAGTTCTAAAGACGACGCTGCCATCGCCGGCATCATCGGCACCTACAGGCAGCGTTTCGGCCAGGAGGCCGTGCTGCAGGAAAGGCAATCCGTCTGTGTCCGCTTCTGAAGAAAACGACCACAACGCCGTTCGCCGCCTGGCGGCAGCCGATGCCGCGGCCTACCGCGACCTGATGCTCGACGCATACGCCACGCATCCGAGCGCATTCACTACCACCGTGGAAGAGCGCGCGGGCCTGCCGCTTCGCTGGTGGGACGAACGGCTGGGCGCTGGCACAAGCGAAGCCAGCGTGGTCTATGGGGCTTTCGACGACACAGGCATGCTGGTGGGCGCGGCGGGGTTGAGCCTCGAAACGCGGCAGCGCGCACGCCACAAGGCCACGCTTTTCGGAATGACGGTGGCCGCTTCAGCGCGCCGCGCCGGTTTCGGCCGTCGGCTGGTGTTTGCGGTTCTGGCGCATGCCCGCGCGGTCGAACGGCTGCGGTTGGTGCAACTCACCGTGACTGAAGGCAACCGCACCGCGCAGGCGCTGTACGAGCGCTGCGGTTTTCAGGTCTTCGGCGTGGAGCCGCTTGCCATTGCGGTCGACGACGAACTGCTGGCCAAGGTCCACATGTGGTGCGACCTGGACATCGGCCGCTGAACCTGGCGAGCAGGGATCGCGGGGCGCCCAGGCTCAGGCCTTCGGAATCATCCAGTTCGTCTGGCCGCCACGGCCCGGAAGGTGCAGCGCGGCCGTGGCCGCAGGTGTTTCCGCCAGCAACCGCCCCTTGCGAAACACCTTGAGCCGGGTGGCGCGCAGCCGGATCGCCTCGACCGGGTCGCGCGCCTGCAGCAGCACAAAGCTCGCGTCGCAGCCCGCCTCGAGGCCGTAGTTCTCCAGATGCATCACGCGCGCGGCATTCGTGGTCACCGCGTCGAAGCATTGGCGGATGCCGGGCTGGCTGGTCATCTGCGCCACGTGCAGGCCCATGTGCGCAACTTCGAGCATGTCGCCCGAGCCCATGCCGTACCACGGATCCATCACGCAGTCGTGGCCGAAGGCGACGTTCACGCCCGCAGCCATCAGCTCGGGCACGCGCGTCATGCCGCGCCGCTTCGGATAGGTGTCGTGGCGGCCTTGCAGCGTGATGTTGATGAGCGGGTTCGAAACGACGCTGACGCCGCTCTGTGCGATGAGCGGCAGCAGCTTGCTCACGTAGTAGTTGTCCATCGAATGCATCGAGGTGCAGTGCGAGCCCGTCACGCGGCCCTGCATGCCCAGGCGCCAGGTTTCGGCCGAGAGTGTTTCGATGTGGCGCGAGAGCGGGTCGTCCGATTCGTCGCAATGCATGTCGACCAGCTTGCCGCGCTCCGCCGCAAGCTCCATCAGCAGCTTGACGCTGGCCGCGCCATCGGCCATGGTGCGCTCGAAATGCGGAATGCCGCCGACCACGTCCACGCCCTTGTCGAGCGCGCGCTTCAGGTTGTCGACCCCGCCCGGCGAACGCAGCACGCCATCCTGCGGAAAGGCAACGAGTTGCAGGTCGAGGTACGGCGCGACCTGGCGCTTGACCTCGAGCAGCGCGTCCACGGCGAGCAGGCCCGGGTCGCTCGTGTCCACATGCGAACGGATGGCCAGCAGCCCCTTTGCAACCGCCCAGTCGCAATACGCCAGCGCGCGCTCGATCAGCGCATCGGCCGTGAGCAGCGGCTTGAGTTCACCCCACAGCGCAATGCCTTCGAGCAGCGTGCCGCTTTCGTTGACGCGCGGCAGGCCGTAGCTCAGCGTGGCATCCATATGGAAGTGCGGGTCGACGAAATGCGGCGCGAGCAGCAGGCCTTGCGTGTCGAGCTTCTCGTGCGCCGGTGCATCGAGGCCCGCAGTGACTTCGGCGATGCGGCCCCCCTGCACGGCGATCGACATGCCGGTGCGGCCGTCGGGGAGGGTGGCGTTGGTGATGAGGAGGTCGAGCATCGTGGGAAGTTTTCTTGACGTCGGTTGCCTGGCGTTCAGCGCGTGCGCTGCGCGCGATAGCGGTATTGCCCCGCCGCCGGCCCGACCTCGATGGTTACGCGGCGCAGCTTGTCATCATGCCCGGACTCCGCTTTCGCCGTCACCACGATGCCGCGCGGCGTGGCGCGGCAGGTGAGGTCGGTGAGCGCGATCTCGGCATGGTCGTTGTCGAGCTCTGCAATCGCTACCGTGTGCGCGGCATGCAGGCCGCCGTTCGCATCGCGCGCCATCCACTGCACATAGAGGAAGGACTGGGCGTACTGGTCGGCGTGGACCACGCGGTACGTGCCCTGGTGGTTCTTGCCCCAGGTGCCGCACAGCTGCACCCAACTGACGGAGTCGGGCGTCTTGAAGGTGTCGTAGCTGTAGTCGCTGCCTAGTGCATGTGCGCCTGCACCGCACAAGGAAATCAGGGCGGTGAGCAGCGTCTTGCGCACCGCGGTTCTCCAGGTGGTCATCAGCGCTCCCCCTTGCGATAAGGCTTCATCAGCGCCTGCGGATAGCTGGCCTTGCGCGCCACCAGCACCAGCGCGAGGATCGACAGCAGGTACGGCAGCATCAGGTACAACTGGTAGGGCAGCACGGCATCGCCCGATTGTTGCAGCCGCAGCTGCAGCGCGTCGAAGAATGCGAACAGCAGCGCGCCAAGCAGGGCCTTGCCGGGCCGCCACGAGGCGAACACCACCAGCGCCACGCAGATCCAGCCACGGCCGTTCACCATGTTGAAAAAGAAGGCGTTGAAGGCAGAGAGCGTGAGGAATGAACCCGCGGCGCCCATCAGCGCCGAACCGGCGACGATGGCCCCGGTGCGCGTGGCCGCGACCGACACGCCCTGGCTCTCGGCCGCCTGCGGGTTCTCGCCGACCATGCGTAGCGCCAAGCCCAGCGGGGTGCGGTAGAGCACCCAGGCCAGGGCCGGCACCAGCAGTAGCGCGAACAGGGTGAGCGATGTCTGCGCGTTCAGTATGGGCACCGGCAGCCACTCCATCGGTGCGAAAGGCGTGATGGTGGGCGGCGTGTTGACCTTCGGAAAACTCACGCGGTAGCCGAAGTAGCTGAGCGCAGTAGCCAGCAACGTGATGCCCAGCCCCGAGACGTGTTGCGACAGCGCAAGGCCCACCGTAAGAAAGGCGTGCAGCAGCCCGAACACCATGCCCGTGAGCGCGGCCACGCCGACGCCGACCCACAGCGGCGCACCGGCATACACCGCGAGCCATCCGGTGAAGGCGCCCGCGACCATGATCCCTTCGATGCCCAGGTTGAGCACGCCCGCGCGTTCGCACAGCAGCACCCCGAGCGTGCCGAGGATCAGCGGCGTGGCGATGCGCAGCACCGCGACCCAGAAGGCGGGGTTGGCGAGGATGTCGAGCAGGTCGGTCATTTCATCCGCACCCGGTATTGCGTCAGCAGCGTCGCCACCAGCACCGCAATCAGCGAGGCCGCAACGATCACGTCGGCGATGTAGGTCGGCACGCCCACTGCACGGCTCATGGTGTCGGCACCGACCAGCACGCCCGCCACGAACACGCCCGCGGCGATCACGCCGAGCGGATGCAGGCCTGCGAGCATTGCGATCACGATGCCGGTGTAGCCATAGCCCGGCGACATGTCGAGCGTGACGTAGCTGGTGCGGCCCGCCACTTCGATGGCTCCCGCGAGCCCGGCCAGTGCGCCCGAGAGCAGCGCCACCATCACGACGGTGCGCGTCACCGGCACGCCGGCGAATTCGGCCGCGCGTGCATTGGCTCCGACCGCGCGAATGTCGAAACCCAGCACCGTGTACTTGAAGATCGCCCACACCGTCACCGCGAGCGACACGGCCCAGAGCAAACCGGTGTGCACGCGCGTCTGGGCAACGAGCTTGCCGAGTTCCAGGTCGGGCTGCAGCGACACGCTCTGCGGCCAGCCCATGGCGGTCGGGTCTTTCATCGGCCCGTCGAGCAGCGCCGAAACGCCGAGCAGCACGATGAAGTTGATCAGCAGCGTGGTCACCACCTCGTCGACGCCGAGCTTGTTCTTCATCAACGCCGGGCCGAGCAGCAGCAGGGCGCCCGCCACGGCGGCGGCCAGCATCATCAGCGGGAACAGCAGCCAGGGCGAGAACTCGAAACCTGTGCCGCCGTGCATGCCGCCCACGGCCACGGCGGCGAGGGCGCCGGCAAATAACTGGCCCTCGGCGCCGATGTTGAAAAGCCGTGCCTTGAAGGCGACCGTCGCCGCCAGCCCGGTGAGGATCAGCGGCACGGCGCGGGTCAGCGTCTCGCTCCAGGCGAACACCGAGCCGAAGCCGCCCTGCAGCAACAGCGCATAGGTGCGGCCGACCGGCGCGCCGGCCCAGAGCACGAGCAGTGCGCTCACCACCATGGTGAACACCACCGCGCCGATGGGCGCGAGCACCAGCGCGGCGCGCGATGCCTCATGGCGTCGTTCGAGCCGCATCATGGGGCGGCTCCCGTGCGTGGTTGCAGCTGCTGCGGCGCCGTGGCGCCGGCCATCGCCAGCCCGATGGCTTCGCGCGTCCAGGCCGCGGCCGGGCGCGCTTCGCCGAGGTGGCCGCCATGCATCACCGCCACGCGGTCGCCGAGCGCCAGCACTTCGTCGAGGTCGTCGGAAATCACCAGCACCGCAGCGCCGGCATCGCGCGCGGCGACGAGTTGCTGCTGCACATAGGCGACTGCGCCGATGTCGAGGCCCCAGGTCGGCTGGTGCGCCACGATGAGGCGCGGCGCGCGGTTCGGGTATTTCTTGTTGTCGGCGTCTTCCGCCTGCTCGGGCGCGAGCAGAGCGCGGCCGAGGATCAGTTTCTGCATGTTCCCGCCGGAGAGCGAGCGGGCCGGTGCCATCAGGCCGGCGCCACGTACGTCGTATGCTTTTTCGATGCGGCGGGCATGCAGCCGGGCGGCCGCGCGCCGCACGAACACGGACCAGCGCGAGAAGACCGGGCTGCGCAGCCGCTCGGACACCGCGTTTTCCCACACCGGCAGGTCGCCGATCACGCCGACGGCATGCCGGTCTTCAGGAATGCGTGCGACGCCGCGCTGCACCAGCCGGGCGGGCGAGGGCGGCAGCGCCCGCCCCATCAATTGCGCAGTGCCCGAGACGGCGCGGCGCGTGCCGCAGAGCAGCTCGGCCAGCGCGACCTGTCCGTTGCCCGAGACGCCCGCGATGGCCGTGATTTCTCCGGCGCGCAGCGTCAGCGACACCTCGCGAAGGGCGCCTGAATGGCCTTGCCCGCCGTCCTTGGCCAATGCGGTGCTCACATGGTCGAGCACGCAGACCGCGTCGCCCACCGATTTGGCGGGCCGCCGCTGCGGCGCCTCGACTGCATGACCGACCATCCAGAGCGCGAGCTGCGCCTGCGTGGTGTCGGTGGTACGGGCCTCTGCCACCAGCTTGCCGCCGCGCAGCACCGCAATACGCTGCGACACGCGCAGCACCTCGCCGAGCTTGTGGCTGATGAAGATCACCGAGAGGCCTTGCCCCACCATCTGCGCGAGCGTGGCGAACAGCGCTTCGCTTTCCTGCGGCGTCAGCACGGCGGTCGGTTCGTCGAGGATGAGGATGCGCGCGCCGCGGTACAGCGCCTTCAATATCTCGACGCGTTGCCGCTCGCCGACCGAAAGGCTGCCGATCTTCGCGTCGGGTTGCACCGGCAGGCCGAAGCGCTGTGCCACCTCGAGCAGGCGGATGCGCGCAGCCGCTCGGCGCGAGAACATGCGCCAGAGCGGCTCGGTGCCCATCATCACGTTGTCGAGCACGCTGAGGTTGTCGGCCAGCGTGAAGTGCTGGTGCACCATGCCCACGCCCGCGGCCAGCGCGGCCTTCGGATTGCCCGGCGGCAATGGCGCGCCGAACACCTCGATGCTGCCTTCGTCCGCGACGTAGTGGCCGAACAGGATGGACATCAGCGTCGACTTGCCCGCGCCGTTCTCGCCCAGCAGCGCGAGCATCTCGCCGGCCTGCAGGTCGAGGGAGATGGTGTCGTTGGCGATGAGGGTGCCGAAACGCTTGGTGATGCCCCGGAGGCGCAGAACAGTGGCGCCAATCACTTCCACGCAGCCAGGAATGCCAGCATGACCTTGGCCGAGTTGTCGGCTGCAATGCCCATGAAGGTGCCCATCTCGTTCTCGCCTTCGCCGCCGCCCGCGAGATCGCTGAGCGAGCGGAAGGCGATGTAGGGCACGCCGTTGCTGTAGGCCACCATGCCCACGGCCGCGGTTTCCATGTCGAGCACGTTGGCCTGGAAGGTCTTGAAGGTGTATTCGCGATACGCCTTGTTGTCCATGAAGGCCTGGCCTGAGACACCATTGCCGCCGACGACGAGCTGGGGCTTGCGCGCCAGGCACTTGCCGGCGCTGCAGTTCGCCAGGTCGACATTGCGGATGCTGCGTGCCACCTCGAGCATCTTCGGATCGGCCTCGAACCAGAACTTGCGTTCGATGCCCGGTTTCGCGGCCGATCGCACCTCGACAGGGCGCGGATGCATCATCCCGAAGTTGGGCATTTTCGCGTCGGTGATGAAGGCCGGGGCGGCGAACTTGCCCGGCGCGGTTTCGCGCGCCATCAGCACTTCGAGGTACTGGCCCCACTGCGCGGGCACCGTGACGTCGCCCACGTGCAGCTGCGGATTCACGCCGCCCGCGATACCGCTGAACACGATGCTGGTGATGCGGAACCGGTCGAGCACGACCTGCGTGTTCATGGTCGCATTCGTCATGCTGATGCCGGAGAGGAACAGCACGACCGGCTTGCCTTCGAGCGTGCCGGTGGTGAACTCGACGCCGTTGACGCTGTGCTTGGCGGGCCCTTGCAGGCGCCCGAGCAACAGCTTGAGTTCAGGCTCGAAGGCCGAGATCACCGCAATGCGCGGCGTGTCGTCCAGGCGGGCGCCGCCGATGTTGGCACCGCCGGGCTTGTAGACACCGGCACAACCCGCCAGACCGAGGGCGAGCACGCCGGCCGCAAGAAGAGAACGCCAGCGCATCGTCATCGCTCCCTTCACTTCGCGGTCGATTTGGGCTGCGAGTCGTCGACCTTGATGGTGACCTTGCCCGACAGGATGTCGGCCTGTTTGGCCTTGACCTTGGCGACGATGTCGGCCGGCACCTTCTTCTCGAACGTGCCGAGCGGCGCGAGCTCGGAGCCCTTGTGCTTCATGGTCGAGTAAACGCCGTAGTCTTCGGCGGTGAACTTGCCTTCCTTCACCAGCTTGATCGCGCGATCGGCCGAGGGCTCGAAGTTCCACAGCGCAGAAGCCACCACCGTGTCGGGGTACTGCGCCTGCGTGTCGATCACGTTGCCGATGGCGAGCTTGCCTTTTTCCTTGGCCGCGTCCGAGACGCCGAAGCGCTCGGCGTACATCACGTCGGCCCCCTTGTCGATCATCGCGAAAGCCGCCTCCTTGGCCTTCGGCGGATCGAACCAGCTGTTGATGAAGCTCACGCTGAATTCGACCTTGGGGTTGGTTTCCTTCGCGCCCGCCATGAAGGCGTTCATGAGCCGGTTCACTTCGGGAATCGGGAAGCCGCCGACCATGCCGATGCGGTTGCTCTTGGTCATGCCGCCGGCCACCATGCCGGAGAGATACGCCGGCTCCTGGATGTAGTTGTCGAACACGCTGAAGTTGGGCGCCTGCGGCTTGAGCGACGAGCCCATGAGAAAGGCGACCTTGGGAAAGTCTTTCGCGACCTTGCGCGCCGCCGCTTCCACGCCGAACACTTCGCCCAGGATCAGCTGGTTGCCGCCCGTGGCGTACTCGCGCATCACGCGCTCGTAGTCGGCGTTGCTGACGTTCTCGGTGGCCTTGTATTCGATCTCGCCGCGCGCCTCGGCGGCCTTCAGCGCCTTGTGGATGCGGCCCACCCATTGCTGCTCGAAGGGCACGGTGTACACCGCCGCCACCTTGAGCTTGGCCTGCGCCAGCGCAGGGCCGGGTGCACCGGCCGCAAACGCTGCGGCAATGGCGACCGAACGAATGATCAACTGACGGCGTGCTGTCACGGTGTTTCTCCTCGAGGTATGAAAATCTTCTTGTTGCTGCCCGAGAGACAGCGTGGCGGCCGTCGGGACCTTACTTGGTGCCGAAGATGCGGTCGCCCGCGTCGCCCAGGCCCGGCAGGATGTACCCGTGGCTGTTCAGTTCGCGGTCGATCGCGGCGGTGTAGATCGGCACGTCGGGGTGGGCCTTCTGCATGGTCGCAATGCCTTCGGGGCAGGTGAGCAGGCAGACGAACTTGATCGATTTCGGGTTCAGCTCTTTCAGGCGCTCGACCGCAGCCACCGCCGAGTTGCCGGTGGCCAGCATCGGGTCGACCACGATCACGTCGCGGTTCTCCATTTCGCCGGGCATCTTGAAGTAGTACTCGACCGCGGTCAGCGTCTTGGGGTCGCGGTACAGGCCGATGTGGCCGACGCGTGCGCCGGGCACCACGGTGAGCATGCCGTCCAGAATGCCGGTGCCCGCGCGCAGGATGGACACCAGCACCAGCTTCTTGCCGTCGATGACCTTGGCCTGCATGGTCTCGAGCGGGGTCTCCACTTCGATGTCCTGCATCGGCATGTCGCGCGTGACCTCGTAGGCCATGAGCATGCTGATTTCGTTCAGGAGCCGGCGGAAGCTGTTGGTGGAGGCGTCCTTGCGGCGCATCAGCGTGAGCTTGTGCTGGACGAGGGGGTGGTCGACGAGATGGACGTTGCTCATTTGATTTTTTCTAGCGTTGCTGGATCCGGGAGTCTAAAAGACGGTGCCGTCGCTCTCGATCTGCAGCGGTGGTGCTCCGTCACGCAAGCGCTGTGCCAGCGCGCGGCCGGCGGCCCAGGTGCCGCCCTCGAGCACGCAGGCCAGCGGCAATTCTTCTTCGGTGCGGTCGAGCATCTTGCGCACGCGCGGCGCCAGTTCGTCGAGCAGCGCCACGGTGAGCGCGCGCCATTCCACGATGAACTCGTCCCCGGCTTTCCAGACGCGCGAAAGAGACGCCGGGTCTTTCGGCACGATCACGCCGCTGTCGATCAGGAGGCCGCCGTTGCGGTATTCGGGCAGGGCGGTGAGCGCATCGAGCTGGCGCACCTTCACGCCCGCCCACTCGAAGGGCTCGAGCAGCGAATAGGTGAGCCATTGCGACAGCTTGTGGAACGGCATCCAGCCGTTGGTGAGGCCGGGACCGCGCACCGCGCTGTGGCGCCAGCAGTCGCCGAGCGCGAGCGCCGGGTCGCTCGAACCGATGCCGCCCGTGGTGTCGCTGCCATCGGCCGCGATGCTGTCGATGGCGTTGGCCGAGGGCCAGATGCGGGAGAGCGTTTCGAGCAGCAGTGAGAGGATCTGGTGCGCGGTGATCTCGGCCGTGGGCGGCGCTGCGGCGCCGAATGGGGCGACCAGCGCATCGAACATGCCGGCGGGCCGCCCGTCGTCGCCGAAAGTTTCGGGTTGTTCGCTCATCGCTTCGCCGAGCCGGCGCAGCAGCACCGTGCGGCCGGCAAGGCCCACCAGCGGGTTGACGTCGCTGACCTGGAATGCATCGCCGAGCCGGTCGGTCACGAGGCCGCGCAGGCCGGCCGCATCGGCTTGCAGCGGATGGTCGGGGTCGGAGGAGAACAGTCCGCTCGTGAAGGCATGGAAACTCGCCACGCCCAGGCCTTCGGAGCGCGTGAAGCGCTGGCCCGTGGCCGGCTCGGTGTAGTGCCAGTCGGGGCCGGCCCCGGCATCGAGCAGCACGCTCACCAGCACCAGGTCGATGTGCGCGCGGGCACGCTGCCGCGCATCGACGCCCTTGCCGAGCAGCGCATCGAGCTGCTTCAGCCGGTCGACGCCACCGGCCTCGAAGTGCCGCCAGCGGCTGTGATACGGAATGGTGTCCCAGGGATAGCGTTCGCGCGTCACCTCGGCCACGGCGCGGGCTGCGTCGTCCAGCGCGTTGTCTCCGCCGATGCGGAACCATTGCGACTCGCCGCTTCGCGCGCGCGCGAGCAGGGCGGCCGCGCGCTGCCGGATGGCGCCGGTGGTGCGAAGCAGGGTGGCGGCGCCCGCGGCATGGCCGGTATCGGGCGCGAACTCGATCGCCGGATCGATGTCGCCCGCGCTGCCCGGCGGGAGGTTGCCCGAACCGTCGGCGGGCAGGTATTTGCTGCTGTTGGTCGTGTTGTCGCTCGTGCTGCTCATTCGCTCAATCCCCGGCCCTTGGCCTTTTTCAGTTCCTCTGCGTCCGGCACCGGGCCGGGCGTGAAGTAGCCGGCCGCCATCTTGGCGTCCATCTCGACGCGGGCGTCGGCCGGAATCAATTCGTCCGGAATGTTCACGCGCTCGCCGATCTCGATGCCGGAGCCGGTAATGGCGTCGAACTTCATGTTGCTCATCGACACGAGCCGATGGATTTTCTTGATGCCGAGCCAGTGGAAGACGTCGGGCATCAGCTCCTGGAAGCGCATGTCCTGCACGCCGGCCACGCATTCGGTGCGCGCGAAATACTGGTCGGCCGTGTCGCCGCCCACCTGCCGCTTGCGCGCGTTGTAGACCAGGAACTTGGTCACTTCGCCGAGCGCGCGGCCTTCCTTGCGCGAATAGGCGATAAGGCCGACGCCGCCGCGCTGCGCGCCCTGGATGCATTCCTCGATGGCGTGCGTGAGGTAGGGGCGGCAAGTGCAGATGTCGGAGCCGAACACGTCGGAGCCGTTGCACTCGTCGTGGATGCGCGCGGTGAGCTCCACCTCCGGGTTGGCGAGGTCGCGCGGGTTGCCGAAGATGTAGAGCGTCTGTCCGCCGATGGGTGGCAAAAACACTTCGAGGTCGGAACGCGTGACAAGCTCGGGGTACATGCCGCCGGTTTCCTCGAACAGCGTGCGGCGCAGGTCGGTTTCGGAGCAGCCGAAGCGCCGCGCCACCTCGGGCAGGTACCACACGGGTTCGATGGCGGCCTTGGTTACCATCGCGGCGCCGCCGGTGGTGAGAAAGTGGCCGTCGGCCTTGAGCCGCCCGCTTTGCAGCGCCTCGATCACCTCGGGCAGGATCACATGCGCCTTGGTGATGGCAATGGTCGGGCGGATGTCGTAGCCCGCCGCCAGCTCGGTGGAAAACACATCGGCCACCAGCGCGCCCCAGGGGTCGAGCGAGACGATGCGCCCCGGTTCGCTCCATTGCGGGTAGGGGCCGATCACGTCGGTCGGCGCGGTGTTGGTCAGGTCGGCCTTGTGCTCGCGCTTGAGGGCGCCTGCAGCCACGGCAAGCGCACGGTAGACGCTGTACGAACCGCTGTGCGTGCCGATGACGTTGCGGTGCGCCCGCTTGGTGGTCGTGCCGACCACGGGCCCGCGCTCGGTGGCGGTGGCGGCGCCCCATCGGATGGGCAGTGCGCCGAAGCCGCCTGCATGGGAGGTCAGCCGGATATGGCCGGTCGACGACGAGGGGTGAAGCGGGGGAAAGGGCGAGACGGGGATCGCTGAAGTCGCGGGGACGGCGGGGATCGTGGGAATCTCGGGAACCTCGGGAACCTCGGGAATCTTGGAAGAGGTCGCTGTGCTATCTGCGGACATTGGAGGCCCTCAAAAAATGCAATGTACCGATCACTCGCGCGGCTGGCAAGCAGGGCGCGAATGTCGTCAATGCCGCAGATGGCCGCGGCCATTGCGCCGCGACCGGTGGCGCGCCGTTCAGGCGGGCGAGGAGCGCAGGCCGTAGGTCTTGCCGCCGACGAACAGGTATTCGGCGCGCAGCACCGGGTCGCCTTTTTCGCCGGTGAAGGTGAAGCCCAGCACCGCGACGGGCGTGCCGGGCTTGATCTCGTCCACACCCCAGGCCTGCAGACGCGTGAGGGGCGCCAGCTCGATCAGCCACTTGCGGTCGCGCCGTGTCGGCAACTGCGCCTTGGCCAGCAGCCCGGGGCCGTCGACGGCCGTGCTTTGCTTGGGCAGCGGGCGCTGCTTCAGGTCGGGCGGCAGTGTCGGGTTCTCGGGAAGCTCCAGCTCCAGCTCGCCATGCGGGTTGCGCCACATGACCTTGGTCGCGCGCCCCTCCAGATAGAGCGGTCGGTCCTGGTCGAAACTGCTCCAGCCATGGTGCGCCCAGGCGGGCAGGGCCAGGCCCATGGAACCGGCAACGAACAAGCGTCTTTGAATCATCTCGATCTCCTTGCTCAGACGTAGGCAATCCAACGCCCGCAGATGATGACAGCGAGCCAAAACCCCAGCGACAGCAGGCATTGCAGCCTGGCCATTGGGCCGGTGGCGGCAAGGCCGCCTCGAGCGTGGAACCAGGCGGCATTGGCGCCCGCCAGGACAATGAGGACAAGCTTGATCCGAAAGGCGGAATTCGCCAGCAGTTCGCCAGCCTGCGTGGAAAACATCGTGAGGCCGGTGGCGGCGCACAGCCCGAAGCCGACGAGCGCCGGCAGCAGCGTCACGCGGGCCAATTGCCTTTGAGGCAACTCCCGGCCAACACCGAGCACGCGCAATTCGAACACCAGCAGCCCGCCGAACAGCAGTGCGATGCCGACGATATGCACCGCCTCCAGCGCCGGATAGGCCCAGGGGTGAGAAACCAGCCCGGCCAGCATAGGCGTCTCAGATCCGGGCCGCGGGCTGTTCAGCGACCGAAAGGCATGAAGTGGCAGGTTGCATGGGATGCTCCTTCCGTGGGTTCGGACAAGCTTAGCCCAGGACGGAGCCCAGCGCCGCCGCCGGGAACGGCACAATCCGGCGGAACCTTTTTTTGAAAGGGCTGTAACCAGCCGGTCCGATGGCACGAAACACAATGGACAGCAGGACGCGAATGAGCGATGCCGAGGCGGCGCTGCGGAGCCTGTTCCTGCGCGGCCTCGCTGGCGACGCAGCGGCTTATCGCGAATTCCTGCAAAAACTCAGCGCGCATCTGCGCGCCTTTCTGGGCAAGCGCCTTTTCGGCTGGCCCGATGAAGTGGAAGACCTTGTTCAGGAATGCCTGCTCGCCATGCACAACCAGCGCCATACCTACCAGAGCGACCAGCCGCTGACGGCATGGGTGCATGCGATTGCGCGCTACAAGATGATCGACCTGCTGCGCGCCAAGTCCGTGCGCGAGGCGCTGCATGACCCGCTGGACGACGACCTGGCCGTGTTCGCCGAATCGGCCATCGACGCCAGCGACGCGCGCCGGGACCTCGGCGGTCTGCTGCAGACGCTGCCGGAGCGCCAGCGCCTGCCAATCGTGCACGTGAAGCTCGAAGGCCTTTCAGTGGCCGAGACGGCGAGCCTGACCGGCATGTCCGAATCGGCCGTGAAGGTTGGCATTCACCGCGGCCTGAAGGCCCTCGCGGCCAGACTCAGGAGCAAGGCACCATGAAAACCGACGATCTCGTCGCCATGCTGGCCACCGGCGCCGCGCCCACGCCGCGCCGCGCCACGGGCCGGCGCCTGGCCCTGGCGCTGTTGGCGGGCGTGCCGCTGTCGTTTGCCATTCTGTTCGCTGAATACGGGGTGCGCCGCGATCTGGTGCAGGCCATGTTCTGGCCGATGTTCTGGGTCAAGGTGCTGTTTCCGCTGTGCATTGCGGCGGCGGCCTTCGTGATGGTGCAGCGCCTCGCGCGTCCGGGCGTGCAGGTGCGGCGCGCTTGGCTCGGCGTTGCCGTGCCGGTGCTGGCGGTGTGGGTGATGGCGGCCATGTCGTGGTTCAACGCGCCGGCCGAAGAACGCATGCCGCTGCTCATGGGCGAGTCGTGGCGCATCTGCGCGGTCAGCATCGGTCTCATGGCGCTGCCCGTCTTCGCGGCGGCACTGCTGGCGTTGAGGAGCCTGGCCCCGACGCGGCCGGCGCTGGCCGGTGCGGCCGCCGGCGGGTTGGCGGGCGGGGTGGGCGCCGCCGTCTACGCGCTGCACTGCATGGAACTGACGGCACCGTTCCTTGCGGTCTGGTACGTCAGCGGCATTGCGGTGCCGGTGGTCCTGGGCGCCTTGCTCGGGCCGCGCCTGCTCCGGTGGTGAACTGAGCGGGCGGGCGGGCCGGCCCGCACCGGCTCAGCGCTTCTTGGCGCCGAAGATGCCACCCAGCACGCCGCGCAAGATTTCCTTGCCCACCGAGGTGCCCATGGTCCGCACCGCCGACTTGGCCATGGTTTGCACCAGGCCGTCGCGTTTGCCGCCGCGCGGGCCCGTGCTGCCGAAAAGCAGGTCGTTCAGCATGCTGCCGCCTCCGGGCGATTCGGCCGCATCCTTGGCGCCCGGCTTGGCCGCCGGCGCATCGGGTGCGCTTTCGGCGCGGCCCTTGAGTTTTTCGTAGGCCGATTCGCGGTCGACGGTTTTTTCGTACACGCCAGCGACGAGCGAATTGGCAATAACCGCCTGGCGCTGCGCGGGCGTGACGGGGCCGATCTGGCTGCCGGGCGGCACCACGAACACGCGCTCGGTCACGCTCGGGCGCCCCTTGGCGTCGAGAAAGCTCACCAGCGCCTCGCCCACCGCAAGCTCGGTGATGGCGGTTTCGATGTCCAGGCCCGGCTTCTGGCGCATGGTGGTGGCCGTGGCTTTCACGGCCTTCTGGTCGCGCGGGGTGAAGGCGCGCAGCGCATGCTGCACGCGGTTGCCCAACTGGGCCAGCACCGAATCCGGAATGTCGAGCGGGTTCTGCGTCACGAAATAAACGCCCACGCCCTTGGAGCGCACCAGCCGCACCACGAGTTCGATGCGTTCGACCAGCGCCTTGGGCGCCTCGTTGAAGAGCAGGTGGGCTTCGTCGAAGAAAAAGGCCAGCTTGGGCTGGTCGGGGTCGCCGATTTCGGGCAATTGCTCGAACAACTCCGACAGCATCCAGAGCAGAAAGGTGGCGTACAGCCGCGGCGAGTTCATGAGCTTGTCGGCGGCCAGGATATTGACCACGCCCTTGCCGCCCACGGTTTGCATGAAGTCGGCAATATTGAGCATCGGCTCGCCGAAGAACTTGTCGCCGCCCTGCGTTTCGATCTGCAGCAGCCCGCGCTGGATGGCGCCCACGCTGGCGGCGCTGATGTTGCCGTATTCGGTAGTGAACTGGCTCCCGTTCTCGCCCACGTACTGCAGCATGGCGCGCAGGTCTTTCAGGTCGAGCAGCAGCAGGCCGTTGTCGTCGGCAATCTTGAACACCAGGTTCAGCACGCCGGCCTGGGTTTCGTTCACGTCGAGCATGCGGCCCAGCAGCAGCGGGCCCATGTCGGAAACCGTAGCCCGTACCGGATGGCCTTGTTCGCCGAACACGTCCCACAGGGTGACGGGGCAGGCCGCCGATCCGGGCAGCTCGATGCCCCGTTCCTTCAGTATGGCGGCCATCTTGTCGCCGATGGTGCCTTTCTGGCTCATGCCGGTCAGGTCGCCCTTGACGTCGGCCATGAACACCGGAACGCCGATGCTCGAGAGCTTTTCTGCGATGGTCTGCAGGGTGACCGTCTTGCCGGTACCGGTGGCGCCGGTGATCAGGCCGTGGCGATTGGCCAGGCTCGGCAGCAGGGCGCACTCGGTGGTGTCATGGCGCGCAATCAGAAGGGGGTCGGCCATAAAGGGCTCCGGGTCGTATCGAAGCGGGCAGTCTAATCAAGCGGCGCTCCTATAATCCACGGCCCCCGAGGTAGTTACGGAAAAAGTTTCAGGAGGTTTTTTTTGTCATCGACTGCTCAGCCCCCCATTCCCGCCGTTGGCGATTCACCTGAACAGTCGCCGATTGAAAAAGAGTTGGCCGTCTTGCTGGTGAACGCGCTCAATCTGGAAGTTGCCCCCGAAGACATCGTGCCGACCGATCCGCTGTACGGCGAAGGCCTGGGCCTCGATTCGATCGACATTCTCGAAGTTGCACTCGAAGTGTCCCGGCGCTACGGCTTCCAGTTGCGCTCGGACGACGAGCGCAACCAACAGATTTTCCAGTCGCTGCGCACGCTCGCGACCCACGTCGCCCAGCACCGCAGCGCCTCCTGATCCATGTCTCGATGGCGACTGGCGCTCCTGCTGCTGGTGGGAGTGACCTATGCCGGCCTCTCTCACTGGATGATGCTGTTCCACCCCACCGAGCCGTGGGCGGTGGTGGTCTTGCTCGGCCCGCTCTGGCTGGCCGCCATGGGTTTTGCCGCCAGCAAGCTCGGCCGTTGGGGTTTCGTTGCGGCCATGCTGCTCGGCATCGCGGGCTTTGCCCTGGTTTTCCTGGGTGAGGCGGGCGACACAAACCGGCTCTATGTGTTCCAGCACGTGGCCCTCAACGGCTTGCTGTGCGGCTGGTTCGGCGCTTCGCTGCGCGGGCCCGGCCTGCCGCTGATCACCCAGTTTGCCCAGCGCGTGCATCCGCTCAAGGGCCATATGCTGGCCTACACCACGCAGCTCACCCGCATCTGGACCGTGTATTTCGCGCTGGTGGTGGTGTCGTCGATCGTGGTGTACCTGACCCTGCCTTTCTCGGCCTGGTCGCTGCTCGCGAACGTGCTGACACCGCTCTCGGTGACCCTGCTTTTCGTGGGCGAGCACCTGGTGCGTTACCGGCTGCATCCCGAATTCGAGCGTACGCGGCTCATCGATGCGGTGCGCGCCTTCCAGGGCACATCGACCATCGACCCCGGCACCGGCAACCGTTGAAACAGGTGGCACCCGCGTGAGCGCAGATACCCGCCTGCTGCCCCTGATTGCGAACCGGGACCTCGATGCGCCCCTGGTCTGGCGCGCGGGCGTGCCGGTGAGCACGCGCCAGTTCCTGGCCGACGTGGCCCGCTTCGCGCCGGTGCTGCCCGCAGAGGGCAAAGCCGTCAATCTTTGCGTCGACCGCTACGCCTTTGCGGTCAGCCTGGCCGCTGCGCTGGTGCGCGGCCACGCGAGCCTGCTGCCGCCCGACGCCCGGCCCGACACGCTCGCGCGCCTGCTCGACGCCGGAGGTGCCGGTCTTTTTGCATTGACGGACGACGCCGGCCTTGCCACCCCGGGCATGCCGCGCGTGCTGATCGAAGACCGCTCCAGCCTCGAAGGCGGCGACGGCCTCGAGGTACCGGCCGTCGATGGCGGCATGCACGCCGTGAGCCTGCTGACCTCCGGCTCGACCGGCGTGCCCCAACCGCACGCCAAGCGATGGGAAACGCTGGTCGGCGACGTCGCGGTGGCGGTGGAGCGGCTCTCCAGCCTGCTCGGGCGGCCGTCGCTTGCCGGCCTGACGCTGGTCGCGACCGTGCCGGTGCAGCACAGCTACGGCCTGGAATCGTCGGTGCTGCTGGCCATGCTGGGCGGTGCCGCATTCGAAAGCGGGCGGCCGTTCTTTCCGGCCGACGTCGTGAAAACGCTGGCCTCGGTGCCGCGCCCGCGCGCGCTGGTCACCACGCCTTTCCACCTGAAGACACTGCTGCTCTCGGGCATCGAGCTGCCGCCGGTCGACCTGATTCTTTCCGCCACCGCACCCCTGTCGCCGCAACTGGCGGCACAGGCCGAACAGGCGTTGGGCGGCGTGCTGATCGAAATCTACGGCAGCACCGAGTCCGGCCAGGTCGCCACCCGCCGCACCACGCAGAGCGAGGTCTGGGAAAACTTCGGCAACATTCGCGTGCATGCCGAGGCGGGCGAGGGCGACGGACCCGAGCGCTTTGTTTTCAGCGGCGACTTCCTGCCCGAGCCCACGCCTATGGCCGACGTGCTCGAACTGCTCGATGCGCGCCGCTTCAGGCTGTTCGGCCGCGCCAACGACCTGATTCACGTGGCGGGCCGGCGCAGTTCGCTCGCGCACCTGAACTATCACCTCAACAGCATTGCGGGCGTTGAAGACGGCGCGTTCTGGCTCCCCGACGAAGTGGCCGACGGCGTGGTGCGCCCGGTGGCCTTTGTGGTGGCGCCCACACTCTCGTCCGGCGAAATCATCGCCGCGTTGCGGCAGCGGCTGGAGTCGGTGTTCGTTCCGCGCCGCGTGGTGCAAGTGAAGGCTTTTCCGCGCGAAGGGACCGGCAAGCTCACGGTGCGGGCGTTGCGCGAATTCGCGCTCGCGCAGCTCGCGGGCGACAACACCCCGGTGCAAATGGCGCATGCGGTGCCCATCGATCATCCGGCGTTTGCGGGCCACTTTCCCGGTCAGCCGCTGCTGCCGGGGGCGCTGATACTGGCCGAGGTCATGGAGGCCGTGCAGCGCGTGCCGGCGCTGGTTGCCCGCCTGGGCGCCCATCCCACGCTCGCGGCGGCCAAGTTTCTCGCCCCTGTGCGTCCGGGAAGCATGCTTTCCATCGAACTGCAACCCGAGCCCGGCGCTGCGCGCGGCGTGCGTTTCGACGTGCGCTGCGACGGCGTGGTGGCTGTCACCGGCCGCTGGACCGCGGTGCAAGAGTCGGCGTGATGAAGCACACCGACGTCGAGACGCACGCCGTGAAAGAGGCGGCGCAGACAGGCCAGCGTGGCGACTGGGCGCACGCGCCGGAGCGCAGCAACATGCTGGCGCTGCGCTTCATCTGCCTGATGGCGCTGGTCTGCGGGCGCCACGTCACGCGGCTGCTGCTGCCGCCGATCAGCCTCTACTTTCTGTTGTTCGCGCCCGCGCAGCGCCGCCACATCAAGCGCTATCTGTTCAGGGCCATCGGCCCGCGCGCAGGGTGGACAGACGGCTATCGCCTGCTGCACGCCTTTGCCTCGACGGTGCTCGACCGGGTGTACTTCCTGCGCGGACGCATGGACCTGTTCGACGTGAAGGTCGAGGGCAACCTTCCGCTGGAAGCCGAGGCGCTGAAGGGGCGCGGCGCCTTTCTGCTGGGCGCGCACGTCGGCAGCTTCGAGGCGATGGGCGCCTGCAAGCACAAGAGCCAGCACAAGCATGAGTTGCGCCTGGCGATGCTGATGTACCCCGACAACGCACAGCGCATCACGGCCATTCTCAATGCCATCAGCCTGCCCGAACTGCGGCCTCACGTGATCGCGCTGGGCCGGCCGCATTCGATGCTCGCGCTGCGCGACTGGCTCGACAACGGCGGACTCGGCGGCATGCTCGTCGACCGCACCTTGCCGGGCAGCGAGGACCAGCCCGCGCAGCAGCGCGGCAACAACATCGTGCTGCCATTCCTGGGCCAGCCGGCGAGCTTCAACGACGGCCCGTTTCGCCTTGCAGCGCTGTTGCGGCGCAAGGTGTTCTTCATGGCCGGCCTCTACGGCGGCGGCGCGCGCTACGATGTTCAGTTCGACCTGCTGGCCGATTTCAGCGAGCGGCCGTCCGACCCCGCCGAGCGGGAACGCCGCATCCGCACGGCAGTCGAAGCCTACGTTTCGCACCTCGAAGCGCTGTGCCGCGCCTACCCCTACAACTGGTTCAATTTTCATGATTTCTGGCTCGAAGATTCGGTTTGACTGGCTTTGCAGGAGCCTGCTGCTGGCATTGGCCTGCTGCGCCGCGCCGGCGTGGGCTTTCGACCTGCCCGAGCTGATGGGGCTGCTCTCGAAGCAAAAGAGCGGCGAGGCCCGTTTCACCGAGCAGCGCTTCGTGCACGGGCTGGAAGGCCCGCTCGATGCCCGCGGCACGCTGAGCTTCGAAGCGCCCGACAAGCTGGTGCGGCGCACCTTGTCGCCGCGCGTGGAAACCATGGCGGTCGAGGGCAACACGCTGACGCTGTCGCGCGGCGGCCGCAACCGCACGCTCACGCTCGACAGCATGCCCGAGCTGCTCGGCCTGGTCGAAGCCATGCGCGGCACGCTGACAGGCGACGGCACCACGTTGCAGCGCTATTTCCGCAGCACCGTGGGCGGTTCGGCCGGCAACTGGACGCTCGACCTTACGCCCATCGACAGCCGCCTTGCGGCGCAGATGCGCAGCATCCGCATCACCGGCCGCGCCAGCGAAGTGCTGGGCCTTGAAATGGAATTCGTCGGTGGCGACCGCTCGGTGATGAACATCACGCCCGAGCGGCCGGGCGCTGCGTCCAACGCACCCACTGCGCCAGCAGGCGCTGCCGGGCGCACCACGCCGTGATCGCACGCGAGACCGGGGGAGGGCCGCCGAGCTGGCAGCGCCGCGCATTGGTGCTGCTGGTGTGGGCTCTGGTCCTGCTCGGCGGCGGGTTGCAGATCGCGCGCACGCAGTTCAGCGCGGACCTCTCGGCTTTCCTGCCCAAGAGCCCCGATGTACGGCAGCAGGTGCTCATCGAGCAGCTGCAAAGCGGTGTCGCCTCGCGCACGCTGCTGCTCGGCATCGAGGGCGGCGCCAGCGCGGAGCAGCGCGCCGAGGTGTCCCGCGCGGTGGCCAAGGCCATGCGCGAAAGCCGGCTGTTCGACCTGATCCAGAACGGCGACACCGGCGACTGGACCGAAGCCGGCACCTGGGTCTTCGAGCACCGCTACCAGCTCTCGCCCGGCGTCAAACCCGAGCAGTTCACCGTCGACGGTTTGCGCGACGCAATCAACGAAACGCTGTCGATGCTGGGTACGCCGGCCGGCAACGTGATCAAGCCCTTGCTCGACCGCGACCCCACCGGAGAGACGCAACGCATTGCCGTGGACCTGGCGCCGGCAAGCGCGCCGCGTACCGAGGGCGGCGTGTGGATGTCGCGCAACGCGCCGCGCGCGCTCATGATTGCCACCACGCGTGCCGCGGGCAGCGATCTCGATGCTCAGGCCGCGACCATCGCGAGCGTGCACGCAGCCTTCGACGCCGCAACGCGCGGCATGGGCGAGGCCAGGCCGAAGCTGCTGCTCAGCGGCCCGCCCGTGTTCTCGGTGCTGAGCCGCGACAAGATCAAGACCGAAGCCATTCACCTCGCGATCGTGGGCGGCATCGTGATGGGCGGCCTGCTGCTGCTGGCCTTTGCGTCGCCGCGCGCGCTGGTCATCGCTTTTCTTCCCGTGGCTACGGGCGTGGTCATCGGTACCGCCGCGGTGAGCGTGGTGTTCGGCTCGGTGCATGGCATGACACTGGGCTTCGGCAGCACGCTGATCGGCGAAACGGTCGACTACGCCATCTACTACCTCATTCAGGCGCGGGGCGCCGCCGTGGCCGGCACCGGCTGGGCGCGCTGGCGCGACGTGCATTGGCCCACCGTGCGGCTCGGGCTGCTGACTTCGGTGTGCGGTTTTGCCGCGCTGGTGTTCTCGGGATTTCCGGGCCTGGCGCAACTGGGTGTTTTCTCGATTGCGGGGCTCGTGGCGGCTGCGCTTGCCACGCGCTATGCGCTGCCCATGCTCGCGCCCGACGGTGCCACCGGCATGGGCATGCGCAAGTACATGGCGCGCGGCGCCGGCCTGCTGGTTCGCGGCCTGCCGCGACTGCGCTGGGTTCTGGCCGGGCTTGGCGTGGCCGCGCTGGCGCTGGTCATCTGGCAGGGCGGGCATCTCTGGCGCGCCGACCTTGGCGCGATGAGCCCGGTGCCCAAGTCGGCCCAGCAGCTCGATGAAATGCTGCGCGCCGACATCGGCACGGGCGACGGCAGCACGCTCGTGGTGGTCTACGGCGCCGACGAAGAGGCCGCGTTGCGCAACACCGAGGCGGCCACCGCGCGGCTCGAGGCGCTGGTCGACAAGGGCGAGCTCGGCGGTTTCGAAGCCGTGACGCGCGTGCTGCCAAGCGTGGCGACCCAGGCCGCGCGGCTGGCCAGCCTGCCCGATGTCGAGACCCTGCGAACCCGGCTGGCCGAGGCCACGCAAGGATCGCCGTTGCCCGCCACGCGTCTCGGACCGTTCCTGGCCGAAGTCGAAGCCGCGCGCAAGCTGGCGCCCGTGCGGCGTGCCGACCTGAAGGACGGCCCGCTCGGTTCGCTCGTCAACACGCTCATGTACCAACGCCCGGGCGGCGGCTGGTCGACGCTCGTGGTTCTGCATCCGGGCCCGAAGTTCGATGCGGGGCGGCTCGAAGCGGCGCTCGTCGGCGCGCCTGAAGTGCAGGTGGTCGACGTGGGCCGCGAACTCGCCGGGCTCTATCAACGCTACCTGCACGAGGCCTTCGTCCAGGTGCTGCTCGGCGCGTTGGCCGTGGTGGTGCTGCTTGGTATCTACCTGCGTTCGGGCAAACGCCTGCTCGCGGTTTGCCAGCCGCTGGTGGTCGCGGTGGTGCTCACGCTCGGCGGCATGGCCGTGCTCCAGGTGCCGTTGGGCATCCTGCACCTGGTCGGCCTGCTGCTGATCGTCGCGGTCGGCTCCAACTACGCGCTGTTCTTCGACCAGCTCCGCGTGTCCGGCCGGGCCGACGAGGACACGCTGGCCTCGCTGATGCTGGCCAACCTGACCACCGTGGTGTCCTTCGGGCTGATCGCGATCTCGGATATTCCGGCGCTGTCGTCCATCGGCCGCGTGGTTGCGCCCGGAGCCTTGCTGGCGCTGCTGCTCTCGGCGGCCTTCGCCAGCCGGGTGGCGCCGCCGCCCGCGCGCGGCTGATGGGAAAATCCCGAGCCATGTCCTCCACATCCGCCGCACCGTCCGAATCCTGGCCCTGGCCGCCGGTCATTCGCGTGAGCGCGGCCGTGCACGTGGCCGCCATCGGCGCGGGCGCGCTGGTGCCGGGGGCGATGCCCTGGGCCATCGGTGCCGTCGTGCTGAACCATGCGCTCATCACCGGTGCGGGGCTCACGCCGCGCAGCAGTCTTCTGGGGCCCAACGTCACGCGCTTGCCCGAGGCGGCCGGTGCGCGGCGCGAAGTGGCCATCACCATCGACGATGGCCCCGAGCCCGAGGTCACGCCCCGCGTGCTCGACCTGCTGGACGCGCATGGCCAGCGCGCCACTTTTTTCTGCATTGCCGAGCGCGTGCTTGCGCATCCGGCGCTCGCGCGCGAGATCGTGGCGCGAGGCCACAGCATCCAGAACCACACCGCGCGGCATCGGCACAATTTTTCTTTTCTCGGCCCCAGGGGCTTTGCGAGCGAGATTGCGCGGGCGCAGGAAATCCTTGCTGAAACCACGGGCCAGCGCCCGACCTGTTTCCGTGCGCCGGCCGGCTTGCGCAACCCGTTCCTGGAGCCGGTGCTGCACCGGCTCGGCCTTTCGCTCGTGAGCTGGACGCGCCGCGGCTTCGACACGCGCGAAGGCGATCCCGCCAAGGTCATGGCGCGCCTCGCCCGCAACCTGCAGGCGCGCGACATCCTGCTTCTGCACGACGGCAACGCCGCGCGCACCCCCGAAGGAAATCCCGTGTTGTTGGAGGTATTGCCCTTGCTGCTCGAACGCCTGCGCGCCGAAGGCCTTAGCGCCGTCACTTTGCCCGAGGGCCTGAAGCCATGAGCGCGGTGCTGCCTTCTTCGACCGGCACCACCGACAGCGCATGGCGCGAACTGCATGAGGCCGCCACCATTCCCTACAAGAAGGGCGGCAGCTTCGCCTGGCATTTCGCGCGCGGCAAGCTGGGGCGCGACCCCGTGTTTCGCGGGCTGCTCGAGCGCGGGCTGATCGGCCCGGAGCATCGCCGCGTGGTCGACATCGGCTGCGGGCAGGGGCTCTTCGCGAGCCTGCTCGCATCGATGAGCCAGATGCAGGCACAAGGCCGCTGGCCGTCTTCGTGGAAGTCCACGCCGGCGGCGGCCGATTACACGGGCATCGAGCTGATGCCCAAGGACGTGGCGCGTGCCGAGGCTTCCATCGGCCATCTGCAACCGGCACCGAAGCTGGTCTGTGCCGACATGTGCTCGGCGCCGTTGCCGGACTGCGACCTGGTCGTGATTCTCGACGTGCTGCATTACGTGAACATCGAGGCGCAAGACGGCGTTCTGCAGCGCGTGCGCGATGCATTGCAGCGCGGCGGCAATGTGGATGCACGGCTGCTGCTGCGCGTGGGCGATGCTTCGAGCAAGCGCGGCTTCGCCATCAGCCAGTGGGTCGACCGCACCGTGACGCGCATCCGCGGCCACAAGGTGTCGCCCACCTGGGGCCGTCCGCTGGCCGATTGGATCGCCGTGCTGCAGCGGCTGGGTTTCAGCGTGCAGAGCATCCCCATGAGCGAAGGCACGCCCTTTGCCAACGTGCTGCTGGTGGCCGACCTGGAGCCCTCTGCATGACAACGGCCCCCCAAACGCTCGACCGTGCGGGCATTGCGCAGCGCATTCCGCACAGCGGCAGCATGTGCCTGCTCGACCGCCTCGAGCGCTGGGACGCCGAGTCCATCCATTGCAGCACCCGCACCCATGCGCAACCGGACAATCCGCTGCGCACCGCGGGCGGTCTGCTCGCGCCCAACGCCATCGAATACGCCGCGCAGGCCATGGCGCTGCACGGCGGCCTGCTGGCCGCCGAGGGAAGCACGCCGTCGGCTGGCTTTCTGGCGAGTGCGCGCAATGTGCGATTTTCGGTCGCGCGGCTCGACGACGTTGCCGGCGCACTGCAGGTGCAGGCGCGGCGCCTCTCGGGCGATACGAACCAGATCCTTTATGAATTCGCGGTGAAGGACAGCGATGGCCTCATGCTGGCCGAAGGCCGCGCCGTGGTGGTGCTGAACACACCGCTTGCAACCGGAGCGACCACCGCATGAGCCTTGAAGGAAAACGCGCACTGATCACCGGCGCCAGCGGCGCATTGGGCGCCGCCATGGCCGAGCGCCTGGCGCGCGACGGCGCCACGGTGCTGCTGCACGCCAATTCGCGCCCCGAAGCGGTGGAGCAGCTGGCAGCCACGATTGCGGCCGCGGGCGGCAAGGCCGAGTGCCACGTGTTCGATCTGCGAAGCGACGAAGCCTGCCGCGTGGCGTGCGAACGCATGCTCGAAGGCGGGCCGGTCCAGATCATCGTCAACAACGCCGGCGTGCACGACGACGCGGTGCTGCCCGGCATGCGCGCCGAGCAGTGGCACAAGGTCATCGATGTCTCGCTCAACGGATTCTTCCGCGTGACGCAGCCGCTGCTGCTGCCGATGATGCGCACGCGCTGGGGGCGCGTGCTCAATATCTCGTCCGTCTCGGCGCTGACCGGCAACCGCGGGCAGGTCAACTATGCCGCCGCGAAGGGCGCGCTCAACAGCGCGACCAAGGCGCTTTCGCTCGAAGTGGCGTCGCGCGGCGTCACGGTCAACGCCATTGCGCCGGGCATCATCGCCTCGCCGATGGCCGATGCGGCCTTCGACCCGGCCATGGTCAACCAGATGGTCCCGATGAAACGCGCCGGAACGCCGCAGGAAGTGGCGGCGCTGGCCTCGTTCCTGGCCAGCGACGAGGCGGCCTACATCACGGGGCAGGTGATTTCGATCAACGGCGGAATGATCTAGCCGCCGCCCGTCTGGGTCAGGGTTGAAAAGGCGGCAGCCGCCGCGCCTTGCGCCACAGCAGCGCGGGCAGGCGCAAGACGAATTCGACCATCAGCCGTGCGTGCATCCACGTCAGCAGCACGTTGTCGCGCCCATAGCGAAAGTGTGAAACCCCGCCTTCCTCGGCCGTCAGGTACTTCACCGGCGCGTCGATGTTCACGGGCTTGACGCCGCGCCAGGCCAGCCGCACGACGGCCTCGGTGTCGAAGTCGAAGCGCCGCATCCACGGCTGGCGTGCCATCACGGCGATCAGGTCGGCCACCGGGTACACGCGAAATCCGTAGAGCGAATCGCCCACGCCGGCGAACAGGGTTTCGAGTTGGGTCCAGCCGTTGGACACGCGCCTTCCGCGCACGCGCAGCAGCGGGGCGGAGGCATCGAACACCGGGCGCCCGAGCACCATGGTTTCGGGCCGCGCCTGCGATGCGGTCATGAAAGAGGGAATCAGGTCGGCCGGGTGCTGGCCGTCGGAATCCATGGTGAGCGCGTGCGTGAAGCCGGCCTCGCGTGCCGCGCGCAGGCCGTGCAGCACGGCCGCGCCCTTGCCCTGGTTGTGCGGCAGCAGCCAAACGCGCAGGCCCGGGTCGCTGGCGGCCATTTGCTGCAGGCGTTCACCCGTGCCGTCGGTGCTGCCGTCCACCACCACCCAAACCGGATTCCACTGCGCGCGCGCCGCTTCGACCGTCGAGAAAAGGCGTTCGCCCGTGTTGTAGCTGGGAATCAGGACAAGGTGTGTGCGCGAGGCGTCTGGCATGCGGGGGACGCGTCGTTGGCGCGCTGTTCCATGTTTTGGCGAAAGTATTGTTCCAGCTCCGATTGCAGCACGTGGCTGTCCTGCAAGGGCGCAAACCGCTCGCCCAGCCGCAGCTTGAAGACGACGGGCAGCGGCGGCACGCGCCACAGCGGCCAACCCTTGCTGAGATACGGCGAATCGGTTTCGATGAACACGGTCTGGATCGGTGCCTGTGCGAGCTTGGCAATCAGCGTCACGCCGTGGCCGAACGGATTGAGCGGCGGCGTTACCGTGCGCGTGCCTTCCGGAAAAATGACCAGCTGCCCGCCGTTGCGCAGGTCGGCCACGGCCAGGCGCACCATGGTGCGTGCCGATTCGTTGCTGATGTAGCGCGCAAGGCGCGCACCCGCGCCGAGAAAGATGTTGTGCAGCAGGTCGGCCTTCATGATGCAGGCGCTGCGTGGCAGCCGCGCCACCAGCAGCAGCGCGTCGAGCATGGTCGGGTGGTTGGCGATGAAGATCACGCCGGGCTCGGTGCGCATCGGGTCGAGGCAGCTGGCGTCGATGCGCATCATTCCGGTCACGGAGGCCAAGCCCCAGAACATGCGGTAGGCAAAGGCGATGGTCAGGCGGCCCAGCTTGCGGGCGGGCGCCTCCGGCATCACCGGATAAAGCAGCATGGCGACGAAATTCCAGGCCAGCGAAATCAGGCCCAGGAAGAGCAGCAGCGCGTAGAGCATCAACGCGAGCGGAATGGCCGTGAGAATGCGCAGCACGCGGATCATCGACATCTCACCGGTCCGATCGAATCGCAACAACGGGTCAGGCCCGCAGGCGACCCGGGGCGACGGCATGGGCTTCGATCTCGACCAGCAGGTCGCTGCGGCAGATGTCCGCCTCCAGGTAGACCGCATGGCGAATCATCGGCGCATCGGCGCCGAGCGCGTTCTCGAGCACGCCGCGCACTGCATCGGTGTCGGCCGGATGGCGTACGTAGACCACGCAGTCGAGCATGGCGAGCGAGAACGTTGCCGTGACCTGGCTGTTGGCCGCCGCGATCACCGCTTCGAGGTTGCGCAGCGTTTCGCGCGTCTGCTCCAGCACATCTCCCCGATGAACGGTTTCGTGGCCCACGATGCTCGCGGTGCCCGAAATAAAAAGCGCCACGTCGCCGTTGCCGATGTCGGCCAGCGCGGCGCGCGAAAAGGTGGGCGAGCGCGGGCCATAAGTTTCCGGATACCGATAGGCCGAAACCTGGCGCGGATTTTCTACCGGCACGGGGGCCGTTTGCCCGGCCAGGAAGCGGATCGACAGTGCGCCCTGGTGAATGCCAAGCGCACACGCCGCGGGGGCGCCTTCGAAGGCGGCGCGGCCGGCTTCGAAAAAGGCTTCCTGGCGCCCGAGGTTGAACTGCCGGTAGCGCTCCAGCCCGCCGCCGTCGGCATTGATCTGAGGCAGGTAGTTCCAGATGCGCAGCAGGTGCGGCGTTGCGGCCTGGTCGAGCGTCTTGAAGAGGTCGCCGTAGGCGCGGTGCGCAATTTCGGCGAGGTTGTGTTTCTCGGTGGATTCGTCGATGTCGATGGCACCGAGCAGCCAGTGGCCGTTGCTGCGCCAGCGGGCGATGCCGGTGGTGCCCGATTGAACATGCCCACCGTTCACGTGCCACACGTCGGCCATGGCGCCTTGTCCGGAAAGCACGCGCGCGTTGACGGTCGGCATCCACGCCAGTTCGTGCGGCGTGCCGTAGCCGAGCGCCGCAAAAGGTGCGATGCCGTTTGCGGCCAGCGCAAGGCTGTCGGACAGTGAAAGGCGCTCGACGCGCAGATGAGAAATTTCGCCCTGAACTCGCACGGTCAACCGGCCTCGACGGTGTTTTCTGGCTTGCGGGCCATGTATTCGGAAAAAACGCCGAGGCTCGCGTGCCGGCGCACTTCGGTGAAGCCGGCGGCGCGCAGCGCTTCCAGCACACGCTCGGGCGGAATGCAGGCCTCGATGGTGTCCCAGTAATAGCGCCACAGCTCCGAGGTGTTGGTGCGGCGCCCGACCACGCGGGCAATCAGCGGCACCACGGCGCGCATGTAGCCCTTGAGCAGTGCGGTGGCGATGCGGCCATTCGGCTTGGTGATTTCGAGCACCACCAGGCGGCCCCCGGGGCGCAGCACGCGGTGGAACTCGCTGAATGCGGCCGCTACGTCGCTGATGTGGCGCATGGCATAGCCCATGCTCACGAAGTCGCAGCTGGCGTCGGGCCGGGGCAGGGATTCCGCCACGCCCGGAACCAGTTCCACGCCCGGCAGGTTGATTTGTTCCATCATCCCTACGCTGGGGTCGACGCCCACCAGTTGGCCCGTCGGGCCGATGATCTTGAGCGCCTCGCGTGCGACCAGCCCGGTGCCAATGCCGACATCGAGCACCTGCGCGCCCGCAACGAGCCCCGCCTGCGTCAGTGCGGCCCGCCGGTACGACGGGCCGGTGCCGAAGGCGAGCACGCTTTCGATGCGGTCGTAGTCGGCGGCGGTGCTGTCGAAGATGCGGCGCAGGAACGCCTGGTGCTCTGCCTCGTTCTTGTAGTACAGCGGCAATGGGGTGTGCGGCGGGAGGATTGCCGGATTACCGGAGCAGTCAGAAGGCGATGGCGTCATCGAAGGATTATCACCAAAAGACCTGGCCGCTTTGGCGCCGGTGCCCGGGTCGTTGTGTGCGCCGGACAGTAAACTCGGAGCCTGCTTTGAAAACACAAGACTGCGAGATAGAAAGCCATGGCCGGACATAGCAAATGGGCAAATATTCAGCACCGGAAGGGCCGCCAGGACGAGAAGCGCGGCAAGCTCTGGACGCGCGCCATTCGCGAAATCACAGTGGCCGCCCGCACTGGCGGCGGCGATCTAAGTGCTAACCCTCGGTTGCGGCTGGCGGTGGAAAAAGCCAAGGCCGTCAACCTGCCGATCGACACCGTCAAGCGCAACATCGACAAGGCCACCGGCAACCTCGAAGGCGTGAATTACGAAGAAATTCGTTACGAGGGGTACGGAATTGGCGGCGCCGCGATCATTGTCGACACCATGACCGACAACCGCGTGCGCACCGTGGCCGAAGTGCGCCACGCCTTTTCCAAGCATGGCGGCAACATGGGCACCGAAGGCTCGGTTGCTTTCCAGTTCAAGCACTGCGGCCAGATCATCTTCGCGCCGGGCACCGACGAAGACAAGGTGATGGAACTTGCGCTCGAGGCCGGTGCCGAAGACGTGGTGACCGACGACGACGGCGCCATCGAAGTGCTGACCGCTGTCGGCGACTTTGAAGCCGTGAAGAATGCGCTCGAAGCCGCCGGCCTGAAGCCCGAGGTGGCCGAAGTCACCATGCGGCCCGAAAACACCGTCGAGATTACCGGCGAAGACGCGGCCAAGATGCAAAAGCTGCTCGATGTGCTCGAAGACCTGGACGATGTCCAGGAGGTCTATCACAACGCGGCGCTTTCCGAATGAATGACACACAGCGAATGAAGGCCTGCGAATGAAGGTACTGGTAATTGGAGGAGGGGGCCGCGAGCACGCTTTGGCGTGGCGGCTGGCGCAGGCCAATCGGGTCAGCCGCGTGTACGTGGCGCCGGGCAACGGCGGCACGGTGAGCGACGGGCGCTACGAGTGCATCGATATCACCGAGCCCGCCGCGCTGCGCGAGTGGGCCATGAAGGAAAAGATCGCGCTCACGGTGGTCGGCCCCGAGGCGCCGCTGGCGGCCGGCGTGGTGGATGAATTCCGCACCCATGGCTTGCGCATCTTCGGCCCCACGCAGGCCGCTGCGCAGCTCGAGAGCTCCAAGGCGTTTTCCAAGGCGTTCATGAAGCGCCACAAGATTCCGACCGCCGAATACGAGGCCTTCACCGACGCGGCCGCGGCCCATGCCTACATCGATGCCAAGGGCGCACCGATCGTCGTCAAGGCCGACGGCCTGGCTGCCGGCAAGGGCGTGGTGGTGGCCATGACCGCGCAAGAGGCGCACGAGGCCGTCGACTTCATGCTGGTCGACAACAAGTTCGGCGTGTCGCACAACGACGGCGGCGCGCGCGTCGTCATCGAAGAGTTCCTGCAGGGCGAAGAAGCCAGCTTCATCGTGCTGTGCGACGGCAAGAACGTGACCGCACTGGCCACCAGCCAGGACCACAAGCGCCTGCTCGACAACGACGAAGGCCCCAACACCGGCGGCATGGGTGCGTATTCGCCCGCGCCGGTGGTCACGGCCGAGGTGCACGCGCGTGCCATGCGCGAAATCATCCTGCCGACGATTCGCGGCATGGAAAAAGACGGCATTCCGTACACCGGCTTTCTTTACGCCGGTCTCATGATCGACCCGTCGGGCCACCCCAAGACGCTCGAGTTCAACTGCCGCATGGGCGACCCCGAGACCCAGCCGATCATGATGCGGCTCAAGTCCGATCTGTTCGAGGTGTTCTGGCACGCCACCGACGGCACGCTCGACCAGGTCGAGCTGCAGTGGGACCGGCGCGTGGCGCTTGGCGTGGTGATGGCGGCGCACGGCTATCCGCTTTCGCCGCGCAAGGGCGACCGCATCACAGGCATTCCGGCGGAGACTCCTGATGCCGTGGTGTTCCATGCCGGCACCACGCAGCAGGACGGGGAACTCAAGACCAGCGGCGGCCGCGTGCTCTGCGTGACCGTGCTGGCGGACAGCGTGAAGCTCGCTCAGCAGCGGGCCTACGAAGTCGCCGCGCGCATCAACTTCGACGGCGCGCAATACCGCCGCGACATCGGGTACCGCGCGATCCACGCGCGCAGCAACCCGCAGGCTTGATGCAGCAGACCAATCCGGCAGCAGTCGGCGACTACCTGCGCAAGCTGCAGCAGGACATCGTCGCGGCGGTCGAGGCCGCCGACGGTGGCACCTGCACGCGCGACGCCTGGCAAAAGGAACCCGGAGAAAGCCTGCAGGGCAACGGCCTCACCTGCATTCTGGAAGGAGGAGAACTGTTCGAGCGCGCGGGCTGCGGTTTCTCGCAAGTGCGCGGGCCCAAGCTGCCGCCTTCGGCCACGCAGAACCGGCCCGAACTCGCGGGCGCGCCTTTCGAGGCCATGGGCGTTTCGCTGGTGTTCCACCCGCGCAACCCCTACGTGCCAATCGTTCACATGAACGTGCGCATGCTGGCCGCCTTGCCCGAGGGCAAGGACCCGGTGTGCTGGTTCGGCGGCGGCATGGACTTGACGCCTTGCTACGGCTTCGAGGAAGACGCGGTGCATTTCCACACCGCGTGCCGCGACTCGCTCGCCGGCTTCGGCGACGACAAATACCCGCGCTTCAAGACTTGGTGCGACGAGTATTTCTTTCTGAAGCACCGCAACGAGCAGCGCGGCATCGGCGGCATCTTTTTCGACGACTTCGCCGAGGGCGGTTTCGAAAACGGCTTTGCCATGTTGCGTTCCGTGGGCAATGGCTTCTTGCCGGCCTACCTGCCGATCGTCGAGCGGCGCCGCGGCATGCCGTGGGGCGAGCGCGAGCGGGCGTTCCAGCTCTATCGGCGCGGGCGCTACGTGGAGTTCAATCTCGTGTGGGACCGCGGCACGCACTTCGGGTTGCAGTCGGGCGGGCGCACCGAATCGATCTTGCTGTCGATGCCGCCGCTTGCGAGCTGGGCCTATCGCCAGCAACCCGAACCGGGCAGCCCCGAAGCCGCGCTGTACAGCGACTTCATCGTGCGGCGCGACTGGTTGTGAGCCCCTCCGGCGCGCCGCGCATCGGCGTTTTCGGCGGCGCATTCGATCCGCCGCACAACGCCCATCTCGCACTGGCCGAGGCGGCGCTCTCGCAGCTCGGCCTTTCCGAACTGCACGTCATCCCGACCGGGCAGGCCTGGCACAAGAGCCGCGCGTTGACGCCGGCGCAAGACCGCCTGGCGATGACGCGGCTGGCTTTTTCAGGCCTTGCGGGCACCGTGGTGGTCGACAGCCGCGAAGTGTTGCGCGACGGCCCCACCTACACGCTCGACACCCTGCATGAATTGCAGCGGGAGCAACCCGGAGCACAGCTCGTTTTGATCATGGGCGCCGACCAGGCCACCGCGTTGCCGACATGGCACGGCTGGCAGGCTATACTCGGCATTGCTATCGTTTCTGTAGCGTATCGCGCATTATCGACGGGCGACACTGCTCGTTTTGATCCGAAAATGCTGCCCGGCCTCCCGGCTGGCGCACGTTTCGAAGCGCTCGAATTGCCGGCCATGGACACCAGCGCTACCGATATCCGGCGGCGCGCGGCGCTTGGCGAGGACATTTCCTCGCTGGTTCCGTCCGCCGTTGCACGCTATATTGACCAACACCACCTTTACCGCTCTGCCTGATGACCACTGAAGCCGCCGCCAAGAAAGACACCCAGAAACTCCAGCGAGCCATCATCGATGGACTCGAAGACGTCAAGGCGCAGGACATTCAGGTTTTCGACACAGAGCATCTTTCGCCGCTGTTCGAGCGCGTGATCGTTGCGTCGGGCACCTCGAACCGCCAGACCAAGGCGCTGGCCGCCAGCGTTCGCGATGCAGTGCGCGAAGCCGGTTTCGGCAAGCCGCGCATCGAGGGCGAGGACAACGGCGAGTGGATCATCGTGGACTGCGGCGCGGCCGTGGCGCACATCATGCAGCCCGCCATCCGCCAGTACTACCACCTCGAAGAGATCTGGGGCGACAAGCCGGTGCGCGCCAAGCTCGGCGGCACCAAGCCGGCCCTTGCAACCGCCGCCAAGGTGAGCGAAGAGAAGAAGCCCGTTGCGGCCAAGATGCCCAACCTGCGCCGTGCAAGCGCGGCCAAGACCGCCATTCGCGCGGCCGAGCAGGAAGCCAAGGCCGAAAAGGCCAGCCGGAGCCCGGCGAAGAAAACCGCCGCCAAGAAGGCGCCCGCCAGGAAGACCACGACCGCGCGCGTGCCGGTCAAGGTCGTCGGCAAGCCCGCCGCAAAGAAGCCCGCGGCAAAGAAGGCGCCTGCCAAGAAGGCGCCAGCCCGCCGCGCATGAAGCTCCTGGTGGTCGCCGTCGGGCAGCGCATGCCCGACTGGGCGCAGACTGCCTGGGACGACTACGCCAAGCGCTTCCCGCCCGAACTCAAGCTCGAACTGCGGGCGGTCAAGACCGAACCCCGCGGCTCCAAGTCGCTCGAAACGCTTTACGCCGCCGAACGCGAGCGCATCGAGGGCGCCATTGCAAGAGGCATGCGCATCGTGGTGCTCGACGAGCGCGGCACCGCACTCACCACCAAGGCACTGGCCGCACGCCTGCAAACCTGGCAAGGCGAGGGCGACGACGTGGCGCTCGTCATCGGCGGCCCTGATGGGCTCGATCCGGCCTTCAAGGCCGCGGCGCACGAACGCATCCGCTTGTCCGACCTGACCCTGCCGCACGCCATGGCGCGCGTGCTGCTCGTGGAGCAGCTGTACCGGGCCTGGTCGGTCAACGCGGGCCATCCGTACCACCGGGAATGAACGGGCCGGTCGCCTTGCTCGATGAGGCGGGCTACGCGCTTCTGCCTGCACTGCTGCCGGCCGGGCACATGAACGAAATCGCGGAGTCGCTGCAGCCGTGGCTGCAAAGCGCGGTTGGCAGCCGCAATCTGCTGACGCAACCGGACTGCCGCGACATGGCGGTGCAGCTCAAGACGCAGTTGGTCGCAATCGGCCTGCTCGGTGACAACGCCACAGCCGTGCAGTGCACTCTGTTCGACAAGACGGCCGACAGGAACTGGCTGGTCGCGCTGCATCAGGACACGTCGATTCCTGCTTCCGCGAGTCCGCCTGACCCCGCGTTGCCCATTGCCATCAAGGAAGGCGAGCCGTATGTACAGCCGCCGGTGGACGTGCTGGAGTCGCTGCTCGCCGTGCGTGTGCACCTGGACGATTGCGGCGTCGATGCCGGCCCGCTGCGGGTGGTGCCGGGCAGCCATCGCGCCGGCCGGCTGGACGGCCCGGCAGCACAGGCGATGCGCAGCGCGCGCGCCGAGGTGACCTGTCCCGCCGCGCAGGGCGATGCCTTCGCCATGCGGCCGTTGCTGCTGCACGCCTCTTCGCGCGCCCGTGTTCCTTCCCGCCGGCGCGTTCTTCATTTTCTGTTCGGACCCGAGGTGTTGCCGCATGGACTGGTCTGGAACCTCACGGAGCCTTGAACTTGCCTGAATTTATCTACTTGGCGTCCCAGAGCCCGCGCCGCGCGCAACTGCTCGGCCAATTCGGCGTTCGCCATGAGCTGCTGCTGGCCGGCCCCGACGAAGACGCCGAATCGCTCGAAGCGGTGCTGCCCAACGAATCGCCCACCGCCTATGTGCAGCGCGTCACCGTGCTCAAGCTCGATGCGGCCGTCGCGCGGCGCAAGCGCCTCGGGCTCGCCGATGCGCCGGTGCTCTGCGCCGACACCACCGTGGCCCTCGGCCGCACCATCCTCGGCAAGCCCGAAGACGCGCGCGATGCCGAGCGCATGCTCGCACTGTTGTCCGGCGCCACGCACCGCGTGTTGACGGCCGTGGCGCTGCAGCATGGCCGCCGTCGCCATGCGGCGCTCAGCGTGTCGCGCGTGCGCTTCGCAACCATCACCAAAAAGCAGATCGCGCGCTATGCCGCGAGCGGCGAGCCGCTCGGCAAAGCCGGCGCCTATGCGATCCAAGGCGCGGCGGCTGCGTTCATCGAGCACATCAGCGGGTCCTATTCGGGCATCATGGGACTCCCGATGTTCGAGACCGCGCAGCTTCTTCGCAGCGCCGGTTTCAATACCTGAGAATTCCATGCAAGACATCCTGATCAACTGGTCCCCGCAGGAGACCCGTGTGGCGCTGGTCGAGCACGGCGCGGTGCAAGAGCTGCACGTCGAACGCACGCTGGAGCGCGGGCTGGTCGGCAACATCTACCTGGGCAAGGTCTCGCGCGTGCTGCCGGGCATGCAGTCGGCCTTCATCGACATCGGCCTGGAGCGCACGGCCTTCCTGCATGTGGCCGACATCGTGGCGCCGTTCACGCCGGGCTCGCGGCCGAGCACACCTGCGCCCGACCGCGACCATCGCAACGGCGGGCCGATGGTGCCCATCGAAAAACAGGTGTTCGAAGGCCAGTCGCTGCTGGTGCAGGTCATCAAGGATCCGATCGGTACCAAGGGCGCGCGGTTGTCGACGCAAATCAGCATTGCGGGCCGGCTGCTGGTGTTCTTGCCGCAGGACAACCACATCGGCGTTTCGCAAAAAATTCCTTCGGACCAGCGCGAATCGTTGCGCACCCGTATGCTGGCGCTGATCGAGGCCGCAGCGGCGGCCGACAGCGGCGGCGTGGTGCCTGCCAACACAGGCGGCTTCATTCTGCGCACCAACGGCGAAGACTCGTCCGATGCCGAACTGGCCGAAGACATTGCCTATCTGCGCAAGACCTGGTCGCGCATCCGGGATGCATCGAGCAAGATGCCGCCCATGTCGCTGCTGCACCAGGACCTGAGCCTGCTGCAGCGTGTGCTGCGCGACATGACCAGCGAAGATACGCAGACCATCCGCATCGACTCGCGCGAGCAGTTCGAGGTGCTGCTCAAGTTCGGGCTCGAATACATGCCGCAGGCGGCCGGCAAGCTGCAGCATTACAAGGGCGAGCGGCCGATCTTCGACCTCTATTCGGTCGACGAGGAAATCGCCAAGGCGCTGGGCCGGCGCGTCGAACTCAAGTCGGGCGGCTACCTCGTGGTGGACCAGACCGAGGCGCTCACCACGGTGGACGTGAACACCGGCGGCTTCGTCGGTGCGCGCAACTTCGACGACACCATCTTCAAGACCAACCTCGAAGCGGCGCAAGCCATTGCACGGCAATTGCGGCTGCGCAACCTGGGCGGGATCATCATTGTCGACTTCATCGACATGGGGCGCGACGACCACCGCGAGCAAGTGCTGGCCGAGTTCCGCAAGCAGCTCGCGCGCGATCGCGTCAAGACCACCGCCGGCGGCTTTTCGCAACTCGGCCTGGTCGAGATGACGCGAAAGCGCACGCGCGAATCGCTGGCCCACATGCTGTGCGAACCCTGTGCGGCATGCGGCGGGCAGGGCATCGTGAAGACGGCTCGCAGCGTGGCTTACGACGTGATGCGCGAGATATTGCGCGAGGCGCGGCAGTTCACGCCGCGCGAGTTCCGCATCGTGTCGTCGCCGCAGGTGATCGAGCTTTTTCTCGACGAGGAGAGCCAGCACCTCGCGGGGCTGAGCGATTTCATCGGCAAGCCGATTTCGCTGCAGTCCGAGCCCGCCATCGGGCAGGGCCAGTACGACATCGTGCTGCTCTGAGAGCGGCTCAGAGCGTCGGGTCCTGCCCCGGCGTTGCGCTGCGCACGGCCAGCGTCTGCAGGCGCGCGTAGAGCCCGTCCTGCGCCATCAGCTGCCCATGGCTGCCTTGTTCGGCGATGCGGCCTTTTTCCATCACGATGATGCGGTCGGCATGCTGGATGGTCGAGAGGCGGTGGGCGACGATCAGCGTGGTGCGGTTCTGCATCAGGCGCTGCAGGGCGTCTTGCACCAGCCGTTCCGATTCGGTGTCGAGGGCGGAGGTGGCTTCGTCGAGCAGCAGGATGGGCGCGTTCTTGTAGAGGGCGCGCGCAATGGCCAGGCGCTGGCGCTGGCCGCCTGAAAGCTGCGTGGCGTTGTGGCCGAGCACCGTGTCGATGCCCTGCGGCAGGCTTTCGACATGGCTGGCCAGGTTTGCGGCCTCTATGCATTGCCCCACCCGGGCGCGGTCGATCCTGGAGCCCAGCGCAACGTTGGCGGCCAGTGTGTCGTTGAGCATCACCACGTCCTGGCTCACCATGGCGAACTGCGCGCGCAGGCTTTTCAGTTCCCATTCACTGGTGTCGTGCCCGTCGAGCAGCACCTGCCCGCCGCTCGGCAGCACGAAGCGGGGCAGCAGGTTGACGAGCGTCGTCTTGCCGGACCCCGAAGGACCGACGAAAGCCACCACCTGGCCCGGCTCGATGGTCAGGCTCACGCCGTCGAGGGCGCGGGCTTCGTCTTCGCCGCGGTAGCTGACCTTGGCGTCGCGAAGTTCGATGCGGCCTTGCGCATGTTCGATGCTGAAACTGCCCTGCGGCTCGGGGGCAACCTCGTCGATCAGCACCAATCCGCGCTCGAGGGCGGCCAGGCCGCGGGTGATGGGCGCGGCCATGTCCGCCAGGCGGCGGATGGGCGCAATCAGCATCAGCATGGCGGTGATGTAGGCGACGAAACCGCCCACTGTGAGGCCTTGCTCGCCGCTTTGCCACAGCGCGATCATCACCACAACGGACAGCGCGAGCGCCGCCATCATCTGCGTGAGCGGCGTGGTGGCCGCCTGGGCGATGGTCGATTTCACGGCCAGCCGGTTCAGGCGCTGGCTCAGCTGCTCGAAGCGCTCGCCTTGGGCTTCTTCCGCGCCGTGCAGCCGCACCATGCGGTGCGCGAGCACGTTTTCTTCGACCACGTAGGCCAGCTCGTCGGTGGCCTGCTGGCCCTGCTGCGTCAGGCGGTAAAGGCGCTTGGAAAACACCTTCATGATCCACGAGATGCTCGGCACCAGGAAGGCGACGATGAGCGTGAGCTTCCAGTTCAGGTAGACCAGGTAGGCGAGCAGCGCAATCAGCGTGAAGCCGTCGCGCGAAAGCCCGAGCAGCGCCTGCACCAGCAGCATGGAGCCGGTCTGCACTTCATACACCACGGTGTTGGAGAGCGCGCTGGCCGACTGGCGCGAGAACAAGGCCAGCTCGGCGCCCAGGAGCCGCTGGAACAGCACACGGCGCAGCCGCTGCATGCCTTCGTTGGCGATGCGCGAGAGCGCATATTGGGAAATGAACTGCGCAATGCCGCGCACCGCGAACAGCAGCAGCACGGCAGCCGGCACGATCCACAACGCCAGCTGGCCGCGGTTGAATCCGCGGTCGAGCAGCGGCTTGAGCAGGGCCGCCATCAGGGGCTCGGTAATGGCGGCCAGCAGGGCGCCGACGAGCCCGACGGCCCACCAATGGCGCGAGCCGCCGAACCAGGTCATGAGGCGGGCCAGCCGGCGTGTCAGGGGAGGGCGTGCGGTCTCACTGCCGGGGGATGCTTGCATGGCGGCGGATTCTACGGGGCGCCCGGCAGGCGCTCAGAGGAAGAGGCCGTGTAGGACCGCATCGCCCAATAAACGTTTTGTGACGGCACGATCGAACCAGTGTGTAACATGTGGCCCGTCGCACCGGGTAGAACTTTTTGCCCCGAAACATCTCCGAACCGCATGAACAAGACGTTGCCAGTTTCTATTCCAACTCCTTTTTCATCGTTTTTTGCACGCCGCACCTTGATTGCGGCTCTTGCTGCAACTCCCATGATGCCCGCGCTCGCCCAGTTCCGGGTCGAGGTGTCGGGCGTCGGGCTGACGCAGCGGCCCATCGCGCTGGTCCCCTTCAAAGGGCAGGACGCCTCGCCGCAGAAAATTTCCGAGATCGTGCAGGCCGACCTCGAACGCAGCGGCCAGTTCCGCGGCGTCGATGCTTCCGGCCAGGCACTCGACGAAGCCTCCCGCCCCGACCTCGCACTGTGGCGCCAGCGCACGGCGGATTCGCTCGTGGTGGGCAGCGTCACGCGCCTGGGCGATGGCCGCTACGACGTGCGCTTTCGTCTGTGGGACGTGGTGCGCGGACAAGACCTCGGCGGCCAGAGCTACACCGTTCCGCAAGGCGACCTGCGGCTCGCGTCGCACCGCATTGCAGACTACGTCTATGAAAAGCTGACCGGCGACAAGGGCATTTTCTCGACCCGCATCGCCTACGTGACCAAGGGCGGCAGCCGCTATTCGCTGTGGGTGGCCGATGCCGACGGCGAGAACGCGCAAGCCGCGCTCGCGAGCCCGGAACCCATCATTTCGCCCGTGTGGTCGTCCAACGGCCAGCAGCTGGCGTATGTATCGTTCGAGTCGCGCAAGCCCGTGGTGTACGTGCACAACGTGGCCAGCGGGCAGCGCCGGTTGCTTGCGAACTTTCGCGGTTCCAACAGCGCGCCGGCCTGGGCACCCGACGGCGGTTCGCTTGCCGTCACGCTCAGCCGCGATGGCGGTTCGCAGCTTTACACCATTCCGGCCGGCGGCGGCGAGCCGCGCCGCCTGACCCAGAGCGCCAGCATCGACACCGAGCCCGTCTACTCGGCCGACGGCAGCACGATCTACTTCGTGAGCGACCGCGGCGGTGCCCCGCAGATCTACAAAATGGGCGCGAGCGGCGGCTCGCCGACCCGTGTCACCTTCAGCGGCACCTACAACATATCTCCTTCTGTCAGCGGCGATGGCCGGTGGTTGGCCTACATCTCCCGCGTTGGCGGTGCGTTCAAACTCCACGTGATGGAGTTGGCCACCGGCAATGTCTCGGCCATCACCGACACCTCGGCGGACGAGAGCCCGAGTTTTGCCCCCAACAGCAAGCTGATCGTCTACGCAACGAACCTGCAAGGCCGCGAAGCGCTCATGACGACCACGCTGGATGGAAAAATCAAGGCACGGCTGGCGGGACAGGCAGGAGACATAAGAGAACCGGACTGGGGTCCGTTTCAAAAGCAATGACCAAGGTTTATTTGAGGAGTACCCAATGTTGAAACGTACGATTTATTCGCTGGCTATCGTGGCCCTGATTGCTGGTTGCTCGTCGGGCACCAAGCTCAACGACGCTCCGGTGGGTGACCGTTCCGGCACCGCCGGCGGCCAGCAGGGTAGCGCGAGTTCGGTCGCCCCCGTCTCCATCGATTCCACCGCCGGTACCGCGCAGGGCCCGGTCGGTATCGAGCGCATCGTTTATTTCGACTACGACAGCTACACCGTCAAGCCGGAATTCCAGGCCCTGATCGACGGCCATGCCCGTTTCCTCAAGGCCAATTCGCAGCGCCGTGTTTCCATCGAAGGCCACACCGACGAACGTGGCGGCCGCGAGTACAACCTTGCGCTCGGCCAGAAGCGTTCCGAAGCCGTCCGCCGTGCGCTGACGCTGCTCGGCGTGAACGACGCCCAGATCGAAGCCGTGAGCTTCGGCAAGGAAAAGCCGGCGGCTCAGGGTTCGGGCGAAGAAGTCTGGGCACAGAACCGCCGCGCTGAAATCCGATACACCCGGTGATGCAACACGCTTTACTGCGAGGCGCGGCACTGGCTGCCGCCTTGCTTTGCGTTTCGGCCGGCTCGCAAGCTGCGTTGTTCGAGGATGACGAGGCGCGCCGCGCCATCCTCGACCTGCGGCAGCGGGTCGAGGCCATGCGCCAGCAGACCGACCAGCGGCTGACCGACGAAAACGGACAGCTGCGCCGCAGCCTGCTCGATCTGCAAAACCAGATCGAGCAGATGCGGGGCGATCTTGCGCGCATGACCGGCCAGAACGAGCAGCTGCAGCGTACGCTGGGCGAGATGCAGTCGCGCCAGAGCACCATCGACGACCGGCTGAAGCAGAACGAGCCCACAAAGGTTTCGGTGGACGGACGCGAGTTCACCGCCGACCCCAAGGAAAAAGCCGATTTCGATGCAGCGCTCGGCATCTTCCGTGCGGGCCAGTTCGCGCAGGCGCAAACCGCCTTCGCCGAGTTCGTCAAGCGCTACCCGCAAAGCGGCTACAACGCCTCCGCGCTGTTCTGGCTCGGCAATGCGCAGTACGCCACGCGCAACTACAACGAGGCCATTGCGAACTTCCGTTCCATGCTGTCGCTCGCGCCCGACCACGCCAAGGCTCCCGAGGCCGTGCTGTCGATTGCGAACTGCCAGATCGAGCTGAAAGACACGCGCGCCGCACGCCGCACGCTGGAAGACCTGACCAAGGCCTACCCGCAATCGGAAGCCGCCCAGGCGGGCCGCGAGCGTCTCTCGCGCCTGCGCTAGTGCCAGCGGAGCCCTCCGCTTGAGCGCAGCAATCCTTCCGGAAGCATCGACCGTTGCCGCGGGTGTCGTTACCGACGACACCGCGGCACCTGACTTTGCGCGCCGCTTCGGCGGCCTCGAGCGCCTTTACGGCGTGGCCGGTGCCGCGCGCATCCGCAACGCCCATGTGCTGGTTGCCGGCATCGGCGGCGTCGGCTCCTGGGCTGTCGAGGCATTGGCACGCAGCGGAGTAGGGCGCTTGACGCTGATCGACCTCGACCATGTGTCGGAGTCGAACATCAACCGGCAGATCCACGCGCTCGACTCGACCGTGGGGCAGGCCAAGGTCGAGGCCATGCGCGACCGCATTGCGCAGATCAATCCCGATTGCAAGGTGCTCGCCGTCGACGAGTTCGTCGAGCCCGGCAACTGGACGGCGCTGCTCGATGCGGCGCAGGCCGCGAACGGGCCGGCAACGGCCGTCATCGATGCCTGCGACCAGGTGAAGGCCAAGCTCACCATGGCCGCATGGGCACGCGCATCGCGCGCGGCCTTTGTCACCGTGGGTGCGGCCGGTGGCAAGCGGCAGGCGCACAAGGTCGACATCGACGATCTTTCGCTCGTCACGCACGACCCGCTGCTGGCCCAGTTGCGCCAGCGCCTGCGCAAGGAACACGGCGCACCGCGCGAGGGCCGCAAGATCGGCGTGACCTGCGTCTTCAGCCGCGAAAGCGTTGCACCGCCCGATGCGTCCTGTGCCATTGACGGCGATGGCTCGCTCAACTGCCACGGCTACGGTTCCGTGGTGAGCGTGACGGCTACCTTCGGTCAATGTGCCGCAGGTTGGGTTCTCGACAAAATTGCGAGCAACGCCGCGCTATAATCTTTGGCTTTGCCGGATTCAACACCGGCAGAACTGAAAAAAAGAAAAATGGTTCCGGGACGTTAGCTCAGTTGGTAGAGCAGCGGACTTTTAATCCGTTGGTCACTGGTTCGAATCCAGTACGTCCTACCACCCGCACTGGTGGAATATAGAAAGCCTGCTATCGAAGAGATAGTGGGCTTTTTGTTTTTCCGGCCGCCGGCTTGTCTACGCGGGCTGGATCGTTTGCTCCGGCGCGATGTCTGGTACAAAGCCTCATGACCGTCCCGCTCGCGGCTTCCTTCATCGATCTTTTGTTCGGTTTGGAGCTGGGGCCCGCTGACGAGTCCATTCGCAACCGCTGCTCGCTCGAGAGCCTCGTCTGGAAAAAATCCGAACAGGAAGGCCTGCTCGAGCTTGGCATGCGGGAGTTCGAAGCAACAGGGCTTCGGCTTGCGTCGGATGCGCTGGTGCTGGAGATCGGCCGCATCGCCGCGCATGAAGTGGTTGGGCAGGTGCGCACCGAGGGCGGCGTACCGCGTCTGTCAGCCATCGAGGCGGTCGAGGCCGAACTCTCGGGAGTGAAGCTGCACGGGCCCCTGGTCATGCCACCGCAAATCCAGGCGGCGTTGCAAGCCTTGCAGCCATCGGGCGGCGCGGCCCCGTCAGCCGGCGTGATCTCGCCCCAGGCAGCCGCCGACGCATGGTGCTTCGGTCCGCTTGCCGAGGCCGAAGGCGCGATTCGCGGGCAGATCACCGATGCGCATTTGCTGTTCGACGCTGATGTCACGGTGCCCATACGGCAGGGGCTCATCGACTTCAACGACGCGACTGTCGAACATGTTGGGCCGGACTCGCGCATGGGCGTGAGCCGGCTGGGCCTTTATGTCGATGCGCCGAATGGGCGCAGTTATCTTTATCAGTTCGCATCGGCACCGCTCGCAGGTGTGGAGTTCGAGCACCGCGGGGCTCTGCTGAGCCCGTGGGTCTCCGAGCGCGGCAAGCTGCACTTGAAGGCGTTCGCCGAGGCGATGCTGCGCCAGAGCGTGGGTGTGGGTGGCCAGAGCCAGGGATTGACGGAGCAGGCGCGTCTGTTGCTGGGCCGCACCGCGCTTGCGGGCGAGGTGCAACTCAGCGACGGTCTCTTTGCCGTGCCAGGCGCGCAAGCGCACGTGGAGGGAAGCGGTGAAGGGCGCAATGCAGTCGGCGTGCGCTCTGACGCCCTTCACCAAGGTTTGACCCTCCAGATGGCCTCCTTGTCTGCCCGCGACGCAGTGGTGCAGTGGAGGGGGGCGCAGCTGGGTTGCGAGAAGATCGCGGCGCGGGTCAAGTTCCAGGTTTTCGTGGAGGGCGCACACCTGCGCTTCGTGCTCGACGTAGAGAACTGCAAGGTCGCAGGATTGCGGCTAGATCTTCATCGTCCCGAAAACGGGTAGGGCACACAGTCATCTTTTCTACTGCCTGCCGGTTCCCGGGGGGCTAACGAGTCAGGCCGCCTGCGGCAGGTAGCTGGGCCTCGGCGCAGTCATCCCGCGCTTCACCTGCTGGGTGAGCTCATCGGCCAGCACTTCGTCGAGACCCGACTCGAGTCCGTCGAGCGCACGCGCGACGATGTCCTCGGGGCTGGACTTCGGCACATCGAACCCGCGCGTGAGATCGGTATCGACATAGGCCATGTGCAGCGCCAGTACCTGGGTCTGCTGCGCCGACAGTTCGCTGCGCAAGGCATTGGTGAGCGACCATGCGGCGGACTTGCTTGCCGAATAGGCGGCCAACTCGCCGCCGTTCACCCAAGAGGCAACCGACAAGACGTTGAGCAGCGCGCCGCCGCCGTTGGCTTTGAGAATCGGCGCGAAGGCCTTGCTCATGCGCAGCACGGCGAAGAAGTTGGTCTCGAAGATGCGCCGCGCAATGTCTTCGCTGTCGGCCGCGAGAAAGCCGCCGGGCTGGGCAATGCCGGCGTTGTTGATCACCAGCGTTACGTCCGACGCCAGCGCTGCGGCGGCAGTCACATCCTCCGGCTTGTTGACGTCGAGCCGCAGGGCTTGAACGCCAGCTTGAGTCACGGTTGCAGGGTCGCGTGCGCCCACGTAGACCTTCCGGGCGCCGCGGGCGAGCAGCTCGCGCGCGAATGCCAGGCCGATGCCGCGATTGGCGCCCGTGACGAGGGCAACTGCATTTTCGATCTTCATGGGAATCTCCAAACAGGGAAAAAACGGGCGAAGCTCACTTGACCTTGATGACGACCTTGCCCTTGGCGCGGCCTGCTTCGACATAGGCCAGGGCTTCATTGGTGGACTCGAACGGGAACACGCGGTCGATCACGGGCCGGACGGCACCGGCATCGAAGAGCCGGGTGATCTCGCGCAACTGGCTTCCGTTCGCCCTCATGAAGAGAAACGAGAAACCGACGCCGCGGCTCTTTGCCTTGCGCCGGATGCCTGCGCTCAGCAGCCGCATGACCAGTTTCACGAAGCCGGGTGCGCCGCTTTCCTTGCCGAATTCAGGATCGGGCGGGCCGGAGATGGTGATGAGCTTGCCGCCGTGCTTGAGTACGCGAAGGGACTTCTCGAGCGTCTTGCCGTCCTGGCTGTTGAGCACCACGTCATAGTCGCGCAAGATATCTTCGAAGTCCTGCGTCTTGTAGTCGATGACGACGTCCGCGCCCAGGCTCTTCACGAGCGCGGCATTGGTGGCGCTCGTCGTCGTGGCGACTGTTGCGCCCAGCTGCTTGGCCAGCTGGATGGCAAAGGTGCCCACGCCGCCGGAGCCGGCCTGGATGAAGACCTTCTGGCCCTTCTTCAGTCCGGCTTTCTCGACCAGTGCCTGCCACGCTGTCAGGGCCACCAGGGGAACGGAAGCGGCTTCTTCCATCGTGAGGCCCGCGGGCTTGAGCGCCAGGGAGGCTTCCTTGACGGGAACGAATTCAGCGAAGGTCCCGATCCGGAAATCATCCGCCCGCGCATAGACCTCATCGCCCAGCTTGAACTGCCGCACGCGCGGACCGACCTTGACGACCACCCCGGCCACGTCGTGCCCCAGCACGAGGGGCAGGCGATAGGGCAGGATGAGCTTGAACTCCCCGTCCCGGATCTTGGAGTCCAGCAGGTTCACGCCGGCGGCATGGACCTCGACCAGGACCTCGTCGTCGCGCAGCTCCGGAGCCGGCATGTCCGCCAGCTGCAATGGGCGCTTCTTTCCATATTGCCCGAGAACGAATGCTTTCATGGTTTTTCCTTTATTTCGGGCTTGCCCAGCTTTGCGAACAGCCTGGCGTGGGAGCACGATGGCCTATTTCGAATGATGGTCATCATATATTCTTGCGAAAGAAAAGGCATCGCTTTCCGATGGGGTCAGGTGGGGGCCAGGTGCTTCAGTGCGGCCTCGCACAGGCTGGCCGACAGCGCGGGCTCGTCGACGGCACGAGCCAACACCAATGCGCCCACCATGGTGGCAACGGTCACGAGTGCCCGTTCGTGAGCACCGGGCTGCCCCCAATCGGGCAACTGGCGGGCGACAAGATCGATCGTTTCCTTGATGTGCCGGGTGGTCACGCGGCGTACCTCGGGCGTCTGGCGGGGCGTTTCCGAGCCCAGTGCGGCCAGGGGGCATCCCCGTTCGATCTGCTCCAGGTGTTCCGGCGAGAGATAGGCGCGAAGCATGAATGCCAGGGTCTGATCGGCAGGCACGCTGGCAACGACGTCCGTTGCTGCGGCGGCTGCTTCGGCGCAGGCCCGGCTCGCTGCTTCTGCCAGCATGGCTTCGCGCGATGGAAAGTGGGCATAGAAGGCGCCATGGGTCAGGCCCGCTTCCTTCATGATGTCGGCCACACCGGTGCCGTCGTAGCCGCTGCGACGGATCGCACGCGCGGCTGCGGACACGATGCGCTCGTGCGAGGCTTCCTTGGCAGCCGTTCTGACTTTATGCTTTGAATTTCGCATGACGTTCATCATACATTTTCTGCAAGGCATCTGCAGCGACGAATCGGCCATGACCCGTGCGACCCTGCGGTCATTGTTCGCTCCGCGTGCCATCCTCGCGGTCTTGCTCGAGTTCCGAAATGAACGACACTGAATTTGCACCTTCAGGAGGCCCGCTGCGCCTCAACCCGCATCCGGAAGCCGCATGAGCGAAAGCCCTGCAATCCAGGATGCCGATCTGCTGCGCCGGCTGCTGCGCGCCAAGGACCGGATGGACGCCGCATCGCACGAGGAGTGGCCCGTCGGGCGGCTGGCGCAGGTCAGCGGTGTGTCCGAGGCCCACTTCGCGCGATCGTTCAAGCAGGCCTTCGGCATTCCGCCGCACCGCTATCTGCTCACGCGGCGCATCGAGCGGGCGATGGCGCTGCTGCGCGAAACCGACCTGCCCATTACCGACATTGCCTTCGACACGGGCTGGGCGAGCCTGGGCACCTTCGGTCGTACCTTCCGCGACATCACCGGCAACAGTCCGAGCGCAATCCGCTCGCGCGGGAAGCAGGCAGCCCACGAGCTTGGCCGCGTGCCCGTGTGCATCGCCAGCGCCGCGCGCCGGCCCGACCTCACGACCGCAGTTTCGGAGAAGCGGCGCCAGGCCGCGAACGGTACAAACGAGCCCGAACAACAACAGGAGATTCCATGAAGCAGGGCATTGAAGTCGTCGGTTTGTATGTGCGCGATCAGGAAGAAGCGCTTGCGTTCTATGTAGAGAAGCTTGGTTTCCGCGTCCACACGGATGTGAAGAACGGCGACTATCGCTGGCTCACGGTGCAGCACCCGGACCAGCCGTCGTTCCAGCTCGGCCTGTTCACGCCCGGACCGCCGGTGCTCGATGCAGCGACGGCGCAAGCCGTGCGCGCCATCGTGGCCAAGGGCGCGATGCCGCCGCTCGTGCTGACGGTGGACGACTGCCGTGCGGCCTACGACCGGATGCTCGGCCTGGGCGTGGAGTTCACGCAGGAGCCGGTGGATCGTTTCGGCACCGTGGACGCCGGTTTTCGCGACCCGTCGGGGAACGGGTGGAAGATGATCCAGGGGCGCGGCTGAGGAGGAGACGGGTCGGTCGTTACGCATTTTTCCCCGCCTCGCGGCGTATACGCGCAGTGCGCTTCCGGCTGACACACGCATCGGCGCAAGCCTACGTTGGAAACCAAAGTCTTCACCTTCAATGGCGCCGACGTCGAAAGGGGACTGAGGCGTGCCGTGCGTCTCGCCGTCGGCGGATCAGGAGACAGCCATGCCCACCCAGAACGAGAAGAAGAACGACGAGGCAAACCCTGGCGCCCACGATGGCGGCATCGATCCCCCACAAGGCCTGACCGGCAGCACCCGACGCTCGCTCCTGCGCAGCGCCGTGCTGTTCGCGATGTTCTCGGGCAGCGGCATCGGCTTGACCGCCTGCGGTGGCGGTGGCGGCGGAGGAGGTGGTGGCATAGGCGGCGGCGGAGGAGGAGGCAGCCCGCCCGAGGGCTCCGGCTCGGTGTTCAAGCACGGCATCGCCAGCGGCGACCCGTTGTCCGACCGCGTGATGCTCTGGACCCGCATAACGGCGCCCGCACCGGGCACCCTCAACGTCGGTTGGGAAGTGGCAAGCGATGAGCGCTTCGGCATCATCGTCGCGCGTGGCACCACGAGCACCGGCCCCGAGCGCGACTACACGGTCAAGGTGGATGCCACAGGCCTCCAGCCCGCCAGCACCTACTTCTATCGCTTCTCGGTGGGCAGCGAGAACTCGCCCATCGGCCGCACCAGGACGCTGCCGGTGGGCGGCGTCTCGCAGGCCCGGCTGGCGGTGGTGTCCTGCTCCAACTTTCCGAGTGGCTACTTCAATGTGTATGCCGACATCGCCAAGCGCACCGACATCGATGTGGTGCTTCACCTGGGCGACTACATCTACGAATACGGCCGCGTGGGCTTTGCGTCGCAGCTCGCCATTGCCATCGACCGCGTGTCGAACCCCGACCACGAGGTTCTGACGCTTGCGGACTACCGCCTGCGCCATGCGCAGTACCGCACCGACAACGACCTGCGCACGCTGCATGCGCGGCTGCCGATGATCGCCGTGTGGGACGACCACGACCTGGCCGACAACGCCTGGGCGGGCGGTGCCGCCAACCACGACGAGGCGACCGAGGGCAGCTTTGCCGCACGGCGCGCGGCTGCCGTGCAGGCCTATCACGAGTGGTTGCCCACGCGGCTGCCTGACCCGGCCAACCCGCTGCGGATCTATCGCTCGTTCGACATCGGCACGCTGGCGTCGATTCACATGCTCGACACCCGGCTGATCGGACGCGACAGGCAAGTCACGCTCGACCAGTACCAGGCCGGCGAGGCTGCCGCGTCGACGCGGCAGCTGCTGGGGCAGCCGCAGGTGGACTGGCTGTCCGGGCGCATGGCTGCATCGGCAGGCACCTGGCAGGTGCTGGGCCAGCAGGTGCTCATGATGCGCATGACCATTCCGCTGAGCATCGCGACCGACTTCTCCCTCGAAACACTGAGCGCCTACCTGGCGGCGCAGGCGCTACCAGACTCCGCTCGCAGCGAAAGCCAGCGAGCCCTGATTGCGCAGCAGAAGGTGCCCTACAACCTGGACGCGTGGGATGGCTATCCCGCCGCGCGCGACGCCGTGCTTGCCATGGCGCGCAGCCAGGGAAAGAACCTGATCTCGCTGGCCGGCGACACGCACAATTCCTGGGCCGGGAATCTCACGGATATCTCAGGGCAGCGGGTCGGGGTGGAGTTCGGAACGTCGTCGGTGTCCTCTCCCGGCTTCGAACGGGCGCTGCCGTTGATTGCCAACGACCTGCTGTCCGATGGCTTCCGGCGCATGGTCGACGACCTGCGCTACGCCGAGACGAGCAAGCGCGGCTATGCCGTGCTGACCCTGACGCCAGCCGAAGCGCGCTGCGAATATGTCGAGATCAGCACAGTGTTCAGCCGCGAATACTCGGTACGAACGGCCGCCGCGCTGCGCGCGCTGCCGGGCGCCGGCAACCTGCAGGTGCTCGCCGCCTGAGCAAGGCTTTCACGGCGCCGCTCGGGCGCCTGGACCCAAGCCTGTCCACCTCCCCTCAGGGCACTGCGGTTAGCATGTTCGGCTGCATACATGAGGCGGATGGATCAATGCGGATACTGCTTGTAGAAGACGACAAGGTTCTGGCGGACGCGCTCTCGCGAGCGCTGGTGCAGTCCGCCCACGCCGTCGACATCGTCTCCACCGGTGAAGAGGCCGACCATGCGCTCGCGCTCGGCATCTACGACCTGGCGATACTGGACATCGGCCTGCCGAAACTGAGCGGGCTGGATGTGCTGCAGCGGCTGCGTGCGCGCAAGTCCACGATGCCCGTGCTGATGCTCACGGCCTTCGACACGCTGCAAGACCGCGTTCGCGGGCTCGATCTTGGCGCCGACGACTACCTGGCCAAGCCATTCGATCTGCCGGAGCTGGAAGCCCGCGTGCGTGCCCTGCTGCGCCGCGGCACCAATTCCACGCCTTACCTCGAACACGGGCTGCTGCGCTTCGACACGGTGGGCCGACGCGTGTTCTACGAAAAGAGGCCGCTGGATCTCTCGCCGCGCGAGCTGGCCGTGCTGGAGCTGCTGATGATGCGCGAAGGGCGAGTCGTCGGCAAAGAGCAGATGGTCAACCATCTGTACGGGTGGGGCGACGAGGTCGGGGAAAACGCGATCGAGGTCAACGTCTACCGGCTGCGCAAGAAGCTCGAGCCGCTCGGATGCGAGATACGCACCGTGCGCGGCATGGGCTATCTGATGGACCGCAGCGATGCGCAAACCTGAGCCCAGGCTGCAGCGCAAGCTGCTGGCCTGGCTGCTCGGGCCCCTCGCCGTTCTGCTGGTGCTGGACACCGGTGCCGCCTACTGGAACTCGCTGCGTTTTTCCAATCTCGCCTACGACCGTGCGCTGTACGAGATCGGGCGCGAGATCGTGCTGCACGTGAAGCTCGACGGCGCCCGCCCACGGCTCGACCTCTCCGAGGCCGCGGGCAACATCCTGCTGCTGGACCAGGAAGACCTGCTCTTCTACCGCGTCGTCAGCGAGGACGGCACCGCCCTGGGTGGCGATGCGGAAATGCCGCCGCCGCAGAGGGAAGACGCAGCCGGGCCGCGCTTTTACCGGGATGCGGTGCGCGGCCAGCCGGTGCGCATGCTGGTGGCCCGGATGCCCGTCGGCGCCAACCCCGGAGCGCCGATGGTCCGGGTGCAGGTCGCTGAAACCCTCCACAAGCGCACGCGGCTTGCCTGGGAGATGCTGGCCAACGTGGTGGTGCCGCAGTTGCTGCTGATCGTGATGGCCACGGCGGTGGTCTGGTTCGGCGTTTCGCGCGGGCTCGAGCCGCTGCAGCGGCTGCGGCGCGCGGTGTCGGACCGCTCGCACCTGGACCTGAGCCCGATCGACATCCATAACGTTCCGGGCGAGGTGCGGCCGCTGGTGGATGAAGTCAACGAGCTGATGGTGCGGCTCGGGCGAACCTTCGATTTCCAGAACCGCTTCGTGGCCGACGCGGCCCACCAGCTGAAGACACCCGTCAGCGGCCTGAAGGCCCAGATCGAGTTGGCGCTGCGGGAGAACGACGCAGAGCGTGTGCGCCATTCGCTCGCGCAGCTCTACATCAGCGCCGACCGGCTGTCCAGGCTGGTGCAGCAGCTGCTTTCGCTCGCCCGCAACGAGCCCGGCGCACTCGACGCCATGCAGCTGGAACCGCTCGACCTGAATGCCTACGCCCTGGAGGTCAGCATGGAATGGGTTCCGCAGGCAATCAAGCGCGACATCGACCTGGGCTTTGAAGGCGTCGAGCATCCGCTGGTGATCAACGCCGACCGCGACCGCCTGCGCGAGCTGATCAACAACCTGATCGACAACGCGATCCGCTACAGCCAGTCGAGCGGCCGGGTGACCGTGCGGGTGAGCCAGAGCGAAAGCGAGAGCGGCCAGTGCCGCCTGGCCATCAGCGACGACGGGCCCAGCGTCCCGGTGGAGGAGCGCGCGCGCATCTTCGAACGCTTTCACCGCCTGCTCGGCACGCAAGAAGACGGCAGCGGCCTCGGCCTTGCCATCGTCAGCGAGATTGCCACGCTGCACGGCGCGCGCATCACGCTGGAGGAAGACATCGACGGCGTGGGCAACACCTTCAGCGTCTTCTTCCCGTTGCGGACGGCTTGAGCCGGCGCCGCACGGGCCGGCTGTAAGCTGGCTGACAGCTGGCAGACAAGTTACTGACAGCTCGCCGGCAGAAAGGTGACAGCACAGGCACGTAGCCTCGAACACGACGGAACCGCAGTGGTTCCGCTTCCATTTCGAGGAGACACCATGTCGTTTTTAACCAGTCCGGATTTCTGGATTGCCCTGTCGCAGATCATCCTGATCAATATCGTCCTGAGTGGCGACAACGCCGTCGTCATCGCGATGGCCTCCCGCTCGCTGCCGCCCGCGCAGCAGAAAAAAGCCATCCTGTTCGGCAGCATGGGCGCCATCGTGTTGCGCGTGGTGCTGACGTTCTTTGCCGTCTACCTGCTCACGCTGCCCTACCTCAAGCTGGTGGGCGCCGCGCTGCTGTTCTGGATCGGCGTCGGCCTGCTGAAGGGCGAAGACGGCGAAGAGAAACTGGACGGGCACTCCAGCCTCGCTGCGGCCATCAAGACCATCGTGGTCGCCGACCTGGTCATGAGCCTGGACAACGTCGTTGGTGTCGCGGCCGCTGCCAAGGGCAACGTTCCGCTGCTGGTATTCGGCCTCGTGATCAGCATTCCGCTCATCATCTTCGGCAGCACTCTGATCCTGAAGCTGATGGACCGTTTCCCCATCATCATCACGCTCGGCGCCGCCTTGCTCGGATGGGTGGCCGGCGAAATGGCGATGTCGGATCCGTCCATTGCCGGCTGGGCCGCCAACCAGCATGCGCTGCACAAGGTGGTTCCCGCGCTCGGCGCCATCTCCGTCGTGATGATCGGCAAGTGGCTGACCAGCCGGCAGCAGCCGGAACCCGCCAACCAGACCGCCTGAAGGTGTCGTCGTGAGACGGCGCATTCTGGTTCCCATCGACCCGGCCGAGCCGGCCCGCACGCGTTCGGCCATCGAGCAGGTCGTGCGGATCTGCCAGGGGGAGCCGGCGGCGGTTCGGCTGCTGCGGGTCCAGCCCGTGGTTTCCGGCCACGTTGCAATGTTCTTCGACGCGCAAGAGCTGCGCGAGCTGCAGCAAAGCGCGGGCGCCGAGGAACTGCAGTTCGCGCGGAGGCTGCTCGCCATGGCCGGTGTCTCTTGCAGCACCACCGTGGCCATCGGGCGCAGCGCCGAGACCATCGTTGCGGCGGCCCGCGACTTCGGCTGCGATCGCATCGTCTTCGGCCGGGAGGAGCCCAGCCTGGCGGGACGCATATTCGGCTCGCTGGCGCAGCAAGTGCGCCAGCTGTCGGGCGCGAGTGGCGGCGGCTTCCAGGTCATCGGCTCCTGAACCGAGGCCGGCCCTGGCGGGGCCGGCTTCCGGTTGTTCCTGCGGCCGGGCCCGTATTCGTCAGCCAAGCTCAGCGGTACGAGAGCACCAGCCCGTGCACCAGCCGCGTCCATCCATCCAGCATCACGAACAGCAGAAGCTTGAACGGCAGCGAGATGGTGGTCGGCGCGATCATCGACATGCCGAGCGCCAGCAGCACGGTGGCCACGATCAGGTCCACCACCACGAACACCAGGTAGATGATGAAGCCGATCTGGAAGGCGCGCGTCAGCTCGCTGAGCGTGAAGCTGGGCACCAGCACCATGAAGTCGTCGTCCTTCAATTGCTCGGCCCGCGCCTTGGGCCAGATGTTGGAGGCCGACTTCAAGAAGAACTGCCGCTCGCGTTCGTGCGTGTGCTTCTGGAGGAACTCCTTCACCGGTACCTTGGCCGCGTCGATCACGGCCATGATGTCGCCCATGCTTTCGCCCTTGATGCCGAAGTTGCGGTTGCGCAGCGTGTCGCCGATGTCCATGCCCACCGGCGCCATGATGTAGACCGTCAGGATGACGGCGATGCCGTTCAGCACCATGTTCGGAGGCGTCTGCTGCAGGCCCAGCGCGGTGCGCAGGAGGCCGAACACGATGACCAGTTTGGTGTAGCTCGTCACCATCAGCGCCGCGAAGGTCGCGAAGCCGAATGCGACCATGACCGCGACGAGTGTGAGAGGCTCCGGTATTCCGCCTTGCATGAATGAGAAGCCCGCTCAGACTTCGCCGGGAGCGAACTCCGACACACGCACGCCCAGGCGGTCGCCCACGGCCACCAGGTAGCCCTTGCCCAGCACGTTGCCGTGCGCAAGGATGCGCACCGGGCTGCGGTTGAGCGGCTGCGCCAGGTCGAACACATGGCCGGCGCGAATGCTCTTCAGCTCGCCGAGCGACAGCGACAGGTCGCCCACCTCGAAGCGCAGCGTCACCTCCAGCGCGTCGAGCCGGTCGAGCGGCAGGTTGACGTTGTCTGCGGCGGGTGCGGGGTCGGCGGGCGTGTCTGGCTTCATGGCACTGTCTCTCGATTGCTGAACGGTGATGCGCGAGCCTTCGGCAACGGCCGAGAGGTGCAGCCCGCTGGGGCCTCCCAGCTCGGCGGTGACGACTATGGCGGCACCCGAAGAACTCCATTGCTCGATGCCGACGATGTCGCCGGGGCGGATGCTGCTGATCTCGCGCAGCTGGATCGGCGTGCTGCCGAGCCGGAAGCTCACCGGCAGGCGCAAGGCATGAAAAGCCTCGCTCGTTCGCACGGCATGGCGAGGTCCGGCGACAGCGGGCACGAGGGCGTCGAGCGTGGCGGCATCGTCGAACTGCACGAAGCCGCGCAGCATCGCGCCGCCATCCGATGGCGCGGCAACGAAGAAGGCGGCGCGCTCGGGGTCGCAATGCAGGAGCGGCTGCTCGCGCGGTTCCCTTCTTGCATCGCGGCCGTCCCACGAGGCGCGCGTCTCGGCCTCCGAGGGCTGCCATTCGAAGTGCAGGCGCAGCGCTTTCTCGAGCGCATCGATCAGTGGATGAAGCGCATCGGCCAGGAGGATGTAGCGCAGGTCGCGCGGCAGCAGGTCGATGCGGCGCTCGCCGAGCAGGGCCTGCATGCTCGGTGCATCCATCGCGAGATGGCCGATGTGCGCGCCGAGCCTGAAGCTGTAGCTCTCGCGCGATGTGTGAGCAAAAGCTTCGTCGTGATGCCATGCGAGGCGATAGCTCACGCCCTTGGCCGCCACGCCATGCCACGGTGCCGCCGAATACAGGCGGTTCAGCGCCCGCACATTCGCCGCATCGGCGCGAGGCAACGTGCGAGCCTCTCCGAGCTCCATCACTGCTTCAGCAGCTCGGGCCGGCATGCATGCTTTCGTTCGAATTGTGGCTACGTCTTGTCACTGTCTACACACCTTCAAGCAACGCGAAAACCTTCGCGTCGGAGTCGGCGCAGCTTAGCGAAACGGGCAGGGCGCAGGTAGTACGCAAACGCGTAGTGCCGTGCGCGCCACAAGTTCTTCGTACTTACGAGAACTCGTGGTTGCCGTGGACGGAGGGCGCCGCTTAGAGTCCACCGCGACGTGAGGTTCTTCACGTTCGATGTGCGTTGCGAGGCGATGCGCATCCCACAACAACTCCAAGATTTCAATTGAGCAAGGACGCCATGGCGAGTCCCTCGCGAACTCTTCAACAACAGTACCGCGGCAGCTTTCGCGATCTGCTGGGCAACGCCGGCCGCTACAACGATCTGCTGCTCGCAGGCTTGCTGGTGGTGGTGGTGGCGCTGTTCGTGCTGCCGCTGCCGACGCCGCTGCTCGACCTGCTGATTGCGAGCAACCTGGCCATCAGCCTGGTGCTGCTGATCGTCGCGATGTATGTGCCCTCGGCGCTGTCGTTGTCGACTTTTCCGTCGCTGCTTCTGTTCACCACGTTGTTCCGCCTTGCGCTCAACATCGCATCGACCAAGCTGATCCTGCTGCAGGCCAACGCGGGCCACATCATCGACACCTTCGGCAAGCTGATCGTCGGCAACAACGTGGTGGTCGGCGGCGTGGTGTTCCTCATCATCGCCATCGTCCAGTTCATCGTGATCGCCAAGGGCTCGGAGCGCGTGGCCGAGGTGGCGGCGCGCTTCGCGCTCGACGCCATGCCCGGCAAGCAGATGAGCATCGACGCCGACGTGCGTGCCGGCGCGCTGTCTTCCGCCAAGGCGCAGAAGAAGCGCCAGCTTCTGGAACAGGAGTGCCAGTTGCACGGAGCGATGGACGGCGCCATGAAGTTCGTGAAGGGCGATGCCATTGCCAGCATCGTGATCGCGCTCGTCAATATCCTCGCGGGCATCGCCATCGGCACGCTGATGCACGACATGACGCTGGGCGCCGCGCTGCAGCGCTACGCCATCCTGACGGTGGGCGACGGCATGGTGTCGCAGATTCCGTCGCTGCTGGTGTCGATTGCGGCGGGCATCGTCATCACGCGCGTGAGCACCGGCGACCGCCGCGAATCGCAGCTCGCGCAGCAGATCGGCGAACAGATGATGGCGCATCCGCGTGCGCTCATCATTGCTGGCCTCGCCGTGGCCAGCTTCCTCGTGGTGCCCGGTTTTCCGAAATGGGTGTTCGGCCTGTTGGCCGCGATCCTGCTCGGCCTGGGCTTTGCAATGCGCATGCTGCGCCAGCAGCGCAACACACCGGACTGGATCTCTCACGGCGGCGGCGTGGCCGCCGAGGAAACCGATACCGACCACGCCATTGCCGCGCCGTTGGCGGTGCGCCTGTCTTCCGGCCTGCGCAGCTCGGTCGACCGCTTCGTGCTCGACCTGCACCTGTCGCGGGTCAAGACCTCGGTCGAGTCCGATCTCGGCCCGATCTTTCCGAGGCTGCAGCTGAACTACGTGGAAGGCATGGCCGACAACGAGTACCAGGTGCTGGTGCACGACGTGGCGGTGGCGCGCGGCATGCTCAAGCCCGGGTGGCTGCTGCTCGACCCCGCGCAGGCCGTTGCAACACCGCCGGGCGCGGAAGTTGCCGAGCCCTTCGGTCCCTTCGCGCGGGTCGTATGGATGCCGAATCCGGAGCCCGGCATGACCACATGGACCGGTGCGGAAGTGGTGGGCCTGCATGTCGACCACACGGTGCGCCGCCACGTGAAGGACCTGATCGGCCTGCAGGAGGTGCAGCGCCTGCTGCACTCGGTGCAGCGCGATGCGCCCGAGCTTGCGGCCGAAGTGCTGCGTGTGGCCTCTGCGCAGCGCATTGCCGAGGTGCTGCGCCGGCTGCTACAGGAGGGCATTCCGATTCGCAACCTGCACGCCATTTTCGAGAGCCTGACCATGTGGGCTGCCAAGGAACAGGACGGCATTGCGTTGACCGAGCTGGTGCGCATTCACCTCGGGCGCTACATCACGAGCCGCTACGTCGGCGCGAACCGGCAGCTCGAGGCGATCCTGTTCGAGTCCAGCCTGCTCGATCGCGTGCAGAACGCCATCGAGCGTTCGCCGCGCGGCAACCTGCTGCTGCTGAGCCCGGCGGTCACGCAGGACATCCGCGAGCAGCTGCGCCGCATTCTGGGCTCCACGGCCAACCGCGTGGTGGCCATCGCGTCGTCCGACGTGCGCCGCTACATCAAGAACCTGATCGAGCCGGTGGCGCCGCACATGGCGGTGCTGTCCTACCAGGAAATAGACGACGACGTGGCCCTGCAACCCGTGGGCTGGATCACCAACCCCACCGCGCATTGATGAACGACAACAACGACCTGTTTCCCGAGGGAGCCGAAACGAGCCATGACACCGCAGAACATTCTGGACATCACGCGCGAGGGGCTGCTGCTCGTGCTGTGGATTTCACTGCCGGTGGTGGTGGTGGCCACGCTCTCGTCGCTCGTCGTGGCGGTGCTGCAGGCGGTGACGCAGGTGCAGGACCAGAGCATCGGCCAGTCGGTGAGGCTCATCGCGGTGATGGTGGCGATCATCGTCACGGCCGGCTGGCTGGGCCGCGACGTGATGCGCTTCGCGGAGCGCGCCTTCCTGTCGCTCACTTCACTGTCATGACGGCCGCGATGACGGTCGTTGCGCGCCTTCTTCTCGCCCGGCGGCAAGCCTTCATGCTGCTCTGCGGCGCCGTGCTCATGCTGCTGCTCGTACAGCACGGCATGGCGGCGGAGTTCCGCTGGCAGAACAAGCCTTTCCAGATCGTTGCCAACGAGAAGCCGCTCGGCGACTTCCTGCGCGAGCTGGCGGCCTCGCAGGGCATCACGGCGGTGATCGATCCCAAGGTCAACGGCGTCATCAGCGGCAAATTCGACGGGCCCGCGAAGAATATTCTGAACAGCGTGTGTTCGGTGAACGGACTCACCTGGTACTACGACGGGGCCTTCTTGTTCGTCGACCTGGCAGCCGATGCGAAGAGCGAGGTGCTGCCGATTGCGGCGGAGAACGCCGGCCGCATTGCCGAGACGCTGGTGCGGCTGCACATTTCCGACGAGCGTTATCCGCTCAGCATCAGCGAGCGCGATGCCAGCGTCTACGTGACCGGCCCGCGGCGCTATGTGGAAATGGTGCGCCAGGCGGTGAAGCTCGCAGACCAGAAAACCGCCATGGCCGAGGGCGCCGAGATCCGCCTCTTTCCGCTCAAGTACGCATGGGCCTCCGACTTCCGCATCAACCGTTCCGGCAAGGAAACGGTGATTCCGGGCGTGGCCAATGTGCTGCGCAGCCTGTACGGCCGCGCGGGCAACCAGTCTTCCGGCGGCGGCGGGGCGGGCGGGCGCGGAACCAGCGGGCCGCTTTCGGTGGGGCCGAACCGGCAGATCAAGCTGCGCAGCGGCGAGACCATCAACGCGCCCAAGATCGATATCGCAGGTGCAGGCCAGGGCGGCGACGCCGCCACGCTCGGCGGCATGTCGGGCATCACCGGCAACGAGCTGCCGCAGTTCCAGGCCGACACGCGCATGAACGCCGTGCTGGTGCGCGACATGCCCGACAAGATGGCGCAGTACGCACGGCTGATCGAGTCGATGGACACGCGCCCGCGGCTGGTGGAAATCGAAGTGACCATCATGGACATCAGCTCCGACACGCTCAGCAGCCTGGGCATCGACTGGCGCCTGCACGGACGGCACGCCGACTTCCAGACCGGACGCGGCGACCGCGGGCCGCTCACCTGGGGCGGCACCGGCAGCGAAGCCGGCCAGATCGGAAGCTTCGATGGCTCCGGCAATCCGCTCACGCCGCTGGGCGGCATGTTCACCGCCGCCATCGGCAACAGCGCGCGCAACTACCTGCTGGCCCGCGTCACCGCGCTGGCCACCAACGGCAACGCCAACTTCGTGGCCCGCCCCAAGGTGATGACGCTGGACAACACCGAGGCCGTGCTGGAGAACCTGAGCGAGTTCTACGTGCGTGTGGACGGCTTCCAGGACGCGGGCCTTTTCAGCATTACCGCCGGTACCGCCGTGCGCGTAACGCCGCTCATCATCGACGAGAAGGCCGGCCGCGGCGTGATGATGTCGATCGACATTGTCGACGGCGACCTGAGCCCGCAATCGGTCGACAAGATTCCAATCGTGCGCCGCCGCACGGTCAACACGCAGGCGCTGGTCGACGAGGGCGCAAGCCTATTGATTGCCGGCTACTCGTCGGAAGAAAAGAGCAACGCGGTCACCGGCGTTCCGCTGCTGAAAGACCTTCCCGGCGTGGGCGGCCTCTTCAGGTACACCGACAAGAAGCAGGCCAACATGGAGCGCTTCTATCTGCTGACCCCGCGCCTCGTCACGCCCGGCTCCACGGCCTCGGTGCCGATGCTGCCTCTGCCCGAGCCCGGAGGTTGAGCATGGATCGCGAAGAAGCTCCGTTCGACGACAACGCCGGTGCCGAGCTCACGGCGCCGCAAGGCATGCACGCGCAGGCCGCCGGCTGGTGCCTGCGCTTCCTGAGCGGCGCGGTGAAGGGCCGCACCATCGTGCTCAAGCCCGGCATCAACGTGCTGGGTTCGGGCGGCGAGTGCGAGGTGATGCTGCCGGGCGGCGACGTGCTGCCGCGCCACCTCGCATTCACCGTCGGCGAGCTGGTGGTGTCGATGCAGCGCCTGGGCACGGCCTCGGCGCGGCTCAACGGTGAAGAGATGCAGCAGCCGCGCAAGAGCGTGGTGGCCGGCGACATCGTGAGCGTGGGGCAGATCGATTTTCAGCTCGACCGCACCTATCCCGCCAGCGCGCAGGAAGACCGGATGTTTGCGCCAGCGCATGGCCCGCTGCCCGAAGGCGAGGCGCTGGCGCAGCAGCCGGCCTCCGGCGTGCAGCGCCTCGGCCTGTGGGTGGGCGGCGTGGTGGCGCTGCTGGCCGTGCTCGGCCTTGCGGCCATGTCGCTCGGAGGCAGTCCCGGCGCGATGAACGGCGGCAGCGTGAACCTGGCGGAAGTGGAAAAGGCGCTGGTGCCGTTCCCCGAAGTGGAGGTCATCGCGGCACCCGGCGGGCAGTTCGGCGTGAAGGGCTACGTGGAATCGAAGCAGCGCCGCAAGACGCTGGAAGACGCCATGGCGCGCTTCGGCAACAAGGTCAGCGTCAACGTGCATTCGGCCGAAGACATGGTCGAGCAGGCACGCCGCTATGTCGGCGACCCCGGCGTGGCCGTGACCTATACGGGGCAGGGCCGGCTGGCACTCACCGGCACGGTGGAAGACGCCGCCGTGCGGCAGAAGATCCGCCGCCTCAGCGAAGACCTGCATCCCTCGGTGCTGGTTTCCGACAAGGTGCAGTACCGCGAGAAGCCCAAGACCGAGAACAAGGACGACGACATGCGCGCCCAGTGGGACAGCTGGCAGAGCGTGCTGCCGGCCCGCATGGTGAGCATTACCGAAGACGGCGAGGGCCTGCGCCACATCCAGCTTTCGAACGGCAACCGCTACTACGAAGGCTCTGTGCTGCGCTCGGGCGCCGAACTGAAACGCATCGACGCCGACGGGCTGGTTCTGAGCGGCGGCGTGCCCAACAAGAAACCCGCGAGGTGAGAGATGTGCAAGCCACGCCGCTCTCAGCCCGCGCACCCCGATTTCATGCGTCGGCGCCGCAAGCCCGCTGCATGGAATGGCTTCGTCCCCGCAGGGGGCACGGAGCGCTTTCATCCGCAAGTGAAAAAAACCTCAACCCTTTGACAGGAGTTTCCTTATGAGCGCAGTCGACACCTCGATCCAGCAAATGCAACAAGCCGCGGCCGACCAGGCGCGCCTGATGAGCGTCAGCATGGCTGCGGGCGCCACCATCTCTGGCGCTGCGGCCACGGCCCAGACGGTGAATGGCGCCAACGCCGCCGGCACCGAAGTGGCGAAGTCCACCGGCAACGACATCCGCCAGTCCGCCAAGCAGAACTGATGGGGAGGCCTGCGCGAAGCCGCAGGGCTTCGCGCGGCCCTTTTTCTTTTCCGAGGAGAGTAGACATGACCGATCCCATTGCGTCGGCAGCCGTTGGTGCGCCGCCACCGGAAGCCGCGGCATCCGCTGCATCGCAGGCTGCGCAGCAGACCGTGAGCCCCTCGCGCTTCGAGCCGGGCGAGACGCGCATGTTCGCCAACATGATGCAGGGCATGCAGCCGCCGGGCGGAACGACGGCGCCCAGTGCGATCGGCGACGCGGCCAAGTCGCTGGCCGCGCAGTTGTCGGGCAACGTGCGCTCCATCGAAGACATGCGCAAGAGCATGCTCGAGTCCATCGATTTCGCAGACCCCATCAAGACCATGTTCGTGATGACCGATCACGCCATGGAGGCCAACATGATGTTTGCGCGAATGCATATTTCCACCGGGCTGGCCAGCGCCGCAACCAGCCTGTTCGGCAGTCTGCTGAAGAACCAGCAATGAAGACACCGATACGCCCGCGCTGGCTGGCCGCGCTCGTTCTGTTGCTGGCGCTGGCCGGCTGCAAGGTTGCGCTCTATTCCAACCTCAAGGAGCAGGAGGCCAACGAGATCGTCGCCGCGCTGTCGAACGAAGGCATCGGCGCGGCCAAGACCAGGCTCGAAGGCAGCAACTGGCAGGTCGAGGTGGAGGAAGACCGCCTGAGCCAGGCGCTGGACGTGCTGCGGGTGCAGGGCCTGCCGGCCGAGCGCTACGTGAGCATGGGCGAGGTGTTCCAGAAGCAGGGCCTGGTGTCCACGCCTTCGGAGGAACGCATGCGCTACATCTACGCCATTTCGCAGGAGCTGTCGCAAACCCTGCGCAACGTCGACGGTGTGGTGTCGGCGCGCGTGCACGTGGTCATTCCGGCCAACGATCCGCTGAGCGAGAAGATCCGCCCCTCATCCGCGGCGGTGTTCATCAAGCACCGGCCCGACGTCGACCTGCGCCTTCTGGCCCCGGCCGTGAAGGACATGGTGGCCCACAGCATCGAAGGGCTCGCACACGACCAGGTGTCGCTGTCGCTGTTCGAGGCGCGCCGCGCGACCGGCGTGGCGCCCGCGGGCAATGCAGCGGGTGCGCCGATGGTGCTCGGCATGTTCTCGACGCAGACCGCCATGGTGCTGCTCGGCCTGCTGCTGCTGGCCGCCATATGCCTCATGGCATTGCCGACGTTGCTGCGCCGCCAAGGACAGGACTGGCGCACCTGGATGCGCCGCCAGGTGCTCAAGCGCTGACCCGCCCACCCATGCAGGCGCCGAACACCGCTCCACCCACCTCCGCGGCCATGCCCGGCCCGATGGACCTGGTGCGCCTGGTGATGCGCTTCAACCTGCACCCCGAAGCCGATTTGCACCCGAGCTGGCTGCCGCCGGACTGGCCGGTGCGGCATCGCTCGTTAGCGCGCCTGGGGCCCGCCGGCCGTACCGTGCTGGCCGATCTGCTGCGGCGCGGGCAGGAGCCCGGCCATGCGCAACCTCCTGCACAGGCTCATGCAGCGGCCGACTACAACTTCGACTCGCGGCTCAAGCGGCTGGCTTTGCTCGATGCCGCGTCGCTGCGGCGTCTCGCGGCCTATGTCGGTTTCTGTGCGCACCTGCCGCTTTTCAAGTTGCGCGGCGGTGCGGGCCTGCAGATCCGCCGCCAGGCGCGCCGCTTCGACCGAGACGCCGTCGACTTCGTGCTCGACCGCGTGCCCCAACTTACCGAACTGCGGATGGACCGCACCGTGCTGCAGCAGCGCCCCATGGCCACCGGCCGCGTGGTGCTCGATCGCGGCTACCGGCTGCTGCTGGGCGCCGCCGCACCCGAAGGGGCGCTGGTGCGGGAGCGCCTGAAGCACAAGCTGCCGCGCCGCATCTCCGCCTTGAGCGTACCGGCCTTCGAGCCTCGCCAGGCCTCGCAACTCAATGAACTGATGCTCTCCTGCATCGTTCCCGAAAGACTGCCGCAATGGGACTGGCTTTTCTGATCACCACAGACAACCTGCAGCTCTTGAGCGAGCGCAAGGTGTTGAAGGAAAACGAATACGCGGCGCTGCTCGATGCGGCCGCGGTGGTCGATACCGCGCGCAAGGAAGCGGCGCGAATCGGGCAGCAAGCCGAAGACGGTGCCGAAGCCAGTCGGCGAAAGGGCTACGAGGAAGGGCTCGCACAGGCCCGCGCCGAATACGCCACGCAGCTCGTGGCCGAAAGCATGGCCGTCGAGCGGCAGCTGCACGCGCTGCGAACGTCGATGGCGCAGATCGTCGTCAAGGCGGTGGGGCAGTTCCTGGCCGAGGCCGATCCGACGGTGTTGTTCCGCTCGGCCCTGGTGCGCGTGGAGGCGCTGCTGCGCGCGGAGCCGTTCATCACGGTGCGCGTGGCGCCCGAGCAGGAAGCCAACATGCGCGAGACACTGCACCGGCTGCGCAGCGACGCCAGCTGGAGCATGGCCATGACCATTGCGCCGGATGCGGATCTGCCGGCCGGTGCCTGCATGGTGCAAACCTCGACCGGTGTGCTCGAGATCGGTGTCGAAGCGCAGCTGGAGGCCTTTCGCCGCGCGGTCGAGCAGGGCGGCATGATCCCGCCGTCGGGGAGGGTTCGATGAGCGCGAAAGCGGCCACGGCACCGCGCACCGTCGGCATGTCCGGTGCGGCACTGGACATCGTGGCCGAGCTGGAAGCAGCGTTCGCGCATGTCACGCCGGTGGCGATGCGCGGCCGGGTCAGCAAGGCGGTCGGCATGCTGATCGACGCCACCGGCATCCAGGCCCATGTGGGCGAACTGTGCGAACTGGTCACGCCCGGCGAGCCGCCGCTGCTGGCCGAAGTGGTGGGCTTTCGCGGCAACACGGCCATCCTCACGCCGATGGGCCCGATCACCGGCATCTCGGCGCTGACCGAGGTGGTGCCGACGGGGCGCGGCCATGTGTGCCCGGTGGGTGCCGGCCTGCTGGGCCGGGTGCTCGACGCGCTGGGCCAGCCCATCGACGAACTCGGCCCGCTCGCGGTGCACGCGCGGCTGCCCGTGCACCGCGAACCGGTGAGCCCGCTCGCGCGGCGCATGATCGACGCGCCCCTGGCGACCGGCATCCGCGCCGTCGACACGCTGCTGACCCTGGGCGAAGGCCAGCGCGTGGGCGTGTTCGCTCCGCCCGGCGTGGGCAAGAGCACCTTGCTCGGCATGCTGGCGCGCGGATCGACGGCGGATGTCAACGTGATTGCGCTGATCGGCGAGCGCGGACGCGAGGTGAAGGAGTTCATCGAACACAACCTCGGCCCGGAAGGGCTGGCCAAGACGGTGATGGTGGTGTCCACCTCCGACCGGCCGCCGATGGAGCGCATCAAGTCCGCCTATGCGGCGACCACCATCGCCGAGCATTTTCGCGACCAGGGCAAGAAGGTGCTGCTGCTGGTCGATTCGCTCACGCGCTTTGCGCGCGCGCAGCGCGAAATCGGCCTCGCGAGCGGCGAGCCGCCAACGCGGCGCAGCTATCCGCCGTCGATCTTTTCGATGCTGCCGCAGCTGCTGGAGCGCGCGGGGCAGGGCAAGACCGGCTCCATCACCGCCGTTTACTCGGTACTGACCGAGGGCGACGAAGAGAACGACCCGATCGCCGAAGAGGTGCGCTCCATTCTCGACGGGCATATCGTGCTCTCGCGCAAGATTGCGGCGGCCAATCGCTACCCGGCCATCGACGTACTGGCCAGCATCAGCCGCGTGATGCCGCTGGTGACCTCGCGCGAGCACGGCGCGGCAGCCGCGCACTTTCGCAGCCTGCTGGCCAAGTACCAGGAGATGGAGCTGCTCGTGCAGATCGGCGAATACCGGCCGGGCAGCGATGCGCTGGCCGACGAGGCAATTCAGGCGCGGCCCGCGATGCTCGACTTTCTGTCGCAGCCGCCGAAGACCAGCCTGCCTTTCGAGCAGTCGCTGGCGGCATTGCTGCGCCGGCCCGCCCGAACGGAGCACGCCGCATGAGCATCGACTGGAAGCTCCTGGCCGACGTGCGCGAGCGGCAGAAAACCGCCGCCATGGGCGTGGTTGCGCGCGACCGTGCGGCCGCCGAGCAGAGCCAGGCGCAACTGCGGCAGGCCGAGGCCGCGCAGCAGCAACAGGTGCAGAACAAGCTGCAGCACTGGGAAGCCACGCGCGGCGCGCTATCGGGCGGCCAGTACAGCGTGGCGGAGTTCCGCCAAGCGGGCGCCTGGAGCGGCACGCTCGATGCGCAGATCGCGCAGGCCGGCCAGGTCACGGCGCTGGCTGCGCGAGCGCACTCCGAGCGCGAGCAGGTGCTGGAGCAAAGCCGCCGCCAGTTGCGCGCCGCCCACGGCGAACTCGAAAAAGCCCAGCAGATGCAGCAGCGCGCTCACACCGAGCGCCTGCACCTGCAGGAGCTGCGGCTCGAAGATGTCAACGAAGAGAGCACCGCGCAGGCATGGGCCATGCGCCGGCCCGCCTAGGTACGCAGCAGCCATGGAAAGCTTCGAACTCGGCAACATGGAGCAGTTTTTCTCGGCGGTGGTGCTCACGCTGCCGAGGTTGTTCGCGATCTTCGCGGTCGTGCCTTTCCTGTCTGGCGGCATGATCACCGGCACCGTGCGCAACGGCATCCTGCTGATGCTCGCGATCTTCATGTCGCCGGTGGCGGGCGAGGTGCCGGCCGCGTCGATGGCCACCTGGGTGCTCATCGCCGGCAAGGAGGCGCTGATCGGGCTGATGCTGGGCCTGGGCTTCGGCATCTTCATCTGGGCCATCCAGAGCGTGGGCGACTTGATCGACTTCCAGACCGGCTCCAGCAACGCTTCCTTCTTCGATCCCGTGGCCGGGCACGAGAACGGCGTGACCAGCGAGTTCCTGGGCTGGATGGTCATCACGCTTTTCGTTTCGGCGGGCGGCCTGCTCGCGATGCTGGGCGTGATCGTCGACTCCTATCGCATCTGGCCGGTGGGCTCCTTCTTTCCCAACCTGGGCCTGGTGCTCGAACAGTTCGCCATCCGCCAGGGCGACACGTTGTTTCTCTGGATCGTGAAGCTGGCATCGCCCGTCATCGTGGTGCTGTTGCTGGTGGAACTTGGCGTGGGCCTGGTAGGCCGGGTGGCGCCGCAGCTCAACGTGTTCGTCTTTGCGCAGCCGCTCAAGAGCCTGCTGGCGCACTTGATGATGCTGCTGTTCCTGTTCTTCGTGTACGAGTCGCTGCAGGAGTTTCTGCGACCCGAGAACGGGGTTCTCGATTTCCTGCGCTCCACGCTGTAGCGGACGAAGCATGGCAGAGAAAGACCAGGACCCGACGCCCAAGCGCCTGCGCGACGCGCGCAAGCGCGGCGAAGTGGTGTTCAGCACCGACGTGGCCTCGACCGTGGTGTTCGTGGTGGTCGTGGTGTCGCTGTGGCTCGGCGGGCAGCTCATCTACAACCTGCTGCGCGAGCTCTGGCTCCATGCGACCAGCACCACCTTGCTGACGGCGCCCGAAGATCGTTTTGCCGAGCTGCTGCTGCATACCGGCGAAACCCTGGTGTGGGGAACGCTGCCGGTCATGGCCATCGCCGCCGTGGCCGGCATCGTGGGCTCGCTGTTCCAGGTCGGCGGCGTGGCGGCCTGGGAACGCATCAAGCCCGACATGAACCGCATGAACCCGGCCGAGGGCCTTGCGCGCATCTTCTCGACGCGCAGCGTCATCAACCTGCTGAAGATGTGCACCAAGACCGCATTGCTGGCTGCGCTGATGTTCGTGGTGGTGCGCGGCTTTCTCGATACAGCCCTCAAGCTGGGCTACGCGCGGCCGGAGGGAATCATGACGGCCTCTGCCCACATGGTGCTGGTCGCCTTCGGCTGGGCGGTGGTGATCTACGCGGTGATGGCCGCCGTGGACTATGTGCACGAACACCACGAGTTCATGAAGCAGCAGCGCATGTCCATCGAGGAGGTGCGCCAGGAATACAAGGAGATGGAGGGCGACCCCATCAACCGCTCGCGCCGGCGCTCGGCCCATTTCGAGGCGGTGTACGCAAGCCTCAACGACAGGGTGCGCGCGTCGTCGGCCGTGATCCATTCGCCGCGCGTCGCCGTCGCCCTGCAATACCTCGGCGAAACCGACCTGCCGCGCGTGATCGCGCGCGGCGAGGGCGAGGTGGCCGCACAGATCCGGCGCTTTGCGAGCGAAGGATTGATCCCGACCGAATTCGAGCCCGCGCTGGCCGAGCGCATCTACGAGGAAGCGCCCGAAGACCAGCCGATTCCACGCGCACTGTATGCGCCCGTGGCGAAGCTGCTGCGCTGGGCGCAAGGCAGCGAATGAATCTTGTGAAACCGATCGAAAGGAACAAGCCATGTTGATTGCGGATGGTGGCGGCAGCGCACGCGTGCCGGTGAACGTACCCAACCCCGTGAACACGGCGCAGCAGCCTGCGAGTTCGGCCGAGTCGGACGCCGCGGCGCGCGCGCGGGAACTGCAACGCCAGCTCGAGGCGCTGCTCGAGAAGCTGCGCGAGATGCAGCGCCAGGCCGAGGAAGCCCGCAAGCGCGCCATCGAGGCGCAGCGCAAGGCGGCCGAAGCCAGGAAGCATGCTGAGGCGATGGAGGCCCAGGCAGAAAAAACCAAGCAGCTGGCCGACGCCAACAAGGCCAAGAAGGCGCAGCAGGAAGCCAAGCTGGAAGATGCGCGCGCCAAGGAGGCGAGCGCGCAGGCCAACCTCAAGGACAAGGATGTCACGCTGCTCAACGCCAAGGTCGAGCAGAAGCGCGAGGAGAAGAAGAGCCCCGAAGCCAAGGCCTCCGCCGCGACCGACAAGAAGGTGCAGGACGCGCAGACCGAGCGCAATGACGCGCAAGAGACCAGCAACCTCTCGAAGCTCTATCTCGACTCGCAGGAAAAGGAAAGCAAGGCGCAGGACGCGGAGGCCAAGGTCGACCGGCTGACACCTACGCCGGGCCGCCCCTCGTCCACCATCACCGAGAAAGAGAGCACCGCGCTCAGCGATGCCGAGAAAGAGGCCAAGACGCTGCGCGGGGAGGCCGATGCCGCAACGAAGAAGTTCGCCAGTGAGATTGGCGAAGAGGCCAACGCCGAGTTCTGGGGCCCGCCGGCGCCGGCCACCACGGCGGGACCGTCCACCAAGGCCACCGACGATCCGTTGCAGACGCCGCTCACGCAGCTGCTGCAGGTTTCACCCAAGCCCACCGCCAACCCGGTTGCCAACAACGGCCTGCTGTTCACCCCGACGCTGACTTCCGGCTACACCGGTCTTACCGGGAACAGCGGCACCACCGGCACAACCAGCAATAGCCTGCTCGTGCCCCCGTCCACCTTGTCGTCCGGCACCGGCACCAACGCAACCTCGCCGTTCACCACCTATCTCAAGGCGCCCGAGCCGGCTGTCACGCCGCAGGTGAAAAAAACGCTCACGGACATTGCCGACGGAAAGAGCGTGGAGCAGATTGCGAGCGATCGCAAGATGCGCGTTGACCAGGTGCTGTCGGAGGCCAACGCGGCGGGCGTCAAGATCACCACCGCCGCGCCGAAAGACGGCGTGCAGGCCACAACCATCCAGCGCGGCGATGCCTCGCTGACCTACAGCCGCAACGACAAGCAGGACACCCTTTCGGTCAAGGGCAACATTGCCGATTCGAAGGCGCCCGGCGGCCAGAAGGCCATCGACGCGACGGAAGACGGCAAGGGGCGATACAGCCAGGTCACCAAGGACGCCAAGACCGGCGCCACGACCACCACCACCATCGACAGCAGCGCCGGCACGCGCACGGTGAGCGTGGAGGACAAGCACGGCAAGCGCACCGACACCACCACCTCGCTGACCGGCGCGCAGGTCACGCGCCCTGTGGGCGACTACGAAGGCTACCTCGAGGTGGCCAAGGCCGCGAACCTGACCCCCGAGCAGTTGCTGGCGCTGAACCCCGACGTGGACTACGGCAAGGCGCTCAAGCCCGGCCAGGAGTTGGTCGTGGCCGGCGTACCCACCACGGTCAAGACCTTCAACAAGGACGGCTCGACGCTCGAGAAGACCACCGCGAGCGACGGCACCCTGCAAGTGGTGGCCACGAGCGCGAGCGGCCGGCGCACGGTGCTGATGGGCGAGCCCGACGGAAAGAACGGCCCGGGCGAGGAAGCGCGAAAGTCGATCTTCGACGACAAGAAGTCCGTGGCCGAAACCGCCAAGGCGATGGGCATGACGGAAGACGAGGTGCTCGCGGCGCTGCCCGAAGGCACGGTCGATGTGAACAAGCCCAGCGCCGACAACGGCCACGTCGAGACCCGCACGATCTACGATCCCGCCACCAACCGGCTGGTGGTCGAGAGGAACGACTGGAACCACGGCGGCGGCAGCCGCGAGGACATCGACGACAAGACCAAGTACACGGTCACGCAGAAGGACCCGAAGACCGGCAAGTCCGAGCGCGTCGAGGTCAGCGGCGGCCTCGGCTACCTGCAACACCAGGCCGAGGACAAGGCCAAGTACGCCGACGGCTACGGCCAGCAGATCAGCGACCTCGACAAGACGATTCGCCTCTACAAGCGCATGGGCGAACCGGTGACCGATCTGGTCGAGCAGCGCAAGCTGCTGGTGTCTCAGCAGACCGATGCACGCGGCGAGGCCACGATCGCCAACACCAAGGCCACCGCGGCGCTCACCAAGCAGCAGCAAGTGACGATCGACGAGCAGGCGCGCGTGGCCTACGAGAATCTCGCCTATGCGCGGCCCGGCAGCAAGGACCAGGCCACGGCTGCCAAGGCGCTCGACGACCGGCTCGAACTGCTCGACCATGTCGACCGGCTTGTCGACGTGGCCGACAAGGACGTGGACCTGGCCAAGGCCGGCGTCGACCAGGTGAAGAAGCAGGATGCCAAGGACCAGGCCGATGCAGACCTGCAGACCGAGTTCCAGGCCTGGAAGCGCACCTGGCTCTGGAACGGTCTCGACGAAAAAGAGATCCAGAAGCGCGAGGCCCAGGGCGCCACTCCCGCGGGGCCGATGTACCGCAACTCCGAGGAAGAAAACAAGGCTGCATGGAAGGCCTTCGTCCAGCAGCAGGAGATGATGGACGAGCATGGCGACAAATACCTCACCGATGCGGGACGGCCCGCGCGCAATGCCTGGCTCAATCGCAACCAGGCCAGCGACGCGGCGCTGGATTCCGTCATTCGCTACGACCATGCGTCCATTGCGAGCGGTGCGGCCAATACCCATCTGGCCAAGGGCGAGTTCGACCGGCTGCAGCAGAAGAAAGACGCGTGGACCGACGCCAATCCGACGGTCATGCCGGAGAAGTTCAAGGACCAGGAGGCGCTCGACAAGCTGGCCAAGAACGTGGCCGACGGCGAGATCGGCAACCTCGAGGTCGGCGAGCACAAGAAGCATTCCGAGTACCTGAAGACGGTGTCCGCGCCCGACCGCGCAGATCCCGAGGCCCTCAAGAAGGCCGAGGACAAATACACCGAGGACAACCAGGAAGCCACCACCAAGCTCAACGGCCAGATCAAGGACATTTCGGAGCGGCCCCTGCGCGAAAAGACGCGCTCGGTGGACGACTACATCGCCCAGTGGGGCAAGCGCAATCCCGAGACCCAGAAGGAGCTGGACGCGCTGGGCAAAGACCAGGACCAGCGCAGCCTGCGCGCGGCCGAATATCGCAGCGGGCAAATCCACAAGCTCCTGTCCGCGTCCGACGAAGGCAAGGAGCTCCAGGCGGCGATCAACCTGCGCTATTCACTCACAGACCAGTGGCTGAAGATCGGCGACAAGGACGACGACCGCCTCGAGAAAGACCTCGAGGGCATCGAGAAGGGCATCGAAGGGCACACCTGGGTGCGTGACGTCTGGGGCAACATGGCCGGCGACTCGGCCGAAGACGCCAAGAACTACACAGAGAAACAGCGTGACGGGCTGCGCGACCTGCGCGACGACCTCCGCGGGGGAAGGATTTCGGCCTCTGAATACGCGCGCCGCGAGAACGAGTTCATGGACGCCTACGACGTCGAGTCCGACAAGATGGCCGACCGGGTGCGCGACAGCGACGGCACCTGGAGCGTGGTCGACGACGCAGTGCGCATGACGGTCACGGCGGCCGCGGGCATTGCCGCCACCATCGCCTCGGGCGGCAACGTGGCCGTGGGGTTTGGTGCGGCGATGGCCGTCAGCGCACTGTGGGACACCACGGGCGACGTGGTCGCCGCCGCGCAGGGGCGCGACATTTACGCCGACGGCCACACCTCGTTGTGGACGCTTGAGGCCAAGGTGCTGACCGGCAATGCAAGCTGGGACGACGTCAAGTTCACGCTGAAGGACGAAGTCGTCGATGTCGCCACCAACGCCGTTACCGCAACCGGCGTGGGCGCGGGCATCAGGACCAGCACCGCCTTAAGCGCCAAGATGCTGGCCAATGGAACGATGGTCGGCGGCAAGGGCGCGCTCCATCTCGGCGGGCGCGCGGTGGTCGGCACGCGCGCGGGCATCACCTCGCAGGCCGTCGACGGCACAGGCCGCGTGGCGGTGGAAATAGGCCGAGTGGGGCTCGACGGCAAACTTGGCACGGAAGAGGGCGACAAGCGCATTGGCGCGACCTTCGTCAGTTCGGCGGTGGGCCTGGGCACAGCGCCGATCACGGGCGGCGTGTCGGGCGCAATCCCGCTGTGGAAGGCGGTATCGCCCGCCGTGCAGGCACAGGCGCAGGCCAGCGGCGTGGCGGCCAAGCAGCGGCTGACCTACGTCGGGCTCAGTGCGCAGTTTGGGAACGACGGCGCGGCGGGGCTGGGCACCGGCGACCTGATCTCGCTGGTCAACGAGGGCCGGCGCATGAACCGCGGCGAGTTCATCGCGGCCTCGCTGCAGGTGATTCCGGGCACGTTCAACAACGTGGCGTTGCACCCGGCCATGGCTGCGCGCGCGCGCAGCCAGGCCCAGGCCGCGCAGAATGCGGCACCCACCCCCGCCCTGCACGACGAGCTGGTAGTGAACGGTCTCGCGATGCCGCACCTGGCGAATGAAGACAGCCTCGTGCCCGCACAGGTGTCGGAAGCAATGGCGCCGGGTGGGCGCGTCGAGCTGCATGTTGCCGCCGATCGCCCGGATGGCCCGATGCCGCGCAACGGTGAAGCTGCGGACATCGATCCCGAGCAGGCAACTGCAATCCACGAGCGGCTGCGCAGCGCCGGCTTCGATCAGATCCGTATCGAGCACAACCCCGATGCCGAGGCGGGCGCCCCTGGCTTCATCGTGCATGCCGTCAAGGAAGGCGGCGAGATCTCGACCGACGGCGTGGTACCGCTGCTCTCGCGCACGGTGCCGGCCGAACCCGAGGGGCAGGACCAGTCCAACATGGCCGATGCCCTGGATGGCAGCAACGGCGTGGACGGGCCGAACAACAACAACAACGGTTCCGACTATGCGCTGCCCCCGCCCGGCAGCAGCCTGCACACGGTGAGCTGGGCCGGCACGCTCAAGTCCATCCTGCAATCGGGTGGCACGCTGCGCAACACCGCGTTCTACCTGCACGCCACGCCCTACGACGAGAACACCGGCCTGGCACTCAATGCCGGCGAGCGCGGGCTGCCGCGCGCGGTGGACGGCGAGACGCCTGCAGGGCGCCGCGCCGCGTATGCCGGCGCTGACGGCCCCGAGGCCCTGGCCGCGCTGCCGCCCGCGCGCTACATCACGCTCAAGGACGCGTTGGATGCCGCGCAGGCGGGCACCGGCGACCGCGGGCACGACAACATCGCCCTCGTCTACGAGCCCAAGCTCGGTGCGGATGGCGGGGTGCCGCCCGAGGCGGTGCTGGCCACGGTCCACATCGACAAGCCTGGCAACGCGCCGGCGACGCTTCGCGACGTGAGCCCGAATCCGCACAGCAACATCGCCGAGACAGTGGCGCTGCGGGCGAGCTATCCGGTGGTGCAAGCCGCCACGCGGGCGGCCTCGGGCCTCATCCTGCCGGGCAGCGCCGCGCGGGACAACTTCTTGCACGTGCCGGACGACGCCACCGTCTACTACATGGACAAGTCGAAGCGCGTCACGCAGATTTCGGCCAACGACCCGCGTGTGGCGCAGGCGCTCGAACGTGCCCAGCAGGCGCGGTCCAGGCTGCTCGCGTTGCCTAGCCATGAGCAGGGCCTCGATCTCGACAGCCTGCAGGCGTGGCGCGAGCAATCCGGCATGAAGCCGGTAGACCTTCGCGTGGTCGGCCCCGAGCAATTGCAAAAGGGCCAAGGCATCTACCATCGCCGGGACGGCGTGGCGTTGGTCGTGCGCGATCCCGCCAGCGAGAGCCGGCATGGCACTGCGCCCACGCTGCGCACCGCAGCGCACGAACTCGCGCACGGCAACGAGAACCAGCGCAACGTATTCGTCCTCAAGGACCACCAGGACCCCGACACGCTGCAGCCCACCTACGTCATCGAGCCGATGACGGGCTTTTTGCGCTTCGATCCCGCGCAGAAGCGCACGACCGGGCTGGCGCTCGAAGAGGCCTATGCCGAGCGCAAGGCCCAGCAATTCGATGAAGCGCGCTTCGGCCCCAAAACCGGCGATGCGAGCTTCGATGGCCAGCTGGGCCGCTACAGGCTCGCGGACGGCAAGAGCTTCGATCACGGCGCCTACACCGCTGTCACGGTCGACGCGATACTGCGGATGAATCCCGAGATCGGCGCCCTGATGGAGCGGGCACGCTTTTCGGATTCGGCGCGCGAGCAGCTCATCTCGGTGCTCGGCGAAAAGCTCGATGCCTTCTATGCCCATGGCGCAGAAGACCTTTCGACCGGCTCGCATCAGGACTGGGCCGAGCAGCTCTACAACGCCGTGCAGCACAACCAGCCGGTGCCCAGGGGCGAGGGCCCGGCGCCCGGCGGCCCGGTGGTGCTGAACAGCCGCCCCGTGCAGCGCGCCGCCAGCGCCGGCGACGACGGCCTTCCGCTCAAGCCTTCGGCCTTCGGCACCGATGGCGACTGGATGGCTGCCGCGCTGCATCTGGAGGACACCATTGCGCAGCAGCACGAGGCCGGCCAGCCCGGCAAGCTGCCGGCCGGCATGATCCTGTCCGACGCCGACAAGGCCGTGACGCAGGCGCTCATGAAGAACCCGGCCCCCGGCTCGCACGAGTGCTTCGTGGTGTCGACCCGCCCCCCCAGCAAGGGCATCTTCAGCGGGGACGACGTGCGCGCCAAGCGCAAGGAGGTCTTCGACACCATCGAGAAGGTGCAGCAAGCGGTCTCCAAGCGCGACGGCGGCGCATGGGTCTACCGCGTTGCGCCCGAAGGCGGCATCGGCGAGATGACCCGCGCGGGCAAGGCGCGCTCGCACAACATCGTCGGGGCTTTCTACGTCGGCAAAGACAGGAGCGTCTTCCCCGTCGGCATTGCCAACCCGCAGTTCGACCGCTGGGACCTCACGGCCGCAGCCCCGGCCGGCCACCCGCACGTCTACAACGCCGCGCTCACGATGCCTGTCGGCCGTCCGGCCGAAGGCATCTTCCGCCAGGGCGGCATCGAGGAGGGCGCCGATGCAGCGACGGCGGCCATCGACCGCGCGGTGGCCGAGGGCCGAGCGCCGCGCGTGATGATTGCCGCCGGCTACACGATCGAGAACGGCCGCGCCGAGACCAGCGGCCCCGGCGGCGCGGCAGTGGCCGGCAAGGCGGCGCGCCTGTACTCGGGCCAGATGCATGGCGTGGATGCACAGGTTACCTACGTGGCCGCGGGACGCCGGCAGCGCAAGGTGCTCGAGGCTGCGCTCGAGGCGCTTGGCGAGCGCAAGGGCGAGCACTACGAGATCGTGAGCTTCAATGCGCGCGGCAAGCTTGCCGAGTGGCGCTCCGCCGTCCTGCTCAGGCGCCACCAGCCCGACCTGCTGATGGGCTTCGACGTGCCCGGCCGCACCGAAAAGGGCGAATACCACAACAGCCATGGCCAGGCGGTCGGTTACCACACCGCAGCGCGCGACCAGCTCTTCATCGATGCCACGCGCAACGACCGCATCACCACCGTGGCCGGCTTCGACCTTGGCAACGAGGTGGGCGGCGGCCATCCCGACGTGCACACGCGCGTGCAGCCCGCGCCGAACGGCACCCCCATCGCCTCGATCGTCACGGCCGACGTGGCGATGACGGGCGGGCGCACCAACTGGGTCGGCTATGCCTTCGGCACCGAGGTGCTGCGGCGCGCCGGCGCCTTGAGCGCCGTGCCGGACGAGCGTGCCATCCGCAGCATGGTCATGGACATGATGAAGGCGGGCGGCGTGGACAGCGAGACGCGCAGCCGCGTGCCCTTTTCGACCGATTCGCGCGGGCGAACCTCGGGCGTGGGCGGCATGTCGCCCGACGTCGAGGCCGCGGTGGCCGCGATGTTGCGCATACGCGCCGAGAAGATCCAGATGGCGCCGGCCATCGACCTGCGCGGCGTGCGGCTGCGGCTGGGCGTGTTCGATTCTGGCTCGGGCGGCATCATTGCCGCGGCCGAGATCAAGCGCGTGGTCGAAGAGACCACGGGCGCGCGCGTCGACCTGGTGATGGTGGGCGACCACGGGGCGGGCACCTACGGCCCCAAGTCCAAGACCGAGATTGCCGACCACACGCGCGCCGGCCTCGAGACGCTCGACAAGCTCGGCGTGGACCTGATCGTGATGGCCTGCAACACCGCGTGCACCTCGGGCAAGGGCGAGTACGCACGCGGCATCAACGCGCCGGTCATCGACCTGATCCACAGCACGCGCTCCTTCCACGAGGGCCTCGTGGACCAGGGGGAACGCGTGGTCGCGTTCTCCACCGAGGCGAGCGCGACGCTGCCGCTGCCCGGCACGGACCTGATTGGCGTCTACCGCGACAAGGATGTGCTGCCGGTCGGCGGCACCGACGACGGCTTCGACGTGGCATCGATCGTGAACCAGTACATGGCCGATCCGATGAACGTCGACATGCGGGCGCGCATGCAAGGCGCGGCCGACCACTATGCCGACAAGATCCTGGCCGCGAAGCCCGACGTCACGACCGTCTCGTGGTGCTGCACGCACTATCCCGAGCTCGAGCCGTTCTTCACCAAATCGCTGCAGGACCGCGGCCGTTCGGATGTGAAGATGATCAACCCGATGGCCTACCAGGCCATGCGGGCCATCGAAGTGGCCGAGAATCTGCCGCCGGGTACCGGCACGGGCCCGAGCCGGGCCATCGGCATCACCACGGCGGTGGCCGACAAGGCCGAGGCCATCCGCACCGGCACCGATCCAGGCCAGGCCACGGTGCAGCAGAGCGAGGTGCTGCAGACGCTGCGCATCGCGCTCCAGCGCGACGACGTCACGCTGGTGCCGCTGAAGGAACTGGGCAAAGACGTCGATGTCGCCCAGGCCCAGCGCCTGCTCGACCAGGACGAGGCCGGCGATCCCATCGATGCGCTCCAAGCCTTCGATCCCTCGGGCCGGGGCTTTCCGATCCACGTGCCGGGCGGTGCGTATGCCGCGGCCAAGATGCTCGGCGACGCCGGCAAGGTCGCGGTGGTGGCGGGTTTTCCGATCCGCACCGCCGCCGGCCGCGTGGCGCCCGAGTCGGACAGTACCAAGGGTGCGGTGGTGCTGGCCGCCGGGCTGGCCAAGCTCGGCAAGGACACGGTTTGCATCACCATTCCCGCCAACGTCAAGCCGCTGAAGGCCGCGCTCGCGGTGCTGGGGCGGGGCGACATCGACGTGCGGTCCTTCGGACTGAAAATCGGTCCGCACGCTGAAGGCGAAGCCCTGCGGATGCTGAAGCGCCTCAATCCCGACGCGATCATCAGCGTGGAGGCGCCCGGGCGCGATGCCAAGGGCGAGTACTGGAGCTCCACCGGCGAGCGCGTGACCGGCCACGTGGCTGCGCTCGATGAATTCTTCTATGCGGCGCGAACGATCAACGAGGGTCGCAGCGGCGCGGCGAAGATCAAGCAGCTTGCGATCCTCGACGTGGGCAACGAGGTCGGCGGCGGCAACGTCGACAAGCGCGTGCGCCGCGCACCGGACGGCCAGCGCATTGCTTCCGAAGTCACGGTCGACCAGCTCGTGACGGCGGGCGTCGGCAGCTGGGGCGCCGATGCGACCCTGGCCGCGCTCGAGGTGCACCACAACCGCAGCGACCTGCTGCCCTCGGCCGACGAGGTGCGGCGCGTGATGCGTGCCATCACGCGCGAAGGCGGCGTGGACAGCCAGTCGCGCACCGGCATCGACCATGCCGCCGGCTACGACTCGACAGTGCATGTGGGCGTGGCCGAGCTGTATCGCCAGGCGGCGCTCGAGGTCAAGGCCGACGGCGGTCCGAACAACGATGGCCCGGACGCCGGCGGGGTGGCGCCACCCAAGGGCGGCGCGCCGAAGCCCGGCGGCCCGCGGCCGGCCGAGCCGCTGAGCGCCGCCTTCCGCGGCGACGAATGGCCCGCCGTGCACGCCAGGCTCACCAGCGGCGGCTTCGGCAACGAGAACATCTACGTCTACCGTGTGAAGCGTCAGCCCGACCTGTACGCCGACCCGGCCAAGGCGGTCGACCTCACGGCGCAGCAGATCAGCGGTGCGGGCCGCGTGGCGCAGGGCACGAGCACGGTGCGGTGGTACGGCAACAGCACGCCGGGCCAGGGCGTGGGCGGCCTGATGCCCCGGCGCGAGATGGGGGCCAAGTTCGGCCTGGAGCCCAAGGGCGACAAGGAGAGGGTCTACCGCATCAAGAACCGCGAGACGACCGACATCACCTTCCAGACCGAGAAGCCCACGGCCGAGCAGCGCGCGGATCCCAACCTGCTGATCCGCTCGCGCAAGGTGCGCCCGCCGCGCGAGGCCACGCCGCAGCCGGTGGATGACTGGTTCATCGTCTCGAACCAGTCGCCCGCGCGCGCCAACGCCGCCAACGGGCTGCGCAACGTGACGCGCGGCAACGACGATTTCAAGCTCGGCGTGGTGGAGAAGACGCCCGGCCCGGCCACAGGCTGGAGCACCGGCAAGGTGATCAAGCGGCAGATCACGCTGGGGCTGGTGGCAGCGGTGGGTATCAGCGGGCTGAACATGGTGAGCCCGATCGATACCGGCCACGACGTGCCGAGCGGCGTGGTCGGGTTGCCGCGCAATCCGATTGCGTCGGCCACGCAGCATACGAACGATGCGCCCGGCTTCCGTGCCACGCCGGAGGCCTTCTCGGTGCCGGCCGAGGTCACGCTCGGCATGGCCTGGCATCAGCAGGGGCAGGCCGACCAGCTGGCCCGGCAGCCCGGCGCCGACCCGGCCTCGGCGAAGGCGCTACAGAGCACGGCCGACAGCCGCTGGGGCGCGTTCTCGGCGGAGATGCTGAAGACCATCCGCAACGACGTGCAGCAGGGCGCCAACCCGGTGGCCGCGGCCAACCGGCAACGCGCGCAACTGCTTTCCGTGGGCCGGCTCGACGTGCACAGCGACAACGCGGTGCGCGGCGCCCTGCGCGACTCCGGGCTGCTCAAGGGCACCACCGCCGACGTCCAGGAGCAGATGGACTACGCCAAGCTTGTGGCCGATCACCCCGCGTTCGTCAACGACAAGAGCCGCGAGCTCGCGCGCACCGATCCAGCCGCCTTTGCCGCGGCCTCGCTGATCGCCATCGGGCCCGACGGTGCGGCATTCAACGCCGCGGTGAAAAACAACGCCGCCATGCTCGGCCGCCTGCACTCCGAGGCTGTGGTGAAGGAGCGGCTGGCCGACGGCGACCTGGCCGGCGCTGCGAAGGAGGCCCGCCTGCGGCTCGATGTGAGCGCCACGCCGGCCGAGCGCGACAAGGCCGCCGCGGCGCTGCTGCCGCTGTTCGAGCCGGAGCGCGCGCGAGCGCTCGACATGCTCGCCGGCATGCAGATGCAGGACGTGGGCGACTACCTTGCGCAGTACCGCGACGCGCCACCCGAGATTGCGCAGCCCATGGCGCAGGGCGCTCTCGAACTGCTGCAGAAGAACCTGCCGCGCCCGAGCGACGACCTGTCGAGCGTGTCGCAGTTCGACCGTCTGGTCGAAGGCCTGTCGATCCTGGCCGAGGCGGCTGACGCGCGCACGCCCACCTCGGCGTTCTCCGAAAAATTCGCGGCCGAGCTGATGAAGGACCGTTTCGTCGACCGGCCGGAGTTCGTTGTCACACTGCAGCGCGGCGTGGAGCGCGCGGTGGTGCAGGGCAGCGCGAAGCTGCCGGTCGAGCTGGCGAACGCGCTGGAAAAGCAGGGTCGCGGCGACATGCGCGACAGCGTACTCGCCGGCATCGACAAGGGCTTGCAGGCGCAGGACAAGCATCTGGGCGAGGCCATCGGTAACCTGCGCGGCACCGCCGGCTACAACGCCGTCGGCGCCTCGATGGCCTTCTACGTTGCGAACTTCTCCGACGGTACGCCGCAGGGCGTCGCCAATGCCATCGCACAGTACCGGCGCGTGAACCCGGAGCTGGCGGGCAAGATCGACGGTGCGACACGGGTGATCGGCGACTGGGGCAGCACGCTGCACCAGACCCAGGAAAGCCTGAACGGCCTGCGCGTCAGTGCCAAGGGCAGCGAAGCCGAGCAGGGCCTGGAGGGCACGGTGGGCAAGGTGTACGACAGCGAGGACGTGAAGCTGGCCATCAGCCAGAGCCCGCAGGTGCGCCAGGAGTTGCTGAGCCGCGCGACGCAGGGCGTGCCCGACCCGCGCACCATGACCGAGTACCTGATCAATCCGGTGATGTTCGTGACGCGCCACGTTTCGGGCACCACCCGCATGGTGTGGTCGATGCTGGCCGACGCACAGTTCAACGGCATGGTGAACGAGCCCGCGCGCTTTACCGCGCGCTGGGATGCCTTCAAGCTGAAGACGGAGCGCATGGCCAACGTGCTGGGCCTGAACGCGAACGAGGTGCGCCAGGGCACCGCACTGGTCGACAAGTACATGGAGAAGGTCCAGAAGGTAGACCCGGGCTTGCCCGATGCGGCGCGCATCAACGCGTATGCGCGCCTGGGCGGCGAGCTCGACGGCGAACTGCAGAAGCTGCTGGGTGTGGGGGCGAAGACCATCAACAACGTCACCAACGCCAACACGGCCTTCGGGCAGGCGCTGCGCTGGGTGGCCAACGCGGGCTTCGTCACGCACAACATCAGCACCGAGATAACGAACCTCCGCCCGATGGCCGACGGGGTGCAGGACTACACGCAGTGGTACCACCGCATCTATGCGCCGACGCAGGCCTTCTTCATGGCCAAGCCCTACACCACGCTGATGGCCGAGCGCTCGCTCGCGGGCAATCGCGTGATCGACGGCGGGGCAGCGGACATCGAGGGCAAGATGGCCTGGAAGTATGTCTTCGGCCTGGGCACGGCCGGCGTGGGTGCGGCTGATCTGTCGCTGGCCTTCGGCCAGAAGGACACGGTGCCGGCGTGGGTGACGTACACCAACGTGGGCATGGGCGTTGGCGGCCTGGTGGACGGCGGTGTCGGGCTGGTGAACGTCACGGGCGCGGCGCTCACGCGCGTGGGTGCGGTCGAGCTGGGTGCGCTGCTGGCCATTCCGGCCGAGGTTGCGACCATCGCCGGGATAGCGGTGGCCGTGTTCACCGGCATCAAGCAGTTCTACAACATTGCCCACCACTACGATCAGGTCGACGCGCGCGAGATGCAGCGCGACCCGGCGCTGCGCGACGTGCTCAAGGATCGGGGCTTCTCCGACGCGCAGACCCGTGCCATGCTCGACTGCACGCACGAAGGCGTATCTCCGATGGTGGCCTGGAACGCCCTGATGAAGTCGGAGGGCAAGACGGTGGACGAAGGCATGCAGCTGCTGCGCGACCGGCTGGCGAAGGACGTCCCGCAGGGCATTCCCGTCGCCGAGTGGACCCGGGTCATGCACGGGCTTACCGACCGCAAGATGAACGACAACGACGGCAGCTTTCCGGTGAACGATCCCGACTCGGCACAGGCCGGGCAGATCGTGGTGCAGGAGATTCACACGAGCGAGGGCCCCGTGACTTTGAAATCGACGGTACTGCCGCAGAGCATCGAGGGCCTGGGGAACTACGCGCGCGAGACCTGGAACCTGCGGTTGTGATGCACCTCGGCCGGCCTGCTTGAGCGGACAGCATGTGAGCGGAAAGTACGCGAGCCGAAAGCATGTGAGCCGAAAGACGTAGCACTGCCCCGTGCCCCCGCTCCATTGCGGGGCGCGGGCATGCATTTGCGTTATGACGCATGCCGCAATGGCATTGGTGTCGCCGCGCGTGCACTCCTAGACTGGGGGCAATGAATGCATTCGCGACACTGATCAGCCCTTTGCCGGCGGTAACGATCCGCCCTTCATTGTTTGTGCAGCGCCGCGCTGCCGCACCGCCGGCCACGGCGTCCAGCGGGCCTGCCTTGCCCCTGTCGCGGGGCAGCGATGCGGTGGGCACGGCTGCGCTTTTCTATTTGGACGACAAGCCCTTGCCTCCGCCCGCTAGCCAGGGCGATGCGACCGGGCTGGTTGCCGGGCTGCGCGGCGCACCCGACCATTCGGCGCGCAAGGCGCTCATGAAGGAGCAGCTGCGATCGATCGGTTTCGAATGGATGGGCTACGGAACCTTCGAAGACCGGCAGGGTGTTCTGCGGCCGCTGAGCGTTCTTGTGAGCTACGCCCACGAGGCATGGATCCGGAGCTATTTCTCACAGCACCATCACGAGGTAGATACGCGTGCCAACGATGCGCCGGTGTCCGGCCTTCCATTGGTGTGGGACCTGGAGTCGCTCGCGCAATCGCAATGCAGGCAACCGCTGCAGGCCGAGACCGGCGCCCTGGACACCGCGGCGCGTCGACGGATGCTGCTGGACGAAATGGAGGCGAGCGGTATTCGCAGCGGCATCTCTTTTCGGCTGGCCACGCCAGGGCACATGCATGAACACACCTTCATCGACCTGATGTCGGGTACGCCCGGTCGCGGGTGGATTCTTGGTGCCACCGTGGGCCGTGCGCTCATGCTGGGCTTGAGCGTGCATGAGCATGTGTCGCGCCATGTACGCAAGCCCGTGGCGGCTATGCGAGGGCAGGAAGAGCCGATGCATGCCAAGTCGTCGATCTCGCCGACGCAGCAATCGATTCTCGAGTCTTTGCTGCGAGGGCTCGGCGACAAGGAAATTGCCTACACGCTGGGGTTGTCGAGCCATGCGGTGGACTACCACATGCGCCAGCTTCGGCGCCGCTTCGGCGTGCGCAACAGGGTTCAGCTGGTGAGCGCGGCGGCAGACTGGCAGCCTTAGCGGCTGCGGCCCCGCGCTCCTAGCCGGCAATGCCGTTGCGTGCGGATGCCGGCTGCAAGGCGTCGAGCGCCGAAAGCCTGCGGTAGTCGCCCGGCAACACGGCATAGGTGCCTAGAAAGGTCTTGTGCAAATGGCTTTGATCGGTAAAGCCGGCGGCGTGCGCTGCATAGGTAACGCGCGCACCGCCGGCGATGAGATCGCGTGCGTACTCGATGCGGTGGCCCACCAGCATTTCATGCGGGGTGAATCCCATGGCGCCCTTGAAGCGCCGCTGCACGTGCACCGGGTGCAGGCCCGCCGCATCGGCCAGGCTATCGAGCGTCATGCGCTGCTGAAAGCCGGAGGCGATCAATTCATACAGCCGGTTCATGCGCCCGTCGCCACTGTCGACAACGCGCGTGGGCTGTGCCTGCAACGGAATCCAGCGGGCGAGGCGCTGGCGCAGCAAGGCGCGGCCTGCTGCGCCGTTCTCTTCATCGCTGCTGCGCGCAGGCTCGTGCAGCAGCCGGTGGCATTCGAGAAAGTCGGAAGACTCCGAGGGATCGAGAAAAACCGAAACGCCGGCGTCGTCTTCCACGCGGGCAAGCGGAGTGCTTTCGTGCGCTGCGCTGATGCAGCGGGCGACGGGGGCGCTGCAGTACATCGCTTCCTCGCGCCACGGCGCACTGCGCGCCTGCACGGCGTGCCAGACCTGCGGCGCCACGCGCAGCAGTGCGCCCGGTGGCACGACTGTCACGCGGGTGCCGGTGCGCACGTGCAGTTCGGTGTTGGACACCGAGAGCGTGAACCCCACGTGCCTGTGCGGCCGGATCTCGCGATGCAGCAGCGTGTTGGCGGTCAGTTGAAGACCTGTGAGATCAGCATCTCGCCAGTAGCGGGAGGCAAGGAGTTCCATCGAAAAGCTGCGCTCCCCGGAAGTCTTGGTTTTATGGACCAACAGCAATTGGCGTGCCCGTTCGTGCTTTGCCTGCATGGGCATTCATGCAAAGGTATTCAGTTGCATGCCGGCGTGGGATGCCACGGCCCGCCTTCAGCCCCCGAATGTGCCCGAAGCTAAGAATTTACAAGGCGGCATAACCGTCGTTTGGTAGTTTGGCTCAACTCCGCAGTGTCTGTCGATGCATGCGGCACTTCCATCAGGCCTCTCATGATTCTTGCCAGTTTGTTGCAACAAGCCGGGGCGGTAACGCTGCCGGAAGCTAGCGATTTCGATTCGACCGCGCCTGCGTGCGCACCATCAAGTGCACAGGCCAATGGCGCTGAGCCGCCGCTCGACGGACCGTTTCCGCAACTGTATTCGGAGGAGCAACTCTATTTGCCGGAATCGGCGCACCGGCATGCCGAAGGCGTACCCGGCATCGTGGGCGACCTGCTGAATGCTTCGGGCAACAAGGAGCGCCGCGATCTCATCCAGGCCTTGCTGAATGCGCTTGGCTTCGACTGGTTTGGCTACGGCACCATTACCTTCCTGCGCGGCCGCTGGTGGCCCCTGAGCTTTTTCACCGCGCATGCAAACCCCGAGTGGACGCAGCGCTACTTTTCGCATCGCCTCTACGAGGTGGACCTGCGGCAGCCGGGCGTGCCGGCGTCGAGCCTTCCGCTGGTGTGGGACATCGAGCAGATCGAGGCCTTGCCTTTTTCCGCTGCAACGTCCGCAGCCGCGTCCGCGGCCGAGAACCCTGAAGGGCGCAGGCAGCGCTTTCTGGACGACCTGCGTGCCAGCGCCATTCGAAGCGGGCTGATGTTTCGCCTGGCGTCGCCGACGCAGGTGAACCAATACACCGTCATCAGCCTGCAGTCGAGCGAGCCGGGCCGCCGCTGGATCACCGATGACATCGTCGGCCAGGCTTTGACGCTGGGCCTGAGCGTGCACGAGTACCTGCTGCGCCATTCGCGCATGCCGAGCGAAGCGGGGGCGGCCGCACGCATCGAGATCTCGACCACGCAGCAGTACATCCTCCAGCACCTGCTGCAGGGGCGCAGCGACAAGGAGATTGCCAACCGCCTCGATCTCTCGGCCCACACGGTGGACTACCACATGCGCCAACTGCGCCGCCGCTTTGCCGCACGCAACCGCGTGCAATTGGTGAACGCGGTGCAGCAGGGCGACAGCGACTTCGGCGTGCTCAGCGATATATAGGGCTTATTGGGCTTATAGGGCTTGCCGCCGATACATCCATTTTCGTCTCCCGACTTCTCCGAACGGCGCGCCAGCTATGCCGCTGCGACATATCTAAAAGTGTCCGGCCCAGATAGCGGGCCGAGGGGGGAGTTGAGATAGTTCACGACACCGGGGCCATGACGAGCACCGGTGGTTTGAACAAATCGATCAGGAGACAAAAATGGATATGCGCACTCGCGCCTGCTTGGCTGCGGGCATTGCAACGGCTTCGCTTGGCTCTTGCCCGGCATTCGCGCAAAGCGCCTCGGCGGACAGCGTGAGCATTTATGGCGTGCTCGACGCGTATGTGGGGTCGCTGCGCCGAAGCGATCAAGCAGGCCGCACCAAGGTGCTGAACAGCGGCGGCATGACGACTTCCTACTGGGGTGTTCGGGGCACCGAAGACCTGGGTGGGGGCCTGCAAACGTTCTTCGCGCTGGAAAGCTTCATTCAAGCCGACACCGGCACGTTCGGCCGGACATCCGCCGACCCTTACTTCTCGCGAAATTCCTATGTGGGGCTCGGCGGAGCCTTCGGCCAGGTGAGCGTGGGGCGGCAGACCAATGCGCTCTATGCGGCAACGGGCAATTTCAATCCGTTTCTTGCATCCGCCAATCTGAGCCCGGTCATGCTGCAGGTCTGGAACACGGGCTACAACCGCGCGGTGCTGGGGGACAGCGTCTGGGACAACACCGTGCAGTACACGTCGCCTGATGTTGCGGGCTTTCGTGCTTCCGCGGCGTACGGCTTTGGCGAGGTCACGAACCGGCCCGGTCGGCACAACCTGAACCTGACGCTCAACTACGCGAACGGTCCGTTTGCAGCGGCAATTTCGGCGCAGGAGGTCGATGTGGGGCCAGGGCTCGCGGCCCCGATCACGAGCCAGAAAGCCCAGATGGCCGGGCTCTCTTACGACTTCAATGTGGTGAAGGTCTACGGCCAGTACTTTCATACCGACACGCCCGACATCCGCACCAAGACGCGGACGACGCAGCTTGGCTTCGCGGTGCCCATTGGTGCGGGGCGGTTGATGGCGTCCGTCGCCAGCACGCGAAGAGACATGCCGCTCACGGATACGCGCCGGACCACATCGGCCGTTGGCTACGACCACTATCTTTCCAAGCGCACGGACCTTTATGCGGTCTACCTCTCGGACAAGCTCACCGCCTTCGACAGGCGAGGCAACGTAGCGCTCGGCGTGCGGCACCGCTTCTGAGATTTCCGAACGCTTGTCTTACAGTGAATCGAATTCCATGAACACCCTCATTCCGAAAATTACCCGGCGTTCGGCGCTCGCGCTTGCCGCACTCTGCATTTGCGCAAGCGCGAATGCGCAGCCGTCGTCGACGAAGCCGATTCGCCTCGTGGTGCCCTTCGGCCCCGGCGGCGTTGCCGACCTCACGGCGCGAACCGTTGCGCAGAAGATGTCGGAGTCCATGGGGCAAAGCATCATCGTGGACAACAAGCCGGGCGCAGGGGGCGTGGTCGCGTCCGACACGGTGGCCAAGGCGCCGCCAGACGGATTGACCGTTCTGCTGATGTCCAACGGCAATGCCGTGAGCGCAGGGCTGTTCAAGAAACTGCCGTTCGATACGGTCAAAGACTTCGCGCCGGTCTCGACACTCGGCTATTTCGACATGGCCGTGGTGACCGCCGCGGATTCGAAATTCAAGACGGTGCAGGAGCTTTTGGCGCATGCGAAGGCGCACCCCGGCACGGTGAACATCGGAACGATCAACATGGGCAGCACGCAGCACCTGGCGGCCGAGCTGTTCAAGCGCAGCACGGGCATCGATGCGCAGGTGGTTCCCTTCAACGGATCGCCCGCAATGATCACTGCGCTGCGCGGCGGGCAGATCGATGCCGGCGTGGAAATTCTCGCGCCCATCCTGGGGCAGATCAGCGGAAAGTCGCTGCGGCCGCTCGCGGTAATGGGAGCGAAGCGGTCATTCGCGCTGCCGGAAACGCCGACCGTGGCGGAGAGCGGTGCGCCCAATTTCAGGGTCGCTTCATGGAACGCGCTTGCAGTGCCTGCCAAGACACCGCCCGCCGTTATCGCCAGGCTCAACAAGGAAGTGAATGCAGCGCTGGCCTCGCCGGAGGTCAAGGAGCGGCTGCGCCAGCTCGGTGTTGAAGCGCAGGGGAGCACTGCGCAACAACAGGCGGATCTGCTGAGGGACGAAATTCAGCGCTGGTCGGAGGTCATTCGCCTGGCCGGCATTCCGAAGCAGTGAATGTTCGCGGGTCCGTCGGGGCTCAAGATTTTGCGGACGAGGGAGAGATGCCCATCGTCTGGCTCACCACCTCGCGGATCAGCTTGAGCACGGCCTGCTGGGTGAGGGTGGTCGGCCTTTGAGAGCTGAGCGCAAGGGCCAGCCGGCTGCGCAGCGGAGGGTTCTCGATCCGGCGGATTGCAAAGGCCTCCGGACGCGGCGCGGTAAGAATCGCATTCGAAGACAGCACGGCCAGCCCCACCCCTTCGATGACCAGGTCGAGAATGGCGGCAACCCCGTCGATCTCCATCGAGATGGCGGGGCGGCATCCGATGTTCGCCATTTCCGCCTCGACCAGCATGCGAATGGAGTTGGGCTTTGTCGGGATCACCAGCGGCGCAGAAGCCACCTCGCGCAACGAAACAGTTTCATCGGCCTTGCCACCGGCCTGCGCCGGGCCGACCAGGTACAGGTCTTCTTCCAGGATGACGACGCTGTCGATGTCGGCCGAAGGTGCCGGGTTGTAGAGCAGCGCCAGGTCGATGCGGCCCGCCGTCACCGACTCTTGCAGGGCGCTTGAAAGCGCTTCGGTAATGGACAGGCTGGCATCGGGAAGCTGCTGGCGAAAGGCGCGGGTCAAGGGCACGGCGATTCGTTTCGAGATGCTGGGCGGCAACCCGACGGCGACGCGGCCGGCCAGCGCGCCGCGCAGCAGGCCGAGATCTTCCTTGGCGCGTTCGATCTGATGCAGGATGCCTCTGGCGTGTTCCAGCAGCAATTTGCCCGCATCGGTGAGGGCGACGCCGCGGCCGTTGCGCGTCAGAAGATTTTGTCTCAGCTCCACTTCGAGCTGGCGCACCTGCCGGCTGAGCGCGGGCTGCGCGACGTCGATCACGATCGAAGCCCGGGTGAAACTCCCCAGCTCCGCAACGTGAACAAAATACTCCAGCTGCTTGAGGTCCATGGAGCGGAGTCTAGGGGCTGCCCGCGCCTTCGGCACCTCGGGAACCTACGCCCAATACAGCCGCATCGGGTTGTCCACCAGCAGCTTGCGCTGAAGTTCCTGCGTCGGCGCAATGCGGGGAATCATGTCGACCAGCGTGCCGTCGTCGGGCATGTGCGTCTTCAGGTTGGGGTGCGGCCAATCGGTGCCCCACAGCACGCGGTCCGGAAACTCCTCGACCAGGCGCCGCGCAAAAGGAACGACGTCGTCGTAGGCGGGCGGGCCGGAGAGCGACAGGCGCTCGGGGCAACTCACCTTCGACCAGACATTCGGGTGCTCGCGCAGCAGCCGCACGAAGCGCTCGAACTGCGGCCCGTCGACCGGCTGGCTCACATCGGGCCGGCCCATGTGGTCGACCACCACGGTCGTCGGCAGGCTGGTGAAGAAATCCCAGAGTTCGGGCAGATCCTGCGCTTCGAAATACACCACCACGTGCCAACCCAGCGGCGCAATGCGCTCGGCGATGTTCATCAGCACTTCGCGCGGTGTGAAGTCGGCAAGCCGCTTGAGGAAGTTGAAGCGCACACCGCGCACGCCGGCTTCATGCAAGCGGCGAAGTTCGGCGTCGCTCACACCCGGGGCGACCGAGGCCACGCCGCGCGCACGCCCGTTCGAATGCGCAATGGCGTCGAGCAGGGCGCGGTTGTCGTTGCCGTGGCAAGTGGCCTGCACGATCACGTTGCGCTCGAAGCCCAGAAGATCGCGCAGCGCGAAGAGCTGCTCCTTCGAGGCATCGCACGGCGTGTATTTGCGTTGCGGCGCATAGGGGAACACGGCGCCCGGGCCGAAGATGTGGCAGTGCGCGTCCACCGCGCCGGGCGGCGGAGTGAAGCGCGGCTTCGACGGCGCGGGGTGAAAACATAGCCAGTCTTTGTCCATCGTGCTGGCTGCCACGGTGCATCCTGTTTGCATAGCGCTGCATCTTGCGCAAAATTTCGGCGCGCGGCGAGTGCGAAAACGCGCTAGCTGCTAGCGTGTTTCGGCATGGCAGGAGATGGGCGCAGCGCGATCCTCAGTCCTCGTCTTCCCACTTGCCGATGACGGTGCCGAGCACGGTAAACGCCGTGCGTATGGGCTCGTGCTTGGGGTTGAGCGGCAGCAGCCAGCGGCGGCCGTCTTCTTCCTTGAAAACCTTGAAGGTGACCTCGTTGCTCGGCTCGAGCCTGGCGATGACGCGTTCGCCGTCCGCGGGCGTTGTTTGCAGCGTGTCGACGAAGACGATCGACTCCGCGGGATAGCTCTTCATGTGGCCGCTCGGCGCGGTCATGCTGTCGCCGCGCACACGCAGCGCGTAGGTGTTGCCGGCGCTGTGATGCGCGACGCACGGAATCCACCGCTCGGCCTGAATCGTCTCCCGCGCGGCTCTGTTCCACGAGGCGGCCTGTGCCCATGCAATGAGCGGCACCGTGCCGGGCGTGCCCGGATTGAACGAGGGGCTCGAAGGCGGCGTGCGCGTGACCCGGTAGGGGCCAGGAGGTTCATTGGCGTTGTCGCGTGCCGGGCGCACCTGCACCTTGTCCCACGGAGCCGGGCCATCGCCGGTGTCGAGCCAGTTGGGGTCGACGCGATAAGCGCGTGCCAAGGCGAGCAGCCCCATCGAGCGGCCGGTGTCGCCGCGTTCGATCTTCGAGATGTTCGACTGCTTGACGCCTGAAGCGGCTTCGGCCTGCTTCTGGGTCATCTTGGCGTATTTGCGTGCTGCCAGTGCACGCGCTGCAATAGTCTCCATGGGCGCAGATTTAAGCGCAGGCGAATATTCAACTTGGACTTTAGAATAGTTGAAAGGGAGTATTTGCCATGAAACCACGCAAGTTGGTGCAAAGGCCATCGCCGTCAGGCTTGTGGCTCGACCGTGCGCTTTGTGCGCTCCTGGCGCTGCTGTCTGCCGGGGCGCTGTTCTATGGATTTCGCCTGCGCGACTACGGCTTGGGCGGGCTGGCCGTTTCGGGCCTGGTGGCCGCGGGTTGCGTCGGTGTTGCGCTGTTCGACGACTGTGCCTTCAAGCGGGCGCGTGCGGTTCGGGAGGCGATAAGGCGAGCGTCGCGCTGACGCGCACGCAGTCCTTGATGTGCTGCTCGCCCAAGGCGCGCAGGGCCGCGTAGCCGAGGGCGGCGGAAACGATCTGCCCGGCAATCGGCACGTACTTGGCCGCCTGCTTGGCCGTGAGCTTCACGCCGGCGTGCCGGGCCAGCTTGATCAACAGGTCGCGCGTGACCAGCCGGCCCACCAGCAAGGCGCCGACGGTGGTGGCCGCCTTCTGGATGCGCTCGCGCTGGTGCGGCGCGAGCGTTTCGACCTGGGTCGCGGAAAGGCCGAACTCGGCGCTGATCTGCGGCACGAGCCGCGAGAGCAGGGCGGCATCGGCCGCCCAGTCGATGCCGGGCACCGGAATGGCGCTGGCGGCAGCGGCCATCAAGGCCTTGCGCCCGATCAGGCGGCGGCTGCGGTGGACCGCGGCAATGAGTTTTTCGTCACCCCGGGCCAGTTCGATGGCGGACGGCATGCGGCATGTCTCCTGTGCAGGTTCAGGCCGCCAGCGCCTCGAGCTGGTCCGACAGGGCCAGCCAGCGCTCTTCGAGTCGGCCGATTTCGTCGTTGAGGGCTTTCAGCCGCTTGCCCGCTTCGGCAATTTCAGCGGACGGCAGAGGCTGCGCCAGGCGCGCTTCAAGGGCGGTGCGTTCGATGCCGGCCGCGGCCAGGCGTTCGTCGATCTGCGCAATTTCGCGCTTGATGGGCTTGGCCTGGTCGCTGCGCTGCTGGCGGCCCTGGGCGTCCTGCTTGCGCTGCTGCGGGTTCTTGTTGGCGGCCGCGTTTTCGCCGGCGGCGGGGGCAGGCGCGGGCGCAGCAGGTGCGGTTGCCACGGGAGCGACGACGCTGGCCGCTTCGCGCACGGCGATCTTGGCCTCTTCACGCAGCCGCTTGGCTTCGTCGAGCAGGTAGCGCTGGTAGTCGTCGAGGTCGCCGTCGAAATCGGTGACCACGCCGCGGCCCACCAGCCAGAATTCGTCGCACACCGAACGCAGCAGCGCACGGTCGTGGCTCACGAGCATCAGCGTGCCTTCGAACTCGTTCAAAGCCACGGCCAGGGCTTCGCGGGTAGCGAGGTCCAGGTGGTTGGTGGGCTCGTCGAGCAGCAGCAGGTTGGGGCGCTGCCAGACCATCATTGCGAGCACCAGGCGCGCCTTTTCGCCGCCGCTCATGGTGCCCACGGGCTGCTTGACCATGTCGCCGCTGAAGTTGAAGCTGCCGAGGAAGCCGCGCAAGGCCTGCTCGCCGGTGCTTTCCTTGACGGCGCTGCCCAGCTCGCGGGCCATGCGCACCATGTGTTCGAGCGGGTTGTCCTGCGGGCGCAGCACGTCGAGTTCCTGCTGCGCGAAGTACCCGATGTTGAGGCCCTTGCCTTCGGTGACTTCGCCGGCCAGCGCGCCCATTTCGCGCGCGATGGTCTTCACGAGCGTCGACTTGCCCTGGCCGTTGGCGCCCAGGATGCCGATGCGCTGGCCCGCCAGCACCGAGCGGCTCACGCCGCGCAGGATGGTCTTGGGCTCGGCGTCCTCTATCTCGTAGCCGAAGCTCGCGTTGCTGATCGAGAGCATCGGGTTCGGGATGTTGCCCGGCTCCTTGAACTCGAAGGTGAAGTCGGCCTCGGCCAGGAGCGGCGCGACCTTTTCCATGCGCTCCAGTGCCTTGACCCGGCTTTGCGCCTGCTTGGCCTTGCTGGCCTTGGCCTTGAAGCGGTCGATGAACTTCTGCAGGTGGGCGATCTTGTCCTGCTGCTTGGAGAAGGCGGTTTGCTGCAGCGCCATCTGCTCCGCGCGCAGGGTTTCGAAAGCGCTGTAGTTGCCGCCGTAGCGCGTGAGCTGGGCGTTGGCAATGTGCAGGGTGACATCGGTCACGGCATCGAGAAACTCGCGGTCGTGGCTGATGACGATCATGGTGCCGGCGTATTTCTGCAGCCAGGCTTCCAGCCACACCAACGCGTCCAAGTCCAGGTGATTGGTGGGTTCGTCGAGCAGCAGCAGGTCGCTCGGACACATCAGCGCGCGCGCCAGCTGCAGGCGCATGCGCCAGCCGCCCGAGAAGCTGTTGACCGGACCGTCGAGCTCGTGCGACTTGAAACCCAGCCCGAGGATCAGCGCCTGGGCCCGCGGCACGGCGTCGTGCTCGCCGGCATCGGCGAGGTCGGTGTAGGCGTGGGCCAGCTCCATGCCGATGTCGGCGTCTTCGGGGTTGGCTTCGTAGGCGGCCTCGATGGCCGCCAGCGTTGCGCGCAGCTCGGCGAGCCGGGTGTCGCCGCCAACCACGAAGTCGGTGGCCGATTCCTCGGTTTCGGGCATGTCCTGCGCCACCTGGGCCATGCGCCACTGCTTGGGCACGTAGAAATCGCCGCCGTCCTCGTGCAGCGAGCCGTTGAAGAGCGCGAACAGCGTCGACTTGCCGGCACCGTTGCGCCCGACGAGGCCGACCTTTTCACCGGGATTGATGGTGACGGTGGCGCCGTCGAGAAGTTTCTTGGCGCTGCGGCGAAGAATGACGTTTTTGAGAGTAATCATGAAATAGGAACCGTAGGGGGGATTATCCCGTCCATCCCCGGCAGCTTGGCGCGAAGGGGCAAATGGGGACACCGGCCGGTGAAAGGAGGGCCGCAGCCGTGGCTGCGAAAAAAGCGGCGGAAGAGGCTCGGGCGGGCGCAGCTAACGCGCGCCGACGCCGGCCAGCAGCGCGGTTCGGGTCACGAGCAAGACCTGGTCCTCGCCTGCGGAGGTTTCCAGCCAGACGACTTCGAGCTGCGGAAAGGCTGTCTCGAAGTAGTCGCGCTCGTTACCGATTTCCAGCACCAGCACCGCCTCTTCGCTCATGCGTGAGGGGGCGTCGGCAAACAGCCGGCGCACGAAGTCCATGCCGTCGGCACCGCCGGCCAGCGCCAGTTCGGGCTCGGCGCGGTATTCGGCGGGCAGCGCGGCCATGCTCGCGCTGTTCACATAGGGCGGGTTGCACAGCACCAGGTCGTACGGGCCGGGCAAGTTGGCCAAGCCGTCGGATTCGACCAGCTTGACGCGCGCATCGAGCTGGTGCCGGGTGACGTTGATGGCGGCCACCTCGAGCGCCGGGACGGACAGGTCGGCGGCGTCCACCGTCACGTCGGGGTAGGTCAGGGCCGCGAGCACGGCCAGGCTGCCGTTGCCCGTGCACAGGTCGAGCACGCGCTGCGTGTGTTCTCCCAGCCAGTAATCGATGCTGCCGTCGGCAATCAGCTCGGCGATGAAGCTGCGCGGCACGATGGCGCGCTCATCCACATAGAAGGGCACGCCCTGCAGCCAGGCTTCTTTCGTGAGGTAGGCGGCAGGCTTGCGCGTGGCGATGCGTTCCTCCAGCAGCGCGGCAACCTTGCCTGCGTCGGCCGGCGAGACGGGCGTGTCGGCCACTGCATCGATGTCGTCGAGCGGCAGCTTCAGGCGCCACAGCACCAGCCAGGCGGCTTCGTCGAAGGCGTTGGCGGTGCCGTGGCCGAAGGCGACGCCGGCTTCTTCCAGCTGCCTGGCGCCGGCTTCGATGAGTTCGATGACGGTGCTCATCGGGCGAGCGACGCTTCGAGCCGCTCCAGCGTGCGCTTGTAAATGTTCTTCAGCGTCTCGATTTCCGCCACGTCGATGTGCTCGTCGATCTTGTGGATGCTGGCGTTCACCGGGCCGAGCTCGACCACCTGCTTGCAGATCTTGGCGATGAAGCGCGCATCGCTGGTGCCGCCGCTGGTCGAGAGCTCGGTCTGGATGCCGGTTTCGTCCGCAATGGCCGCCTGCACCGACGCCACCAGTTCGCCGGGCGTCGTGAGAAAGGGCAGGCCGCCCACGGTCCAGGCGAGCGTGTAGTCGACGCCGTGGGCATCGAGCACCGCGTGCACGCGCTTCTGCAGCGATTCGGGTGTCGATTCGGTCGAAAAGCGAAAGTTGAAGTCGACGACCGCGCTGCCCGGAATCACGTTGCTCGCGCCGGTGCCCGAATGGAAATTGCTGATCTGCCAGCTGGTGGGCTGGAAGTAAGCATTGCCCGCGTCCCACCAGCCGGCCGCATTGATGGCCACCAGTTCGGCCAGCGCGGGCGCCAGCGCGTGCACCGGGTTTTTCGCCAGGTGCGGATAGGCGATGTGCCCCTGCACGCCGTTCACCGTGAGCTTGCCGCTCATGGTGCCGCGGCGGCCGTTCTTGATCATGTCGCCGCAGCGCTGGACGGCTGTGGGCTCGCCGACGATGCAGTAGTCGATGGTTTCGCCGCGCGCGGCGAGGGCGTTGCAGACGACGACGGTGCCGTCGATGCCGGGGCCTTCTTCATCGCTGGTGAGCAGCAGCGCGAGTGTGAGCTTCGGCTCGGGCGTGGCTTTCAGGAATTCTTCGATCGACACCACGAAGGCGGCGACCGAGGTCTTCATGTCGCACGCGCCGCGGCCGTAGAGCTTGCCGTCGCGGTGGGTGGGCGTGAAGGGATGGCTGGTCCATTGCTCGACCGGGCCGGTGGGCACCACGTCGGTATGGCCGGCGAACACCAGCGTCTTTGTTGCCGTGGCTGCCGTGGCGTTGGCGGGGCGGCGCACCGCCCACAGGTTGGTCACGCGAAAGTCGGCCGGGCCGCTTTCGATGGTTTCGAGCGTGAAGCCCAGTTGCGCCAGCCGTTCGCCGATGATCTGCTGGCAGCCCGCATCCTCGGGGGTGACGGAGGGGCGCGAGATGAGTTGTTCGGCGAGCTGGAGGGTACGGGACATGGCACAAAAAATAAGGCGAGGCGACACGCAGCCGCCAGGCCTGGGGAGAGTCAGAATTTGACGTCGAGCGTGATGTCGGTAAACGTCGGTTCGTCGACCTGGTCCGTCAGGTGGCGGTCTTCGGTCTTCGGCTTGGGCGCGGCGCGGTTTTGCAGGCGCCACATCAGGTTGGTCGGCGAGTCGGCCTGGGCCAGGCCTTCTTCGCGCGTCACGCGCTCTTCGGTGATGAGGCGGGCAATGTCTTCCTCGAAGGTCTGCGAGCCTTCGGCCATCGACTGTTCCATGGCCTCCTTGACGGCGGAGAAGTCACCCTTTTCGATCAGCTCGGCCACCAGGGCCGTGTTGAGCATGACTTCGAGCGCCGGCACGCGGCCGCCGGTGGGCGTGCGCAGCAGCCGCTGCGACACGATGGCGCGCAGGGCCGAGCCCAGGTCGCCCAAGAGCGTGGGGCGCACCTCGACCGGGAAGAAGCTCAGGATGCGGTTGAGCGCCCGGTAGCTGTTGTTGGCATGCAGCGTGGCCACGCACAGGTGGCCCGATTGCGCATAGGCGATGGCGGCCGTCATGGTTTCGCGGTCGCGGATTTCGCCGATCTGGATCACGTCGGGCGCCTGGCGCAACGCGTTCTTGAGCGCGATTTGCAACGACTCGGTGTCGCTGCCCACGTCGCGCTGGTTCACCAGCGACTTCTTGTTGGTGTAGGTGAACTCGATGGGCTCTTCCACCGTGAGGATGTGGCCGGTGGCGTGCTCGTTGCGGTAGTCGAGCATCGAGGCCAGGGTGGTGGTCTTGCCCGCGCCGGTGGCGCCGACCATCAGGATCAGCCCGCGCTTCTCCATGATCAGCGTCTTGAGAATGTCGGGCAGGTTCAGGTCGGCAAAGCTGGGAATGGTCGAGGCAATGTGCCGCACCACCACCGCATAGCTGCCGCGCTGGCGCATGGCGCTGATGCGGTAGTTGCCGGCGCCCTCGAGCATTACGGCCATGTTGAGTTCGCCCGTTCTTTCCAACTCCTGGATGCGGGCTTCGGGCACCACTTCGGCCAGCAGCGCGAGCGGCGCGGTGGCGGGCAGCACCTGCGCATTGATCGGCACGCAGGTGCCGTTCATGCGAATCAGCACCGGGGAGTGCGCCGAGAGGTAGATGTCGGAGGCCTTGCGCTCGGCCATCAAACGAAGAATTCGCTCCATCATGTTCATCGGTCTCTTCTCCTCGGGTGCTGTTGTTTTCTATCGGGACAAAGGCGGGAGCCTGTCGATCAGTCGCGCAGCAGGTCGTTCAGGCTGGTCTTGGAGCGCGTTTGCGCATCGACCGTCTTGACGATGATTGCCGCGTAGGTGCTGTAGTCCTGGCCCGACTTGGTCTTCTTGGGCAGATTGCCGCTGATGACGACGCTGCCGGAGGGCACACGGCCGAAGAAGGTCTCGCCGGTGTCGCGGTTGAAGATGGGGGTGCTCTGGCCGATGTACACACCCATGCCGAGCACCGAGTTTTCTTCGATGACCACGCCTTCGACCACTTCCGAGCGGGCGCCGATGAAGCAGTTGTCTTCGATGATGGTCGGGCCGGCCTGCAACGGCTCGAGCACGCCGCCGATGCCGACGCCGCCCGACAGGTGCACGTTGGCGCCGATCTGCGCGCACGAGCCCACGGTGGCCCAGGTGTCGACCATGGTGCCTTCGCCCACGTAGGCGCCGATGTTCACGTAAGAGGGCATGAGGATCGCGCCCTTGGCGATGTAGCTGCCGCGACGGGCCACGGCCGGCGGCACGATGCGAACGCCCGATTCCTTCAGCTCGCCGGCCGACAGGTGCGAGAACTTGGTCGGCACCTTGTCATAAAAGCCGAGCGAGCCGGCCTGCATCTGCTCGTTGTCCTTCAGGCGGAACGACAGCAGCACGGCCTTCTTGATCCACTGGTGCACCGTCCACTTGCCCACGCTTTCGCGCGTGGCAACGCGCAGCTTGCCGTTGTTGAGCTCGGAAATCACGTGCTCGACGGCGTCACGCACTTCGGCCGAGGCTGCGCTGGGCGAGATGTTGGCGCGGTCTTCCCACGCGGCGTCGATGATCTGTTGCAGTTGCTGGGTCATGGAGAAAGTCTCGGGTAAAAAATGGGAGCCGGGAAAGCAGCGGTTCAGCCCCGGCCTGGCGGGCCGGATTGCACGAAGCGAACGATGCGCTCGGCAGCTTCCACGCATTCGGCCGTTTCGGCCACCAAGGCCATGCGGATGCGGCCACGGCCGGGGTTGGCGCTGTGTGCCGTGTCGCGCGCCAGATAGCTCCCCGGCAGAACCGTAACATTGTATTGAGCGTAGAGCGCGCGGGCGAAGGATTCGTCGTCGCCAGCCCACACTTCGGGCACCCCCGCCCAGAGGTAGAAACTGGCGTCGGGCAGGCGCACGTCGAGCACCGGTTCCAGCAGGGGCGTCACGGCGGCGAACTTGGCGCAGTACTTGGCGCGGTTCTCGATCACGTGGGTTTCGTCGCCCCAGGCCGCGATGCTGGCCGCGGCCACGGTGCCGCTCATGGCGCTGCCGTGGTAGGTGCGGTAGAGCAGAAAGCTCTTGATGATGGCGGCATCGCCCGCCACGAAGCCGCTGCGCAGGCCCGGAACATTGCTGCGCTTGGACAGCGAGGTGAGCGCAATCAGGTTCTTGAAGTCGCTCCGGCCGAGTCTGGCGGCGGCTTCCAGCCCGCTGAGCGGCGGCTCGTCGCGGAAGTAGATTTCGCTGTAGCACTCGTCGGCCGCAATCACGAAGCCGAAGCGGTCGGACAGCGCAAAGAGCCTCTTCCATTCGTCCAGCGCCATCACGGCGCCGGTCGGGTTGCCCGGCGAGCAGACGAACACCAGTTGCGTGCGCTCCCAGATCGCCTCGGGCACGCTGTCCCAGTCGACGGCGAAATTGCGCGACGGCACGCTGGGAACGTAATACGGCTCGGCACCCGAGAGCAGGGCCGCGCCTTCGTAGATTTGATAGAACGGGTTGGGCGAAACCACCACCGGCGTGGGGGATTTGGTGGCGTCGACCACCGTTTGCGCCAGCGAAAACAGCGCCTCGCGTGAGCCGTTGACCGGCAGCACCTGCGCGGCCGGATCCAGTTGCAGGGCGTAGCGGCGCTGCAGCCAGTCGGTAAACGCGGTGCGCAGCTTCAGGTTGCCGGCCGTGGCGGGGTAGGCCGCCAATGTCGACATGCTGGCGGCCAGCGCTTCCTTGATGAACTCGGGCGTGGCGTGCTTGGGTTCGCCGATGCCCAGGCTGACGGGGGCGAAATCGGCATTGGGCTTGACGCCCTCGAAAAGGAGCCGCAGCCGCTCGAAGGGGTAGGGCTGGAGCTTGGAAAGCAGGGGATTCATGGAGAGCGATTATCGGCGACGGGTCGCCGTCCGCCCCGGCCTCCTCAGGTGCCGCTGCGCCGGTAGAACGCGAGCGACCCGGCCAGCGCCAGCAGCATCGCGCCGCAGGTGCGGTCGATCCAGCGAGCCGCGGCGGCTGTCAGCAGGCGCATCGCCCGCGCACCGACGAAGGCATAGACCAGCATGACGGCTGCATCGAGCGAGGCGAACAGCACGGCGATGATGGCGTACTGCATGCCCTGCGCGGCTGCCGGGTCGATGAACTGCGGCATCAGCGCCGAGCAGAACAGGTAGCCCTTGGGGTTGGTGACCGCCACCAGGAAGGACTTGAGGAAAACCTTGCGGCTTTCCTTGGGCATTCCCGCAGCCGGCTCGCCTGCATTGGCCTGCTGCGGTGCGTCGAAACTGCCGCCTTTGGAGCGCAGCATGCGAACGCCGAGCCAGGCGAGGTACACGGCGCCCACCCACTTGAGCATGGAGAACCAGAACTCCGAGGCGGCCAGCAGCGCGCCCAGGCCCAGCGCCACCGCGCCGACCAGAACGAAATCGGACAGCACGGCACCCAGGATGCCCGGCAGCGCACCGCGCACGCCGCGCCTGGAGCCGTTGCTCAGCGCCAGCAGCACGGTGGGGCCGGGCGTGGCAATGGCGGCCAGCGCCACAATGGAGAACAGCAGGGCGGTGGCGAGCGTCATGGCGGCAGGCGTCCTTTTTTCAGGTTCAGATTTTCTTGACCAGCACCTGGCTCTTGCGGTCCCAGTTGTACTTGCGCTTGCGGGCTTCGGGCAGCCAGTCGGGGTTGACCTGCTGGAAGCCGCGCTTCAGGAACCAGTGCATGGTGCGGGTGGTGAGCACGAAGATGCTTTCCAGGCCCATGGCCTTGGCACGGTGCTCGATGCGCTTGAGGATGCGCTCGCCGTCGCCTTGCGATTGCGACTGGGGCGACACCGTCAGCGCCGCCATTTCGGCCGTACGCGCCTCGGGGTAGGGGTAGAGCGCCGCGCAGCCGAAGATCACGCCGTCGTGCTCGATGACCGTGTAGTGGCCTACGTCGCGCTCGATTTCGGTGCGGTCGCGCTTCACCAGGGTGCCGTCGCGCTCGAAGGGTTCGATCAGCTGCAGGATGCCGCCGATGTCGTCCACCGTGGCTTCGCGCAGGCTCTCGAGCTTCTCGTCGATGACCATGGTGCCGACGCCGTCGTGCACATACACCTCGAGCAGCAGCGAGCCGTCGAGCGCAAAGGGCAGGATGTGGTTGCGCTCCACGCCGGCCTTGCAGGCCTTCACGCAGTGCTGCAGATAAAAGGCGGTGTCGGTCGGCCGCTGCGGCGGCGGCAGCGATGCCAGCAGCTTCTCGGCCGCGGCAAGCGGCAGTTCGGTGTCGATCGGGTTGTCTTCGCTCTCGGGCAGCTCGCTGTCGATGCGGATGCCCGGAATTTCGGTCAGGAAGATCAGCTTGTCGGCCTGGATAGAAATGGCCACGCTGGTGGCGACTTCTTCCATCGTCAGGTTGAAGGCCTCACCCGTGGGCGAGAAGCCGAAGGGCGACATCAGCACCATGGCGCCGAAGTCGAGCGTGCGGCGGATGCCCACCGCATCGACCTTGCGCACCAGGCCTGAATGCTTGAAGTCCACGCCGTCGACCACGCCGATGGGCCGCGCCGTAATGAAGTTGCCCGAGATCACGCGCACTGTCGACCCGGCCATCGGCGTGTTCGGCAGGCCCTGGCTGAATGCGGCTTCGATTTCGTAGCGCAGCTGGCCCGCGGCTTCCTGGGCCGAATCGAGCGCCACCTCGTCGGTGATGCGGATGCCGTGCGAATAGCGCGCTTCGTGCCCCTTGGCCGCGAGCTGCTCGTTGACCTGCGGGCGGAAGCCGTGCACCAGCACGATCTTGACGCCCATGCTCTGGATCAGCGCCAGGTCTTGTGCGATGTTCTGCAGCTTGCCCGCCGCGATCGCCTCACCCGCCAGGGCGACCACGAAAGTCTTACCGCGGTGCGTGTGGATGTAGGGCGCGACCGAGCGGAACCAGGGCACGAAAGTGAAGTTGAAAACGGTGGACATGGAGTGTGATTGTGCATTCTTGAACGAAGGTTCGCGCAGCTCAGGCCAACGCGCGTAGCAGCCGGGCGGCGCCGGCCGCCGCGTCGGCGCCTGTCTCGGCCCCCGCGGGCTCCGAGCCGGGCAGTTTGCGGGCCCTGAAGGTGGCCAGCAGGGCAGCATAGGCGTCGGTCGATTCGCCCGCGTCGGCGGGCAGGTCGAGCATTTCGGCCAGTTGCAACGGCGCCACCGAGCCTTCGCGCATCAGCGCATCGACCACGGCCATGAAGGCGGGCGTGTGCGCCTCGAGCAGCGCCAGCGCGCGCGCATGTTCCTGCGCCAGCAGCGCCTCGATTTCCGGGTTGGTGGCCTTCAGGTCGGTGTTGAGGTTGTCCTCGGCGTCGTTGGCCACGTCGGTGCGGCTCAGCCGCGTGCCGAAGGCGTAGTGGCGCACGTACTGCGCGGCATTGGCCGTGGCCTGGCGGAAATCCTGCGAGGCTCCCGAGGTGCAGGCCTGCTCGCCGAACACCAGCTGCTCGGCCGCCCGGCCCGCCAGGCCCACGCAAATGCGGTCGCGCAGGTTCTGCCGCGACCACGTCTTGCGCTCCTCGTAGCTGTTGTAGCCGCCTTCGAAGGACGCCACGTTGATCTTGATCTCCTGCGGCGCGCGGCCGAACAGCAGGCCGTAGGCCACGCCATGGCCCGCCTCGTGCACGGCGAGCAGGGCCCGAAAGTCTTCGTTCGATCGCTGCTTGAGCCGGTTGAGTTCGAGCGTGACCGGGAAGCTGCGGCGCGCCTCGCGCTTGCCTTCCCGATATCGCGCCACGACGCAGGACTTGTCCGCCGCCGTTTCCAGCGACAGCCACACCGGCTCGCCGCCGCGCGCGCCTTGCTCGAGCGCCCAGAGCGCCGCGTTGACCAGCGTCGCGCTCAAGATCGCATGGATCGACGAGAACAGCGGGCGCGTGCCCTGCGCCGGAAAAACGGCGTTGGCGTAGATTTGCTCGTACACACTGGACTCGAGCATGAAGCGCACGCCTGAGCTTTCGTGAATCTCTTCCACATAGCGGTCGCAGATGGACAGAATCAACTGCACATAGGTGGCCCGGCTGAACGACGGATAGATGACGTGGTTGTTGCCCAGCCGCGCAACCTGTTCGGGCTTGAAGCGTTCGGCCAGCGCCTTCTTCACGTCGATCAGCGAGAGCTTCTTGGTCAGCGCATGGAAGATGTCGGCATCGGTGTCGCAGTCTTCCACGCGCCGCGCGGTTTCGGCATACATCTCGTCGAGGTTGCCCGAGACGAACACCAGCAGCTTGCTGTAGTCGGTTTCCCAGCTTTGCTGCGTGTCGCGGAAGGCGCGCAGCCGCGCATGCACCTCGGAGGGCTTCCAGGCCATGATCTGCAGCAGCGTTTCGGGCAACTTGAGGCAGCGCTTGATCTCCTGCGCTTCCCAGGGGGCGAGGTGAAGCTTTCGCTTCTTTGCCTTCTTCTTGTTGGCGGGGCCGTCGCGGTCCTGCTCGTATTCGGCCTGCGCGAGCGACGCCTCGATTTCGCCGAGCATCGACAGCGCCGGCGGCAGCCGGCCGTCGGAGAGCAGCGCCCACACGTCCTGGTAGCGCTCGACCTTGGCGTCGTGTCCGTTGCCGTCGAGCGTGCGAAAGCGCTGGAACTCGTCGAGCACCAGGATGCCCGGCGTGCCTTCGTCGATGCCCGATTCGGCCAGCATGGCCGAAATCGAGCCCCGGCTGCTGTAGCCCGAGCCGTGGCTGAAGCCGTCCATCTGCACCTCGATGAAGCGGTCGTAAAAACCCAGGTGCTGCGCGAGCCTGCGCACCAGCTGCGTCTTGCCGGTGCCCGTGAGGCCCCAGAGGCACACGATGACCGGGCGGCTGATGAGCTGCGGAAACACGTACCACGCGCGCAGCGAATCGATCACGCGATCGATGATGTCGTCGATGCCGAAGAGCTCGGCCTTGAGCGCCTGGGCAACCGCCTGCAAATGGCGCGTCCGCTCGGACAGCGCTGCATGCAGGTCTGAATGAATGTCGTTGGACATGGAAATTCTTGAAAATAAAAACGGAAAGGAAGAAGCCGCCGCTCCCTTGCGACGAGGAGGCGGCAATGCAGACGCTGTGAGAGGGTCGGTTGCTGCGCTTCGGCCTTGGAAGCGAGCAGGGCGTCCGGTGCAACGGACGCGCGGGCTTCTTCTTCAGGCCGGACGCGGCAGCTCGACCCCGCCATGCACCGAGGCATGGCTTGCGCGGCGGCTGCGCAGAGTGGGGGGTACGAGGAAGGAGGTCATGGGCGCAATCGTAGCGGCGGGCTGAGTCGGAGTAAAGACTATTTACTCGGCGTGTTGCGCAATGGCCGCGCATTGTGGGAGCCGTGCAACACTGGCGGCGCGCGCCGATAATCGACGGTTTGCCTGCCGCGCCTTCCCCGAATAGCTTTCCCTTGACGACCACGACACCTTCCGCTCCCTTGCGCATCGACTTTCCCGAATCGCTCCCCGTCTCCGGCCGGCGCGATGAAATCATGGCCGCCATCGAGGCGAACCAGGTCGTGATCGTTTGCGGCGAAACGGGCTCGGGCAAGACCACGCAGCTGCCGAAGATCGCGCTGGCGCTCGGCCGCGGCAAGCTCAATGCACCGCCGGGCAAGGGCCGCCTCATCGGCCACACGCAGCCGCGGCGCATTGCGGCAAGCTCGGTGGCCAAGCGCATCGCCGAAGAACTGAAAACGCCGCTGGGCGACGTGGTCGGTTTCAAGGTGCGCTTCCAGGACCGGCTGAGCCGCGACGCCTCGGTCAAGCTCATGACCGACGGCATCTTGCTGGCGGAAACGCAGACCGATCCGCTGCTGAAGGCCTACGACACGCTCATCATCGACGAGGCGCACGAGCGCTCGCTGAACATCGACTTCCTGCTGGGCTACTTGCGCGAGATTCTTCCGCGCCGGTCCGACCTGAAGGTGATCGTGACTTCGGCCACCATCGATGCCGACCGTTTTGCGCAGCACTTTGCGTCGGGCAAGGGGCCGGCACCGATCATCTATGTATCGGGCCGCACCTTTCCGGTCGAGCAACGCTACCGGCCGTTCGAGGAGTCGCGCGAACACGACCTGAACGACGCCATCGCCGATGGCGTCGACGAACTCTGGCGCGATCCGCACAACGCGGGCGACATCCTCGTCTTCCTGCCCGGCGAGCGCGAAATCCGCGAGGCGGCCGACCATCTGCGCCGCCACCTGAGCCATCAGCCGCTGCTGCGCAATGCCGAGGTGCTGCCGCTGTTCGCACGGCTCTCGGGCCCCGAGCAGGACCGCATCTTCGACAGCCATTCGGGCCGTCGCATCGTGCTCGCCACCAACGTGGCGGAAACCTCGCTCACCGTGCCGGGCATCCGCTACGTGATCGACACCGGTACGGCGCGCGTCAAGCGCTACAGCTTCCGCAGCAAGGTCGAGCAGCTGCTGGTCGAGCCGATCAGCCAGGCCGCGGCCAACCAGCGCGCGGGCCGCTGCGGGCGCGTGGCCAACGGCATCTGCATCCGGCTTTACGACGAGAAGGATTTCGAAGGCCGGCCGCGTTTTACCGATCCCGAGATCCTGCGTTCGTCGCTGGCGGGCGTCATCTTGCGCATGAAGTCGCTGCGCCTGGGCGACGTGGCGCGCTTTCCGTTCCTCGAGGCGCCTTCGCCGCGCGCGATTGCCGACGGCTACCAGCTGCTGAACGAGCTGGGCGCGGTCGACGATGCGAACGAGCTCACCGCCACGGGCGCCGAACTGGCCAAGCTGCCGCTCGATCCGCGCGTGGGCCGGATGATCCTGGAAGCGCGCACACGCGGCGCGCTGGAAGAGGTGCTCGTCATCGCATCCGCCCTCAGCGTGCAGGATGTGCGCGACCGGCCGATGGATGCGCAGCAGCAGGCCGACCAGGCGCATTCGAAGTTCGACGACGAGAAGAGCGAATTCAGCGGCTACCTGCGTCTGTGGAAATGGATCGCCGATGCGCGCGGCGGTCACGGTGACACGCACAAGCTGAGCAACCGTCAGTACGAGCAGTTGCTGCGCCAGAACTTCATCAACATCCGCCGCGTGCGCGAATGGCGCGACATCCACTCGCAGCTGCTCACGGTCGTCACGGAGCACAAGTGGCGCATCAACGCGGAGCCCGCCGGCTACGAACCGCTGCACCTGTCGATGCTGGCTGGCCTGCTCGGCAACGTCGGCTGGAAGCTCGAGGACGACGAGGCCTATCTTGGTGCGCGCGGCATCAAGTTCTACCGTCATCCGGGCGCGCACCTGAAGAAGAAGCCGGGCCGCTGGATCGTCGCGGCCGAGCTGGTCGAGACCACACGGCTCTTCGGCCGAGGCATTGCCAACATCGAGCCGCAGTGGCTCGAACAGGTGGCCGGCCATCTGTTGAAGAAGCAGCTGCTCGATCCGCATTGGGAGAAGAAGGGCGCGCAGGTTTCGGCGCTGGAACGTGCGACGCTGTATGGGCTCGTGGTCTACAGCGGGCGCCGCGTCGATTTCACGAAGGTCGATCCCGTGGCGGCGCGCGAAATCTTCATCCGCGAAGCACTGGTCGGCGGGCAATGGGAAAGCAAGTTCCCGTTCCTCACGGCCAACCGCAAGCTGGTGCGCGAGGTCGAAGGGCTGGAGCACAAGGCGCGCCGACAAGACGTGCTGGTCGATGAAGAGCTGATCTTTGCCTTCTATGACGCGCAACTACCCGCCGATGTGGCGAGCGGCATCACTTTCGAGAACTGGTACCGCCATGCCTCGAAGGAGCAGCCGCGCCTGCTCTTCCTGACGCGCGAAGAATTGATGCGCCACCAGGCGGCGGGCATTACCACGCAGTCCTTTCCCGCCACGCTGAAGCTCGGCGGCGTCGATTGCGCGGCGAGCTATCTGCACGAACCGGGCGACGCGAAAGACGGCCTGACAGTCAGCGTGCCGCTCTTCGTGCTCAACCAGGTGAGCGAAGAACGCTGCGAGTGGCTGGTCACCGGCATGCTGAAGGACAAGATCCAGGCGCTGCTCAAGAGCCTGCCGCAGCGTCCGCGATCGCGGCTGGTGCCGTTGCCCGAGTCTGCGGCGAAGCTGGCGGAAGAACTCTCGGCGCCCGAGATGTTCGGCCACGGCTCGTTGACCGACGTGCTGCTCAAGCGCGTGCGCGATGCGACGAGCATCGACGTGAAGCGCGCCGACTTCAAGCTCGACATGCTCCCGCCGCACCTGTTCATGAACCTGCGCATCGTGGACGAGCATGGGCGCCAGCTCGGCATGGGGCGCAATCTCGGGGCGCTCAAGGCTGAACTGGGCGCGCAGGCGCGAGGCGCTTTCCAGGCGCTGGCGGGGCTCAACGTCAAGGCTTCCGCGGAGCGAAAGCCGGCGGACGGCGCCGAGGGACATGCGCAGGGGAAGGGAAGTGCCGCTGCGCCTGCGCCCACCGCACCCAGCCTGCCCGCGGGCCAGCGCTACACGACATGGAGCTTCGGCGAACTGCCCGAGCTGATGGAAGTGCGCCGCGGCGCGCAATCGCTCATCGGGTTCCCGGCCCTGCGGGACGAGGGCGATGCCGTCACCATCGAGGTGTTCGACGAACCCGCCGTGGCGGCCGCGAAGCACCGCGCCGGTTTGCGCCGGTTGTTTGCGCTGCAGCTGAAAGACGCGCTCAAGTACCTCGAGAAGAACATCCCCGATCTGCAGAAGATGGCCGTGGCCTACATGCCGCTCGGCACCTCCGAAGAGTTGCGCACGCAGATCATCGATGTGGCGATCGACCGCGCCTTTCTTCAGGAGCCGCTGCCCACCGACGAGTTTGCATTCAAGCGCCGGCTGGAAGAGGGCAGGGGCCGGCTCACGCTGATTGCGAACGAGGTGGCGCGGCTGGCGACGACCATCCTGACCGAGTACGCGGCCGCCGCGCGCAAGATCAAGGACACCAAGATCCAGCCCGAGGCCGTGCAGGACGCCGCGCAACAGTTGCAGCGTCTGGTCGGCAAGCGGTTCATCGCTGACGCGCCGTGGACGCAGTTGCAGCACTTCGCGCGCTATCTCAAGGCGATCGTGCTGCGGCTCGACAAGCTGCGCGCCGATCCCGCGCGCGATGCCGCCAAGCTGGCCGAACTCCGGCCGCAAGAGCAGCGCTATTGGCGCTTGGTGGCAGAGCGCAAGGGTGTGATGGACGATCGCATGCTCGAATTCCGCTGGCTGCTGGAGGAGCTTCGGGTGAGCTTCTTCGCACAGGAGCTGCGCACGCCGCAACCGGTGAGCATCAAGCGGCTCGACAAGGCCTGGACCCAGTTGCAGGCTTGAAGAAGCAGCGAGCGACACGCGGCGCGGGGCGCAACCAAAGAAAAAGCCCGCTTGTCGCGGGCTTTTTTCTATCTGTCTGGCGATAAGTGCCAAACGCTCCGGAGCGTCATATCCGTCCCATGAGCACCAGGATAACCACGATCAGCACGACCAGGCCCACGCCGCCGCTTGGCCAGTAGCCCCAGCTTCGGCTGTACCCCCAGCTCGGCAGTGCGCCGATCAGCAGCAGGATGAGAACGATCAGCAGAATGAACGAGAGGGACATACTTATCTCCTGGACGTTGTTGTTACGAGCATCGATGCTCGGTGTCCAGGAGTGAGAAGCACGCCGGAAAGCCGCTCCTTCGGCGGTCAGGACTATCCTACCGTCAGCGTCGGCCTTGGAGCCGCGCCTGTCCGTTCAGAGCCGCGCGAGGCGGTCGAGCGCGGAAATCAGCGTCTCGTCCTTCTTGGCAAAGCAGAAACGGACCACGCGCTGGTCGAAGCCGTTGCCGTAGAACGCCGACAGCGGAATTGCCGCCACGCCGATTTCGCTGGTAAGCCAGAGGCAGAAGTCGGCTTCGGACAGGTCGCTGACCGCCGAGATGTCGACGCACTGGAAATAGCTGCCTTCGCTGCGCAGCAGCTTGAAGCGGGTCTTCTCGGCCAGGCCGGCCGTGAACAGGTCGCGCTTGCGCTGATAGAAGGCTGGAAGCTCGAGATAAGGCTTGGGCTCGGCCATGTATTGCGCGAGCGCGTGCTGCATGGGCGTGTTCACGGTGAACACGTTGAACTGGTGCACCTTGCGGAATTCCGCCATGAGCGGTGCCGGTGCCGCGACGTAGCCGACTTTCCAGCCGGTGACGTGATAGGTCTTGCCGAAGCTGCTCACGATGAAGCTGCGCGCCGCCAGGCCGGGGAAGCGCGCCACGCTTTCGTGTTGGGCGCCGTCGTAGACCATGTGCTCGTACACCTCGTCGGCAATCACGAACACGTCGGTCGGGGCGAGAAGCTCTTCGAGCTTGCGCATTTCGGCCGCGGTCCAGACCGTGGCGCTCGGGTTGTGCGGCGTGTTGACGATGATGGCGCGCGTGCGCGGCGAGAGCGCAGCGGCGATCTTGTCGAAGTCTGGGCGGAAGGTGCCCGGGGTGAGCGGCACGCGCACCACGCTGCCGCCGGCCAGCTCGATGTTGGGCACGTAGCTGTCGTAGCAGGGCTCCAGCACGATCACCTCGTCGCCCGGCCGCACCACGGCAAGAATGGCCGTGATGATTGCCTGCGTGGCGCCTGCGGTCACCGTGATCTCCGTGGCCGCGCTGTAGCTGTGGCCGTAGAGCGCGCTGATCTTGCCGGCAATGGCTTCGCGCAGCGCCGGAATGCCGGGCATCGGCGGATACTGGTTGTGGCCCGCGGCCATGGCGGCCGTCACGTCTTCGAGCAGCTTGGGGTCGCAGTTGAAGTCGGGGAAGCCCTGGCCGAGGTTGACCGCGTTTTTCTCCGTCGCCAGCGCGGACATCACAGTGAAGATGGTGGTGCCGACGGCGGGCAGCTTGGTGGTGATCTCCGGCGTGCGGGGGGTAGAAAGAACGGTGCTCATGGTCGTGGTCGAAAGCTGGGGCTGCTGAATATCAAAGATCGTAGTCTTGCTGATGCCCGCTCAGGGCCTTGGCAATCAGGTTGCGGTCGAGCCGGTCGGACAGCAGCTCGGCAAACTTGAACACGAAGTTGCGCAGATAGGCGCTGCGCTTGAACGCCACGCGCGCGATGTTCTGGCCGAACACATGGCCCATGGGACGCACCACGAGGTCCGCATTCGATTCGTCGCGTACCGCCATTTCCGCCACGATGCCCACACCCAGGCCGAGACGCACATAGGTCTTGATCACGTCGGAGTCGATGGCTTCGAGCGCGATGCGCGGCGTGAGCTTCTTCTGCGCAAAGGCGTGGTCGATGCGCGTGCGCCCGGTGAACGACGGGTGGTAGGTAATGATGGGCTCGAGCGCCAGGTCTTCGAGCGAAATGCGCTCCTTGGCCGCCAGCGGGTGGTCCTTGGGGAGCACCAGCACGTGCTGCCATTCGTAGCAGGGCAGGGTCACGAGCTCGGTGTAGTCCGCGAGCGACTCGGTGGCAATGCCCACCTCGGCGATTTCATCGATCACCATGCGTGCCACCTGGTCGGGCGAACCCTGGTGCAGGCTCACATTGACCTTGGGGTAGGCCTCGCGCAACCTGGCCACGGGCACCGGCAGCACATAGCGCGCCTGGGTGTGCGTGGTGGCAATGGAGAGGGTGCCGCTGTCTTGCGCGCTGAACTGCTCGCCGATGCGCTTGAGGTTGCCGACTTCGCGCATGATCAGTTCGATGCTGGCGATGACATGCTGGCCCGGCTCCGTCACCCGCTTGAGGCGCTTGCCATGGCGGGCGAAGATCTCGACGCCGAGTTCTTCTTCGAGCTCGATGATGGCTTTCGACACCCCTGGCTGTGAGGTGTGGAGCGCCTTGGCCGCCTCCGTGAGGTTCAGGTTGCGCCGCACGGCCTCCTGAACAAACTTGAATTGGTGCAGATTCATATCAAATTCCGTCTTATTGCGGAATTCATTATGCCTTCGGAGTCTATGGAAATGCCCGGGACTTCAAGATTTGGTTGCGATTTTGGCCAGCAGATCGATCAGCTCGGGCTCTTCGCCGACGATATTGGCAAGTTGGAATTCGACATGGGGCCAGGTGCCGCGCAGTGCTTCGAGCTGTAGCGGCAGGTCTTCACGGGCGTGCTTGCCCATGCCGAGAAACAGCGGAACGACCCGGAGCACCCGTGCGCCGCTGGCAATCAAGGCCGCCGCGGCGGTGCGCAGGTCGGGCGCAGCCAGTTCCATGTAGGCGCAAACCACCCGGGCCTGCGGGTCGAGCGCAGTGACGCGCGCGGCCACGGCCTCGATGGGTTCGCGCCAGCGCTCGTCGCGCGAACCATGGGCCAGAAGGATGATGCCCCTCGCGTTCCCCGTCGTCATGTCCGGCTTTCTTCTCTTGGCTTCTATCTTCGAAGAACCAGCCAGCTGAACGCGGCAAGCGACATGACCGAGTAGATGAGCCCCGGCGCCGCGGCCGTCAGCCATGGCGACCAGTTGCTCAGGTTCCCAAGGTAGCCGAACACGTTGTTCAGGAGGAAGAAGCTGATGCCGATCATCACGCCGCCGAACACATAGGTGGTGATGCCGGCCTGGCGGAAGTGCAAGTACGCGAAGGGCAGGGCGAGCACCACCATCACAAGGCACGAGAGCGGGTAGAAGACCTTGCGCCAGAACTGGATCTCGTAGCGCTGCGCGGTCTGCCCGTTGGCTTCGAGGTGGCTGATGTAGTCGAACAGGTCGATGGTGCTCATGCGGTCGGGCCGCAAAAGGGCGACCGACACCATCTCGGCAGTCAGCGTGGTCGGCCAGTCGAGCTGCGGCACTCTCGTCGTCACGATATGCGCCTTGTTCGCGTCGCTGCGCGTGTCGTAGTCCTGCAGCTCGACGTCCGACAGCACCCAGCGGTCGCCGAGGATGCGCGCGGAAGTCGCGAGGAGCTGCTTGCGCACGTAGCCGTTGGCATCGAACTCGAAGATGCGCGTATTGCTGAGGGAGCCGTCGCGCGAAATGGACAGCACATTGACGGCGTAGGACACGTTGTCGCGCTTCTCCTTGAGCCACGCCCCCGTATTGCCCACCAGCGAAAAGGTGCCCTGGTAGCGCGACTTGAGCAACTGGCCCGTGCGTTCGGACGCCGGCGCGATGTAGTCGCCGATGGCAAAGGTCAGAAAGACGAACCCGACGCCCAGCAGCAGCAAGGTGCGCAGCGCGCGCCAGGGGCCGAGGCCGCTGGTGCGAAGAATGGTGTATTCGGAGCTTTGCGCCAGCCGCGCCATCACGAAGATGCAGCCGATCAACACCGTGATCGGGAGCAGCTCGTACAGGTGGCTCGGAATCAGCAATGTCACGTAGACCAGTGCCTGTGCGGGGCCGTAGGCCAGGCTCTCGGGTTTGCCGATGGACTGCAGTTCGTCGACGAAGTCGAAGAAGAAAAACAGGCTCAGGAAGCCGAGCGTCACGAAGGCCACGGCCTTCAGTGCCTCGACGTAGATCAGGCGTCGGATTGTTTTCACGTGGTCGGGTCGATTTTGGTGGGCTGGGACGGCAAGCCGCCGGCAATGACGCGTTCCACCTTGCGTCGCCGGCCCCAGTTGTTGTTGCGCAAAACCAGCCATGCGACGCCGATCAACAGCACGCCGCCGTGAAGCACCAGCATGAAGGAGCCCATGCCGTAGCGGCCGGAGCTGATCCAGCTCTGGCCGAGGTTGAGCATGTTGTAGTAGACGACGAAGGCGAACAGCGCGAACAGCAGGTTGCCGCTGCGGCCCACGCGCGGGTTGACGCTCGACACCGTCAGTGCGAGCAGCACGAAGTTGATGGCGGCCAGCAGCATGCCGATACGCCAGGCCAATTCGCCCCGATTCGCATCGCTCGGCTCCCGCAGGAGCTGAAGCGTGGGCTTGGCGCGTGCCGGCGTGGTGTCTGCGGTAAAGGCGTTGTTGCCGCCTGCCCGGGTGCCGTACGTCTCGAATTCGCTGATCTTGAGGCCCGAGGTCGCGGTGGGCAGCAGCGGGCGTTCGAGCCGCTGGCCGTTGTTCAGCATCAGGTAGCGGTGCTCGCCGACGTTCTCGATGCGTCCGCTGCGCGCGGAGGTGGTGATCTGCAATCCGCGCTCGATGGCCCAGATGAACACGTTGGTTGCCGTGGCGCCGTCCGGCGTGTCCTTGTCGATGAAAAAGACGCGGATGCGCCCGGACGATTCGCGGAATTCACCCGGCGTGACGCGCTCGATGTCGCTGCGCTGTTCGTACTGCGCACGCATGCCGATGGTCTGGGAGTTGGCCCAGGGCCAGCCCAGCAGCGCCATGACCGCGATCAGCGCGAGCACCGGCCAGGCAAAGCGGAACAGCGGCTGGACGAAATCGGCGAGACCGCGCCCGCTGGAAAACCAGATCACCATTTCGCTGTCGCGGTACATGCGCGACAAGGTGCCGACAATGGCGATGAACAGGCTCAGGCTCAGGATGGTCGGCATGTAGCCGAGCACCGTGTAGGCCATCACGAGGAACACTTCGGACGGGTTCACGCTGCCCTTGGAGGCGAGCCCGAGCGTGCGGATGAGCATCATGGTCATCACGATGGTGACCAGGACCACGAGGGTCGCTCCGAAGCTGCGCGACAGCTCCTTGCGTAGGGAAGAATGGAATAACATCGTTCGAGGAAAAAAAGGATTATGGACTTTCAGCTCAAGACCCTCACCGTCGCCCGCGCCGCGGCCGAAAAATCCGACGTACTCATCGTGCTCGTCGGCAGTGCGCCCATCACCGCCAAGGACCCGCTTTCCGCGCTGATTGCCAGCGCCCGCAAGGCCGGCGACCTGCCCGACAAGGCCGGAAAGCTGCTTGCGCTGTACCACCCGGACGAGGTGGTGGCGTCGCGCGTCGTGCTCGCCGCCATCGGCGACGGCAAGCCCGCGTCGGTGCGCAGCGGCGTCATCGCGGCGGTCAACGCGGCCAAGGCCCACGGGCCGAAGCGAGTGGTGGTCGTGTTCGCGCACGACGCCGGCAGCGCGGCGGTGGGGTGCGCCGTTGCTGCGGCGGCCGATGCCAGCTACGTCTACACCACGACCAAATCGAAGGCCACCAACGGCGAGGGCGGGCGCACCATCCGCAACCTCACGCTCGGCGTGGCCGACGCCGCGGCCGTGAGCAAGGCCTTCGACGAAGCCCGCGCCACGGTCTCAGGCATCGAGCTTGCCAAGGAGTGGGGCAACCGGCCCGGTAACTATTGCACGCCCACCTTGCTGGCCGAGGCCGCCAAGGACCTGGCCAAGTTGCCCCGCATCAAATGCGAGGTGCTGGGCCCCAAGGAAGTGCAGAAACTCGGCATGGGCTCGTTCGCCGCCGTGGCGCAAGGCTCGGCCGAGCCGCTGCGCTTCATCGTGCTGCGCTACCAGGGCGGCCCCAAGGACCAGGCGCCCGTGGTGCTGGTCGGCAAGGGCATTACCTTCGACACCGGCGGTGTCTCGCTCAAGCCGGCGGCCGAAATGGACGAAATGAAGTTCGACATGTGCGGCGCAGCCAGCGTGCTCGGCACCTTCCGTGCGCTGGGCGAAATCCAGCCGGCGATCAACGTGGTGGGCCTGGTGCCCTCGTGCGAGAACATGAACGACGGCCGCGCCATCAAGCCCGGCGACGTGGTCACCAGCATGAGCGGGCAGACCATCGAGGTGCTGAACACTGACGCGGAAGGGCGCCTCATCCTGTGTGACGCGCTGACCTACGCCAAGCGATTCGACCCGGCGGCCGTGATCGACATCGCCACGCTCACCGGCGCCTGCGTGGTGGCGCTGGGCGGCGTGCGCAGCGGCCTCTTCACGGCCGACGAAGCGCTGGCCGCCGCACTCCAGGCGGCCGGAGAAGAATCGCAAGACCGCTGCTGGCGCCTGCCGCTCGACGACGAATATGCCGACGGCCTCAAAAGCAATTTTGCCGATGTTGCCAACGTGGCGGGCCGTGCCGGCGGTGCCATTACAGCGGCCAAGTTCCTGCAGCGCTTTGCTGGCGATTTCGTCTGGGCCCACCTGGACATCGCGGGCACGGCCTGGAAGAGCGGGGCCGCCAAGGGATCGACCGGGCGCCCGGTGGGCCTGCTGGTTTCCTATTTGATGGAGCGCGCACGCAGCGGGGCAGCCGGCACTGCCGCGCCGAAGGCTGGGCGCAAGAGCACCGGGGCTGCCGCCCGGAAAGCCCGGTCCGCGCAGTGACGGAAATCGGTTTTCATTTCAATACGCCGGACAAGGTCAACTACGCCTGCCGGCTGGTTCGAAAGGCCGTGAGCGCGCGCGGGCTGCGCGTCGTCGTGGTGGGCGAAGCGCAAATGCTGGAGGCGGTCGATGCCGCGCTCTGGCAACTGGCGCCCTCCGACTTCATTGCGCATTGCCGCGGCGACGCGCAAGCGCACATGGTGGCCCGCTCGCCGGTCATTCTTTCGGCCGAGGGTGCAGATGCCGCATCGCTCCCGCACCGCGAAATGCTCGTGAACCTGGGGCCCGAAGTTCCGGCGGGCTTCGAGCGCTTCGAGCGCCTGATCGACATCGTGAGCGACGAGGCCGGCGACCGGCAAATCGGCCGATCGCGGTGGCGCCACTATGCCGATCGGGGCTACACCATCCAGCCGCACGACTTTGCGAGGAGCGCTTCCTGATGGCCAGCACCCTGCGTACACCGCCCAAGTTCGTTCCCACGTTGACCACGGTGCTCGACCTGCCGACCGAGCCCGTGGCAGCCGAGGCGGCCAAACCCCCCTCCATCTCGCCGGCACCGGCGGTCGACCCCGCCGAAGCCGTTGCATTGCCGCCGGCCGAGCAGCGGTCCGACGCCGAAATCGTGCGCCTCGAAGAGCAGCTCTTGCACCGGGTGCTGCAGCGCGTGGACCTGTCTCTGGAAGAGCGTTTGAGCGATACGGTTTCGGCAGCCGTTCAACAGCAACTCGATGCGATGGTGCCTCGGCTGCGCGAAGAAATCGAGGCCGTATTGCGTGCTTTAGTGATAGAGGCGATGGCCGCCGAGCTCTCGGAAAACACAGGGTCTACGCCAGCTTCCAGAGGATAAAGCTTCAGCTAAACTGCGCGCCAGGTCGGTAGGCGTGAGGGTGCCGCTGGTCTGCGGCGCGAAACTTGCGAGGTCTGCGCGCCCGGATCACACGACCGGTTTTTAGTTTTTTATCAATGTTCTGGAGGTTCTCATGCAATTGAAATGGACTGCGGTCGCACTGGCTGCTCTCACGCTCGTGGCTTGCGGCAAGAAAGAAGAAGCTGCTGCGCCCGCCGCACCGGCGCCCACGGCAGCGGCTCCGGCACCTGCAGCGCCTCCGGCAGACGCACTGATCGTCAAGATCGGCCACGTTGGCCCCACCAGCGGTGCCATTGCCCACCTTGGCAAGGACAACGAGTTCGGCGCCAAGATGGCCATCGAAGACCTCAATGCCAAGGGCCTCAAGATCGGCGACAAGGTTGCCAAGTTCGAACTGCTGGCAGAAGACGACGCCGGCGATCCGAAGCAAGGCACGGCAGTGGCCCAGAAGCTGGTCGACAGCAAGGTCAACGGCATCGTGGGCCACCTGAATTCGGGCACCACCATTCCCGCATCGAAGCTCTACAGCGACGCCGGCATTCCGCAGGTTTCGCCGTCGGCAACCAACCCCAAGTACACGCGCCAAGGCTTCAAGACCACGTTCCGCGTGGTGGCCGACGACACGCAGCTCGGCGGCACGCTGGGCAAGTACGCTGTCGAAACGCTCAAGGGCAAGAACATTGCCGTGATCGACGACCGCACGGCTTACGGCCAAGGCGTTGCCGAAGAATTCGAGAAGGCCGCCAAGGCGGCCGGCGCGACCATCGTCGGCCACGAATTCACGACCGACAAGTCGACCGACTTCAACGCCATCCTGACCAAGCTCAAGGCTGCCAAGCCCGACGTGCTGTTCTTCGGCGGCATGGACGCCGTGGGCGGCCCGATGCTCAAGCAAGTCAAGCAACTCGGCCTGAACGTCAAGTTCATGGGCGGCGACGGCCTGTGCACCGGCGAACTGCCGAAGCTGGCTGGCGATGCCATCGGCGAAGAGATGGTGGTTTGCGCCGAAGCCGGCGGTGTCGACGGCGACTTCAAGCAGCCGCTGGAAGACTTCAAGGCCAAGTTCAAGGCCAAGAACGGCGTGGAAGTTCAGATCTATGCACCGTACGTGTACGACGCGGTCAACGTGCTGGCCGAAGCCATGGTCAAGGCCGGTTCTTCCGACCCTGAAAAGTACCTGCCGGAAGTCGGCAAGGTGCAATACAAGGGCGTGACCGGCCCGATCGCCTTCGACGAAAAGGGCGACATCAAGAACGGCGCGCTGACGCTCTTCACCTACAAGGGTGGCGTGCGTACGCAAATCGCCGTGGTGCGCTGATCGGCTCCACGACAGTGCGCGCAGCAATGCGCCAAAAAGAAAAGGGCCTTCGGGCCCTTTTTTCATGTCCGCCTGCTGCTTGCGCCAGCCAGGTCGGATCAGGTCGTGTCAGTTCAGGGCGGCAAGCCCCGAGGGCCGGTCGGTGTTGCAGTATTCGATGAAGGCGTCGAGGTCCCGCGATTTGTCGAATACCGCGTCGGCGCCCAATGCCTCGCAGCGGGCGCGGATGTCGGCTGTGACGTAGTTGCTCAGCACCACCACGCGCTGGCCCGGGCCGCGGGTCTTGCAGCCCGAGAGCACGCCAAGGCCGGAACCTTCCTTCAGGAACAGATCGATGATGAGCAACTGCCAGTCGTGGGGGTGTGCGGCGAGCCAGGCAAGCGCGGCCGACTCGGTTTCAGCAAACCCGACGACTTGGCCATTGACCAGATCCTCGAGGGCCGGGACCAGGTTGTCTCTGATGGTCTTGTTGTCCTCGACGAGGAACGTGATGAGGGCCATGCCGTGGTTTCGCTTTGAGAACCAATAGCGTAGCGTGCCGGAGCGGTCCGCAGCGTAGGAGAAGGGATAAGGAGCGATCCATTCCGCCGGGACAGACCGTGGAAACGGTCAGTCCGCAGCGCCGGTTCGGATTCTTGCCTTGAGTTCCTCGGCTTGTGCCTGGCTTTCGTCGCGCTCGGCAGTGATCTCGAGGCGCTTTTCGATTTCTTCGCTCAAGGCGGCGTTCACCTCGGCCAGCGTTTCCGCCGACTTGGCCAGCTTTTCCTCGAGCTGGCTGGTGTGCTCGATGGCCTGGGCCACGTCGCCCACCTGTACCTCTTCAGGCAGCCCCTGCTCGAGAACCGTGTTCACGACCGCGAGGTTGTCCGATGCCCGCTGCACATCGGCGGCAACCGCTTCGGTTTTCTCCAATGTCTGTTCGAGTGACGTGTCGCCACGCGATGAGGTTTGTTGTTGTCCGGCCATCCGGGCTCCTTTGCAGGCGAAAAAAGTAAGACCTTTGGATGGTACCGCCAGACGACCATGACCGGCACGACAGGCCGCGTTGCTGAAGTACAACGCAGCAACAAAAAAGCCCAAGATGCTTTGGGGGCAACTCGGGCTTTTTTCTCTGTCTACATGTTCGCGAACGGTTACGAACAATCAATCTCTGGCGGAGCAGGCGGGATTCGAACCCGCGGAGGGCTATTAACCCTCACACGCTTTCCAGGCGTGCGACTTAAACCGCTCATCCACCGCTCCTGAGCCTTCGATTGTAGCAGTCGCTCAGGCCGGATTTTGCGGCTTGCCGGCTTGAACCATGCGCATGGCCGAAGCGATGAGCGCGGCGGTTTCGGTCATGTTGCTGGGCACGATCAGCGTGGTCTTGGAATCGGCCGCAACCTTGCCATAGGCATCGACGGCGCGCTCGGCCACCTTGAGCTGCACGGCCTGTTCGCCGCCGGGCTTCTGGATAGCCGCTGCCACGCGCTCGATGGCGTCCGCCGTGGCGGTGGCCACGGCCGTGATGGCGGCCGCCTCGCCCTGGGCGTTGTTGATCTGGGCCTGCTTCTCGCCCTCGGAGCGTGCGATGAAGGCTTCGCGCTCGCCGGTGGCGATATTGATCTGTTCCTGGCGGCGGCCTTCGGAAGCCGCGATGAGCGCGCGCTTGCCGCGCTCCGCGGTGATCTGCGCCTGCATGGCCAGCAAAATTTCCTTGGGCGGCGTCAGGTCCTTGATTTCGTAGCGCAGCACCTTCACGCCCCAGTTGAGTGCCGCTTCGTCGATGGCGGCAACCACCTGCGCATTGATGACGTCGCGCTCCTCGAAGGTCTTGTCGAGCTCGAGCTTGCCGATCACGCTGCGCAGCGACGTTTGCGCCAGCTGCGTCACGGCCACGATGTAGTTCGACGAGCCGTAGCTCGCGCGCATCGGGTCGGTCACCTGGAAATACAGAATGCCGTCGACTTGCAGTTGCGTGTTGTCCCGCGTAATGCAGATCTGGCTGGGCACGTCGAGCGGAATTTCCTTCAGGCTGTGCTTGTAGGCGACCTTGTCGATGAACGGAATCAGGAAATTGGGCCCCGGCGTCATGGTGCTGTGGTATTTGCCCAGGCGCTCGCGCACCCATGCGTTCTGCTGCGGCACGAACTTGACGGACTGGCTGATGACGATGATCGCAATGACCAGGATGATGATGGGAATCGAAAATTCCATGATGTTTCTCCTCTTGAATTCTGATTAGGTCTTCTCGACCACGAGACGGCTGCCGATGACCTCGACCACGCGATGCTCGCCGGTCGAAGGGGTACGGCCCGCACGCTGAACGACGGTCCACTGGGCACCCCGATAGCGTACGGTGGCCGTGCCGTCGGGGTTCCATGCCTCGATGTGGATGATCTCACCGATGTCCAGGTTGACATCGCGATTTGCGCCGGTGGCCGGTGCTGCCGGTCGCCGCCGCTGCACGGCATACCAGGCCAGGACCGCGCCCACGCCCACCACGGCCGCCACGACCAGTTGCGCGACGGTGCCGGCACCCATGTGGGCCGCAACGGCGGCGGCCGCGAAGCCGGCGGCCAGCAGCAACAGGTAAACCGTACCCGAGAGCAGCTCGAGCACGATGGCCGCTCCCGCTATCAGCCACCAGATGGTGGAATTCGCCATGACTTCTCCTCTTTGTTGGACGCTCGACATTCTGAGTCAAAAGCTCACGCAATCCTTCATCCGAATTCCGTACACTTCGCGCCTCATTGCCTGTCCGGAGCCCCGCTCATGAAATTTCGCTTCCCCATCGTCATCATCGACGAGGACTTCCGCTCCGAAAACACCTCGGGCCTCGGTATTCGCGCGCTTGCGCAGGCCTTCGAAAGCGAGGGCTTCGAGGTGCTGGGCGTCACGAGCTACGGCGACCTGAGCCAATTCGCTCAGCAGCAAAGCCGCGCCAGCGCGTTCATCCTGTCGATCGACGACGAGGAATTTACCGTGGGTCCGGACCTGGACCCGGCCGTGCTCAGCCTGCGCAGCTTCATCGGCGAGGTGCGGCGCAAGAACGCCGACGTGCCGATCTATATTTACGGCGAAACCAAGACTTCGCGCCATATTCCGAACGACATCTTGCGCGAGCTGCACGGCTTCATCCACATGTTCGAGGACACGCCGGAATTCGTGGCGCGCCACATCATCCGCGAGGCCAAGAGCTATCTCGAGGGCGTGCAGCCGCCGTTCTTCAAGGCGCTGATCGACTACGCCGAAGACGGTTCGTACTCCTGGCACTGCCCGGGCCACTCGGGCGGCGTGGCGTTCCTGAAGAGCCCGGTGGGCCAGATGTTCCACCAGTTCTTCGGCGAGAACATGCTGCGCGCCGACGTCTGCAACGCGGTGGAAGAACTCGGCCAACTGCTCGACCACACCGGTCCGGTGGCGGCCAGCGAGCGGAATGCGGCGCGCATCTTCAATGCCGACCATTGCTTCTTCGTGACCAACGGCACCAGCACCAGCAACAAGATGGTGTGGCACCACACGGTGGCGCCGGACGACGTGGTGGTGGTCGACCGCAACTGCCACAAGTCGATCCTGCACGCGATCATCATGACCGGCGCGATTCCGGTGTTCATGAAGCCCACGCGCAACCATTTCGGCATCATCGGGCCGATTCCGAAGAGCGAGTTCGAGCAGAGCGCCATCAAGGCCAAGATCAAGGCCAACCCGCTGCTCGCCGACGTGGATCCCAACAAGGTCAAGCCGCGGGTGATGACGCTCACCCAGTCGACCTACGACGGCGTGATCTACAACACCGAGACCATCAAGAACATGCTCGACGGCTACGTCGACACGCTGCACTTCGACGAAGCATGGCTGCCGCATGCGGCCTTCCACCCGTTCTACGGCGCCTATCACGCGATGGGCAAACGCCGCGTGCGGCCGAAGGAATCGCTGGTGTTCGCCACGCAGTCGACCCACAAGTTGCTCGCCGGCATCAGCCAGGCCAGCCACGTGCTGGTGCAAGACTCGCAGAACCGCGCGCTCGACCGCGACCTGTTCAACGAGGCCTACCTGATGCACTCGTCGACCAGCCCGCAGTACGCCATCATCGCGAGCTGCGACGTGGCCGCCGCCATGATGGAGCCGCCCGGCGGCACCGCGCTGGTGGAGGAGAGCATTCTCGAAGCGCTCGACTTCCGCCGCGCCATGCGCAAGGTCGAGGCCGAGTTCGGCAAGGACGAATGGTGGTTCAAGGTCTGGGGTCCCGAAAAGCTCGTCGACGAGGGCATTGGCCGCGCCGAAGACTGGATCATGACGGGCGAGAAGAACGGCAAGCCTAAGAATAAGAAGTCGCCGCGCAACTGGCATGGCTTCGGTGAGCTGGCCGACGGCTTCAACATGCTCGACCCGATCAAGTCGACCATCGTGACGCCCGGCCTCGACCTCGAAGGCAACTTCGCCGAGACCGGTATTCCCGCGAGCGTGGTCACCAAGTTTCTCGCCGAGCACGGCGTGATCGTGGAGAAGACCGGGCTCTACAGCTTCTTCATCATGTTCACCATCGGCATCACCAAGGGCCGCTGGAACACGCTGCTCACGGCGCTGCAGCAGTTCAAGGACGACTACGCGCGCAACCAGCCGATGTGGCGCATCCTGCCCGAGTTCTGCCAGCAGCACCCCGGCTACGAGCGCCTGGGCCTGCGCGACCTGTGCCAGCACATTCATCAGCTCTACGCACGCTACGACGTGGCGCGCCTCACGACCGAGATGTACCTGAGTGATCTCACGCCGGCCATGAAGCCCAGCGACGCTTTCGCCCACATCGCGCACCGCAAGACCGAGCGCGTGGAAATCGACGAGCTCGAAGGCCGCATCACCACCAGCCTGATCACGCCGTACCCGCCGGGCATTCCGCTGCTGATTCCAGGCGAAGTGTTCAACAAGAAGATCGTTGATTACCTTAAGTTCTCGCGCGAATTCAACCTGCAGTGCCCGGGCTTCGAGACCGACATCCACGGCTTGGTGGCTCGCGTCGACGAAACCGGCAAGAAGCGCTACTACGCGGACTGCGTGGCCGCGCCGAAGACGAAGAAATAAGAAAGCAGGGCGGCGCGCGCTCGCGCGCTGCGCTTCAGGAGGACAGGTCGAGCCGCACCCGCATGAAGCGGGCAAACCTCGGCAGGCCGCCGGGGTTGGTGCCGTTGAAGCGGTAAGTCACCCAGCTTCCGACCGCGGGCGGGTTCTCGCGCTCGGCGTCGGTCAGGCCCGTGCCGAGCTTGAAGCGCCTGCCTTCTGGCGTTTCGACCAGCAGCGCGCCGAGCCGGCCACTGTGCCTGCCTTTGCCAGGAACGTGCCCGACCACGCGGGCTTCGGCGTCTTCATGCGGCTTCACCTTGAGCAGGTCGGCGTTGCGTTCTGCGCGGTAGAGCGATCCGCCCCGGTGCAGCATGAGGCCTTCGCCGCCCATCTTCACCGTCTTGTCGAGCAGCGCCTGCAGCTCCGCATGCGTGGTGGCGCGCTCCTGGGGCACGGGCACCACCCATGGCGCATCGGTGATCGGCAGCAGTTTGCGCAGGGCCGCGAGCCGCGCCGTGAAATCACCGCCCTGGGCCGGCAGGTCGAACACCATGAAGCGCATGCTGTGCCAGGCCGTGTCGTTGGGCGTCTGGCTGCGCACCGTAGAAACCGCATGCGAAAACTGGCCCCGGCCGGCCCACAGTTCGCCGTCGAGCGGCTGCTTCGGCAGCGAAGCGGTGAACCAGGCGGGCGCTGTCACCGGCTCGCCGCCGCGCGTCCAGAGCCGCTTGCCGTCCCAGTAGCCGCGCACCCCGTCGTATTTCTCGCTGACCCAGTAGTCGGCCAGCGACATGCCGGGGCGGTAGACCTCGGCCAGCATCAACGCTGGCGCGGCTTCGCGCGCCGCAGCCGCACGGGCTGCCAGCGCACCAAGCCCGGCGAGCAGGAGCGAGCGTCGGGTCAGCAAGAAGCCGTTGCCAATCGATGAAGAAATGCTCTGTCGAAGCCGGGAGCGACGCCCTTATTCGGCCATTCCCGCCACCACGTTGCTGAAGCCGCCATCCACGTAGGTGATTTCGGCGGTCACACCGCTGGCCAGGTCGCTCAGCAGGAAGGCGGCCACGTTGCCGACTTCCTCGATGGTCACGTTGCGCCGGATCGGAGAGGCGTCTGCCACGGCGGACAGCATCTTGCCGAAACCCTTGATGCCGCTGGCCGCCAGCGTCTTGATCGGACCGGCGCTGATGCCGTTGACCCGCATGCCCTTGGGGCCGAGCGAAGCCGCGGTATAGCGCACCGACGCTTCGAGCGAGGCCTTGGCCAGGCCCATGGTGTTGTAGTTGGGCAGCGCGCGTTCGGCACCCAGGTAGGTCAGCGTCAGTAGCGCCGACTTGTCGTTCAGATAGGGCAGGGCCGCCTTGGCCATGGCCGGAAAGCTGTAGGCGCTGATGTCGTGGGCAATCTTGAAGCCTTCGCGCGACAGCCCTTCGAGAAAGTCGCCAGCGATGGCTTCGCGCGGCGCGAAGCCGATGCTGTGCACGAAGCCGTCGAACTTGGGCCAGGTTTGCGCCAGATCGGCAAAGAGCTTGTCGATCTGCGCGTCGTCGCCCACGTCGCAGTCAAAAATCAGCTTGGAGTCGAAATCGGCGGCGAATTCGGTGATACGGTCCTTGAATCGCTCGCCGACATAGCTGAAGGCGAGTTCCGCGCCTTGTTCGTGGCATGCCTTGGCAATGCCGTAGGCGATGGAGCGATTGCTCAGCACGCCGGTGATCAACAGTTTTTTGCCGGAAAGAAAGCCCATGAAGTTGCCTCGTGAAAATCTTGGGCAGAATTCTCGCATGCGAGGTTGGCTGCTTTTATTGTTGGCGTTCTCGGCGGCTCCTTCGTGGGCCGCCCATGCCTATGCGCAATTCGGCGATATCAAGTATCCGCCCGGTTTCACGCACTTCGACTACGTGAACCCCCAAGCGCCCAAAGGGGGCGAATTCAGGCTGGTGCCGCCGACCCGGCCGACAAATTTCGACAAGTTCAATCCGTTCACGCTCAAGGGCACTGCGCCCTCGGGCCTTGGCCCTCTCATGTTCGAGAGCCTCATGACCGGCAACTTGGAGGAGCCAACCACGGTATACGGCCTGCTGGCCGAAGATGTGGATGTTCCAGCCGACCGGCTTTCGGCGACCTTCCGGCTCCATCCCAAGGCCCGCTTCAATGACGGCTCGCCGGTGCTGGCCGCCGACGTGGTGCATTCGTTCGAGACCCTGACCGGCAAGCTCGCCGCGCCGCAGTTCCGCACCATCTACGCCGAGGTGAAGAAGGCGACCGCCGTCGGCGAACGCACGGTGCGCTTTGATTTCGCAAGCCCGAACCGGGAGCTGCCCCTGGTGATCGGCGGCATGCCGGTCTTCAGCCGCAAGTGGGGCGCGGGCAAGCCCTTCGACCAGATCGTCACCGAGGTGCCCATCGCGTCAGGCCCCTACAAGCCCGCCAGCGACCGCCTCGGCCGTGACATCAGCTATGTGCGCCGCGCCGATTATTGGGGCGCCGACCTGCCGGTGCGCAAGGGGCTCTTCAACTTCGACCGCATCACTTACAAGGTGTACCTCGACGAGACCGCGCGCTTCGAGGGGCTGAAAGCCGGCGAGTTCGACTTCATGCGCGAATTCACTTCGCGCAACTGGGCGCGCCAGTACAAGGGCAAGCAGTTCGACAGCGGCGAGATCGTCAAGCGCGCCTTCGAGAACCAGAACCCGGGCGATTTCCAGGGCTACATCTTCAACACCCGAAGGGACAAGTTCAAGGACGTGCGCGTTCGCAGGGCCATCGGCCTTGCCATGGACTTCGAGTGGCTCAACCGGCAGCTGTTCTACGGGCTCTACAAGCGGGTGCAGGGCTACTTTCCGAACAGCGAGTTCCACGCCGACGGCCTGCCCAAGCCCGACGAGCTGGCGCTGATGGAACCGCTGCGCGACAAGCTCAAGCCCGAGGTGTTCGGGCCCGCGCCAAAGCCCTCGAGCACCGAGCCTCCGGGCAGCCTGCGCGACAACCTGCGCGAGGCGAGGGCGCTGCTCGCCGAAGCCGGCTGGACCTACCGCGACGGCGCCCTGCGCAATGACAAGAACGAGGCCTTCACGATCGAATTCTTGAACGACCAGCCCACGATGATCCGCGTCGTGACGCCGCTGCAGACCGCGCTGAAGAAGCTGGGCATCGAAACGACTTTTCGCACGGTCGATTTCTCATTGGCGCAGCAGCGCATGGACAACCATGACTTCGACATGACGAGCCGGCGGCTTCCCGGCAGCACTGCGCCGGGAGGCGAACTCTTCGAACTGTTCGGTTCGAAGGCCGCGGAAACCACGGGGTCGAGCAATTCCTGGGGTATCGCAGACCCGGCGGTGGACGCCATCCTTGGCAAGGTGGTTGCCGCGACCACGCGACCAGAACTCGCTACAGCCATGCGAGTGCTCGACCGCGTGCTGTCGCACGGCCACTACTCGATTCCCATGTATTACGGCAGCGCCTTCCTGATCGGCTACCGGCCGGCCGGCGTCATCCTGCCGCCGACCATTCCGCCGTACTACGATGCCGGCGATTGGGCCCTCTCTACGTGGTGGGCCTCGCCCGCAAACAAGTGAACGAGGCCCACGTGTCCTGGAGCACCGCACCCTGATGGCCAGCTACATCTTCAAGCGCCTGCTGCTGATGATCCCGACGCTCCTGGGCGTGCTGGTCGTCACCTTCGCGGTCATCCAGTTCGTGCCCGGAGGGCCTGTCGAGCAGATGGTGTCGCAGTTGCAGGGCCGCGACTCCGGCGGCGAGCGGGCCGCGGCGGGAGGCGCCGGCTACCGTGGTCGCCAGGGACTCGACCCGCAGCGCATCGAGGAGATCAAGAAACTCTACGGCTTCGACAAGCCCGCGCACGAGCGCTTCTGGCAGATGCTCAAGTCTTTTGCACGACTCGATCTCGGGCAGAGCTTCTATCAGCGCAAGGCCGTTTGGGACCTCGTGAAGGAAAAGCTACCGGTATCGATCAGCCTGGGCCTCTGGACCTTTTTCATCAGCTACTTGATCGCGGTACCGCTCGGCGTCGCGAAGGCAGTGCGGGCCGGTTCACGCTTCGACTTCGTCACCACACTCATCGTGCTGGTCGGCTATGCGATTCCCGGCTTCGTGCTGGGGGTTGCGCTGCTCGTCATCTTCGGCGGGCAGCTGCAGTGGTTTCCCTTGCGCGGGCTGACATCGCCCAGCTGGGAAACCATGAGCTGGGGGGCGAAGATCGTTGACTATCTCTGGCACATCACCCTGCCTGTGACGGCCATGGTGCTCGGCAGCTTCGCCGTCACCGCCATGCTCACAAAAAATTCGTTTCTGGAAGAGATCCGCAAACAGTACGTGCTGACCGCCCGTGCCAAGGGCTTGGCCGAGCGGCAGGTGCTGTGGAAACACATCTTCCGCAACGCGCTGATTCCGATCATTACCGGATTCCCGGCTGCCTTCATTGGCGCTTTCTTCACGGGCGCGCTGCTGATCGAAACGCTTTTTTCCCTCGACGGGCTCGGATTGCTGAGCTACGAGAGCGTGATCCGGCGCGACTATCCCGTGGTGCTGGGCACGCTGTACCTGTTCACGCTGATTGGCCTGTTGACCAAGCTCATTTCCGACCTTTGCTACGTCTGGGTCGACCCGAGAGTGAAATTTGACTGACGTATTGCCCGTCTCGCTCAGCCCGGGGCGCCGCGCCTGGCGCCGCTTTCGCCGGAATCCGCTCGGATTCTGGAGCCTCGCCATCTTCACGGTGCTCGTCGTGCTGAGCTTGTTTGCCGAAGTGTTGTCTACGGACAAGCCGCTTGTCGTGCGCTACGAGGGACAAACCTATTTCCCCGTGCTGCGCGACTACGCCGAAAAAACTTTCGGCGGCGACTTCGAGACCCCAGCCGACTACCTCGACCCCTTCATCCGGGAGCGGATCACGGCCGGCAAGAACTGGGCGATCTATGCGCCCAACCCCTATGGTCCGCAAACGCTCAACTACTTTGCCAAGCTGCCGAATCCGTCGGCGCCCTCGCGCGACAACCTGTTCGGCACGGACGACCGCGGGCGCGACCTGCTCGCCCAGTTGATCTACGGTTTTCGCGTGAGCGTGCTGTTCGCCTTGGCGCTGACCGCCATTGGCGTGGTGCTGGGGATCGTGACGGGTGCCATCCAGGGCTTCTTCGGCGGCAAGACCGATCTGGCATTTCAGCGCTTCATAGAGATATGGGCATCGATGCCGGAGCTATACCTGCTGATCATCTTCAGTGCGATCTTTACGCCCAGCGTGGCATTGCTGCTGATCCTGCTGAGCCTGTTCGGATGGATGGGCCTGTCCGACTACGTGCGCGCCGAGTTCCTGCGCAACCGCCAGATGGACTACGTGCGCGCTGCGCGCGCGCTGGGTGTCGGCAACCTGCAGATCATGTGGCGGCACATCCTGCCCAACAGCATGGTGCCGGTTGTCACCTTCCTGCCGTTTCGCATGAGCGCGGCCATCCTGGCGCTGACCTCGCTCGATTTTCTGGGGCTGGGCGTGCCGCCGGGCACGCCGTCGCTCGGCGAACTGCTGAGCCAGGGCAAGGCCAACATCGATGCCTGGTGGATTTCGTTGTCCACCTTCGGGGTGCTGGTCGTCACACTGATGCTGCTGACCTTCATGGGCGACGCACTGCGCGACGCGCTTGATCCGCGGAAGGCCGACAAATGAGCGAAATGACCTCTCCTCGGCCGTTGCTGGACGTGAAGGGCCTGCGCGTCGGCTTCGGCGGCAAGGACGTAGTGCATGGCATCGACTTCCGCATTGCAGCCGGCGAAAAGCTCGCCCTGGTCGGCGAATCGGGCTCGGGCAAGACCGTAACGGCGCTGTCGCTGCTGCGGCTGGTGCAGAACGCCGACCTGACCGGCAGCGCGAAGCTGTTCGACGCGGGAAGCGCGTCCAAGGCGCGCGAACTGCTGTCGATTCCGGAGCGGGAGCTGCGCGGCATCCGCGGCAAGGAGATCGCGATGATCTTCCAGGAGCCCATGACGGCCCTCAATGCGCTCTACAGCGTGGGCGATCAGATTGCCGAAGTGCTCGAACTGCACGAAGGCCTTTCGGCGCGAGCGGCGCAGGCGGCCGCCGTCCAGTTGCTTGCCGATACCGGCATTCCTGAACCGGAGCGGCGGGCGAGGGCGTTTCCGCACCAGCTCTCGGGCGGCCAGCGCCAGCGCGCCATGATTGCGATGGCGCTCGCCTGCAAGCCGCGCCTGCTGCTGGCGGACGAACCGACCACCGCGCTGGACGTCACGGTGCGGGCGCAAATCCTCGACTTGCTTGCCGACCTTCAGCGCAAGCACGGCATGGCCGTGCTGCTGATCACGCATGACCTGAACCTCGTGCGCCGGTTTGCCGACCGGGTCGCCGTGATGGAAAACGGCCACATCGTCGAGCATGGCGCCGTTGCTGCCGTGTTCGAAGCGCCGCAGCATGCCTATACGCGCAAGCTGATCGACAGCCATCCGGAACGCAACGTCGTTGCGGTGGCCGCGGGCGCCGGTGCGCAGCCGGTGCTCGAGGCCACGGGCCTGCGGGTGAGCTATCCGGTGTCCAGGCCCGGCATTGCAGGCTGGTTCCGCAAGGGCGAATTCATCGCGGTGGAGAACGCCGATTTCCGCATCGCGCCCGGCGAAACGATGGGCGTGGTCGGCGAATCGGGGTCGGGCAAGTCGACGTTGGCACTGGCCGCGCTCGGGCTCCTGAAGTTCCGCGGCGCACTGAAGGTGGACGGCAAGGGCTGGGCGGTGGATCGAACGTCCGACCTGGCCCTGCGCCGGGTCATGCAGGTGGTGTTTCAGGACCCGTTTTCTTCGCTTTCGCCGCGCATGACGGTCGAACAGATCGTGGGCGAGGGCCTGCGCGTGCACGCTCCTGAACTTGGCATCGAGCAGCGCCGGGCGCGGGCGCTGGCGGCGCTGGCCGATGTAGGCCTGAGCGAGGCGCAGTTTCCGTCGCTGCTCGACCGTTACCCGCACGAGTTCTCGGGCGGGCAGCGCCAGCGGCTCGCGATTGCGCGCGCGTTGATCGTCGACCCGCAACTGCTGGTGCTCGACGAGCCCACCAGCGCGCTCGACGTAACGATCCAGAAGCAGGTTCTCGGCCTGCTCCAGCGCCTGCAGCGCGAGCGGGGCCTGAGCTATTTGCTGATCACGCACGACGTCGAAGTGATTCGTGCCATGGCGCACCAGGTCATCGTGATGAAGGATGGCGCCATCCTCGAAGCCGGCCCGGTCGAGCGCGTGCTCGATGCGCCCGAGCACCCCTACACCAAGAAACTGGTGGCTGCGGCACTGCTGGAATAACAAACGGAATCGGAAAAAATGTCGGGAGTCGGACAAAACCGGCGCGGCGCCTGGCGCGCGGCGCTGGCCTGCATGGTTACTTTGGCTGTGGCCATGGGTTTGGGGCGCTTCGCCTTCACGCCCATGCTGCCGATCATGCTGCACGAGGGAAAGCTCCAGCTCGAGGCCGGAGGCGTGCTGGCTTCGCTCAACTACCTGGGCTACTTTCTCGGTGCGGTCAGCTGCGCGGCCATCGGCATCAAGGCCAAGAGCATGGTGCGCGGCGGCTTGGCCGCGACGGCGGTGTTGCTGGTCGGCATGGGTGTGCTCCACAGCTTCACGAGTTGGGGCATCCTGCGCACGGCGGCCGGGGTGATGAGCGCCTGGGTCTTCGTTTTTGCATCCGGGTGGGGCTTGCGGCGATTGGCCGAAACCAATTCCCCGGCACTGGCCGGCGTGATCTACACCGGCCCCGGCATCGGCATTGCCATGACCGGCCTGCTCGGGGGCGCCCTGGGGCGCTGGGGCTCGGAAGCCGGGTGGATCGGCCTGGGCTTGCTGGCTGTGGTGCTGGTGGCGCTGATCTGGCGGGTTTTCGACGATGGCGATTTGCCCGCGTCAGGCAGCGCTGCGGCGGCACCGGTTGCCGCGACCGGGGCGGCTGCATCGGCCTCCGCGCGCAGCGACGCAATCTGGCTCGTCGCGCTGTACGGCCTGGCGGGCTTCGGCTACATCATTACCGCCACGTTCCTCCCGGTGATTGCACGCCAGGCGCTGCCGGGCTCGCCCTGGCCCGATTTCTTCTGGCCGCTGTTCGGGCTGGCGATCATTCCAGGCGCGCTGATCGGCGCGCGAGCGCCTGTTCACTGGGACAACCGGTTGCTGCTGGCGGTGGCTTATGCGCTCCAGGCGCTGGGCGTGGTGCTGTCGGTGGCGTGGCCCACGATCACGGGTTTTGCCCTCGGGAGCTTGCTGCTCGGGATGCCGTTTACGGCCATCACTCTTTTTGCGATGCGAGATGCCCGCCGGTTGCGAGGCAATGCCGCCGCCGGGCTGATCGGCTATGCGACTGCGTCCTATGGTGTCGGGCAGATCATCGGGCCGCTGTTTGCCGCGCCACTGGCGCAGAGAACCGGCTCTTTTCAATTGCCCTTGCTGGTAGCCGCAGCCGCATTGGCGCTAGGTTCCCTGCTGTTTGCACTGGTCTGGTCGAAATCCCGGCGCCAATAGGCGTTTTGAGGCGCTCCAGCCCTTCATTTATCACAGGAATAGCATATAATTCGAGGCTCACGACCAAACGGGCGGGTACCAACCGCCCGTTTTTTTTGGTCTATGCATTCTCGATGCGTGGCACCCGTGGCGGGCGGGTGGCACGCATAAGCATTTTTACAAGGCATTTTCGAACACGTGGCATTGCAGCAGACAGTGGAACAAACCGTAGCCGGACTTGGCTACGACCTGGTTGAGATCGAACGCTCGGCCGGGGGATTGCTGCGCGTAACGATTGATTTGCCTTGGACGGCCCCCACATCGGAAGCTGTGGCTGCCGGTATTCCCGAGCCTTTTGTGACGGTTGAAGATTGCGAAAAGGTCACGCGGCAGCTGCAGTTTGCGCTCGAGGTCGATGGTGCCGATTACAAGCGGCTCGAGGTTTCCTCGCCGGGTATTGACCGTCCGCTTCGCAATGAGCAGGATTTCGAGCGTTTCGTCGGTGAAATCATCGACATCACGCTCAAGGCGCCCATGGGTGCTGCGGCGGCGGGGCAGGTGTCTGCCACCCGCAAGAAATTTCGCGGCACGCTGGAGCGTGCTGAAAAAGCGGAAGGGGCCGACGGAGCCCCGGGCTGGCAAATCGTCTGGAGCGATGCGCCTGAGCCGAAACCGGGTCAAAAAGTGAGCAAGAAGCGCGCGCCTGCCAAGTTGCAAGCGCTCGGCTTCGTGCTGGACGAGCTGCGCGATGCGCGGCTCGCGCCAATTGTGGATTTCAAGGGCCGCAGGGCCAAAACCCAACCGGGTTTTTCGGATATTGACGACGGAACGAATGTTCCGGACTGACTAGAGGAGTGGTGGCATGAATCGCGAAATGTTGATGTTGGTGGATGCGATCTCGCGCGAGAAGAACGTCGAGCGCGACGTGGTTTTCGGTGCGGTCGAATCCGCGCTGGCGCAAGCCACCAAGAAGCTCCACCAGGGCGACGTGGACATCCGCGTCTCGGTCGACCGTGACAGCGGCGACTACGAAACCTTCCGCCGCTGGCACGTCGTTCCGGACGAGGCCGGCCTGCAGCTGCCCGACCAGGAAATTCTCCTGTTCGAAGCCAAGGAAGAAATGCCCGACATCGAAGTCGACGAGTACATCGAGGAAGCGGTTGAATCCGTGCCCATCGGCCGTATCGGCGCCATGGCGGCCAAGCAGGTCATCCTGCAGAAGATCCGCGACGCGGAGCGCGAAATGCTGCTCAACGACTTCATGTCGCGCGGCGACAAGATCTTCGTGGGCACCGTCAAGCGCCTGGACAAGGGCGACATCATCGTCGAGGCCGGCCGCGTCGAAGGGCGCCTGCGCCGCAGCGAAATGATCGCCAAGGAAAACCTGCGCAACGGCGACCGCGTGCGGGCCATGATCATGGAGGTCGACCTGACGCTGCGCGGCGCACCGATCATCCTGTCGCGCTCGGCGCCCGAGTTCATGATCGAGCTGTTCCGCCAGGAAGTGCCCGAAATCGAACAAGGCCTGCTCGAAATCAAGAGCTGCGCCCGTGACCCGGGTTCGCGCGCCAAGATCGCCGTGCTTTCGCACGACAAGCGTGTCGACCCGATCGGCACCTGCGTCGGTGTGCGCGGCACCCGTGTCAACGCCGTGACCAACGAGCTCGCAGGCGAGCGCGTCGACATCGTGCTGTGGAGCGAAGACCCGGCGCAATTCGTGATTGGCGCCCTGGCTCCGGCCAACGTGTCGTCGATCGTGGTCGACGAGGAAAAGCACGCCATGGACGTGGTGGTCGACGAGGAAAACCTCGCCATCGCCATCGGCCGCGGCGGCCAGAACGTGCGCCTGGCTTCCGACCTCACCGGTTGGAAGATCAACATCATGGACGCGAACGAATCTGCGCAGAAGCAGGCCGTCGAGACCGATGCCAGCCGCAAGCTCTTCATGGAAAAGCTCGACGTCGACGAGGAAATCGCCGACATCCTGATCTCCGAGGGCTTCAACAGCCTCGAGGAAGTGGCCTATGTGCCGATCTCCGAAATGCTGGAGATCGAAGCTTTCGATGAAGACACCATCAACGAGCTGCGCACGCGCGCCAAGGATGCGCTGTTGACCATGGAAATTGCCAAGGAAGAGGGCGTCGAGACCGTCTCGCAGAATCTGCGCGACCTCGAAGGCCTCGACCCCGAGCTGATTCCCAAGCTGGCCGAGGCGGGTGTGCACACCCGCGACGACCTCGCCGACCTCGCGGTCGATGAACTCACCGAGATCACCGGCCACAGCGCCGATGACGCCAAAGCCCTCATCTTGAAAGCCCGCGAACATTGGTTCGCCGGCCAAGAGTGACGGTCATGGAGGCACGAAATCAATATGTCCAGTACCACTGTCGCCGAGTTCGCGAACGAGCTCAAGAAGACTCCCGAAACCTTGCTTGACCAGCTCAAGAGCGCAGGCGTGCCCAAAGCGGCACCCACCGATGCGCTCACCGAGGCTGACAAGCAGCGCCTGCTCGGCTTTCTCAAAGCCAGCCACGGCACCGCCGAGCCCGAGCGCAAGAAGATCACGCTGACGAAAAAGTCGACCAGCGAGATCAAGCAGGCCGACGCTACCGGCCGCGCCCGCACCATCCAGGTCGAGGTGCGCAAGAAGCGCACCTTCATCCAGCGCGAAGACGGCCATCCGGCCACGCCCGAAGCGCAACCGGTGGCCGAGGCGCCCGCCGCGGCACCCGCCGCACCCCGCATCGACGAGGCCGAACTGGCTCGCCGCGAGGAAGAGGCGCGCCGCCAGGCCGAGCTGATCCGCCGCCAGGAAGAAGAACTGGTCGAAAAGCGCCGCCTGCGCGAAGAAGCCGAAGCCCGCGAACGCGAGCAGGCCGAAAAGGCCGAGCGCGCCGAACAGGCCGAGCAGGAAGCCGCACGCATCGCCGCCGAGAAGAAGGCCGCTGCCGAAGCCGCCGCCGCGCCCGCAAAGGAAGCGGCCAAGCCGGTGGCAGCACCCGTGGCCGCCGCTGCCGCTGCCGCGGAGCAGCAAGCCGCAGACACCAAGCTGGCCGCCCAGACCGCCGCCACGCAAGCCAAGGAAGACGCGAAGGCCAAGGCCGCCGCCGAATCGAAGGCCCGTGCCGACGAGGAGGCCGCCCGCGCCAAGGATCTCGACGAGCGTCGCCGCAAGGCACTCGCCGAAGCCGAAGCCATTCGCGCCATGATGAATGCACCGGCCCGTGTGCTGGTGCCGCACAAGGCGCCCGAGAAGCCGCAGCCCGAAAAGGCCGCGGTCAAGGGCACGCTGCACAAGCCGGCCGCGCCCGCAGCGCGCCCCGGCGCGCCCGCCGCACCGGGTGCTGCTGCGCCTGGCGCCGCCGGCGCCGGCAAGGAAGTCAAGTCGGCCAAGCTCTCGTCGAGCTGGGCTGGCGATCCGGCCAAGAAGAAAGAAATCAAGACCCGCGGCGATGCCAGCGGTGGTGTTGGCCGCGGCAACTGGCGCGGAGGCCCGCGCGGCCGCCGTGGCAGCAACGACCGCGGTGGTCACGAAGAGCATGTGCAGGCCGCACCGGTCGAGGCGCGCATTCTCGAAGTGCACGTGCCTGAAACCATCACGGTGGCCGAGCTCGCGCACAAGATGGCCGTCAAGGCGCAGGAAGTCATCAAGCAGCTCATGAAGCTGGGCCAGATGGCGACCATCAACCAGTCGCTCGACCAGGACACCGCAATGATCCTGGTGGAGGAAATGGGCCACAACGCGGTCGTTGCCGCGCTGGACGACCCGGAAGCCTTCACCGACGAGGACGTGGGCGCGCAAACCGCCGAAGCCTTGCCGCGCGCACCGGTCGTGACCGTCATGGGTCACGTCGACCACGGCAAGACCTCGCTGCTGGACTACATCCGCCGCGCCAAGGTGGCCGCGGGCGAAGCCGGCGGCATCACGCAGCACATCGGTGCCTACCATGTGCAAACCGAACGCGGCATGGTGTCGTTCCTCGACACCCCGGGTCACGAGGCCTTCACGGCCATGCGTGCCCGCGGTGCGCAGGCCACCGACATCGTCATCCTCGTGGTGGCGGCCGACGACGGCGTCATGCCCCAGACCAAGGAAGCCATCAAGCACGCGAAAGCCGCTGGTGTGCCGATCGTGGTTGCCATCAACAAGATCGACAAGCCCGACGCCAGCCCGGACCGCGTGAAGCAGGAACTGGTGGCCGAAGAGGTCGTGCCTGAAGAGTACGGCGGCGACGTGCCGTTCGTGCCGGTGTCCGCCAAGACGGGCCAGGGCATCGACGACCTGCTCGAACAGGTGCTGCTGCAGGCCGAAGTGCTGGAACTCAAGGCGCCGGTGGATGCCGCCGCCAAGGGCCTGGTCATCGAAGCCCAACTCGACAAGGGCCGCGGCCCGGTCGCAACCGTGCTGGTTCAGTCCGGCACGCTCAAGACCGGCGACGTGGTGCTGGCGGGTTCGACCTATGGCCGCGTGCGCGCCATGCTCGACGAAGACGGCAAGGCCATCAAGTCCGCGGGTCCGTCGATTCCGGTCGAGATCCAGGGCCTGACCGAAGTGCCGCAAGCGGGCGACGAGTTCATGGTGATGGCCGACGAGCGCCGTGCGCGCGAAATCGCCACCTACCGTGCCGGCAAGTTCCGCAATACCAAGCTGGCGAAGCTGCAAGCCGCGAACCTGCAGAACATGTTCACCGACCTCTCGGCCGGCGAAGTGCAGACGCTCCGCATCATCATCAAGGCCGACGTGCAGGGCTCGCAGGAAGCGCTGGCCCAGTCGCTGCTCAAGCTGGCGAACGAAGAGGTCAAGGTGCAGATCGTGTACGCCGGCGTCGGCGGCATCAGCGAAAGCGACATCAACCTCGCCATCGCCTCCAAGGCTGTCGTGATCGGCTTCAATGTGCGCGCCGATGCCGGTGCGCGCAAGCTGGCCGAAGGCAATGGCGTGCAGCTGAACTACTACAGCATCATTTACGACGCTGTGGACGAGATCAAGGTTGCGATGTCGGGCATGCTGGCACCGGAGCGCCGCGAGGAAATCATCGGTTCGGCCGAAATCCGCACGGTGTTCGTGGCCTCGAAGATCGGCACGGTCGCAGGTTCGTACATCACCTCGGGTTCGGTCAACCGCAGTGCGCATTTCCGCCTGCTGCGCGACAACGTGGTGATCTACACCGGCGAAGTCGACTCGATCAAGCGCATGAAGGACGACGTCCGCGAAGTTCGCGAAGGCTTCGAGTGCGGTATCAAGCTCAAGAACTACAACGACATCAAAGAGGGCGATCAGCTCGAGTTCTTTGAAATCAAGGAAATCGCCCGTACGCTGTAAGCGTTCGATGCGAGAGAGTCCATGCCGAAAAGAAAAGCCGCCACCCCCAACCGCGCGTTCAAGGTTGCCGACCAGATCCAGCGGGATCTGACGGAGCTGATCGCGCGCGAGTTGAAGGATCCGCGCGTGGGCATGGTCACGATCCAGGCGGTCGAGGTCACGCCCGACTATGCGCACGCGAAGATCTATTTCAGCATGCTCACGGGCGACGTGGACGAGACCACCGCAGCGCTGAACCAGGCCGCGGGGTTCCTCCGCAACGGCCTGTTCAAGCGCCTGCACATCCACACCGTGCCGACGCTGCACTTCCTGTTCGACCGCACCACCGAACGTGCGGCCGACATGAATGCGCTCATCGCGCAGGCCGTCGCTTCGCGCTCGAAAGACGACTAGCATGAACGCGCCACGCACAAGGGTGCAGCGGCGCCCTGTGCATGGGGTGTTGTTGCTCGACAAGCCGCTGGGACTTTCCAGCAACCAGGCCTTGCAAAAGGCCAAGTGGTTGCTGCGCGCCGAAAAAGCGGGCCACACCGGCACGCTCGATCCGCTCGCGACCGGCGTGCTGCCGCTGTGCTTCGGCGCGGCCACCAAGTTCAGCCAGTTGCATCTCGATGCCGACAAGACCTACGTGGCCACGGCCCGCCTGGGCGTGAAGACCGCCACCGGCGACGCCGAGGGCGAGGTGATTGCCGAGCGCGCGGTGCACGTTGCGCCTGAAGACCTGGCGCGTGTCGAGGCGCAGTTCACCGGCCCGATCCGCCAGGTTCCGCCGATGCACAGTGCGCTCAAGAAAGACGGCAAGGCGCTGTACGAATACGCGCGCGAAGGCATCGAGATCGAGCGCGAAGCCCGGAACGTGGTGATTCACCAACTGAGCCTGACGCGAACGGACGACACCGCCGTGCGAATTGTCGCCACCGTGAGCAAAGGCACCTACATTCGCACTCTTGGCGAAGACATCGGCGAAGCTCTGGGTTGCGGTGCGCACCTGACGTCGCTGCGCCGCACGGCGACGGGCGGCTTCGGCGAGGCCCAGTGCGTCACGCTCGAAGCGCTCGAGGCCATGGACGAAGAAGAGCGCCTGGCACAACTCCTGCCTGCCGAATCGCTGGTGGACGGCCACAGCCGCGTCATGCTCGGCAACGAAGATGCGGCACGTTTTCTCTCGGGCCTGCGCCGCCGGGGCGACTGGGCCGATGCCGACGAGGTGGCCGTGTTCGGCATCGAGCCGCCGGCCTTTCTGGGAACGGCCCACATCACGGCCAACGAATTGATTCCGGGGCGCTTGCTGAACCCCATCGAAATCCAGCAAATTCTTTTGAACGCACAACAGACCGAAGCGACACCATGAGTACCAAGCAAATCCGCAATATCGCCATCATTGCCCACGTGGACCATGGCAAGACCACGATGGTCGACCAACTGCTGCGCCAGTCGGGCACCTTTGCCGAGCACGAGAAAGTGGTCGACACGGTGATGGACAACAACGCCATCGAAAAAGAACGTGGCATCACGATCCTGGCCAAGAACTGCGCCGTGACCTGGGAAGGCACGCACATCAATATCGTCGACACCCCCGGCCACGCCGACTTCGGCGGCGAAGTGGAACGTGCGCTCAGCATGGTCGACGGCGTGGTGCTGCTCATCGACGCGCAAGAAGGCCCGATGCCCCAGACCCGCTTCGTGACCAAGAAGGCACTGGCCCTCGGCCTCAAGCCCATCCTGGTCGTGAACAAGGTCGACAAGCCGGGCGCCAACCCCGACAAGGTGGTCAACGCCGCCTTCGACCTGTTCGACAAGCTCGGCGCCACCGATGAACAGCTCGACTTCCCCGTGGTGTATGCCTCGGGCATCAACGGCTGGTCGTCGCTCGAAGAAGGCGCTGCCGGTGAGCAGTGGGGTCCCGACATGTCGGCCCTGTTCAACACCATCCTGAAGCACGTGCCGGCGCAAACGGGCGACCCCGAAGCGCCGCTGCAGCTGCAGATTTCGGCACTCGATTTCTCGACCTTCGTCGGCCGCATCGGCGTGGGCCGCATCAGCCAGGGCACGCTCAAGCCCATGATGGACGTGGTGGTGATGGAAGGTCCGGACGGCAAGGCCGTCAAGGGCCGCGTCAACCAGGTCCTGACTTTCCAGGGCCTCGAGCGCGTGCAGGCAACCGAAGCCGGCCCGGGCGAGATCGTGCTGATCAACGGCATTGCGGATATCGGCATCGGCGTGACCGTGACCGACCCCACCAACCCGGCGCCGCTGCCCATGCTCAAGGTCGACGAACCGACCCTGACCATGAACTTCTGCGTCAACACCAGCCCGCTGGCCGGCCGCGAAGGCAAGTTCGTCACCAGCCGCCAGATCTGGGACCGCCTGCAGAAGGAACTGCAGCACAACGTTGCGCTGCGCGTGAACGAAACCGACGAAGAAGGCATTTTCGAGGTGATGGGCCGCGGCGAACTGCACCTGACCATCCTCTTGGAAAACATGCGCCGCGAAGGCTATGAAATGGCCGTGTCGAAGCCGCGCGTGGTGTTCCGCACCGTCAACGGCGAGAAGCACGAACCCATCGAGCTGGTCACGGCCGACATCGAAGAGCAGCACCAGGGCGGCGTGATGCAGGCACTGGGCGAGCGCAAGGGCGAGCTGGTCAACATGGAACCGGACGGCCGCGGCCGTGTGCGCCTGGAGTACCGCATTCCGGCGCGTGGCCTGATCGGCTTCACCAACGAATTCCTGAACCTGACGCGCGGCTCGGGCCTCATCAGCAATATCTTCGACAGCTACGAACCGCACAAGGGCGACATCGGCAGCCGCAAGAACGGCGTGCTGATCTCGATGGACGACGGTGAAATCTTCACCTACGCGCTGGGCAAGCTGGACGACCGCGGCCGCATGTTCGTGCGCGCCAACGACCCGGTGTACGAAGGCATGATCGTCGGCATTCACAGCCGCGACAACGACCTGGTGGTGAACGCCACGCGTACCAAGCAGCTGACCAACTTCCGCGTCTCGGGCAAGGAGGACGCGATCAAGATCACGCCGCCGATCGAACTCACGCTCGAATACGGCGTGGAATTCATCGAGGACGACGAGCTGGTCGAAATCACGCCCAAGAGCGTTCGTCTGCGCAAGCGCTACCTGAAAGAGCACGAGCGCAAGCGGGCCGGCCGCGAAACGGCGAGCTGATCGCCGTCATCGACCGATGCTGCGCCTGACGCACGGCGGGGCTGTGTGGCTGATGGTTGCCGTGACCCTGATGTGGGCCACGGCGGGCGTCGTCACGCGGCACCTTGCTCAGGCGCACAGTTTCGAGATCACCTTCTGGCGCAGCTTCTTCACGCTGCTCGCGCTGCTGGTGATCTTGCCGCTTTGGCGCGGCCGGGCCGTGTTTGCCCAGATACGGCGCGGCGGACGCGAGCTCTGGATTTCGGGCGTCTGCTGGACCGTGATGTTCACGGCCTTCATGGTGGCGCTCACGCTGGCTTCCACCGCCAGCGTGCTGGTCACGATGGCGCTCGGGCCGCTGCTCACTGCGCTGGCCGCGCGCCTCTTCATCGGCCACCGGCTGCCCGTGCGGACCTGGGTCGCCATCGTGGTGGCCGGGCTCGGCATTGCCTGGATGTACGGCACGCAACTGATGCAAGGCGGGGCGGCGGGCGGATCGCTGCTCGGAACGCTGGTGGCGCTTTGCGTGCCGCTGGCCGGCGCCACCAACTGGACGGTGGTTCAGCATGCGCATGCCAAGGGGCATGACATCGACCTGGTTCCCGCGGTGCTGATCGGCGCGGCGCTCAGCGCGCTGTTCACGCTGCCCTTTGCGCTGCCTTTTCAGGCGAACGTGCACGACCTCGGCCTGCTTGCCTTCCTGGGCGTGTTCCAGCTGGCGATTCCTTGCGTGCTCTCCGTGCTTTGCGCACGGGTGCTGAAGGCGCCTGAAGTCGCCTTGCTCGCGTTGCTCGAGGTGATCTTCGGCATTGCGCTGGCCTGGCTCGGTGCTGGCGAAACGCCTGCATCCAGCGTGCTCACCGGAGGAGCGCTGGTCATCGGCGCACTGGTGTTCAACGAAATGCTGGCGCTGCGCGGACGGCGCATTGCGGCGCCCGACAGCGCGCTCCCCGGCGCGCACTAGGCAAACGAAAAAAAAGCCCCGTCATCTGGCGGGGCCTTCGCGATCAGGAGATCACGGGATCAGGGGCGGGCGATCTTCCAGGAGCCGGCCACGCCGTCACCGGTCTTGTCGCCCGGCTTGGCATCCTTGGCCCAGTAGTAGAGCGGCCAGCCCTTGTAGGCCCATTGGCGCTTGCCGTCTTCGCGAACGATGATGGTGTAGCCGCCGATGGGCTTGGCCGTTTCGGCGACGGGGAGCGGCGGCCAGTTGGCCGCGCACTGGGCGTTGCAGACGGAAGTGCCGGCGCCGGCCGTGTCCTTGGTGAAGGTATAGAGCGTCATGCCGTTCGGTCCGACGAGCACGCCGTCGGCAGTGCGGGTGGGGGTGTCGGGTGCGCTGGCGGTCTTGTTGGACATGCCACCGCAGCCGGCGAGCAATGCCGCCGCGAGGATCGAGGCGCTGAGCAATTTCATGCAGTTTCTCCTTCAGTTGATAAATCGCGAAAACAAGCCAGTTGTTGTGCGACCCGGCAGTTTATGCCGGGCTCAAGACAAATCGCGGTAGGCCAGCGTCGCGAGTTTCAGCAAAATATCACGCGGCAGCTTGCCGGCAACGGCATAACCGAAGCCGTGGTCCACCCAATAGAAGCTGGGCACTGGCCCTTCGGACGCGAACCGGAAGGCTGTTTCGCGCGATGCGGCCGTGCCGGCGGCCTGGCTGTCGAGGGTGCCGATGTAGAGCGTCACGCGTTCGCCGGTGGGGTCTTCGAACATGAACTGGGCGCGCGCGCCGCTTTCCCCGGGCAGAAGGCGTCCGCCGACGAGCGTATAGCCCATCGTCGTCAGGTCTGGGACCTTGAGCGGCCTGTCGAGGCGTTTGGACAGCCACTGGACGAGATGCTGCTGCTCTGTGGCGGCCACTTCCACGGGGTGTCTTTTCTCGGGCGCATAGACGGCATGCGCAATCGACGCATCGTGCACGAACTCGCGCATCGCAGGCGCCTTGGCCAACTGGGCCGGCGCGGCGCGCTGGGCCGACCACTGGGCGTTGCCGAGCCAGCCTGCGGCAAAGGCGACCAGCACGCCCGCCGCCATGCCGCCCCATTGCACCCAGCTGCCTTGCCGGGCCTGCCGGGGATGGTTGCGATCGAGCACGGTCATCAAGGGCGCAGGGATGGGCTCGCCGAGCAGATCGCCGTGCAGTCGGCGCAAAGCGCCGCGCTGGCTGCGCCAGGCCGCGATTCGTGCGGCAATGGCGGGGTCGCGCGCCGCTGCGTCTTCGACCTCGGAGCGGCGATCCGGTGCCAACTGGCCGTCGACCAGGGCATGCAACTCGTCGTCGGTGGGGGGCGGGGCAGGGCGGTTCATGGTTCGGCAGGTTTCACTTGAGCAGGCGCAGGCCGGGGCGATTCGGCACAGAGGCGCCGCCGTCCATCAATTCGTGCAACCGGGCGCGGGCGCGCGACAGGCGAGACATCACGGTGCCCGCGGGAATGCCGAGCACCTTGGCCACCTCGGCATAGGAGAGGTCTTCGAGCGTGACCAGCAGCAGCACGGCCCGCTGTTCCTCCGGCAACTGCATCAGGCAGCGCTGCAGGTCGAGCCCGGTGCCGAGGTCCCGGCCCGGGTCGGCGTCGTCCTGCAACTCGTGCGCCACGTCGTCCAGCGGCACGACGCTGTGCGGCGGCGGCGTGCGCCGCAGCTGGCTCGCGAAGATGTTGTGCATGACCGTGAACAGCCATGCGCGCAGGTCGCTGCCCACCACCCAGAGACGCCACTTGCTGCAGGCCCGCTCGAGGGTGTCCTGCACCAGGTCATCGGCCGCCCATGCATTGCCCGTGAGCGCGCGCGCATAGCGGCGCAGGCTCGGGATCTGGTCGGCCAGCAGGCGGGCGTCCATGAATGGCGCAGGTGCGTGCGGTCAGGGCTTGGCGGTTTTCCAGGCGCCACCGACACCGTCGCCGGTCTTGTCGCCCGGCTTCGTGTCCTTGGCCCAGTAGTAGAGCGGCCAACCCTTGGCGGCCCATTGCTTCTTGCCGTCGTCGCGCGTGACGATGGTGAAGTCGCCGGCCGGCTTGTCGCTGTCGGCAGCCATGAAGGGCGGCCAGTTGGTCGCGCAGGTGCCGTTGCACACCGATTTGCCATTGCCGGCGGTGTCCTTGTCGAAGGTGTAGAGCGTCATGCCGTTCGGGCCGACCAGCGCACCGTCGGCGGCCTTGGGCTGCGCGAGTGCGGGAAGCGCGAGCAGGCTGCTCAAGAGCGCGGCGGCAATGCCGGCGGAGGAGATACCGGCGGAGGAAATACGAAAAGGCGACATGGAAGACTCCTGGGTTGGTGGCATCGACGATTCGATGACACCGCACAAACGCCTGCAACCGGCGTTTTATTCCATGCCGCGCAAAAAAAGAACTAGCGGCTGCGGCTCTTCATTGCGCGCTCGACCTCGCGCTTGCCTTCGCGGTCCTTGATGGTGTCTCGCTTGTCGTGCTCGGCCTTGCCCTTGGCCAGCGCAATTTCGAGCTTGATCTTGCCGGCCTTCCAGTGCAGGTTGAGCGGCACCAGCGTGTAGCCTTTTTGTTCGACCTTGCCGACCAGCCGGCGAATTTCTTCCTTGTGCAGGAGTAACTTCTTGGTGCGGATGGAATCAGGGTTGACGTGGGTCGAGGCGCTCTTGAGCGGGTTGATCTGCAGGCCCACGACGAACAGCTCGCCGTCGCGGATCACCACGTAGCCGTCGGTCAGTTGGACCTTGCCTTCGCGCAGGGACTTCACCTCCCAGCCTTCGAGGACGATGCCCGCTTCGAAGCGTTCTTCGAAGAAATAGTTGTACGCGGCCTTCTTGTTGTCGGCAATGCGGGTGGAAGTATCTTGTTTCTTGGTGGCCATGGCTCGGAAAGGTGGGGGCGCATGGCTTCAATACAATCCGTCGCGCACGCTGTCCCGATTCTATGAAAACCGTCAACAAGTCCGTCCTCATCTGGTACAGCGCCGAAGAGATGTACGCGCTCGTCACCGATGTGGAGAAATATCCGCAGTTTTTGCCCTGGTGCGACAAGGCGCGCGTCATCGAGGAGGACGAGGCCGGAATGACTGCCGAAGTCGGCCTCGCTTTCGCCGGCCTTCACCAGAGCTTCACCACCCGAAACAGCCATGTGCCGGGCCGCGAAGTGCACCTCAAGCTCGTCGACGGACCATTTTCCAACCTCGACGGCCACTGGAAATTCGTACCCGTGGGCGAGCCCGGCGATCGCGCCTGCCGCGTCGAGCTGCACATGAGCTACGGCTTCAGCAATTTTGCATTGCAGGCACTGGTGGGGCCGGTGTTCGACACCATTGCCTCCAGCCTGGTCGAGGCTTTCGTGAAGCGCGCCGAGCAGGTCTACGGCAAGGAAGGATGATCGAAGTCACGCTGAGCTGCTCGCCCGCGCCACGCGAGGTGTTCGAGCAGATCCTGCGGCTGGCGCCCGAGGCCACCGTGGACGATGCCGTGAAGGCCAGTGACCTCGCGCAGCGCTTCCCGCAATTGGATTGGCGCCAGTCCATGACGCCGGGAATCTGGGGCAGGGAAGTCGACTGGAACCAGCCGCTCAAGGACGGCGACCGCGTCGAGCTGTGCCGGCCCCTGGCCGTCGACCCCAAGGTGGCGCGCCGCGAACGTTTTCAGCGCCAGGGCGCCAAGGGTACCGGCCTGTTTGCGAACCGCCGCAAGGGCGGCAAGGCCGGCTATTGAACCGGCGAACTTACTTGCAGTCGCTTTCGATGATCGACTGAAGGCGCTTCTGCTCGGCGGCGCGGGCCGCGTCGTCCATGATTTCCCGCTCGCCCTTGGTGTTGACCTTGGCCACGCGGATGCCGCTGTCGAACGTGGCCTTGCCCTGGCGCGCACGTTCGCAGTTCTCGGCCTTGATCTTGGCGTTTTTCTGTGTCTCGGCCTCCTGCTTGGTCTTTTCTTCCGCCTTCGCCTTCTTGGTCTTTTCCTCGAGCTCCTTGTCGACGGCCGGCGGCTTGGGCGCCGCCGCGGCTTCGCGGGCCTGGGGTGCGGCTGCTTCGTCGGAGGAGGCGGCGCCGTCGGCGGGAGCCGAGCTGAAGCCCGTGCGGGCCGGCGGCGGCGAGCCTGCGCGGCGCAGGATGTTCTTTTCGGGAATATCGGAAGGCGGCGCCTGGTCGCTGAAGACCTTCTTGCCGCTCTTGTCGATCCATTGCCATTGCGCGCTGGCCGACAGCGGCAGCAGGCAAACACATCCCAGTACGAGCCAATGCGCGAATTTCATACAGCGAGTTTAGCTGCGCCTTACGTTTTGCAACATGGCCGACCCTCGCTTTCGCTGCGGTCGAGTTGGAAATTGGCGACGTTTGGCGTTCGCGCGGCGCATGTCGATACCGGCTGAAGCCCCCTGAGGGGCGGGTAAGTACCGGGCATCGTTACAATCCGTCTTTTGGAGCTTCACCCATGCGCCTTCTCGGCAAAGCGCTCACCTTCGACGATGTGTTGTTGGTGCCAGCGTTCTCCCAGGTCCTGCCCAAGGACACCTCCCTCGCCACCCGTTTTTCCCGCAACATCGCGCTGAATCTGCCGCTGGTATCCGCCGCGATGGATACGGTGACTGAAGCGCGCCTCGCAATTGCCATCGCGCAAGAAGGCGGCATCGGCATCGTGCACAAGAACTTCACCGCGGCCGAGCAGGCCGCGCAGGTCGCCAAGGTGAAGCGCTACGAATCCGGCGTGTTGCGCGATCCCGTGGTGATCACGCCGACGCACACGGTGCTGCAAGTGATGCAGTTGTCCGACGAACTGGGTATTTCGGGCTTCCCGGTACTCGACGGCGGCAAGGTGGTCGGCATCGTGACCGGGCGCGACCTGCGCTTCGAAAACCGCTACGACGTGCTGGTGAGCGAGATCATGACGCCGCGCGACAAGCTCATCACCGTGCCGGACGGCACCACGCTGGCCGAGGCCAAGGCGCTGCTCAACAAGCACAAGCTCGAACGCCTCTTGGTCATCAATGGCGCGTGGGAGCTCAAGGGCCTGATCACCGTCAAGGACATCACCAAGCAGACCAGTTTCCCCAACGCCGCGCGCGATCCCTCGGGCCGCCTGCGTGTTGGCGCCGCGGTCGGCGTGGGTGAAGGCACCGAGGAGCGCGTCGAGGCGCTGGTGAAGGCCGGCGTCGACGCCATCGTGGTCGACACCGCGCACGGCCACAGCGCCGGCGTGATCGAGCGCGTGCGCTGGGTCAAGAAGAACTATCCGCAGGTCGACGTGATCGGCGGCAACATCGCCACCGGCGACGCGGCCCGTGCGCTGGCCGATGCCGGCGCCGACGCGGTCAAGGTCGGTATCGGCCCCGGATCCATCTGCACCACGCGCATCGTTGCCGGTGTCGGCGTGCCGCAGATCATGGCGATAGACAACGTGGCCACCGCGCTGCAGGGCACCGGCATTCCGCTGATCGCCGACGGCGGCATCCGCTATTCGGGCGACATCGCCAAGGCCATTGCCGCGGGCGCCAGCACCGTGATGATGGGCGGCATGTTCGCGGGCACCGAAGAGGCGCCCGGCGAAATCGTGCTGTTCCAGGGGCGCAGCTACAAGAGCTACCGAGGCATGGGCTCCATCGGCGCCATGCAGCAGGGCAGTGCCGACCGCTACTTCCAGGAATCCACCACCGGCAACCCCAACGCCGACAAGCTGGTGCCCGAAGGTATCGAAGGCCGCGTGCCCTACAAGGGCTCGATGGTTTCCATCGTCTACCAGATGTCGGGCGGATTGCGGGCCAGCATGGGCTACTGCGGCTGCGCGACCATCGAAGACATGAAGAACAAGGCCGAGTTCGTCGAGATCACCACGGCCGGCATTCGCGAGAGCCACGTGCACGACGTGCAGATCACCAAGGAAGCACCGAACTACCGGTCTGAATAAGTCCATTCTGGCCAGATCTTGAAAGTCAGGCCAGATTGGCATTAGAATTTGGGCCAGATTCAATTTTTCTGGCCCAAATGCAATCCATCGGCATCGCTGAAGCCAAGAACAATTTCTCGGCCCTGATCGACCTGGTCGAAAAGGGCGAGGAGGTTCGCATCACCCGCCACGGCAAGGAAGTCGTGCGCATGCTGCCGGTGCGGCGCAAACCGGTCATCACCGACGAGCAGATCGAGCGCGAACTCGGCCAGATCGACGCGCTGCACGCCACCATCCAGCCCGGCCTCTCCATGCGCGCACTGCTCGACGAAGGGCGCCAATCGTGACAGCCTTCGTCATGGACGCCTCCGTCACCGCCGCCTGGCTGCTGCCCGACCAGGCCAGCGAACACACCCGCAAGCTCTACGCCGCCATTCGCCGTGACGAGGTCGAGCCGCAGGCGCCCAATGCCTGGCAGTGGGAGTGCGCCAACATTCTTGCCAACGGCGTGCGCAGCGGCCGCATTCCGTCGTCGGCGGTCGAAGGGCTGTGGAGCGTGCTCGACGCCATCCGCCATCGCGTCGAACTGCACGAACTCGCGCCGGCGCAACACAAGGCCGTGCTCGCCGTGGCCATCGATGTGGGCGTCTCGCTCTATGACGCGGGATACCTCTGGCTCGCACGATCGCTCAATCTCCCGCTCGCCACTTTCGACGAGCAACTCATCCAGGCAGCGCCCAAGGCGGGCGTGAAGCTGTTCGACATTTCAACGCTCTGACCGAGTCTTCTCCATGCAACACGACAAGATCCTCATCCTCGATTTCGGCTCGCAAGTTACGCAACTCATCGCGCGCCGCGTGCGTGAAGCACACGTGCTCAGCGAAGTGCACCCCTGCGACGTCACCGACGAGTGGGTACGCGAATACGCGGCCGACGGCCACCTCAAGGGCGTGATTCTTTCGGGCAGCCACGCCAGCGTGTACGAAGAGACCACCGACAAGGCTCCGCAAGCCGTGTTCGACCTGGGCGTGCCGGTGCTCGGCATCTGCTACGGCATGCAGACCATGGCGCACCAGCTTGGCGGCAAGGTCGAGGGAGGCCACAAGCGGGAGTTCGGCTTTGCGTCCGTGCGCGCCCATGGCCACACCGCGCTGCTGAAAGACATTGCCGACTTCACCACGCCCGAAGGCTTCGGCATGCTCAACGTGTGGATGAGCCATGGCGACAAGGTCACCGAATTGCCGCCGGGCTTCAAGCTCATGGCCAGCACCGAAAGCTGCCCCATCGCCGGCATGGCCGACGAGGCACGCCGCTACTACGCGCTGCAGTTCCACCCCGAAGTGACGCACACCGTGCAGGGCAAGGCAATCATCGATCGCTTCGTGCTCGGCATTTGCGAGGCGAAGCCCGACTGGGTCATGCGCGACCACATCGCCGAAGCCGTGGAAAAGATCCGCGAGCAGGTGGGCGATGAAGAAGTCATCCTCGGCCTTTCGGGCGGTGTCGATTCGAGCGTGGCGGCCGCGCTCATTCACCGTGCCATCGGCGACCAGCTGACCTGCGTGTTCGTCGACCACGGCCTCTTGCGCCTGAACGAAGGCGACATGGTCATGGAGATGTTCGAAGGCAAGCTGCACGCGAAGGTGATTCGCGTCGACGCCAGCGACCTGTTCCTCGGCAAGCTCGCCGGCGTGAGCGACCCCGAAGCCAAGCGCAAGATCATCGGCGGCGAGTTCGTCACGGTTTTCAAGCAGGAGGCCGCCAAGCTCAAGGCCGGCGACGGAGGCCACAAGGGCGCGACCTTCCTGGCGCAAGGCACCATCTACCCCGACGTCATCGAATCGGGCGGCGCCAAGAGCAAGAAGGCCGTCACCATCAAGAGCCACCACAACGTGGGCGGCCTGCCCGAGCAACTGGGCCTCAAGCTGCTCGAGCCGCTGCGCGACCTGTTCAAGGACGAAGTGCGCGAACTGGGCGTGGCGCTCGGCCTGCCGCCCGAGATGGTGTATCGCCATCCGTTCCCCGGCCCGGGCCTGGGCGTGCGCATCCTCGGCGAAGTGAAGAAGGAATACGCCGACCTGCTGCGCCGCGCCGACGCGATCTTCATCGAAGAGCTGCGCAACTTCAAGGACGAGAGCGGCAAGACCTGGTACGACCTCACGAGCCAGGCCTTCACCGTGTTTCTCCCCGTGAAGAGCGTGGGCGTGATGGGCGACGGCCGCACCTACGACTACGTGGTGGCGCTGCGCGCCGTGCAGACCAGCGACTTCATGACTGCCGACTGGGCCGAGCTGCCGTATGCGCTGCTCAAGAAGGTCTCGGGCCGCATCATCAATGAAGTGCGCGGCATCAACCGCGTGACTTACGACGTGTCGAGCAAGCCGCCTGCGACGATCGAGTGGGAGTGATTTGCTTCGCGGACATTCGGATCACGATCCCGATGCCTATCTGAAAGACGTGCTCACGCGGCTGGGGCCGCGTGATTGCTCGCCGAGTTCTTTCAGCCTACAACGTCAAGCACACGTACCAAAAAGACCGCCATAGCCCTTGTGACTTCGGTTTCTTTCAGAGATTTCTTGACGGAAAAAATCCCTCTGTCCGGTACAGTAACAAATCGTGTTCGATCGGTTGGCTGAATAGCGAATCGTTGTTGGACCGCACGCCGGATAGCGTTGGCCGATCAACCAGAGGGGGCTGAAATGCAGGATGCCGTCATTGGCCGCACTGATGCAATTCAGCAGGTTGCTCCCTCGAATCCGTCGCCCATCCCCGGCTACGACTTGCTGGAGGAGTTGGGCGCGGGTGGCTATGGGACTGTCTATCGCGCCTTGCAGCGCCATACGGGAACCATCGTCGCGGTCAAGGTCGTCAAGCTGCAGGACGGCAAGCAGCGCGTGGCCCGTTTTCATCGCGAGACAAAGCTGTGCGCAGCGCTGCATCACCCGCACATCGTTCAACTGCTCGACAAGGGCGAGCAGGGCGGGTGCGTCTATGGCGTCTTCGAATACGTGCCTGGAGAAACGCTCGGCAGTCTCATTCGGCGCAGAGGTTCGCTGACTGCAACCGAGACCCGCCATCTCATGGCGGAGGTGCTCGATGCGCTGGATTGCGCGCACAGGGCCGGCATCGTGCATCGCGATCTGAAGCCCGAGAACGTGATGGTCACGTTCACCGGTGCGATACCGCATGCGAAGGTGCTGGACTTCGGCATCAGCACCGTGGTCTCGCTGCACAGAGATCTCCAGTTTTCAACGCTCACGATGGCCGAGGAATGCCTCGGCACACCGGCGTACAGCGCGCCGGAGCAGCTTCGCGGGGAGCTGCCGAGTGTCAAGTCCGATCTCTACGCGTGGGGGCTGATGTTCCTCGAATGCCTGATGGGCGTGCCTGCGGTCCGCGGAAATTCGGCCGCCGAGATTTTCCACCAGCAACTGAGTCCTTCGGAAGTGCCGCTTCCGGCGGAGATTGCCGTGCATCCGGTAGCAGCCCTGTTGCGGCATACGCTGAAGAAGAGGGTCGACGAGCGCTGCGGTTCGGCCGCTGCGTTGCTCGCCGAACTCGAAGGTCTCAGGCTCGATGACCTCGTGGGTGTCCTCAAGTCGGCGCAGCAGCAAGGAGACGATCCACTGACGCGCACCGTAGCGACTGCCAGAAGCTTTTCCGAGAAGCGGCAACTGACGGTGCTGTGCTGCAGCGTCGCGGTCTGGCCGGACGCGGGCGAGGGCGACGAAGGCGAAGGGAGCGGGGGCGCCGCACCGCCTTCGGACATCGAAAACCTGGAACTGCTGCAGCGCGAAGAGCTCGGCCGCTTTTTCGAAGCGGCCACGCGGCGTGGCGGCAAGCTGGCGGGCACGCTGGGCGATCGGATGATCGTCTTGTTCGGCTATCCGCATGCCAGCGACACCGACGCCAGGCAGGCGAGCATGACGGCGCTCGAGCTCATTGCCCTTGGGCACAGCCGGTCGGCGGCCATCAGGGAGGCGCACGGCGCGCACCTGGGCATTCGCATGGGCATGCACACCGGCATGGCCGTGGTGGCCGGCGGAGAAATTCCGTCGGGGCATGCCGTGAGCGTTGCGATGCGTCTCGAAGGCCTGGCCGACATGGGAACGCTGCTGGCCAGCGAAAGCAGCTACCGCCTGTTGTCCCGCCATGCGCGTTTCGACCAGGCCGGCAGCGTGAGCCTGCCGGGGCAGTCCGCCGGTATCCAGACCTACCGACTGAATGCGGCCGCCGCGCCATCTTCATCGCTTCTCGCGCCGACTCCGGGTGCGTTGAGCCGCATGTGCGTCGGGCGCGATCGCGAGCTCGACCTGCTGCGCGCCGAATGGACGCAAGCCAGCGAAGGCCGCGGACGCGCGGTGTGGATCCGCGGCGAGCCTGGCATCGGCAAGTCCTGCCTCGTCGACGTGCTGCGCGAGCACGTGGCGCAGGAAGGCCGAAAGTCCGTCAGCGCGCAGTGCCATCCGGAACACCAGAACAACGCGCTGACGCCTTTTCTTACGCTGCTGCGCCAGCAACTCGAAGCGGTGCCGGGCGCATCGGCAGACGGCCGGCGCGAGTGGGTGCAAGAGGCCCTGCAGGCGGCCGGCTGCGATGCAGAGGCGGTAGTACCGATCTTCTGTTCGTGGCTCTCGCTTCCGCTGGGTCGCCATCAGGCAAGCCAGGTTTCCCCCGCGATGCAGAAGGCGCTGCTGCTGCAGTCGACCGCACAGTGGCTGTTGCACATGGCCGCCCCGGCGCCGCTTCTGCTGGTGGTCGAGGACGTGCATTGGGCCGATCCGACGAGCATCGAATTTCTCGAAGGGCTGATCGGGCAACTGGCGGACCAGCGCATCCTGCTCGTGCTGACGGCGCGGCCGGAATGGGTCAAGCCGCAAGGCCTGGAGGCCGGATGCATCGAGGTGCGAAGGCTAGACGACGCGCAGGCCGAACAGCTGGCCCGCCAGGTGCTCGCGCCGCGAACAGTCGACGCCGCGGTGATCCGGAATATCGTCGCGCGTACCGACGGCGTGCCGCTCTTCGTGCAGGAGCTGGCGCGCATGCTGCTCGACACCTACCTGGTCGAAGTCGACGGCGCCTGGGTGTTCAAAGACACCGCGCAGCCGGCCGCCATTCCGGTGACGCTGCGCGATTCCTTGGTCAGCCGCTTCGATCGCTTGGGGCCCGCCAAGAGCCTGCTGCAACTGGCCGCCACCATCGGGCGGCAGTTCGATGCGGAGCTGTTGTGCGCCTGCTCGGGAAAGAGCCGCGAGACGGTGGACAAGGAGCTGGAGACCTTGCGCGATGCAGGGCTCGTCATGCAGGCCGGGTTGTCTGGCGCAGGGGCCGGCGCCTTTCTCTTCCGGCATGCGCTGATCCGTGACACCGCCTACGAATGCATGCTCGTCGCGCAGCGTCGCCAGCAGCACCAGAAGGTGGCGCAGACCTTGGTGCGTGCCCATCCCCAACGCGTCGCCAACGAGCCGGGCAGCGTTGCGCAGCATTGGGCGGACGCCGGCGACCATGCGCAGGCGGTCGCCCATGCGGTGCGGCAGTTGCGCCTCACGCAGCACCGTTCGCTCAACGACGAGACCATCGCCTATGCGCGGCACATCGACGGGTGGGTCGGGCATCTGAGTGGCATCGCGCAGCGCGAAGCCCGGCTGGACGTGAACAGCTACGTCACGCACGCGATGATGAACAAGCACGGCTGGGCCCACCCCCAGGTGGTAGACCGCATCGCCCTGTCGCAGGAACTGCTGAGCGACACGGTGGCCAGGGAGAAGCAGGTGCAGCACCTGTGGACCCTCATCACCTTTCACCACGTCGCGAGCAACCGCGACGAAGTCCGCCGGCTGAGCCACAGGCTGCTCGACCACGCGCGGCATCAGCAGGACCAGGGCGTGTTCGTCGCCGCGCAAACCTACCTGGGCCTTGCGCATTATTCCGATGGCCGCTTTGCCTTGGCGGAGCGGGCGTTGACGGATGCCGTCGAGCGCTACAGCCCCGAGACACACGCGCACCATGCGGCCGACTTCGGTTTCGACACGCGCGTGTGGGCGACCACGGGACGCTCGCTGGTCCGCTGGTTCGCCGGCCACGACGAGGCCGCGCTCACCGATGCCACGCAGGCGGTGCAGTGGGCCAGGGAGATGTCGCACGTCCCTTCGCTGAGCATGGCGCTTCTGTACCAGAGCCTGGGCCACCAGGCCCGCGGCGACAAGGCGGCGGCGCTGGCGAGCACCACCGAGCTGCTGGACATCACGGCGCGCTACGGCCTGCCGGCGTTCCAGGGTTATGCGGACATCATCCGTTGCTGGTCGACAGGAGACGCTGCTGACATCGCCCAGGCCGATGGCACCGTGCAGGCCCTGTGGAACATGGGCTGCCGCTACTGCCAGACCTACTACCGCGCGTTCGCCGCCGAAACCCTGGCGGGCCAGCAGCGATGGGCCGAGGCGATCGACCGGATCGACGAATGCCTGCACCTGGTGGCGGAGCTCAATGAAGGGCTGTACAGCGCCGAGCTCCACCTGAAGAAGGCCCACTACCTCCTGGGCGCGGGTGGCAAGCGCGTGGCCGCCATGCAGAGCCTCTCCCGCGCCGCGTCGTTGGCGCGGGAGGGTGGAAAACATCGGACCGAGTTCGATGCGCTGGCCGCACTGCGGACATTGGCGCCGGCCCGCCACGGGGTTGCCGAGCGATTGAAAGATCTGGCCGCGATGCGGCCGGAGTTGTCCCAGCGCAAGCCAACGCCTGCGCATTTTTCTTAAACAAGGAAGAAGTCATCATGACCCAGCGCCAAAGTGCCGAGCCCTTGCTCGAATTCCGCCTCGCTTACCTCCGGGCCATTGCGCGGTCGTGGCAAGACGATGCGTACCGGCGAGAACTGCTCGACCAGGAAGACATCCAGCCGCTGCTGCATCGCGATTTCGGCATGCCGACGCTGTGGCCGATGCTGGACATCGGCCTGTACCTCAACAGCGACCCGGCGCTGCGGGCCGAATGGAAGCCGATGCTGACGGCGGGCTGGATCGGCCCCGACGATGCCTTCGTCATCGTGCTGCCGCAGGCGCCGTCTTCCCATGCGACCGAAGCACTGGCCGCGTACTACCAGCTGTTTCCGAACTTCATGGGTTCCGCCGCCGCCTTCGACAAGCCCGAGAAGCCCGTCGGACCGCCACAGGGCGCACTGCCCACGGGCCTCGGCATTCCGGGTGGTGGCGCCGATTCCCTGCTCGCGTTCGGTGGCCTGGTGCTGCGCGCCATTGCCCTGGCGTGGCAATCGCCGGAATTCCTCGGCGACCTGACGCGCGACCCGAGCGGCGACAAGGCCCCGGTGCTGAGCCAATGGTTGGGCTACAACAACCCGTTCAATTTCCAGATCCGGTTTGTCACCAACCCGCAGCTCACCTGGGATGCCGCGCGCGGCGAATGGAACCTGAAGACCGCCGACGGCTCGCCGATCAAGAACGCGATCCAGCTCAACTATCCGCAGGCACCGGCGGAGGAAGGCATGCGCGCGATTGCGCTCACCTCGTACAACAACACGGGCAGCGCCTATCCCTTCACCTGCTGAATCCCCCGTCGAAGGGGTGACACCAATCGCGCTGCAGGGCGCCTCGGCCACGCTGCTGCTGACGCTGGCCGCCCGCGCCGGGTCGCAAGGCGTCGTCGCCGCATCGGAGTTCTCCGACCCCGAGGCGCGTCGCATCGCTGCGGCGCTGCCGTTCGATCTCTCGGTCTATGCGCACGATGCGGCATTCGTCAGGGGCGTGGTCCTGCGGGCCGCGCTGATCGACGGCTTCGCGGCCGAGTTCTTCGCGGCGCATCCGTCCGGCATGGGCATCACGCTGGGAGCGGGGCTGTGCACGCGCCGCAGTCGCCTCGGTTCACGCGTGGCGCGCAGCGGCGGTGTCGACTGGCTCAGCGTCGATCTGCCCGATGCCATTCGCCTGCGCGAGCAGCATGTGACGGCCGATGACGGAGAGCGCAACCTTGCGTGCTCGATCCTCGACCCCGAATGGCTGGATGTCGCGGGCCTGCCGGGCGACCGGCCGGTGCTCGTGATGCTGGAGGGTGTTTGCCCCTACCTGCCGCAGGCGCCGCTGGAGGCCATGCTGCGCCGGCTGGCCCAACGTTTCACACGGTGCCAATCCGCATGCATGGTGGTGCTGGACTTCGTGCACCCGATCCTCGCGAGCATGCCGGTGCAGGTGGGCGGCATGCATCTGCCGGTCGTGTCGGGGTTCGAAGACTCGGCCCAGGTCGCGGGCATTCATTCATCGATTCGCGTGCGCTCCGAAGACCATCTCTATTCACGGTTCTCCGAACAGCACCGGCTCTTCGAGACCGCCTTCCGGGCAACGACCGGCCGGTGGCCTTACACCGTCGCCCGCTTGACGCTGGGCTTGCCGCATGACGCGTAATCCGTAACTCGCCGCCGATGGACTTCTTCAGCGACGTTTTCCAGTGGCACGACAGATACCTGCCGCCGCTCGTGCAACAAGACGGCCTGCTGCTGCTGAGCGAGAACGAGGTGTCGATGCTCGGCTCGCCGGGCGTGCTGGCCGTCGAGCGCATGCTGCGCGAGGGCATTAGCCTTGCCTCGCACTGCAGGACCGAGGGCGCTCCCGTGTTGCTGGCGGAGATGCTGCATGCCCTCGAAGCGCTGGTTCGGCAAGGCTTGGCGAGGCCGGTGGGGGGCGGAGACGCAGCACGTTATGTCGTTCCGGATTTTTCTTCTCCGTTCGCGCGCATCCACGTGAACGAACACGCAGACGCCATCGTGCTGTCGGATGCGATGGACCGCGATGCGGCCACGCGCTGGGGGCAGGCCGTGGCCGAAGGCGATGCGAACCTCACCATCGTGTTCTGCGACGACTACCTCGATCCCAGGCTCAACCTGATCGACGCGCAGCAGCGCACGTCGAAGCGCCCGTGGCTGCTGGCCAAGCCTGCGGGCGAGCAGGCCATGGTCGGGCCGCTGTTCACGCCGCACGCAGCCGCTGCAACGGCGTGCTGGCATTGCCTGGCGCATCGCCTGATCCGGAACAAGCCGGTGCGGGCATGGTGGCAAGACAGGCATGGCGGCCAAGCCATCGGCGTGCCGCTGCAGGCCGATGCAGAGCTTGTAGGGGCGCGATTGAAGAGCCTGCTTCCGCTGGCGCGAAACGTCGTCGAACGGGCCAGCCAGCAGTTGTGGACGCTGGAGCCCTTGCAGCCGCATGCCGTCGTGGCACGGCCTCAATGCCCGCAGTGCGGCGACGCAGGGCTCATGGCGCATCTGCAGCGCCAGCCGATCGCGCTCGCGCCTTGCCTGTCGGGCAACCGACCCGATGGCGGCTGGCGCACGATGCCAGCGTCAGCCACGGTCGATCAGCTGGCCCCGTACGTCGATCCGCTGTGCGGCGTCGTCACGCGAGTCGTGCCACTGGGCGCTGAAGCAGAAGACGCGTTGACGGTCTACCGCAGCGAAATCTTCAAGACGCCGAACCTGCACGGCGACCTTTCCGCGGGCGCGCTGGTGCAGGTGTGCCTTGGCAAGGGAATGTCCACGGACCAGTCACGTGCCAGCGCGATGTGCGAGGCGGTCGAGCGGTACGCTGCCTTTCACCAGGGCGACGAGGCCGCGGTGTTCACGGCGGCATCGGCGCTCGATGCGCGCTGCATACCGCCGCAAGACCTCGCACTTTTCAGCGCGAGGCAGCGCGCGCATTTCGCAACGCACAGCCCGCCGCATGCGGTGGCTGCCCCCGCGCTGCCGGTGCACGATCCGGCGTGGTGGGCGCCGGCCTGGTCGCTGACATCCAACGCGCGTTGCTACCTCCCGTTGGCCTTCTGCTATGCCAACGCCCCGGCAGAGAGCCAGCGGCACTCGGTGTGGACATCGAACGGCTGCGCCGCCGGGAACACGCTGGAGGAGGCCATCCTTCAAGGCTTTCTCGAGCTGGTGGAGCGCGATGCGGCGGCCATCTGGTGGTACGGGGAAATCCGCAGGCCCGCCATCGACCTGGGCAGCCTGCCCGCAGAAAGCCTTGCGCGCATCGAGCGCGCCCTGGGTCCGCCATGGCAGCGCTGGGTGCTGGACATCACCCATGACTTCGGCATTCCTGTCATGGCGGCCATCGGCCGGCATCGTGCGACGGGCGACTGGGCCATCGGTTTCGGCTGCAGTCCGAACCCCGTGCTGGCCTGCGAGCGTGCACTCACCGAAATGAGCCAGTTGATCGCGGCCGGAAAGAAGTTTTCCGTTCCGCCTTCAGCAGGCGATCTCGGAGGCGTGCCACGCTTTCTCATGCCGGTGGAAGAGGGGGAGGAGGGAGAAGAGGGCGATGCAGCACCGAAGCGCCGGCCTGTTCTCGGGGCCATGGCGGCCAGTATGGACATTGCCGAAGAGATCGCGCGGTGCGTGCGCATCGCCGCGTCCCTTGGCATGGAGACCGTGGTTCTCGACTACACGCGGCCGGACATCCCGCTTCGCACCGTGAAGGTGGTTGTGCCCGGCCTGTGCCACATCTGGCCCGAGCTGGGCAATCAGCGACTCTACCGCGTGCCCGTTGCCATGGGATGGCGCGATACCCCCTTGCAGGAAAGCGACTTGAATTCCCAAGCGCTGTATGTCTGAACACGACAAAGGAAAAAACAACCGATGGCCATCTTCCGGAACAAGCTCGACGACCGCGGCACCGTGCTGCGCCCCATGCATGCCTTCGGCCGGCGCCCATCGGCCTGCCAGACCGTGCTGCAGGCGCCCGATGTGTCGCAGATCCATGCGCTGGTCCGATGGAATCGGCTGGCCTGGGAAATCGTCGATCAAAGCCGCAATGGAACCACCCTGAATGGCGAACGCCTGCCGAGCGGCCGATGGACCGTCGTGCCACCGGGCGCCGAAGTCCGCCTGGGCCTCGGCGAGGAGTCGGTCTGGATCGCCGACGATCTGGCGCCTCCAGTGACTTGTCTTTACCCAAGCGAGGGACACGGATCGGCGCTGGCACTGGGGCTGCGCGAGAACCTCCTGCCGGATGCGCAGCAGCCCGAGGTGAACGTCTATTTTCACGAAGGCAAGTGGGTGCTCGAGCACATCGACGGTATCGATCACCTGAGCGATGGCGCCATGGTGCGGACCTCCGCCAACACCTGGGAGTTCGTGCTGTGCGACGACCTGGAATCGACGGCGGAGAACCAGATCGCATCGGTGCCGCTGCAGCCCGTGGAGGTTGCCCTTCACTTCAACGTGAGCCAGAACGAGGAGCACACGAGCTTGAGCCTGGTGACCGACGGCAAGTCGGTTTCCCTGGGCGAGCGCATCCATCATTACACCCTCGTGACCCTCGCGCGGGTGCGCTCGCAAGATGCCCAAAGAGGCCTTGCACCGCAGAGCCAGGGCTGGATTGCGCTGGATGAACTGTCGCGCATGCTCGGCGTGGAACCGTCCTACGTGAACATCCAGATCTTCCGCGCGAAGCATCAGATCCTGAATGCGCTGCCCACGCACTCGGCCAACGCGCCGTTGGTCGAGCGCCGGCGCGGGGACGTGCGTTTCGGCAGCTACCCCTTCCTGATCCAAGGCGGCGCACGGAGCTGAATACCTCATTACGCGGAGACGTCGCTCCGTGTAATCGCATGTAATTCCGTTCGGTGCGATGGCTCCCTAGAGTGGGTTCCAGTTCGGTGCCATAGCGGTCCGGACTGTTCCACCAACCACTTCTTCTGGAGAGCGTCATGGGCAAGATCTATTCCGTCACCGTCAACAACCACGCGAGCCATTCGGCCTATTTCATGGTGTTCCAAAGCGATCCGACCAACTGGGCACCCAATGCCCTGTCGCTCGCCTGGTTCTCCAAGTTTTCCAATCCGGGGCCGACCACGCGCATCAAGTTTTCGTGGACCGTCGACACCGGTTTCTCCTGGGCCGATACGGGCGAGCTGCAGCCCGGCATCGAGTACGCGACCGCCGAAACCTACGACCCCACCGGCGGCAACAACATGATCACGCTGGATTACAACAACGCCTACCAGTTCGTGAACCCCACCAAGGGTCCCGATCCGGCGCGGTTCTACCTGAGCGAATCGCCGAACATCCCCATCAAGTCGAGCGCCTCGGTCGGCGTGACCATGTCGGGCAGTACCGTGTACGCGGTGCAGGCGCGCCCGAACCAGAGCCTGACCTTCTCGCCGCACCCCAAGTACTTCATCGCCTACGGTGACTACGAGGAAGGCGACGTGATTGACGTCAACTCGATCAACAACCCGCTCGAACTGCCGTATCCCACCGGCATCTTCGCGCTCGCCACGACGCTGAACGCCGATGGCAGCTGGGATGCGCCGCAGTCGGTGGCCAAGTCCAACGAGCAGCGCCTGCGCCTGCTCTCCCGCTGATCGTCGGCCCGCCACACAGCCCGCCGCCCGATGCGTGACGGCGGCGTCGATGTCCCGACGCCGCGTCCGCAACGGGCCCGATCGCAAAGGAATCCGACATGTTCGATACATGCGTAGGCAGCGTTTGTGGTTTTGCCGGACAGGTGAACCCTGTTTCGGGCGACGCCAACAACATCTGGAAGAACACCGGGTGCGCAAGCCAGAACTCGGTGACGCCGCCCAAGCGCGACGACATCCCAACCAGCTACCTCGAAGCGCAGGGCTGGATGCTGTGTGACGGACGCAAGCTGAGGGTCGATGCGTACCCCGAGCTGTTCGCGGCACTGGGCTACCTGTACGGCGGTATCAGCGACGACTTCTGCATTCCCGACTACCGCGGGCTCTTCCTGCGCGGCAACGACGCGGGCTCGGGCATGGACCCGGATGCCGCATCGCGTGTCGGCCCGACCGGCAGCGGCACGGAAAACGGCGTGGGCTCCTACCAGTGCGACGCCATGCAGACGCACACCCACACCTACAAGGCGGTGGTGTTGGCGGCAGTGTCGCAAAGCGGCAATGCGGCTGCTCAGGCCTCGGGCGACGTGGAGACCAGCGTGCCGACCAAGCCCGCGCGTCTGACCTCGGAGACGCGGCCGAAGAATCTCTCCATCAACTACATCATCAAATTTCGCTGAGAAAGAAGATCATGAAAAATACGAGCCAACTTTTCATCCTTTGCGCCATCTCGATGGCCGTTCTGAGCGGCTGCCAGAGCGTCGGGTCGAAGGTGGGAGAAGCCCAGGTGGGCGTGGACGCGCAATGCGTCGTCACGCCGGCCGGCTACGCACACATCTTTGCGCGCCACTGCACGGCCGCATCGGGCGCGAGCCAGCTGTTGCCGCAGTACTGCACCAATGCCGCCGCGGCCCAGACCTTCTGCCGCATGGTCCAGAATGCCCCCAACCAGTACCGCATCGTGCAGCCCGACAACCGTATCCGCTATGACTCCAACCTCAACCAGATCGTCGGAACGGCTGGCGAAAAATGCGGCCGCCTCGTCATCGAGACCAACGGCACAGTTGTCACCGAATTCCCAGAGTTCGCGGGCGCGCCGGGCAACTGCCGGTAACGGCTGAAGAAATGCGCCGAATCATCCAGGTACCGGAAGGAGCACGGCCTGAAACGCCGGGCCTTCCCAGCCTCGCGATGGCGGAGTCCGTCTGGGAGGAAGGTTATTCGCTCGTCATCGACGAACTGGCCGACGGAACGCTGCAGACGTTCTGGATGCACTATTACGGCGCGTCCGCCGAAATGGTGATTTCAGGGCAGCAGTTGACAGGGTTCCGCAAGGAGATCATGGCCGCCGCGCAGAACTGCACGAGCAAACCGGCCGTGCTCGAATTCCTCATGCAGCTGGCAAGGATATGCGCCCGCGCGCGCCGCCAGAAACACAGCCTGCACGTCGTCGCAGACTAGATGCCGATTCAGTTGCCCGGCTCGGAAGCCAATCACATTCCAAGCAACGGCAGCTTTATGCCGAGGGCTCGGGCAGTCGTGATGCCGTAGCGGGCTTGTATCCCATCTTCTGTACCAAGGAGCTCGGCGCATCCGCCCTGGCAAGCATGGTGAGGAATCTGCGCGCACGAGTGATGCCAACATAGAACATGTTCCGCTCGTCGCTGTCCGCTGCAGATGACGCAGGGAACTCGCCCTGTGCCAGGTAAGGCAGCACGACATGGTCGAACTCGAGTCCTTTCACGTTGGTGATGCTGGCGATCACCAGGCTGTCGGACTTCTTCAACTGCCGCTGCTTTTGCTCCGCATCATTGAGGCTCTGGAAGTACTCGCTCGCGGTATCGAATTGCGCCGCCGCAAGCTGGAGCCCTTCGAGGTTGCCCAGGGCATCCCTGCGCCTTTGTCTGGAGACATAGACCTCATTGACGATCGACTCGACCTTGAGGACACCCAGGAGCTCGGTCAGCAACTGCGGCCCGGTTTGTTCCCTGGCCAATTTGACCGCGCGCTCGAGCCGCCTCTTCATCGACGGCTCCGCATTGCGCAAGATCTGGTTGTCGAAGAAATGAGTCAGGAACCCGGGGGCATCCTTGACGCTTCGAACAGCATCCGCGAGCAGCGCTTCCTGCGTTTCGTGCTCCCGGCCTTTCACTTCGATGCGGCTTCCACTGAAGAAGAAGAGCGCCTGCATTACTTTTTCTCGCGTCAGATCGTCCGCGACGCTGCCCAGGCTGTCCGTGGCTACCGCAAGCACACCGCGAATGAACAGGACTTCGGGGCGTAGCAGGTAGCTCTCCAGACCGCTCGTGGTGTAGGAGATGTCCCGGGCCAGAAGGGCATTTTCGACATGCACAGACTGGTAGGAATGCCGCAGCAGGATCGCGAATTCATTCATCTTCGCTCTCGGCCGGGCCTGCCACCGCCCGGCCTCTTCGGCAACCATGCGAGCACAGTCCTCGGGCGATTCGTAGCCGGCCAGCGAAATCTTTGTCTCGTGTTCCGCCATGGAGCTGTAGGGCTTTTCGGCAATGCGCCCGGCCTTGAGCGCGAGCGCACGGCTGAACCGGTAGCTGTGGGTGAGGGGATAGCGCCTCACCCTGCGGCGGGTGACGGTTTCAATGGCGTCGCCCATGAAGCGGGCATCCGCGCCCGCGGATTGATGGATCACCTGATCCAGGTCGCCGACGCCGCAGAAGAGGCTCGGTGTCGTATTCAACAGCTTTTGCAGCACCCTGAACATGGCGTGGTTCAGGTCGTGCATCTCGTCGACCATCAGCACCTTTGTGGAGAAGGGCCACGCCTTGAGGCCTTCGATGGATTCGTCTTCGCAGAGCAACCGCGCCAGGTCGTAAGTGGCGTCTGAAGGACCTCGGAACCGGGGCTTGTCCGCGTTTTCTCTTCGGCGGATTTTTTCGTAGGCGAGAAAGATCTTCAGCTGCGTGTACTCAACCCCGATGGCCGCCGCATAGTCCGGCGAAGCCGCGCTGTCTCCTCGTTCCAGCAGGTCGCGCATGCTGCCTTTGAGCAAGGCATTCAGATCGAGAAACTCCTCCACCAGTCCGTTGTCGCCCAAAGACGGCATGAGAAGGTCGGAGCGCCATCTCTCGGACTCATTTTCTTCAACGCGCCTGACCGCCTCCCAAACGAACGGCCTCAGCTCTTCCGCGTGATGGAGTCTGGGGACAGTCGCATCGAGCATCTCGTCGAGCACTTCTTCGCAGAAGCCCTCGAAGGTCTGAATGCGAAAACGACTTATCACGGCATGGGGAATTCCAATCTTGCGAAGGGCGGCCCTCAAGGCGTCGCAGGCGGTCTGGGTATAGGTGAGCGCGGTAAAAAATTCGGGGCTTGTTCCGCGCTTCCACGCTTCGGCCATTCGCAGGGCCAGGGTTGTCGTCTTTGCGGCACCAGCGTTGGCCTCGACAATGATTGTCCGGTCGGCCGCGGTTTGAATCGCGTGCTGTTCTTGCGTGGGGGAAAGGGTCTGCGGTACGAACAGGGCGGTGACCGAGGCCGGGGGCCTATTGCTGGTATCCATGGTGGTGCTTGGCGACGGAAGTTGAGGTGGCGAGATTCATGCTACCCGCTTGCACGGGTCGCTCGAACAACAGCCGCTTCCGCGACGCGATACCGCGGGCAAGCCCGGGAGACGGGTCGACCGGCCTCCCGATCTCGACTTGCCGCGGCGGGCTGCTTCTACCGAAGCACAAGCACAGGCAGCATCGAGTGCGTCAGCACGTGCTGCGTCTCGCTGCCCAGCAGCAGGCGCTTGATGCCCTTGCGCCCATGCGAGGCCATCACGATCAGGTCGCTCTTGTGCTTCTTTGCCGCGGCGACGATCGACTCCGCCACCAGATCCGAATTGGCGGTCGCCGTCTTGATTCGCACGCCGCTTTGTTCGGCGCGCGCCTTCACGGTGTCGAGCATGGTCCGTGCCTTTTCGGCCCACTGCTTCTCGATGCGGCCGATGTCCTCGGGCGAATAGGACATGGCGCCGTCGAAATAGCTCTTCGGGTAGTGCGGCACCACGGTGAGCGCCACGAGGTCGGCGTCGTGCTGAACGGCGAGTGCGATTGCACTGGTTACCGCCTTCTTCGAGAGCGTCGAGCCGTCGGTGGCGACGAGGATGCGTTTGAACATGAAAAGCCTCCGGGAGTCTGTGCCGCGAGCTTAGGCAGGCGAGGGGCCCGATGGTTGATGCAGATCAAAGGGCGTCGCAGCGGCCGCCTTTAGCCTTGCCCGATGCAAGCTGCGCTCGCCTCGTTTTCTTCGCCCTCGTCGTCCATGCCTGCTTCCAATGAGGCGTGGCGGGTGCTGGACGATCCGGTCGAGTGGCCGGCGTTCGGTCGTCTCATGGAGGGCGATGCGGCCACGGGGCGGTGGGAATCCTGCGCCGCGGTGGAGGGCATGCATTGCGCCGCCTGCGCTTTCACGGTCGAAGCCGCCTTGCTGAAAGTGTCCGGAGTCCTCGAAGCGCAGGTCAATGCCGCGAGCCGGCGTGCCCGCGTGGTGTGGTCGGGCGCGGCCACGCGTCCTTCGTCCTGGTTCGAGGCTTCCGCCGCCGCCGGGTATCCGCTGGTGCCTGCTTCGAACAGCTCCGCGCGCGAACACCGTTCCCGGGAGCTGCGGCTCGCGCTCTGGCGCTGGCTGGTGTCAGGCTTCTGCATGATGCAGGTGATGATGTATGCCTACCCGGCCTACATCGCGCAGCCCGGCGAGATGACGGCGGACGCCGCGCAGCTGCTTCGCTGGGCCTCCTGGGTGCTGACGCTGCCCGTGCTGTTCTTTTCCTGCGGCCCGTTTTTCCGCAGCGCATGGAGCGACCTGCGCCATGCGCGCATCGGCATGGATGTGCCGGTGGCCTTCGGCGTTGCCATCACCTTCGCGGTCAGCACCGCGGCCACTTTCGGCGGCGCGGGCGCGCTGGGCCGCGAGGTGTATTTCGATTCGCTGACCATGTTCGTGTTCTTCCTGCTCACGGGCCGCTGGCTCGAGGCGCGGTTGCGGGACCGCACCGCCGGCTCGCTCGAGGCCGTGATGAACCGGCTGCCCGACAGCATCGAACGCCTCGATGCAGAGGGCGGCTGGCAGCGCGTGGCCGTTCGGCGCCTGGCCGCGGGCGACGTGGTGCGGGTGCACCCCGGTGAGGCTTTTCCGGCCGATGGCGTGCTGGTCGACGGCGGCACCAGCACCGACGAAGCATTGCTTACCGGCGAGTCGCGCCCGGTGCCGCGAGCCTGCGGCGAGCGCGTGCTGGCGGGAAGCCATAACCTTTCGGCCACGGTTCAGGCGCGCATCGAATCGGTGGGCGAGGACACGCGCTTCGCGCAGATCGTCCGGTTGATGGAAAGCGCCGCGCTGAGCAAGCCGCGGCTGGCCCAGCTCGCCGACCGGATCGCCCGGCCGTTTCTCATCGTGGTGCTCGCATCGGCCGCCGGTGCCGCGGCTTTCTGGTGGCACGTTGATTCGGGCAAGGCCCTGATGGTGGCGGTTGCGGTGCTGATCGTGACCTGCCCATGCGCGCTCTCGCTCGCCACGCCGGCCGCCATGCTCACGAGTGCGGGTGCGCTGGCGCGCGCAGGCGTGCTGACGTCCAACCTGCAGGCGCTGGAGGCGTTGGCCGCGGTCGATACGGTGGTGTTCGACAAGACGGGCACGTTGACCGGCGGCACGCCGCGGCTCGAACGCGTGTACTGCCGCCAGGGTTTGCGTCCCGGCGATGCGCTGGAGATAGGCGCAGCGCTCGGCGTGCACTCGCTCCATCCGGGTGCACGCGCGCTCGTGAACGCATGGAATGCGCAGTTTCGCTCGCCGCCCGCGTGGGATGTGACGCAGCCGGCCGAACTGGCAGGCCTCGGGCTCGAAGGCCTGCTGCGCCGCCGCGCCAGCGCGGGCGGCACCGCGCGGCGTGTGCGGCTCGGGTCCGCCAGCTATTGCGGCGTGGCGCCGCTGCAGGTCGACGCGCCGCAGGTGCACCTTTGCGACGAACAGGGCTGGATTGCGAGCTTCGTGCTCGCCGAGGACTTGCGCCCGGACGCCGCAGCCGCGGTGGCCGCGCTGCAGGCGGAAGGAATCACGGTGCGCCTGCTTTCCGGCGATCGCGACAGCGCCGCCCGGGAAATCGCCGCGCGTGCCGGCATTGAATTCGCCCAGGGCGACTGCAAGCCCGAAGACAAGCTCGAGGCGCTCTGGCGGCTGCAGGCGGAGGGCCGGCAAGTCGCGATGGTGGGAGACGGCCTCAACGACGGCCCTTCGCTGGCGCGCGCGAATGCATCTTTCGCCTTTGGAAACGCAGTGCCGCTCTCGCGTGCGCGGGCCGACTTCGTGGTGCTGGGCGATGCGCTCACGGCCATTCCACGCACCATCGCGCAGGCGCGCCGAACGCTGCGCGTGGTGCGGCAGAACCTCGCATGGGCGGCCGGCTACAACGCCTTGTGCGTGCCGCTGGCCGTTGCGGGCTGGCTGCCTGCATGGCTCGCGGGTCTCGGCATGGTCGCGAGCTCGCTGGTGGTGGTGCTGAACGCGGCGCGGCTCTCGGGAAGTGGCAAGGCAAAGGGCAGGGCGGCCGGCTGATGGACATCCTTTTTCTCTTGATACCGCTGTCGGTCATGCTGGTGCTCGCCATCCTCGGCGGCCTGTGGTGGGCCATCGAGCGGGGCCAGTTCGAAGACGTCGACGTCGAAGGCGACCGGATCCTGCGCAACGATTGATCTGCATCAAACCCTCCGGGCGGGTGCCACGGGACACTGCCCGCAGTCCATCAAGAGGCAGCACGATGCAAGAACCCAATCCTCCCGCAGCGGTCTACGACGACACCGTCGTACGGCAGTTCGCCCTCATGTCCGTCGTCTGGGGCGTGGTCGGCATGCTCGTCGGCGTGATCATCGCCTCGCAGCTGACATGGCCCGAGCTCAACCTCGGCATTCCATGGCTCGGCTACGGCCGCCTGCGGCCGCTGCATACCAACGCGGTGATCTTCGCATTCGGCGGCTGCGCGCTCATGGCCACCAGCTTCCACGTGGTGCAGCGCACCTGCCAGGTCCGGTTGTTCGCGCCGGCGCTTGCATCGTTCGTGTTCTGGGGCTGGCAGGCCGTGATCGTGGCCGCCGCCATCAGCCTGCCGCTGGGCTACACCACGGGCAAGGAATATGCCGAGCTCGAATGGCCCATCGACATCCTCATTGCGGTGGTGTGGGTGTCCTACGCTGTGGTGTTCTTCGGCACCATCGGCGTTCGCAAGGTGCGCCACATCTACGTGGCCAACTGGTTCTTCGGCGCGTTCATCATTGCCGTGGCCTTGCTGCACATCGTCAACAGCGCCGAAATTCCGGCGGGCTGGATGAAGAGCTATTCGGCCTATGCGGGCGTGCAGGACGCCATGGTGCAGTGGTGGTATGGCCATAACGCGGTGGGCTTCTTCCTCACCGCGGGCTTCCTCGGAATGATGTACTACTACATCCCCAAGCAGGCCGGCCGGCCGGTGTATTCGTACCGGCTTTCCATCGTCCACTTCTGGGCGCTGATCTTCACCTACATGTGGGCCGGCCCGCATCACCTGCACTACACGGCGCTGCCGGACTGGACCCAGTCTCTGGGCATGGTGTTCTCGCTCATCCTGCTCGCGCCGAGCTGGGGCGGAATGATCAACGGCGTGATGACGCTCTCGGGCGCCTGGCACAAGCTGCGCACCGACCCGATCCTGCGTTTCCTGATCGTGGCACTTTCGTTCTACGGCATGGCGACCTTCGAGGGGCCGATGATGTCCATCAAGACCGTCAACGCCCTGAGCCACTACACCGACTGGACCGTCGGCCACGTGCATGCCGGCGCGCTCGGCTGGGTGGGCTTCATCACCATGGGGTCGCTCTACTACCTGATCCCGCGCATGTACGGCCGCACCGAGATGTACAGCGTGAAGGCCATCGAGGCGCACTTCTGGGTCGCCACCATCGGCATCGTTCTCTACATCGCGGCCATGTGGATCGCCGGCGTGATGCAGGGCCTGATGTGGCGCGCCATCAACCCCGACGGCACGCTCACCTACACCTTTGTCGAGAGCGTCAAGGCCACGTTCCCGTTCTACGTGGTGCGGCTGGTCGGCGGCCTTCTGTATCTCGGCGGAATGCTGGTGATGGCGTGGAACGTGTGGATGACTGTCATCTCCGGGCGCTCCGTGCGGGCGTCGATCCCGGCCATCGCCGTCGCCCACGCCTGAGAAAGCACCCATGAACCCGAAAAAAGAAACCAAGAGCGGCTTCACTCACGAGAAGGTGGAGACCAACAACCTGCTGATGATCGTGCTGATTCTGGTGGTCGTCGCCATCGGCGGGCTGGTCGAGATCGTGCCGCTGTTCTTCCAGAAGTCGACCACCGAGCCCATCCAGGGCCTGAAGCCGCCCACGGCGCTGCAGCTCGCCGGCCGCGACGTGTACCTGCGCGAAGGTTGCTACAACTGCCACTCGCAGATGATCCGGCCGTTCCGCTCGGAGACGCTGCGCTACGGCCACTACTCGGTGGCGGGCGAGTTCGTCTACGACCATCCCTTCCAGTGGGGCAGCAAGCGCACCGGGCCCGACCTGCACCGCGTAGGCGGCAAGTACAGCGACGAGTGGCAGCGCATTCACCTGAACAACCCGCGCGACCTGGTGCCCGAATCGAACATGCCGGCCTATTCCTGGCTCGGCAAGACCCTGGTAGATGCCGAAGCCATTCCACGCCGCATGCGGGCGCTGCGCCGTGTCGGCGTGCCGTACACGGACGAAGAAATCGCCCGTGCCACCGAAGAAGTCCGCGGCAAGACCGAGATGGATGCCACGGTGGCGTATTTGCAATCGCTGGGCCTCACGCTCAAGTAGGGAGCACCGAACCATGACCGACATCACCACCTTGCGCGTTGCCGCCACCGTTCTGTGCTTCGTGCTCTTCCTGGGCATCGTGGCCTGGGCCTATGCCCGCCGCAACACGGGCCGCTTCGAGGAAGCCGCCCACCTGCCGTTCGAGCAAGACTGAAGAAGAGAGGCCCACGATGAGCGATTTCGTCAATAACTTCTGGTCGAACTACATTGCGGCCGGCACGGTGCTGAGCATCCTCGGATGCATGCTGCTGCTGTGGCTCACGGCCCGCAAGCGCGTGCCGTCCGATGCGGACAACACCACCGGCCACGTCTGGGACGAGGACCTGCGCGAGGCCAACAACCCGTTGCCCATGTGGTGGATCGGGCTCTTCGTGCTGACCATCGTCTTTTCAGCCGGATACCTGGTGATCTTCCCCGGGCTGGGCAGCTTCCGCGGCCAGGCGGACTGGAGCACGCAGTCCGAGTACGAGGCCGAAGTGGCGAAGGCAACCAAGGCCCTGGCGCCCGTTTACGCCAGCTACGACAACATGCCCGCGGAAGACATCGCCCGCAACCCGAAGGCCATGGCCATCGGCGAGCGCTTGTTCATGAACAACTGCTCGCAATGCCATGGCTCCGACGCGCGCGGCAGCAAGGGCTTTCCGAACCTGACCGACAAGGACTGGCTGCACGGCGGCACGCCCGAGAAGATCGCCGAGAGCATCACCAAGGGGCGCATCGGTGTGATGCCGCCGATGGCGGCGGCAGTCGGCACGCAGGACGACGTGAAGAACCTGGCGAACTACGTGTTGAGCCTTTCGGGCGAGCCGCACGACTCGGTGCGCGCGGGGCTGGGCAAGTCGAAGTTCACGACCTGCGCCGCTTGCCACGGCATCGGCGGTGTCGGCAACCAGGCTGTAGGGGCGCCCAACCTCAGCGACAAAGTCTGGCTCCACGGCTATGGCGAGACGGCCATCGTGCAGCTCATCAACACCGGCAAGCACAGTGCAATGCCTGCGCAGGAAGGCCGGCTGACCGAGGCGCAGATCAAGCTGCTCGCCGCCTATGTCTGGGGGTTCTCCAATGCGCCCGTCTCGGGCCCCTGACGCCGGTCGCATCATGGACTCATCCGCACCTGCGAGGCCGGCCTCCCGCAAGATCATTCCCATTGTTCCGGCCGGCGCCGACTCGGTAGGCCTGTACGAGGCCACGAAGAAGATCTATCCGCGCAGCGTTCGCGGCATGTTCGCCCGCTGGCGCTGGGCGATGGTCTTCCTCACCCAACTGGTGTTCTACGGCATGCCTTGGGCAGAGTGGGGCGAGCGGCAACTGGTGCTGTTCGACCTGGCCGCGCGGCGCTTCTACATCTTCGGCCTGGTGCTGTATCCGCAAGACCTGATCTATCTCTCGGGCCTGCTGGTGGTTAGCGCGCTGGCACTCTTTCTCTTCACGGCCGTGGCTGGGCGGTTGTGGTGCGGCTTTGCCTGCCCGCAGACCGTCTACACCGAAATCTTCATGTGGGTGGAGCACAAGATCGAGGGCAACCGCATCGCGCGCATGCGGCTCGATGCCGGATCGATGTCGCTCGAGAAGCTGGTGAAGAAGTGGTTCAAGCACCTGGTGTGGATCGGCATCGCGCTGTGGACCGGCTTCACCTTCGTGGGCTACTTCACGCCCATCCGGGAGCTGGGCATGGCGTTCCTGCAGACCCACATGGGCTCGTGGGAGGTGTTCTGGGTTTTCTTCTACGGCTTTGCGACCTACGGCAACGCGGGCTTCATGCGCGAGCAGGTGTGCAAGTACATGTGCCCGTATGCGCGCTTCCAGAGCGCGATGTTCGACCGCGACACGCTCATCGTCACCTACGACCCGAAACGCGGCGAGCCGCGTGCACCGAGGCGCAAGGGCGTCGACCCGCGCAGCATGGCGCTGGGCGACTGCATCGACTGCGGCCTGTGCGTGCAGGTGTGCCCGACCGGCATCGACATTCGCCAGGGGCTGCAATACGAATGCATAGGCTGCGGCCTCTGCGTCGACGCGTGCGACACGGTGATGCAGAAGATGTCCTATGCGCCGCGGCTGATCCGCTACGACACGCAGAACGGCATGGAGGCCGGCTGGTCGCGCCGCCAGCTGGTGCACCGCGTGCTGCGTCCGCGGGTGCTGGTCTACACCGCCGTGCTGGCGCTGCTGGTGGCGGGGCTGCTCGCGAGCCTGGTCGTGCGCACGCCGCTGAAGGTCGACGTGGTGCGCGACCGTGCATCGCTCGCCCGCATCGTCGAGGGCGGCCGGCTCGAGAACGTCTACCGGCTCCAGATCATGAATGCCACCGAGGAGCCGCGCCACTACCGCATTGCCGCGCACGGCATCCAGGGGCTGAGCGTTTCGCCCGACGAGCGCGTCACGGTCGGGCCGGCCCAGTCGCGCTGGGTTGCCGTGCGGCTGCAGGTGCCCTACGACGCGGTTCCGGCCGGTTCGCACACGGTGCACTTCGACATCCGGGAAGAGGCCGGCGGGGCTCAGGTGTCGGAAAAAGCGGCTTTCCTGGTGCCGCGCTGAAGGAAACGGAATGAACACGACAAAGAACGAACTGCCCGCGCCGGAAGATCGGTGGTGGCGGTATCCGCTGCTCTGGATGGTGATTGCCGGGCCGGCGCTGGTGGTGGTCGCGAGCTTCGTGACCTTCTGGTACGCATGGCAAAGCCCCGACTCGCTGGTGGCGGAAGACTATTACCGCCGGGGCGTCGAGATCAACAAGACCCTGGCGGACAAGAAGCTGATGCCCGCGCTCGCCGGGCGGAACCACGCGGCAACGCCGGCCGAAGCCGTGCCGCCGCCGCGCCGCGAGGCCGCACCATGAGCAGGGCTCGCCAGCCGATCAGCATTCTGTGGCCCGCTTTCCTGCTGGCCTGCGCCCTTGAGATCCTGGTGTTCGCGCTGGTCGATCCGTCCGATCTGCATTGGGGCGGCGAAGCGCTTCGCATGTCGCGCCTGGGCGTCTACACCGTAGCCTTTTTTATTTTCTGGGGCATGGCGGCAGCGTCGGGCGCGTTCACCGCGCTGCTGGCCAGGCCGTCGCCGCGCGAACTTTCCGGGCATTCGCAATGACCACGACTTCCACCGCTTTCATCCACGACCCCGCCGTTTCCGATGCCGCACCTTTGTCGGCCGCCGTGCTGCGGCAGTTCGATGTTGCCGGTCCGCGCTATACCTCGTACCCCACGGCCGACCGCTTCGTCGAGGCCTTCGGCGCGGACGACTATGCGTCGGCGCTTCGCGAACGGCGCGACGCGAACGCTTCGGCGACACCGCTTTCGCTCTACGTGCACATTCCGTTCTGCGAGTCGCTGTGCTACTACTGCGCGTGCAACAAGGTCGTGACCAGGCACCACGAGAGGGCCACCCAGTACCTGGCCTATCTGGCCCGCGAAACCCGGCTCCAGGCCGCGCAACTCGGGCGCCGCGCCACCGTGAGCCAGCTGCACCTGGGCGGCGGCACGCCCACTTTCTTCAATGACGCGGAACTGGGCGAGCTGCTCGCCATGCTGCGCGAGGCGTTCGATTTTCTTCCCGGCGGTGAGCAGTCCATCGAGGTCGATCCTCGCACGGTCGACGCGGCACGGCTCGCGCACCTGGCGGCGCTGGGTTTCAACCGGCTGAGCTTCGGCGTGCAGGACTTCGATCCCGACGTGCAGAAGGCCGTGCACCGCATCCAGCCCGCGCACCAGGTGTTCGGATTGATGGCCGATGCGCGGGCGCTGGGCTTCACGTCGATCAACGTCGACCTGATCTACGGCCTGCCGCGCCAGAACGATGCGTCGTTCGAGCGCACGATGACGCAGGTTTGCCAGCTCCGGCCCGACCGCATTGCGCTCTACGCCTACGCCCATCTGCCCGAACGCTTCAAGCCGCAGCGGCGCATCGCCGCGGAGGAACTTCCCGATGCCGCGGCGCGGGTTCGGATGCTCTCCAGCGCCATTGCGACGCTCACCGCCGCGGGCTATGTGTACATCGGCATGGACCACTTCGCGTTGCCCGATGACCCGCTCGCCGTGGCCAAGCAGCAAGGGCGGCTGCAGCGCGACTTCCAGGGCTACAGCACGCAGCCCGAGGGCGACCTCGTGGCGCTGGGGGTTTCCGCCATCGGACGTATCGGCCCCACCTACAGCCAGAACGCCAAGACCCTGGAGATGTACTACGACCTTCTCGACCAGGGCCTTCTTCCGGTGGTTCGCGGCATTGCGCTCTCGCGCGACGACGTTGTGCGGCGCGCGGTCATCATGGCGGTTATGTGCAAGGGGCGCGTCGGCTTCGATGCGATGGGCGAAGCACTCGGCATCGATTTCCGGCACTACTTCGCTGCCGAGTTCGCGGCGCTCGGACCACTCGCCGCACAGGGCCTGGTGCGGGTCAGCGACCACGACATCGAAGTGACTCCGCAGGGCTGGTTCGTGGTGCGCGCCATCGCGATGGTGTTCGACCGCTATTGCCGCAAGAACCACACCCGCTTTTCGCGCGTGGTCTGACCATGCAGACCGCGCTTGCCGGTGCCGCTTTGCTGATGGGCCTGGCCGGCGGGCCGCACTGCGTGGCCATGTGCGGTGCAGCCTCGGCCGCGGTGATCCGCATCGTGCCGGTTGCTGTCCCGGCGGGAGCCCGCCCGGCAGGCAGCACGGCATTGGCGGCGCAGGCAGCTTTCCACATCGGCCGCATCGCAAGCTACGCCGTGGCCGGCGCCGTTGCGGCGGCGAGCGTGAACAGCCTGGCGGAGGCCGGCACCCAGGTCGCCGCGCTCAAGCCGCTCTGGATGCTGCTGCACGTGTTCGTCTTCGCCTGGGGCGCAATGCTGGCGGTCGCGGGCCGGCAGCCGGTGTGGGCGCAGCGCATCGGCCGCACGCTGGAAGCCCGTCTCCGTCCACTCGCCGCAAGCACGCCTTGGGGCGTCCTGGCGACCGGTGCGCTCTGGGTGGCAATGCCCTGCGGACTGCTCTATTCGGCGCTGTTGCTCGCCAGCCTGGGCAACGGACCGTTGCAGGGCGGGCTGGCAATGCTGCTGTTCGCCATTGGCAGCGGCCTCTCCCTGGTGCTGGCGCCCTGGCTTTGGCAGCGGCTGCGCTGGAGCGGGGCTGGCGGCGCCCAGGCCTGGGGTGCGCGGCTGGCGGGCACCTTGCTCGCGGCCGTGGCGTTGCAGGCGCTCTGGTCGGACCTCAGCCACCAGATCGAGATCTGGTGCCGCTGAGCGGCGATCCGCCCGGTTTGATGTTGCGCAAGGCCGGCGCCGCCCGGCGGGCCTAAGGCCGTGCTGCCAGCACCCGGGCCAGGGCGCGCGCCAGTTCGGCGCGCGAGTAGGGCTTGCGAAGCAGCTCCCAGCTTTGCGGTACATCCCGGTCGGCATCGAGCAGCTCCGACGAAAAGCCCGACATGAGGAGAACGGCGAGCCCGGGGAAACGTTGCTGCGCCTCGGTGGCGAGCCGGGTTCCGCGCATGCCCGGGCCGAGTGCGATGTCGCTCAGCAGCACGTCGAATGCCTCCGCATCCGATTCCATGCTCAAAAGGGCTTGTTCGGCCGTATCCGCTGTCACCACGCTGCAGCCGAGCGTGGCGAGAAATGTATGAACGACATTGCGCACCTCGGGGTCGTCCTCGACCAGCATGACCCGCAGCCCCGCAGGAATTGCCTGTTCGCTGTCTTCTTCGTCCGCAGCGGGAGGCGCCGCGTCGTACAGCTGCGGGAGGTAGAGCGTCACGGTCGTGCCCGCGCCCGGACGCGACGCGATGGCGACGGCGCCTTTCGACTGTTTCACGAAGCCGTACACCGTGCTCAGGCCCAACCCGGTGCCCCGGCCCACCTCCTTGGTCGTAAAGAAGGGCTCGAACGCGCGTTCCTTCACTTCCTCCGTCATTCCCATGCCGCTGTCGGTGATGGAAATGGCGACGAAGCCGCCGTGCGTATCGCTATCGCTCAGTTCATTGCGCACTTCCGGCGGCAGCCCGCCGCAGGCCTCAGTGCGGAAGTGCAGCGTGCCGCCCTCCGGCATCGCATCGCGTGCATTGATGGCAATGTTGAGCAAGGCCGACTCGAGCTGCCCGGGGTCGGCGAGTACGGGCGGGCATCCGGGTGTGGTGTCGATCGCGATGCCGATGCGCTGGTCGAGCGTGCGCCGCAGCATGTCGGCCAGGGATTGCAGCAGCGCATGCGTGTCCACCGAGTCGGGCTGCAGCATCTGCCGGCGGGAGAAGGCCAGCAGCTTGCCCGTGAGTTCGGCGCCGCGCCGCGATGCCCGTGCCGCGGCGCCCACCAGTTGCTGGGCGTACCCGTCCTGAGCGATGGCGGGCAGCTCTTCCAGCACCTGCAGGTTGCCCTGGATCACGGTGAGCAGGTTGTTGAAATCATGCGCGATGCCGCCGGTGAGCTGGCCGACGCTTTCGAGCCGCTGTGCGTGGTTGAGCGCCTCCTCGGTCTGCACCCGCTGCAGGCTGGTGGCCAGCAGGTTGGAAAGCGATTCGAGGAACCGCAGTTCCTCGTCGCCGAAGCGCTTGGCCTCGCGCGAGCGTACCGTCAGCACGCCGATGAACTGGCCCCTGTCGTAGAAGGGCACTGCCAGCGCGCTGACCAGGCCGGCATCGAGGTAGGCCTGCGGCACGGCAAAGCGGCGCTCTTCTCTGTAGTCGGAAACGACGACGGCCTGTCCCTCGGCGAACACGAAGCCGGGCGATGTGTTGGCGTGGCTCGGAATGCGCGCCCCGATTTCTTCGCCGGGCACCAGGCCCACGCCGCTCGCAACGCGGAATTCGAGCCGGCTGTTTTCCAGCAGCAGCACCATGGCCACCTCGACCTCCAGCGCTTCCGCGGCGATGGTGGGCACATGGTTGAGCACCACCTGCAGGTCGCGCGTGTCCACGGCCAGGCGGCCCAACTGCGCAAGATAGTCGCTGTAGCGCGCGCGCTGCAGCGCCTGCTTCACGCGCGGGTAGGCGCCAATGTCGCGGATGGCGGCAACCACGAACGGCAGGCCCTGGTTCTGCAGCGGGCTGAGCGCGATCTCGACCATTACCTCGCTGCCGTCCTTGCGCTTGGCGACGAGTTCCATCTGCGTGCCCATGGGTCTCGGGCGAGGAGCCTGGCCATAGGCTTCGCGATAGGAAGCATGGCGCGGCCGGATGCTGTCGGGCACAAGAACGTCCACGTTCAGGCCCACCAGTTCGCCGACTGCGTAGCCCAGCAAATTGGCTGCCGAGGGGTTGGCCAGCGCAATGCCGCCCGCCTGGTCGACGAGCAGCAGCGCGTCGGGATAGGCGATGAAGAGCGAACGGAAGACGCTGCTCTCTTCAATGCCCGAAGGCAGCCCGGGCAACGCGGGCTGCGCGGCGGTGATCGGGGAAGAGGGCGTTTTCATGGGTCAACCGCGCGTGACGGACGGAACCAGGATGTAGCCCGCGCCCCGCACCGCCTTGATGATCTGCGGATCGTCCGCGTCGGCTTCGATTTTCTTGCGCAGCCTGCCGACCTGCACGTCGATGGTGCGATCGAAGGGCGCGGCTTCGCGTCCGCGCGTCTTTTCGAGCAAGAAGTCGCGCGAGAGCACCCGCCCCGGATGCTGCGCGAATGCGGACAACAGATCGAATTCGCCACCGGTGAGCGGCACGTTCTGCCCTTGCGGGTTCGTCAGGTTGCGCGCCGCGAGGTCGAGCTGCCAGCCGGCGAAGCGCAGCCGTTCGGCAATGCCCGGTGCGGCCGAGGCGGGCGCGGCCGCCGGAGCAGCGGAAACATCGTCGGGCGCAAGGCGCCGGAGCACGGCCTTGACCCGCGCCACGAGCTCGCGCAGGTCGAAAGGTTTCGTCACGTAGTCGTCCGCACCCACCTCGAGGCCGACGACCTTGTCCACCGCATCGCCCCGGCCGGTGACGATGACAAGCCCGCAGCGCCAGTTTTCGCGCATACGGCGGGCAATGGAAAAACCGTCTTCGCCGGGCAAACCCAGGTCGAGCAGCACGAGGTCGGCCGGGTCGCTGCCCATCAGCGTCATGAGGGAGGGGCCGTCGTGCAGCTGGGTCACGCGGAAGCCGTGGCTTTGAAGGTAGTTGGCCAGCAGCTGTGTGATGTCGACCTCGTCATCGAGGACCGCGATGTGAAATGCGGATTTCATTCGGAGAGAGGACTTGGATTAGGGGCGCAAATGCCAAGCGTTGTTGGGGCCGTACTAGCGTAGCACGCACGTCGTGGCTGCGCCTGTTCTTTGCGCGTTGCGATGGCATGGCGCATCGAGCGCCGGTCCTCGGGTCCAGGCATATCCCAATAGAGAATCTTCCCCGGCACTACCGGGCATTACTCCCCATCTGCTATCCGCATCACGACGCGGCCCTCGATCCGGCCCTGCCGCATGCGGTCCAGCACCGTATTGATGTTGTCGAGACGGTCTTCGGTGCAGACGGTTCGCACCTTGCCCTCGCCGGCGAATTCCAGCGCCTCCTGCAGGTCCTTGCGCGTACCGACGATCGAGCCTCGCACCGTCTTGGCGTTGAGCACCATGTCGAAGATCGGCAACGCAAAGTCGCCCGGCGGCAGGCCGACCAGCGCCATGGTGCCGCGCTTGTGCAGCATGCCGAGCGCCTGGCTGAAGGCGCTGCGCGACACCGCCGTGACCAGCACACCGTGCGCACCGCGCAACGTGCGCTGCAATTCCTTCACCGGGTCCTGCGTGGCGGCATTGATGACCATGTCCGCGCCGAGCGCTTTTGCCAGCTGGAGTTGCCCGTCGTGGATGTCGACGCCCACCACGTGAAAGCCCATGGCCTTTGCGTACTGCACGGCGAGATGCCCGAGGCCTCCCACGCCCGATATCACCACCCAGTCGCCCGGCTTGCAGTCGAGCATCTTCAAGCCCTTGTAGACCGTGACGCCCGCACACAGTACGGGCGCGATCTCGGTGAAGCCCACGTTCGCGGGCAGCCGTCCGATGTAGCCGGGGTCGGCCAGCACGTATTCGGCGTAACCGCCGTTCACGGTGTAGCCGGTCATCTGCTGGTGGTCGCACAGGGTTTCCCAGCCGGTGATGCAATGTTCGCAATGCCCGCAAGCCGTGTGAAGCCAGGGCACGCCCACGCGGTCGCCTTCCTTCACGTCCTTGACGCCGGCGCCAACGGCCGCGACGAAGCCGACGCCCTCGTGTCCCGGAATGAAGGGCAGGGTGGGCTTTACCGGCCAGTCGCCGTCGGCGGCGTGCAGGTCGGTGTGGCATACGCCCGATGCGACCACCTTCACGAGCACCTGGCCGGGCACGACATCGGGAACGGCGACGTCCTCGATCTGAAGCGGGTGTCCGAATTCCCGTACGACGGCAGCCTTCATTGTTTGCATGATGTTGTTCCTCAGGCTTCGACAGGAACAAGAATTCGCTGGTACATGGTGTCCTCGCTTGGATCTGAAGTGGTCATCGGCCAGGCCAGTATCCGGCCCCGGGGCGAGACGTCGCTTGATATCGATCAAGCGGGCGTGTCCTTGAAGGCGACCGGGACCGGACGGGCGCATTTGGTTTGATCTGCAGCAACTCCGTGTGTGTCCGGATTTGAGACCCTCGGGTACGCACAGGAGCCATTCATGACACACGCCACCATCCGCATCATTCGCCAGGAGCACGCGGCACTTGCCGCCATGCTGCGTTCCATCAACATGCTGCTCGAGCAGCACCGCCGCAAGGGAACCACGCCCGACTTCGCGGCGTTGCGGGCGATGCTGTTCTACGTCGACGAATTTCCCGAGAAGCGCCATCACCGCAAGGAAAGCGAGCTGCTGTTTCCGAAGCTGCGCGCAAGAACGCCGATATCCCGCGAGTTGATGGACCGGCTCGACAACGACCATGCCTGGGGCGAGCGAAGGGTCCGCAAGGTCGAGCACGCGCTGCTGGCGTTCGAAATGCTGGGCGAGTCGCGCCGGGCTGCCTTCGAGGCAGCCATGTCCCATTACGTCGATTTCTACCTGGACCACATGGCTGTGGAAGAGCGCGAGATTCTTCCGCTGGCCGAAAAGGTGCTGACCGCCGAAGACTGGCGCGAGCTCGACGAGGCCTTCGGCAGGAACCGCGATCCGCTCACCGGCTATCCGCCGGAGCGGGAATACGAGGCGCTTTTCACCCGCATCGTGAACATCGTGCCCGCACCCATCGGCCTCGGGTCGGCTGCCTAGGAGGCCTCGGCAAGGGCAGGCTGTGGGCGATGCGTCGCTGCGTTGATCTGGAGCAAGGCGAATCTCCGGCCGCGGGCGAACATCTGCCCATCTCCACCGGGACAACAAAGGAACATCATGAAAATCCTCCTCGCCGTCGATGGCAGCGAATACACGGCTCGCATGCTCGACTACCTGGGCGCACACAAGGAATGGTCCAACGCCGGCCATGCGTTCACGGTCTTCAATGCCGTGCTTCCGGTACCGCATCGCGCCGCGGCATTCGCGGGGCCGGACCTTGTGCACACCTACTACGACGACGAAGCGCGCGTCGTCCTGGAGCCGGTGCGCGCCGCGCTGGCCGCGCGCGGCATCGAGGCCGCATTCTTCGCACACAAGGTCGGCCACCCGGCGGACGAGATCGCCGCCTTTGCGGAGCACGGAAAGTTCGACCTCGTGATCATGGGATCGCGCGGCCACGGCGCGCTGACGAACCTCGTGTTGGGTTCGGTGGCGATGAAGGTGCTGGCTCGTTGCACGGTGCCCGTGCTGCTGGTGCGCTGACTGATGATCCGCTCGATCATGGACAACGAATTCACCTTCCCGCTGGCGCTTTGCAAGGCGCAGTGGAGCATCGGCCTGCATGGGCTCGCCATGCTCGAGACTTGCGCTACGGAGTGCCTGGCACTCGGAGCGCACATGCTGGAGGACAGCAGTGCGCAAATCCGCGGCGATGCGGATGCCATTGCGCGCGCCGGCGATTGGCAGGCATTGGCGATGGCGCAGGCGCGTGCATTCTGGCGCCTGCCGCCGGAGCAGGCCTCGCCGGCTTCCGCCCTGGAACATGCGGCAGGCACTTCACCGTCTCGGAATGCAGTGGTGCAGGACGCCGTGCGCACACTGAACGCTGCGTTGAACGCAGGCCCGGTCCGGCCCCGCCGCAAGCGCAGGGCGGGACGCGCAGCCTGAGCTGCGAGCCGCCTCCCGCGCCGCGCATCAGGCAATGCTAGCCGCGGCAGCGTGCCTGGTTTGATGCAGATCTAGGAGGCCATCGCTCCCGCGTTGATACACGCCGGACACAAACCGTTCACCGAGCGTTACCCATCGATTTCGGCCGTTGTCACTGTGTTGCCGGGCGCTTCATAGCATCCCTCCATCGACACCGACCCACATCCAGGAGCGCTTCAAATGTTCAATCCGTCCCAGACCCAAGCCGCCGCACCGACCATGACCGGATTTCTCGCTGCGCGTGCATTGCCGCCGGCAGGCATGGCGGCTCACGAGCGGGCCAGCCAGAAGCTGACGGAAACGCAAAAACTGCTGCAGGAGCGCCTGGCGCCGCAGCGCCGCGTGGTGCACGCCGGCGACGTGGTCTACCAGGCCGGTGAGCGGTTCGGCAATCTCTACATTCTGAATTCGGGCTTCTTCAAGATCGTCAACATGTCGGCGGACGGCCGCGAACAGGTGGTCGGCCTCAAGTTCCGCGGCGACTGGCTCGGCTTCGACGGCATTGCCGCCAACCAGTATTCCTGCGACGCCGTGGCCATGGATACCGGCGAGGTGTGGGTGGTTTCGTACCAGTCGCTGCTGGCCGCCTGCCTCGCCGAGCCCGCCTTGCTGCAGGTATTCCACACCGCGATGAGCCGCGAAATCGCCCACGACCGGGACTCGCTGATGTCGGTCTGCACGCTGCCGGCCGATGCGCGCGTGGCGGACTTCCTGCGCTACTGGGCCGAGTCGTTGGCCGATCGCGGCATGCGCACCGACCAGATCACGCTGCGCATGACGCGCGCGGAGATCGGCAACTACCTGGGCATGACGCTCGAGAGCGTGAGCCGGGCCCTGTCGAGGCTCGCGCGCGACAAGGTCATCGAGTTCGTGGAAAAAGGGCGCCGCGATGTGCAGATTCCGGACGTGAGCGCGTTGTCGGCCTTTGTGCAGCGCTGCCTTGCGCCGGCGCCCGCCATGCTGCAGTGACGTGCGCTCACGCGGCGCGACGCTCGATCCACTCGAAGATACCCATGCCCGCCACCATGGCGAGCACGAACACCAGCGCCTTGGCTTCGCCCATGCCAAGTGCCACCAGACCCGGGCCCGGACAGAATCCCGCCACACCCCATCCGATGCCGAACAAGGCGCTGCCGGCCAAGAGGCGGCGGTCGATCTCGCGCGAGGCGGGCAGCTTCATTGCTGCACCAAGAAGGGAATGCGTGCGCTTCCGGGCAACGGCGAATGCCACCGCCCCGACACCGATGGCGCCTCCCATGACGAATGCGAGTGAAGGATCCCACGCGCCGCCGACGTCCAGGAATCCCAGTACCTTGGCCGGATTCGCCATGCCCGAAACGAGCAGGCCCAGGCCGAATACCAGGCCGGCAAGCAGTGAAGTAAAAGCAGCCATGGCAGGGGCGCCTCAGAATCCGAAAACGTGGCGGATCAGGAACACGGTCGCGAAGCCGGCGCCCATGAAAACCAGGGTCGCCGCCATCGAGCGCGGTGAGAGGCGGGACAAGCCGCAAACGCCATGGCCGCTGGTGCAGCCGGAGCCGTAGCGAGTGCCGATGCCGACCAGCAGGCCGGCCACGATCAACGCGCCGTAGTGCGCGTCGATGCGCAATGCCGGCAATGCCGCGAACAGCGCATAAAGCGCCGGCGCTGCGACGAGGCCCGCCACAAACGCGAGGCGCCAGGATACGTCGCCCCTGACGGGCCGCAGCAGCCCGCCGACGATGCCGCTGATGCCGGCAATGCGGCCATTGAGCAGCACGAACATCGCCGCGGCCGCGCCGATGAGCACGCCGCCCGCGAGCGCGGACCACGGGGTGAATGCTTGCCAGTCAATCGTCATCGTTTTTCCCTGGGGCAGTAGATCCGGTAGAGCAGGGCGAGGATCTCGAGCAGCGCCGGGTCTGCCACAGCGTAGAAGATGTTCTTGCCCTGGCGCCGCGTGGTGACCACGCCTTCGTTGCGCAGCACGCCGAGTTGCTGGGACAGCGTCGGCTGGCGGATGTCGAGCTGCGCTTCGAGTTCGCTCACGCACATCTCGCCCTGCGAGAGCTGGCACAGCAGCAGCAGGCGATCCTCGTTGGCCAGTACCTTCAGCACGCCCACCGCCTGGGCGGCGGCGCCGCGCAGGACCTCGGGATCGAAGACGGGGTGGGGTGATTTCATGGGTTCGGGGTGTCGGTCTGTCGCTAGGCTTGATAATAATATATAAATTTATAAAATATCTATCAATAGATCATTGATCGAATCCGAACCTGAGAGAGCGCATCATGAACACCCCAGTCTCCATCGAGGCCTTCTTCGATCCCCGCACCGAAACCGTTTCCTACGTCGTGTGGGATCCGGCCACGTTGGACGCGGCCGTGATCGACCCGGTGCTCGACTACGACTTCAAGTCGGGCCGCACCGGCCATGCGTCTGCCGACCGGGTGCTGGCATGCGTGGCCAAGCGCGGGCTGCAGGTCGAATGGATCCTGGAGACCCATGCCCATGCCGATCACCTCTCGGGTGCCGGCTATCTTCAGGAGCGGGTCGGCGGGCGCATCGCCATCGGCGAGAACATCCGCACGGTGCAGGCCACCTTCAAGAAGCTCTTCAATCTCGAGCGCGGCTTTCTGCCCGACGGCAGCCAGTTCGACCACCTGTTCAAGGACGGCGAGACCTTCGGCATCGGCGCGATCGAAGCGACCGCGATCCACGTGCCCGGGCACACGCCCGCCGACATGGCTTACCTGATAGGCGGCGCGGTGTTCGTCGGCGACACGCTCTTCATGCCCGACCTCGGCAGCGCGCGCGCCGACTTCCCGGGAGGCGATGCGCGCCAGCTGTATGCGTCGATGCGCCGGCTGCTGGACCTGCCGCCCGAGACGCCGATGTACGTCTGCCACGACTACCCGCCGGCATCGCGACCGGCGCAATGGCAGACCACGGTGGCCGAGCAGCGCGCACGCAACATCCATGTGCGCGACGGCATCACCGAAGACGAGTTCGTGGCCATGCGGCGCGCGCGAGATGCCACGCTCGAGGTACCGACGCTCATCCTGCCGTCAATCCAGGTGAATGTGCGCGCCGGCAGGCTGCCGCCGCCCGACGACAACGGCGTTTCCTACCTGCGCATTCCGCTCAACGCGCTGCCGGTCCGTCGCACCGACGCCGATTGAGCGCGGCACCACGGGGAATCGGTCAGCCGGGCTTGCCGTCCAGTCGCTGCCTGGTCAGCACGGGCCAATAGCGCACGGCATAGAGACCGAAACCGAGGCTCCAGAATGCGCCGGAAAAAAGCGCCGCGGCAACGGTGTGGGCCGGCGAGACCAGCGGCAGAAGAACCCGGATCAGCGCGGCGAGCAGGACCAGCACGAAGCAGGCGGTGTCGACCTGGTCGGCCCGCAGCACGCGCGCGGTGTGGCCCCGCGCGGTGCGCACCATCATGCCGATGATGAGCCCGCCGGCCGCTCCCACCGTCAGCGCATGGATGGCGAGCGATGCAGGCGCCAGGCCATGCAGCGCCAGCGCCCGCAGCGCGAGGTGAACCGGAATCCATGCATAGGCCACGTGCAGCACGAGCACCAGCGTGTTGGCCGGCGCCTTCCAGGGTCGCCAGAGCAGCCAGCGCGCGAGGTGCGCCAACGCCGCAAGCATTGCGACGGTGCTCCCCACCGCCGGCGGCAGGCCCGATGCGTCGACCAGCAGCAGACCGAGCACCGACCCCAGCGCGATCTTCTCGACCAGCGCATGCCGCGTGGCACCGGCGCCGGAAATGCCGTTGTTGGTGAACATCGGAATCACCCGCCCGGCCATGACGGCCATGATGAACAGCAGCACATCCAGCGCTACCTGAATGCCCAGCCATGCCGGCACCTCGATCACGCCGAGCGCCGACAGATGAAAGGCAAGCGCAGCACCCGCCAGAAGCAGCAGCAGTCCGACGAAAAAGTAGTTGCGCCGGTGTCCCGCGGCCACCAGCGGGCGGGCCAGGGCCACCGCGCAGGCCAGCGGAAATGCCGCGTTGACCACGGCGGCCGTCCAGGCGAAGGGCGTGAGCACGAGAATGCGGCCCGCCACCCACAGCGCCACCAGCGCTGCCAACGGCAGGCCGGCGGGTGTGGGCCGGCCCGACCAGTTGCGCACCGCAGTAAACAGGAATCCGACGATCACCGCCAGCGTGAAGCCGAACAACATCTCGTGCGCATGCCACATCGGCCCGCGCAGGTAGGCGCCGGGCAGCCAGCCGGCGAACTGCACCGCCCACAGCGCGATGGACAGCGCCGCGAAGGCGCTGGCGAGCAGGTAGAAGGGGCGAAAGCCGAGCTGCCACAGGGCAAAGGCCGGCGCTTGGGCGGCAGGGGGCTGTGCAGGTTCGAGCGGAATAAAGGACTTCATTTCGAGCGTCAGTTCAGCGAAGCAGGATCAGCAGCGGAGCAGATCTCATGGGGTTTTTCCCTTTGAGCGCGGTGAATCTTGAAAGGTGTCTTTCAGATGCACCCATGCTAGGAAAGCGTGGGCGGCCGCGGTTGATGTGCATCAACAGCTGCGGCAAGCATCGCGCCGAGCGACAAACTTGTTGCCTCGGCTGAACGCATTGGCTTGATTCAGCGCAATGCCCTGAAGCGCCAAAGCGGCGACGCTCGCGGCATGGCACTTCCAACTTACTTCGACCAACTGCTGCAGGCTGCCGCGGCCCAGCCCGAACCCCAGCGCCTGCTGTTCGTGTTTGCCGAAGCCGAGTTGCCCGGCGATGCCGATGCGGCGCAGCGCGCCCGTTTCGAGGCGGGGCAGGGCGGGGCGCTGACACCCGTAGCGTGCGTGGAGAAAGGCGTTGCAGAGCTCACCAGCTTTGCCGCGCTGGTGGCCGAATCGCGCCGTACCAGCTTGTCCTGGCGGGTGATGTTCGCAGCAGGCCTGTCCGGCGCGAACGGACAGCCGCCGTCGCCGCAACGCATCGACAGTGCGTTGCAGGCCATGGTCGAAAACGTGCGAAGCGGTGCTTTCGGCGACTATCTCGCACTCGACACCAAAGGCCGGCCCGTGCTGTTCGGCTGACGGCCCCCCACATTGCACCCAAGACAAAGGCGGCCGCGCCGCCCTTGTTCGAGTGCTTCTCCGAACCTCAGAAGAAGCCGAGTTTCTTCGGCGAATAGCTCACCAGCAGGTTCTTGGTCTGCTGGTAGTGGTCGAGCATCATCTTGTGCGTCTCGCGGCCGATGCCGGACTCCTTGTAGCCGCCGAAGGTGGCGTGCGCCGGATAGGCGTGATAGCAGTTGGTCCACACCCGGCCCGCCTTGATGGCCCGGCCCATGCGGTAGGCGGTGCTGCCATCGCGTGTCCACACGCCGGCGCCCAGGCCGTAGGGGGTGTCGTTGGCGATCTCCAGCGCCTCTGCCTCGGTCTTGAACGTTGCAACGGCGAGCACGGGGCCGAAGATCTCCTCCTGGAAGATCCTCATCTTGTTGTGGCCCTTGAACAGCGTCGGCTGGATGTAATAGCCACCGGCCAGTTCTGCGCCCAGTTCGGCCCGCCCGCCGCCGATCAGGCATTGCGCGCCTTCCTGCTTGCCGAGCTCGAGGTAGGTCATGATCTTGTCCATCTGCATGGCCGACGCCTGCGCGCCCATCATCGTCTCGGTGTCCAGCGGGCTGCCCTGCTTGATGGCCTTGATGCGCTCCAGCGCACGCGCCATGAACTTGTCGTAGATCGACTCCTGGATCAGCGCGCGCGAGGGGCAGGTGCAGACCTCGCCCTGGTTGAAGGCGAACAGGACGAGGCCTTCGATGGCCTTGTCGAAGAAGTCGTCATCCGCATCGGCGATGTCTTCAAAGAAGATGTTGGGACTCTTGCCTCCGAGCTCCAGCGTGGCCGGAATGAGGTTGCCGGCCGCGGCCTGCGCAATCACGCGTCCGGTGGCGGTCGAGCCGGTGAACGCGATCTTGGCAATGCGCTTGCTGCCGGCCAGCGCCATGCCCGCTTCGCGGCCGTAGCCGTTGACGATGTTGAGCACGCCCGGCGGCAGCAGGTCGGCGATCAGTTCGGCCATCACCATGATGCTGACGGGCGTCGATTCGGCCGGCTTGAGCACCACGCAGTTGCCCGCGGCGATGGCCGGCGCAAGCTTCCAGGCCGCCATCAGGATCGGGAAGTTCCACGGGATGATCAGGCCCACCACGCCCAGCGGCTCATGGAAGTGGTACGCGATGGTGTTCTCGTCGATCTCGCTCAGTGCACCTTCCTGCGCCCGCAGGCAACCGGCAAAGTAGCGGAAGTGATCGACCGTGAGGGGGATATCCGCGTTGAGCGTCTCGCGGATCGGCTTGCCGTTGTCCACCGTCTCCGCATAGGCAAGCAGCTCGAGGTTCTGCTCCAGGCGGTCGGCGATCTTCAGCAGCACGTTGGCGCGTTCCGCCGGCGAGGTGCGGCCCCATAGGTCCGCAGCCGCGTGGGCCGCGTCGAGGGCGAGCTCGATGTCTTCCGCACCGGAGCGGGCCGCCCGCGTGTAGGGCTTGCCCGTGATCGGCGTGATCACATCGAAATACTGGCCCTTCACCGGCGGCACGAACTTGCCGTTGATGAAGTTGTCGTAGGCAGGCTTGAAGTCGATCTTCGCGCCCGGGGTGTTGGGATTGGCGTATTGCATGGTCTTGTGTCTCCGTCTGTTGAGGCTGGAATGGCGACCGCGCAAACCGGATGCTGTGCGGACCCGGGATGGCATATCGCACGTGGCGTGCCAACCCGGGTTGGGCGGCAATTCCCCTGATCTGGCGCAAGAGCCGCGTCAGTTCCAGGCGCCAGACTGTGCAAGAGGCGCCTTGCGGTGAACACCTGTCACGAAACGGGACAGTCCGGTGCCGCATACGCGCTCAACCACCTGCAGACACATCGCTTGTTGCGCCGGACGGAAGCCGGCAACAGTACACACCGAGGCTCGCAAAGCCCGCATGGAGACAAGATGCATGCTCATTCTCTCGTCGCTCGAACGCGGGACTCGCGCTTGCGCGAAGCGCGCCTCCAGCTGCTGGGTGCCGGCGAGGTCGCGGACGGCCTGATCGACGCTTCGCTGCGCCGCAGCTGGGAGCGCAGCCGCGGCTTCGGCCTGGTCCCCGCGGGCCGCGTTCCCGGTGCACCGCATGCCTCCGCAGCGCAACTGGTGCGGGCACTGGACCGGCAGCGCGAACTGGCGTCTCACGCCCAGCCGATGATGGAGTTCCTGCTCGAGCAGGTGCGCGACACCGGCAGCATGGTCATACTTGCAGATGCGCAGGGCACGCTGTTGCGGGCCATGGGCGATGCGAGCTTCGCAAGCCGTGCCCAGCGCGTGGCGCTGCGGCCGGGCGCCAACTGGCACGAACAGTGGCGCGGCACCAATGCCATCGGCACCGCGCTGACCGACGGCGTACCGGTGGAGGTGCACGGCGGAGAGCACTACCTCGAACGCAACGGTTTCCTGACCTGCACTGCCGCCCCGATCGTCGACCCCGGCGGCCGTGTGCTCGGGGTGCTCGATATTTCGGGGGACCGGCGCAGCTACCACCGCCACACGCTGGGCCTGGTGCGTTTGGCGGCGCGCACGATCGAGCAGAAGCTGTTCGACACGCGCCACGCCGCAAGCCTGCGTCTGCGGTTGCACGCACAGCCCGAGGGCATCGGCAGCGTGACCGAGGGCCTGCTGGCCCTGTCCGACGACGGCTGGCTCATTGGCGCCGACGCGGCAGCGCTGGCGATGCTGGGGCTCTCGCGAGCCGACGTGGGCGCCAGCACCATCGAGCGGGTGCTGCAGCTGGACATGGAGATGCTTTGCGACTGGTGCCGCCGCCCCGCTGCCGCGCCGCGGGCGGTGCGCCGGCATGACGGAAGCGTGCTCTGGGCCCGGGTGGAGGCAAGCCGCGGCGTGCTGGCTGCAAGCCATGGCGGCAGCGCCGCCCGCCCGCATGCAGCTGCGCCGGCCGACGCGCTTGCGCAGCTGGACACGGGAGATCCGGTGATGCAGGCGGCAATCGGTCGCGCGCGGCGCGTGGTGGACAAGCCGATCTCGCTGCTCCTGCTGGGCGAATCAGGCGTCGGCAAGGAAGTATTCGCCAAAGCCGTTCATGCAAGCGGAACGCGTCGCGCGGGACCTTTCGTTGCGGTCAATTGCGCTGCGCTGCCCGAGACGTTGATCGAGGCCGAACTCTTCGGCTACCGGCCGGGCGCCTTCACCGGGGCGGGCCGCGATGGTGCGCCAGGCCGCATCCGTGAGGCCGACGGCGGCACGCTGCTTCTCGACGAGATCGGCGACATGCCGCTGGCTCTGCAGACGCGGCTGCTTCGCGTTCTGCAAGATCGCCAGGTGATGCCGCTGGGGGGAGGCAAACCGGTCGCCGTGGATTTCAGGCTGGTTTGCGCCACTCACCGCAATCTGCGCGCCGAGATGGAGAAAGGGCGCTTTCGCGAAGACCTGTACTACCGGCTCAACGGCCTGGCGCTGCAATTGCCGCCGCTGCGCGAGCGGCAAGACAAGCTGCAAATGGTGGCCGGAATGCTGCGCGACATCCTCCCCGATCGCGAGCTCCGGATTGCGCCCGACCTGGCATCCGCCATGTCACGCTACCGCTGGCCGGGCAACCTTCGTCAGCTGAACAACGCGCTGCGCACCGCATGCGCCTTGCTCGACGACAGCGACGCGATGGTCGATTGGCTCCACTTGCCAGACGATCTGGTCGACGACCTGCACGGCGCAGCGACGATGCGCTGTGCAATCGACGATGCCGTCGATCTGCGGGCGCAATCAGGACGAACGGTGAAGCAGGCCGTGCAGGCCAGCGGCGGCAACCTCTCGGAGGCTGCGCGCTCCCTGGGCATCAGTCGCAATACGCTTTATCGCAAGCTGCGTGAGTTCGATCCGCGTTAGCTCCACCGCGTGTGGACCAGCTCGGAGACATGGCGCGCAAGTCTCTGGGCTCATCCGCAGCTCCCCAGGTGCCCGCACTGGGTGCAGTAGTCGCAGCCGTCCTTGCGGATCATGGCGTGGGCGCCGCATTCGGGGCACTTGGCACCCGTCATCGGGGTCGCGGCAGTAACCAGCGGCACGGGCGCGTCCGGTGCCGCAGACACCTGGCCGCCGCGGCGCGCGATCAGCTGCTGAATCGCATAGGCGATGGCGCCCACTTCGGAGTCGTGCCACATCGGCACCTGGGTGCCGTCGGCCTTCACGTGGTGGCCCAGGCGTACCGGGCCTCGATCCCACGCGACCTTGCGCATGTCGGCGAGCGCGCGTTCGAGAAAACCGCCCCGTGCGGCGAGCGACAGCAGCCGCATGCTCGCGGTGATCCATTGCTGCGATTCGCCGCTCTGGCCCACAGGCATGAAGAATTCCACGGCCCGCTCGCGGCCGTCGGCCAGCGGCAGGAACGACACCACCAGGTAGAGCGTCTGCCGCCCCTGCTGCGTCCAGTACTCGATCTTTTCGGCGACCGCATCCAGTGCGCCCTTCGGCCGGCTCTCGATCATTGCGCGCATCGGGTCGGCCGCGGCGCTATCGGCCGCGGGGCGAGCCTCCGGCTGCGCTGCCGGCGTGACCTCCAGCACCGATCCCAGGATGCTGTTGGGCCGGTAGGTGGCCAGGCCCTTCAGGCGGGCGGTCCAGGCCTGCAGGTAGAGCCCCTTGAAGTCCTCGTAGGGATAGTCGGCGGGCACGTTCACTGTCTTCGAGATGGCGGTGTCGACGAAGGGCTGCACCGCTTCCATCATGGCCAGGTGGCCCGCCGCGGGCATCGACTGGGCCGAGACGAAGTACGCCGGCAGCTGCTCGGTATTTCCGCCCAGGAAGCGGTACAGCCGCCAGGCGTGGTCCTCGACGTCGTACTCGGAGAGGCTGCCGTCGGCCTCGCGCTTCTTGCGCCGGTAGGTCCAGGAGAACGCCGGCTCGATGCCGTTCGATGCGTTGTCGGCGAACGCCAGGCTCACGGTGCCCGTCGGCGCAATGGACACCAGGTGGCTGTTGCGGATGCCGTGCATGCGGATCTGTTCCTGCAGCGCCTGGTCCAGCCGGCTGGCGAAGGTGCCGCGCGCGAGATAGCGCTCCGCGTCGAACAGCGGGAAGGCACCTTTCTCGCGCGCCAGCGCCACCGAGGCGGCGTAGGCGGCGTCCCGCAGGCAGCGCGCGATGCGCACCGCCTTGGCCCGGCCCTCGGGCTGGTCGTAGCGCAGGCACAGCATGACGAGCGTGTCGCCCAGGCCCGTGAAGCCCACGCCGATGCGGCGCTTGGCCATGGCTTCGGCGCGTTGCTGGGGCAGGGGCCAGAAGGTGAGGTCCAGCACGTTGTCGAGCGCCCGCACCTGCAGCGCCACGGCTTCGGCGAAGCGTGTGAAATCGAACTGCGCCGCACCGCCGATGCCGAACGGATGGTCCACGAAGCGCGTCAGCACGATGGGCCCGAGATCGCAGCATCCGTACGGCGGCAGCGGCTGCTCGCCGCAGGGGTTCGTCGCCTCGATGTGCTCGCAATAGCGCAGGTTGTTGTCGTTGTTGATGGGGTCGGTGAACAGGATGCCGGGTTCGGCGAAGTCGTAGGTCGAGCGCATCACCACATCCCACAGGTCTCGTGCCGGCAGGCTCCGGTAGACCCAGTTGCCGTCGCTCGCCTGGGCCGCGCCGCGCGCGATCAGTTCGGTGCCCGGCCTGGCGCTGTGCACCAGCGGCCAATCCTCGTCGTCCGCCAGGGCGTGCATGAACTTGTCGGTCACCGCCACCGACACGTTGAAGTTGTTCCAGCGCCCCGGCGTGCGCTTGGCCGTGATGAAGTCCAGCACGTCGGGATGGTCGATGCGCAGCACGCCCATTTGCGCGCCGCGGCGCGCGCCTGCACTCTCGACCGTGGCGCACGAGCGGTCGAACACGTCGATGTAGCTGCAGGGGCCGGACGCAGTGGACGCGGTGGTGCGCACCTCGGCACCGCGCGGCCGGATGCGGGAGAAGTCGTAGCCGACACCGCCGCCGCGGCGCATGGTTTCGGCTGCTTCGCGCAGCGCCTCGTAGATGCCCGCGTAGCCTCCGGCATCCTGGCCCTGGATGCAGTCGCCCACCGGCTGCACGAAGCAGTTGATCAGCGTGGCCTGCAGGTCGGTGCCGGCGGCGCTCATGATGCGGCCGGCGCCTATCGCTCCGGCGCGCAGGTTGGCGAGGAAGCGCGCTTCCCATTGCGCACGCCCTTCTTCGGCTTCGACCGAAGCCAGCGCATGGGCCACGCGCGCGAACAGGTCCTCGACATCGTCTTCGCCGGGCTTCAGGTATTTTTCACGCAGCACATCGCGGCTGATGGGTTGCACGGGAAGTGGCTCCATCCTGGCGTCTTCGCGCTTCATGCCGCGGCTCCCCCATTCGGGATGGCGGGACGGATGCCGCCGAGCAGCCATTGCAGCAGGTCACGGACCGGGCGAATCTCGCTGCCGAACGGCAGCGTGCCCGCGCCGCGAAAGAAAAGACCCTGGTCGACGTGGCCTTCGAGCGCGTGCCCCAGCGTCTTGTCGATGCAGAACTGGCCCCAGCTCGCGGTGCCGTCGCGCAGGCCGCAGTGCGCCAGGCAGTCGAAGCGCATGGTGCATTGCTCCTTCTTGTGCGCCTTGTGCTGCAGGCGCGGCTCCAGCCGCAGGTACTTGTCCAGCCACGGCGTGCGTACCGCGCGTGCGGGCAGGCCCGCCGTGCTGACGAATTCGACGATGTCGGCGGGTTGGGCGTCGGCCAGCACCTGCTTGAAGGCCGGATGCGCATCGCATTCGGTGGTCACCGCGAACGCGGTGCCGAGCTGGACCGCCGAGGCGCCCAGGCCCTGCAGGCGCCGGATGTCCTGCAGGCTGCCGATGCCGCCGGCCGCGATAAGCGGGATGCGACCTTCGATGCCGGCCGTCTTGAAGAACTCGAGCACCTGCGGAATGGCGACGTCGAAGTCGAAGCGCGTGTCGTTCAGGTCGCCGATCTTCGAGGCGCCCAGATGGCCGCCAGCCAGCCGGGGATGCTCGATCACGATGGCATCGGGCAGGCGGCCCTTCTTCTCCCACTTGCGCACCACCAGCTGCACGCCGCGCGCGTCCGAGAGGATGGGAATCAGCGCCACCTCGGGGTGGTCGCGCGCAAGTTCGGGCAGGTCCAGCGGCAGGCCCGCGCCCACCACCAACGCATCGACGCCGCAGGCCATCGCGTGGCGCAGGTAGGCTTCATAGGCGGTCAGCGCCTTCATCACGTTCACGGCCACGAGGCCGCGCCCGCCGGAGAGCTCGCGGGCACGTGCGATCTCGCGGCCCAGCGCCTCGAGGTTGGCGGCATCGATGCGCTGTCCGGCGTCCGGCTCGGCATTCAGGTGAGCCGTGCGGGCCATCAGGTCGGGATGCAGCCGGCGCAGGTCGACGGCCGAGATCGTACCCATGCCGCCCAGCCCCGCGACCGTGCCGGCAAGTCCGCCGGCTGACACGCCGATGCCCATGCCGCCCTGGATGACGGGGAGGAGTTCGGTGCCCTTGAGGCGCCAGTTGCGCAGGCCCGAATCGCGCGAAAGCGCTTGCAGGGCGGCTGCTGTCTCAGAGTATCGATCCATCATGTTCCACATAAGGTTGATAGGGGCCGGTACCGGCGTTGGAGGCGAGCGAGGCCGGCACGAAGTCGCCCGCCTGCACATCGAACACATGGACTTCGCCTTCCTCGATCACGTAGTGCCAGCCATGCAGCGTGAGTGCGTTGCGTTCGACGCGGCTGCGCACCATCGGGTAGTCCATCAGGCGCTCGAGTTGCAGCACCACCGCGCGTTGTTCGCTGCGGCGCAGCGCGGCGGGGCTGGGACGCACCGGCAGCAGTGCCTCGTCGGCCAGCCCCTGCCACGACTTCAGGTCGTCCGGTTCCTGTGCGGTCATTGCACCAGCGGGGAGTCCGCTCCTTCGAGGACGAGGCCGCCAACCTCGGCGCGGCCGGCCAGCAGCTGCATGTACTGGTGCAGGGCCTTGGCGCGCGACTGCTGGGCGAGTTGCACCGCGATGCGCTGGCCCACCTCTTCGAAGGATTGCTGGCGCCCCGCATCGCGCGCGAGCACCTCGACAATGTGGAAGCCGTAGCGGCTATGGACCAGGCGCGGATGCAGGCCCAGTGCGTCGAGCCGTTCGGTGTTGTGGAACAGCTCGGCCGTGAGCTCGTCGGCGCAATCGTCCGGGCCGATCCAGCCGAGGTTGCCGCCCTCGGCGCCGCTCGGGCAGTTCGACAACGTCTGCGCGAGTTCGGCGAAGCGGCTGGGCGCGGCCTCCCTGTGGCGCAGTTCGAGCAGGGCTTGCTCGGCGCGCGCGGCCAGCGCCGCGACGTTGATTCCCTCCGTCACGGCAAACAGGATGTGGCGCGCATGCACGCGGCGGCCGATGGCGAAGTGCGCGCTTCGCGCTGTGTAGTAGCGGCGGCATTCGTCCTCGCTGGCCGCGGGCACCTCGATTTCGTCCTCGAGCATCTGCTGGATCACCGCCTGCTCGCCGCTGCCCAGGCGGGGTGCCAGGCGCGCATCCGAATGCGGCAGCAACCGGCGTGCGACGGCCTCCTGCCGCAGCAGCTCGGCCCAAGCCAGCTCGCGCAGGCTGTATTCGTCCGGACGTTCGCCCGGCAGGTGCAGCGCGACGCCGTTGATCGCCGCGCATACGGTCTCGGTCGGGGCCACGCTCGCGGCCGCCTCGACGGCCACCGGGGTTAGGGCCGGCACGGGTGCCGCGGTTTCGCGGCACTGGCAGGCGCCGCTGCCGCATCTGCCGGCGCTCACGAGGCCACCCCCGTCGACTTGGCGACGGCACCGGCCGGCACTGTCTTCGGCGGCGAATGAGGTGCGGCACTCGGTGCTGCCGCCGATGCCGGCTTGCGGGGCGCCAGCGCGCGGCGGCTGCGCACCACCTGATAGGGCCGGAAGACATAGCCTAGCGTGGCGAAGCCGCTCCAGACATGCACCAGCCGCGTGAACGGGAAGATCAGGAAGATCGACATGCCGAGGAACATGTGCGCCTTGAACACCCAGCTCGCGCTGTCGAGCAGTTGCACCGCACCACCGCGGAAGGTGACGATGCGCTGCGCCCACTCGGCCAGCAACACCATCATGCTGCCGTCCAGATGCTGCGCCGACAGCGCAATGGTTGCCAGGCCGAGCGCAAGCTGCAGCCACAGCACGACCAGCAGCACGATGTCGCTGGTCCTGGAGTTGATGCGGATGCGCTCGTCGAAAAGCCGCCGGTGCAGCAGGATCGTGACGCCGACGAAGCCGAGGAGGCCGGCGATGCCGCCCGAGATCATCGCCATGAGCTGCTTGCTGCCGGCACCGATGAAGGGCTCGTAGATGAAGTGCGGCGTCAGCATGCCGACGCTGTGGCCGAAGAACAGGAACAGCACGCCGACATGGAACAGGTTGCTGCCCCAGCGCAACTGGCCGGCGCGCAGCAGCTGCGAGGAGTCGCTCTTCCAGGTGTACTGGTCGCGGTCGAACCGGATCAGGCTGCCGATGAAGAAGACGCTCAGGCAGATGTACGGATAGATGCCGAAGATGAAATTGTCGAGGGCGTTCATATGCGGGCTCCACTGGCGGCGGGCGCCACCGGCTTGCGGACGATGTGGATGGGCTGCGCATCGCCGGGCCGGGCCTGGCCCTTCGTGCTGCAGCCGTCGAAGACGACGGGCTCGGCCCAGCTCTCGTCGATAGGCTGGTCGTCGGCCACCGCCACCGCTTCGGCCTTGTGGCCCGCCAGTTCGATGACTGCCGCCAGCACGCTCGCATAGGCGCTCTCGCGCTTGCGCAGCGCGCTGAAGATGGACGCAAGAATGTGCGCCATCTCGCCCAGGAACGCACGTGCCAGCGCCGGCGGCTGGGTCGACGCGAACTCGAGCACCACGCACAGGTGGTCGGGCACTTCGTGCGGGCCGAGCAGCAGCCCGGACTTTTCGTAGGTCTGGGCCAGGTCGATCATTGCCGGGCCGCGCTCGCGCGAGTCGCCGTGCACATGCTCGAAGAGGTGCAGCGAGGTGCTGCGGCCGCGATCGAACAGTTCCACGAACTGCGTCTCGGCCTCGATCGGGTCCATCGAGACCAGCGCGCGGGCCAGTGCCCGCAACTCCTTGCGGCGTGCCGGCGACAGTGCCGCCTCGGCGTCCATCGCATCGGCCAACTGGGGCATCAGGGCACGCGCCTGCGCATCGGGGTAGCCGAGCAGCAGGGCGAGTGCGCGAAGGGTGTGGCGTTGGGTTTTCATTGTTGCGCTCCCGGCGTCAAACCTTGGCGTGGATGGGAATCGTGCGGCGCTTGGCTCCGCCGAACAGGCTGGCCTCGGAACTGCCGTCGGAGCAGCCGTTGCCGAACGAGAAGCCGCAGCCGCCCTTCATGTCGAAGGTGTTCTCTGCGTACTCGCGGTGCGTCGAGGGGATGACGAAGCGGTCTTCGTAGTTGGCAATGGCCATCACCTGGTACATCTCTTCCACCTGCGCGGCGCTCAGGCCGACCTGCGCCAGCACGGCCGGGTCGGCGAAGTTGTCGACGTGCTTGCCGCGCTGGTAGGTGCGCATGGCCAGCATGCGCTCGAGCGCCCGGATCACCGGCTCGGTGGCGCCCGCGGTCAGCAGGTTGGCCAGGTATTGCACCGGGATGCGCATCTGCGTGACGTCGGGAATCGCGCCCTTGGCGCCCACGTGCCCGGCGTTGGCGGCCGCGGTGATCGGCGACAGCGGCGGCACGTACCAGACCATCGGCAGCGTGCGGTACTCGGGGTGCAGCGGCAGCGCCACCTTCCACTCCATCGCCATCTTGTAGACCGGGCTCTTCTTCGCGCCTTCGAGCCAGGCTTCGGGGATGCCGTCGCGCCGCGCCTGCGCAATCACTTCCGGATCGTGCGGGTCGAGGAAGATGCCGAGCTGGGCTTCGTACAGATCCTTCTCGTCCGGCACGCTGGCCGCTTCCTGGATGCGGTCGGCGTCGTACAGCACCACGCCCAGGTAGCGGATGCGCCCGACGCAGGTTTCCGAACAGACGGTGGGCTGTCCGGCCTCGATGCGCGGGTAGCAGAAGATGCACTTCTCGGCTTTGCCGCTCTGCCAGTTGTAGTAGATCTTCTTGTACGGGCAGCCCGAGACGCACATGCGCCAGCCGCGGCACTTGTCCTGGTCGATCAGCACGATGCCGTCTTCCTCGCGCTTGTAGATCGAGCCCGAGGGGCAGGAGGCCACGCACGCCGGATTCAGGCAGTGCTCGCACAGCCGCGGCAGGTACATCATGAAGGTGTTCTCGAACTGGCCGACCATCTCCTTTTGCACCGCGTCGAAGCTGTCGAGGTTGGCGTCCTTGCTGCGCTTGGCGAACTCGCCGCCGAGAATTTCCTCCCAGTTCGGGCCCCACTCGATCTTCTCCATGCGCTTGCCGGTAATCAGGCTGCGCGGGCGCGCCGTCGGCGGCGCCTTCATCGTGGGCGCCGACTGCAGGTGCTCGTAGTCGAAGGTGAAGGGTTCGTAGTAGTCGTCGATCTGCGGCAGGTTGGGGTTGGAGAAGATGCGCATGAGCAGGCTCCACTTGCCGCCCTGGCGCGGCTCGATCGAGCCGTCGGGCTTGCGCACCCAGCCTCCCTGCCACTTGCCCTGGTTCTCCCATTCCTTGGGGTAGCCGATGCCGGGCTTGGTCTCGACGTTGTTGAACCAGGCGTACTCGACGCCGGGCCGGCTGGTCCAGACGTTCTTGCAGGTGACCGAGCAGGTGTGGCAGCCGATGCACTTGTCCAGGTTCAGGACCATGCCGATTTGCGCGCGTATTTTCATCGTGGGTACCTCGTTCAGGCCGCCGTGGCGGCGGGCGCGTCGGCCACGTCCGCGGGCGTGTCGAGCCAGTCGATCCTGTTCATCTTGCGCACCACCACGAACTCGTCGCGGTTGGTGCCGATGGTTCCGTAGTAGTTGAAGCCGTAGCTCAGCTGCGCGTAGCCGCCGATCATGTGCGTGGGCTTCAGCACGATGCGCGTCACCGAGTTGTGGATGCCGCCGCGCGTGCCGGTGATCTCGGAGCCCGGCGTGTTGATGATCTTTTCCTGCGCGTGGTACATCATCACCATGCCCGGATTGACGCGCTGGCTCACCACCGCGCGCGCCGCAATGGCGCCGTTGATGTTGAACAGCTCGACCCAGTCGTTGTCGACGATGCCGGCGCTCTTCGCGTCGTCCTCCGACAGCCACACCACCGGCCCGCCGCGGTTCAGCGTGAGCATCAGCAGGTTGTCGGTGTACGTCGAGTGAATGCCCCACTTCTGGTGCGGCGTGATGAAGTTGAGCTGGATCTCCTTGTTTCCGTTGCTGCGGATGTTGTGGATGTCCTTCGTGGTCTTCAGGTCGACCGGGGGCCGGTAGACCGCCAGGCTTTCGCCGAACGCGCGCATCCATGGGTGGTCCAGGTAGAACTGCTGGCGGCCCGTCAGCGTGCGCCATGGAATCAGCTCGTGGACATTGGTGTAGCCGGCGTTGTAGGAGACCTTCTCGCTCTCGATGCCGCTCCAGGTGGGTGAGGAGATGATCTTGCGCGGCTGCGCCTGGATGTCGCGAAAGCGGATCTTCTCGTCCTCGCGGTAGATCGCCAGGTGCGTGTGGTCGCGCCCGGTCTGCTTGCCGAGGGCCTTCCACGCCTTCACGGCCACGTGGCCGTTGGTTTCGGGCGCCAGCTGCAGCACGACCTCGCAGGCATCGATGTCGGTGTCAATGCTCGGCATGCCCTCGGTGGCGCCGGCATCGGTGACGCGGCCGTTGAGGTTCCCGAGCTCGTCCACTTCGACCTCGGTGTTCCAGCCGATGCCCTTGCCGCCGTTGCCGATCTTCTTGAGCAGCGGGCCCAAGGCGGTGAAGCGCTTGTAGAGGTTCGGATAGTCGCGTTCCACGACCGCGATCTGCGGCGCGGTCTTGCCGGGGATGAGTTCGCATTCGCCGCGCTTCCAGTCGGCCACGCCGAAGGGCTGTGCCAGCTCGGCGGGCGAGTCGTGCATCAGCGGTGTGAGCACCACTTCCTTTTCGACGCCGAGATAGCCCGGGCACATGGCGCTGAAGGTGCGCGCGAAGCCCTTGTAGATCTCCCAGTCGCTGCGTGCCTGCCATGCCGGGTCGACGGCCGTCGACAGCGGATGGATGAAAGGGTGCATGTCGCTGGTGTTGAGGTCGTTCTTCTCGTACCAGGTGGCGGTCGGCAGCACGATGTCCGAGTAGAGGCAGGTCGTGCTCATGCGGAAGTCGAGCGTCACCAGCAGGTCGAGCTTGCCTTCGGGCGCCTTGTCGTGCCAGACCACTTCGGTCGGCTTGGCGTCGTCGGGCCCGAGGTCCTTGCCCTGCACGCCGTGCGTGGTGCCCAGCAGGTGCTTGAGGAAATACTCGTGCCCCTTGCCCGAGGAGCCCAGGATGTTGGAGCGCCACACGAACATGTTGCGCGGCCAGTTCGACGGGTGGTCGGGGTCTTCGCAGCTCATGCGCAGCGTGCCGTCCTTCAGCGCCGCCGCCGTATAGGCTGCGCCGTCGATGCCGGCGGCCTGCGCGTCGCGCGCCACCTGCAGCGGATTGGTCTGCAGCTGCGGCGCCGACGGCAGCCAGCCCATGCGTTCGGCGCGCACGTTGTAGTCGATCATCGTGCCGGCGAACGCGGCCTTGTCGGCCAGCGGGGACAGCACCTCCTCCATGCCGAGCTTCTCGTAGCGCCACTGGTCGGTGTGGGCGTAGAAGAAGCTCGTCGAGTTCATCTGCCGCGGGGGGCGGATCCAGTCGAGCGCAAAGGCCAGCGGGGTCCAGCCGGTCTGCGGGCGCAGCTTTTCCTGGCCCACGTAATGGGCCCAGCCGCCGCCGCTCTGACCGATGCAGCCGCACATCATCAGGATGTTGATGACGCCGCGGTAGTTCATGTCGCTGTGGTACCAGTGGTTCATGGCCGCGCCGATGATCACCATCGACTTGCCGTGCGTCTTCTCGGCGTTGGCCGCGAACTCGCGCGCCACGGTAATGACCTGGTCGCGCGGCACGCCGGTGATCTTTTCCTGCCAGGCCGGCGTGTAGGGCACGTCGTCGTCGTAGCTGGCGGCCGCCATTTCGCCCGGCAGGCCGCGCGCCACACCGTAGTTGGCGGCCTGCAGGTCGAACACCGTGGCGACCAGCGCGGTCTGGCCTTCGGCGCCGAGCGCGATGAGCTGGACCGGGACCGTGCGCACCAGCACATCCGTTTGGGTGTTGCTGGGAAAGTGCTCGCTCTCGATGCCGCCGAAGTAGGGGAATCCGATTCGCGCCGTCTGGCTTGCCGCGCCTGTGCCATCAAGCAGCGACAGTGTGAGTTTCACGTCACCGCCGTGCTCCGCTTCCTTGGCTTCGAGGTTCCACTGCCCGGTGTCGGCGCGGCCGTCCGCACCCCAGCGAAAGCCGATGGCGCCCTGCGGCACCACCACGCGGCCGTCTTCGGCCAGCGCGACGGTCTTCCATTCGGGGTTGTTCGGCTGGCCGAGCCGGTCGTCGAAGTCCGAGGCCCGCACGTAGCGGTCGGGCACCATGACTTGTTCGCCCGAGGGCAGGGTGTGCGCCTTGAGCATCACCAGCATCGGCAGGTCGGTGTAGCGGCGCGCGTAGTCGTCGAAGTACGCGGTGCGCTTGTCGAAGTAGAACTCCTTGAGGATCACGTGGCCCATGGCCATGGCGACCGCCGCATCGGTGCCCTGCTTGGGATGCATCCACAGGTCCGACAGCTTGGCGACTTCGGAGTAGTCGGGCGTGATGGCAACCGTCTTGGCGCCCTTGTAGCGAACCTCGGTGAAGAAGTGCGCGTCCGGCGTGCGCGTCTGCGGCACGTTGGAACCCCAGGCGATGATGTAGCTGGAGTTGTACCAGTCGGCCGACTCCGGCACGTCGGTCTGCTCGCCCCACACCTGGGGGCTGGCCGGCGGCAGGTCGCAGTACCAGTCGTAGAAGCTCATGCACACGCCGCCGATCAGGCTCAGGTAGCGGCTGCCCGCGGCGTAGCTCACCATCGACATGGCGGGAATCGGCGAGAAGCCGATGATGCGGTCGGGCCCGTAGCGGCGAATGGTGTGGATGTTGCTGGCCGCGATGATCTCGTTGACCTCGTCCCAGCCCGAGCGGGCGAAGCCGCCGAGGCCGCGCACGCTCTGGTAGCTGCGGCGCGTGGCCTCGTCCTGCACGATGGCGGCCCAGGCCTCGACGGGCGCAAGCGTCTTGCGCGCTTCACGCCACGCCTTGAGCAGCGTGCCGCGGATCATCGGGTACTTCACGCGGTTGGCGCTGTACAGGTACCAGCTGTAGCTGGCGCCGCGGGCGCAGCCGCGCGGCTCGTGGTTGGGCATGTCCCAGCGGGTGCGCGGATAGTCGGTCTGCTGGGTTTCCCAGGTGACGATGCCGCCCTTGACGTAGATCTTCCACGAGCAGGAGCCGGTGCAGTTGACGCCGTGCGTGCTGCGAACGATCTTGTCGTGCGCCCAGCGCGTGCGGTAGGCGTCTTCCCAGGTGCGGTCTTCGCCGGTGACCTGGCCATGGCCTTCGGCGAAGGATTCGCGCGGCTGGGCGAAGTAGGTCAGGCGGTCCAGAAAGTGGCTCATCGTTTGTCTTTCGTATGGGTTCGATTGGCTGGCTCAGGGGTTCTTCACGTAGGCGCCGCGGCGCAGGTAGAACCACCAGTTGAGAACGAGGCACAGCGCATAGAACACGGCAAATCCGTACATCGCGTACTGGGGTGTGCCGGCCTTGATCTGGGCGCCGATGACCACGGGCGCAATGAATGCGCCATAGGCGGCGATGGCGGAGGTCCAGCCCAGCACCGGGCCGGCCCTGGCGCGGTCGAAGATCACGCCGATGGTTCGGAAGGTGGAGCCGTTGCCGATGCCGCTGGCCGCGAACAGCAGCACGAACAGCAGCATGAAGGGCAGGAAGTACTGCTCCGGCTGCGGCGAGCTGTAGGCCAGCAGCATCACGTAGCCCACGGCGGCCGAGGCCACCACCATCACCGCGGAGATCACCTGCGTGACGATGGAGCCGCCCACCTTGTCCGAGATCCAGCCGCCCACCGGGCGGATCAGCGCGCCGACGAAGGGGCCGATCCACGCGTAGGTGAAGGCCGAAGGCGCGTTCGGGTTCTTCAGCGTGTGCTGCAGCACGCCGGCCGCATCGGGCACGTGGCTGATGCCGAAGATGACTGCGATCGACAGCGGCAGCGCCATCGAGAAGCCGATGAATGAGCCGAAGGTCACGATGTACAGGGCAGTCATCGACCACGTGTGCTTGTCGCGGAAGATCTCGAACTGCTTGGCGATGTTCTCCTTCATGGTGCCGAACGCGGCGAGCTTCATGGTGAACAGCGTGACGACGATGATCAGCGGCATGGCCACCCACATGTTGAGCAGGCCCAGCCCCGTGGGCGCCGGCAGGTACAGGTACAGGCCCGCGATCGCGGGGGCGAACGACAGCGTGTAGAGCCAGATGATCTTCAGGAAGGCCTGGACCACGCCGCCGGTATCGGGCGAGACGGTGTGGAGGTTGTTCATGCCGAACCAGCACAGGATCGACAGCGGCACCAGCGACAGCACCCAGGCGAAGCCCGCGTTCTGGATCCAGGTGGGCGTGCCGGCGGTGATCTTGCCCATGATCCAGCCGCTGTCCTTGAGCAGCGTCATGGGCTCGCCGCCGATGCTGCCCAGGAGGCCCACGGTCATCACCAGCGGGATGACGATCTGCATGGTCGTGACGCCGAAGTTGCCGATGCCTGCGTTCAGGCCCAGCGCGGTGCCTTGCAGGCGCTTGGGAAAGAAGGTGCTGATGTTGGACATCGAGCTGGCGAAGTTGCCGCCGCCCACACCCGACCACAGCGCCATGAGCTGGAACACCCACAGCGGCCACTCCTTGTGCTGCAGCGCAATGCCGGTACCGATGGCCGGCGCCAGCAGCATCGCCGTGGTCAGGAAGATGGTGTTGCGCCCGCCCGCCAGGCGGATCAGGAACGCGGCCGGAATGCGCATGGTGGCGCCGGCCAGGCCCGCGATGGCGGTGAGCGTGAACAGCTCGGCCTGGGTGAAGGGGAAGCCCAGGTTGTTCATCTGCACGGTGATGATTCCCCACATGCCCCACACGGCGAAGGCGCACAGCAGGGCGGGCACCGACAGCCACAGGTTGCGCCATGCGACGTGCCTGCCGGTGCTTTCCCAGAACTGCTCGTCCTCGGGGCGCCAGTCGGCGATGTCGGCGCGGCCGCCGGCCGCGCCCGGGGGAGCCGCGATGGTGCTGGTGCTCATGATTTTGTTTCCAGGTTGAGATTCGAGGTCCGTGCGCGCACGTCGCCCATGACCTGGGTAGTCCGCACCTCGGTCCAGTACATCCAGATGAGGGAGACCCACACGACGCCGTACATCAGCATGAAGGCGCTGGACCGGATGCCGGTGAGGTCCATCAGCGCGCCGAACATCACGGGCAGCACGAAGCCGCCCAACCCGCCGGCCAGGCCGACGACGCCGCTGATCGCGCCGATGTTGGTGGGATAGTCGTCGCTGATGTACTTGAAGACACTGGCCTTGCCGAAGGCCATGGCAATGCCGAGCACGAACATCAGCGCGGTGAAGCTGTAGATGTTCAGGCCGATGTGGAAGGTGCGCGGGCCGTTCACCGTGAGGAGCGTGAGATCGGTCTGCGGATAGCTCAGCAGGAACAGGCAGATCCAGCACACCCACATCACCCACCAGGTGACGCTGTGCGCGCCGAACCTGTCGGACAGCCAGCCGCCCGCGGCGCGCAGCACGCCGCCCGGCAGCGAGAAGCAGGCGGCCAGCAGCGCGGCAATGCGAATGTCCAGGCCGTATTCGCCGACGTAGTACTGCACCATCCACAGCGAGATGGCGACGTAGCCGCCGAACACGATGCTGTAGTACTGGCAGTAGCGCAGCACCCGCGGGTCCTTCAGCGTCCGGAGCTGCTCGGCAAAGCCGGCGCTCTTGCCCGTCAGGTGCGCGGGATCGCTGGCGCTCAGCATCCAGAAGAGGACGGTGGCACCGAGCATGATCGCCGCATAGACCTGCGGCACCACGGCCCAGCCGAAGGCCACGACGATGGCCGGCGCCACGAACTTGTTGACGGCCGCGCCCGAATTGCCGGCACCGTAGATGCCCATCGCGAAGCCTTGCCGGCTGCGCGGAAACCAGCGCGCGACATACGGCGTGCCGACCGAGAAGGAGCCGCCTGCGAGTCCGACGAACATGCCCAGCACGATGAAGTGCCAGTACTGCGTGGCGTACGACATCAGCCAGATCGCGGGGACCGTGGCGGCCATGAGCAGCGTCATCACGATGCGGCCGCCGAAGCGGTCGGTCCAGATGCCGAGCGGCACGCGCACCAGCGAACCCGTGAGCACCGGCATTGCCGTGAGCAGGCCGAACTCGGTCGCGTTGAGGTTGAGCGCCTTGCGGATCGGGATGCCGATCACGCCGAACATCATCCAGACCATGAAGCAGACGGTGAACGCCAGCGTGCTTACCGCCAGCACGCGCCAAGCTTTCGCGGGCACGGCCTGATGCGCGGATGGCGACGAGAGTTCTTGATTGGATGCGGTTGCGCGCTGCTGCACGATGGGGCTCCTGTAGGGCTACCGGAGCTTAGAAGCGGGCTTTTCTGAAGGCTTGATTCATATCAAGGCCCGGCATGGCCTTCTGCTGAACCGCGCGTCAGCGGTTCGACGGGAACGTCGGCAGTGCGGCGCCCGCGAACGCCTCGAGCACCGAGCCGACATTGCCGGAGTTCTGCAGTGCCCCCACGATCGACCGGAAAAGCGGCTTGTACGGTTCGTCGGCTTCGTGACCCGTCAGCGGATCGCGATTCATCAGGAATGCCGCATCGAGTTCGGCCCATTCGTCGGCGTTGAGCACCAGCTCGGCGAGCGGCAGGATCTCCGTTTCTTCGACGCGCATGTGGTTCAGGTAGAAGTCGGCGTAGTGCTGCATCAGTTGCTCGAAATGGTCGCGCCGCGTCTCGCATTGCGTGGTTCCGCTCATGACGCGGAACCCCAGCAGCGCATGCTCGAGTTCGCGGATGGCGCACTCGCCGCGCGCATGGTCGCGGTCGAGCTGGTCGAGTACCGCATTGGTTCGCACGCTGCGTCCGCGCAGCTTGGGAAACAACAGCCGGCTCTCTTTCGGGTGATGCAGTTTTTCCGGAAACTCGTCGACGTAGAACAGCATGGCTTGCAGGGCGTCGAAGTCGGGCAGGGTGCTGCGCCGCCGGTGTTCGCGCAGAAGCAGCGTGATCGAACGCAACATGGCCGACAAGGCGCGGTGTTCGCGGCGGATGACGATCAGGCTGCTGTGGGTCATGCTGCATCTCCCGGCGCCGGACCCGTTTTCAGGCCTTCGGCAACGCTTGTGATGAGCAGCATCGCCTGCAACGCGAAGCGATGGTTATCGGAGCACTCTACGGCATCGATCGGACCCGAGGGTGCGTGGAGCACCCAGTGGTCCGCATCGAGCGCATCCACCAGAAAATCCGTATCGCCGGCAGTGCCGGAAGGATCGGCTTCGCGCAGGCGGATCCCTGCGTCGCGCGCGAGCCGGAAAAAATTGCCTGCCCGTTTCGACAGCGGGTCGCCGAGAAAAGCAATCTGCGCATTCGTCCCGGGGGCGCAGCCGTGCTCGCGCAGCGTCATCAGGTCCGCCAGCGCCCGCATCGGATGGTCGACGCTTTCGAGATCGTCATACACCGTCACACCCGCGTGCTGTTCGATCTGTCGCACTTCCGCAGGCGTGAGCGAAGAGCAATCGACGGCGTCGTACAGCCGGCCCAGCATCTGCGAAAGGTTGCGGAACCGGGTACCGCCCGGCTCGATAGGGGAACCGAGCCGCACATGCGCCACCCGCGCTCCCAGATCCATTGCGGCGCGATGAAGCGTCGACATTTCTGCTTCCGGCGGCCGCAGGCGCAGCAAGGCGATGTTCTTGCCGAGCAGCGGCTTGTTGCCGCTGGCGCCGGCGAGCGACGAAGCCTTCAGCCGATGCGCGAGCGCGTAGACGGCCGAGAAATCGCCGGCCAGGAATTCGCCGCCGGGGCAAAGGCCGGGACTGTTCGGGGAGCGCAGGATTGAGTGCATGACCACCGCAGGCTATAGGCGGCGGCGTCGCGATCCTTGATGCCCATCAACTCCTCGCCATGAGAGGAATGAATGACACAGTGCATTCACCCAGCGTTCACGGTGGCGCCGATCCGGTCGGATCGCCCGGCCGTGACACGATCGGCCCATGCGGGGCTGTCTTCGATACATTGAAAAACGCACGTCGACTATGAGCTCGACCCCATTGCGAATACGATTCCATTCCGCCTGTGCGCGGCTTGAAAACCCCTATCTTTTCCAGTTCAGGAGAACCAAGATGGTCAGCAAGAACACGATTTGCCTCTGGTACGACGGCACCGCGCTGGACGCCGCGAAGTTCTACGCCGAGACGTTCCCGGACAGCGCGGTGGGCGCTGTCAATCACGCGCCGGGCGACTATCCCGCGGGCGAGCAGGGCGATGTCTTGACGGTCGAGTTCACGGTGTTGGGCATCCCATGTCTCGGCCTGAACGGGGGCCCGGCGTTCAAGCACAACGAGGCTTTCTCGTTTCAGGTCGCGACCGACGACCAGGCCGAAACGGACCGCTTGTGGAACGCGATTGTCGGAAACGACGGGCAGGAAAGCGCATGCGGCTGGTGCAAGGACAAGTGGGGACTGTCGTGGCAGATCACGCCGCGCGCCCTGACAGACGCCATCGCCGACCCTGACCGCGCAGCGGCCAAGCGCGCGTTCGCGGCCATGATGGATATGAAAAAGATCGACATCGCCGCAATCGAAGCGGCTCGGCGCGGCTGAACGTTCGCTCAGGCCGCAACGACGATCGGAAAGCGCGCCTGCAGTCCATCCGCCCCACGCTCGAAGGGCACGGTAACGGCCTCCCTCGCAGTTTGCGGAAGATTGCGCCAGAGGTAGTCGCGTGCATTGCCCGGGTCGCCGGCCACATAAAGCTGCGTGGTCAGCAGTTCGCGGGTGCCGAGCTTCACCTTGACGTGAATGTGCGGCGTGCGGCCGCTGTAGGGCACGGGCCGGATGGTGCGGAAGCGGTAGCGGCCGTCTTCGCCCACCGCGACGCGGCCGAAGCCCTGAAAGGCCGCGTCGGCGCGGTCGCCGTCGCCCGGGTGGTGGTAGTGGCCGTTTTCGTCGCATTGCCAGATCTCGACCTGTGCGCCGCGCAGCGGCTTGCCGTCCAGGTCGGTCACCGAGCCGTCGACCCAGGCCGGCTGGCCGCCGCGGTAGTTCAGCGTGCCGTTGCGCAGCAGGTCGTTGTCGGAATCCTTCGGCAGGCTGACGGGATAGAACGGCCCCTCTGTCTGCGAAGGCGTGGCGATCCGGGCCGCCGCTGGCTGCGCGCGGGGGCCCAGCCAGAGCGCGGGGAGGGCAACGATGGCCGCGGCAACGGTGCGCCGGGGAAGGCCGGCCGCGGCGCCCGCCTGTCGGGACTGGGCTTGGCCTCTCGCGAATCCGATCCGAACAGATGCTGGTTCTGGCGTGGCGTTCATGGCCCGTCAGAGCCACGCCGCACGCGCAAGTTCCGCGAATCCGTCACCCGGTTGCCGGGCGCACGCGGCCGGCGGCGGCCGCGCCCAGCAGCAAACCTCCTGCGCCCATCAGCAGCAATCAACAATTGACCGATGGGCGTCTCCGCGGAATAAGCTGATGGACTGAAACGCGGCTGGGCGGGAATCATATTGTCGAGAATCGGTCCTTGATTCCCAGGATGTACCGAACCGAACCGAGGCGAATGCCTGACTCCGACTTAGCCCATGCCCGAACAGCTTCTCCTTCCCGGTATCGATCCTCCGCCGCTGCCGTTGCGCCGAACCCGGCGCGCAGCGCCGCAAAAGGCGCAACCGCGGCACTCGCTCTTCTTCGCGATCTTTCCGCACCCCGAGGATGCGAAGCGCGTCGCTGCGCTGGGTGCGCGGCTCGATGACCAGCACGCGCTGAAAGGCAAGATGACCGCCGCGCACCGCCTGCATGTCACGCTGCATCATCTCGGCAGGTTCGAGACGGTGCCCCTCGAGCAGGTGCAGGCGGCGCTCGAGGCCGCAGCGGCGGTAGCGCCGCCGTCTTTCGAGGTCGTGTTCGACGAGGCCGTGCGCTTCGAAAAAAGCAAGGCTTTCGTGCTGTGCGGCCACGACGGCACTTCCGCGCTGGCGGAGTTCAGGCAGCGCCTGGGCGAAGCGCTGGCGGAAGCGGGTTTCAAGCCCGAGCGCGGCTTCACGCCTCACATGACGCTTGCGTACACGCCGCGCAAGATAGAAACCCATTCGATCGAGCCCGTCCGATGGACCGCCGATTCGTTCGCGCTGGTCGACAGCCATGTGGGCGAGAGCGTCTACGAAGTGCTGGGGCGGTGGCCGCCGGTTCGGCCCGCGTGAGGGTCTTGGCCGCCCGCAGCAATCAAGAGCTCCGGCCAGGCGATCTGTTGCGCATCGGATCGGCATGATCTGTATCTGTTCCGTGGAACGCCGATGGCGACAATGAGGCTTCATTGGATGGAAGCCGTTTCATGGAGCCGATATGACAGCGCAGACCCGAGACCAGATTGCCGACCGAATCGCTGCCGAGCTGGGCCACAGCTTCGAGGGCGAGCTTGTTGCCGGCGGCAACTACATCCCTGTCGTGCGCGATGGAAACACGCTCTACACCAGCGGCCAGGTGCCGCGCGTGGGAACCACGGTTGTCGTCACCGGCCGTGCGGGAGACCAGGTGTCCCTCGACAAGGCCCGGGAAGCCGCGCAGATCTGCGCCTTGCGCTGCCTCACCTTGCTCCGGCGCGAGCTCGGCTCTCTGGACGAAATCGGCAAGCTGCTGCGCGTCGGCGTCTTCGTGCAGTGCACCGCCGATTTCACGCAGCAGAGCGAGGTGGCCGATGCGGCTTCGGAGCTGCTGCACCGCGTGTTCGGCGATGCCGGTGTGCATGTGCGCACCGCGGTCGGTGTCTATGCGCTGCCGAAGAATGCGACTGTCGAGGTGGAGATGACGGTGGCTGCCAAGGGTTGAAAGACCGGTGGGCTGACTACGCGAATAGGAATCCCTGGTCTACCCCTGGCAAATCCGGGCTAACGCGGCGTCAGGTCGACGATGTCCCGGGCGAGCGAGGCGATCGTCAGCGGCGCGCATCCTTCGGCGTTGTTGCTGACCGTGACGTAGGCGCGCTGGCCCGCACGCGTCGTGCCGGCAATCACTTTGGCCAGCGCCTCGCGCGTTTCGGGATCGGGATCGACGATCTTGTCGAACGGCCCGTAGAGCTTTTCCGCGTCTTCGTAGCCGAAGCGGCCATGGCGGCGATGCAGGTTCCAGCGGCACACCAGCGGCCCGGGCCACAGCGCGCGCAGCATCGGCAACTGCTCTTCGATGGGCGGCATCTTGGCGTGAAGGCCCATGCAGAAGGTGGCGCCGACGCTGCGCAGCATGTCGGCGAAGGCGGGGCACAACAGTTGCGGGTCGCGCACTTCGACGGCAATGACCGCATCGGGTGCCGCCGGCTGCAACCCGGGCAAGGCTTCGAGCATTTCTCCGATGCGAGCCAGCAGCGCGGGCTGGTCGGCCAGCAGCTGCGAAGGGATCGGGCTCAGCTGGAACACCAGTGCACCGATGCGGTGGCCCAGGCCTTCGAGGGCGGGCTGCACGAATTCCTGGGTGGCGATTTCGCTGTTCAGGAACACGGGGTTCACTTGCGTGCCGCGGCCGCTTTCATCGCGCACGGTGGCATCGGTCACAAGGCTAGGCGCCTTCACCACAAAGCGGAAGTCGTCGGGCACCATGGCCGCATAGCGCGCGTACTGGCTGGCCGTGAGGGCGCGGTAGAAGTTGCGGTCCAGGCTCACCGTGCGAAAAAGCGGGTGCTGCGCCAGGGCGGCGAGCCCGTTCTTCGAGAGCACCGCTTCGGCGTATTCACCGTCCCACACGAGGTTGGCCCAGCCGGGATAGCTCCACGACGATGTGCCGAGCCGAAGGTCCGGCGGGAGCGCGGCCGCCAGCTCGGCCAATGCCGGATCGGCGGGCGCGGGCGCCACGGTGCCGCCTCGCGATTTCTTGCGGGCGGAAGGTTCTGCGGGCGGCTCGGCGTCGGGCGCCGGCGGAGACGCAGGCGCCACCTGGGGGCGCGGAAGATCGTCGGGAAAAAGGGAGTCCTGCAGTTCAGCCATGTCTGAGGCCGCATTCTCGGCCAAGAGCGGGCAGCCTCCGCAGCGGCGGGCACAATCCGCGCCATGAAACAGTGGTTGCGTACGCAGGGTGGTTGGTGGCTGGCATGGCTGGTCCTTGCCGCCGTGGGCGGGGTGTGGCTGGCGCGCGCGGAACTCGCGCAGCTGCATCAAGGTTTCGAGACCGACGTGCGCATCGCGCACCGGCTCATGAGCCAGCAGGTGGTGCAGTACGACGCGGTGCTGGCAACGCTCGCGCTGCTGGAGCCCGGCCCCGAGGCAGGCCAGCCCGAGCAGCGCCTGCCTTCTGTGTACTCGTCGATCCTGCGCGTGCAGCGGCGCGAACGCGACGAGGCCTGGCCCGACGAAAAGCACGCCAGCGCGCTGGCCGCGGCCGAAGCACGTTCGCGCAGCCAGCGCCGCGCCGACCTGGCCGTTCTCGATCTGGCGCATGGCCGCTACCAGCTCGTGATGGGTGCCACGCCGTTCAGCTACGCGCTCGAAATCGATCTGGCCGGCTCCGTGCCATGGCGCGACTGGCCGATGGACCCGCAGCGCAGCCCGGTGCGGCTGAGCCTGCAGCGCGACGGACAGCAAATGGTGCTGCAGCCCGGCCGGGCGGCCGCGAACGGCTGGCGTTTCGATCTCACGAAGGCATTGGCGTCTCCGAGCCAGCCTTTCGAACTGGTGGCCGAGCGCCATGTGGGCTGGGGCGAGCTGCCCTGGCGCAGCATGGCCGGCTGGGCCGCGGCCGTGGCGTTGCTGCTGGCCGGCCTGTTGGCCGCGCAGCGGCAGCGCATTGCGCGGCGCCGGGCCGAAGAACTGCTCCGGCTCGGCCAGGTGGCGCGCCTCAACGCGCTGGGCGAACTCTCGGCGGGCCTGGCGCACGAACTCAACCAGCCGCTCACCGCCGTGCTGGCCAATGCGCAGGCCGCGCGCCGGCTGCTCGACGACGACCCGCCCGACCTGGCCACGGCACGCGATGCCATGGGCCAGGCAGTCGAGCAGGCGCGCCGGGCGGCTGGCGTGGTCGGCCGGCTGCGCCGCGTCATCGAACGGCCCGAGGCCGAGGGCGAAGTTCGCCCGCTGGTGCTGCAGGAACTGGTTCGCAGCGCAATGCATCTGCTGGCGCCAGAGTTCGCGAAGCGCGCGGTGTCCACGCAGTTCGACGCCACCGCGCAAGCGCCGGTGCGCGTGCAGGCCGACGCGGTGGCGCTCGAACAGATCGTGCACAACCTGCTGATGAATGCATTGCAGTCGCTGGAGCTCGTGCCGGCGTCCGAGCGGCGGCTGGCGGTCTCGGTCGGGCGAAACGGGCAGGAGGGCGTGTTGACCGTCACGGACAACGGCCGAGGCATTTCGCCGGAAGCCTTGCCGCGCCTCTTCGAACCTTTCTTCAGCACGCGCGAAGGCGGCCTGGGTCTTGGCCTCAGCCTGAGCGAAACGCTGGCAAGCGGCATGGGCGGCAGCCTGAGCGCCGCCAACGTGGCGCCGCGCGGGGCGCGCTTCACGCTGCTGCTGCCGCTGGTGGCGCCGACCGCAACGGAGCGTTCCGCATGAGCGCCGGAACTGTGCTTTCGCCGCAGTCGCCGTTGATCCATCTCATCGACGACGACCAGGCTGTGCGCGAAGGGTTGGCGCTGCTGATTGGCACGGTCGGCCTGCGCGTGCAGGGCTGGGCCGATCCGCAGGCCTTCATCGACGGCTTCGACCGCGCGAGCGTGGGTGCCATCGTGCTCGACGTGCGCATGCCCGGCATCAGCGGGCTCACGGTGCTCGACCGGTTGATGGCTCAGGGCGTCGACCAACCGGTGATCATGCTGACCGGCCACGGCACCGTGGAGATGTGCCGCCGCGCCTTCAAGGCCGGCGCGGCCGAGTTCCTCGAGAAACCGGTGGACGACGAGCAACTGCTGGAGGCGCTGCAGCAGGCGGTGCGCCAGCACGTGCGTTCGCGCGAGCGTTCGCAGGCCGACAACGCCGCGCGCGAGCGGGTGGCCCAGTTGTCGGAGCGCGAGCGCGAGGTGCTTGCTTTCATCGTCGCGGGGCTCACCAACAAGGAAATTGCGCGCCAGCTCGCGCTGTCTCCGCGCACGGTCGAAACCCATCGCGCCAACCTCTTTGCAAAGCTCGAATGCGATTCGCTGGCGCAGCTCATCCGCCGCTATGCGGTGCTGGTGGACGCCGAGGGCTGAACGGCCCGAGGCGCTCCGTACAACTACGGAGTGCCGCGCGTAGCCGTACGAATGGCCGCCGGGGCCGGTGCTTTCTACAGTGGCGCAGCCGTCGGCAACACGCCGGCGCATTACCCTGCATCCACCGGAGAAACAAAAAAATGCGTTCCACCCTTCGCCTCAGCGGCCTCGCCATCCTGCTTGCCGCATCCGCTGCCCACGCCCAAACTGCGGCGCCCGCGGTGCGCACCGAAAAGAACATCTCGCTCGCGCTGGCCAACCAGATCGCCGCCGAAGCCGTGGCCGCCTGTGCCGCCAACGGCTACAACGTGGCCGCCACCGTGGTCGACCGCGCCGGCACCGTGCGCGCCGTGCAACGGGCCGACAATGCCGGCCCGCATACGCTGGCATCGAGCGAGCGCAAGGCATGGACCTCGGCATCGGCCAAGAGCCCGACGCAGGCCATGATGGAAGGCTCGCAGAAGAACCCCGGAGGCGCGAACCTCGTCTACCTGCCGGGCGTGCTGCTGCTGGGCGGCGGCGTGCCGGTGAAGTCGGGCAACGAAGTGATCGGTGCCGTGGGCGTCGGCGGTGCGCCGGGCGGCCACCTGGACGAACAATGCGCCAATGCGGCCCTGGAAAAGGTCAAGGGCCTGCTGGGTTGATGATGAAGCGCGGTATCTGGTGCGGGGTGCTGGCGGTTGCGCTCGGGTTCGGCGCGTCGGCCCAGGTGCCTCCGCTCGCGGCCGAAGTGCTGGCCTACGAAGGGCTGCACCGGGCCGCCTGGCACGGCGATCTGCCGAAGCTCAAGAGCCTGATCGCCTCCGGCGCGAACCTCGATGCGCGCGATGCGCGGGGCCGCACGCCCTTGCATGTCGCAACCCATGCGCGGCAGCGCGAGGCGGTGAAGCTGCTGGCCAAGGCGGGTGCGAATATCGACCGGCTCGAGGACGACCGCTACGACGCGGTCACCATCGCGTCGGTGGCCGACGATGTCACGACGCTCACGCTGCTGCTGTCGCTCGGCGCCAAGGCCGGGCAGACGACGAGCCGCTACGACGGCACCGCGTTGATCGCTGCGGCTCACCTGGGCCACGACGAAGTCGTGCGCCGCCTGATCGCCGCCGGCGCGCCGCTGGACCATGTCAACAACCTCCACTGGACCGCGGTGATCGAGTCCATCGTGCTCGGCGACGGCGGACCGCGCCATCAGCGCACGCTGGCCGCGCTGGTCGAGGCCGGCGCCGACCTGAAGCTTTCCGACCGCCAGGGCAACACGCCGCTGCAGCTGGCCAGGGCCCGCGGCTACACGGAGATGGTGAAACTGCTGGAAGCGCCGCGCCCAAGATAGCGGCGGCTCGGGGACAATCGGGTCTCTCCACGAGGAACCCGCCCATGTACATGCCCCCGCAGTTCAATTCCAAGGATCCGGCCATCGCGCTGGAGCTGATGCGTGCACACCCGTTCGCCAGCCTGATCTCGAACGACGACGAAGGCTTGCCCTTCGTCACGCACCTGCCGCTGGTGGCGGAGCAAGGGGCCGACGATCAACTCGTGTTGTGGGGGCATTGCGCCAAGCCGAATCCGCACTGGCGCTACCTGCAGGCGCGGCCGCGGGCGGTGGTTACTTTCCTCGGCCCGCATTCCTACCTGTCGCCCGCGGTCTACCCCGATCTGGCGCGCGTGCCGACCTGGAACTACCTTGCAGTGCACTGCACCGTCGAGGCCCGGCTGATCGAAGAGCCAGCGGCCAAGGACGCACTGCTCAAGAAACTCATCGGCGACCATGAGCCCGGTTATGCGCAGCAATGGCGCGACCTGGGCGAGGAGTTTCAGCTGAAGATGCTGGCCGGCATCGTGGGCTTCGAAATGCGCGTGACCGCGCTGCAATGCAAGCTCAAGCTCAACCAGCACCGGCGCGAGTCGCATGCCGCCATGCGCGCTGTCTACAGCGCCGGCACGCCGGACGAGCAGGCGCTGGCCGTGTGGATGGACCGGCTCGGCATGACCGCCGAAGCCCCTGTGGCGGAAGGACGCTGAGATGCGCGTGTTCGGATTGCTCGGCCTGGTGCTGGCGCTCCTGATCGTCGGGGTGATCGCGAAGAAGCAACTCACCACCGCCGCGGCCCCTGCATTGCCATCGGTGCCCGGCGCCGCTTCGCCCGTGCCCGCCGATGCGCGCACGCAAGCCCAACAGGTCCAGAAACAGGTCCAGGAAGCGCTCGACGCCGCGGCGCAAGCGCGCAAGATGCCGGATGACAACTGAGCCCATACAGCCCTTGCAGACGAACGACGCCCACCGGATGGCGCTGGCGCTGGCCGAGGCACGCCGGGCGGCCGAAGCCGGCGAGGTGCCCGTCGGTGCGGTGCTGGTGAAGAACGGCCAGGTCATCGCAACCGGCCGCAACACGCCCGTGGCGCAGCACGACCCGAGCGCGCACGCCGAAATCAACGCGCTGCGTGCTGCCGCCGCGGCGCTTGGCAACTACCGGCTCGATGGCTGCGAGCTGTTCGTCACCCTCGAACCGTGTGCCATGTGCGCAGGCGCCATGCTGCATGCGCGGCTCGCGCGCGTGGTGTTCGGTGCGGCCGACCTCAAGACCGGCGCGGCCGGTTCGGTGGTCGATCTGTTTGCCGAGCCCCGGCTGAACCATCGCACGCAAGTGCAGGGCGGTGTGCTGGCCGCGGAATGCAGCGCCGTGCTGCAGGAGTTTTTCAGGCAGCGGCGCGATGCTGCGCGCGAGCAGGCCGAGCCCTTGCGCGACGATGCGCTGCGCACGCCGGCCGAGCGCTTCGATGCACTGGGCGGCTACGCGTTCGAGGCGCGCTACGTTCACGATCTGCCCAGCCTCCAAGGCTGGCGCATGCATTACCTCGATGAAGGTCCGCACGACGGGCAGGCGGCTTGTTGCCTTTGCCTCCATGGCCCCGGCGAATGGAGTTACTTCTTTCGCCATCTCGTGGGTACGCCAGGGCTGCGCACGCTGGTGCCCGACCTCGTCGGCTTCGGCAAAAGCGACAAGCCCAAGCGCGAAGCGGTGCATACGCTTCAATGGCACTGCCAGGTGTTGAGCGAATGGCTCGACCGCATGCCTCTGGCGCCGATGGTGCTGGTGCACAGCGCCGCAGGCACCGCGCTCGCGGCGTTGCTGCAGGCCGCGAGGCCGGAGCGCTTTGCGGCCATGCTCGTCGCCCCTGATGCTGGCGAGCCCGTGGGCGATGCATGGCGCGCGCCGTTCCCGGACCGCGGCTACCAGGCCGCACTGCGCGCGCTCGGACCCATGGCGTCGTCTTCGGGCCCGAATGCGCAGCAGGCTGCGTCGCTCGCGCAGGAGGCTCGCAGCGCAATGGGATACTCGGCGCCGTGACCAAACACATCTACATCTATTCCCCCTCCAGCGCGATTCGCGACAAGGCCGCCTTCCGCCGCGGCGTGGCAAGACTCAAGGCCCTGGGCTATGAAGTCGAAGTCGACGAAGCGGCACTTGCCGTGCACCAGCGCTTCGCGGGCGACGACGCGACACGGCTCGCATCGATCAGCCGCGCGGCCGCCAGCGGCGCCGACATCGCGTTGATCGGGCGCGGCGGCTACGGCCTCACGCGCATCCTCGACGCCGTTCCGTACAAGGCCTTGGCCAAGGCGATCCAGCGCGGAACCGAATTCGTGGGCCTGAGCGACTTCACGGCTTTGCAGAATGCCCTGTTCGTCAAGACCGGCGCCGTGACCTGGGCGGGTCCGGCCGTGGGCGAAGACTTCGGTGCCGAAGGCGGTTCCGACGACATCATGGAAGCCTGCTTCGACGACCTGGTGTGCGGGCAGGGCGAAGGCACCGGCTGGCGCATGCCGGTGCGCGATGCCCAACTGAAGGTCAAGCCCGTGCACGACGCCACCCTGTGGGGCGGCAACCTCTGCGTGCTCACGAGCCTGCTCGGAACGCCTTATTTCCCGCACGTGGAGAAGGGCGTGCTTTTCATCGAGGACACCAACGAACATCCGTACCGCATCGAGCGCATGCTCGACCAGCTGCGCATGGCCGGCGTGCTCGCAAAGCAGCGCGCCATCGTGTTCGGCCAGTTCACGGGCATGCGCAAGGTTCCGGGCTACGACCGCGGCTTCGGGTTCGACACGGTGATCGACCGGCTGCGCGCCTCGCTCAAGGTGCCGGTGCTCGCCGGCCTGCCTTTCGGGCATGTACCGACCAAGGTGTTGCTCCCCGTGGGCGCCAAGGTGGAGGTGGCCGCCGAAGGCCGCGATGTCTTCATGGTGTGGGGCCACCGGCATACCCACGCGCATGACGACACTCACGACCACCACGCACACGATCACGCGCACTGAGCACGGCCAGCGTCAACGGGCAAAAAAAGGAAACCGGAAGAAACAGCAGCCGGCCGGCTGCTGCCGGCTTCAGGACGGCGGCTGTGCCGTCAGTGAGTGAAGCGCTGGTGGGCGCGCGGGCCCATCGAGCCGGGCAGGCCGCCCTTGAACATGCTGTTGATGGTTTTCATCTGGCGGCGGGCGGCGGCTTCGCCGTCGATGGCGCTCAGCGCAACCATCACGTCCTGACGCAAATACCAGAGTGCCTCCACATCGGTCGCAAACCGCACGCGCTGGGCAACGCGCTGGACCGAATGACCGCCGTGCGCCTGCAGCACCGACAGCATGGCCGAACGGATTCTTCCCAACTGGTTTTCCCCCATCCGGGGAGACCCGATGCCGGGAATTCCGAAGAAGCGAAAAAGGCGACGAAAAGGCAACATGAGGACTAAAAGCGTATTGCCGGAAGCAAGGACGGTTGCTACCTTAAGCCTCAGTGCGACGATTAACAAGTTCTGGAACAGTGTTTCTTGTTTGTAAACAACATACTTTACGGTTCCTTTAAAGTAATTGTTGGGCAATGACTACAAAAGTTGTAAAAATAAATATCGATTGACCTTCCATCAGACAAGTCCACGGATCAGAAATGGGGTTAACACGTTCTTTCTGAGCGCCGGATCTGTCCAGGACCACCTAATACATGGTCGCCGGCAACTGTTGCCATTCGAGTTCTCCCAACAGCATGGATGTCAATTCCACCGTCGTTTTCGCTGACCTGACCGGCAGCTCCAGGGTCTTTGAAGCCATGGGCAACGCGCGCGCCACGGAAACCGTGACGCGGCTCACCCAATGGATCGGCAGCATCTGCCAGGGGCACGGGGGCAGGGTGGTCAAGTCGCTGGGCGACGGTGTGTTTGCCATCTTCTCGCACGCCTCCGCAGCCACGCACGCGGTCATTGAACTGCAGCGCTATCACCAGAAGCGCCTGATCGCATGGCCGGCGCCGTTGCGCATGGCGCTGCAGATCGGCGTGGCGAGCGGCGAGGTGGTCGAGGTCGAGGGCGACTGCTTCGGCGATGCGGTCAACCTTGCCTCGCGCCTGAGCGACCTGGCGGGGCCCGGCCAGATCTGGGCGACCGAGGCCGTCATTGCGCAACTGCGCGAGGTCGGCGTGCGGCACCGCGACCTCGGCCTCATCACCATTCGCGGCCGCAGCGAGATGTCGGCCGTTCACCGCATCGACTGGCAGGAGGAAGTGACCTCGTTCCTGACCGTGCCGGCCGCGCTGATGCCGCTGCGGCTGCCCGATTCTTCCTTCGGGCAGATCGAACTGACATGGCTCGACGTCCGCTCCATGTTTCGCACCGAAGAGCTGCCGATTCACCTCGGACGCGTGAACGACGCGCAGTTCGTGGTGAATGACCCCCGCGTTTCGCGGCTGCATGCGCGCATCGAACTGCGGCACGGCAGCTGCGTGCTGACCGATCTCAGCACCTACGGCACCTGGGTCCGGTTTCACGGCAACGGCGGTCCGAGCAATGAAATTGCGCTCCGGCGCCAAGAATGCGTGCTGCACGGCAGCGGCGAGATCGGCTTGGGCGCATCGCTGAGCGATTTCACTGCGCCCACCATCGCCTTCAAGACGGCCGGCACGGAAATGCTGCTCTCGCCCCGCAGGATTGCGGGCTGAACGCCTTGCGGCGCCGGCTCCTGGAAGCCGGCGTGGCCGCGCTCAGTTCGGCGCCGACAGAATGGCCGTGAGTTGCCCGATGTCGATCGGCTTCTGGAGATGGTGATCGAACAGGTCTCGGGCCGCGGCGCCGGCCGCGTCTTCCACCGAGAAACCAGAAATGGCCACCAGCAGCCGCGGGCCGCCGCTTGCCGCGTTCGAGCGCAGCCGCCGCGCCACCTCGGCACCGGGAAAGTCGGGCAGCGTGAGGTCGATGAGCGCCGCATCGAAGCGCTCCTCGGCTGCGGCATCCATTGCCTGCTGCGCGGTGTAGGTGCAGCGGGCGGTATGGTCCTGCAACGCCAGGAGCTCTTGCAGCAGGTCGGCCGCGGCCTCGTTGTCATCGACGATCAGCACATTCACGGGGGCACGCTTTCAATCAGGTAAGGCAACCATCAGTATCCCGGTCAATTGCCGCGCGTGCAGTAGGAGGGCACCTACGCCCGCGCTTCCGACGCAGTCTTGGCGACCGCCTGCAGCGGCAATTCGACCTGGAACAGGGCCCCTTCGCCCGGCGAGCTCTTCACCTCGATGCATCCGCTGTGCAGGCACACGATCTTGCGGGTGATGTAGAGCCCGAGGCCCAGACCCGATGCGTGCTTGCGGCTGTCGTCCGTGCGCTCGAACTGCTCGAAGATGCGCTCCTGGTCTTCGGGCGCAATCCCGATGCCCTGGTCGCGCACGGTGATGCGCGCCGTGCCGCCGGCCTCGCTGAGCACCATTTCAACCGGTTTGCCGCGGCCATAGCGCAGCGCATTGGTCAGCAGGTTGGTCAGCACCTGCTCGATGCGGAACTCGTCCCACACGCCCTGCAGCTCGCGCGGCGCTTCGAGCTCAATCACCGAGCCCGCGGCCTCGGCCTGCTGCCGCAGGCTTTCCACCACGGCCCGGGCGAGGGCGGCAAGATCCACCGGCTTGGGCTGTATCGACAGCGCGTCCCTTCGCATGCGCGTGACGTCGAGCATGTCGTCGATCAGCCGCACCATGTTGCGGATCTGCCGCTGGTCGCGTTCGATCATCGCGGGCAGGCGTTCCGCGGCGAAGGACTCCAGGTTGCCCTTCGACACATGAAGCTGCCGCAGCTGCGTTTCGAGATACAGCGTGTTGAGCGGCGTGCGCAACTCGTGCGAAACCATCGACATGAAGTCGTCGCGCATTTGCACCGCGTGTTCGAGTTCGCGTTGCGTATGCCGCAGCTGTTGCACCAGTTCTTCCTGCTTGCAGTTCGCGACCGCGAGCGCGTCCATTTCGTGCCGCAGCGCCTTGCGGTGGCAATGCAGGTCGACGAATATGTTGACCTTGCCCGTCACGGCATGCGGGTCGAGCGGCTTGTACAGAAAGTCGACCGCGCCGCTTTCGTAGCCCCGAAAGGCGTAGTTCGACTCGCGGCCCGCCGCGGTCACGAAGATGATCGGGATGTGCCGCGTGCGCTCGGTGCCGCGCATCAGCTCGGCCAGCTCGAAGCCGTTCATGCCGGGCATCTGCACATCGAGAATGGCCAGCGCAAATTCGTGATCGAGGAGCAGCGCAAGCGCCTCTTCGGCCGAGGTTGCACGGTACACCGCGCGCCCGGGGCTGCGAATCAGGGCCTCGAGCGCAAGAAGGTTCTCGGGCAGGTCATCGACGATCAGCAATTTGCTTTCGACGTCAATGGGCATGGGCAGACTCCAGTTGCAAGAGCAATGCGCGAAGCTTGCGCAAGGGAAGCACGTGATCGGGGGAATGAAGGGCAAGGGCTGCCTGGGGCATGGCGGGAATCCGTGCCTCGTCGGGGTCCTGAACGGCGGTGATGCCGCCGGCCAGGTGAATGCGCCGCAGGCCCTCGGCGCCGTCGTCGTTCGCGCCCGTCAGCAGCACGCCGGCCAATGCGGCGCCATAGGCGTCGGCGGCGGAGGCCATCAGCACGTCGATCGAAGGCCGCGAAAAGTGCACCGGCGGCTCGCAACTGAGAGAAAACTGCCGGTCGCGCTCGACCGACAGGTGATAACCGGGCGGCGCGAAGTACACGTGGCCGGGGGCGATCGGCATCTTGTCCGCGGCCTCGTGCACCGGAAGGTGCAGGCGCTCGGCAAAGATCTCCGCCAGGTGGCTTTCGTGCCCTTCGGGCAGGTGCAGCACGATGACGACTGGCAGGCTCCACGGCGACGGCAGCTCGTGCAGTAGCGCCAGCAGCGCTTCGATGCCGCCGGCGGATGCGCCCAGCATAACGGCCTCGATGCGCCTGCCTGGAGATTGCGGAATGTTCAGCTTCATGTGGCCTTGCGGTAGATGCGCTCGGACTGCGAATGCGCGTCGAAGCGTTGCGAATAGTTCGAGAAGTCGATGCTTTCTTTCGCACCCAGCCCCAGAAAACCGCGGTGGCAGAGCGACTCATGGAACAGGCCCAGCGCCCGGTCCTGCAGCTCGCGGTTGAAGTAGATGAGCACGTTGCGGCAAGACACCAGCTGCGTCTCGGCAAACACGCTGTCCGTCGCCAGGCTGTGGTCGGCAAAGATGACGTCGGCACACAGCGAAGGGTCGAAGCGGGCGGCCTCGTAGGCCGCCGTGTAGTAGTCGGAGAAAGAACTCCGGCCGCCGGCACGCTGGTAGTTGGCCGTGTACCCGCGAATCGATTCAATGGGAAAGATGCCTTGCCGCGCCTTCTCCAGCGAAGCGGGGTTGATGTCGGTCGCGTAGATCTGCGTGCGGGAAAGCAGGCCTTCTTCCCGCAGCAGGATGGCGAGCGAAAACACTTCCTCGCCGGTGCTGCAGCCCGCCACCCACACCTTCACCGAGGGGTAGGTGCGCAGGACGGGCACCACGTGCCGGCGCAGCGCGAGAAAGTAGGCCGGGTCGCGGAACATTTCGCTGACGGGAATCGTCAGGTACTGCAGCAACTGGCCGAACAGAACCGGGTCGCGCAGCACTTTCTCCTGCAGCGCCGAAATGCTCGGAAGCCCGAGCTGCGCCAGTGCGTGCAGCACGCGGCGCTTCTGCGAAGCCACTGTGTAGTCGCGAAAGTCGTAGCTGTACCTGAGGTAGATCGCCTCCATCAACAGCCGCAGCTCGATCTCCGTGTTGCTCAACGGGGAGGGCTGGGGCGAAGATGCGGCGGCGGAGGTCACAGCCGCTCCATTTTCGGCAGCCACACGCGCAGAAGCGAGAACAGGCGCTCCAAATCCACAGGCTTGGCCAGGTAGTCGCTGGCACCGGCGGCCAGGCACTGCTCGCGGTCGTCCTTCATGGCCTTGGCAGTGATGGCAATCACGGGCAGCTTCTCGAAGCGCGGGTCGGCGCGCAGGCGGCGCGTGGCTTCCAGGCCGTCCATCTCGGGCATCATCACGTCCATCAGCACCAGGTCGATCTCGCGCACCCGGTCGAGCTTTTCGAGCGCCTCCCGGCCGTTGCGGCCGATTTCGACCACCGCGCCGCGTTGTTCCAGCGCGCTCGTCAGCGCAAAGATGTTGCGCACGTCGTCGTCCACCAGCAGGATGGTGCGGCCCTCGAAGATGCGGTCGCGCCCGCGCGCGGTCTTGAGCATGCCCTGGCGCTCGCTGGAGAGCTCGGCCTCCACCTTGTGCAGGAACAGCGTGACCTCGTCGAGCAGGCGTTCCGGCGAACGTGCGCCCTTGATGATGATGGAGCGCGAATAGCGCTGCAGCTCGGCTTCTTCGTCGCGCGTGAGGTTGCGCCCGGTGTAGACGATAACCGGGGGGAACGAGACGATTTCCTCCGCCGCCACCCGCTTGAGCAGCTCGCTGCCCTGCATGTCGGGCAGGTGCAGATCGGTGATCATGCAGTCGAACACGCGCTTGCGCAGCAGGTCGAGCGCCTCTTCGCCGGAGCCCACGGCAATGATCTCGATGTCTTCGTCGCCGATGAGCCGCATCACGCTTTCGCGCTGCAGCGCGTCGTCCTCGACCAGCAGCACGGTCTTGACCTTCTGCGTGAGCTTTTCTTCCAGCCGCGCGAACACCTGCATCAGTTCGTCGCGCGTCGCGGGCTTCTGCGCGAAGCCGATGGCGCCCATGTGCAGGGCTGCGGCTTGCGCGTTGTCGGCGGCCGAAACCGCGTGAACCGGAATGTGCCGCGTCTGCGGCGAATCCTTCAGGCGCTGCAGCACGTCCAGGCCGGTGCTGTCGGGCAGGCGCATGTCGAGCAGGATGGCGTCGGGCAGGAACTGGTGGGCCAGGTCGAAGCCGTCGGCCGCGCCGTGCGCCACCAGGCAGCGGTAGCCGAGCTCGTGGGCCAGGTCGTAGAGGATGTGCGCGAACTGCGGCTCGTCCTCGATCACGAGCACCCGGCGCACCTGGTCGCGAGGCAGTGCGCGGTCGTCGGAGAAAAGCGGTGCGGGCACGGCGGCCGGCGGCACCGGCGGCGCGGGAACGGCGTGCCCGGCGAAGGAGAGGGGGGCGTGCGGCTTTGCGGGTGCCTGGGCCGGCGCGTGCGAGCTTTGGGGGGCAATGGCCGGCAACTGCAGGGTGAAGGTACTGCCGCGGCCCGGCTGGCTTTGCACCGCGAGTATGCCGCCGAGCAGCCGCGTGAGGTCGCGCGAAATCGAAAGACCCAGGCCGGTGCCGCCATAGCGGCGGTTGGTGGTGCCGTCGGCCTGGTGAAAGGCCTCGAAAATCTGCTTCTGCTGCTCCGGTGCAATGCCGATGCCCGAATCCGAAACCGCGAAAACGGCGCCACCATCGGGTGCCGCGGAAACCGCCAGTGCCACCTCGCCGCCGTCGGTGAACTTGATTGCGTTGGAGAGCAGGTTCTTCAGAATCTGCTCGGCCCGGTGGCGGTCGGTTGTCAGCGAGGCGGGCGCGCCAGGCTGCATCTCCAGCCGGAAAGCCAGCCGCTTCTCGGCGGCCAGCGGCCTGAAGGTGCTCTCCAGGCTTTGCGCGAGTTTTTCGAGCGCCACGTCTTCGACCACGATTTCGAGCTTGCCCGCCTCGACCTTCGAGATGTCGAGGATGTCGTTGATGAGCACCAGCAGGTCGTTGCCCGACGAATAGATGGCCTTCGCGAACTTCACCTGTTCGGGGCTCAGGTTTCCTTGCGGGTTGTCGCCGAGCAGCTTGGCCAGGATGAGCGCGCTGTTGAGCGGCGTGCGCAGTTCATGCGACATGTTCGCGAGGAACTCCGACTTGTAGCGGCTCGCGCGCTGCAGCTCGTCGGCGCGGTCTTCGAGGTCGCGCTGCACGCGGCGCAGGGCGGCATTGCGCTGGTCCAGCGCCTCGGTGCGCTCGGAGAGCTGGCTGTTGGTCTGCTCCAGCTCGGCCTGCTGGTTCTCCAGCATGGCCTGTGAAGCCCGCAGCGCGCGCGACTGTTCCTCCAGCTCCTCGTTGGCGGTGCGCAGCTCTTCCTGTTGCACCTGCAGTTCCTCGTTGAGCTGCTGCGTTTCGGCCAGCGCGTCCTGCAGCTGTTCGCGGTAGCGGGCCGCCGCCAGGGAGGCGCCGATGTCCTCGGCCACCAGCTCGAGCAATTCGTTTTCGCGGGAAGCGGGCGCGGCCGGAAGGCCGAGTTCGATCACGCCGTTCACGATGCCGTCGCTCGATACCGGCACCAGCAGCACGGCCGAAGGCGCCATTTCGCCCAGGCCCGAGTTGACCTTCAGGTAGCCGGCCTGAATCGGCTCGATCAGCAGGCGGCGCCTTTCGGCGGCAGCCTGTCCGACCAGGCTCTGGGTGGGCGAGAACACCTGCGGCGAAGCCTCGGCTTCCATCGAGAACCCGTAGCTTGCTGCGCGGCGCAGCGCGCCATGCCGCTCGCGCACGTACAGCGCGCCGACCGCGCTGCCCAGGTGCCGCGAGAAGAAGGCGAGCACCTTGCGGCCCAGGTCGTTTGCGCTCAGCTCACCGACCAGTTCGCCCACCAGTTCGGTCTGCGCGCTGCGCAGCCACGCCTGCTGCGCCAGCCGCTCGGCATGCGTGGCTTGCTCCTGCAGCACCACGTCGTAGCTGCTCGAAAGCCGCATGAGCTGCCGCCGGCCGAAATAGGCCACCAGGCCGGTGAACAACAGGGTGAACAGCAAGAAGGTGCCGACCACCAGCCAGCTCGTGCGGTTGGCCTCTTCGTTGCGCTGGAAGCGCAAGCCCTGCTCGGTGTCCATGAACGCCGCGAACTCGGCGCGCATGGCATCGTTCAGCTGCTTGCCGCGGCCTTGCCGCATCGCTTGCTGGTAGTCGGACCCGGAATTGCGCGAAGCGATCATGTCGCGCGCGAATTCGTTCCAGGCCTCCTGGAGCGCGGCGATGCGCTCGACCCGCTCCACCTGCTGCCTGTTGTCCGAGACCTGCTTGCCGAGCGCGTCGATCTCGCCCCTGATTCTTGGCAGCGCGTTCTGGTAGGGCTCGAGAAAGCTTTCGTCCCCGGTAATGAGGAAGCCGCGCAGGCCCGTTTCCATGTCGATGCTGCGGCGTTGCAACTCGCTCGCGCTGCGCGTCACGCGGTCGGATCGTTCGACCGCACCGAGGGTCGACAGCAGAAAGACGATCAGGCCGACGAACACCAGGGCGCCGATCAAGCCTCCGAGCAGCGGCAGCTTCAGGTTGCGGCTCAGCAGGCGGTCGAAATCGTCGGGGTCGATCGCGGTCGGGGGCTTCATTCAGGTAGGAACTTCGTAAGCAAAAAAGCTTTCTAGTTTTGCCGAGCCCGAGGGTCCTTCGTGTCGGAGAAGACCCCGACACGTTTCCTGCGACGTTTCTACGCGAAGGAAATGGCCGCCGTTATACTGTTGTTTCATACAGTACGCCAAGTGACCGCAAACCCTTCGATCAAGCCGCAGAACGGGGTGGCCGATTCGCTCGATGCGCGCACGGTCTCCGTCAAGGCGCTGTGCGCCTTCGGCGCCAAGGCGGGCGACCTCGACCTGCGTTTCGTGCCTGCGCCCAGCGCGCTCGAGGGCATGGCCGGCCACGCGCTCGTGCAGGGGCGGCGCGGCGACACCTACCAGAGCGAGGTGCCGCTGGTCTCGCACTGGGGTGCACTCAAGGTGCGCGGCCGCGCCGACGGGCATGACCCGCGCGAACCCCGCGTCGAAGAAATCAAGACCTTCCGCGGCGACTTCGACGCCATTCGCGGCAACCACCGGGCGCTGCACTGGGCCCAGGCTCGCACCTACGCCTGGATGCTGTGCGAGATGCACGGGTACGAACACATCGCCGTGGCGCTGGTCTACCTCGACCTCGCCACCGGCGAGGAAACCGTGCTGGAAGAGCGGCACGACCGGGCTGCGCTGCAGGCGCACTTCGAGCTTTTGTGCGCACGCTACAGCGCATGGGCGCAAAGCGAAGCGGCGCATCGTGCCGCGCTCGAAGACGCGCTCGGCCGGCTCGAATTTCCCCACGGCGCATTCCGCCCGGGCCAGCGGGAGTTGGCCGAGGCCGTCTACCGCGCGGGCGTGAACGGGCGCTGCCTGATGGCGCAGGCGCCCACCGGCATCGGCAAGACGCTGGCCACCATCTTTCCGTTGCTGAAGGCGCGGGCGGCGCAAAAGATCGACAAGATTTTCTTTCTCACAGCCAAGACCTCCGGCCGTGCCGTGGCGCTGGACGCCTTGCACGTGCTGGGCAAAGGGCGCGCGCAGGTGCGCGTGCTCGAACTCACGGCGCGCGAGAAGGTCTGCGAATACCCCGACCGCGCCTGCAACGGCGATTCATGTCCGCTCGCGAAAGGCTTCTACGACCGCCTGCCCGCGGCGCGGGAAGAGGCCGCGCGGGCAGCCCGGCTCGACCGGCAGGCGCTGCGGCAGATTGCGCTGGCGCACACCGTGTGCCCCTATTTCCTGGCGCAGGAAATGGCGCATTGGTCCGACGTGATCGTGGGCGACTACAACTACTATTTCGACGGCAGCGCCTTTCTCTACGCCACCATGAAAGACGCCGAGTGGGGCGCAGCCGTGCTGGTCGACGAGGCGCACAACCTGCTGGAGCGTGCGCGCGGCATGTACACCGCCCAGCTCGACGGCGTTGCGCTGGAAGAAGCCCACCGCGTGGCGCCCGCGGCGGTGCGCGGCCCGCTGGGGCGGCTCTACCGCGAATGGGACACGGTGCAGCAATCGCAAACTGAGCCTTACGACACCGCCGACGAAATTCCCGAGCGCTTTGCACGCGCGCTGCAGGCCGCCAACATGGCCATGGGCGAGTACTTCGCGGCCACGCCCGACGCCGTGCAGGGGCCGCTGCAGCGCTTCTTCTTCGACGCGCTGCAGTTCGCCCGGCTGGCCGAGTCGTTCGACGACCATTCGGTTTTCGAGCGCACCCTGGGTCCCGCGCACGACCAGCAGCAGCGCAGCCTGGCCATCCGCAACCTGGTGCCGGCGCCGTTCCTCGAAGCGCGCTTTGCGGATGCCGCCTCCGTCACCTGCTTTTCGGGCACCCTGTCGCCGTTCGGGTTCTACCGCGATGCGCTCGGGCTGCCGCCGGAAACGGTGCTGCTCGATGTGGCGTCGCCATTCCGGAGCCAGCAGCTGCGCGTCGAGGTGGCCATGAACGTGTCGACGCGGTTCCGCGACCGCGCCGGCTCTCTGCGCAGCGTGGCCGAGATCATCGGCGCCCAGTTCGAGCGCCTGCCCGGCAACTATCTTGCGTTCTTCAGCAGCTTCGACTACCTGGAAAAAGCCTGCGCGGCTTTCCTGGCGAAGCACCCCGGCGTGCCGGTGTGGACGCAGACGCGCGGCATGGCCGAAGCCGAGCGCCACGACTTTCTCGCGCGCTTCGAGGAGGGCGGCCGCGGCATCGGCTTTGCCGTGCTCGGCGGCGCATTCGGCGAAGGCATCGACTTGCCCGGCAGCCGCCTGATCGGCGCTTTTGTCGCGAGCCTGGGCCTGCCGCAGTACAACGCCCTGAACGAAATCACCCGCGAACGCATGCAGGCGCGCTTCGGCAAGGGCTACGAGTACACCTATCTCTATCCGGGCCTGCAAAAAGTAGTGCAGGCGGCCGGCCGGGTCATTCGCACCGAACAGGACCGGGGCGTGCTGCATCTGCTGGACGACCGATTTGCGCGCGCCGAAATCCGGCAACTGTTGCCGCCCTGGTGGGAGCTGCGGCTGGGCGGCAGCTCGGCGCAAGAATGGGAAGACTTCGATGCGGTCCGCTAAGCGCATTCAGCTGGCCGACGAACCCGATCTGTTCGGCGACGTACCCGCGGCCGCCATCGAGGGCCTGCGGTACCAGCACGAATTTCTCACGCGTGCCGAGGAAGAAGAGCTGCTGGGCATCGTGCGGGGCTTTCAGCTCCGGGAGATGCGCTACAAGGAATACACCGCGCGCCGCCGCGGCATCAGCTTTGGCGGCAGCTACGACTTCGCCAACCACCGCCTGCGGCCCGGTGGTGCGCTGCCGGAGGTGCTCCATCCGTTGCGCGCCAGGGTCGCCGCATGGATGGGCATGGCACCCGAAGATTTCACGCACGTGCTGGTAGCCGAATACCGGCCCGGCACGCCGCTCGGCTGGCACCGCGACGTGCCCGATTTCGAGGACATCGTCGGGGTTTCGCTGTTGAGTGACGCGGTGATACAACTGCGGCCGTATCCGCCGGCGAGTGCCACCGCCCCCGCCAGCCTTCAGTTGCTGATGGAGCCGCGCTCCATCTACATGCTGCGCGGCGAAGCGCGCTGGGCATGGCAGCACAGCATTGCGCCGACCGAGGCCCTGCGCTATTCGATCACCATGCGCACGCGGCGGCGCGGGTGACTTGCGGCGGGCCTGGCCGCGGGCTTTTTCGCGGCAGGCTCAAAGACCGGGTGGCGTGGCGTGCGCTCCCAGCGGGCACTGTTCACGCAGACGCCATCAATGCGCCCCGCCGCCCCGCCGGGACTGGCTCTGGTTGCTGCCGCCGACGTGGCTTTCGCGGTCGTGGCGGCTTTCGACGGTCCGGCGCGGCTCGTTGCGCGGCGTCGGGCTCTGGTTGCCCGCCTTGTTGTGCTGCGGAGGCAACGAACCACGCTCATCGGGCGTGTTGGGGTTCGTCTTGGACATGGGCTGCTCCTTCAAAAGAATGGATGGACATTTATTTGTCCGCGCAGCGCACGCCCCATGATGTGGGAGTAGACCCACGGCAGGCGTCGTCCAAGCCTCATGCCGGGCAAGGCCCGGAGGTGAAAGCAGCGCGCTGGCCGGCCCCCGATTTGCCAATAGTCGAAATCGGCCATCAAGCCGTCCGATAACAAGAATAGCTGCCTTGCAGGGGGTGAGAACTCGATATTCCACCGCTATCTTTGTCGTCGGTAAGACAACTTGCGTTCTCCCTTCGGGGTGGCCTCCGCACGCGAAGCCGCCCTGTTGCGCGAGGTTGATTTGAACGAGCGGCCTACGCCGGCCAACGTCGTTCAAGTGCGGGTCATCTCACACCCGCGCCGGCAGTTTGCCGCGCTGGATTTGCGCCGATACGATCCCGCGCCTTGCCCCCACAAAGGATGCGCGGATGCCGCCAACGATTGCTTCTCTCTCGACCTCCGCAGCGTCGAAAAACGCCGACTGGCAGCAGCGCAGCCGGCGCCATGTGTGGCACCCGTGCACGCAGAGCATCCGGCTCGAAGCGGTTCCGCCCTTGCCGATTGCGCGGGGCGAGGGCGTCTGGCTGTTCGACCACGACGGACGCCGCTACCTCGACGCCACGAGTTCGTGGTGGGTCAATCTCTTCGGGCATGCGCACCCGGCCATCAATGCCGCATTGAAGGAGCAGATCGACACGTTCTCGCACGTGATGCTCGCGGGCTGCACGCACGCGCCGGCCGTCGAGCTGGCCGAGCGGCTCGCCGCGCGGACCGGCCATGCGCTGGGCCACTGCTTCTATGCCTCCGATGGCGCCTCGGCCGTGGAGATCGCGTTGAAAATGAGCTTTCATGCGTGGCGCAATGCGGGTCGCAGCGGCAAGCAGAACTTCGTCGCGCTGCGGCACGGCTACCACGGCGAAACGCTGGGCGCGCTGCATGTGACCGACGTGCCGGTGTTCCGCGACGCCTACGCGCCGCTTCTTGCCAATGCGCACCTCGTCGCATCGCCCGATGCACGGGCCGCATTGCCGGGCGAGGACGCAGCCGCCGTCGCGCGGCGCGCCGCCGCCGAACTCGAAGCGCTGCTCGCCGAACGGCATGCATCGATTGCAGCCGTGATCGTCGAGCCGCTGGTGCAATGCGCCACCGGCATGGCAATGCACGACCCCGAATACCTGCGCCTCGTGCGCGCGCTGTGCGACCGATACGGCGTGCACCTCATCGCCGACGAAATTGCGGTGGGGTGCGGGCGCACCGGCAGCTTCTTTGCGTGCGAGCAAGCCGGCATCTGGCCCGATTTCCTGTGCCTTTCCAAAGGCATCAGCGGCGGCTACCTGCCGCTTGCGCTGGTGATGACGCGCGATGAGATCTACGAAGGTTTCGTGGACGACGACGTGGCGCGCAGCTTTCTGCATTCCCATTCCTACACCGGCAACGCGCTGGCCTGCCGCGCCGCGCTCGCGACACTCGACCTGTTCGAGCGAGAAGACGCATTGCGGCGCAACCGCGGCCGCGCCGAACGGTTGATCGGCCGGTTGCGCGAAGGGCTCCGCGGCATGCCCGTCGATCACCTGCGCCAGCGCGGAATGATCACGGCCTTCGACGTGCGTGAGCCCGGTGCCCGGTTCGCGGAGCGCTTTCACCTGGCCGCACGGGCGAACGGACTGCTGATGCGGCCGATCGGCGCGACCGTCTACCTCATGCCGCCCTATGCGATCGGCGACGGCGACATCGACCTGCTGGTCGACGGCACGCTGGCCACGCTACAGGCGGTGGCCGCCTCCACCCGAGCAGACCATGCAGAAGGGGGCCGCGATGCTGCGCTTGCTTGAACGCCTGCAGGACGAGATCACCGCGCTCGACGCGCAGTCGCTGCGCCGCCGCCGGCAGATCGCCGAAACGGCCTGCGCACCCGAGCAATCGCTGACGCTGGCCGGTGCGAGCGCGCAGCGCACCATGCTCGGCTTCAGCAGCAACGACTACCTCGGCCTCGCCGCGCATCCGGCGCTGGCCGCCGCACTGGCCGAAGGCGCGGCACGCTACGGCACGGGCAGCGGCGGCTCGCACCTGATCCTCGGCCATTCGCGCGCGCACGCCGAGCTCGAGGAGCGGCTGGCCGGCTGGATGGCGCCGTTCATCCCGGAGGCGCGCAGCCTGTTCTTCTGCACGGGCTACATGGCCAACCTCGCGGTGCTGTCGGCGCTGGGCGGCGCGGAGGCGGTGATCTTTTCCGAGTCGCTCAACCACGCCTCGCTGATCGACGGCGCGCGGCTGGCCAAGGCGCGGGTCGAGCGCTATCCGCATTGCGACGTGGCCGCGCTCGATGCGCAGCTCGGTGCCTGCGATGCGCCGGTCAAGCTCATCGTGAGCGATGCGGTCTTCAGCATGGACGGCAACATCGCGCCCGTGGCCGGATTGCTCGCGCTGGCCGAGCGCCATGACGCCTGGCTGGTGCTCGACGACGCACACGGCTTCGGCGTGCTCGGCGACACCGGCCGGGGCGTGCTGCAGGCGATGGGCCTGCGCTCGGAACGGCTGGTGCTCATCGGCACGCTGGGCAAGGCGGCCGGGGTGTCGGGCGCGTTCGTGGCGGCGCATCGCACCGTCATCGACTACCTTGTGCAGCGGGCGCGGCCGTACATCTTCACCACCGCGGCGCCGCCGGCCATTGCGCACGCGCTGCTCGCGAGCCTGACGCTGATCGAAGGCGAAGAAGGCAACGTGCGCCGCGCCAGTTTGAAGGCGCGCATCGGGCAACTGCGCCGGGGCCTCGAGGCCATCCTGCCGCCGGACGGCAGCGCCTGGCTGCCGGATTCGCCCACCGCCATCCAGCCGCTGATCGTCGGCGACAACGCGCGCGCCATGCAGACCATGGCGCAGCTCGATGCCCGCGGCCTGCGCGTGGGTGCGATCCGCCCGCCGACCGTGCCCGCCGGCACCGCGCGGCTGCGGATCACGCTGTCGGCCAGCCACAGCGAGGCCGACGTGGCGCGGCTGATCGATGCCTTGGGCGAGGCACTGGCGCAGCCGTGGAAGGAGGCCGCATGACGCACCGCCGCTGGTTCGTCACGGGCACCGACACGGGCGTGGGCAAGACGCTGGTCAGCAGTGCGATGCTGAGCTTGCTGGCCGAATCGGGCCTGCGGGCGGTCGGCATGAAGCCGGTGGCCGCGGGGCTGGAGCAGGTCGATGGCGTCTGGCAAAACGAAGATGTCGAGCAGTTGCGCGCCGCCGGCAACGTCGATACGCCGCAAGCCTTGCGCTGCCCGTACCTGCTGCGCGCGCCGATGTCGCCGCACCTGGCGGCGAGGGAGGAGGGCGTGCGCATCGAGTTGCCGCCGCTGCTGTCGGCCTTCGCGGCGCTGTCGCAGTGCGCCGACGCGGTGGTCGTCGAAGGCGTGGGCGGGTTCTGCGTGCCGTTCGGCGACGACCTCGACAGCGCCGACCTGGCCGTGGCGCTGGGCCTGCCGGTGATCCTCGTGGTCGGGCTGCGGCTCGGCTGCCTGAACCACGCGTTGCTCACGGCGGAAGCCATCCGGGCGCGTGGCCTCGTACTGGCGGGATGGATCGCGAGTGTCACCGAGCCGGGGATGCTGGCACCCGAGGCCAACCTGCAGACGCTGCGCAGCCGGCTCGGCGCGCCCTTGCTCGGCGTGGTGCCGCACCTGGCCGAGCCCTCAGCGGAAAGCGCCGCGCAGCACATCGACCTGCGCGCATTGCGCGCCACCGCGGCCCACGCCGCGCACCGGTCAGCCGCGCTGGCCCGATTCGACCACTCAGCCGCGCTGGCCTGATTCGACCACTCAGCCGCGCTGGCCTGATTCGGCGAGGCGCTTCGCCCGTGCGCCGCCCTGGCGTTCGAGCATCCAGCCCGGGTACTCGGACGGCAGCGCGCTCACCTTGTCGAGCAGGGCCAGCTCTTCGGCATCGAGCCGGATGGCGGTGGCGGCAATGTTGTCGTCCAGCTGCGCAACGCGCTTGGCGCCGGCGATCACGCTGGTCACCACCGGCTGGTGCAGCAGCCACGCCAGTGCGATCTGCGCGACCGACACCTTGCGCGCTTCGGCCAGCTGGCGCATTGCGTCGATGCAGTCATAGGCGCGCTCGACGTTCACGGGCGGAAAGTCGAAGCTGGCGCGGCGGCTGCCCTTTTCTGCCTCGCCCGCTTCGACATGGCGGCCGTATTTGCCGCTCAGCAGGCCGCCGGCCAGCGGGCTCCAGACCATCAGGCCGAGGTTTTCGCTCTGCAGCATCGGCGCCAGCTCCCGCTCCAGGTCGCGCCCGGCAATGGTGTAGTAGGCCTGCAGCGATTCGAAGCGCGCAAGCCCTTGGCGCTCGGCGATGCCCAGCGCCTTCATGATCTGCCAGGCGGCCCAGTTCGAAACACCCACGTAGCGCACATGGCCTTGCTGCACCAGGTTGTCCAGCGCGCGCACGGTTTCCTCGATGGGCGTGACCGGGTCGAAGCCATGGATCTGGTACAGGTCGATGTGGTCCAGCTGCAGGCGCTTGAGGCTGGCCTTCACGCCGTCCATGATGTGATAGCGCGAGGCGCCGGCCGCATTGGGAGTTTTGCCGGTTTCGCCGAAAACCTTGGTCGCCACGACGACGTTCTCGCGCGGCACCTTGAGGTTCTTCAGGGCCTGGCCGGTCATGGTTTCCGAGAGGCCTTCGGAGTACACGTCGGCGGTGTCGATGAAGTTGATGCCGGCGTCCAGCGCCCGGCCGACCAGGCGTTCCGCCTCGGCTTGCTGGAGGTTGCCGATCTGGCCCCAGATGCCGCTGGCGCCGCCGAAAGTCATGGTGCCGAGGCAGAGTTCGGAAACGAAGAGGCCGGTGCGGCCGAATTTGCGGTACTGCATGAGAGATGTCCTTTGGATCGGTTGCACTCGAAGGGGCCGAAAGCCCCTGCGGCTGCAAAAGTATCCGGCCGCGGCACCAGGCATGGCGAGCGCGTTCCTGCAAAGTCTTTGCCTATTTCTCCAGACCTCCTGTCCGGCCCGTGCAGATTCATGGGAGCGGCGCTAAGCTTTGAACCACCCGATCCTCCACGCCGGCCGCCACCGCGGCCCAACCCGTGACAAGGCCCCGAACATGCCCCAAGAAACACCCGAAATCGCTGCCGCCATTGCCCAGCCGATGCCGCTGGATCCCGAACTCGACGAAGCCAGGAAGGAACTGGTGGCGCTGATCAACCGCATCACGCGCGGGCAGGACGGCACTGTGGAAACGCCGGTGGCCGGCCTGCAGGTGTTCTGCATCAGCAAGCCGGACGGTCCCAAGCACGCCTTCGCCACCCCCGCGCTCGGGCTGATTGCGCAGGGCTCCAAGCGCATCATCGTGGGCGACGACATCTACGTGTACGACCCGATGCACTACCTGGTGACCTCGGTCGACCTGCCGGTGTGCGGTCAGGTGCGCCTGACGAGCGACAACGAGCCCTACCTCGGCGTGCGGCTGGAGCTGGCCATCGACGAGATCGGCAAACTCATCGGCGACGAGAAGCTGCCCGCGAAGGCCAATGCGCCCGCGTCGCGCGGCATGTACGTCAACCGCATCGCCATGCCGGTGCTGGAGCCGGTGCTGCGGCTGCTGCGGCTGGTCGAAACGCCGGAGGACGTGCCGATCATGGCGCCGCTCATCAAGCGCGAGATCATGTACCGCCTGCTGGTGAACGGCGAGGGCGCGCGGCTGCGGCAGATTGCGCTGCAGGACAGCCACACCCAGCGCATTGCCAAGGCCATCAGCGCGCTGCGCATCAACTATGCGCAGTCGCTGCGGATTGAGGACATGGCACGCGCGGTGCACATGAGCGTGTCGTCGTTCCACCATCACTTCAAGGCCGTGACGGCCATGAGCCCGCTGCAGTACCAGAAGCAGCTTCGCCTGCAGGAGGCACGCCGCCAGATGCTGATGGCCGGCGCCGACGTGGCGAGCGCGGCGCACAGCGTGGGCTACGAAAGCCCGTCGCAGTTTGCCCGCGAGTACGGCCGCATGTTCGGCGCGCCGCCGCTGCGCGACAAGCGGCGCTGGCTCAGCGACGCCGAGAACGACGCCATCGGCGCCGTGTCGGTGCAGGCGGCCTGAGTGGCCTGAGTCTGGCTGCTTCTTCTCTGTTGCGGCTCAGCGCGCCCAGCGCCAGTCTTCGATTTCCGGCATGTCCTTGCCGTGAACGGTGATGTAGGCGCGGTGCTCCAGCAGCTTGTCGCGCAGGTGCTGCTGCACGTGGCCCGCGCTGTTGCGAACGCGCTCGACGCGGTCGATGGCATCGGCGGCCAGGTGAAAGCGGTCCAGCCGGTTGAGCACGGTCATGTCGAACGGCGTGGTGGTGGTGCCTTCCTCGCAGTAGCCGTGCACATGAAAGTTGTCGTGGTTCGTGCGCTTGTACGTGAGCCGGTGGATCAGCGACGGGTAGCCATGGAAGGCGAAGATCACCGGGCGGTCGGTGGTGAAGATCGAATCGAAGTCCGCATCCGAAAGCCCGTGCGGATGAGCGCCCGGCGACTGCAGCGCCATCAGGTCGACCACGTTCACCACGCGCACCTTCAGCTCCGGGAGCATCTCGCGCAGCAGGTCGACGGCGGCCATTGCTTCCAGCGTGGGCACGTCGCCCGCGCAGGCCATGACCACGTCGGGCACGGCGCCTTCGTCGTTGCTGGCCCAGGTCCAGATGCCCAGGCCCACGGAGCAATGGCGCACCGCAGCCTCGATGTCCAGCCACTGCGGGCCGGGCTGCTTGCCGGCCACGATCACGTTCACGTAGTTGCGGCTGCGCAGGCAGTGGTCCACCACCGAAAGCAGCGTGTTCGCATCGGGCGGCAGGTACACGCGCACCACCTCGGCCTTCTTGTTCACCACATGGTCGAGAAAGCCCGGGTCCTGGTGGCTGAAACCGTTGTGGTCCTGCCGCCAGACGTGGCTGGTGAGCAGGTAGTTCAGCGAGGCTATCGGCCGCCGCCAGCCGATGCCGCGTGTCACCTTGAGCCACTTGGCATGCTGGTTGAACATCGAATCGATGATGTGGATGAACGCCTCGTAGCATGAAAAGAAGCCGTGGCGCCCGGTGAGCAGGTAGCCTTCGAGCCAGCCCTGGCAAAGGTGTTCGCTGAGCACCTCCATCACCCGGCCGTCGGGCGACACGTGGTCGTCGCCGGGCAGGATCTCGGCGGTTGAAGTTCGGCCGGTGACCTCGAACAGGTCGCCGAGCCGGTTCGACGTGGTTTCGTCCGGCCCCATCACACGGAAATTGCGCGCCGCTGCGTTGAGCCGCATCACATCGCGCAGGAACCGGCCCGCGACGCGCGTGGCCTCCGCGTCCGCCGCACCGGGCGCATCGACGGCCACCGAATGCTCGCGAAACGGCGGCATCGCCAGGTCCCTGAGCAGCAGGCCGCCGTTGGCATGCGGATTGGCGCTCATGCGCTTCGGCCCCTCGGGTGCGAGCGCGGCAATTTCGGGCCGCAGCGCGCCGTCGGCATCGAACAGTTCCTCCGGCCGGTAGCTGCGCATCCAGTCTTCGAGCAGGCCGACGTGGCCGGGCTTGCCGGCAAAGCCCGTCAACGGCACCTGGTGGGAGCGGAAGGTGCCTTCGACCGGCACGCCGTCCACCTGCCGCGGCCCGGTCCAGCCTTTGGGCGAGCGCAGCACGATCATCGGCCAGCGCGGCCGCTCGCGGAACCCGTCTTTCCGGGCCCGCGCCTGGATGGCGTGGATGTCGTCGAGCGCCTTGTCGAGCGCGGCCGCCATCAGGCGGTGCATCTGCGCGGGTTCATGCCCGGCCACGAAAGAGGGCTCGTAGCCGTAGCCTCGCATCAGCTGCGCCAGCTCTTCGTCGCCGATGCGCGCGAGCACCGTGGGCCCGGCGATCTTGTAGCCGTTGAGATGCAGCACCGGCAGCACGGCACCGTCGGTTGCCGGGTTCAGGAACTTGTTGGAATGCCAGCTTGCCGCGAGTGCGCCGGTTTCCGCCTCGCCGTCGCCGACCACGCAGCAGGCGAGCAGGCCGGGGTTGTCGAACACGGCGCCATACGCGTGCAGCAGCGAATAGCCGAGCTCTCCGCCTTCGTGGATGGAGCCCGGTGTTTCAGGCGCCACGTGGCTCGGAATGCCGCCCGGAAACGAGAACTGCGTGAAGAGCCGCTTCAGCCCTTCCGCGCTTTGGCCGACATGGGGATACACCTCGCTGTAGGTGCCTTCGAGGTACGTATTGGCCACCACGCCCGGGCCGCCGTGGCCGGGTCCCGCAATGAACAGGGCGTCGAGCTCGCGGGCCTTGATGACGCGGTTCATGTGCGCATAGACGAAGTTGAGGCCCGGCGTCGTGCCCCAGTGCCCCAGGAGGCGCGGCTTGATGTGAGACAGGTCGAGCTTGTCGCGAAGCAAGGGGTTGTCCATCAGGTAGATCTGGCCCACGGACAGGTAGTTGGCTGCGCGCCACCAGGCGTCGAGCAGTGAAAAGTCCTGCTCGGCCGCAGGCGGGGAGGTGAGAGGCATGGGCTGCTTTCTTCGGGTTGGCACCCGAAGTGTCAAGGCTTGGGCGGTGCAACGGCTTGATGCGCGTCAACAGTGGTCAGCTGGTTCACGATGGTGCCGATGCCTTCGGCCCGGCGCACGGCGCGCTCCACGGCGGTCTTCAGGCCTTCGCTGGCAAGCATGCCCTGCAAGGTGACCACGCCGCCTTCTACGCACACGTCGACATCGCATCCCACCACCGCCGGGTCCCAGTTCAACTGGGCGAAGACCTCGTGCCTGAGTTCAAGATCGGGGTTCATTCCAAACCTTTCGAAAAAGAGATTGTTCGAACAGGGCCGTTCTTCTTCTTTTTCGTCGCGCTCAGCTCACAGGATGCCGCGATCGAGCCGGAGGTGCAAATGCAACCCCTGGCTTTTCTCGGGCGTTTTTGGGGCAGGCGCCGGCCGGCTGGACGGCGCGCCTGCGTGGCAGGGCGTCAGGGCGTGAAGCTGACGCGCTTCGCGATGAGCACGCCGTTTTCGACCGTGTCGCCGACCACGGTCACGCGGCGGCCGTTGGCCAACTCAGCGATTGTTCCGCCTTCAAAGGCGGTTCCGGGGCGGCCGGCGTTCACCTGGCGGCCCTGAACCCGGAAATCCGCAGGGGGTTGGTAGCCGCCTATGGCCCCGATCAGCGTGAAATCGACCGGCCCGCCGGCGCCCGGGACGTTGCGGACGCGCAGCTTTTTCGCGACCAGAACGCCGTTGTTCATGAAGCCGTCGACTTCCACCTTGACGCCGTTGCCGATCGAAGTCAACTGGCCGGGCGGAATCTGCGCATTCGACGCGTTGATCGCTGTACCCAGCACCTTGAGGTCGTCGATCCCGTTGTAGTTGGTGACGACACCCGCGAGCTGCACCGCCGCGGCGTTTTGCGTCGGTATGGCGTACCAGCCCTGCACCTTGGTTGCGTTGAAGTTGCCCGCAACCGGCGTCGCGTTGCCGCGCACGCGAACGATCGCGCCCTCGGCCAGCGTGGATTCGTCGATGCCGTTCAAGAACGCGGCGTCGCCGTACTGGACGGTGAGCTGACCGAGCGTGAAGCTCGTTCTCAACCTGTCCAGGTTTTGCACGAATCCGGTGACCAGCGGTTCGGCCGAAGCGGGATTCAGGTCGACGCGCGTGGCACGCAAGGTGCCCGGCGCGGAGGGCAGGCCCCAGACCTGCACCACGCTGCCGGCCGGAACCTGATTCAGGCTGTTGGCACCGCTCCACACGGTGGCGTTGTCGGTGGTGACCGTGGTGCCCATGACGACGAAGCTGCCGCCCGCGAGGTCGATGGCCGACACGGCACCGCGCAGTTCGGCCGCCGAAACGACCTGCTGCGCCGTGGCCGCGGTGAATTCGCTGTCGATCTTGCCGGCAATGCGCACGCTCATGCCGATCTGCAGCTCGCTGGTGTCTTCGAGGCTGAAGTTGGCGGCGTCCGTGTTGTAGCGCACGCCGTTCAAGATGATGCTCCCCAGTCCGCCCACGGAACCGACGCCGGTCGCGTCGGCGGTGCTCACGCCGGTGCCGCCCGATCCCACGCCGTCGCCACTGCTGTTGCCGGCCGTGCTCGTGCCATCGGTTCCGCCGCTCGTGCCGCCGCCTGTGCTTCCCGAGCCGTCGGCCCCGCCCGCAGTGCCGGTGCCGGTGCCGGTGCTGCTGCTGCCCGTGCCCGCGCCGCCGGAGTTGTCGCTTCCGCTGCCCACGGCCGAACTGCCGCCAAAGCCCACGCTCCCCACGGCACTTCCGCCGCCACCGCCGCCGCCGCACGAGAGCAGCAAGGCCATGGCTCCGGCGAGGAGGATGCCGCGCATCCATCGGTTGTGGTTTTTCATGAAGTGCTCTCTTCCCGCTTGGGGGCGACGACCGGCGGAAGCGGCGCCGCGTCGTCTTCATAATAGGTGTAGATCCCGACCCGGATGCGCCCTTTGGCGCCGCTCGGGGCCCGGTTGACGGCGCGTGTCATTTCGCCCGCCAGTTCATGGTGCAGGGCGGACCAGCGTTCGCGCACCAGTTGATGGATATTCTCGCAATCCTGCAGCCCCAGGCCGCGCGCATAGACCGCACGCTCGAGCATGCGCGGCTGCTCGCCAAGGGTGTTGGACACCGCGGCCAGCAGGTGGTCGCGGCCGTTGTCTCCCAGAAATGCCAGCATGGCCTGCAGGTCGCCCTCCGGCACGAAGCCGTCGACCTTGAGCTCGGCACAGCCGTTCTGTTCGGCCACCATGTTCAGGCGCACCAGCTCGTCGAGGATGGTGCGATGGTGCACATTGCCGCGGCTGCCAAGCTTGGCCACGGTTTCGAAGGAGGGCATGTCCACGTCGTCGGCGGTAATCGGCAACCGCTGGTAGGCCTGGTTTTCGGACACCATCTGCAGCCACAGCGTGAAGGTCTTGGCCGCGGCCGATATTTCCGTGTGGGGCAGGGCGTCCACGGTTTCGCGGACCTTGGCGGTCACGGCCTTGCGGTTCAGCCCGGTCGTGACCGACAGCTGGCTGATATTGGGCTTTGCCACGCCCTGCTTGCGCCAGGAGCGCGTGGCTTCCTCCAGAAGCAGGTCGCGCAGCAAGACTTCCAGGTGCGGATGTTTCACCCCCATGGCCAGGGCGAGCCTCACCACTGGCCGCATGATGCGGGCGCAGGCGGCAAGTGCCCAGTCCAACTGGTGTTCCATGAGATGAAGCGTATTTACTGCTGGTGTAATGCAATCGCGTTACGGTGGACCGAAATGGCAAGGCCCGCAAGCCCCGTATCAGTGCACTATTGTCCGCATCGCCGAGGATCGCACAAAAAAGACCTCATTCACGCGCCGCAGCTGCCTGCGGTGGTCCGCGCGATCGAGGAACGCCCCGTCGCGCTGATCTTGACCACGCGCTCCTGGGTACCCACGGGGCTGGCGCGGCAGATCGTGATGTTGGCCGCGGTGCCGCCGACGCCGGTGGCCTCGAAGCTAAGGGCGCTGAGACCGCCGCTGTCGCGCATCTGGTAGCCGCTGGCGGTGGCGGGCTGCTTCTGGATGACCTGCCCGCTGTTGCTGACGACGATCCAGCCGGCTTCCCATTGGCCGTTGGTGGCACAGGCCGTGCCGTTGGACGAGGCGCACAGCGTCACGGGCGCGTTGCGCTTGATGGCTTCGCTGCGCGCCAGCTGGCTGCCGGCCACGAGATCGGTCGAGTAGGAGGTCAGCCGGCTCGAAAGCTGGATGTTGTCGAAGGAGGGAACCGCCACCGACACCAGCACCACGAGCACCACGACGGTGACCATCAGCTCGACGAGCGTGAAGCCGCGTGCGCGCATGCCGGCGGTTGTCTGCACCTTGCCCACCTTGTTACTTCTGGATGAACCAGTAGACGCGGCCCTTGGGCTGCGTGAAGGCGGTCTTCACCGCAGCGCCCTTCGGGCTCAGGAACGAGTCGGGGTTGGCGCCGATCACCACGTCGCGGAAGCTGCCGTTCACCATGACGCGGCCGACCACGGGCGAGGGCGCGAGGCCGCCGCCGACCACGTTCTGGAACCGTGCGCCCTGCGCACCGGCGTTCAGGTAGGCCAGGTTGTAGACGTTGGCGGTGCCCAGGTCGGCGCGGCACGACTGGCGCACGGTCGGATCGGTGGGCGTGTGGGTGTTGAAGGTGGTGTTGCCATAAGCGGTGACGGACGAGGTCACCACCTGTTCGCCCGGCGCGAGCACCAGGTACCAGCCCTTCTTGGCCGCCAGGGCGGTGGGCGAAGGCGCATCAGTGCCGGTAATGGCCAGCAGCGAGCCGTGGCACAGCAGCGAACTGCCGTCGCAGTTGCCCGATTCGTTGGTGAGCCAGGTTGCGTCGGCGGGTTTGTCCACCATCATGTAGAAGCGGTTGGAGACGCTGACCGCGGCCGAGTAGGAGCGCAGCGGCTTTTCGCGGTCGCCCGAACCCAGCAGCAGCACGTTCATGCCGTTGTCTTCGACCACGTCGGGCCCGAACATGAACTTGCGGTTGGGCGTGCAGGTGGTGCTCGCGACGTCGCAGCCGAGCGAGGCGATCTTGGTCATCGTCCAGCTGCCCGGCGCGGCAGCACCGATGGCAATGCGATAGACGTTGCCGCCCAGGTCGGCCGCATAGGCCATCTTGGCCAGGCCCGCGCTGTCGTTCACGACGGTGACTTCGCCGGTGACGCCGCGGTCGGTGGTGAAGGTCTTCAGCACGTTGCCGGTGCTGGCGTCGAGCACGTAGACCTTGTTGCCCTTGGCGGCCGCGCCGCAGGCCTGGGCCGCAGCGGTGGTGTCGACGTCTTCGCACTTGTCGTAGCCGCCGCCGAACATCACCATGGGCGAGCTGCCCGAACCGTAGCCGGCCGACTTGACGATCTTCGGTGCCGACCAGGTCTGGCCGATGCCGGTCATGTCGTTGGCACCCGTGTCGCAGCCGACGTCGTCGTCCTGGTTCGGGCAGCCCCTGCGCCACTTGAGGATGGGCGAGGCGGGGTTCGACACATCGAAGGCATAGACCAGGCGGCCGCCGCGGCGCATGCTCGCGTAGAGCCAGGCTTCATTGCCTTGGCGGTAGGCTGCCATGGCGCCATCCATGCCGTAGGGCTTGGGGGCGGTGGCGCCCACGCTGACCGGCAAGCCGGGAAAGTTGATGCGCTTGGTGTTGTCGTACAGCCGCTTGATGCTGCCGTAGAACTCCGGCGGCACGAAGGACCACATCTCGCTGCCGGGCGCCGCGGAGCCGATGGCGGCGCTCTGGTTGCCGTTGACGGCACGCAGCATGCCGTCGTTGGCACCGTAGAACACCACCACCTCCGGCTGGTCGTCGCTGCCGTAGTTGATGGCCACCGGGCGCGAGTGCACCACGTCGCCGTGCACCGAAGGGCGCATGGCCGTGGCGGAGGTGAGGGGCGTGCCGTCCGCAGCACGCCGCTCGTCACCCTTGTTGTCCAGGCCGCGAAGCCACTCGATCAGCGTGGTGCGCTCGGCGTCGGTTGGCACGCCGAGCGCCTCTTTGGTGATGCCCGCCGTGTTGCCGGTGGCAAAGCTCGTCAGGATCGAGCAGTCGTCCGCTGCGCAGGTCTTCACGTTGCGGTCGGCCGTGAGCACCTGCCGCAGCATGTAGCCTTGCGCGCCTTTTTCGACCACATTGCCGTCGGGGCTCTCGGCGGCCTCCTTGCCGAGGCAGTCACCCGCAGGCCGGAAGCTCCAGTAGGCATCGGTGGTGCTTGGCGCGGGTGTCCAGAAACTTCGCGCGCAGGGCGCGATGAAGCCGGTCTGGTTGTTGATGGCATTGGTTCCGGCCGCGTCCTGCAGGATCAGCTGGTTGTTGGTGTCCAGGCCGAGCTTGTACTGCTTGAGATTGCCGTTCCAGCGCGGATAGGCGGAATCGTCAGGGCGGAACATGCCCACGAACACCTGGTTCAGGTAGGTGCCCTGCGTGTTCACGCTCACGGGCAGGCTCACCGAGGAGAACACGCTGTTGACCGACTGGATCTTGCTGAAGATGTCGTCCAGCGCTTCCTTGAGCGCCAGGCCCAGGTCGACCTTGGCGCTGAGGTCGTAGTACTCGCCCTTGCTCTGGCCGGCCATGCTCTTGAGCAGCGCGCTCCAGCCCGGCCCCTGGCCGCCGGTGGCCTTGGCCGCTTCAACGGTGTAGACCTTCACGCCCATGCTGGTCTGCAGGAACTTGGCCCATTCGTCTGCCACGTTGTCTTGCGAGCCGCTCGGGCTCAGCGGAATCATGGTGGTGGTGCCTCCGGCCGCGCGCAGGGCGTTGGTGGAGGTCGTGGTGTCGCTGTTGTTGTCTTGCGCGGCGCCGTTGCTGATGTAGATGACGTAGGTGCCGATGCAGTTGGTGGTGTTCGGGCCGATGTAGGTGTTGCTGTTGATCGCCGACAGCGGATTGCCCGGCAGCGCATAGATGGCCTTCGACGCGGCGGTACCGAAGACATTGCCTGCGTAGTCGGCCTTCGCCTTGTTGTTGCCGCCCATGGGCGCGCCGCTTGCAAGATAGCGGTAGACCTCCGCCATCATCTTGCCGGCCTTGCCGCCGTTGGATTTGTCCTCGAGCTTGCCCAGGCTGCGGATCAGCGCACCGTATTTTTCCCTGTTGGCGTCGTCCATCAAGCGCACGCCGGCGCGCAAATATGCACCGTCGATGTTGGAGTTGCCTCCGCCCGTCTCGCTGAACATCATCACGCCGACCTTGAACTTGCCGGTTGGCAGGCTCTCGAAGGCGCTGGCCAGCGCGTTGATCTCAGCGGTGAAAGGCTGGTTCCAGTTGGCCGTGTTGTCCAGCACGAACAGCACGTTCGGCGCGTCCGTCACGGTCTGGTTGTAGCCGACGAAAAGATCGATGTCTTCCGCCTGCGCTGCGGTAAGGCCGAACATCAGCAGCGCGGCGGCCCAGAGCGGCCGGAAGAAGTTCTTTTTCATGATGTCGATCCGTTCATCGTCGTGATCATTCGCAGTAGATGTGCGGGGTCTGGCCTACGAGCACAGGGCTTCGAATTGCTCTTTGGTCAGCAGCGCTCGCACGCCCTGGCGTACCGCCGTGACCGTGCCGCTGGCGGCATGGGTCACGCTGGTGCTGATGTCCCACACCGTGTTGTATTGGTCGGGCAGGGCATTGAGCCCCGAGCCGCTGGTGGATGAATTTCCGCCGATACCGCCTGGCCCCGCAGTGCCGCCACCCGTGTCGGTCGACTTGGTCGCGCGCACGCAGGTGGGGGCGGCGATGGCCACGGTGTAGTCGGTGGTGCCGTCGTTGTTGATGTCCACCTGGCTCTGGGTGCCTTGGGGCATGGCCAGCGAAGGCGATCCGTCCACGCCCGGCAGCAGCAGGGAGGAGGCCACTTCCTCGATGGCGCGGTTGGCCGCAGCCACCGCCTCGTTGCGGCTCTGCATGTTGCCGACTGACTTGAGGTTGGTGTTGCTGAGCGTGAACCCGGCCGTGACGGCAAGGGTGATCAGCACCAGCATGATCAGCCCGACGATCAACGCCGCGCCGCCTTGCCGGCGCATGGGGAACGTGGATGGCATCTTCACGGCGTTTCCCTGCGGCCGGTCACGTTGGTCATGCGGATCGCGGTGGTGAAGGCATGCCGCTTGTAGCGGTCGTTGAACGGCCCGAGCGTTGCGCTGCCGAGGTTGTAGGTGCGCGTATCGGTATGGCCCGGAGACACCTCGATGCTGCGGGCCACCACGTAGAGCTTGACGGCCGCCACATTGATCAGCTGGTCTGCGGTGCAGGGCGAAGCCGTGCTGCAATGAACGAAGTTGCCGTCGGGGCTTCCGTCGCCGCGGTTGGTGGGTGTGGACCTGACGGCCGCGTCGGCCCAGGAAATGGCCTGGGTGTAGTTCACCGCTGCGCCGGTCTTGCCCAGCGTGTCCAGGCCCAGTTCCACGCGAAAGCCCTCGACACCTTCGATGAGCGGCACAGGCGGCAACTGCGCCAGCCCCGTGGCCGAGAGATCGAAGCGCGAACGCGCCAGGGTCGGGATGCCGTCGCCGACCGTTTCGGCGTAGTCGCGCACGTAATAGATGTCGGAGATGAACTTGCGCTTGGGCGACGGCGTCGTGCAGTTCTTGCTCATCATGGTGGCAAAGCCGGCCGTGGTGAGGTCGAAATCGGACGGCTTCTGCGTTCCGCAGAAAGACGACTGGAAGTACAGCTTGCCCAGTGTATCGGCTTCGCAATTCGGCATGCCGGCGATGCAGGTCTCGGCATGGCGCACCACCAGCACGTCGGTGTCGGCTTTCTTGTTCGTCAACAGGCCGGCGCAGCTGGCGGGCACGGCGTCGTACGCCTGCACGGGCATGTCGAGCAGGCTGCGCTTGTAGTCTTCCGTCCAGTTCGCCGCCGAGTAGGGCAGGCACGGATCGGGTGCGTTGCCGGTGGGAACCTTCGCGGGCACGCCCGACACCGTGAGGTCGTCGAACTCGGGCATGTAGTTTTCCCAGAAGCCCGCGTGCGTGATTTCGTTCTCGAGCACAAAGACGCTGAGGCGGCCGCCCTCGATCTGGCGGTTGACCTTGACCATTTCGCGCTGGGTGTTGTTCACATTGAGGAACAGCGCAATCAGCGCCGCCAGCACGATCAGCATGATCGTGACCGACACCATCAGTTCGATCAGCGTCAGGCCGCGCTGGTGCTGCGGGGCACGGACAAGATGGCGAGTTTTTCCTGCCGGGCGTGCGCGCATCATGAAAGCGTCCCGATGCGCACGAGCGTCGTCACGGCCCGGCGGCACCTGTCGGCCGTGCACTGGGGGCTTGGCGTTGTCGCCGTGGGGGCCACGTCGTACGCGTCCTTGCCGCAGGCCACGCCTTCCGGCGGTGCGGCGATGGGCACGAGGCCCTGCCAGGCGACGGTGATCAGGTACTCGTTATTGCCCAAGTCCTCCACGCAACCCCGCCCGCCGATCATGGCGCCCAGCTTGGTGGTGCCAGAGGTTTCGGCCGCGCCCTGCAGCGCGCTGCACCATTCCATGGCGTCGATCTGCTGGCGCGAGCCCATGCCGGTGGGGCAGTTGGTCCCGGCGCCCAGCGGCGAAGCGGTGACGTAGCTGGAGGCCATGCGGCGATTGATTGCAATGCGGCTGGCCATGTCGTTGAGCAGGATCAGCGCCTGCGAGCGCTGGTAAGACTCCATTTCGGACGACTGGAGGCGGGCCTGCAGGCCCACGAGCCCGAACAAGCCGAAGGCGACGATCAGCAGGGTGACCAGCACTTCGATCAGCGTGGCGCCGCGTTGCGCGCGGGCGCGTTGGGTGGCAATCGGACGCGGCTTCACCATTTGTCGGCCGGCGTTTTCGCGCCTTGGTTATCGAGGGTGATATTGCCGTCGGACTGCTGGGCTCCGCTGGGCGTGAAAGTCAGGACAAAGCCCGGAACATCGGTCGTTACGGTGATCGTGTAGTCGTAGTTGGCGGCAACGTCCGCGGGCAGCGAGTAGCCACTGGCCGCCAGCGTCGTCTTGTCGGCGTAGCTGCGGTTGGCCAGCAGGAATTGCTGCTGCCGGTTGGCGATATCCATCATTTGGGCCTGGGCGGCGGAGCGCTTGGCGCGGATCACGTAGCGCTGGTAGCTCGGTATCGCGATGGAAGCGAGGATCGCGATGATCACCACCGTGATCATTACCTCGATCAATGTGAAGCCATTGCGCCGGCGCGAAAACGAGAGCTTTTTCATTCAGCTGGCCAAGGTAATGATGTGTCAGATTGTATGTAAATGTGAATTTATCACATTCGAACGTTAAATAGTGCACCCATGGGCCGGACTATTTGGAGTCCGCGGAGCAGGTGTTGTGTACCGGCACATACGAAGCACCGACACATTCAACACTTTGAAAAGGGTGCCGAGGCGAGGATGCTTCCGACTGATGGACGCTGGCGTCGTCCTACGCGCGGGCGCCCCGGAGTTCCCAGAATCGATTCATTGCCACTTTGCTCCCCGAGCGAACAGGAGTCGAACGAAATGAACAGAGCACCCGGAAATCTGGGCTCGGGCGACGGATCCCGGCCCACCACCAGCGGCGGGGCAGACAACATCGGCGCGGGAGAAAAGTTCACCAGCAGTTCTTCGGCCGCCGGAGAACAGGACTCGGCACCAGCCCCCGCCGAGCGCATGGCGAGCAAGCGCAAGAACGTGGAGGCATCGCGCCACGACGGTTCCGCGGCCTACGGGTTGCGGGAAGACCTCCGATCGGAAACCAACAAGGAGCCGCGCAAGCCCTAGCGGCTTGCATGGCCGAGGAGCCTCCATGACGACTTCGGAAAAAGCTTTCCCCTTTCCCACCTCCAAGAACCACGGCAAGCCTCCGGTCGAGCCAGCAAAGCCAGTCGAGCAGGCGCCCAGCGAAGAGGCCCTGGACAGCGGCGTCGAGGAGTCCTTTCCCGCCAGCGACCCGGTATCGGTCACCGTGACCAAGGTCAAGCTGCCGAAGGCGCAGCAGGACAAGGACAAGGAAAAAGCGAAAGAGACCGGCGGCAAGCAGGCGTAGGCAGCCGGAACCGGGCCACGAACAAAAAAGCCGGGACCGCCGGGCAAGCTTCTTGCACGCCGCCCGGGGCAATCCCCATGGCAGGACCCGGCCTCGGGGCGGTAGATTGCGCTCCTGCCCCAGCGGCAGAGATAGCTATCACTACTTTTGGCCCCCGAGGAGTGTTCGTGGACGCATGGTCGAGCCAGCAGCTTTCCACCCTGTACGGGCGCGAGATATTCCGGTCGCGCGAGGCGGACGAAACTCACGCGCTGGTGAGCCATGAACTGAAGGCGCACCGGAGCACCTGGGGCCGCGGCAGCGTCGATGCGGTCTTCTGCCGGGCCGAGTTGAGCGCACTCTCCCTGTGCATCCTGCGCTATGGCTGCGATGTCGACATCGAGCCCGACACGCTGGGCAACTTCGTGCTGGTGCAGATGCCGCTCCGCGGCCATGCCGAAGTACATACCGGTGGCCAGTCGGTGCTCATCCATCCCGGCCAGGGCGCCGTGGTGTCCGCGCACAAACCCGTGCGGCTGCGCTGGCACGCCGACTGCGAGCAGCTGATGCTGAAGATCGATCTGCGCCGTTTGCAGGAAGTGGCACGCCGCACGTTCGCAACCCGCCATGCAGGAGGGACGGGAGACATCGGCGAAATCGATTTCGAGTTGCCGCTGCGGCTCGACGACGCCGCCGGCACGCAGTGGTGCCGCATGGTGGCCGGTCTGGCATCGTTGCTGCCTTCGGACGGCCACGAACCTTACGACCCGCGCTGGCTGGCGCACTACGAAGACAACCTCATGCTCTACCTGCTGTGCCACCGGCCCAATTCGGTGCGGCAGCAGCACGATGCCATGCGGCTCGGTTCGGAGGCGGCCGGCATGCGGCAGCTGCGGCGTGCCGAAGAGTTCATGCGCGGCCGGCTCGATACGCCGCTTTCCCTGGAAGACGTGGCGGAAGCCACCGGAGTGTCGCGGCGCGCGCTGGGCCTTCTCTTTCGCCGCTACCGCGATCTTTCGCCGATGGAAGTGCTTCGCAACATGCGGCTCGACGCCGCGCATGCCCAACTGGCGCGGCACGACGGCGCCAGCGTAACCGAGGTTGCGTTCAACTGCGGCTTCTCGCACCTGAGCCGTTTTTCTGCCTGCTATCGCGAGCGCTTCGGCCAACTCCCGCGCGAAACTTCGCGCGAGCCGGCGCGGCACTAGAACCAGCGCCTCAGGATGACTTCATCGCGCACTTGGCGGACGAGCTGTCCTGGTAGTTCTGCAGCACCGTGCCGATCACCTTGTTGGTGATGCGGCCGCTGGCGTCCTTGCCGATCACGCGCAAGTAGTAGTTCTGAATCGGGAAGTTGTTGGTGCCGTAGCTGAAGTCGCCGCGCACCGACTTGTACCTGGCGGCCTTGATCGCCTTCAGCAGAGCCGGCCGGTCCGCCACCTTGCCGCCCACGTCACGCACCGCCGCGTCCATGGCCATGAGCACGTCGTAGGCCTGGCCCGCATAGAACGACGGGTTGCGGCCGTTGTTCTGCTCCCGGAAATCAGCCACGAAGCGCTTGTTCGCAGGGTTGTCGAGGTCGTATGACCAATGCGCGGTGTTGAAGAGCCCGAGCATCGGCTCGCCCACGGCGGGAATCATGTCTTCGTCGGCCGAGAAGGCGGTCGAGATCAGCGCCACGTCTTTCGACAGGCCCGCACCCACGAACTGCTTGATGAAGCTCACGCCCATGGCACCCGGCAGAAAGAAGTAGAGCGCATCGGGCCTGGCCGCGCGAATCTGCGCAATTTCGGCGGAGTAATCGAGCTGGCCGAGCTTGGTGTAGAGCTCGTCGCTCACCGCGCCCTTGAAGTTGCGCTTGAAGCCGTTGATTGCGTCCTTGCCGCCGGGGTAGCTTGGCGCGATGAGCGCTACCTTCTTGAAGCCCTTGTCCGAAGCGAACTTGCCCGCGGCTTCGTGATACGCGTCGTTCTGGTAAGACGCGCCGAAGAAATAGGGATTGCACTTGGCCCCCGAGTAGTCGCTCGGACCGGTGTTGCTCGAGAGGTAAGGCACCTTGGCCGCGAAAAGCGGCGCCCCCACCGCAAGCGCGACCGTCGAGCCGATGGGGCCGGTGAACAGGTCGATCTTGTCGCGCAGCAGCATGCGCTCCACCACCTGCCTGGCCAGGTCGGGGTTGCCGCCCGTGTCGGCCTCCACGAACTCGACCGGCACGCCGCCGAGCTTGCCGCCGAGCTGCTTCGTCGCCACCGCGAAGCCGGCCTTCGCCTCGGCGCCGCCCACGGCAAAGGGGCCGGAGAGGTCCATTGCGAGGCCGACCTTGACGGTTTGCGCCTGGGCCTGGGCCTGCGATGCGAATGCGGCCGTGACGGCGAGCACCAGTAAAGCAATGCCGGTTGTGATTCTTGCCTGCGACATGAAGGATCTCCTCAGGGGGTGATTCGGATGGCGTGGGTTGCAACAAAGGTATGTATGCGCGGGGGCCGAGTCTCCACGGCACGCGAACGGCGGGCTATCCACTTTTCGCGCTGCATGCGCCTGCAAGAAGTGGACAGACAGCGCACGGAGCGCTCCACAGAATCGTCCGCCGAACCCCACCACTTCGGAGACTCGCCCCATGAGCCAATACATCGACATTGCCGCCGCCGGCGGCCAGACCTTTCGCGGCTACCTTGCATTGCCGCCTTCGGGGCAAGGCCCCGGCATCGTGCTGTGCCAGGAGATCTTCGGCATCAACGACTACGTGCGCGAGGTTGCCGACCTTTACGCCGAGGAAGGCTATGTGGTGCTCGCGCCCGACCTGTTCTGGCGCATGGAGCCGAATGTCGAGCTTGGCTATTCGCCCGAAGACTGGCAGCGCGCATTCGGCTTCTTCCAGAAATTCGATGTGGCCGCCGGCGTTGCCGACATCACGGCCAGCGTGCAGGCGCTGCGTGCGCACCCGGCATGCACCGGCAAGGTTGGCGCTCTCGGTTTTTGCCTGGGCGGAAAGCTCGCCTATCTGGCGGCCGCGCATTCAGGCGTCGATGCGGCGGTGGGCTACTACGGCGTGGGCATCGAGGCTGACCTGGACGTGCTGCCGAAAATCGAATGCCCCATTGCGCTGCACTTCGCGGAGCTCGACAAGTTCTGCCCGGCTGAAGCGCGTAACCAGGTGCTCGACGCCTTTGCCGGCAAGCCCGGCGCGCAGTTGTATGTGTACCCCGGCGTCGACCACGCATTCGCACGCACTGGCGGCGAGCATTTCGACAAGCCTTCTGCGCTCATGGCGCACCAGCGTTCCATGGCACTGTTCAAGGATGCGATCGGCCCGGTCTATGACCTGTCTGCGCTCTGGGACAAGCATTGCGAATACGAGTTCGCGACGCGCGACGTGGTCGCCACCATGGGCACGATGGTGAGCGAACCGTATGTGAACCACATTCCCACCATGACCGGCGGGGTAGGGGCCAGGGAGCTCTCGCGCTTCTACAAGCATCACTTCATTCCGACCACACCGCCGGACACGCGGCTCACACCCATCTCGCGCACCGTGGGCGCGACGCAGATCGTCGATGAGATGCTGTTCTGCTTCACCCACACGGTGGAAATCGACTGGATGCTGCCGGGCATTGCGCCTACCGGCAAGGCGGTGGAAATTCCGCTCGTCGCCATCGTGAAGTTTCGCGGCGACAAGCTCTATCACGAGCACATCTATTGGGACCAGGCCAGCGTGCTGGTTCAAATTGGCCTGCTCGATGCGAAGGGGCTGCCCGTGGCGGGCGTGGAGACCGCGCGCAAGCTCGTGGACGAGCACCTGCCTTCCAACACGCTGATGCCGCGCTGGGAAAAATCGACCGGCCTGACCATCGCCGATCCTGCCTTGCCGTTGGGATGACGACCGGCGGCGACGCCATGGTGTGACCACATTTCAGGAGTTCCATCCCCATGACCATCGACCTGCAGGCGCTCGTGCAGCCTGACCGCGTGCACAAGCGCGTGTACACAGACCCCGCCATTTTCGAGCTCGAGATGGACCGCGTCTTCGGCCAGGCCTGGCTCTACGTCGGCCACGAGAGCCAGGTGCCCAACGTCGGCGACTACTTCACCACGCGGCTCGGCCGCGAGCCGGTGGTGATGGTGCGCCACACCGACGGTGCGGTGAACGTGCTCTACAACCGCTGCCCGCACAAGGGCGCCAAGATCGTTCCCGACGGCAGCGGCAGCGCCGGCAAGTTCTTGCGCTGCCTCTATCACGGCTGGACCTTCAAGTGCGACGGCAGCCTGCTCTCGGTGCCGCTGCGCAGCGGCTATGAAGACACGGCGCTCGACCTGAAGGGCACGCAGCATTCCGTGCGCAAGGTGGCCCGCGTGGCCAGCCACCGCGGCTTCGTATTCGCGAGCCTGTCCGAAGACGGCCCCGAGCTCAGCGAGTTCCTCGGCGGAGTGGCGACCTCGCTCGACAATTTCTGCGACCGCGCGCCCGACGGCGAAGTGGAAGTGGCCGGCGGCGTGCAGCGCGTGATCCAGCGCAACAACTGGAAGATATTCTTCGAGAACCTGCACGACACGATCCATGCGGTGGCCACGCATGAATCGTCCTGGCGCGCGGCCAAGGAAGAATTCGAATCGATGCCCGCCGGCACGCCAAAGCCCTTCGAGGTGGTGATCGTCGATGGCAACGGCGAGCCGCTGGAGTTCTGGGAAAAGCTGGAACTCAAGGGCTACGACAACGGCCACGGCTTCATGGAAGGCATCTTCGTGCCGCCCACCGATCCGGTGAGCCTGGCCTACGTGGCGGCGCTCGAAGCCAGGCAGGGCGCGGCGCGTGCCGACCAGATCCTGCGCGTGAACCGGCACAACACCATCGTGTACCCGAGCTGCTCGCCGCATACCTCGTTCCAGCAGATCCGGGTGATACGGCCGCTCTCGGTCGATTGCACGCTGGTGGAAATTTTCAGCTTCCGACTGAAGGGCGCGCCGGAGGCGACGTTTCAGCGCACGCTCAAGTACACCAACGTCGTCAACTCGCCGTCGTCGAACGTGATGCCCGACGACCTCGAAGCCTACAACCGCGTGCAGGAGGGACTGTCTTCCGATGGCGGCGACTGGGTCAGCATGCACCGGGGGGCAGGGCGCGACCAGCCTTTGCCCGGCGGCCGCGCCTCCAACGGCAACAGCGAAATGCCGGCGCGCAACATGTTCGGCGCCTGGGCTTCGTACATGGGCGTGCGGACCGGAGGCGCCGAATGAACTTCAATGACTGGCAAGAGCAGCAGGACATCACGCAGTTCCTGTTCCACGAGGCACGCCTGCTCGACGAGCACCGCTGGGACGAATGGCTGCGGCTGTTCACGCCCGACGGGCTGTACTGGGTGCCGCTGGTCCACGGCCAGGCCGATCACCTCAACCATGCCTCGCTGTTCTGCGAAGACGCCTTGCTGCGCTCGATGCGGGCGCGGCGGCTCGAACAGGCCCGCGCCTATTCTCAGCAGCCGCCGACCCGCACCGTGCACGTGCTGGGCAACATCTCGCTCGAGTCGCGCAGCGAAACCGGCTGCGTGGTGCGCTCGACCTTTCACCTGCTCGAATGGCGCAAGACCGAGCAACGCGCCTTCGGCGGCAGCGTGCTGCACACCCTGCGCCGCGACGGAAACAATTGGCGCATCGAGATGAAGCGCGTCGACCTCGTCGACTGCGACGCGCCGCACGAAGCCTTGCAGGTGTTCATGTGACTCAAGCCGCGCTGCTGGCCATGCACTATCAGAACGACGTGCTGCACGCGGACGGCAAGGTGCGGGTGGGCGTCGCCGCCGACGACCCCGCCCGTCCGTGCCTGATCGCATCTGCCGCGCGCCTGATTGCCGGCGCACGCGCGAGCGGTGTGCCGGTCATCTTCGTTCGCATTGCCTTCGCGCCTGGGTATGCGGATTGCCTGCGCAACAGCACGCTGTTCCGCCGCGTGGCCGAAACCGGCGCCGTGCTCGACGGGCAGTGGGGCGCTGAGTTTTACACCGAGCTGGCACCGCTGCCCGGCGAAGCGGTCGTCACCCACAAGCGCAACAATCCCTTCTGGGCCAGTGGCCTCGAAGAGGCGGTGCGCAGCACCGGTGCCACTCGGCTGTACGTGGCGGGCATTGCGACGAACCATGTGGTCGAGCACGGTGCGCGGCACGCCAGCGACCTGGGTTATGACGTGGCGGTGGTGGCCGATGCCTGCAGCACCGCGCAACCGCACCTGCACGCGGCCAGCCTGGAGACGCTGGCGATGCTTGCAGAAGTGATGCTCGTCGATGAAGCGATTGCACGCATGAAGAACAATGAAGGTCCCTGGGAGATGAAAGAACCGAAAGGCACGCCATGAGTCTGCAAGGCAAGGTTGCCATCGTCACCGGCGCGGCCGCCATGCTCGGGAGCGCCATCGTTCGTGCCTTCGTGCAAGCCGGCGCACAGGTGCTGGCTGTCGACATCGATGCCGTGCGGGGCGAGGCGCTGCAGGCCGAACTTGGAAGCCGCCGCCGCTTCGTGGCTTGCGACATCGCATCCGATGCGGCGCTGGATGCGCTCTTGGCCGATGTGCTCGCCACCGAAGGCCGCATCGACTTTCTTATCAACAACGCCGTGGTCTATGGCGACAACGGCATGGCGGCGACACGCGACGAGTGGCTGCGCGCGCTCGACGTCAACCTGGTGTCCGGCGCGGTGCTGGTGCAAAAGGCCGCGGATGCGCTGGCCGCGCAGCGCGGCGCCATCGTCAACATGGGCAGCGTCGGTGGCAAGTTCGGCACCGCGAACCGTGCGCTCTATCCCGCGGGCAAGGCCGCCATCCTGCAGCTCACGCGCAACCAGGCCGCTACGCTGGCGCCACGCGGCGTGCGCGTGAACTCGGTGTCGCCCGGATGGACCTGGTCTGACGCATTGAGCCGCATGGCCGGCGGCGACCGGGCGCATGCCGACCGCATGGCGGCACCCCTGCATCCGCTGGGACGGGCGGGAGACCCGGACGACGTGGCGCAAGTGGTGCTCTTTCTGTGCTCGGATGCCGCGCGCTTTGTGACCGGTGCCGACATTCCCGTCGACGGCGGCTTCTCGATGCTCGGGCCCGACCAGGGAAGGTCTGCCCGCGATTGGTTCGGCGCCTGAGTTTTCGCGCGCGAAAAATTTTTTGCCGATCGAGCGGAGCGCTGTAACCCCGGCTTCCGAAGTGGCGAACTAGCAAATAACCGCGCATTCCGGCGCGGTTGCAAATGTTCAACCATCTTCGGAGCTCATCCATGATCAACCGTTCTCTCGCCATTACCGCCCTTGCACTGGGCGCCCTTGCCGCCGGTTCCGCCATTGCGCAAGACAAACCGATGGCCGACAAAATGGCCGTAATGGAGAAGTGCTACGGCGTTTCGATGGCAGGCAAGAACGACTGCGCCGCCGGTCCCGGCACCACCTGCGCCGGCACTTCGAAGGTGGACTACCAGGGCAACGCCTGGAAGAACGTGCCGGCCGGCACCTGCGCCACGATCAAGACGCCCAAGGGCATGGGTTCGCTGGCGCCGATCAAGTCCTGATCGACCTCGGCCGCTGCGTCGCCATGCCCGATACCCTCACGGCCGGCGTCGGCCTGAAGCCGGAGCACTACGAGCGCGCGCTCGGCGCGCGCGTCGAGGGCCTGTGGTTCGAGGTGCATCCCGAGAACTACATGGTGGCCGGCGGCCCGCGGCTCGGATGGCTGGAAGCGATTCGCTCCCGCCGTCCGGTGTCGCTGCACGGTGTCTCGCTCTCGCTCGCGGGCGACGCAGAACCGGACGCGGCGCATCTTCAACGCCTGGCGGCGCTGGTCCGGCGCATCCAGCCGGCGCTGGTTTCCGAGCATCTGGCGTGGTCCGCATGGAACGGCCAGTACTTTCCCGATCTGCTGCCGTTTCCGCGCAGCACCGCCGCGCTGCACCGCATTACGGCCAATGTGGCGCGCACCCAGGACGCGCTGGGCACCGCAATCGCCATCGAAAACCCGTCTCACTACCTGCGCATCGACGGGCATGAATGGGACGAGATCGACTTTCTTCACGAGCTGACACAGCGCACCGGCTGCAAGCTGCTGCTCGACATCAACAACGTGTACGTGTCCGCCCGCAACCTGGGTTTTTCAGCCGCCGACTGGATCGACCGGTTTCCGCAGGCGCCGGTCAGCGAGATTCATCTTGCGGGCCATGCCGCCGACCCGACCCTGGGCGATGCGCTGCTGATCGATTCGCACGACGCGCCCATTTCGCCGCAAGTCTGGCAACTGTATCGGCGCTTTATCGAACGCGCCGGTGCCCGGCCCACGCTGATCGAGCGCGACGGCAATGTGCCGGCCTTCGACGAACTGATGACCGAGCGCGAACAGGCCGCCGCCGAAGTCGCGCGCACCACGACGCAAGAGGCCACGGCATGAACACGCCGCACGGCCGATTTCAGCAAGCCTTCGCGCAAGCCTTGTTCGCGCCCCCCGAGACGGTGGACCCTGTGGTGCGGGAGCTCGCGATGCAACCCGCCTTCGCGGTGTACCGCAACACGGTGATGAAGGCTTGCATCGATGCGTTGGAAGCCAACTTTCCGGCGGTGGCGCGGCTGGTGGGCAGCGAGTGGTTTCGTGCCGCCGCTGCGCTCTACGTGAGTGCCGAAGCGCCGCGAGACGGACGCCTTCTGCACTACGGCGACGGCTTTGCCGATTTTCTGCGCGGCTTCGAGCCTGCCGCTGAACTGGTCTACCTGCCCGGCGTGGCGCAGCTCGACACCCTCTGGCGCGAGTCGCATGCCGCACAGGATTCACCCGCCGCCGATGCCGCATGGGTCGCCCGCCGCACGCCGGAGCAGATGGCGGCCCTGTCGCTCAGCCCTCATCCGACGGCGCGATGGCTGTGGTTCGGCGATCAGCCGGTCTACAGCATCTGGGAGCGCAATCGCAGGCCAGGCGAAGCCACCGAAGAGCTCGCGTGGAAGGGCGAGGGCGCACTGCTGACCCGGCCTCAAGACGCCGTGGACTGGCAAGAGATCACCAAAGCCGGCTGCGTCTTTCTCGATGCCTGTGCAGGCGGAGCAACTCTCCCGCAGGCAGCGGAACGCGCATCGGCTGCCGACCCGGAGGCGGACCTTGCCGCCACCTTTGCGACCCTGCTGCGCGCCGGTGCGTTCGCCGACCCTTCTACACAGCTCGCATCAGACGAAAGAGCACCATGAGAACAAATCTTCAGTCCTCCGCAGAGCCGATCGCAAATGGCAACCCTCGCGGCCTTCGCGGCCTTCGCGGCCTTCGCGCGCAGTGGAACGCGGCGGCCGAACGGCTCACGCGCATCGTGACGCACGACGCGCTCGCACTGGCCACGCGCGTCGCCGTTGCCGCGATCTTCTTTTATTCCGGCCGAACCAAGGTCGAAGGTTTTCTCACGCTGACCGACAGTGCCTACGAGCTGTTCCGCACCGAATACAAACTGCCGTTCGTGCCACCTGAAATTGCGGCGCACCTTGCGGCCTATGCGGAGCATCTGTTCCCCTTGCTGCTGGTGCTGGGCCTCTTCACACGCTTCTCGGCGCTGGCGTTGCTGGGTATGACATTGGTGATCCAGGTCTTCGTCTACCCGGACGCATGGCCGACGCACCTCTCGTGGGCCGCGCTCATGCTTTATTTGGTGGGCCGCGGGGCCGGGCGTCTTTCGCTGGACCACGCGCTGGGCATTCGCTGAGCGGCCGGCTTGCCCCGGCGGCCCTTGCAAGCGGTACGGCCTCCTGGCGCATGTCGCCATGCGAGGAGGCCGTTGGTTCCGCGGCGAGGCTTGCCGCGTGCCCGCTTATTCCTTGATGAAATTCAGCAGGTCGTTGTTGAGCCGGTCCTTGTGCGTGTCGGCGAGCCCGTGCGGTGCGCCCGCATAGACGATCAGCTTCGCGTTCTTGATCAGCTTGGCGGAAGCGCGGCCGGAGGCGTCGATCGGCACGATCTGATCGTCGTCACCGTGCACCACCAAGGTCGGCACGTCGAAGCGCTTCAGGTCTTCGGTGAAGTCGGTGGCCGAGAAGGCCGCAATCGAGTCATAGGTGTTCTTGTGGCCGGCTTGCATGCCCTGTGCCCAGAACGACTGGATGGAGCCCTGCGACACCTTGGCGCCCGGCCGGTTGAAGCCGAAGAACGGACCCGAGGCAATGTCGAGATACAGCTGCGAGCGGTTCTCCAGCTCGCCCTTGCGGATGCCGTCGAACACCTCGATGGGGAGGCCACCCGGATTCTTCTCGGTCTTCAGCATCAGCGGGGGAACCGCGCTCACCAGCGCCGCCTTCTTGACGCGGCTGGTGCCGTGGCGGCCGATGTAGCGCGCCACCTCGCCGCCGCCGGTGGAGAAGCCGACCAGCGTCACGTCCTTCACGCCGAGCGTGTTGATCACCGTCGCCAGGTCGTCGGCGTAGTGGTCCATGTCGTTGCCTTCCCAAGGCTGGCTCGAGCGGCCATGGCCGCGGCGGTCATGCGCAATCACGCGGTAGCCCTTCGAGGCGAGGAAGATCATTTGCGATTCCCAGCTGTCCGAGCTCAGCGGCCAGCCGTGGCTGAAAGTGACGACCGGGCCGTTCCTCGGGCCCCAGTCCTTGTAGTAGAGCTGCACGCCGTCCTTGGTGGTGATGTAGCTCGCGGTCTTTGCCACTGCGGCGGCCGGCTGGCGAACGGCCGACTTGTCGGCGGCGAACACTGCATTGGCGGCAACAGCCAGGGCGGCCACGGCGAAGATGCGGGTAACGGCGTTCATGTTTCTTTCCTTTGATTCGGGTTGAGGTTTCAGGTCGGAATCGACAGAACGAACTTTACGTGTGTGGCGAAACGATTGGTGATAAAAAGTCCTGATAACTTGACTTGGAGTATTTCATGGCCGATCGGCTCGAAGCCTTGCTCACGCACTTTTCCGTCACCGCGCGGGTGTTCCATACCGGCGCGCTGTGCGGAATCAACGACCTGGACGGGGAGGGCGCGACCGGCCAACTGCATCTGGTGCGCCGCGGCGAGGTGGGCGTGAGCCACGGCGGCGCCGAGGTACTGCGCATCGAGCGGCCGAGCCTTCTGCTGTACCCGCGGCCGATGGCGCACCGGTTCATCACCGACGTGGCGCACGGCGCCGACTTTGCGTGCGCGCACCTGCAATTCGAAGGCGGTGCCGCGAACCCGATCCTGGCCGCGCTGCCGGCGTTCGTCTGCCTGCCGCTGGAAGAAATCGACGGCACACAGGGCGTTCTGGAACTGCTGTTCGAAGAAGCCTTCGAGCAGCGCTGCGGCAAGCAGGTGCTGCTGAACCGTCTGTTCGACGTCGTGCTCATCCACGTGCTCCGGCACCTGATGGAGCAGGGGCAAACCCGAGCGGGCCTGCTCGCGGGGCTGTCGCATCCGCGCTTGCGCAACGCCGTGGTGGCCATGCACGAGAAGCCCGCGCTCGAATGGACGCTCGACGCGCTCGCCGCCGAGGCGGGCATGTCGCGCAGCGTCTTTGCCACCCAGTTCCGCGATACCGTGGGGTGCACGCCGGGGGTCTATCTGCAGCGCTGGCGCGTCGGCCTCGCGCAGCAGGCGTTGCGCCAGGGGCGCCCGCTCAAGCTCATTGCGCAAGAGGTCGGCTATGGAAGCGAAGCCGCGTTGTCGCGCGCATTCAAGGCGCAAAGCGGCCTGTCGCCGCGGGAGTGGAAGCAGGCCGCATGAGGGCCGGCTCGGGTTGCCGCTGACACGACGGTGCGGTAGCCTCCCGGCTCCAACACTGCCAGGAGTCTTCTCATGTCCAGTCGCTTACTTCTTTCCGCTGGTGCCGCCGTCGCAGCCACCGCACTGATCATCGGTTGCGGCGCCATGGGTTCATCGGGCGGCAAATCCATGAGCTTCTTCATCACCAGCGTCAACCCCGGCAAGGGCGGCGACCTCGGAGGTTTGGCCGGAGCCGACCGCTTCTGCCAGTCGCTGGCCACGAGTGCGGGGGTGGGCAACAAAACGTGGCGTGCTTATTTGAGCACTGCTGCCGCGAGCGGGCAGCCGGCCGTCAATGCGCGCGACCGGATCGGCACGGGTCCTTGGACCAATGCCAAGGGAGTGGTCATCGCCACCAGCGTGGCCGACCTGCACAGCGCCAACGCCAAGGTCGGCAAGGACACCTCGCTGACCGAGAAGGGCGAGGTTGTCTCCGGCGCCGGCGATCCCGTGAACCGCCACGACATCCTCACCGGCTCGCGCCCTGACGGCACCCTGGCCGTGGCCGATCCGGGCAAGGACACCACATGCGGCAATTGGACCCAAAGCGACGGCGGCTCCGCCATCGTGGGTCACCATGACCGCAAGGGCACCAATCCCGATCCCGTAGCCAATGCTTCGTGGAACTCTTCGCACGGTACGCGCGGCTGCAGCGTCGACCAACTCAAAATGAGCGGCAGCGCCGGGCTGATGTACTGCTTCGCGGCGAACTGACTTGGCAAATGGGCGGGCTGAGGCCCGCGTCGTCTTGACGAGGCTGTCCGTTCCAGCAGACCGACGAAGTATTCGTCGACAAGCGACAGTCCAGCGGACCGCCCAACTCGGAGAAGACTCGCATGGGACTTCTGACCTTCAGCCTCAACGTCACCCTGGACGGCTGCGTCGACCACCAGGAGGGAATCGCCGACGACGAGACGCACGCCTTCTTCACCCGCCTCATGGACGAGGGAGGGGCGATGCTGTGGGGCCGCGCCACCTACGAGATGATGGAGAGCTACTGGCCCGCGGTCGCACGCGGTGATGTGGAGGCGCCGCCCTCCGTGCGCGAATGGGCGGCCAAGCTGGAGACCAAGCCGAAGTACGTCGTGTCGTCGACGCGAACGGACTTCCCGTGGACCAACAGCCACCGCATCGCCGGCGACTTGCGCTCGGGCGTGCAAAAGCTCAAGGACGCGACCCCGGCCGGCGTGCTCCTCGGTAGCGGCAAGCTCGCGACCGAGCTGGACCGGCTGGATCTGATCGACGAGTACAAATTCCTCGTTCACCCCAGGATCGCCGGCCACGGCCCGACCCTGTACCAGAGCGGGTTGCCCAACACCCGACGGCTTGAACTGGTCTCGGCGAAGCCGCTTGGCAACGGCGCGGTCGCCATGCATTACCGGCGCGAGCGCGGCTAGCAACCGGTTGCAGCGGACGATGTCTGTTGCGCCTTAGAACTGCGCTTGCGCGTCGCCCGTGCGGTCATGTACCCAGCGCATTGCCTGCTGCTCTGCATGCCGGGTTGCCTCAGCCTCGGTCCCATACACGATCTCTTCCGTGTCGTTGGGCAGTTGTGTCTCTTCCTCATCCGCAGGTGTGCGGACAACAACAACGATGGGCTGATAGCCGCCGGGCACGGGCTCCGCGCGAAGCTCAAAGCGGAACCCGCGGTATTCAAGGGAGTGCCCGTCGGAAATGGGTGTGCTGTCGTCTGTCATGGCTGTTGACCCTGGAGTTCCAGAAATCGTGCACCAGTTTGGAAGCGGCGGCCTGCAGGCGTGCGGAGGAACCGCCTGAAGGACGGTGCGCCGTGGCCGGACGCGACAAAGGCGGGAGAGGCATACGAACTCATGTTCCGGTTCGATTCCCCGAGTCAATCCGGGCTTTTGTCGCGATCTCGCTTGCTCGCGAGAGGCCTTTGCTCCAGATGGCGCTCCCACAGATACAGCGCTGGCAAGGCAAGCAAGTGCATTGCCGCCGCGAGGATGCCAGCGCAAAACAGGGCGATTGCCACCAAAGGGCTTGCCGCAACTCCCAGGATTGTTCTGAACATATTGGCTTAAACAAAAAAAGTCAGCGGCCCGCTGGCGCCTGGGGCAAAACTAACCGCGCGCGATTGGAAGGTCGTACGGCTGGACTGACGGATTACGTAGGATGCTTGCCAGCCGAGTTTTTGAAAATCAACACTCAGCCTTGCTGGCTGAGCACGCCGAGCAGCACGACCACCGCAATGCCCAGCAGCAAGGTCGTGCATTTCCAGAAGATCACCGGGTTCTTCTCGACCAGCGGTGTGCCGCGGCTGTTCAAAAAATCCGGGTGGGGCTGCCGCAGGTCCTGCACAAACTCTGAAAGCACTTCGTAGCGCTTGAGCGGGTTGGGGTTGAGCGCCTTTCGCAGCACTTCGTCTATCCAGGCCGGAATGGCTCGCTGCGCGTCCAGTGCGGACCTGTACTGCAGATTGCGCTGGTCTGCCCGTGTGCGGATACGTGCAGCCTCCGCGCCGTAGGGCAGCCGCCCGGTCAGCATCTGGTAGACGATGACGGCCAGCGAGAACAGGTCGGACCTCGCCGATCCGCCTTCGCCCAGAAAGTATTCGGGCGCCGTGTACTGCACGGTGCCCAGTATCTCGTTCGGCGCGGCCAGCGTGCTGTCGTCCAGGCCGGCCACCCAGGTGGAGCCGAAGTCGATGATGCGCACCGTGCCCGTTCGGTCGATCATGATGTTCTCGGGCCGCAAGTCCTGGTGCAGCATTTCCAGGCGGTGAAAGGCCTGCAGGCCTTTCGCAAGCTGCTCGACGATGCCGCGCACCGATTCGAGGCTAGGCCGCGGGTTGTCGACCATCCACTGCGCCAGCGTCTGCCCCTCGACGAACTCCATCGCAACGTAGAGGTGGCTCCGCTTGCGGTGGGTGGCGTGCGGCTTGAGCACGTGCGCGCTGTCGATGCGCCGCGCCACCCACTCTTCGAGCAGAAAGCGGTCCAGGTGGGCTTCGTCGTTCTGCAGATCGACCGAAGGGGTCTTGAGCACCACGCGTTGCCCGGTGTCGTCGTCGGTCGCCAGGTAGATGTGGCTGCGATGGCTGCGGTGCAGGTCGCGCACGATGGTGTAGCCGTCGAAGCGCATGCGCGCCTCGAGAATCGGCGGTAGCTGCAGCGCGGCGCGTTGTGCGTGCAGTTCGTTGACGTCGCCATCGGGCAGGGCGTCGACCCTGACGATCTGGACCGTCAGGTTGTCGGGGCTGCCGCGGCGATGGGCTTCCTCGGCAATGCTTCTTGCCGCGGCGTCCAGATCGCGGGAGTGGGCATCCAGCGCGGCCTTGATGACCGCGGCGTCGACATGTTCGTGAACGCCATCCGAAGTCAGCAGGAAGACATCGCCTTGCTCGACGGGAATGGCGCGGTAGTCGATTTCCACATGCGGCCCCACGCCCAGCGCGCGGCCAAGGTAGCTTTGTCCGCCGCCCACCGAAACCCGGTGGTCTTCGGTCAGTTGCTCGAGCGCCTCCGCATGCCAGCGGTAGACGCGCGTGTCGCCCACATGAAAGACATGCGCGGTGGTCGACCGGATGACCAGGGCGCTGAAGGTGCAGACGTAGCCGCGGTCCTTGTCGAATCGGCCGCCGCCGCTCTGGGTTTGCGCGTGCAGCCAGGCGTTGGCGGCCGTGAGCACCCGCTGTGCCGAGCGGCTCACGCTCCATGCGTCCGAGGTGCAGTAGTAGTCGGTCAGAAAGCTCCTGACCGCCGACTCGCTGGCCACATGGCTCACGTCGCTGCTGCTGATGCCGTCGGCGATGGCAATTGCTACGCCCTTGGCATTGCGAACCGACCCCTCCGGCAGGGCGGCGCCGTGGAAATCCTGGTTGGTTTCCTTGCGCCCTTTGTCGGAGTGCTGGCCGATCGAGACCGCGAGTGCGGAGCGCATCGTCACCGGCGGCGAGCGGTCGGGCCTTGCTTAGCGGACCACGCGCTTGGGGCCCGTTTTCACGTGCGTGGCGTACAGCGTCAGCCCGGTGAACGAGAGGCCGCCGATGAGGTTGCCCAGCACGGTCGGGATTTCGTTCCAGATGATGTAGTCCATGATCGAGAAGTTGCCGCCCATGAGCAGTGCCGACGGAAACAGGAACATGTTGACCACCGAGTGTTCGAACACCATGAAGAAGAACACCATGATCGGCATCCACATGGCAAGCACCTTGCCGGTCACCGACGTCGAGATCATCGCGCCCACCACACCGGTCGACACCATCCAGTTGCACAGCATGCCGCGCACGAAGAGCGTGAGCATGCCCGCGGCGCCGTGGTCGGAGTAGCCCACCGTGCGCGCCTCGCCGATGGTGGCGATCACCTGGCCGACCTTGTCGGGCGGGCTCGTGAAGCCGAAGGTGAAGACGATGGCCATCAGCACGGCCACGGTGAACGCGCCGAGAAAGTTGCCGACGAACACCAGCCCCCAGTTGCGCAGCACGCCGCCGATGGTGACGCCGGGCCGCTTGTCGATGAGCGCGAGCGGCGTCAGCACGAACACGCCGGTCAGCAGGTCGAAGCCGAGCAGGTAAAGGATGCAGAAGCCGACCGGGAACAGGATGGCCCCGATGATCGAGTAGCCGGTCTGCACGTTGATGGTCACTGCGAACACGGCGGCCAGCGCCAGGATCGCGCCCGCCATGAAAGAGCGGATGAGCGTGTCCCGCGTGGACATGAAGATCTTGGATTCACCGGCATCCACCATCTTGGTGACGAATTCGGAAGGCTGCAAATAGGCCATGGCGTTACTTTGGTTCGATGAAAAAACTGAAAGAAAAATAGGCGAGGGGAGGCCGAAGCCTCAGGCTGCCTTCTCCAGCGCAAGATGCGCGGAAGACGCCGCGGCGGCCAGTCCTTGCAGGACATCGCCGACCACGATGATCGAAGGGCTGCACAGGCCGTTGTCGGCAATCGTGCGCTCCAGCGTCGCAAGCGTTCCAACGGCGTGCCGCTGGTTCGGCAGGCTGGCGTTCTGCACCACCACGATCGGGGTTGACGGCGGCAGGCCGCTCAGCAGCTCGTTCTGAATGCGCCCCGCGCCCGACACGCCCATGTAGATGACCAGCGTCAACCGCGCGGCGTGCGCCGTGGCGGCCAGCGCGTGCCAGTCGGTGCCCGGCGAACCGGGCTTGGCATGCCCGGTAATGAAGACGACGCCCTGTGCATGGTCGCGGTGCGTCAGCGGCACGCCGAGCGAGGTCAGTCCGGCCAGCCCGGAGGTGATGCCGTTCACCACCTCGACATGGATGCCGGCCTGCGCCAGGTGCTCGACCTCTTCGCCGCCGCGGCCGAAGATGAAGGGGTCGCCGCCCTTGAGCCGCACCACATGCTCGCCTTCGCGCACGGCCATGATCATCAGCCGCTCGATGAAGCTCTGCGGCGTGCTCTTGCAGCCGCCGCGCTTGCCCACATGGATCACGCGCGCACCGGGCTGCGCCATGGCGACGATCTCGTCGCTGACCAGGTCGTCGACGAGCAGCACGGTGGCCGACTGGATGGCCTTGAGCGCCTTGATCGTGAGCAGTTCCGGGTCGCCCGGGCCGGCGCCGACGAGCGTGCAGCGGCCGTGCGCGAGCGGCATGCCCGGGTCGCGATCGCCACCCGAGGATGAAGAGGAAGTAAGAGTGAGGCTCATGTTTCGTCTGTCGTCTCAGGCGGATGCGTCTTCGGCCTGAAGGCAGGCGCGGTTCGCAGGTCCTGCAACGGGGCGCTCGAGCTCGACCGCATGCGTGGCGAGCTCGTTCGAATCCAGATGCACCACGCCTTCGGTCACCTTGACCGCGAACTTCGGCGTGCACCCCTCGTCGGGCGACTTCGCACACCCGTCATCGAGCCCGATGGCCCAGTTGTGCAGCGGGCAGGCCACGCTGGTGCCGAACACGATGCCCTGGGAGAGCGGCCCGCCCTTGTGCGGGCACCGGTCCAGCAGCGCGAACACCTGGTCCTCGGCATTGCGGAACACCGCCACGTCCACGCCCACCGGACGCGCCACGCGGCGTGCACCCAGCACCGGGATGTCCTCGACGCGGCAGATCACTTTCCATTCGTTGTTGTTCATGGTTGTTGCTCCTTTCAGGCTGCCTGAGTCACATCGTCCACGACGGCCACCGGCGTGAACTGCCGCACATCCACCTGCGCCTGGCTCGACTCGAACCAGGGATCGGGCTCCCCATCCAGCGCGAACTGCAGCCGCTCCCACAGCGCCTTGCGGCCGGCCTCGTCCTCCAGGATCTTCTTCTTCACATAGTCCAGCCCCACCCGCCCGATGTAGTGCACCGTGCGCTCCAGGTACCAGCCTTCCTCGCGGTACAGCTGCAGGAACGCACCCGAGTACTCCATCACCTCGGCCGCCGTCTTCACCTTCACCAGGAACTGCGCCACCTCCGTCTTGATGCCGCCGTTGCCCCCCACGTACAGCTCCCAGCCCGAATCCACCCCGATCACCCCCACGTCCTTGATCCCCGCCTCCGCGCAGTTGCGCGGGCAGCCCGAGACCGCCAGCTTGACCTTGTGCGGCGAATACATCGCCCACAGCGCCCGCTCCAGGTCCTTGCCCATCTGGGTGGAATCCTGCGTGCCGAAGCGGCACCACTCGCTGCCCACGCAGGTCTTCACCGTGCGCAGGCTCTTGGCATAGGCAAAGCCCGAGGGCATGCCAATGTCCTTCCACACCCCTTCCAGGTCTTCCTTCTTCACCCCCAGCAGGTCGATGCGCTGGCCGCCCGTGACCTTCACCGTCGGGATCTTGTACTTGTCCGCCGCATCCGCGATGCGCCGCAGCTCGTCCGGCGTGGTGTGGCCGCCCCACATGCGGGGAATGACCGAGTAGGTGCC